>JBGQAK010000016.1:0-80815 GCA_041494245.1 Thermoanaerobaculaceae bacterium
AGACGCTCGCGCGGCGCGCGAGCCCCACAAAAAACCAGCACGCGAAGTCTCACGTGGGGCGCGCACGCCGTGCGCGCAATCCGATGCTCGGCCAAGCTGCAAGACGCTCGCGCGGCGCGCGAGCCCCACAAAAAACCAGCACGCGAAGTCTCACGTGGGGCGCGCACGCCGTGCGCGCAAACCGGCGCTCGATCGAGCTGCAAGACGCTCAAGCGGCGCGCGAGCCCCACAAAAACCAGCAAGCGAAGTCTCACGTGGGGCGCGCAGGACTTCACGACGGGTGGGGCACCGGCGGGGTTTACAATGCCGCGCCCGCGCCGGTGCGTCGGGCCGTTTTCGGATCGGTCTGGGTGTGGAGGTCGTCATGTGCGGCATCTTCGGCATCGTCTACTCGAGCGAGCGCCCCCTGGGCGAGGTCCTGACCGCGGCCGCCAAGCGCCTCGCCTACCGCGGCTACGACTCGGTGGGTGCGGCGGCTGTCTCGGCGGCCGGCACGATCGACCTGCGCAAGGACGTGGGCAGGGTCCAGGAGGTTGCCGACAAGCTGCGCTTCAACGAGCTTGCAGGTCTGCGCGGTATCGCCCAGCTCCGGTGGGCCACGTTCGGTGCGCCCTCCGTGCCCAACGCCCAGCCCCACCTCGACTCCGAGGGCACCATGGTGGGCGCGCACAACGGGAACGTGGTCAACAACGCCGAGCTGCGGCGCCAGTTCAAGGCCGAGGGAATGATTGTGCGCGGCACCAACGACGGCGAGTCGTGCGTGCACGCGGTGGAGCGCTACGTCAAGCGCGGCATGAGCCTCCCCGACGCCGTCCGCAGCGCCTACAACGACCTCGAGGGGGACTTCGCCTTCGTGATTACCGACCGCGAGAGCAACCGGCTGGTCGCGGTCAAAAAGGGCTCCGGCCTGGTGGTCGGTATCGGGCCCGATTTCACGTGCTGCTCCTCCGACCTGCCGTCTATCCTGCCGCTCACCCGCAAGGTCATCCCGGTCGAGGACGGCGAGATGGTGGTCCTCGAGCCGAACCGCGTGCGCCTGTTCCACGTCGCCGACGGCAGCAAGGTGATCCGGCCCCCCAAGGAGGTCTCCGAGAAGATGGGCTCGCCCGAGAAGGGCGGCTACGACCACTTCATGCTCAAGGAGATCCACGAGCAGCCCGCGACCGCGCGCGAGCTGCTCCACCTGCTGGAGGCCTCCGAGTACCTCCCTGCCATGATCGCGAAGCTGCGCGCGGCCGACCGGATCTTCCTGGTGGGGTCAGGCTCCTCCTACCACGCCTGCCTGATCGGCTCCACCTTCTGGGCGCGCCTGGCGGGCAAGCTGGCGGTGCCGGTCTTGCCGAACCAGCTCATCGAGCAGTACGGCCAGGCGCTGCGCCCGGGCGACGTCGCGCTCTACGTCTCCCAGAGCGGCGAGACCAAGGACGTGCTCAACGCCATCAACTTCGCCACGCGGAAGGGCGTCGTCCCGCTCGGCCTCGTCAACGTCCTCGGCTCCACCATGACGCGCAAGGTCGAGATCTACCTTCCGCTGGCGTGCGGGTGGGAGATCTCGGTCCCGGCCACCAAGACCTACACCAACCAGGTCATCGCGCTGATCGCCCTGGCCGCGGCCGTTGGCGGGCAGCCGGTGGAGGAGCTGGACGCGGCGCCCGCCTGGATCGAGCGCGCCATCGTCAAGACCGACGGCCCCATGGCCGCCCTCGCCCAGCAGTTCGTCGGGTGCGACCGGCTGTTCATCCTGGGCTACGGACTCGGGCACGGCGTGGCCCGCGAGGGCGCCCTCAAGTGCAAGGAGGTCACCGGGCTGCCGTGCGAGGGGATGTTCTCCTCGGAGTTCAAGCACGGCCCGCTGGCGATGGTGGAGGAGGACACGCCGGTGTTCTTCACCGCCCCGCCCTCCGGGGCCGAGATGCTCACCAATCACGTCACCGAGGTGACCGCCCGCGCCGGACACGCCACCGTGATCGCCGCCGACCACAAGGGGCTCCGCGCCGAGGCTTCGCGCTTCATCCCGCTACCGGTCGGCAGTGACCTCGAGTACGCGATCGTGGGCGCGGTGCCGTTTCAGCTCCTCGCCTACCACCTCTCGGTGGCCAAGGGCATGGACCCCGACTACCCGCGCAACCTCTCGAAGACCCTGACGGTGGATTAGGCCTGCGCGGCCTTGCCAGCGATGCACACGCGCGCTAGCCTGCCCACAGCCATGCCAGGAGCGTGCATCCAAGGAGAAGGGTGATGTCGGGAGACAAACCTCTCCTCAGCGTCGTGATCGCCACGGTCGGCAGGGCGGAGCAGCTTGCCGCGTCACTTACGGCCTACGAACATCTCGACGAAGCCACCCCTCCGTTCGAGGTCGTGGTCGTCCTCGACGGTCCCACGCGGGCCGCGCACACGGTGGCCTCGGCGCCCCGGCCGTTCCCGATGAAGCTCGTCGAGCAGCCACGCAGTGGGATCGGCCCTGCCAAGAACCTCGGCGCCGGCCATGCCGCCGCCGACTACGTGGTCTTCCTCAACGACGACACCCGGCCGGCGCCAGGCTGTCTGCTCGCCCATCACCAAGCGCAACGGCGCCTGGGCCCGTGCATCGTGGTCGGGCACGTCGACTGGGACCCGCAGCAGGAGATCACACCGTACATGCGCTGGCTCGCTCCGGCAGGCCACCAGTTCAATTTCAGACGGCTGAACCCCGAGCGCCAAATACGGTGGGACGCATGCTGGGGAGCGCACCTGGGGCTGCCCCGCGCGTGGCTGCTCGACGAGCCGTTCGATTCCCAATTCCCGTTCCCTTCGCTGGAGGACGGTGAGTGGGGGTATCGCCAGACCCGCCGTGACCGTCCGATGCGGTACGTGCCCGAAGCGATCTGCCTCCACGACCACCATTACCAAGGCCCGCCTGACTATCGCCCGCGGGCCAGGATATCCGGAGCGGCAACCCGCTACACCGTGAGACGCCATCCGACTCTGCTGTGGCCCCTTGTTCTCCGGCCGGCCGCTGCTGCCCTGGCCTCATCGGTCATCACTCTCTTGCCCGGACAATGGCGGCGCGAGACGCTGTGGGACCTCGACTTCCGCTGGAACTACGTGTGGGGGATCCTGACGCCCCAACGCAGGTACCGGCTCACCCCCGGGCACACATGAGCTCGACCGGTGACACCAGGCGCGCAGGCGCCGTCGGTGGGGCTGCCGCGGCGGTCGTCCTGTCCCCGCTGCTGACCAGCACCCTCCCCTTCCAGCGCGCCCTGATGGTCGAGGCAGCGCTCGTGCTGGGCATCACGCTCGTGCTCCTCATCCTCGGTGTGCTCCGAAGAGGATGGCGCGGCCGCGTTGCCGCTTCGAGGCCGGTCATGCTGGGCGTGGCGCTCTACGCCGTGGCGGCGCTGCACGGCATGGTCGTCGCCGTCGTGCGCGGCAACGACCTCAAGCTGGCGGCGGGCCAGCTCCTCGCCATGGGCCTGCTGCCCCTGGCCGCGGTGGTCGCGCTCGGCGTCTCCACCACGTTGAGCTTGCGGGCGTTCGCAACCGGCGTGGTCGGCGCGGTCGCCGCCGGCACGCTCGTCCAGGGCGTCGTGGCCGGGCCGGCCATGGTCGCGCACTTCCCGGGCACCCGCCTCATGCTGCCCAACGCGACGTCCGTCGCCGGTGCCGCCGCGATGGCCCTGCTCTTTGCGCTTGCGCTCACCCGGTCGGGGCGGACGTTTGCACGGGCGCTGGCGTGGGCCGCCGCCGCGTTGACCGTGGCACTCATCTTCGTGTCCGGGACCCGTTCGCAGTGGCTGGTGCTGCCCCTCGGCCTGGCATGCCTGTTCACCGTTGCGCTCGGTCCGCGGACGCTCTTCTCGCGCCGGCTTGCCCTGGCATGGGGCACGGCCCTGGTGGTGATTGCCGGCGCCGCCGCCGTGACGGCCTGGTGGTGGACGCGGCCGAGGCCCAACCTCGCCTCAGGCACGCTGGACACCACCACCGGCGCCCGAGACGCGACCGCCACGGTGAGGCTCCCGGGAGGCGCGGTCCGCGTGCGCGGCAGCCTCACCTGCCGGGGAAGCGGGATCGTCTACATGAGGCTGCGGGGAACCGGAGAGGCACCGACGGCCGGGCCGGACAGGGTGGTTTGGCTGGCCGTGGCCGGCGTTGCACCATCCGAGTTCTGGATCGTGCACCGGCCCCTGCCGGCCGAGACGACCCTGGCCGTACGCCTGGAGGACCCTTCGAACCTCGGCTGCCGGACCACCATGTTCGCGGTCGAGGCGATCGCGCCGGGGCCGCTCGCGGAAGTGGTCGGGGGGCTCACCGGAATGCTCCACCGCCCGCCCGACCCGGGCTCCGGCACGACTCCGGGTGTGGCCGCCGGTGATGCCAGCGTCGCCTTTCGCCTGCGCGAGACCCGCGCGGTCCTGACGGCGATCAAGCAGGTTTCGTGGCCATGGTGGCTCGTCGGCCAGGGCCTAGGCGCGACATACGGGTTTGAGACCCTCGGCTACGACAACCAGGGACGCATCGTGCGCTACGAGCGCCCGAACTACATCCACAACTTCTACCTCTTCCTGCTGTTCAAGCTCGGCGTGCTCGGCGCCCTCGCGGTGCTGGCGGCGCTCGCGATGTGGGCGTGGACGGCCGCGAACGGCGCCCGCGCGCAACCAGCCGGTACCTCCGACCGCTGGTTCCTTGCCGCGGCGGCCGCCTCCTGGGTCACCTACCTCGCCTGGAGCGTGGCCGCCCCCGAGATCCTTGACTTCCGCCTTGCGCCCGTGTGGGGGCTGCTGGTGGCGACCACCGCGAGGACCGTGGGGCGGCCGGAGGCAAGCGGAGAGACCGAGCCTCTCTCCATGTTGCAGAGCCCAGGCCAGACGCGCTAGCGTACGATGATCGTGCAAGGCGCCGCGACGCACCTCGCGGTACGAGCTGCGCTCGCCGGAGTGGTGTGCAGGCGACGCCCGGAGGCGAACCATTGCGTGCAGGTCCGGCACAGCGGAAAGCTCCGGCATGGAACAAGCCGTCAGGGTGGCGGCCGCCGCTGTCTGCACGGATCTCGGAGCAGGTAAGGGCGACAAGTGAGTACTGAGCCGCGTGCCTACTCGCGCCTGGTTGCGGCCGCGCTCTTCCTCTTCCTTCTCTTGTCCGACTGGGCCCTTCTCGGTGGTCCGCTCCTCCTAGTCCGCCGCGCGCTGGTGGCGGCAGTCGCCCTGGTGGCCGTTCCCTATGCCATCCGCCACCGCCGCGCGGTGGCCAGCACCCTGCTGGCCACGCCGCTGGTCTTCTTTACCGCCTTCCTGGCTGCCGGCCTGGCGCTCGCCCCGTTCGCCGTGGCGCCCCGGAGTGCCGCTCTCCACACCCTGGCATTCGCCGGGTTGACCCTCTTTGCGGTGGCGGTCGCGGGTACGGTATCGTTGGCTACGACGCTCACCGTGGTTCGAGTGACGCTCGCGCTCAAGCTCGTTGGCTCTCTGCTCCTCGGGCTCTTCAGCCGCCACGTCGCGGGTTCCGGGATCTTCGGTTCAGCGGGCGTGAGCCTTGACCAAAGGCACTACTTCGGAGGCCTCTTCGGCAACCCGAACCCGCTCTGCGACGCGGCCGCCGCGTACCTGCTGCTCGCGACCTGCCATCTCATCGAGCGTGGCCGGCAGTGGCCAACAGGGCGGCGGGGAGTCTTGGAGATCGCCTGGTACGCCGTCACCATTCCGGTGTCGGCGTATCTCATGTGGCAGAGCCTGTCGCGCAGCGCCTGGATCGGCCTGGCGGTCGTCGCTCTTCTGCTCGGCTTGCTCGCTCAGTGGCGTACGTCTCGGACTGGTCCTTCACGGCGTCGCCGTGCGCTGTTGCTCGGCACCGGCGCGATCGCTGCCGTGGTCGCCACCCTGCTGCTGCTCGTCTGGCTCAACACCAGCCGGGGATTAGTCAAACCCGCTGGCTCGCCAGCCGACAACACGTGGGGGCACATCACCTCAGGCGCTATCTTTGACACTTCCCTGCGGCCCCTGTTTTGGAAGTTTGCGATAGCAAAGATCCGAGAAAAACCGTGGACCGGCTACGGCACGTCTTTGACACCATCGCTCTACGCTGAATTACTCCGTGAGCCAGAGCATTCCCACAACTTGGAGCTCGAAGCTGCACTCTACGCCGGGATTCCGGCTGCCCTCCTGATCGTCTTGTTCGCCGCGAACACCTTGATGGCGGCGGCGCGTGCTTTCCTGGCTCGACGCCCCCTTGCCCTGTCGGTCGCGGCTGTGCTGTTCTTCTTCTTCCTCCTCGCCCAGGTCGAGCCGTTGATCTTCGGCTCGCCGTACCCCAGCCTGCCTATCGTGCTGATCCTGGCGGTCCAACTCGGCCTGGCCCCGGAACCTGACGCGCAGGCACATTAGAAAGGGTCGGCGCGATGGTCTCGTCTCCGCTTCCCCGAATGGGAGCCGAGCCTGGGTACCGTGGTACGGGACAAAGAACACGTTGGGGCGCACCGAAATGCGCCCCATTCCAACAAAAACAGATCCTCGCTGACTAACGGGAAAGTGTCGGAGGCTCTCACCGCCGCTTTTCGAGCTCCACGACCTTGGCCGTGAGATCCCCGATCGCTCGCTGCTTGTGCTCCACCGGGCACCGCTGCCGCTAGGGCGCGTTCTTCTGCTCCTGCACAACATTGGGAGACTGCACACCCAGGCCCGCGTACCCTCAAACCCCAGAACGCCCATATCCAGATTGCCCACACCACAAGAGCGTGCTGTGTCTGTCTCGTCGATCCTTCGCGGGTCCTTGGTGGCCTACGGCCCCGCAAGCGACAAGTCGAGACCCGCCGTGAACGTGGCCCCAGGCCCCACCGAGAAGCCGTTCGTCAGCACCACGTGAAGCGCCGCACGACACGTCACGTCCCCGGACGCCGCCACCCGAAACGCCGGACCCACGGTCAACGTCCCACAGGACGTATATGTCGCCGTCGTCGTGATCGTCTGATTCGACAGGGTCAGCGGCAGACACCCGATGGTGAACGTTGCCGCCACGCTGCGCGCCTGGGTCATGGTGACCTGGCAAGTGCCTGCTCCGGAACACCCGCCGCCGCTCCAGCCGAGAAACGCCGACGAACCCGACGGGCTTGCCGTCAGCGTGACCACGGTGCCTGCGGCGAAAGGTGCTGCGCACACCGCGCCGCAGTCAATCCCTACCGGGGAGCTGGCCACCGACCCTGTGCCCGTGCCACTCGTGGCGACCGTCAGCACGTACGAGGTTGGCTCGTACGCCAGCAGGTGCGCGTTCTCGTCGGTGACATAGAGGCGGCCGTTAATCACGATCGGGCTCTCCCAGTGGATCGCCCCCAGCGATGTATCCTGCCAGAGCGTGATGCCGGTGGTGGGATCGAGCGCTCGGATGGCGCCCGATGAGGCGATGTAGAGAACCCCGTTGGCGACGATCGGCGACGTCCCGCCAGGGGTCGTGGTCCAGGCGTTGGGTGCGGAGGCGAGAAGGTGCGGCACGCCGCTCTCGTTCAGCCCGAGCTTCAGCCCGGAGATCCCGGAGCCGTTGGCGATGAACACCCACGTGGCCCCGTCCGCCGGGTTGACCCACACCGCCGGCGCGGTGAGCACCACGCCGCCCTGTGGCAAGGCGATCTTCTGCAGCTCCCCTCCGACGTGGCCCGGCCCGCCCTGCCCGGAGAGGTCGGCGAGGTTGAGTAGGCGGATCTGAGCGTCCTTGCCGCTCTGCAGGCCGAGGTGGGCGACGGTGCTGCCCGCAGGCACCGGCAGGATCGCCGGGGCGGTGCTCCCCAGATCGGCGTCGGCGTTCTGAAGCGCCTGGTACTCGGTCGGGGTGTAGGAGTCCACCGGCCACCCACTCCCGTTTCCGGTGCCGTCGGGGTGGAGCGCGAAGACGCTGTCCCCCCAGTCGTTGCCACCGGTGTTCGCGTCGAACGTGCCGTTGCCGGTGGCCATGAAGATGAGGTCGAGCGCGGAATCGTAGACGACCCCGGCGCGCGCCCAGATTGCGGTCTGCACCGCCGGACAGTCCGGCTGCGGCGAGCCGCACCCCCCCGAGCCGTTCTCGTAGAAGTGGCACGTCTGGTCAGAACAGTTGGCGTTGAACACGTTCTGCGCGCCGGTGGCCAAATTGATCACCGTCACGTGTCCCTGGTAGTCGCCGGCGTCTCCGGGATAGCCGCCGTTGGCGACGACCAGGTAGTTCGCGCTCCCCGTGGGAACGATCGCCAACGCCGGCGACTCCTTCTCAACGGTGGGTTTGCGGGTGGCCAGCTCCGGCCACCCTCCCGTCGTGACCTCGGTGCCGTCCCCCACATGGTACTTGTGCACCCGGCCCTCGAGGCCGTACGAGTAGACGAACTGGCGGTTGGGGTCGATCGCGGGCGAGGACGTCGTGTAGTTCGGCCCGGTGGCTGGTTGCCTCGACCACACGGTCGTGCCGGTGGCGGCGTCGATGGCCAACAGGATGCCGCTCTTGGTGGTCAGAAACAGCAGGTCCCTCACACCGCCCGGCGTTACGACGCCCTCCAAGAACGCCGGGGCGCCATCGACGATGGCGGGGAGCACAACCGGTGGGTACACGAGGTGGAGAGAGGCGACGTTAAAGGGTGTGATCGCCCACTCCTGGGAGTTGAGCCCGCTGTGCCGCGCATCGAAGTTGAATTGCGGCCAGTCCGACGCCAAAGCCGGGAGGACGACGAGCGGCGCCAATAGGACGGCGAGAATGCAGGTTCGAGGGCTCACGAAAGCCTGCAACCGCAGGTGAGGGCACGCGATTCCCGGCACGCCACCGACCGCACCCGATTCGAGCGGTCGTGTGAGCCCGAGCACACGTGGTGTTACGACCGGCGGAATCTGCGTGTCTGGCCGCTGACGCAAACGCCGGTCCTCGGTGACCGCCTCGCCGGTCGCTCGAGTGTTTCGCGCGCTACGGCGCCAACGACGGGTCCAGACCCGCCGTGAACGACGCCCCTGAACCCACCGAGAACCCGTTCGTCAGAATGACCCGGGTGGCCGCACGAGCGGTTACGTCCCCAGGCGCCGCCACTCGAAACGCTGGACCCAGGGTCAGGGTGCTGCACGACGTGTAGGTCTGCATGGTGGTGACGGTCTGGTTCGAGATAACGACGGCGCACGAGGTAAAGGTCGCAATCACGCTCCTCGCCTGCGTCATCGTGACCTGGCACGGGCCCGTCCCCGAGCAGCCCTCACCCGACCAGCCAGCAAAGGTCGAGCCCGCATCCGCCACCGCGGTGAGCGTCACGAGCGTGGGGTAGGCGAAATCGTATCCGCAGGTGGCGCCGCAAGCGATCCCGGACGGGTTGCTCGTGACGGTGCCGGTCCCCGTTCCCGACTTCGTCACGGTGAGAGTGTAGGTGTTCAGGGTGAAGGTCGCGGTAACGCTCCGCACCTGATCCATGGTGACCTGGCAGGTACCGGTCCCCGAGCATCCCTCGCCCGACCACCCGGCGAACGTCGAACCCGGACCCGCCGCCGCCGAAAGAGTGACCGGGGTGCTGGTGGTGAAGCCCGCGCTGCAGGTGCTCCCGCAGTCGATCCCCGCAGGATTCGAACTCACCGTCCCGGTCCCTGTCCCCGCCTTGGTCACGGTCAGCGTGAAGCCGCCCGTGCAGGTACCCGGCACCTGCGCAGTGACACTCACGTCGTCAACGAACCAACCCAGGTCCGTGTTGGTCCCGTTGGTGAACCCGCCGAAGGCAATCCAGAGCGTCCGTCCCGCCGCACCGGTCGTGCCGCCGAAGACAAAGTTGCACGCGGCATCGAGGTCCATCACGGTGTTGGTGAAGTTGGAATCCGTTCCGGTCCAGGCGTCGCGGGTGGTCGAGGTCTGGCCTGCCGGGTAGTACACGGTGCCGGTGTACCCGCCCGCGACCCACACGCCCGGGGTCGACGCCGGAATGTAGTAGAAAGTCTGGTTGTCCGTGGAGATCCGCATGAATGCGCCGTCGTAGCCGCTTTCGAATGCGCGCCGATGCCAGAACGACAGGCGAACGGTCGTGGCATCCGCGGGGATCGTGATCCCGGACGTTCCGCCCGGCGCGACGAACGCGTTGTCGCCGTTGCCGTAGTTCGCGGCGCACGTGCTGCCGCCGAACCGGAAGATGTTGCTCCCGCTGTGTGCGGGGGCGCACGCCTGGATGCCCCTCCAGTCGACAACGCTGCATCCTGTCCCGAAACAATTGGCCTCCCACCCGTTGAGCCCGCTGCCCGACTCGAACGTGTCGCTGAACAGCGTCGTCGTCACGACGGTGCCGGCCGGCGTGCCGCTTTTCTGGACGGTGTTGCCGTCCTCCGACCCGTTTCCGGTGTCGGTGGCCCGCACGACGTAGTAGTAGACCGTCCCGTACACAATGGCCCCAGCGTCGCTGTAGGAGGTTACCGTGAGTCCCACGGCGATCCGGTTCGCAAGCGACGGCGTGAACCCAGAGGACGTGGAGCGGTACACCGCGTAGGTCACCGAACCGGCCCCGCCGCACTGCCGGGTGGCGGTGCCCCAGGACAGGTCGAGGGTACAGGTGGCGTTCGGTGAAGCCGTCACCGAAACGAGCCCCGCAAACGACGGCGGCAAGGCGCACGTGCCCGTGGCGGTGGCCGACGCCTCGGGCGAATTCGCGGACTCGCACGCATTGAGCCCGCTGCCGTACGCGCGGACCACGTAGTAGTACGTCACGCTGCCGCTCACGCTGGTGTCCGACCAGGCGGTGGTCGGCGCGGTCACCGTCGCGACCTGCGCGTACCCGCCGCCCGAGGTGGTAGAGCGGTAGACGTGGTATTCCGCGGCACCCCCCACCGCGGCCCAGCTCACGTCAATACGGTTGTCACCGTTGGGCGTCGCCGACGCGGAGGCGGGCGCGGCCATCGTGCAGCTCACCCCGGAGATCACCAGTGCGAATGGTTGCGCCGTGGTCCCCGGCTGGCCGTTGCCGGGCACGTTGTACCCCCGGACGGTAATCGTCCACATCCCACTGGTGGGGGAGGTCACATACACCTGCTCCACGTTGTTCGTTGAGTCCCGGCTGCCGCCGGTCCAGTCCTTGCGGTTCGGGTAGTAACGGGTCGCGCTCGGGCTGGTCACCTCGAGGTCCAGGTCGTTGACGAGCTTGGCGCCCGCCCCGGTGGCCGCATAGGGGTCGCTCCACGCCAGCGTCGCGATCAGCGGGTTCACGTTCGTGCTGACCAGGAACGTGTAGGTCGCGGTGCCCCCGGTGGAGAGGCCCACCGCGTTGTCGTGGACCTCCATCGTGCGACCGGGGTCGGCGCCGTACCCGAGGTTCGGGAAGAGGGCGTGGTAGAGGTCCACCCGTCCGAAACCCTCGACGTCGTTGGGCAGGTCGTGAGGGCTGTCCCAGCCGGGTGGGATCTCCCGCCCGGCGCCCGTCCCGTACTGCCCCGGGCTCATGTCCCACGCGCCGTTGACCAGCGTGGCCTTGACCAGCGCCGCGGAGGGGTCAAACCCGTCGGGGGCGCTCGCCGAAGCGTTGGTGACCGAGCTGTTGTTCGGGTGCCACCCGTCCGTGTAGTACTGGCGCACGAGCACCGCGGACCCGGCGGTCAGCGGGTTAGCCATCGAGGTGCCGCCGTTCGCCACGTAGTACGGGCGAAGGTCCGTCGGGGACGACGGCACGTTGCACGTGCCCCACTCCTGGTACGCCTGGTTGACGTCGGTCCGTGTCGAGATGATCGCGATGCCGGGCGCGACGAGGTCGGGCTTGATGCGCCCGTCATCGCACGGGCCGCGTGAGGAGAATGCGCCCATCCCGTCGGCGTTGTCGGCCATCAGGTCGCTGGCCACCGGACCCAGGCTGTAGTCGCAGCCGTTGAACCAGCTCCAGGTCGGGCTGGGTTGGCAGGTACCCGTACCCGTTCCGTATCCGTACTGAAAGTCAGGCCGGTAGTTCTCGGACGCTCCGACCGTGATGCAGTTCTTTGCCGTGCCCGGGCTGCCGATCGAGTCGGTGTCGATCACACCGTCGGGGCTGCACCCCCCAGGATGCTGACAGGAGGTTCCCGTCCAGTACCAGCAGTCCACGCCGCTGTTGCCCGCCGAGAACGTGATCACCATATCCTGGTTGTTCCAGACAAACTTGTCCACGTTTTGCGAGTCGGTGTTGTAGGCGCCCGCGACCGCCGCGCCCCAGGAGTTGGAGTGGACGCGCGCCCCGTCGTTGTATGGCGCCTGGAAGAGCTGCGTCAGGTCGGCGGGGATTCCGCCGAGGCTACCATCGGTGTTCATCACCGACTGGAAGACGAACCCGGCCTTGGGAGCCGCCCCCGCGTAGCACGTCGTCGGGAAGGTGTTCGTGCTCGGCGTCGAGCCGGAGCGGAACCCGTTGCCGAGAATCGAGCCGGACGTGTGGGTTCCGTGGCCGCCTCCCACGGTCTGGTTGTCGCTCCATGTGCTGCGATTGTTGAGGGCGTACCCCTTGACGACCCGCATCGGGTTGGTGGCCGAACCGGTCTGGCCGAAGTCGTAGTGAAAGTTGTTCGCCGTCGTCAGGTCGCCGGTGGACAGCCCGGTGTCGGCGGCCGCCGCGATCTGCCCCTCGCCCCGGATCCCCTTGGCCCACACCCGCTCGACGTCCATGATCGGGCCCGAGCTCGCGCCCCGGCCGGTGGGGACGGACGTCGAGGTGCGCGCGACGTTGTTGTTCAGCTCGAATTCCACGAAGCGCTCCACCCACAGGCACCCCGGCATCACCGCGACCGCGTAGGCGTCCATCGCGCGCCCCGCGACGCGCGCGCTCCACGCGTCGCTCATGCGCGTCACGTCCAGCACGTGCACCGGCGTCCCCTGCAGGGCGGCGGCGAGCGTCTCGGCGTCGGGGTAGTCTTCGAGAGCAAAATCAGCGCGCAGCTCGAGCGGATGGGCGCCGTCCTGCTCGATGACGTAGTCGAGCTTGGGCTCGACCATGAACGCGGGCTGGAACGAGCCCACCCAGAAAACCTCCTGCCGGAGCTGAGCCGCCGCGAGCTGGGTTTGATCGAGGCGCGCGAGGTAAGCGAAGTCGGGGATGTAGCCCAGGACCTTGACATTCACCGACTGCAGCCACCGCCGCAGCGCGACCTGCTCGGTCGGGCCGCCGGCCTGGACGATGAAGAGGTCGCTCGAGCCGCTCTCGAACGGGGTGCGCACGAGCTGCGAGGAGAACGACCGCATGTCGGGAGGCAGAAACGTCCGCTGGCCGCTGCCGTCCACGCTCACCAGCGGATCGGTAAAGAACCTCGTCGCGGCGAGGTCCACGAGGTGCGCTCCGCCCGCCTTCACGGCCAACGGCGCGGCGAAGCGCTCCACGAGCGGGTAGGTCAGCTTCCAGTCGTGCGGGATCACGACGACGCTGCCGACGCTCTCCGCGCCGCGGGCGAGCCGGGCCCGATTGGCGGCGCCCTCGCGCGCGACAGCAGGTTGGGCCTGTACCGCTCTCACTCCCCCGAGGGCGAGCGCAACAACGCCGATGATTGACGCCACCACCGGGAGAGCCGACGACCGCCCGGTCATCCGTTTGGGTACGCGGCCCCGCTCGTCTGACATGTGAACTCCATCGTGCCGCCACGTCCTTGCCCACGGGCCCCAAGGTGCTTCACACGTTACGGCTCGAGCCGAGAGTCGTTGAAACCAAAGTTTACCTGGTAAGTATAGCAATCTGCGCGATGCTGCTTCTTCTTTTGAGAGATATGATGCAGGCATACCTTGCCGCGCAAGGCTCCCCACTGCAGGCGCCTGCTGCGGCGGCCCTGTCACGCCTCGACGGAGCGTGAACCACAGATCGGCATCACCGCCCCCGCTTGAGCTGGGCGACCTCCTGCTTGAGCTCGGCGATCGCCTTCTGCTGCTCCTCGAGCAACGTCTTCTGGTCCTGCACCACCTTCGTCAGCACCGCGACCACCTCCATCGGGCTCAACCCCTTGCGATCAGGAGTCGCCACCAGGTCCGGCACGTCCTCCGCGATGAAACCCACGTGCCCCTCACCTGGCATCGCCTTGTACTCGAACCGCACCGGGTTCAGGCTCGCAAACGCCTCCGCGGCGTCCTCCCCGGAAAGCTCCCGGATGTCCTGCTTGTACTCCCGGCTCGACCCGTCCACCCATGCGCCACCGTTGCAGTACGCCCCGCTGACGCCGACGTCCAGGAAGTGGGTCGGCGCCGTCATGTTGATCCCGACCTTGCCGGTACTGGTAATCCTCAACCACTCCGAACCGCCCACACCCAGCAGCAGATTCTTCCCAGGTTGACCGAAAATCACCGCGTCATGCTGAGCTGCCGTGGTAAAGAACTGCCCTGCACCCCCAGCGATGCCAAACCCCACGACACCGTTGGGATGCCGAACCTTCAGGGACAGCCCGTCTGTCGCGTTGGCTCCGTCTACAAGGAGAACCGGATCTGTGCTGCCGCTCACCAGGACATGCAAGGGTGAAGCGGGACTTGCGGTCCCGATGCCAACCTTGCCACTTCCGGCAATTACCAAGGAGCCTTGTGGTGCCCCCGTGTAGAGTAGGAATGGAGCGTTGCCCGTGGCCTCCTCGAAGATACCAAAGGCGCCGGTGGCGGCATATAGATCGAAGACGGTCGTCAAACCGAGCGGGTTCAGGCGCACGGCGGGGTAGTTTGGCCTCACGATATCAAGTCCCTGGACACCGGCGTAGGTGCTGGGCGTCGAGGTGCCGATGCCGACCGTGCCGTTCGCGGCAACGTAGAGCGTGTTCGATGGGGTTGCATGTTCAATCGAGAACGGGTAGAGGACATTATCGCTGACCTTCAAGTCGCCACTCGTATCGAAGTCCCAGAACTGCCACTTCTGAGCGTTGCTGGTGTTGAGCAGCTCCAGCACCGGATAGACCGAGCTCTTCCTCAGCAGCATGTTAGAAGAGAGATCCCCATCGAGGTCAGCACAGCCCGCACAGATGCCGCCTGTGTTGTAAAGGTTGCCGGAAAGAGCCGTGAGCGGGTGCGCCGTCATCGGTGACTGGGCCGGTGCGCCACCATCGGGCTTCGCGGCACCGCCGGGTTGGGCCGCGGCCGTTATGGGTAGCGTGCCCTGCGTCGGCTCCTCGGCCGGCCCCGGGACCGGATGCGCAGGCGCACTGAGAGGATCGGCGCGAAACCCTCGTCTCCGCTGGACGGAATGGAAAACCTGCGTCAAGAAACAAGGGCGCACTTGCGTGCGCCCCTTGTCAACCTGACAGCTTGTCGGCCTAGCGGGGAGCGAACCCCACCTGCACTACATAAGTGGCAGTTCCCCCTCCTCTTCGCGCTTCTGCTCTGCGGGCTTCACCATGGCCGCGGCGGTCTGATAGGACGGCACGAGGTCGCGGAGCAGGTCCCGGACCCGCTGAGGGTCCTCCGCGCTAGCGGCCGACTCGAGCTCCTGCAGCAACCGATCCAAATCCCCCGGCGGAGCAGGACATTCGGCCGCGAAGATCTTGTCGGCCACCCTCTGCGTACGCTCCTCCTCCTCGGTCAGTAACTCCTCGTAGAGCTTCTCACCGGGCCGGAGCCCCGTAAAGACGATCGGGATGTCAACGTCCGGCACTTGCCCGCTCATGGTGATCATGGCCCGCGCCAGCTCGATGATGCGGATCTGCTCTCCCATGTCCAGCACGCACAGCTCACCGTAGTCGCCATAGGCAGCAGCGAGAACAAGGCCCACGGCCTCCGAGGTGGTCATGAAGTACCGGCGCACCTCCGGGTCCGTCACCGTGACCGGTCCGCCGGCTGCAATCTGTTCGCGGAACAGCGGCACGACCGATCCCGAGGAGCCGAGCACGTTTCCGAACCGGACCGCACAGAAGCGGGCTTGAGACTGCCGTGCCATGGCCCGTACGACCATCTCGCCGACCCGCTTTGAAGCTCCCATCACGCTCGTGGGCCGCACCGCCTTGTCGGTCGAGATGTACACGAACCGCTCCACCCCACAGGCGTTCGCCGTGACGGCAAGGTCCCTGGTCGCGAGGATGTTGTTCTTGACCGCCTCACAGGGGGCGTGCTCGAGCAACGGGACGTGCTTGTGGGCCGCCGCGTGAAAGATGTCCTGCGGAGCATACGTCCTGACCAGGCTGCTCATGCGTCTCTGGTCGCGGATATCTGCGACCTCGGCGAAGACCGGAATCGCCTCAGCCTCCCGCTCGAGCCGCCGTTTGAGCAGGTACAGCCCGTTCTCGTTGACGTCCACCATGACCAGGTTGGCGATGCCGGCCCGGGCCAGCTGGAGGCAGATCTCGCTCCCGATCGAACCCGCCGCGCCCGTCACGAGGGTCTTCCTACCTTGCGCACGGTTCACCGGGCCGCTGTCATGGAAGCTCACCAGCGGCCGGGGGAGCAGGTCATCGGGAGAGAGGTCCTGAAGCATGGATGCGCTCAGCCGTTCCCGGAGGTAGATGAAGGAAACGGGCAGGATCTTGAAGCGAACCTTCAGGTCCGCACACAGGGACAGGATCTCCCGGATCCGTTTTGAGGACAGGCGTGGGATCGCGATCAGGACCTTCCCGATCTCATGGCGTTGAACGAGCGAGCGCAGGTCGAAGATCCCGCCCAGCACTGGCTTGCCACCTACGATCATGCCCCACTTCGCCCGATCGTCGTCCACGAAACCGACGATGCGGTAGTTGTGCTCCTGCGAGCGCTGCAGGTCCCGCAGCAATGCCTCTCCCGCCGCGCCTGCCCCCAGGATGAGAGTGCGGACCACTCCGTTCTTCTGTCCTCGCGCGTGATCAGCAACATAAGTCCACGCCAACCGCGGCGAGAAGCGCACAAGGCCCATCGCAGCAGTCGAGAAGAACAGCTCCATCACCACGACGGAACGGGGCGGGCCCTTGTGTTGCAGGAAGTACACGCCCGACATGAAAAGCCCCGTGCCCAGAAGTCCTGCCAGCACGACACGGGCCGCGTCCGGGAGACCTGAGAAGCGAAACGACCAGCGGTGGAGCTTGAACAAGAAGTTCGCCGTAAGGCGGCTGGCGATAAGCACGATCGCCAACTCCGCCATGATCCCTGAATACTCGGGCCAGATACGCCCCTCAAAACGGAGCAGCATTGCGACCCACAGGGCAACGCACGCAATTGCCCCATCGAGCGTGAGGAGGAGCGCATTCCTCCAGGGCGAAAATTGAACCCATCGCGAACCAGTCAGCTGTTCTGAACTCCTTCGGCCCATCAGTTCCGCTGATCCTCCACGCTCACAGATTGCTGGCTCGATCGGTAGTGTACACCACCCTTGACTCGTCAACTTCTCGGCCGACTTGAGAGGCGAACATCTGTATTCCTCAACCTCAGCCGGAATCGCGTAACCGGGAGCCGGGGCGCCCTAGGTCGACCGTGGTGCCTTCTCGGCCCACCATACGAATCCCCATAGGCTTGCGGCGGCCCCGATCAGGCTTGCGAAAACGATAGGCCCAGCAAAATGCATTGTGCTCAGCCAGATTCTTGCGAGTCCGACGCCAAGAGCGGCCAGCGCCGCATAGAGGAGTGTCACGAATTGGTGGCTGAAGCCCGCGATGACGAGCCTCTGGTAGAGGTGGCTTCGATGAGCGGCGAGCACGTTCTCACCGCGCCGCAGCCGTCTCAGAAAAGTGAAGACGGTATCGAATACGAACGGCCAAACAAACAGGAACCCAACGAAGGCAAGTCGCGTGTCGCTGCGCCTTGCGATGATTGTCATGACCGCCAGGATGTAGCCGATGAAGGCACTTCCCACGTCTCCCATGAAGATCTTGGCCGGCGGCCAGTTGTGCAGCAGGAAACCAAGGCTGGAAGCCGAGAGCACGAGGCCGATCACCGCGATCACGGGATTGCTCCCTGCCAGGAGAAGCCATCCCACGCCGGCAACCACGGCCTGTGCGCCGGCAATGCCGTCAATACCATCCATGAAATTGTAGGCGTTGGTCAGCCCGACGACCCACAGCAACACGAGCGGGGGACCCAGCCAGGCCAAGTGGAGTTCTCCGACCAGCGGCATCTCGACGACTTGCGTTGTGCCCACTGCTACGAGAACACATGCGGCTGCGGCAACGTGTGCTGAGAACCGAGCGAGCGCGGGCAGTGAGCGCAGATCGTCAACCCAACTCACCCCCGCTACGAGCCCTCCGCCAAGCAGCACCCACCCCGCGAATAACGGCGACGGCGGGACGTCGACAAAGTGAAGGACAACGAGTGCGCCAAGGCACACCATCACGATGGCGAGCCCCCCGCCGCGCGGAACGGGATGGGTGTGGAGGCTGCGGGCGCCGGGCAAGTCGAGGATGCGTCGTCGTTCCGCAACCCGCCGAACGGCGGCCACGCCAAGCCACGTGACCACCCCGGTGAGCACGCCGATGCCGATCGTCGTCAGTTGGTTCATCGTGGTTTCGAACAGGCGAGTGTGAGGGGACCGGAAGAGAGCTCATCAACGGTCGCCTTCCACCCGGTTTCCAGGTCGAACGCCGGCGCATAGCCCAACTCGCGGGTGATCCGCTGCCCGCTCACCGCTACGTCCTCGAGCAGCTTGCCGATGGCATCCGGGCCGACCGGAGGCGTGCGCCCAGCGAGGCGCCAGGCGCGATCCACCAGCCACGCGGCCGCGCGCACGGGGCCAACCGGGAGCCGGAAGCGGGGGGGATGCCTGTCGATCGCCGCACAAATGGCCAGGACGATCTCGCGCACCGAATGTATGGCGCCGTCGGTGACGTTGTAAACCCGGCCGAGCGCATCACGGTGGGAGGCGACGAGGAGCGCGGCTGCGCAAACATCGTCGACGTGCACGAGAGTACGGCGATTGCGGCCTGTGCCCACGAGGACGAAGCGGCGACGCTGCAGTGCGCGCAGCAGGCGCAGGTAGTTGCCTTTCATCCCTGGACCGTAGACTGCAGCGAGGCGGAGGACGACACCCGGCACCGTCTCGAGAGTCACTCGTTCCGCAATCGCCTTGGTCTGTGCATACCGCGAATCGGGAACGAGCGGCGAGCCTTCGTCATGCGTCTCGCCCTCCCGTGTCGGCCCGTAGACGTTGATCGTGCTGAAGAACACCACGCGCCCAACGCGGGCGCTCCGCGCCGCTTCCACAACGTTCCGCGTCCCATCCACGTTGACGCTCTCGTACCGCTCCAACAGCTGAGGCGTGGGGTCCGTCACGTGAACGACAGCCGCGAGATGGAAAACGATCTCCACATCCCTTGTGGCTCTCGCCACGGCGGCACGGTCACCGAGGTCTGCAGTGATAACCTCCACGTCGCGCAACTGCGCCGTTGCCGCGGTACGGTCGAGGATGCGGACCCCGTGACCGGCCGCAACCAGCCTCCCGACCAGCCGTGAACCGATCGCGCCACAGCCTCCGGTAACGAGCACGTTGCTCATGCGCCTCCTCCGGAGACGGTCAACCGGGCGTCACCAATGTCGCGACGCGCGTAAGCCCTCCCCGGCTCAGGGCCCATTCCGGCTCCAAGCTCGGCAGGGTGGGCCGCCACTTCGGCCGCGAGCGTTTGGCGGGCGATCGCCGAGCCGAGGGAGGTTCCGCAAACTATCACCGGCGTGACCCCGTCGGCACCGAAGCGAACTCCGGAGAGCCCGGTCGGTCTCGACCGGACCACGACTCAAGCTCCGCCACGCTGCCTTCCGGGTGATCCCGAGTCGCTCCGCGCGTGGAAACGAAGGTACTCCTCGACGACCAGCCCATTGACAACCCTGGCGTCGAAAGCCGCGATCGCCCGCTCGCGTGCCGCCCGTCCGAACTGGCCACGCAGGTCAGGCGAGACAATGAGTGTCTGGAGGGCAGCGGCAAGCGCGTCCACGTCCTTTGGTGGCACGAGCAAGCCCGTCACCCCGCCGACCATCGCGTCGACCAACCCCGTAACCTCCGTCCCCACCGCCGGCAGTCCAGCAGCTGCCGCCTCGACCACAGCCGACCCGAATCCCTCCCGGTAGCTGGGGAGGCAGAAGATGTCCGCCGCCGCGAGGTAGCGCTCCGGGCGGGGGCTGAACCCCACCGCGCGAATGTGGGCTAGGGTTGAAATCTTCCTGAGCAGGTCCGCGGGTAGCGGATCGCGCTCCGGCTCTTGTGGGCCTACCAAGACCAGCCCCAGGGCGGGGTTCCTCTCGCTCAATCGGCAGAAGGCTTCGACAAGCTCCGCCACGCCCTTGTCGATCGTGACCCGACCCACGAAGGCGATCACGACAGCTTGTTCGTCGAACCCCAGCTCCCGTCGCATGGGCGCGCGCATCGCGGCCAAGCGGTCGGGGTCAAACCGGTCGAGGTCAACGCCGCTGATCGAGCCTGCTCCGAGGACCGAGATCTTCATGGGCGGGACGAGCCCCTGCGCAACCAGATACTCCCTCTGCGATCTGCTATCGGCGTAGGTGTGGGAGGAAAGCCGCCCGATCAGTCGGTCGCACTCCCGGGCGATGAATCTCGTCGGCCCGCGCAGCTCGACCCACGCCTGCCCCGTGTAGGTGTGCAACCGGACGGGCGTCCGCGACGCCACGCCGGCGAGCGCGGTCAGGAGCCCTGCCTTGGGCGTCGAGGAGTGAACGATGTCGAAGCGCTCGCGCCGGAAGAACGCCACCAGCTCCAACAGTGAGCGCAGGTCCCGAGCGGGAGATGGCCTACGAGCGATACGAATCGCCCGGCACCTGACGTTGGGCATGCTCTCGCGAATTGCGTCCAGCTCCACTCCCGGGCTCGAGACCAGGGTGAGATCCATGCCCGCGTCGGCTACGCACTGGATCTGGGTGCGTAGCCACGTCGCGAACACCCACGGCACCGTCACGATCCGACAGATTCGGACCGGCCGTGGAGTGACAGCCTCGGCCTCGGTGGGCCTCACCGCAGGAATCCTTGGCTGCGATACCAAGCCACGGTCAGTCCTATGCCGGCTTCCCAACCGGTCGTTGGCCTCCAACCGGTAAGGCTGCAGAGCCGCTCCGGGGAGTATTGGGTCCTGGACGAGAGGGCGCGGACCCGGTTCACGGTCAACGGGCTTCGCGCGCCCACAGTCATTGCGCCCGCCTGCATCACAAGCGCGACGGCATAACCGACCGTGGTCGGCACGAACCGCCGGGGCGCGGGTGTGCCCATCGCCTTGGCCGCCGCCGCCACGAAAGCAGCGAGCGGGCATGAGTCCGCCACAATGAACACACCGTTGAGCCGCTGCGAGCTGGCGATCTGACATGCCTCCGCCACGTCGCCCGAGTACACGTAGTTCGCGATGGCATCACGATCGAAGAAGATATACCGCTGCGCCTGGATCGCGCGGAGCCACGCGACCATGCTGTCCGGGTCGCTGCCTGCCCGCGGCCCGTCGCCGAAAACCGTCGTCGGGCGAAGGGCTGCCAGCGGGATGCCTGTCCGCTCCGCCCATGCCAAAGCAACCCTCTCGGCCTCGTGCTTCGACCGTTCGTACTCTCCCTTCGGAGAGCAGGGTGTGGCCTCGTCAACCAGACCTGACCCCCTGGCCCCTATGACTCCCACGCTGCTCAGGTGCACGACGTTCTGGACCCCGGCAGCCTCGCACGCTGCCAGAACGTTCGCGGTGCCCGCGACGTTGACTGCCTGCATCCTGGAGCGGTCACGAAGCTCTCCCGCCAGATGAAACACGGTCCAACAGCCGGCCAACTGGCGCGACAGCGCCGCCCGGTCCGACAGGTCCCCCCGCCGGACGTCAACGCGACCCGTCCAACCTTCCGGCCAGCCACCGTCTCTGCGGCTCAGGATGCGAACGCCGGCCCCCGATTCGAGGAGGCGATGGACCAGCTTTTGACCAATGAAGCCCATCGCACCCGTCACGAACACCCAGGAGTCTTGCATCCCTCTCGTCCCTCCCGATGGACTCGAACGTGACCGCGCCGGCCTCTCATGGGCTACCCGCGGTCAGAACGGAGCTGCAAGCGGTGCCGCTCCCGGCCTCGCCGCGGGCATTCGACGTGTCGGTCGGACGACGGTGCTCCAACGGGTTGGCGGTCTTGGATTCGCACGCCAAGGCGCGCCCAGATCAGAACGTCGCCCACGTGCCGGTCAATGGCGCGCGGTCCACCCAACGCGAAGAACCGCATCAATTCTGCCCTCCCCGGGCGCCTCCGCACTGCGCCCAGACCGTTTCCCACTCGCGCATTTCCGCTTTTCGCGCAGGGTGAGCCCGATGGCGGAGCAATCTGTAGTTCAAACCGCTCGCGATCGCGACCATGTCGACGGCCACCTTCAGCAACTGCTCCGGGATACCGGCCAGGTAACCAGCGGAACGCCTGCGCCAGGCCTCGCGGAGAAGCGCCTTGGAAAACCAGTACCTGTAGCGGAGATTCCTCCTGCCCGAGATTCGCTCCTCCCGGTATCCAAGCAGGATCTCCGGCAGGCACTCGAAACGACTCTCGGAATGCGTGCGCAGCAGGAGGTCTTGATCCGCCACGAGGGCGGCGCCGGCCCAGTAGGGCCGCGCCCGGAACCACGCCAGGCTCCCCATCCAAGTGGGATGAGCGAGCCTGAGACCTCCCCAGGGGCGGGCACAGATCTCTGCATGCGACCGGCCTTGGGTATCCCTGACCCCGATCGCGGACCCTTCGCCGCGAAAGACCATGACAGCCGTGCCAAGCACGCTCACATCGGGGTGTGACAAGAGGTGCGCGGCCTGCCGTTCGAGACGCTGCGGGTATGCCACATCGTCCCCGTCCATTCTGGCAAAGAAGACTCCCTTGGCAAGCAAGACCGCTTCGTTGAGACGGGTGGGCATCCCCAGATTGGTGGCACCTTCCACCACTCGAATGCGCCTGTCCGTGAACTCGCGGGCAACCCCTAGCGTCCTGTCCCTCGACCCATCGTCGATCAGGATGAGCTCCCAGTTCTGGTAGGTCTGGTTGACGATCGAGCGGATCGCGGTGGCAAGCGTCCGTTCACTGTTGAAGACAGGCATTCCAATGCTGACCAGAGGTTCCTCCTCTCTGGTCATTGCTCAGCTAACCTCATAAAAGAGCCGCCCTGGCCACCCCGCTGCCGAGTACGTGTGTCTGCCTGCAATGCGCCAGCTCAACTCGAACAGCATGCGCCGGGCCGCGCGCTCCCCTCGCGTTGGACCCCATACCAGCGAGCACGGCGCTGTCAGCAAAGCCTTCACGAGCCCTAGCCTGCTGTCGCGGTGGTGCCGCGCCACGGCGCGCTCGAAGGCTTCCCAGTTGATACCCGTCTGAGGACGCGCTCCTCGGCCTGCTTCCAGGCCCTCACGTCGCCGGAGGGCAAAGTCCAACACCTCGCGCAAGCGCTGATCATAAAGGTGGTGTCGGCGCGTGCGCTCGAACCCCGCGCCGGCAATTGCGTCCCGCTCCGAAGGGTGTGCCAGGAAGTACTGGATCTTTGTCGCCAACTCGTCAACGTCGTGGAAAAGCGCGACTTCCCGATCTGGAACGTAGTAGCGCTCGAGGCCGTTCGCCCACTGGGTCAAGAGAAACCCGCCTGCGCCAGGGACCTCGAACGTGCGCGCCTTGACCTGGTGGGTGTGACGGGACCTGAAACCCTCCCACACTCGCGTGGCGTTTGAGAAGTTCAGACTGATCACCGAGCCTTGGATGATCTCGGGTATTTCCGGGCCAGCCAGAGGGCCGGCCGGCCAGCCCTGGCCAAAGCAGGCGACGTCGATGCCGCGACGCCCAAGTTCTCGGATCCATCGCGGCCGCTCACCGTGCGCCGTCCCGATGAACGAAACGGGGTACCTGCAGCTGGCAGCAGGCAACGGGGCGCGAAGAGCTCCAGCGTTGGCTGCCCACTGCGTCAGGAGCACGTTTCGAATTCCGTCTTCCTCGTAACGTGCAAGGGCGCTGGGATAGGTGGTCGTGAACGCGTGAAAGGCCGGCGCCAAGAAACGCGACGAGCACGCGTACTTCCAGGAGTCGTCCGGCGTCCAGTTCACCGTGACGGTAATCCCGGAGTCGCGCAACAACTCCCACGTCTCCAACCAGATCTCATATGTGAACATCACCGAGAAGACAACGTCAGGTCGCTCCGCCTCGACCAGTTCGAGAAGCCTACGGTTGAGCGAGGCGAAGTCCGAGTACTTGGTGCGGTCCCAGCTGTCGAGGAACAGGACATCGTGCCCAAGCCGCCGCAACGCGGGTACGAAGTTGGCATACTCGTACCCCTCACCCCGACGTGGGTCACCGTAGTTGTGCTGCCCGAAGACGCAGAGGACGCGCACGTCACGCCTCGGGACCCGGAGCGGCCATGCCGGCCCCAGGTTTCGTCGAAATGAGGAGCCCCAGTACAAGAGCGAGGCCGGCGCAGAGGAAAAAGCTGAATTGAATGAACTGATTGTTCGCCCCAGCCATCAGGCAGTTGTAGGCAGAGTAGCTGTACATCACCACGCTCCAATAGCTGCCCCTCTTCCGAACAAGGTAGAAGAGCCATCCCACGCCGGCACCGAGGAGGAGCGATCCGGCAAGCGCGCCGGGCACGCCGGCGTCCAGAGTGAAGGCGTCGAGGTAGGTGTAGATATTGGTTGGCGCTCCAACGTCCATGTACGGCCTCACGGTTCCTTCGTAGGCCGCCCTCAAGCCCAGCTTGTACGCCAGGAAGTCCACGGCATCAAGGGAGTACAGCCTCTCCGACCTCGTCCAATCGCCGTGCTGCAGCAGGTCCTGGTAGGCGCGCAGCGGTCCCCCCACGTATTCGATCAGGGTCTGGCCTAGGGGTACAAAGCTGTCACGGACGGTGCTCGCCAGCACCCTCTCCATGGCGATGAAAAGACCCGCGAAGACTCCGAAGGCGAGGACGACCGCAGCCAGCCGACTACGCGCGACCCGCCAGGCCCCCTCCCCTGCGGGGCGAGCGACCAGGGCACCGACGACGCAGATCGTAATCACGTTGAGCAATGGCGCCCGTGTGAACCTGAGCACCGCGGATCCTCCTGCCAGCGTGATCACGCCGACCAATCCACGCAGCCGCAGCGACCCCCATCGGTACATGACGAATGCCAGAGGAAGGTAGAGAGTGAAGTCCCACCGCCAAAGACCCCACACGGAGGGGATTTGAACTTCGGCCATGGCACCGCTGGTCCGCTTGCCGGCAAGACTTGAAAGCTGGCCCAATAGGCTCGGTTGGCCTTGCAATAGGCCGCTCTGTTTCATTTCGAGGACGATGGCGACCAACTGCAAACCAATGAGTGCCAGCAGGAGGATTTTGGCGCGGGCTGGGTCCACGGCCGCGCTGCCGCGCATCACCGGCCATCGAAACGAAGAAGCTGCCAGGAACCCAAGCAGGAACATCCACCAGGCTGCGACAGCCACGACGAGCGTCCGGGTGTCCAACCGGAGGCTCTCGTACGGCAGCACCTCGCAAGCGACCAAGTTCAGGCCCCAGACCAGCGAGAAGAGTGTCGCCGCGTGCAGAAAGTCCTCCGCTTTGCGGGTGATACGCGCAAGCAATAGCGCCGCTCCGGCAAACCCTATCAGGAGCACCACCGTGGCGTCGGATGCACCGCTCACCGCAGGGCTCCGGCGCATCGGCGCGCAACAACGACCAGGGGCCGGCCCGCCATCTTCGAGGCGATGTCGAGCGTCCGTACCAGCACTAGCAGCCAGACCGCAGTAGATCCGCTCCGGAGGTACTTCTTGCAGTAGTAGATCTCGCTGCGGACCATCTCCTTCAGCATCGCCAGACGGATCCGTTCCCCGCCGTGCCCGGTGGCGCGGCCAAGCGAATGGACAACGTGAACGGCAGCCGTCAGAGCGGCGGTGCGATCGCGGTCAAGCATCTGCCGCCCGAGAACCAGCTCCTCCAAGTACAGGAACGTTCCTTCGTCGAGGAAGCCGATCTCCTCGAGGAACGACATGCGAAGGAGGAAGCAACTGCCGTTGATGGACTCGCACTCGTAGACAGCCCCTGCACGGTACGGCCGATGGTCCGCGTACACGAAGCGCAAGAAACGGCCACGCAGGGCAGGCAGCCGCCGCAACCACCAGCTTCCGGCTACCAGGAGCGTCCAGAAGTCCGGGACGCGACGCACCTGGACCTGACACTCGACGGGCAGCTCAACTCCGGCCGCAGCGACGAGCGGCGATACGGCAACGCGCCTTGCGTCGCCTTCGGCGGCGCTGACCAGCGCGCCTGTCGTTCTCGGGTCGGCCAACAGCAAATCGTTGTTGAGAAACAGCACAAACTCCGGGCGAGGAAGGTCACCTACCCTTGCACCGACGTTCATGCCACCCGCGTACCCGAGGTTGTGCTCCGACCGCAGCAGGAGCGTGCCTTGGGGAAGACCGGACTGAAGGACCGCGAAGTCGGAAGAGGAGGATGCGTTGTCCACCACCACAATGTCCAGGGGCCCGTAGTCCTGACGCAGGAGCGATGCGACGCAGGCCAGCGTGTCGGCGGCGCCGTTGTAATTCAAGACGACGGCCCGGACACGAGGTGCGGCTGCCTGACCACCCACAGCTAACGCCGCGCGGGGCGAGCCGGCGGGCGCCGTACCTCCCGGCGGTCCGGTCCGATCGGTGTCATGCACGCTTGAACATCCGGACGATGTCATCCCTCACTTCAAAGGAATCCAGTCCTGCGGCCAGCGCCAGCTCTCGCAAGGCGTTGAGCGTCGGGTAGTCGCCGCATCCTGTGAAACACCTCGCGTCGTCGATTAGGACCACGTGGCGATCGATCAGCGTGTGCTTCAGTACGTGTCCAAGCTCCATCACAATCGGGGTCTCGAGCTCTCCCCTCGCGGTGATACCGGCGGAGTAGTGGCCATCAAGCCAGAAGAGCGAGGGCCGGTCGATCCGCGTGAGCAGTTCCGCGAGGACCTCCCCGCTGTCTCCCTGAAGGATCGTCACGTTCCTGGCTCGCCTGAACCTGCGCGCCGCCTCCCGGTACATCTCCACCGAAAGTTCGATCGAGTAGACCTCTTCGAAACAATCCTTGATGGCGTTGACCATGTCGCCCAGGTACGTGCCGCTCTCGACGAAGACAGGGGTCCGAAAAGCCGCCGCGTATTCCTTGATGACGAGCTGCTTTGCAAGATGGGGTGGCGGCACGGGCCGTCCCGCGGCGATCCAACGCCGAAACGCACGGCGCTGGCTGTGCGCTTGGTACATGCGAAACGGCGGAAGCCGCCTGATAAGCCTCTTCGCGGCAGCCACAACGCCTGGTGTCACGATTCCCTCCCTACGAGCAAGCGATCAAGCCGACCGGCACCAAGAACGTAGCAGCGGTCCCTTTTGCGGGTTCGCCACGGAGCGGCGGGTTTGCCGGGTGACAGCCCGGTCCCGCACCCTCGGCCGAAAATCAGGTGCTCCCGCGCGCCAAACCGCGGCGCGCCAACTCGAACCCCAGTACTCCCACCGCGAGGTAGGCTGCCAAGCCCAGCGCTCGGTTGGGCAACGAACGAAAGATCGAAAAAGTGATGCTGACCGCGACCGCGCTTGCCACCAGCACCGCGTCCACGCGAAGAGCCGGGAGCCTTCCGGCGCGGGCGACCAGCAGCCACACGACCGACCCCATCACGGCGAAGCCGATGGTCCAGCCCACCGCAATCGAGGCCGCGCTCGGCCTGAGCGCCCATGCAGCGGCCATCGTGCCCCCGACCACGGCGGCCCCGTATAACCCGAGCTTGAGAAACACATCCTGCCGGCCCAATGCGCGGCAGACCGTGCCGGCCCGCGTTCGTACGATCCCGATGAACGGAAGGCTGGCTGCAAACCACGCGAGGTATGCAAGCGCGGGCAGGTATGCCGGCAGGTAGCCCCGGACCACGATCACAGCGCCCCAATACACCATGGGTGCGAGCCACATCAAGGCAAGAAGCGGCGTTTCCCACCCTGAGGTCCCGGTCCCGCTCTCGACGAGCCTGACGTGCAGAGGGGCGGCCGCCGTCGCGAGCCATTCGAACCCGACCACCATCACCGAAGCCAAGCCCGCGGCGAAGGCAAAGTCTGCGAAGAGACGCCTTTCCAGGACAATGCTCGCCATGAGCGTCCCCATGGTGAGGGCAAGAGTGACGCTCAGGTTCCCGAGGAACAGCGTGGCCCCAGCGCGCCACAGCGGAGGCAGTGCGACCCAGGTTGTCTTGCCCCCGCTCGCGGCTTCCCCCCACCGCATGAGGGTCGACCTTCGCGCGAGCCAGCCCGCGGCGACGGCGACCGGTACGAACTGGCACAGCGAGAGCCACAATGCGGTCGCGCCACCGGACAAGATCAGCGCGATAGCAACAACCGCGCCGGTCGCGCGTGAGGTGCCGACCGCCCACGCGACCGAGCCGAAGTTGTTCGTGGCCTGGAGCAGGAAGGTGTAGAAGGTCAACAGGTTGGTCGCCGCGACCGTGCCAACAAGGACGAGCGGCATTGCCAACGAAGCATCCGGCACGTCAAAGCGAAGTAACATTGGAAGCACGGCGAGCGAGATGAGCACCTGTAGCGAGAGCAGCGCTCCCCTCACCTGCGAGAGCAAGATGGTGGAGACCTCCTGCGGCTGGCGACCGACGATCCGAAGGTACAGCCCATCCAGCAATCCGAAGTGCAGAACACCCGCGTACCCTACGTAGAGGAGGTACAGACGATAGGCAGCGTACTCCTCCTTGGCAACGGCTCGCGGGAAGAAGATGTTGGCGGCAATCGAGAAGCTGATGTCGATCGCCCCGACCGCGCCGACGTGGAAGAGGTTGCGAAAGAGGTCAGTCCTGCCGGCGGCCCTGGCTCCCTCGCCCGTGGATGACGGCATGCCCCTCCTGTGGCGATCAAATTCTGTCGTCACGTTTCGTGAGTCCCGACAAGTGAGGTCTCGACCAAGAGTGGCGGAAGCTGCAGCAGACTCGTCACCCACAATGAGTGGGGCGAGCTCAGACGCTGCAGCCGCGTTCGGACCACAGAAACCGGCGCAACCACCCACCGAGACAGTTCCAAGAACGGGTCTCGATAGCTCCGGCCAAAGGGCGCCTCCTGGGCACGCCTAGCGCACGACCCAATGCGTTACCTGATCGTGAAGAAACTGAAATACGCGGACGCAGGGGCTGACTCAACCACTCGATAGTTGGCAAGTATCCAGGCCAGGGAGGGACTTCGAAGACCCAGACCGAGAATTGGCCTGCTGATTGCGATCAACCTTGGTTTCCCAGCCTGAAGTTGTTCCAGCGTTGCCGCCTCCAGATCATCTACGAGCGGCCCACCCAACAGGGGGTGGCAATATGCGAGGGTCGTCACCGGGCGGCGGCGGCTGTAGTAGTAAAGCCCAGGATCCAGTCCCCACTCAAAGAAGGTCTCATCGGGCCGCAGAAACGTGTCAATCCACCGGGCGGTGCGGGGGATCTCACAGAACAGCCTCCCCTCGATCTTGTACTTGACCAGCGGCCAGACCCCCGAGGGGGTCCGCAAGCCAGGTAGCTGGTGCCCGACCACCACCCAGAATGCCAAGATCCCCGACGCGACCGCAGCGAATCTCAACACCCTGCGCCGGCTGCCCAGCAGACCATTCGCTAGACTCCACATCCGAGCCAGGCCCGCTCCAGCCGCAACCGCCAAGAGTGGCAGCCACAGCTGGTAATAGTGCGGAAAGAAGTGCGCCGGCAGTGAGATCGCCAGCCACGTACCGAGCCCCGCTCCGGCCAAGACGAATGCCTGTCGCCAGCGTCGAGCGAGCATCGCGGTTGCTAGCCAGAACACACCTAGTGCAACCAACGGGAAACAGAACCTGAGCGCGGAAGGGAAAAGACCCTCAAACAGCAGCCCGTTGTAGAGACTGGATACAAGATTGCCGGAGTAAAACTGGTTGTAGAGAACAACGGCACCATAGAATTGCCGCCAGTCTCCTCGTGCCCAGTACCAGAGGCACACGACAAGCCAAACACCCGCAACCACCAGGGCCGCAGAAAGTGCCTGCCCCCATTGCCTTCGCCGGCCCCCACCCTCAAGTGGAGTAGGCAAGAGGAAGAAGCAGAGACCCGCCAAACCGACCAGCGGCACTGTTACCTGCTTGAACAAGGTGCTGGCGGCGGCAACCGAGCCGACCACGAGACCCCATCGCCACCGGGCTTCGATCCGACCCCCGATGAATAAGAAACCCAGAAACCAGGTTGTGCACGCGTTGAGAAAGGCTTCTACGTTAGGTTGGTTTGCTTCGAGGCCCAGATCGCTGCAGACAAGAGAAAAGAACACAGCCGCAAGAATGCCGCTCAACTGATCGCCACCAATTTCGCGCCCGACAACAAAGACCCCCACAAGGGTAATCCCAGCGGTAAGAAACCCTAACAGATACACGGCCTGCGGACCGTATCCCACGGCAGCGATCGCGGATGCATAGGCGAAGTGAATGGCCGGCGGCTTATGGTCCCATATCTCGGAATACAGGCGCTTGCCGTGGAGCACCTCGTTACCAGTCACCATGTAGCCTGCCAGATCACGTTCGAGCGGCTCGTCAAATGTGTGTAGTCTCACGGCCGCGATTGTCGCCAAGCAAGCTGCAAGCACCGCGCACGAAATCAACTTGTGGGGCCTCATGTCAGGGCCAGCCATGCCGGCAAGACAGCAAATGGTAGGAGGGATATCGGTCTCGGATCCACTGAGACCCTCTCAAAACTCGCTGCCCCTGCATATTCGCGCAGCGGCTGTGGCACCCGCCCAACCGCAAACGGCTGCTTCGCCATGAGACTGCTTCGTCGCCTGGCTTGCCTGACTCTTCCGTCGCGATGTGCGCAACACACTCTCGTGCGGTCGGAATGCCCAGCGGATGCTTCGTACCGTCCGCCTCGACCGGTGTCTCTCGCCGGAACACCGGATCACGCATACGAAAACGCGTAATCTCCTGCCATCTGTGGTTCGATCGTGTCTAGGCTTGTAGTCCGGGATCGGTCCGCATTTCCGGCGACGACCACGACTCGCGCACAAGAGCGACCCCGATGCCGGTTGCGAGGCCGAAGAGAATGCCAAGGAGCGTCTTCGTGGCCATGCCGCGAGGCCTCGGCGTCTGAGGTTCGACGGCGGGAGCACCCAGCCGCACGTCCTCGACGTCTTGTTGGCCTTTCGCCAGGAGCGCCTGGTTGTAGCTCTTTGCAAGCTGGTCAAACAGCTCGCGTTGCTGGGCGATGTCCCGGTCGAGCTGGGCGAGCCGCATATCGCTGCCCCGCTCGAGGCCGTCGAGTTCGCTTTGGCGGCTGCGCTGCAGAAGGCCCACCTCGTTAGCACGCTGCGCCTTCAGTTGGGTCAACCCGGCTTCCCGTCCACTCTCGATTTTCCCGAGAGCCGTCTGATCGTCGCGGAGGCTCGTCTCGAGCGATTTCATTTCGGTGTTGATGCGCTCAAGGTCGGCAGTCAGTCCGGCCGCCCTCGGGACCATCGCATTGACGTCCATCTCGATCTCCGCGACCTTGGCGTTGAGGGACGTATAGACGGGGTTCACCTCCTGCGTCGCAAGGGCACGCCCCTGCAAGGTCTTCCAGTCGGGACCTTCGCCCTTGGCGCTCGAGACGGCGCGCCAGAGCGTCTCATCCGTGATGGCCTTCTGCAGCGTCACGAGTGGTGTCGTGGCGGCCAGCTGCCTGCGTGCCGCCTCCAGCTGAAGCTGTCTGAGCTGAAGCTGGCTCGAGACACGTGCCTGCTCATTCTGCAGGTCCGAGTAGGCCTTGCGCAACGCGGTGACCTGCGCATCGCGGCTATCGAGGTTGTGCGCGCTCTTGTACGTTGTGACGAGGCGGCGGGTCTCCGCCTCGTAGTCGGCGGACAGTTGCGTGGTGGCGTTCCCGAACGCCGTGATCTTGTCGTCCCAGGTTTTGACCGTGCCGTCGTAGCGACGTTGCAGTGTGTCGGCTTCGTTCGCGCGAGCGACCTCCAGATTCGCGAGCGCCTCGCGCACCTTCGGGTACTCCTGGTCGATGAATCGGACTGTCGCCGATGTGCTGCCAGCCATCAGCTCGTGGGTGCGCTCGAGGAGAACCTCGGCCCAGGTGTTGGCGATTGCTGCCGCCTGCGCCGCCGTGTCGCCCCGCGCCACGGCCTGAATCATGGGTGCGATGGTGACCTCTTCGGCCCGGCGGGTGACGAAGATCCGGGCCTCGAGCTCTTTGTCCAGCCGCAGCACCTTGTCGGGTCCGATGATGTGTCGCTCGATCAGTCGCTTCCGGGCCGCCTGGATCACGGCGTCGGATTCGAGGATCTTCTGGTAGCTGGGCGCGTTGAGCGTCTGTGGCTTGAGGTCCGAGGTGAACTTCGGCGGCACGATGACCAAGGTCGCGGCCGCCTCGTACGTTCTCCCGACCACGAGCAGCAGCACGGCAGCCGTCGCGGCCCCAAACAGTGCAGCGCACCCGAAGATCAGCCGCCAGTGGCGGCGGACGAACCCTACGATGACGTCGAAGCTCAACTCCGGCCCGGTATCCGACAGCGTGCGCGGCTTGAAGGCTCGTTGGATCATCTCTGGCATAGGTTAGCTCCACTCCGGGTGGGATCGCGGGCCGACGCCGCCTTCCCTGCCCAGCACTCGGCGGTGGCCGGAACAACCCTGCGGACACCACCGCCTCCCGTCCTTACGGGAGCTACGGCGGGCTTTGCCGAGGGGCGATGGCCTCGATGGCCAGGCTCCCGCAGGTGGTTCGCAACGCAAACCAATAAGCGCGAAACGGTTAAGCGACGCCTGTCTGACATTCCTCGCGCCCCAGGGGCCCCAGGCTCCCCGACGGCCACGCAGATGGCTCCTGACGCCTCGACCTCCCAGCCAGTTTGGGCCTCATCAACACGTGGCTCCCCTTGGCTACGTTGTTATATCGCATACCTCGCGACGTGGCAACCGCGCCACATCGGGTGGGGAGGAACCCCGCAGCATCGGGCGCATCACCTATCGCCACCCGTTCCGTCCTGTGTCGCGTCCCCTTGAGTGTGCAAGAAGAAAGAGAGCGCCCTGAGGTTGGCTAAAGACCTTGCACGGCCGGTCCCACTGCACCGGTCGCGCCGGTCACCAGGACCGTCGTCACGACTGCTCCGCCACGGAGCCCTGTGGCCAGTCATGCCCCAGCGCGTCCCGGTAAACGGAGAGCGTCGCGGCCATCACAGCCTCCTCCGAGAACTTGGACACGGCGATCTCGCGCCCACGGCGTCCCATCCGCTCTCGCAACGAGCGGTCGTGGAGCAAAGTCGCAATCGCCTCGGCGAGCGCGCTCGCGTCGCGCGGTGGCACCAGCAGGCCGTCCTCGCCGTCCCGGACGATTTCTCTGCAACCCGAAACGTCCGTGGTCACGATCGGGCGCCCACTGGCGGCAGCCTCGAGCAGGATCTTGGGGATTCCCTCGCGGTAGTACGTCGGAAGCGCCACCACTGACGCTTGACGCACGACCGAGGCCATATCGTCACGCAGCCCCCACCACTCGACGATTCCCTCTGCCGACCAGGCGCGCAGTGTGGCTTCCGGAACGGGTTTCGGGTTCTCCTCGTCCGGAACCCCGACCAACACGAACCGGCACGCCTGGCCACGACCGCGAAGCTGGCGGGCGGCCTCGACGAACTCGCCGACGCCCTTGTCCCACAGCAGTCGTGCTGCCAACAGCACCATCGGATCGCCCGGTGGCTCCTCAGAAGGTGAGAACGCGCGTACGTCAACGCCGGACCCGCGGATCAGCGCTGCCCGTCCCGCAGGTACCAGGTGCCTTTCAACGAACAAATCGCGATCGTCCGGGTTCTGGAAGATCACCCGCACACGCCGGCTGGCGAGGGCCACTCGATAAGCGACCGACACCGCCCGGCGCAGCACCCTTCCCCTGAGTCCGACACCGAGGAAGGTGTACCCGAGGCCTGGAATCGTGTTGATTACGATGGGCACCCCTGTCACCCGCGCTGCCAGCGAGCCGTAGATCACCGGCTTGATGGCCACGTGGTGGACTAGGCGCGGACGCTCGCGGCGATAGAGCCTGATGAGCTCCCAGGCGCTCGCGAGCTCCCGCCACGGGGCGGTCAGGTGCCGCTGTAGCTTCAGTGGCACGAAACGGAAGCCCTCGCGCTCAATCGCCTCCCGGCACCCGCGCTCGACGCCAGTCGCTACCACCACCTCGCAGCCGGCATCTCGGAGCGCCCTCGCCAACGGCAGCCGGTGCGACAAGAAGTACCAGTCAACGTTAACGACGAGCAGGATCCGTGGTCGCATCCTGCCGTATTCCTGCGGACCATCATGTAGAGCCTCTCTCACGACGACCGGCCAGAATCCTTCTTTGCAACGATGACGAGGCCCGCCAAGAGGCGCAGCGCAGTCGGCCCAAGTGCGGTCATTGGCCACCAGCTTGCGACATGCGCAAGCAGGGGTCTTCCGCGGAGCCGGAACTGGATGTAGTCGGACTCAAGGTATCCGAGGCTAAATCCGGCATCAGCAAAGGAACGCTTGATCTCCTTGAGCGGTCTGTAGACAGTGAATTCGTCCAACCATGCAAGTTGTCGCTTCGTCCAGTCCCGGGCCGAGAGATTGCCCTTGAAATATCCAAGGCCCACTGCCCTTAGGCCCAGTACATACCAGGACCTCAAACGGGATGACTTGGTGAACCGGTGCGCGAGAGGTATCCCTATGTGGCCCTCGCGCAGGACCTCCTTGCTCGGGAAGAGCGCAAGCAGCACACCACCTGCCTTCAGCACACGCCAGATATCCGCAAGGACCTTGGGAAGATCGTGAACGTGCTCAAAAACCTCGTTGGCGAAAACAAGATCGAAGTGCTCGTTCTCAAAAGGCAGTTGCTCAGTAATCTCGAGAATCCTGGATCCCCAGTGCGGACTCCGCATGGCTGCTTCCTTGGCCTTTGAGCCGGCATAGTAGACGTCTGCCCCGAAAATGTCGAAGCCGTGCTCAAGACCGGCGACAACAACCTCTCCAGCACCACAGCCAAAATCGAGTATGCGGAGCCTTTGTCCAGCCGCGAAATTGAAGAGCTGCGGAGCTCTCGCCAAGGTAGAAAGAACATAGAGATAGTTGAGTTCCAGGCTCACGTGCTGCTCGGCTGCATCCATTCCGCTCTCCACGCCTGAAACATCAGCACCGCCCACAACCGGTACTGATCGTTTCGCCGCCCGGAAAGGTGCCCCGCCCACGCGGCCCTGATCGGCTCAGGCCGAAGGAGGCCTTGCTCCCACATGCGCCCCTCGTCAAGTAACTCCTCGGCCCACTCGCGCAGCGGGCCGCGGAGCCAGGCGTCAATGGGCACGCCGAACCCCATCTTCGGCCGTTCGACCAGCTCCGGGGGCACGTAGCGACCGAGCACCTTGCGGAGCAGCCACTTGCTCTGGCCGTCTCGGTTCTTGAAACGGTTCGGGAGTCGCCAGACCCACTCCACGACGCGGTGGTCCAGCAGCGGGCAGCGCGCCTCCAAGCTCACGCCCATGCTGGCCCGGTCCACCTTCACCAGGATGTCGTCGGGCAAGTAGGTCACGAGGTCGAGGAGCATCATCCTCTCGGTGAAGTCGGGCACCAGCTCGCGAACTGCAGGGTCCAGCAATACGCTTGCCGGTTCCTGTCCGCCGACGACTAGCTCGCAGGGTGACTTCCACAGCGACACCAGGCGGTGGTACAGCGTGTCGGGCCGATCCGCCGTGAGCAGCTCCGCGAGCTTGTGCGCCTTGTCGCCGGGCAAGGTCTGCCGGACACGCCCTGGTACCGCCCACTTCACAGCGCCATAGAGTGAATCCCACCGCTCGGGCGGCCACGCCTTGATCGCCCGCGCCACCCCCCCGCGCACGCCCAGCGGCAACCGCCGCACCCGCCGCCAGATGGCATCGGCCCACTGGTACCTCGTGTACCCACCAAACAGCTCGTCGCCGCCGTCCCCCGAAAGCGCCACGGTGACGTGCCGGCGGGCAAGGGCGGAGACGAGAAAGGTCGGGATCTGCGAGGAATCAGCGAAGGGTTCGTCATACAGGGTCGGCAGCCGAGGGATGACGTCCAGCGCCTCCCTCGGGGTCACATACAGCTCGGTGTGGTCCGTTCCGAGATGCCTAGCAACCTCCTTGGCGTCTTCCGCCTCGTTGTACGCGGCCTCGTGGAATCCGATGGTGAACGTCCGCACCGGCCGAGAGCTCTGCGCCTGCATGAGGGCCACCACCGTGGACGAGTCGAAGCCACCCGAGAGCATGGCCCCCAGGGGCACGTCCGCAATCATGCGGCGGGCGACGGCATCCCTGAGCAGGGTATCGAGCTGATCCGCCGCCTCGCCGTCTGAGAGGTCGAGGCGGCCCCGCAACCCGTCACGCACCACTTGGCGCGCGTCCCAGTAGGGCCGAGTCTCCGGCGGATGTCCGGCATGGACGACGGCCATGCACCCCTGCGGCAGCTTGTGCGCATTGCGATAGATGCAGAGCGGCGCGGGCACATAGCCGAAGCGCAGGTATGCGGCCAGAGCATCGCGGTCGATTTCAGCCGAGAAGGAGGGATGGGCGCGGAGCGCCTTGAGCTCCGAGCCGAATAGGAAGGTGGCTCCGTCCTGCCAGTAGTACAGCGGCTTCTTCCCCAGGCGGTCCCGGGCAAGGAGCAGTGTCCGCTCCTGCCGGTCCCAGAGCGCGATGGCGAACATTCCCCACAAACGAGGGATCGTCGCCTCAGGGCCCCAACAGGAGCACCCCTCGAGAAGCACCTCTGTGTCCGAGGTGCCGCGAAAGTGAGCGCCTCGTTTTTCAAGCTCCTCCCGAAGATCTTGGAAGTTGTAGATTTCTCCGTTGTAAACGACCACATAGCGCCCATCGCCCGAGGACATCGGCTGGTGCCCGGTGGGTGAAAGGTCGAGGATCGAAAGCCGGCGAAAGCCGAGGGCGACTCCTGCATCCGGGTCTGTCCACACACCCTGATCGTCCGGCCCCCGGTGCCGCAGAGTGTCCGCCATGAGCCGCGCCTGTTCGTACAGAGCGTCGGGCACTCCACCGGAAGCTCGCCAAAGACCAGCTATACCGCACATAGAGCCACCGCTTCAGGGCTTGTCACGCGTACCGTCGCAGCAAGGGGCCAGAGTCGCGGTGGCCAAGCTGTCCCTTCGGTTCGTTTTCAGGATGAGACGACTTCCAGGCATGAACGAGTCCTCGTTACACACCCTTGCTCCAAGCACCTATTGCAGCGCTTTCGACCCGCCTGGTTGCAGAAGCCCCGCTGGGTCGGGAGCCGCCAACGGGACAAGACCTTCGAGCGCCTTGACATGAAGATCCTGCATCACGCGGCCCTGGAGCTTCTCCACGGTTAGCACAAGGTAGGGACCGGACGGGTGATCGACGGCGATCCTCGTGGGGCCGTCGATGACCCCTGCCCAGACGGCGGAACCGTTCTCGGTCTTGACCTCGGCCCGAACGGCCTGGGTCGCGCCGGGCGTGGCCAGCTCGAGTGAAGCCCGAGCGGCTCCAGGCTGAAACAGGATGAAGAGCCGTGGGATCTTCACCGCCAGGAAAGCTCCATCGCCTGTGGCAGGAATCTGGACGGCGTACGGGTGGGATGCATGTGTGATTTCCGCAGCATTCATGCCCGCCTGCAGCAGCAGCCCGTAGACGCCGCTTTCCGGGCCGGTGAGGTGAATAACCCCGGGCGCGTTCGGGCGCACCCCTGCAGCGGCAAGAGGCTCACCCTGCGGGGAGACAACGCCTACAGAGCCGACGTCTTCGTAGTGGCCCAGCTGCCGCCACGTGAGCTCGAAGGCGATCGCGTCACCCTTGGCGGCCCAGAAGTAGACCCAGTTGGTCTTGCGCAACCATTGCTCAGGCATGGGGCCGGAACTCTTCTTGTTCGCCGGAGCAAGGTCGTAGTGCACAAACCCGCCCCATGGCATCGCGGGCAAGGCGACGGCCCGTTGTTGGGTAACCAGGCTGCTCACATAGGCGCGGTTGCCGGCCAGGCGATCCAGCTCGTGGGCCGCGTTTTCGATAGCGGTCCAGTACTGCTGGGGCGTCCCAGCGAGCGGCTGATAGTTGAGGTTGGCAAAGGTATCCATCGTATAGATCCAGAAACCGGCCGAAGCCTGTGCGCACCGGAAGAGCTGCTCTGCGAGGTTCTCCGGAGCAAATTTGCTCTGGAAAATGCCGACCACCAGATCCACCGAAGCGCCGAGGGACCTAAGGCGACCCTGGGTAGCCGAAATGTAAGGGGAGAAGCCTTCCGTATAGGTATGCTCCGTGAAGGCATAGACGGGAAGCGACCCCGTGCCAAATCCGAGAGCCATACCTTCGTAGAGGGGAAAGGGAAGGTCGAGGTGGAGAACCCCCAAGCGGAGGTTGGGCCGCGCCTTCGCCACCGCTTCGCGGCACGCGGCAGCGAGCTGTCTGGCCTCATCCCGCTGCACTGACCGGTAGCTCTCCAGGTCGCCGGCGTTGCTGACAATTCGCGCGCGCTCGGCGACGGGCGGCAAAGTGGCATTCCGATGCTTGGCCGCGAGGTAGCGTGCGAAACAGCGGTCACAGAAGCAGTCCTGGTCGTAGACCAGAAAATCGCCCCCGTACATCTCGGTGTCGAGACAGAGCGCAGCCAGCGGCAACTTCCCGAGCGCCTCTATGATGGAGAGAAGACGCGGCGTGACATACGTGGTCCACAGGCCCTCGCTGTAAGGACAGGGAGTTCGGGGAAGCACGGTTCCAGCCGCAGTCACGAAATGTTCGTAGCTCACAATCCAGCGGGGTTCGTTGTCTCCCCACCAGTTGATGACCGGCATGAAGCCCAGCCCCAGCCGGGCGCATTCAGAGGCGTTCTTCTGAAGGTCGCCAGCATCCGGGCTGCCCAGAGGAATTGCCACGTTCCCAAACTTGACGATGGCGGCACTCATGTGGGTCTGCGCCATGCGCTCCAGGAGCGCGAAGCTCTTCTGGCCCATGTAGCCGCCGCGAATGTAGCTGAATGCCCAAGTGTTTGCGGCGCTGATTACGCTCACCGCTGCGACCAGAACCGATAGTTGCAGCACCTCGCGAGCAGACCTCATAACAGCTCCCTTCACCGTTCCCCGCAGCGTTTGGCTAGTCAGCGGGGCAGCCTGATGCATTAGGGGCTTGCCGACAGACGGTTTCCCCAAGAATGCGCCATTTGTCTATCCCGACCCTGTGCCTACCGAGCCGCTTAGAACACCTGCCCGCACCACTGAGGCTCGCTGTCAACCGCCAGGTTGCAGACACCTAGTGTGCGCGGGTCAACTGCTTGCGGACCCTTGGGCCGGTCGCCCTGAAGGACCACGTCGGGCTGTAGTCACTCCAATACCCACTCGCGTAGTCCTGCGCCTTCACGTGCCAGTAGTAGGTCTGCCCGGGGTTGAACCAGGAAGAGTAAGGGACCAGCCATGAAGCGCTCAGGTGGCTTGGCTTTCCGTCGCCAAGGTCAACATCGAAAATGCTACTCAGGGGCCATCGACACTCTGCGTCATCGCAAATCATCACGTGGTAGCGACTGATACCGTCGCGGTGAGGGTCGCCCGCGGGCTGCCAGCTCAGAAGGAAAGGCTGATCCACCGGGACTCTGTCACCGTCATCCGGATAGGCCGGCGCACTGGGAGGTTGCGGAGCATACAGGCCGTCATACTCAGTCCACCCGTGCGTCACCTTCACACTCACTGGTTTCGTTGATTGATCCGAGTATTGGACCTGGTTTACGCCGAACGATAAGGCCGGGAGCGAACGCGGAGCGACCTGAACTGTAGTCGTCAGCGTGAAGCCGTTCATCCCGACATTTTGTGGCGAGGTGGGCGAAAGCATCACAAACCGAATCAAATAGTGGTAGGCGGCCGAGGCCACGCCGTTCGATACAATGGGCGAAAGGTCTACAAGCTTGGTGAAGGTCCCCATTGTAACCTCACTTGCAGTTGACCAAACGAGTTGATCCAGAGGCGGCTCGACGCCGAGCATCTGAACTGCCATCAGCCCAGCGGTCCCACCATACTTGCCGATCGAGTTTGCCTGGAACTCGTATCTTACATAGAAGGAATCGAACCCCGCTACGCGGTCGGTAACGTCTTCCGAATGGTCGAAGTAGCCCAATGGGACTGTGTTCCGCACGAAAACAGCCTCAGGGCTGACTGCAAACTCGCTTAGCGCTCCCGCTTGCTCACTCAGGGCGGACAATCCTGCCTGAGGGGCCTCGGGGTTCCAGACACTCTGCCAGTTGTAGCCATCCGCCGAGATCGACAGCCCAAGCACGTCAGTCGCCTGGAGGCGATAGAACGTGCCTCCGATGAGCACGCGGGTGCCGGGTCCCCGCAATGGTGTCACATGATAAGTCAGAGACGAAGGTTGCAGGCCCGTTTTGGCATGAAGAGGCGGTAAGTTCCCATCGTTGACGTACGTGGTCAGGTTCGACTCGGCAACATAGACACCTGGCGCCCGGTACAGGTTATAGGCCAACTCGGGACCGGGCAACTGGACGCCGTCCATGTACCGCGAAACATACACTTCCACGCTGTCTGTTGCGCCTTGGCGGGTGAGATCCGCAGACACTGTCGCGCCCACAATCGGGTACGGGCTATCCACACGATAGATCAGCTCGCCCCGAACGTTGGCCAACGCTGGACCCAGTGACGGCTGGCGACCGTCATCAATCGTTGAGCGCACCCCTGACTCGCGAACGATCCATTGCCGATAGCCAGGATCCGAAGGGTCAAAGCGACCGGTGATCTGTCCGTTACCGTAGATCGGGGGCGCCGGCGGATTCCAGTAGGCATCGTCGTGAACGCCGGCCGTCCCCTGCCAGTTCAAGAGGAGTGTTTCCCGCGGTCGAAGGGTAACTGCGATCTCGTGTCCAGTCGCGTAGAAACTTGCTCCGGTTACGTAGTTCGTCTTGGAGGTGCTCGCGTAAATCGGTACAAGGTCCGCGTGGGCCGAACCGGCCCTCGCAACGAGGCCGGGATCATCTATCAAATCCTCAACGCCGGCGACGGTAACGTTGTCCCGTTCCAGGTACAGGCCGTCTCGATCCGCTTCGAGCATGTGCCACGCACCCCCATACCAGGCCTCGGACACTTGATGCTCACCGTGGGCCCCTAATGTCCAGAATCGGCTCGGCAGCCCAACTCGCTCAAACATCGCGGCCATTGCAGCTGCTGAGTCCGTGCAAAACCCATAACCATAGACGTTGAAGAGCTTGACTGGATCCACGTTTTCCTGTGTCCATTGGCTCGGAGACCACCAGTGGTAGCGATTGTGCCTCGTGAACTGCCAAATCGCGTGAGCCTTCTGATCGTCGCTCATGCCTGGCTCGACAATCCCCGCCAGGATCGAGTCAAGAGTCTGCCAGTTGGGCCCGCCGTTGACGGTGATCCTGGGATTGACGACCGCGGTGTTGCCGACGTTCTCGATTCGCAGGTACACGTTTATGGGTCCGACGGTTGGCACGGAATAGCTGTCGGTGTGGCTCGCGATTTGCCGTGTGAGCTCGCGGTCCGAAACTGTATACATTGTATGGACGGTCCCGGTGGTTCCGAACCGGATTAGCTCAGGGACTCCAGCGCCCGGTGTGGGGACAGATTGATCCGAGGCACTCGACACCAACGCGAGCAGAGCGAGAGAGCTGAGCACCAACGCAAGAATTCGTCGCCTAGATCCACGGTTCATGGAATGTTCCTAATGGGTAGGATACAAAGAACGTTGTTCCGGCAAACCAATGACCCAGGCTGAGTAGGTTTGGCCACTCCCAGCCATCCCAATCGCCTGCCAACGGACCTGCAAGAAACCGCACCTCGTCTTTAAGGCTCACGCTCCAGCGCCGCGGCCTCATATCGCCGACCCGCTCGTCGCCGTGGCCTCTTGCACCCAACCATTCTCGCCTTTGGCCTGTAACTCGCATACCCTCCTGCGGTCACCAAGGACTCGCCACAGACAGATACAGATCCTCGTACCTGCGAACAAAGTCGCCGAGGTTGTACTTCCCCACCATTCGCAGCCGCGCAGCCTGGCCCATTCGCTGCCTCAATTCTGCGCCGCCCTCAACGAGTCTTCGCCAGCCCTCGGCGAGCCGCTCCGGGTCCCTACGCGGGACCACGACCCCTGAATCGCCCACGATGCCGGCTGCATCGCCGGCATCCGTCACAACGCATGGCACACCACACGCCATCGCCTCGGCGATGACGTTCGGAAAACCTTCGCTAAGCGAGGAGCATGTGGCGATATCCAGCGCCGCGGTAATTCTCGGGATATCGGACCGGCGGCTCAACAGGTGAGTTCGGGCAGTCAGCTTCGGTCCCGAGATCTCGGAAACGAACGTACGGTTCTGAGCCGTCACGCCATCTCCCGCCAGAACGAAATGCACCCCTGGATGCCCCTCAAGAAGTCGAGCAGCAGCTCGAAAGAAAGTGCCGTGATCCTTCATGGGGTCGAAGCGCGCGACGAGACCTATGAGGAGTGCGTCGGAGGGCAGCCCCAGCTCGTCCCGGACACTCTCTCGCGCACCGGGATCCGGATGAAACTCCTCAGGATCAACGCCGTTAGGTATGAGCACCCATTGGCGCGGGTGGTACCCTATCCGGGCGTGATACGCGCGGCCCGCTTCGGAGTTGACGACCACGGCCCGCGGCCAGCCGGAAAACCTCGCGCAAACCCTGACTGTCCATCCGGAGAGCCAGCGATAGCGCGTCATGTCCATGTCCGAGGAGCGCACGTTCCAAAGGATGTTCTTCAAACCGACCAGGCGCGCCGCGAGCAACCCGAGCAGATTGGCATGATAGAGCCAGGTCTGGACAAGGTCAGGCCGGCCGCGGCGGAGCAGGCGCGAAAGGCGGATGATGCCTGCGGGCGACGGCCACCCACGACGCATCTGCAGTGACCGAACTGGGATCCCCAACGCGCGAATCTGCTCCCCGATCGCACCGATCTCGATCAGGCACGCGACCTGGTTCTCGAAACGCTCCGGGTCCATCCGCGCCAGCAAGCGGTACAAGGCCATTTCAGCCCCAGCCGTTTCGAGGCTCGAAATGACGTGCCAGCACTTGATCCTCACGGGGCCAGTTCCGGCGACTCAGCCGTGAGGGTGACTCTTGGCTTCTCGCGCTCATTCTTCAACGCTGCGAGCATCACAACCGACAGTACAAAGAACGGGTACACGTACTTGAAGATGAAGGGTTCCTTGACCTCCACCGCGAACATTGAAACCACAAGTACACTCAGCAGAATCCTGTCGTCCGATCGCACGACGTGCTTCATCAAGAGTGCAAACAGCGCCCCATAGAACATGACTGTCGCAGGCACCCCAAGGGCGTAGTAGGTCTGGATGTAGCCGGAGTCGTTGCCCGAGGCATTTGTTCGCTTGTCAAGGCTCACGAGGCCCGTGCCGAAGAAAGTCTCGAGAGACAGCGCAGGCACCGGCTGCGAGGAAAGATCTCTCCAGGTTTCCGTGCGCGACCCCTTCTCGAAGACCTCAAAAGCCCAACCGCCAAGGGATTCGACACGGGGATTCAGGCGGGACAGCCGCGCCGCCGCGCCTCGTCCGAAGCCCACCGTCACAAGCCCCACCGCGACGATCAAAGTGACCATGGCAAACAAATGACGACGCCTGCTCAGCAGCATAAACACGGCGAAGAACACTGCGGACATGAGTCCGCCGGTCCTGCCAGTCAAAAGGGTGGATGCTGCCGTGACAGCCGCCACGGCAGAGAAGACGTAGATTCTCGTGTACGACCTGGACAATCGCGCCGCATACAAGGCTGAGAAAACCCCCAACCCCTGAATGAGCGACAGCAATGCACCCGAGGAGTTGCTGAACCCCGGTGAATTACTTTCGGAGGCCAGAGCCACATTCCCTCCTTGGACCAGAACAGTACTCAGCCACACGCGGTACCCCGAGGAGATGAAACTGTAGAAGATGAAGAGCGCTTGAACCAGTGTCGCGAGCGAAAAGGTTGAAACGAACGCGAAGAGATCACCCTTAAGCAGCGAGGAAAAGGCTAGCGCTCCGAGCACCGAGAACAGGAGGAAATGGAGAAGCCGGGATAGCTGCGTACTGTCAGCGCCGCGACTCCACGCGTAGAGAATGGCCACGTATAGGAGAGTGACGAGAAACGCCGACAACGCAACCCAGTTGGTCGCCGAGAAATGCCTCAAAGCGACCAGAATGCCCATCGCAAGAGCCAACGCGAGAGCGAGAATGACGAGCCTGCCGGTCGTCAGGGATGGAGCAGTTTTAAATGAGATGTTGTAGACGAATAGGAACATCAGTGCGGTGAGGGCCGCACCTTGGAGAGCCGCCGTCAGCTGGCCGAACAGAGGCCGCGCAATCTTGCCTTGCTCCCCAGACCCCAGGGGGCGAGCGGCTTGAAGCAAGGTACCGGTCATATCACGCTCTCGAGGGCCTGCCCTGTGGCACCCACCATGCGCGCGAGGCTAAACTCCTCGGCAATTCGCCGCCTGCCGCGCCTGCCAAGGCCAGGACTGTCGGGGTTCGTAAGGCACCGCTGCAGGCCCTTTGCCAATGCGTTGGGGTCACGGGGAGGCACAACCACGCCCACATCACCAACGATTAGCGCCGAGTCACCCACATCTGTCACAACGCACGGCACGCCACAAGCCATGGCCTCGGCGACCACGTTCGGAAAACCTTCGCCATACGATGACGACACCGCAACATCAAGCGCATTGAACACCGCGGGCGTGTCGCTGCGCTCGCCCACCCAGAGGACCCGGTCGCCTAGCCCCAGGCTTTGACTCAGCTGACGAAGTTCCGACCGATATACCTCGGGTCCACCACCGGCACACACGAAGCGAAGATCGGCTGTCTCATGCACAAGAAGGCTGGCCGCCCTGAGGAAGGTAGGATGATCCTTCATCGGATCCAGGCGGGCGACAACACCGACCAGCGTCTCGTGGGGCTGTACGCCCCATTCCAGGCGGAGCCGTCGTCCCGCTTCGCGATCGGGCAGGAAACGATCCGTATCGATCCCGTTGGGTATGACAACCATGCGCGAGCCGCAGTAGCCGTGCGCGGCGTGATGCCTCGCGCCGGCGTGCGAATTCACGATAATCAGATCGGCAAACCGTGACAGCCAGGCACCAACACGGAACATCCAGCGTGCGGCCCAGTCGTAGCGGGAAAAATCCATATTGGACGCGCGCACACCCCAGACGACCTTGGCACCAGCCAATCTCGCGGTCAGCAGCGCGATCTCATTGGCGACGCCCAAATACCCATGAACGATCTGGGGCTTCGTCTCACGCAACAAACGCCATAGCCGGAAGAGAAAACGCGGAATGTCCCACCGCCCTCTCTTCTCGAGCGATTCAAGCCGGACACCATCAAGGCCCTCGATGTCGGGGCGCAACTCGCCTCCGCCGTAGAAAGTGGCCACTGTGACGGCAAAACGCGATTTGTCTAACCCCTTCACCAGCTCGACGAGCTGGCGTTCTGCACCTCCGGTTTCCAGCGAACGGATCAGGAACAAAACCCGCATCATCTTCGCCGGAACACAAATTCGTTGCACCCGCTTTTGTCGCGCAGCACCTGCCGCTCGAGCACAAAGTCACGGTGCCGGCAGAACTCGACGACACGTTGCGGCCGCGCCACCTCGAACGGGTAGCCACCGAGCCAGTCCGCCCAATCCCTGACCGGGGTCATCCCGCGGGCCCAGGTGCGGTAGCGCCGGAGCGGGTTCTCCAGCCTCGAGAGGTCGTCCAGCCCCAGACGGACAACGAAATAGGGTACGAACACCCCGACGGTCAGCCAGCGTGAGACCACACCCAGGTTGTAGAAGCGTTTCACCTGTCTCCAGGCGACCGACCGCCACCCCTGGTCGTTGTACAGGGCGATAAGCAGCACGCCATCCGGCTTCACGGTGCCGGCCATAATCTCGAGGGCGCGCCACATGTCGCCGGTGTGGTGAAGCACGCCCCAGGAGTAGACCACGTCCCAGTGCCCCAGAGCCCGCACATAGTCGCCATCGAGCACGCTCCCTTGCTCGATCGTCCAGTGCGCCGCGTCCCCGCAGTAGCGCCGCTTCAGCTCGCCAGTGCACTCGACGCTTCTCGGGTCGTAGTCGAAGGAGTGCACGCGCTCCGCTCCCAGCCTCACCGCTGCCAGGGAGAACAGCCCGCTGCCCGACCCCACGTCGAGGAAGCTCCGCCCCGCCAGGCTCTCGACCTCGAGCATCGCCCGCAACGACGTCTCAGCGACCTCGATCCGCTCCTCATCGACCACTTTCAGGAACCGCTGCCAGTTCTCACCGAAACGAAAGCGAGATTCACCGCCCACTGCCATCATTCTGCGGATTGGCACCTAGCCCGCCGGCCGGGTCATCCCTTCGCGAACTGCGCTGAGGCCCCGGTGGGAATTCACCGGCCAAGAATCCTCAGGACCCTGTCCGGCAGCCACGTCGATAGGAGCCCTAGAGCCGCCTTCCAGCGGAATCGGGTTCCTTGCCAAAGGCTGTTTGCCAAATGCCTCCTCGCCTCCCTCCGGCGGCGCTGCAGCAGGGCCGCCACTCCCAGGCCATAAAACAGCCTGGCGCGCCCGTAGCGGCAGGCCTCGGCCAGGTGAGCGTGACGCGCCTCAACGAGGGCGAGTGACACGAACTGGTCGTCGCGTCCGATCTCTGAGAAGCAGACGGTGACGTTGCCTCCATGCCGTCGGTATCGGGCATACACGCCGTCGACGTACCCAAACTGACCACCGCCGAGCAGACAGTCGATCCACAATTTCCAGTCGATGATCATGCGTAGGCGGTCGTCGTAGCCGCCTTGGGGAATCACGGACGCCCTCACCATAGTAGACAGGCCGCCATACGCCACACCGTGCTTAACCAAGGCTGCGGCGCCAGTCCCGCTTGGCAGCCCGAACTGCCTGCTCCAAAGGTAGAGGCGACTACCAGTCGCGGAGTCAAACGCCTCCACATCGTGGCCGCACAGTACCCGGCGCTCGTCCTCTTCGAGCCACTCGACCTGGCGGCTGATCTTCCCAGGTAGAAACAAATCGTCGCCGTCCAGGAAAGCGATGTACTTCCCGCGGCAAGCGGCGAGAGTGCGGTTACAGTTGCCCACCACACCTAGATGGCGTTGGTCCGGTAGAACTGTCACGCGATCCGGGTACTGCAGGGCAACGTTGGCTGCCAACGCTCGGGTCCCGTCTGGGGATCCATCGTCGCCAACCACTATTTCCAGGTTCTCGTAATCCTGCTCGGCGGCGCTGCGGAGTGCCTCCTCAACAAAGTCGGCGTGGTTGTAGGTCACGAAGGCAACCGAAACCAGGGGCCTCCCGCTCACAGATCGACTCCCTGGTTTGTCGGCGGAGGGAAAATAGCCGTCCGGATCATCGGAAGCGCTTGACACATTCAATGACCTTACCAACATCGGCGTCTGAGAGGCTGGGGTGCAGCGGCAGGCTCAGCGCTTCCTCGTTGAGCTGTTCGCAGACCGGTAGCTTCGCGCTGGAGTTGTAGATGGGGTTTAGGTGCAGCGGATGGTACCGAAGCGTGGTGTAGATGCCGCTTTCGTACATGTACTTGGCAAACCTGTCACGAGCACCGCCAGGGAGCCGCACGCAATAGGTGAAGTACGAGTGTTGCTCGTCGGCCTGCGGTTCAGCCGGGCGGACCAACCACCCCAGGTTGGCAAACTCGTGCTGATAGGTCCCCCAGATCTTCCTTCGTTGGGCTTGCAGCGCGTCCAGTTTGCGCAACTGGGCGAGGGCGATGGATGCCATGATGTCGTTGGGAAGGAAGCGCGGGAAGAACTCGGTGACGTTGTACTCCCACCAGCGATCCTTGTTTGCGGAAGCCTCGAAGCCGGACTTTCCAATCCCACAGTAGCGCAGCAGGCGTGCCCTCTTCACAAACTCCGGGTCGCGGGCAGTCACACCACCACCGTCAGGCGTTGCAAGGTTCTTCACTGCATCGAAGCTATAGATCCCGACTGTGCCGATCGAGCCGCAGGCCTTGCCGTTCAGCCGCGAATCAACCGCATGTGCCGCATCCTCAATCACGGGGAAGCCAAGCTCGAGGATCGGGCCCATCCTCACGGGCTTGCCGGCGTAGTGGACCACCATGACCGCGCGGGTGCGGGGCGTGATCTGGGCTGCCACTGTCTCGGCCGTGACATTGTGCGTGTCGAGGTCCACGTCGCAGAACATCGGCACGCCACCGCACAGGGCGACCGCGTGAGCGCATGAGATCCACGTAAACGAGGGCAGGATCACCTCCGAGCCCGGCGGCAGGTCCAGGAGCTTCACTGCCATGTAGAGCGCGTTGGAGCCGCAATCAAGGAGGGCAAAGTCGGTCAGACCTAAACGGGCGGTGAACTCGGCCTCGAACTTCTTGACCTTGGGGCCGATGCCCATCCACTGCTGCTCGAGGCTCGATGCGACTTCTGCCAACTCCTCTTTGCCCACGCGGGAACCGAACACTGAGATCATCGTCCCTCCGCCACGCCCCCGCCCAACCCCTGCTCCTCGATCGCGCACGGGCTGAATTGCGATGTGTGCAACTCGAGGACCAGATGGCCCTTCCCCTCCCCAGCCTGCCGGAAGCCGTTCCGCCGATACCATTCGACTGCAGGGTTCTCGCGCAGGACTTTCAGGCTGACGCTCGTGCCGTACCTGCGCGCGAAGCTACACATCAAGAGCAACGCCCTGCTCATGAATCCCTTCCGGCCCGCCTCGCGCCGGCCGAGGATCACATTGTAGATGTCGCATGTACCGTCCTGAAGGCGCACGCCCATGCAGCCGATTTCGCTCCCGTCCGCGTTCACGATGAACATGTAGTCGTGCTCCCGGCGACGGTACGCGGCGAACCATTCCTGCTGCATTTCAGACCTGATCGTTCCCTGAAAAAAGAAGTACTGTTTGTTCGCATTCTTCCACAGCCTGAGGTTCTCGAGGTCGTCTTCCCCTGCCGTCCTGAGCAAAAGACCCGGGTGATCGGGGGATGTGAGTTGAAAGCTGCGGTCCATCTCGCCTCCTAGCCCCGCAGCGCTGCGCTCAGCGCCGCGGGGCGTAGTCGCCGAAGTCCGCCGTATGTTCATCGTTCATGTCCGGAGTCCATGCCGGCCGGGGCAGGTTCAGGACGAGGGCGTCCTCGTCTCCGAGGTTATAGATGGCGGCGGGGATCCCGGTTGGAATCTCCACGGACAGATACTCATGATCCTCTCCGCTGAGGAACTCCGCGTAGCCTTCGGGGGTCCGCAGGACGATGAGGACGTTTCCCTTGATGCAGGTGAAGAACCCGCGGCGAACGAGGTGCAGGTGGGGCCCCTTGACGGTCCCAGGCGCTACTGCGGTCAGGTAGACCTGCTGCGGCTCGTCACCTGGTTTGAAGAACCCCTCATGCACATTGTAAAGGGGGACAAGATACCCGTTGGCTTGCCCCCGATCGTCGCGCGTGACGATACGGCGATGTTCCTGCGTGCGGATCTGCGTGGCCGGGCCCTTGTGCCACTCTTCGTGCATTCCTCGCCTCCTCAGACTTCGCGCCCCGTGCCCAGCCGCCAGGCGCGGCCGCCAACCTTCATCCGGCTGAATCCTCTCGCCCGCTAGATTCCCCACACCGGCGCGATAGACATGCTCGAACTCCCTAGTGCAGGAATCCAGAGGGATCGCGGTCAGCGATTCCGGTCCCGTCAAGGGGGCCTTAGTTCCCCACGAATCGAGCCGCTCAGGGTTCCAACGTCCGAACGGTTACCGGTCTGAAGAACGGGATGTCCTCATCGAGCGTGCTAATGACCTGTTGCCCGATCCTGATCTTGGGCCCTGGGAAAGGGTAAAACGACATCGCTCGGAAAAAGCGCTCGATCTTCTCCGGCCCCCAAGTCAGATCCACAAAACCGCCGTTAGGCAGCTCGCGCCCGAAGTACGTCCGCCGGGTCAGGTCCTGCTCCTTCGCAGGGACAGGTCCGCACAGGAGGGCCGCAAGTCGATCCAACACCATCTGAAGGGTCGTATCGATGCACTTTTCGTACAACGACCGCCGTGTTTCTCCGTCGGCAATTGTAACGGGGTACTGTGCGATGATCTCACCGGCATCCACGCGCCGTGACACGTAGTGGATCGTGACCCCGTAGTCCTTTTCTTCGTTCCAGATTGCCCACATCTCTGGCCAGTACCCCCCGTAGCGGGGAAGGGGTGAGAAATGTGCGTTGACGATCCTGAGCCGGTGAGAGAAGGAGGTAAGCCAGGGCTCCTTGAAGAGCCTGTTGTTTTCCAGGCTCAATACCAACTCACCGCCAAGCAAGACTGCCCTTTCGGGCAGATCCGGTGCGTTGAAGTCCTCGGGTTGTACGAACGGGATCCCCAAAGCCCGAGCCCGAGCCGCCAGGGACGGAAAAATGCCATCTTCTCCACGGTCATCGGCGCGCAGGACGCAGAGGACAACGTTGTACCCTTGGCGCACGAGGGCCTCGAGAATTGCACACGCGAGGCGGTGCCCGCCCACAATCACGATCCCCTTCCGTCGGTGGTCACCTCGATCAACCGTCATTCTGACCGCCTCGCACGCACTCAGCTTAGGTCAGAGCATGCTGACAGGCACCCTGCCAAAGTCGGGTAGGGTCCACCTCGGCCGGCACCCTAGCCCACTTGTTCGAACCGGTACTTCAGCTCGCAATGGGCAGCCATCCCCAACTGGAAAATTAGGGCCACGGCATAGATCCCCACCAGCGACCAGGCCGCGGCGATTGCTCCATGGGACGGAACCAGCAGGAGCAGGAGGACAATGTTCGCCGCCCCAAGCGCAAGCGTCACCGCGGACATGAGGCCAAAAAGGCCCCGGCCGATCCACTGCGGGGCCATGGCGTTCGCAACACTCATGCCGATTGTCGCAAGGAGCAACACCTGAAGCATCTCAACCGCTGGAGAGAACCTCTTTCCAAACACAAATGGGATCAACTGGGGAGCGAGGGCGAAACCAGCCACAGCTACCCCCGCGACGACCGCTGTCACCAAGACGACCACTTTGCGCTGGTCCCGCCAAGCGGCATCCGGCCCGAGGCTGGCGACCCTTCCGAAGACGACTATTGCCGCCGCCTGCGGCAACACGAGGATGGCGGTGACGAGTTGGAGAGCGAGCTGAAACTGCCCTGTTGCGGCGGCCCCCGCAATGTGGCTGACGATCAGCACGCTCGAGGATGTGATGAGTGCAGCGCCCACATAGTTTGGATGGAGCCGGAGGCCGCCCGCGAGCAATTCCCGCAGGACAGCGGCGCTGGGCCGCACCGGCTTCGGTGAGACACGTAGCAGGTAGCGGAGCCCGATTCCCGCGACGATAGCCTGGCCGATGCAGCCTGCCAGTAAGACCCCCGCGATCCCCAGTTTGGTGAACCATGCCAGGCCTACCAAGACGAGAGTCAGTGTTCGCCCCACCAGCTGGGCGCGGTTGTAGACGGGGACGCGTCCGAGAGCGAGCAGTAGCGAGCTAGAGTACTGCTCGCAGACAAGGCCGGGCAGATTCAGAAACCCCACTGCAAGCAGAGCAGGGGGCAGGCCGTGGAACGCGCTCCCACCCGTGAGGACGTAGGCACAGCCTGCCAGCAGCCAGCCGCCGATGCTGACGCAGGCTGCCATAAACAGCAGACTTCCCAGCGTTGAGCCCAGCCACTCCTGGCCGCGGAGTGCCGTAGCCCGGAAGATCGCAACTTGGCCCAGGCTGAGCTGGCCAAAGGTGGCCACCAGGGTGACCCAGGTGATCACCGCGGCCAGGATCCCCCGCCCTTCGGGCCCCAACCAGCGAGCGGTCACCAGGAGCACCGCAACGGCGGTGAGGAGGGTGTAGTACTGTGCTGCGCCTGCTCCGGCGATCCCCCTCAGCAGCCCCAGAAAGCGCGTCTGCTCGGGGCCAGTCGCCGGCGCAACTTCCTCGCCCATCCCCTCTATTTCGGAAGTCAAAGGGCGCCCACGAGAAAGGAGGGCAATGCTGCCCTCAGCCCGCTCGCCAAATTAACCGTTGGCCTGAAACCGAAAGCGTCGGCCGCCCGAGCGATATCCGCGAGCGAACAGCGCACGTCTCCGGGACGGGGCGCCGCGTGCACCGGTTCGGGTCCATGGCCGACAGCGTCTCGGATGAGGGCTGCGAGCGTGTTTACGGTGGTGTTTCGGCCTGTGCCGACGTTGTAGGCTCCCCCACATGCCTTCTGGGGCGCTTGCGCAGCCAAGAGGTTGGCTTGGACCGCATCCGTCACGTGCGTGAAGTCCCGCGCTTGCTCGCCGTCGCCATAGATCACCGGCGCCTCGCCGCGCACATACGCGGCGAGAAAGCGCGGGATGACGGCGGCGTAAGGTCCGTCAGGGTCCTGGCGCGGGCCGTAGACGTTGAAATAGCGAAGGCCGATGAACTCCATGCCGAAGCAGCGGGTGAAGACCTCGGCGAGCTGCTCGTTCATGACCTTCGAGAGCGCGTACGGTGAAAGAGGCCTGCCCTCTTCGCCCTCGCGCTTGGGAAGCTTGTCGCTGTCGCCGTATACGCTCGATGAAGACGCGTAGACCACGCGCGATACCCCCGCATCTCGTGCCGCCGCAAAGACGTTCGCTGTGCCGCCGGCGTTGACCGCGATCGTCGTCGCCGGGTCCTTCATCGAGCGCGGGACCGAGCCCAGTGCCGCCTGGTGGAACACCACCACGACACCTTCGCACGCGCGGCCACAGATGCCGCCATCACGGATGTCACCCTCGATCAGCTCGATGCGGTCATGGCAGTGGGCCAGGTTCTCGCGCTTACCCGTCGCGAAGTTGTCGAGCACACGCACGCGCGCTCCCCGCTCGAGCAGCGCATCCACGAGATGCGAACCAATGAACCCGGCACCGCCGGTGACCAGGACGGAGACACCTCCGAAGTCCGGGATCGGCATGACCTAGGCTCGCACCACGTTGGGGTGTCGGTCGCAGTAGACGCCGCGCGTATCCACGATGAGCGGGGCGTTCCGCGCGACCAGTTCGTAATCCACGGCGCGGTGATCGGTGACGAGCACGACCGCGTCCACGCCCGCCAGGAGCTCGGCCGTCAGCGCTCGAGATTCCATATATGGGAGGCCGGGCCACGTCCGCATGTGTGGGGCGACCGGGATGTGCGGGTCGTGGTACGAGACCTCCGCGCCGAGTGAGAGCAGGCGATGGATGATCTCGAACGCAGGGCTCTCGCGGGGATCGTCGATGTCACGCTTGTAGGCGATCCCCAGGATAAGGACGCTGCTGCCCTTGAGGGCCTTTCCCCTCTTGTTGAGCGCAAGCTGCAGTTTCCCGACCACGTATTCGGGCATCTGCACGTTGATGTCGCCCGCCAGCTCGATGAACTTTGGCCTCACGCCATACTCGCGCGCCTTCCACGACAGATAGAAGGGGTCGAGCGGAATGCAGTGCCCGCCCCACCCAGGTCCCGGGTCGAAGCGCATGAAACCGAACGGCTTGGTCTCGGCCGCGTCGAGGACCTCCCAGACATCAATGCCCATGCGGTCGTAGACGACCTTGAGCTCGTTAACGAGGGCGATGTTGACGGCGCGGAAGATGTTCTCGGTGAGCTTGCAGGCCTCCGCAGTGCGCGCCGACGAAACCCGCACCGTGCGCTCGATCACCTGATCGTAGAGCGCCTGGGCGAGGTCCCCGGAAACCTCGTCCACGCCGCCGACGACCTTCGGCGTGTTGGTGGTGCCGAAGGTCGGGTTACCGGGGTCTTCCCGCTCGGGAGAGAAGGCGAGGAAAAAGTCCGTGCCGCAGCGCAGGTCGGTCTCCTCCAGGATCGTCTTGAGCAGCTCGTCCGTGGTGCCGGGGTAGGTCGTAGATTCGAGCACCACGAGCTGGCCGCGGCGCAGGCATTCCTTGACCTGGCGGGCGGAGCCGAGCACGTAGGTCATGTCGGGTTCCCGCTGCGGGGTCAGCGGCGTCGGCACGCAGATGAGGATTGCGTCAGACTCGCCGAGGCGGGCAAAGTCCGTGGTCGCCGAGAACCTGCCCGTCGCCGAAGCGGCCGCGACGCGCCCCTCGTCCAGGTGCTTGATGTAGCACCTTCCCTGGGCAAGGGCGTGGACTTTCACTGGGTCAACGTCGAAACCCAGAACCCCGAAGCCCTTTTCCACGAAGGCCAGCACAAGCGGCAGGCCGACATAGCCGAGGCCAACGACACCGACCAGCGCACGGTGCGATCGGATTTTCTCAAGGAACTCGGCAGCGATCACATTGTCAGGTGGGTCGGTCATGTTTGCGCCATTCGCCATGGGCATACCTTGGAGCGTTTCGTCCACGCAGCCTGTTCACGGTCGAGGTTAGCCAACTGGCGCACAGGCTCGGGATCCCCGGTCTTGGGACTATTTAGGGCGAGCGCAACCTGCCACCCCAGGACTCACGAACCAGGGCCACACCGATGCCGAGCATGCCACCGAGTATGGCGGCCAGCAAGGACTTGATCGCACGGCCGCGCGGCTGAGGCTGTTCGGGCGCGACGGCGCGCGCGCCGAGTCGCACGTCCTCCACGTTTTGCTCACCCTTCGCAAGGACGGCTTGGTTGTAGTTCTTGGCGAGCTGGTTGAAGAGGTCCCGCTGTTGGTTGATATTACGGTCGATCTGGCCCAACCGGGTGTCCATCTCCCGCTTGATGCCGTCAAGCTCCTCGTCCCGGCTCCGCGAGAGTTGCGTGAGCTTGTTCTCGCGCTCTTCGGTGAGCTTTTGCAGGCCGGCCTCACGCTCCCGGGTGAGCTTCTCCAATTCGGCGTCATCCATCCGCACACGGCTCTCGAGCGCCTTCATCTCCGCATTGATCCGTTCCAGGTCCGTCTTCAAAGCGGCCGCCCGCGGCGCCATGGCGTTGACGTCCATTTCGATCTCCGCCATTCGGGCGCTCAGCGAGGTGAAGACGGGATTGACCTCCTGGGTCGCAAGGCTGCGTTGCTGGAGCGCCTTCCAGTCCGCGCTGCCGCTCCTGGAGTCGGCCACCGAACGCCACAGGGCATCGTCGGTAATCGCCTTCTGCAAGGTGAGGAGGGGTGGCGTTTCGGAAAGCTGCTTGCGGGCCGCCTCGAGCTGAAGCTGTTTGAGCTGCAGGAGGCTGGTGACGCGGGCCTGCTCTTCCTGCAACTCCCCGTACGCCTTACGCAGAGCGGCAAGCTGCGTCTTGCGGCTGTCCATATTGCGCTGGCTGATGAACTCCTCGACCAGGCGACGGGTCTCCGCTCGGAACGTCGCAATGAGGGAGCCCGTCTCACCCTTGAAGGTGGTGATGCGATCACCCCATCTTGTGGAAGCCTCGTTGAACTGTTTTTGGAGAGTGTTGGCTTCGATCACGCGGGTGTCCTCGAGCTTCGCGAGGCTGTCGCGAATCTGCGGGTACTGCTCGTCGATGAACTTCACCGTTGAGGAGGTCGTGCCGACGACAAGCTCACGGGTCCGCTCCAGGAACACCTCGGCCCAGGTGTTGGCGATGGCCGCCGCATGCTCGCCGGTCTGGCCCCGCGCGACTGCTTGCAGCATAGGCGCTAGAGTCATTTCCTCCGCTCTCGATGACACGAAGATACGCGATTCCAATTGTCTGCCAAGCCGCAGCTGGCTGGCAGCGGCAAGCACGCCCCGCTCCACAAGCCGTTTCTTGGCCTCCGCGATGACCGCGTCGGATTCAAGGATCTTCTGGTAGCTCAGTACCGTCAGGATCTGGGGTTTGAGCTCGGAGCTGAACCTGGGCGGCACAATCACCAACGTGGCCGAGGCCTCGTACTTCTTGCCCACCGTGAGGAGAAGGAGAGCAGCGGTGACCAGGCCCACGGCGAAGGCCGTGCCGAAAATGAGCGCGGCGTTGCGACGGAAGAACTGAATAACGTCAGAAAAAACACGCTCATCACTTGCGTACGACGAGATGGGTGGCGACTTCTGGGGTCCATCTATTTCTGGCATGGCTCAGCTCCGTTCACAACCGAGGACGGCACGCCGTTCATGCGCGACCGGGGTGGCAACCTGGGTGGCCCGTCCGTGTTTGCGCTCAGCCAAGGATCCGGCTGTACGATGCTGAATCCAGAGCTCTCCCTGTGTCGAAGTCTTAGCATTTGCACGCTCCCGCCGTTGGTTCGCCTTGCAAACCCTTGATCCGTCCCCAGTTGGCACGCGCGAGCATCGGGAAACTGCGCGTGAACAACGTGGCGACCAGCGCGTTCACTCCGCTGTCGGCCACGAAACGGGGCCAAGGATACCCTAGAAGGCCTCTTTGGGCACGTTCCCACCTCGATAGACCCTCCAGAGGCCCTGGTAGCAACGGTCTTCTCGCAAGGCAGCGCCGGACCGTCAAAGTCATCAGCACCAAGGTGGAGTCGGCTGTGAAGGAGTGAGGCAGCACAATCTGCCGCAACCAAAGCCAACAGCGGCAGGCAGCCTCAAGGCTGCTGGGCGTAGCCGAGGGCACGGAGCCGTCTGACAAGGTCCTTGTCAACCGCGGAACTCGCGGCGCTGTCGGGGACAGCCTTCACCCAGTCGTTCAGGCGCGCCGCGAGGGCCGTCGCCCGGGTGTCATCGGGACGGAACAAGTTTTGCTGCTCTTCGGGGTCAAGGAACAGGTCGTACAGCTCGTGCTTGCCATCGGACGAGGTGATGTACTTCATGGTCGCCGAGAAGATGGCGCGCTCTGTCCGCTCAGGCCTGTAATTGAACCCGCCCGCAAGACCGAACGACTCGCTGACCACAAACCGCCGAGTACCACCATCCACTTCTTGCAGCTTCTCGCCCTGAACACCTTTTGGCGGCTCAAAGCCCAGCGCGGCTAACACCGTCGGCATCACATCCACTTGGCTCACCAACGAATCAACCACTCCCGGCAGGTGCTGGTTCGGGTACTTAATGATGAGCGGGACATGAACCTGATTCTGATAGACAGAGACTCCATGTTCGAGGAGGTTCCTAGCGCCGAATGCTTCGCCGTGATCCGACGTGATGACGATGACTGTGTTCTCGAATACCCCGAGTTCCTTGAGCTTCGAGATCAGCCGGGCAAGCTGGAGGTCCATGTATGCGATGCCCCCGTCGTACTCCGCGACGAGCTGCCGTCGCTCCGCAGGCGTAACCGTTCGCTCCCCCGCCATGACCTCGCGCTTGAGGACCTTGTAGGCGTAGAAGCCGATGTGACGGACGGGCCCCAGAAAGGCGTCGCCAAAAGGGGCCGGAGGCGCATAGGGTGTGTGCGCATCCATGTAGTTGACGAAAAGGAAGAACGGGTCCCCATCCCGTTTCGCGCGCTCGAGCAATGCAAACCCGACCTTGTTGACCTCTTCGGCACGCCACCACGCCACGTCGAACTCGGCCGTGGAGACAAACAGGCCCAGCAATCTCGGGACGGCGTTACGCAGGTAGAACCGGTCGCCGAGTATCACCGGCGACCGCACGTCATGGACCTGGAACCCTTGACAGAGACCGAAACTCCGGTTCAGGTATACGGAGTTCGCCACCACGGCCATCGTCCGGAATCCCTTGTCGAAGAGGATCTCGGCAAGCGTGAGATATCGCCCATCCAGCGGGCGACCCGTCGGGAATTGAGGTGGATCCATGTAGGCCCCGTGCCAACTCCCATAAAGCCCCGTGAAGAGCGATGCGTGCGAGGTCAGGGTGATGTCCGAGGCAGCTACGGCACCAGTGTAGACGGTGGCTTCCCTGGCCAGTTCCTCGAGATGGGGCGTCGTGTCCTCGCCGTACCCATACAGCGACAGGTGATCCGCCCGGACCGTGTCCATCGTGACCATCACGACGTTGGGACGGCCGACAGCCGCGTGAGATGCAAGCGGCGGTAGCGGCCGAACCCCACGGGCGAGGAGCAGGCTGCCTCCAAAGACGACCCCCCCCGTGGCTGCCAACACCGCGGCTGCCCGGGCCGGCAGGAAGGCGTCTGCCGGCAGCCCGCGGCGCCTCCAGAACGCCGATCCCGCCATCGCGATGCATGCCACGGCGAGCACCGCGCCGACCGCGCCCGCCAGCTTGAACGGGCCGCTCGCAACCCTGATTACCGCTCTCCCCGACCATGCACCACCAAGAAGGAGCAGGCTTGCCACCCAGGGGTTGCTGAGAGAGCTGATTCCCTCCAACCAACGGTCCCAGACGGCAGCGAGGACGAAGGCGGCCGAAAGGATCACGCTCGTCGCCAGAGCGAAAGCTTCTGCCTTGTTGAATGGATAGGCAGGCAGCACGTTGACGCCAAAGGCCAATGTGAGCGTCAGCGCCGCAACCGCCCGCAGCCGCGCAGCGGAGGCGGCCCTCGCACCGGTCAGGCCACGGTTCTGCACCGCCTTAAGCGCCAAGCCGGCCAGGGCGCCGAGGATGCCACCGGCTGCGACGAACGTGCCGACAACGGTCGCGAGGACGATCCAGTGGTGAGGGGCCAGTACGATCTGCGATTCGTTCATGAGGGTGGAGAGCGTGAGCAGCACATGCTCCACCACCGCGTATGCGCCCCACACCACGGCGCCGTGCAAAGCGCCACCGAGGACGAAGCTGCGGGTCGTGGTCCCTCCAGCCAGTGTCTCGTTCCGATGAGCGGTGTATTCGTCAGTCATGCTCGTGCCGGGCCGACAGCAGTCATCATACAGCCTGACGGAGAAGGGGCCGCTTCTTTGACAACCCCCGGTGAGCGCCGTTACATGTGGCACCCCGCCGCACGGCCAAGAACACCTTTTGTTCCCACCAGTCTTACTGCTTCATCGGCGGCCTCTACCCCTGGCAATCTCCACCCAGGGCTGACCCCGCACGCGCCGGCCTACCGGCCCAGAGCCTGCCGCTCGGCAAAGGCGCTAGGTGCGAAATCTCACCAGGTTCTTCAGTGACAGGAGTGGTCCATCCGAGCCACTTCCGGCATGCTATGGGTGAGGAAACCTGCAGCACGGAGGGAGGGCGCGGCAGGGGCGGGCCGACGATCGGGTCGCATCAAAGCGCCAAGGGCCGGCAGAAGCGACTGCCGGCCCTTGGCTTGATCCGTTCTTCCCGAGGCATCAGCTCAATCGGCGTGACACCCCCTTGGATATGCAAAGCCAGAGAAGGTGCTCACCGCTTCTGCTCGAGCGCCGCGACCTTGGCCGAAAGCTCCGCAATGGTCTTCTGCTGCTCCTGCACGACCTTGGTGAGGACCGCGACCACGTCCAGCGCGCTCAGACCCTTGCGATCAGGAGTCGCCACCAGATCCGGCACGTCCTCCGCAATGAACCCCACATGATGCTCATCCGGCACCGCCTTGTACGCAAACGTCACCGGGTTCAGCTTCGCAACCGCCTCCTCCGCCGCCTCCGTGGACAACTCCTGAATGTCCTGCTTGTACTCCCGGCTCGATCCGCTCACCCATGCGCCGCCGTTGCAGTACGCCCCGCTGACGCCGACGTCCAGGAAGTGGGTCGGCGCCGTCATGTTGATGCCGACCTTGCCGGTACTGGTAATCCTCAACCACTCCGAACCGCCCACTCCCAGCAGCAGATTATACCCAGGTTGACCGAACACCACCGCGTCATGCTGATGTGCCGTGGTAAAGAACGCCCCCGCACCGCCAGCGATTCCAAACCCGACAACACCGTTGGGATGCCGAACCTTAAACGTCAGCGAGTCCGTCGCGTTGGCTCCGTCGATCAAGAGAACCGGGTCTCTGGTGCCGCTCCCATAAATATGCACAGGCGCAGTGGGAGTCAGGAGCCCCATGCCGATGTTGGGCCCGTCGATCGTGAGCGCGTAGGACGTGGAGGCTGTCGGCGTAATGCACAACGCACAGTTACCGACGTTCGACAAGGCCGTGTAGCCGCTGGCATTGTTGTAGAGCCAAAGCTTGTGGGAATTCCCATTGTCGAGGATCAGGGCCGAGGTCCCGGATCCGCCCCCCGGCGGGAGGGCGTAAAGGCTACTACTAGGCGTCGAGGTGCCGATGCCGACCGCGCCGCTCTTGGCGAGATACAGCGTGTTGTCCGGCGCGTTGAACTCGAGCTTAACCGGGGTGGTCGTCGTTCCGCCGGCATTGTAATCGGTCAATCGCCAGTAGAGCACCGTCGAGCTACCGAAATTGCTCCACCGCCACCTCACGAGGGCACTGGTGTCGTGCAAAGTCAGGTAAGGATCGCCTCCCTTCAAGAGGATCTCCGGATAAGCGAGCTCAGCATCGAGGTCGGCGCAGCCAACGCACAGGCCCGTCCCTCCGATGTAGAAGTTGCCCGCGCTGAAGGCCTGAGGGGTCACCGTCATGCCCGCGGGACCCGCCGGCGCCCCGCCGCTCGACTCCACCGTCGCCGTCGGCGGCTTCGTCCCGTTCTTTGTGGGCTCAACGACCGGTGTGATCCCGCCCGCTTGAACCTTGAACTGCCCGGACGACACCCATGTTTCAACCCTGGGCACGGCGGTCGCGGAGGTCTCCGAGACCGGCGCCGCGGGTTCTCCAGCGGCGGACGGTGTGTTGACCCGCAGCTCCCACTTGTACTCTCCGTCCGCGAACGCCAGGGTCTGGCCCTGCGCGTCCTTGATCTGGCCGAGGTTCACCGCGATCGTCTCGTTCGCCGTGAAGGTCTGCTCGACACGGAAGTCGTTCGGCCCCGCAACGACGAGGTACGCGCCGACCACGCCACTGACCGGAACACTCAGCGCCAACGTCGACCCTGCTGCCTGCACATTCGCCTTGAACTCCTTCGGCGGCGCCGCGGCCACGCTGACCGCCAGCGCGAGGCAACACACAACCAGGACACATAGCCTACGTCTCATCTCAGTCCCCCTCCTCGTGAGCACCACAACTTCCCACTGCACGTCCACGTCCACCACGGACGTGGGGTTTCGCCTGCTTCCGTACCCGACGAATGCTCCACAAGCTGCAGCCCATTCGTTCCAACTTTGAAGGCAACCTAGCACTGCAAGATCAGGAACGCAAGCGCCTTCCTGCAGGCGCTCCCAATGGATCGGTCCCAAAGGCTATGTTCATAAGAATCCAGCGTGTTGCGACGTAGCCGTCTTCCGAAGAGCCGTGCACGCCTGTGATTGGGTGCTCCGGCCTCGGCCGGCAAGCCGAGGGGCCGGCCCTGCGGGACGGGCTCCGGCCTCCATGAGCCAAGTCGGGCAAGTGAGGTGAGGACCACTGGGAAGTGGCCCGGGCGGATCAGAGAGGTGTGCGACCTGTCACGCCTCCCGCTTCCGTCCCCGGACGTCGAGACTTCCCCGTGCCGGCGAGCGCGATCAGCGCCTCGTGCTCAGTGCTTCCCGGTCTTCTCCGCTTCCAACGACGCGACCTTCTGAGCCAGCTGCTCGAGCAGGCCGTGTTGGGCATCCAGCCTGTGCTCGAGCGTCGTGATCCTCGCCTCTTTGGCTTCGATGGAACTCTTCTGCTCCTGGACGACCTTGGTGAGGACAGCGACCACGTCCATCGGGCTCAACCCCTTGCGATCAGGAGTCGCCACCAGATCCGGCACGTCCTCCGCGATGAACCCCACGTGCTCCTCACCAGGCATCGCCTTGTACTCGAATCGCACCGGGCTCAACTTCGCAAACGCTTCCTCCGCATCCTCCCCGGAAAGCTCCCGGATGCCCTGCTTGTACTCCCGGCTCGACCCGTCCACCCATGCGCCGCCGTTGCAGTACGCCCCACTGACACCGACGTCCAGGTAGTGGGTCGGCGTCGTCATGTTGATGCCGACCTTGCCGGTACTGGTAATCCTCAACCACTCCGAACCGCCCACACCCAGCAGCAGATTCTTCCCAGGTTGACCGTAGACCACCGCGTCATTCGCCGCTGCCGTCGTGAAGAACGCGCCCGCGCCCCCGGCGAGCCCAAAGCCGATGACCGCGCCCGGGTGCTGGACCTTCAGCGACAGGGAGTCCGTCACGTTGGCTCCTTCAAGCATGAGAACCGGATCCGTGGTGCCGCTCACCAAGGCGTGCAAGGGATGAGTAGGTGAGGCGATCCCGATGCCGACGTTGTTATTCACAACGTACAAGACATCAGTCTGCGCCGAAACAAACGGTACCCCAAGCACCACAACACCCAGACCCACAACCACCCACGCCAGAACGCCCGCACTCTTTCGTGTCTGTCTCATCGATCCCTCCTTTTGTGTCTGTCTCATCGATCCCTCCAAAGGTCTCGCTCTTTACGGTTGCGCACGCACTCGAGATATACTTGGTGTGACAGCTTCTCTGGGACCCACCCAGGTACTAGTGTCGCACACCCCTTTGCGGGGCGCTCCTTTCGGTTGCAGCAGCAGCCCCGCAGCTTCATGTGCTGTTGACCCTCGTTGTCTTTTCGACGGCACTCTCGTGGATCACCTTCTGCACGATCCGGCGAAGTTCCTCAAGCTGCGCCTTCTGGCTGTCGATCTGCGCCTGCTGCGCCGCCTGCTGGTTCTCCAAGTCCGCGATTCGCGCGTCCTTGGCCTCGATCTGCGACTGCTGCGCCTTGATCGTGGCGTCCTGCTCTTGGATCGCCTTGACCATCGGGGCGATCAGGTCGGTGCCGCGCAGCGAGAGCGTATGATCCTGGTCGCCGCCGATCCCGAGCACGTTGTAGCCGTCACCGAGCACGGCCTCCACGTCCTGGGCGAGGAACCCCATGTCCGTCCGACCGTTGCCCTGCTTCATGGTGAACGAGACCGGGCGGAGCTGCAAGACGAAGTCGAGCCCGAGGTTGAGGCCGCGGATGTTGTCCTTGAGCCGTGCGTCGGAGGGGTAGGTATACGGCACCTGGCCTTCGATCACGGTCACGGTGCTATTGCCGATCCGCACCTTATTGGAGGCGTTGACCACCGCGTTGGCACCCAGCGCGGTGGCGTTGGTGAGGTTGTTGGCGGCCGCGTCGGCCGCGTAGCCAAGGAAGGTGTTGTAGGTGCCGGTCGCGTTGGTGGCCCCGGCGTTGTAGCCGCTCGCGGTGTTGTCGGAGCCCGCGGTGTTGAGGTACAGGCTCCCGGAGCCGCTCGCGGTGTTGGAGTTGCCCGTGGTGTTGGAGTACAGGCTCTGACCGCCGCTCGCGGTGTTGATGGAGCCCGTCCTGTTGGCGACCAGGCTCTGAAAGCCGCTCGCGGTGTTGAAGACGCCCGTGGTGTTGAAGGACAGGCTCCCGGCGCCGCTTGCGGCGTTGTAGCCGCCCGTGGTGTCAGATTGCAGGCTCTGGTAGCCGCTCGCGGTGTTGTTGGTGCTCGTCATGGTGAAGTTGCCCGCCTGCTGGCCGACGAAGGTGTTGTACGCATTGGCAGGTCCGTAGTTGTGGAGGAAGCGATCCCCTCCCAGGGTGAGTACGCCGGCACCCACCGCCGTGGTGTTCGGCAACTCCAACGCTCCTGCCACGTACATCGACGAGGGTGGCGGCACCATCGCCTGCTCCGGCGGTCGTGCCTTGGCCGGTGGACCGGGCAGCACCCTCACGACCCGACCACCCTGCGGTGGTGACCCCGGGATGGGCGGCCCGATCTCCCCAGGCGGCTGGGCTCCCGGGCTGCCGCCAGGCGCCAGCGCAATGGTCACCGTGCTCCCCTCCGAGGTGATCGCGACGTTCTCCCCGGCTCGCAGGAGGACGTCCCCCGCCAAGGCGTTGAGGCTGCGCACCGCAGGCTCCCCCGCGTAGTACCCGTTGACCTCGACGACCAGCTGCAACGACCCCGCCTCGGTGACCGCCACCAGCCGGCCGCTCCCGTCCAGCCCCACCACCCCCGTGGTCGAGCTCGCCTGACCGCGATCGAGGACCAGCCGCCCTCCCTGGCCACCCCCCTCACCCGCCGCCCCCACGCTCAGCACACCACCCCCCGTGCCCTCGCCAACCACCAGCCGCAGCGAGACGCCCTGCGCCTGCACCGGAATCCCGCACCGCCCCACCACCGCGATCTCCTGTGCCGCACCAGCGATCAGGCCAGGGAGACCTGCCGTCCGGGTGTCGAGCAGGCGACACGGTGCGATCGCCACCAGCGGCAGCGCCCGCACCACGGCCGGCTCCGCAGCGACCTCTGGGCCCTCAGCCGCCGGCGTGCCAGCAGCCGGGATCGCCCCGGACGGCAGCCAGTACGGCGGCGCCGGCCAGCTCGCCAGCGGTGAATCCGCCGGCCCCTGGGCGAACGTGCCGAGCGCGGCAAGCAGCCCGATTCCAACTCCCGCTACGATTCTCGTGCTCATGGTGTCTCCTCTCCCACGTCGGCCCGGGGGGTCAGCGACCACGAGAAGGTGGGACAGCGCTGGGCACTCTGTGCAACCTGGTCAGGCCACCCGGGCGCGACCGGAATCGCCTTCTCCGCAAAGGCCACAGACACGGCCACCAGAAACGCAAGGAACGCCACGGCATACGGCGGGCGATGGGACCTCACCTCAAACCTCCTCTTGCACGCTCACGACGGGGAGCAGGCACACCTCGCGCCCGACGGATTGGTGCAAGGCAGTGGCCTACGGGCACAAATCCGCATCAGTCTCCCCCCCAAGGACACGAAAGTCTCCCCCGAAAGCTGGGTTTGACCCTAGCCGATCCGAGCATGCCCGGTCAACCCTCACGAGGCAACAGGCTCTTTCAGACCTCTTGATTCAGAATTGCATTCTCAAATTCATGCGGAGATACTGACTCCGGTGACCCATCATCCTGCACGCTTGAAACCGTGGGTCACCAATAAGACCTTGGCAATGATCAGGTGAGATCGTCGTTGAAGCTGTCGGAACGCCGGGCCGACTCGCCGGGCCACAGGCCCGTACCAGCGACCGACACTCCGGATCACGCGCTCGTGCTCGCCCCGGGGCAACATCGTCCGAGAGTCGTGCGGGTTGCCGTTCCCCTGCCTTGACAGTCCCGCAGGCGCGGACCCACACTCCAGGCAGCGGTCCAGGCAACGAACAACGCTTTCGTGGAGCTCAGGCGGGGCGGCCGCCCGCGCTGCGGGACAGTTTCCCCGAGGAGGACACCATGCACGGCAGGACGTGGATCGTTGGTGGTGCGGTGGTCGTGGCAGTGGTGATCGTGGCATTCGGGGCAGTGAGTCAGGCGCAGCAGCCGCGACCCCAACTGAAGCCGGGGCCGGTGCCCACTCCAGCGGTGCCGGTGCCGCAGTCCAAGGGGGCGCTGCCGCTGCACCTGGCGCTGCCGCAAACTTCCAAGCCTGCGCCGCCTCGCACGGCTGGGGCGCTGGCGATCCCGACGCCGCCTGCGGGAGGCTTCGGGATCGTGTCGTCGAGGACCGGTGGCGGAGGGCGCTTCTTCGACGCAGACGGTGGCGCCGAGGCGTGGCTCGGCAGCGCTGCCTTCGGTATCCAGGCGTTCGGCAACGCCGGTGGCGGCTACTTCCACAGCGCCACTGCGTCCGGCAACGCGTACGTCGGCTACGGCGACCGTGGAATCGAGGCGGTCGGCAACGAGGCGGGTGGGTACTTCACGGACGCTAATTCCTCCGGCGAGGCGTACGTTGGCTACGGCGATTATGGGATCGTCGCGTATGGCATCGCTGCAGGCGCCGACTTCGCGTGCAGCAATGGCTCCAGCTACGCCAACGTCGGCGCCAACAACCTAGGAATCGAGGCGTATGGCAACGCCGCCGGCGGCTACTTCAAGGACGCCAATTCCTCCAGCTACGCGTACGCCGGCGGCGGCGGTTATGGAATCTATGCCGAGGGCAACGTGATGGGCGGCTACTTCAAGGACGCCGATGGCTCCGGCTATGCGCACGTCGGCTACGGCGACCGTGGAATCGAGGCGTACGGCAACCAGATGGGCGGCCTATTCGTGGACGCCGATGGCTCCGGCTATGCGTGGGTAGGCTTCGGCGACTTTGGGATTCAAGCGTTCGGCAACACCGCTGGCGGCTACTTCGGGGACCGCGACCAGTCCGGCGTCGCGTGGCTCGGGAATGGCAACGCCGGAATTTACGCGGAAGGTACCGGGGCTGGCGGCGAATTCTCGGACACGAACAGCTCAAGCTACGGGTACGTCGGCTACGGCACCTACAAGATCTACGGCAGCGGCACGGTCAGCTTCGTGCAGAACCACCCCACCGATCCCGGTGCGGTGATCGTCTACGCCGCGCCCGAGGGCGACGAGGTGGCGACCTATACCCGCGGCACCTCCCGCCTGGTGGGGGGCCAGGCCCGTGTCCCCTTGGGCGACACCTTCAAGTGGGTCACCAACCCCGACCTCGGCCTCACCGCCTACCTCACGCCGGTGGGTGGCTGGTGCGATCTCTACGTCGCGGAGAAAGGTACCAGCGAGATGGTCGTGCGCAGTCGGGACGGCTCCGACTGCACGTTCGACTATATGGTCTACGGGTTGCGGATCGGGTTCGAGGAGTCCACGGTGGTGCAGGAGAAGACGCGGGAGTCGTACATCCCCTCGATGAAGGACCACCGGGAGCTGGTGGCCAGGCGGCCGGACCTTTCTAGGTACACCGCGCTTGCCCGCTACAGCGCCGGGCGCGAGGCGCTGGGGGTCAAGGAGTCGTTGAAGGTCGAGCGGGCCAACGCGCTCAAGGCGGCGATTCACGAGTTCGACCCGGCGGTGGATCACATCGACCGTCTCCGTCCGCAGCATCAGGCGTTGGGCTCCGGCCCGCCGACAGAGAGAGCGGTACCGAGCGGGACCGAAACTTCGCCGTCCGTCCCGATTCGCCAGCAGGAGCCCGGCGAGCGGCCGGGCGCCGGGGGACCGGTGCTGCCGATCAGCAGCGAGCAGGACGTCCATGCACGCTCGTTCTCCTCGCCGCGCGAGCAACTCGCGACCCGGGTCGCGGTCGCAGGCACGGTCGAGGCAGGTGATGTGCTGGTCGTAGACCGCGAGCACCCGGAGCAGTTCATCCGGGGTGAGCGGTCTGCCGATCCGACGGTGGTCGGCGTCGTGGTGGGAGAAGCCGGTGTGGCGCTGGGTGTCCGCCCGAGCGAGGGCGGCAGCGCGCCGGTTGCGCTCTCCGGCATCGCCCGCTGCAAGGTGGACGCGAGCTTCGGGGCGATCGCCCCCGGCGACCTGCTGGTCAGCGCCCCCACGCCCGGGCACGCCATGCGCGACGCCGCTCCGCTCCCCGGCACCGTGGTGGGCAAGGCGCTCGAACCGCTGGCCGCAGGCCAGGGAATTATCAGGGTCCTGGTGATGCTGCGCTAACGGCCGATCTCTTGATGGCACGATTGGCTCGCGGCAGGCCCAGTCACATAGGGACCTGATTGGGTGAGCGGGTCGGTCACCCTATGACGGTCTGACAGGATACCCGCCACAGACCCTACGGGCTCGAGGCCCAGGCAAGGAGACCGGCCGCTGATGGCGCTTGAGCGCTCTACCTCTGCTGCTTGAGCTCCGCAATCGCCTTCTGCTGCTGCTCCAACATGCCCATCTGGTCCTGGACCACCTTGCACACCCCCCCTGTCTGTACGTCGTTCCTGACTACGGCGCCAGCGATGCATCGGTGCCGGCGCTGAACCTCGCACCGGATTGCACCGAGAAACCGTTCCTGAGGATCACGGAGACCGCGGCTCGGAGCAGCACGCCACCGGGCATCGCAATCCGGACCGCGGGCCCCGCGGTGAGGGTGCCGCACGACGCATAGATCTGGGTCGTGGAGATCGTCTGACTCGCAAGGCTGAGAGTGCACCCGGCGGCCCCACTGACAGTGGTTAGACCGGTGTTCGACCAGGCGGAGTAGTAGGCGGAACCACCACACATTATCTTGGCTCGAACACGGTAGTAGTAGGTCTTCGGACCGGTCACGGTGTGGGTGATGCCGGTGCTCGTCCCGGTCACCGTCGCAGTGCTCGCACCGCTAAACCCTGAATCTGTCGACTCCTGCAGTTCGTAGGTGTCGTCGCTGCTGGTCGCGGTCCAACTCACCGTGTAGGCTGAGGCGCTGGTCGCCGAGGCCGGTGCTGTCAACGCGGGCGAGCTGGGGGCCGTGCAGGCCCCATAGATGTAGCCGTTGACGAGCGTTCCGGTCTGGCTGTCGGGGTTTTGCACGACGACGTCCACGGTTCCGGCCGCGTGCGCTCCGCTGGTCGCGGTTATGGTCGTGGAGTTTGAGACCGTCACACCCGTCGCAGAGACCCCTCCCAGCTTGACCGTCGCGCCGGTCTGGAAACCGGTACCGGTAATCGTGATGCCCGTTCCGCCCGTGGTGGGCCCGGAACTCGGGTTCACACCGGTCACGGTCGGGGCAGGGTTTCCGCTTCCCGGATACGTGTACTGGGCACAGGTCGTGTCGGTGGAGTCGATGGTGTTGCAGCAGTACGCGTACATGAGCGCACTCGGGTCGGCCACGTGCCCGAAGCCGAGGCCGTGGCCGAGTTCGTGCGCCAGCATCCGCTGGTAGGACGTCGAGCCGAGGCAGCCAACCCCGTTGTTCAAGACCACGAACCAGCTCGTGAGGCTGTACCATGTCGTGCCGTCGAAGGTGTGCGTGGTGGCGCCCCACCAGGGGCCGCCGAAACCCAGCGTCCCGCTGCAACTGATCAGGTCCGTGATGTCGCCGCAGGGGTCGTTGAACATCACGATGTTGACACCGAAGGCCGGGGCGTCGTAGGGGTCGCTCGTGCACGTCATCGTGTAGGACATCGTCCCACCGTAGGCAAGGTTCAGGCTCGTGTCGGGAATTCCCATCCACATCCCGATCGCGCCCTGGACCTCTGTGAAGCCTCCCCCTGTGATCGAGGAATCGCCGTTCGAGTCCGCATACATCTTCACCTGGCCCAGCGCCGGCGTCACGTTGTAAGGCCACCGTGCATAGGGTGTGGCACCCGTTATGTACGTGCAGCCCGACGGCGGTGCGAGGGCAACCGCCTGGAGTGGTACCTGCTCGCTGCGCGCCAGCACCTTCCGGGAGTCCCAGGCGGCCCGGCGCGTCGCCACATCCCGCAGGTGCGGCACCAGCGCCGCCTCGCGGTAGGTCTCAATAGACTCGGGGAGGAGGCCGTCCGTGCGGGGGAATGGCTGGATGTCCCGATACTCCGACAGCGGAGCCAGCAGGTTCGACGCATCGCGTCCGCGAATCCGGTGCAGCAGGCCGTACGCCAGCATCCTCGTGAGCCACTCCCCGCTTGGCTTCTGGTCGAGGAACAGCAAGTACACCTCGCCCGACTCGAAGCGCGGCGAACCCGGGACAGCCCAAGTGATGCCGTTCAGCTCGCCGCCCGGGGCTTCGACGGTGAGGTGATCACCAGTGGCCAGCCCTCCCGCGAGGACTTCCATCACCCGGAAGGTGGTCAGGGTGAACAGCAGTGGGCCACGCTTGGCGGCTGTGGAGGTGCCTGCCTGGGCCAGCAGGACCGCATTGCTGGTCTGCGCCAACTCCCCAAGGTTCTCGGGGGGCACGATGGAGGCGGCCCTGACCGCCCTACCGATGAACAACACTATGACCACAGCCGTCAGAGCGTGCAGGCACACACGTTCCGTACCCCACCCGCTCCTGGCAGCGGACTTCAACGATCGACGTGCGCTTTGCATAGGCGCCCTCACCGCTCGGAGGTCGGCATCACCTCTCACATTCAGTTTAGCCAGTATGTAGCGGCCAAACGCCAACTGTGATCTGCATCACAAAATGGGGATTCACCTTCATGTGTCGGTGCAAGATGGCGTTTCGTAGCCAGGGCATCTCGCGTGTAGCCCCACTGCAGGAGCACCCGAGTGGCCGCATTTTGGCGTAACGGTTGGCCAGGCCGGGAGCCGGTCATTCTGATGCCTGCCCATCGCTGTGGTGTTCTGGCGACGGGGCTCACTGGGGTGGGGCGAAAAGCTTAACGCGTTTCGCGCGAGCCAAATCCGAGGAAGAATAGGTGGGCCGGCTGAGCAACGCCGGCCCTCGTACCGAGCCTGGGCCTCGAGTCCGTTCGGTCTTTGGCGAGCTTTTCGTTGTGCCGCACGACCGGGAGACCGACCTACTCATGCAATCTGGTACCTCTTGTACCTCTTGTCGCACCTCTTGGGACCTTGAGGTGCGCTCCATGAAGACCCGCGCCCTCGGTGGCATGCCATTCCTCCACGCGACCGCAGCCCCCGCCTCCGGACCAGTCAAATCCGCCAGACCCGGTACCTATGACAGGCCACAACCCCATGCCGCAAGGCAGGCCCTGCCAGCGGAACAGCGCATCGACCAGGGTGCTGGCGTTTGGGTACAAGATTTGTATCGCGATTGTGCGGTCCTGCCCGTTGACGGCCCGGGCCGGCGGCGGCAGAATCGTCCCGCTTGGAGGTGCGCCATGAAGAGAGTCGGAGTCGCCCTTTTCGCAGTCGCCTCCCTCGTCGCCGGGATCGTGTGCGCGCAGGAGCACGGCGCGTCGGTATCGAAGGTCCAGAGCACGCCCCAGTGGGAGAAGATCAAGTCACTGGCTGGCGAGTGGGAAGGTTACGCCATGGAAGGCAGCAAGAAGCTGCCGACCCGCATCTCGGTGCGCATCACCGGCGACGGGTCGGCGGTGATGCACTGGATGGACGCCGGCACGCCGCACGAGATGGTCACCATGTTCCACACGGACAAAGACGACCTGCTCGCCACCCACTACTGCTCCGCGCACAACCAGCCGCGCATGCGGGCGATGCCGTTGAGCACGCCGGCGCAGATCGCGTTCGAGTTCAAGGACGGGACGAACATCCGCCCCGGCGACGGGTACATGCGCAGGCTGGTGATCACGTTCGTGGATGCCGACCACCACAACGAGGAATGGGGCTACGACAGCAACGGCAAGGTCGAGGCCGGCACGTTCTACCTGACGCGCATCAAGCCGGCCGCAAAGCCGTAGCGATTCCCTGGGCCCTCGCAGGGTTCGCGCGGCCTGCAGGTCCGCTCGATCCACGAGCTGGCGGCCCCGGCGCACTGAGGCCGTGGGGCACGGCGAGGACGCAACCGACGGACCCTCACCCCGGCCCTCTCCCGCACGCGGGAGAGGGAGACAGAAATTGACCCTGGCCTCTCCAATGCGCCGGCGAGGGTGAGAGGGAGACAGAATGTGGGCCGCGCATGCGGGCGGGGCGCGCTAAGCTTGGAAAGCAAGGAGGAGATCATGCGACGCGTTGCACTGGCTGTCCTTGGCACGGTTGCCTTCGCGGCTTTCTGCCTCGCGGTCCCGGCGTCGGCCGCACCGCCGCCGAAGGCGCTGGTGGGCGCCACGCTGGTGGACGGGACGGGCGGGCCCTACCTCCGCGACGCGGTAGTTCTCACGCGCGACGGGAAGATCGCCTGCGCCGGCTCGCGCAAGGCCTGCCCCGTGCCGGAGGGCGTCGAGGTGCTGGACGTCTCGGGCATGTGGGTCACGCCCGGCCTCGTGGACGCGCACGTGCACTTCGCGCAGACCGGCTGGGCGGACGGGCGCCCGGACGCGCTCGACATGCGTGACCGCTACCCCTACGACCAGGTGGAGGCCGGCCTGAGGACCCACTCCGAGCGGTTCTTCCGAGCGGACCTGTGCTCCGGGGTGACCGCGGTGTTCGACGTCGGCGGCTACCCGTGGTCGTGGGACCTGCGGGCGCGGGCGGAGTCGGACACGGCCGCGCCGCACGTGGCGGCCAGCGGCCCGCTGCTGTCCACCCGCGACTTCTGGCTCAACCTCCCGGCCGAGAAGCAGTTCATCTACCTCTCGGACGAGAAGGCGGCGCGCGAGGGCGTGCGCTACCTGGCGGCCAACCGGGCCGACGCGGTGAAGATCTGGTACATCCCGGTGACCACGCGCGGGTTCGACGAGATGGCTGCGGTGGTGAGGGCGGCGGGGGACGAGGCGAAGAAGGTCAAGCTGCCGCTGATCGTCCACGCGACGAGCCTGCGCGAGGCCAAGGTGGGCCTGCAGGCCGGCGCCAAGCTGCTGGTACACGGCGTGCGCGACGCCGAGGTGGACGAGGAGTTCATCGCGATGGCCCGCACCAACGGCACGATCTACTGCCCCACGCTCACGGTGGGCCTCGGCTACATGCGGATGTACGAGGCGGTGCTCCGCCGTTCGGTGCCGAGCGTGGACGACCCCAACGGGTGCGTTGACGCCGTCACCCTCGCGCACGTCGCCGAGACGGCCACCGTTCCGCTCGAGCGCGGCATGAACCAGGGCAAGTACGAGGAGCGCAAGGAAAACTTCGACGATGCGCAGAAGACGGAAGCCGAGAACCTCATGAAGGTCGTGGAAGCCGGCATCCCGGTGGCGATGGGGACGGACGCCGGCAACCCGCTCACCCTGCACGGCCCTTCGGTGTACGCCGAAATGGAGGCGATGCAGAAGGCGGGGATGACGCCAATGCAGGTGGTGGTGGCCTCCACGCGCACCGCCGCGATCGCGATGGGGCGCGGGGCGGACCTGGGAACGGTCGAGAAGGGCAAGGCGGCGGACCTGGTGGTGCTGGCCGGGGACCCGCTCACGGATGTGTCCAACTTCCGCAAGGTGCGCTACGTGGTGCGCGGCGGGCAGGTCCGCTCGATCCACGAGCTGGCGGCCCCGGCGCACTGAGGCCCTGGGGCACGGCAAGGACGCAACCGACGGACCCTCACCCTGGCCCTCTCCCGCACGCGGGAGAGGGAGAAAAATGACCCCGCCTCTCCCGCGTGCGGGAGAGGGAGACAAAATGTGGGGCGCGCATGCCGGCGCGGCGCGCCGGCCCCACATTGCGCTTTCGGGATGGCGGCACTACCCTCTTGAGCAGGACACAAGAAGGAGGCGGATCATGAAACGCGAGCGCCCCGTCGGGATCGGAACGGTGTCGGCACACCGGGTCTTCGCGGGCTTCCTCGCCTGCGTCGTCTGCGCGTCCGTCGCGTCGGCGCAGACGCCGGCCGCCGGCAACCAGCAGTCGAAGGGCATCGCCCTGATCGCGCGGGCAGAGCTGGTGCAGAAGCTCCTGACGCCCGACACCGGACCGTTCCACTTGCGCGCCCACATCAAGCTTTCTGGCCTCCTCACGGGCGACCGCGAGGGCAACTACTTCTTTGCCGCAGCCTCCCCGGGGCAATGGTTCGAGCAGACCCGCTTCCCGGGGTACACCGAGGTGACCGGGCTCTCAGACGGCCAGAGCTGGCGCAAGCGCAACGTGATCGACAAGCCGTACCGCTTCCACGAGGTCACGCGACTGCTCAACCCGGCGTACCACCTGAAGCTGCCCGGGAGCGTGAAGATCACGAAGCTGTGGCAGAAGGAGATCCGCGGGATCACGGCGTTCTGCATCGAGGCCTCGCCGACCAGCGATCTGTGGCAGAAGGACATGGCTGGGAAGGCCGCCATCAGCCCCGTGAGCATCAGCAAGGATAGCCAGGTCACGCTCTGCTTCGACCCGGTCGCTGGGACACTCCTCACCGCGACCTACTTGGCGGGCATGCCGCGCTTCGAGTACGAGGGTCAGGTGACGCTGGGCAACAAGGTGTTCCCGAAGGTCCTGCGCTGCTACGAGGGCGGTGACCTGTCGGTGGAGGCCACGGTGGAGGATCTTGCCGCAGACCCGCTGATGGACCCGGCTGCCTTCGCCCCCAAGGCGGGCGCAGAAAAGTGGCCACACTGCGAGAACCCCGAGCCCCCGCGGCTGGTCCAGAAGGAAGAGGTGGAGCACCTGGCCGCCGCGAAGGCACGGCGGGAGTTCGGGACCGTTCTGTGCCTCGCCGAGATCGGCACCGACGGACTCATCCACGACTTCGCGATCGTGCAGGGCCGCGGGATCAACGTGAACTCGGGTGTCTCGATCGCCCTCCAGGGATGGCGCTACACGCCTGGTACCTGCAACGGCGTCCCGGTGCCGACGGAAGTCTACCTGGCCTACACCTTCCGGCCGTGAACGGCGCGGGGCGCGTATGCCGGCGCGGCGCGCCGGCCCCACATTTCGCTGCCACGTGGGAGAAGGTTGGCGCGAGGGGACGGCAAAACGCAGACGGCATGGCGTTATTGACCGCGTGGACCCTCACCCCTGCCCTCTCCCAGAGGGAGAGGGAGCCTGGCTCTGCAGCGCCGCTATCTCGGTGCCCTCTCCCGGAGGGAGAGGGAGATACCTACGACATCGCTACGCCACCTTGAGCCAGCGCCAGAGCTCGGCGGGAGTGGGGCGCTTGCCGTACGACAGGATCCCGACGCGGAAGATCTTCGCGGTGATCCAGAAGAAAGCAAGGACCGTGGCGATTGACAGCGCGATCGAGAAGCCGAGCTGCCAGAGTGGCGGCTCCGCGACCAGCACGCGCATGAACATCGTGATCGGCGTGAACACCGGGACCAGCGAGAGCACGGTCGCGAGGCTTGAGTCCGGATTCTGGAGGATTGGGAACGCGAGCATCCAGGGGATCATCGTCACCATCATGATCGGGCCCATGAACTGCTGTGCCTCCTTGTCGGAGTTGGAGATGGCGCCGGCGACGGCGTAGAGGCAGACGTTGGTGAGGTAGCCGAAGAGGAAGAAGACAAAGAACCACGGGATGACGCTGAGGTTGAAGTACTGGAAGACGTTCATCCCGCCCATCATGGCCGCGCCCCCGGTGTAAGCCGCCATCATGCCACCCATCACCATCCAGGCCCCGACCTGGGTGAGGCCGACCGCCGCGAGGCCCAGCACCTTGCCGGAGAGAAGGCTCATCGAGGGCATGGAGGAAATCAGGATCTCGACGATCCGCTCGGTTTTCTCCTGGACGATCCCACGCATCACCTCCTGGCCGTAGATGAGGGTGGGAAAGATCAGCAGCGCGACGAACACGAAACCGATGAGGAAGGACAGCTCACCGCCCTTCTTCTCCTCGCCGCTCTTGGAGACTCTCACGCCCTCGAGCTGCACCCGCTTGAGCAGGCGGTCCGCCTCGGTGGGTTCGATTCCGCGCCCAGCCAACCGGCCGCGCGAGATTGCGTGGTTGACGAGGTTGCCGAGCCGCTCCTGGGTCATGATGTCGCTGGCCGCCCGACTGTAGTAGGTCATCTTCGCGTCCGGGTTGCCGAAGACGTCGGCGGGAACGACGAGCACGCCGTCCAGACGGCTCTCCCCGCTCCCCCGGTCCGTCTTCAGGCGGTCCAGGTACGGCTGCGCCGCGGCCTTGAGGTCCCCGGTCGCGGCGACGTAGTCGGTCCTGAGGCGGAGCGGCGTGACCATCGCTGCGCCGCGCCGCAGCTGCTCCTGCGTCTTGTCCGACTGCCCCTGGACGCGCGCCTGCGCGGGGGCGGTGCCGGGCTTCTCGTTGAAGGCGTCGCCAAGCCGGCCGCTGCCGTCCACCACGACCACCCGCTTGCCCTCGATCCCGCGCATCGCCAGGAGCGTCGGGATGAACATCATCGCGCCCATCAGGAACGGGAAGATCAGGGTCATGATGATGAACGACTTCTTTCGCACGACCTCGAGGTACTCGCGCTTGAAGACCGCAAGGGCCTTGTTCATGGCCGCGCCTCCCCCGCCGCGGCGGGAAGGCCCATGCTGGCGGCGGTCGCACCCACGCGGTCGATGAAGATCTCCTCCAGGGAGGGGGCGGCCACCTCGAAGCGGATGACCTTGAGCAGCGTCGCCGCCGCCGCGAGGATCGTCTGCGGGTCGCCCTTGGGCTCGAGGCGCAGCTCGGCCGCGTTGGTCTCGAGGCGCGCCTTCACCACGCCGGGGAGGTGCAGTAGGAAGTGACCGTCGCCCTCGAAGTCGAGGTGCACGGTGTTGGTGCCGAACGAGGTGCGGATCGCGTCCAGCTCGCCGGCCAGCACGGCCCTGCCCTCGTGGATGAGCACGATGTCGTCCACCAGCTTTTCGGCCTCGGCCATCATGTGGGTGGAGAGGAGGATGGTCCGCCCCTCGGCCTTGAGCTCCTTGAGGATGTTGCGCACCAGCACGACGTTGACCGGGTCGAGGCCCGACGTCGGCTCGTCGAGGGTGACCACCTCGGGGTCGTGGAGCAGCGCCCCGATGAGCTGGACCTTCTGCTGGTTGCCCTTGGAGAGCTCCTCGAGCTTGGAGAGCCGCTTGTCCCAGAGGTCGAAGCGCGAGAGCCAGCGCTCGGCCTGCGGCTTCACGTCGGCGGGACGGCGCCCTTTGATGGAGGCGAGGAAGAGGAGCTGCTCCAGCACCCGCATCTTGCGGTAGAGCCCGCGCTCCTCCGGGAGGTAGCCGATGCGGTCGCGGACGGCCGCCGCGTCGCTGGTCCCGAAAAGCTCGATGGTGCCGGCGTCGGGCAGGAAGATCCCGTTGATCATGCGCAGCGTGGTGGTCTTGCCCGCCCCGTTGCGCCCCAACAGGCCGGTGATGGTGCCGCGCCGGACTTCGAACGAGAGGTCGTCCACGGCGCGCACCGACCCGAACGTCTTCGTCACACCTCGGACCGACAAGACCACGTCGCCTGCCACCTGTCCCTCCTTCGCGGGCCTACTCTGCTGTCGCGAGGTGTTGCCTCTGCTTACCGAGCCGGCACGTTGCCGCCAGGGTCCAAGCTTTTACGGGAATCGCGATGCCAGGTTGCACACCTGCACGCCGCGAGCCCGAGCCCTCGATCCTCCGTTGTTACCGCGCGTACTCCACCGCGCGCGTCTCGCGGATAACCGTGACCTTGATCTGCCCGGGGTAGGTCAGCTCGGCCTCGATCTTCTTGGCGATGTCGCGGGAGAGCCACACCGCATCCTCGTCGGAGAGCTTCTGGGACTCCACGATGATGCGCAGCTCACGCCCCGCCTGGATCGCGAACGCCTTCTGGACGCCCCTGAACTCCCCGGCGATGCTCTCGAGCTTCTCCAGGCGCTTGAGGTAGCTCTCCAGGATCTCGCGCCGCGCCCCGGGGCGGGCCGCCGAGAGGGCGTCCGCCGCGGTGACCAGCACCGCCTCGACGGTGCGCGCGTCCACGTCGCCGTGGTGGCACTCCATGGCGTGGATCACGTCCTCGGTCTCGCCGTACTTGCGCAGCAGGTCCCGCCCGATGGTGAGGTGGGTGCCCTCCATCTCGCGGTCCACGGACTTACCGATGTCGTGCACCAGCCCGGCGCGCTTGGCGACCCGGACGTTGACCCCCAGCTCGGTGGCCATGTGCCCGGCCAGCCACGCCACCTCCTTGGAGTGCGAGAGGACGTTCTGGCCGTAGGACGTGCGGTACTGCAGCCGTCCGAGCAGCCTGAGGATCTCGGGGTGGAAGTCCGGCATGCCCAGCTCGATCGCCGCGGCCTCGCCGTCCTTGAAGATCTTCTCCTCGAGCTCCTGCTTAACCTTGCCGACCACCTCCTCGATGCGCCCGGGGTGGATCCGGCCGTCCAGCATCAAGCGCTCGAGGGAAAGCCGCGCGACCTCGCGGCGGATCGGGTCGAAGCAGGAGAGCAGCACAGCACCCGGGGTGTCGTCCACGATCAGGTCCACGCCGGTCGCGGTCTCGAGCGCGCGGATGTTGCGCCCCTCGCGGCCGATGATCCGCCCCTTCATCTCGTCGCTGGGCAGGTCCACGACCGAGACCGTGCTCTCCACCACGTGGTCGGCGGCGATGCGCTGGATCGCCAGGGAGATCACGCGACGGGCGCGGTTGGTGGCCTCCTGGTTGGCCTCCTCCTCGAGGCGGCGGATGACCTTGGCGGCGTCCACGCGCGCCTCGTTCTCCATCCCCCGCATGAGCTCAGTCTTGGCCTGCTCCGAGGAGAGCCCGGCGATCCGCTCGAGCTGGGCGCGCTGCTCGGCGCTGGCGGCCGCGAGGGCGTCCTCCTGCATGGCGAGCGTGGCCTCGCGCTCGTCGAGCACCTTCTTGCGCTGCTCCACCTCCTGGGTGTGCGTGTCGAGGCCGCGGGCACGCTCGTCGAGCGCCCCCTCCCTCTGGTCGAGCCGGCGCTCGAGGCCGAGCAGCTCCTGCCGGTATTCGTGGGTCTCACGCTCGAACTCGGTGCGGGCAGCGAGGAGCTTCTCCCGCGCTTCGATGGAGACGTCCCGCAGGCGCTGCTCGGCCTCCTGCTGGGCCGCCGCGACCACCCTCCGCGACTCCTGTTCAGTCTGGTTCTGGATCTCCCGGATCCGGGCCCTGCCCCGGCGGCCGAACAGCGCGAGGATCGCAAAAGCAACAATTGCAGCTACTACCGCACTGGCGACGATGATGACGCCGCTCATGGATACCCCCTTTCAATGAACCTGGGCGCGCTCGCGCACCTGGGGGTGGAGGGAGGGAGGAAAAGGGCCCCCGCACTCGGCCGTGTGAGCAACCCTATTTGAACCTGCTAACCACAGGTTGGGGTTCTGCCCGTCTCCCGTCACTCGCCACAAGGCTGCTCGGGGAAGCCGGGACGCCGAACCCGTCAAATAGGCGTTGGTTCAAGAATAGTTTCGCTCATCACCAACCGCGCAGGGGCCCCCTTTTTACGCTGTCTGCGACCCCCCTGAGGGAGCCGCTAGAACCTCGTCCAACCGTGCAATCAACCCTTCCACCCGTTTTCTCAGCTCTTCGGTTCGCGTCCCAGGTTCGGTTTCCTGTTCCTTGAAAAGCTCGTCCGCTATGTTGAGCGCCGTCAACACCGCGAGCTTTGACGTATCCACATGGGGCGAGACATCGGCCAGTTCGCGCATCCGCCGGTCCACGTAGCGGGCGAGATCCTCAACCCTCTCGCTCGAGTCCGTGGCACGCAGCTCGAAGCGCCGTCCGAAAATCTCAACCGTTGTGTGGCTGCTCACGGTCGGCGCACCTCTCCTAGAACGAAGTATACACCCCCCCGTCAAACCTTCCGGGGGGCTGAAATGAGCCGCTTTTGTTGAATCTAAGAGGGCTGGCTGGGCGTGCCCTTCGTCATCTGGACGCGACCCTCGAGATGGGCGCCCTCGACGACGTGGAGCGCGGGCGCCGCGACGTCGCCCTTCACGGAGGCACCCCGCTGCAGCTCGACCATGGTGGTGGCGGTGACGTTGCCGGTCACACTGCCCCCGATCCGGACCGTCGTCGCGTGGACATCCCCTTCCACGAGAGCACCTTCCAGGATCTCCAGCGACGCCTCCAGGCGGATGCCGCCCTTGACGGCGCCTTCGATCCTCACGGGCCGCTTCCCCGAGACCTGCCCCTCGACGCGGGTGTCGCGGGCGATCACCGTGGCGGTCGCCTGCCGAACCTCCAGCTTCTCGTTGCCGGCGCCTTTCACCGTGGGGCCTCCAGGTGCTTGAAAGTGGAGCGGGCAACGGGATTTGAACCCGCGACTTTCAGCTTGGGAAGCTGACACTCTACCAGCTGAGTTATGCCCGCTCGCGCCCCTTTCAGGGCACGCGAAAGTTAGCCTCCCCCACCCCTGCTGTCAAGGTGGCCTTGCGCTCGAGGGCCCGGAAACCCTACGATGCCCGTGTCTTGGAGGGAACGATGAAGCTGCCCGTGATCGCCACCCTGGCCGTCCTGCTCGCCTCGACCGCAGTTGCCGCCGAGAAGACCGAGACCATCCAGAGGTCCTTCCCGAGCCAGCCGGGGAAGGTGGTGCTGGTGAGCGGCGGCCCGCTGGACGTGCACGTCCGCGCCTCCGACATCCCGGACATCAGGGTGAACGTCGAGCTCGTCGCGGCGGCGTTCTCCGAGAAGCAGGCCAAGGCGTGGGTCGACGCCCGCATGCCGACGTTCGAGGACACGGAAGGGGAGCTCCGCATCACGGCCCCCGACCCGAGTGGGGTCAGCCTCTTCAAGGGCGTGCTGGGGACCCGCGCCCGCATCGAGATCGTCGTCCCGCCGAGCGCACGCCCGGACCTCTCCACGTCCTCGGGCACGCTGCGCGTGGAGGGCGAGTACCCCGACGCGAAGCCTCTGCGCCTGCGCTCCGCGTCGGGCGACATCGAGTTCGCCGGGTGGGCCCCCGAGATGGAGGCCCGCTCCACCTCCGGTGGCATCCAGCTGCGCGCCAGCCGGACGATCGACAAGCTGCTCGCCCGCTCCGCGAGCGGAAACGTGGAGCTGACCGGCGGCGCGCGCAAGGTCAACTGCGACACCGCGGGCGGCGACGTCCACCTCGCGGCGCTGCTCGGCCCGGCCGTGATCAACACCACCTCGGGGAACGTCGTCGCCCGGTTCGACGCCCTGGCGGCCGGGGACGCGGTCCGCATCACGACCTCCTCCGGGAAGGTGCGCGTGTCGCTCCCGCCCGGCACCGAGCCCGGCGGCGAGCTTGCCAGCACCAAGGGCGACATCCGATCCACGCTGCCCGGCCTGAGCGACCCCAAGGCCGTCAAGCTCGAGCTCTCCGGCAAGGGCCCAAAGGTGTTCGTGACCACGATCTCGGGCAAGATTGAGCTGTTGTAGCCCGCGATCGCGGGGTAGTGGGTCAGTTTGAGCGGGGAACGGGGTACTCGCGAACGACCCAGCCCCGTCATGCCAAGCCGTCTCAGGATGACAGCGACTCGGACGTCTTGCTGCCTACGCCTGACGACTAGGGCCCACCCGGAAGCTGCTGGCATGTCTTGGGAGGATTGCAGCAACATCCGCAGTCCATCCACACGCAGATGCCGCAACTCCAAAAGTCACATTCCACGCAGCAATCATCCTTGATGGGAGCTGGTGCCGGCGCGAGCGATGCCTTGACGTTGATGACCTTCACGGTGACCGGCGCTTTGGTGAATGTCACCACCGCGTTCTGCGGGGTTGACTGCTCCTCGATTTGCGCTATCGTCTCGTTTTGCTCGTCGATGATCCCGATCCGAAAGAGAACCAGACGGACGTTTCCGTCTCCCTTGAGAATCGGCACGACTCCGAACACGTTCTGCCTCTGCAAATCACCGACCTTGATCAGTCCACCCTCGTAGGTTAGGACCCGAGCCGTGGAGGAATTGCCCAGGCGGAGTTCCATCGTGATCTCGTTGGAGGAAACTGGGACGGTGTAGGCTTTCTCGGCGAAGACAGGCTTTGGACCCATAACCAAGCAGAGCAAACCTAACGCAACGACCCCTGCCAACAATGCCATCCGGCGGTCTTTCATGGGAATGCTCCTTTCTTTCTTACAGCGATGCTAGAAGTTGGTGTCACCGCGGTCAAGGACTGGTTAGTGGGTCAGCTTGAGTGCTTAAGGGTCCCTACCCATCAAACTGACCCACTACCGATCGCGGCTCCGGCTTTACCCGGCCGCGGCCTCGTGGTAAACTCCGCGCCCAGCGGTGGGGCCGTAGCTCAACTGGGAGAGCGCCAGAATCGCACTCTGGAGGTCGCGCGTTCGATCCGCGTCGGCTCCACCAACCAAATCCCTTTCCGTCAGTTAGTTAGGCTTCCGGCCCGCGCCATTCTGGCGCGAGGCTGACCGCACGGTGACCGCAGCGCGCTTCGGTTTCCT
>JBGQAK010000039.1:0-4662 GCA_041494245.1 Thermoanaerobaculaceae bacterium
CGACAGCTCCCAGGCACACGATCACCAAAGTCAGAACACCCACTCGACGTGTGGTCATGGTAAGTCCCCCCCTGTCGTGAAGGCAGCGTCCCGAGGGCGACGTGCATCAGGCTGCCCAACAAGGCCGGGCGCCGTCTTCAGGCTGTCTGTGCCGGCACACTAGGTGCAGGCGCCTTCCTTGTCAATGCCTGTCTTGCGTCAGTTTCGCAGCTAGAGGGCGAAGCCGGGGCGAGCGGTCAACTGAATGGACACCCCTCGTACCCTCCCCCATCCGCCGCCCCCCAGGCGATTCGGCACCATGTCCAACCCGCTCGCGCAATCGCTGAGCAAGGAAATGAAATCTGTCAGGCAGTACTGGTACTTTCGGCGCTCCGGGAAAGATCCCGCCTCAGGCCAGGAGGCGCCTCAACGCATTTCAAGCGATCCCAGCCTCAGACCGCACCCGGCGTTTGTCTGCATCACGCGGCACCGAGATTGCTGAAGATGGGCAGAATGATCAACAAGTCGGCGCCGGCGTGGAACAAGACCGATCCCCAAAGACTCTCGGTCTTCTGCATCAGCCACCCCCACGCGATCGAGAAACCGAAGGTGACGACCAGGAAGACCAGCAATTCCGGTGCGTACTTGACCTGCATGTGCGCCAGGGTGAACGCCAGGCCAGTCGAAAGAACGGTCGGCCATCGTCCGATCAGTGGCTCGTATCGCCCAAGAAACAATCCGCGGAATAGGAGTTCCTCCATGAAAGCGTTGGATGCCACGAAGAGTAGCATCCATGGGGCCAACGACATGAGCCTGGCCGCGCCGAGGGCCCTGACCCCTGGTTGCAGCAAGCTCAGGACCAAGAGTGCGGCAGCGGTGATCACGCCCACGCTGAGGCCGAGTATCAAACGGCCTTTCCGAATGTAGAGCGATGCGAAGCTTTCGCCGCAGACCCTCGCCACGGCGAGAATACCGATCACGATCAGCGACGCTTGAAGGAGCTTCGCCACAGCGATTCCGACCGGGGTATGCGTCGTCAGGCCAAAGAGCTCGAGCGCCCTGTCTGCGAAGAAAAATCCCAACGAGAGACCAAGAACCGCCGTGAAGTAGGCAAAGAACACTGGCCGAAATTGGCTCAACCGATGTCCATCCCGTGCGACCCACCAAAGAGCGCCGAAGACGACAAGGAACCCAGCTCTCGTCGCGTAGTTGGCCCACGCCGGCATGACGGGGACGAATGTCATCGTGAGCGCGAAGATGAGGAAACCACAGGTGGTGAGGAATACGAACAGTCGGAGTCTCATGGAGCTCCTCCGTCGAACTCTCAGTTGTCAGCCAAGCCGAGGTTACCGACATTCCCCATATGACCTTCGCCGCGCCACCATCAGAGACGATCCCACCCGATCTGCTGCCAAGCTACCACCTTCGGGAGCACTTTTCGATTATCCGATCGTCGTCCATAGCCGCAGCATCGCCCCACAACCCCATCACCCCAAGACGGGCTACGGCGAGAACATACCGACAAGTGCAGCCGGGCACCCGCCTCGGCCCGTACGAGGTCGTTGCCCTCATCGGTGCGGGCGGCATGGCGGCTGGTATCATCACCGGTGAAAGGGCGCATCGATCCCTAACGAACCTTCCTCCAACGACGACTCCTCGCAGGACGCTTCCAAGAAGCCGCCGACCTCCGGCGAGCGCACGCTCGGTCTAGGCGGTCTCCTGATCGAGCTCGTCCTGCCGGTGGCGCTCTCCGCGGCCTTCCTGCTTGTGGTGGCCAGCTACATCTCCTTTTGGGATCTCCACACCCCCATGGGCCTGGGCGTCTTCGGCCTCCTGCTGGTAGCCGTTAGCCTGTTCGTGAGCATCCGGGTGGATGCCATCACGCTCGCCCGCCGCCAGAAAAGGGGCAAAAAGCAACTACTCAACCGGTCCGACGCGCGCTCTCGGCTGGTCAAGTTCGTCCTTGGCGGGGTGCTGATCCCGATTGGGGCTCTCGCCGCCGCCAACCTGGTCGAGCTGCCTAACAACCGGACGCCCATGTCGCTGGCCATCCGGTTCACCGTCGCCAAACCCGAGGTCTCCCGTGCGGAGCAGCTTGGCAACGCGGTGCTGCGGGCCGAGAGCCCGGCGACCAAGGTGCAGGGAATCCTGGCTTTGCAGACCTTGAGCTCAGCCGAGGCGCTTGACCAACTGCTCCGCTTCCTGAGCGACGACCCCATGGCTTTGAACGACGGCAGCGAGTACCAGGCCCTGTCCAAGGCGCTGGCCTCCTACGGGGTGCAAGCCAGGCCGAAGTTGTTGCAGCGCTTCAGTCAGTTCAGCCCGAGCCTGCGCCGCGGCGCTGCAGGCCCCGGCGGCGACCTGTTCGAGCGGCACTTCTCGGCTGCCTTTGACGGGCTGAAGAGCGAGATCGCTGGCCGGAACGCGGACCCGGCGGCCAAGGTGGCAGAGCTGGCGCGTCTCCAGGCCGCGCAGGCTGATTTGCAGCGGGCCTTAAGCCAGGTCGAGACCTACACCCGGGCCAGCCAGGGCAGCAGCAGCCTACCTGCCTTCATCATGCAGACCTTCCTCCAGATGGGCCTCAAGCAGGACGCGGACCTGCTCGCGTTCGCCCGCCAGACCGCCGCCGACGCGACATGGTCCGATGCCGTGCGCGGACAGGCGCTGCTCTTGATTGCCAAGGTGGGCACCAAGGACGATCTGGACGGGTTGTACGCCTACCTGGAAAGTCCGAGCAGGCTGCTGCAAGCACGTGCCATTCAGGCCATTGCCGCGCTCCAGTCCAAGGTGTCAGCCACCGGCACCAACGGGTGAACGCGGCCTCGCTCCGCTTGAGGGCTACCTGCAGGGTCTCGCCGACGGGATGCGGCGAGCGGTCAACGAGGACGTCTCCAGGTCACCCCGTCTGACCCCCGACGGGCCGGCAGCGCTGGGGACGGGAAGGGGTTTCAATTTCCTTGACGCATTCCTTGGCCCTGCGGACTTCGAGCGCATCGCTGGCATTGTGCGGGAGTAGCACCGAAACGTGAGGGAGCGCGCCGGTACCGGAGTACGTGAGAAAGGGCCGCAGCGAATGCCGCGGTCCTTCCTGTTTCTAGTTGCACCGGCGCACGCGACTCAGCGAAGGTCAGCCGTGCGGGCTGGAACGGTCTGTGCCTGCACCCGCGCCCTGAGCGCCTCCACAGCGGCCTTGAGCTCCTGGATCTCGCTCCGCTGCGCTTTGATCGTGGCGTCCTGCTCCTGGATCGCCTTGACCATCGGGGCGATCAGGTCGGTGCCGCGCAGCGAGAGGGTACGGTCCTGGTCGGCGCCGATCCCAAGCACGTTGTAGTCATCTCCGAGCAACGCCTCCACGTCCTGGGCGAGGAACCCCATGTCCGTCCGACCGTTGCCCTGCTTCATGGTGAACGAGACCGGACGGAGCTGGAGGACGAAGTCGAGGCCGAGGTCGAGGTCGCGAATGTTCTCCTTCAGCCGCGCGTCGGAGAGGTTGGACCACGCCACCTGCCCGCCGATCTGGGTCACGTTGGTGTCGCCGATGCGGACGTGGTTGGAAAGATCGACGACTGCGTTTTTGCCGATGGCGGTGGCGTTAGTGAGGTTGTTGGAGAGCGCGTTACTGTTTTGGCCGAGGAAAGTGTTGAAGTTGCCTGTGGTGATGGCCTGGCCAGACCCCGTTCCGATCGCGGCGTTGCCGCTGCCCGTGGTGTTCGAAGACAGACTCGCGATGCCGAACGCGACGTTGTCTTCACCCGTGGTGTTGCCTTTGAGGCTGTTGTCGCCGCTCGCGGTGTTGTCGAAGCCCGTCATGTTCGAGTAGAGGCTGTACACCCCGTTCGCGGTGTTTTCGTAGCCCGTGGTGTTGGAGAGCAGGCTCTGGTACCCGCTCGCGGTGTTAGCCCAGCCCGTCGTGTTGGCCTGCAGTGCCTGCGACCCCACGGCGGTGTTCTGGTGGCCGTCGTTCGTACTATCCGGCTGGTTGTTGGTGAGCGCGTTGTAGCCTACCGCCGTGTTGTCGCTTACCCACACGGACCCCGGGTCGAAGGACTGGCTGCCCAGCGCACCCGAGCCCACCGCAGTGTTCTGTGAGGCGCTCCCGTTCGACAAAAGGGCACCCGCCCCGACACCGGTGTTGTTCGAGCCGGAGCCGTCGTTGAACAACGCGCTGGTGCCGACGCCGGTGTTGTAACCGCCGCTGCCGATCGCGAGCAGCGCTTCGCTGCCGATACCGGTGTTATAGCTCCCGGTCATCGAGAAGTTGCCGGCGAGGTGGCCAACGAAGGTGCTGTCCGTGCCTGTGGGTCCGTAGTTGTGGAGGAAGCGATCCCCTCCCAGGGTGAGCACGCCGGCTCCCGCCGCCGTGGTGTTCGGCAACTCCAACGCTCCTGCCACGTACATCGACGAGGGTGGCGGCACCATCGCCTGCTCCGGCGGTCGTGGTGTGACCGGTTTACTGGGCAGCACCTTCACGACCCGACCACCTTGCGGTGGTGATCCCGGGATTGGCGGCCCCACCTCCCCAGGCTGCTGGGCTCCCGGGCTGCCGCCAGGCGCCAGCGCAATGGTCACCGTGCTCCCCTCCGAGGTGATCGCGATGTTCTCCCCGGCTCGCAGGAGGACGTCCCCCGCCAAGGCGTTGAGGCTGCGCACCGCAGGCTCCCCCGCGTAGTACCCGTTGACCTC
>JBGQAK010000025.1:0-38150 GCA_041494245.1 Thermoanaerobaculaceae bacterium
CACCCTTAGGCTAGAGGCATCAAAGCTGGAGCGGAAATGCTCGGGTGATAGGAGCGCTCAAGCAGGCCGGTGGCAGAGCGGGGGGGTGGGGGTGAAATCCGCCCCGCGGGCGATAGGAGCCATTCCGCCGGAGCGTGCGGGAACCGGAGCGGCCAGACCGGCGGGTGGAGACGCTGGCCGAGCATGAGCGCGCAGCGGGAGGGCGAGGAACAGCGAGGGTCCGCACGCCGGTCTGTGCCAGCTCGGTCGCATGCGAAGGCGGGTCGGAGGGCTGCGCTCGATGCGCAGCCCGAACGACTGCTCCAGGCCCGCGGGGCAAACAATAAGCCACGGAGTGGCAAGAAAAGGCAAACTCCGGATCTACGGGGAACAGCAAGCACGCAAAGACGTTGCGGATGACGGACCGGAAACAGCTCTGGTGAACAAACCGGCTCCGGGAGAAGGCGTAGAATGAAGCGGGCGTTTCCGGAGAAAGGTGCAACCATGATCGTCTTCCTTACGCTCGCAGGCATCGGGCTCTTCTTGCTCCTCGTGTCCGCCTTCAGCGGGCACCACATGGACTTCCACTCCGACATCGACCACGGCGGCGGCGGCTTTCTCTCCGTGCGCGCCTTCGCGGCGTTCTTCACCGCCTTCGGCACGGTGGGCGCCATCGGGCGGCACTACGGGCTGACGACCGGCTGGAGCTCGCTGTGGGGTATGGTTTCGGGGGTTGGCCTCGTCGGGCTGTACGTCGTCTCGATGGAACTCGTCAAGTCGCAACAGGCCAGCTCCCTGATCGCCGAGAACGACCTGGTCGGCCTCACGGGCCGGGTCACGGTCGCGATCCCGTGGGACGGCATCGGCGAGGTGAGCTGCATCGTCAAGGCACAGACCGCGCGCCGCATGGCGCGCAGCAGATCCGGGCAGGCGATCGCAGAGGGCCACATGGTTCGCGTGGCCGAGCTGCAGGGGGACATCTGTATGGTCGAGCCGTTAACGCAGCCACAGGCGTAGTTTCTCAACCTTTCGGAGGTTGCCATGCTCCCGTTCGGTCTTTCCCTCATCCCGATCCTTCTGGTTCTGGCCGCGCTGGTGGTCCTCGTCGTCTTCATGACCGCGGTGCGCAACTACATCAAGGTGCCGCCCAACAAGGTAGCGGTGTTCTTCGGGCGAAAGCACAGAACGCCCGACGGCGGCATGGTGGGCTTCCGGCTGGTCACCGGGGGCGCCTCGCTCAGGTGGCCGATCTTCGAGAGCGTCTCCTACCTCGACCTCAACATCTTCTCGATCGACCTGGACGTTCGCGACGTGCCCAACAAGGACGGCGTGCTCGTTTCCGTCCAGGCTGTCGCCAACGTCAAGATCCGCAGCGACGAAGTGTCCCTGACCGCGGCGGCCGAGCGCTTCCTCAGCCGCAGCACCGACGAGATCAAACAGATGGCCTACAAGAACCTCGAGGGCCACCTGCGCTCGATCGTCGGCCGCCTCACGGTCGAGGAGATCGTCCGCGACCGCGCCAAGTTCAACCAGGAGGTGCTCACCGAGGCGACCGCCGACCTCGCCAAGATCGGCCTCGGCGTGGACGTGCTGACCATCCAGAAGGTCTCCGACGCCGAGGGCTACATCGAGGCGCTGGGCAAGAAGCGCACCGCCGAGGTCAAGCGCGACGCCCAGATCGGTGAGGCCCTGGCCGCCCGCGAGGCCACGATCCAGTCCACTACCGCGCTACGCGAGGGCAAGGAGACGGAGAACCAGAACCTCGCGCTCGTCGCCCAGGCCGAGAAGGAGCGCGACGTGCGCAAGGCCCAGTACGAGGCCGAGGTGCAGGCGCAACAGGCACGCTCGCGACAGGCCGGGCCGCTCTCCGAGGCCAAAGCCAGGCAGGAGGTGATTGCCCAGGAGGTCCAGGTCGAGGTCATTCGCACGGCCAAGCAGACCGAGGTCGCCGAGGCCGCGGCCATGCAGCGCGAGAAGGCCCTCCTCGCCGAGGTCGTCAAGCCCGCCGAGGCGCAGAAGATCCAGACCATCCTGCAGGCCGAGGCCGCCAAGCAGCGCGAGATCCTCGAGGCCGAGGGCCACAAGACCGCGGTGGTCACCGTCGCCGACGCTGAGAGGCAGCGTCTCGCCCTGGAGGGCACCGGCGCCGCCGACGCACTGCGGGCGAAGCTGCTCGCCGAGGCCGAGGGCAACAAGGCCAAGCTGCTGGCCGAGGCGGAAGGCAACAAGGCCAAGCTGCTCGCCGAGGCGGAAGGCATCAAGGCCAAGCTGCTCGCCGAGGCCGAGGGCGCCCTCAAGAAGGCGCAGGCGTTCGCGAAGATCGACGAGGGCGCCCGCACCATGCTCGTGCTCGAGCGTCTGCCCGACATCATCAAGGCGTTCGCGCCGGTGGCGGGGGCGGTGGCGGCACCGATGGGCAACATCGACAAGGTGATCATGATCGACGGCGGCGGCGAGGGCTCCTCCACGCTCAAGCGCTACGCCGACACCGTGCCGTCCACGATGTTCAGCGTGCTGCAGACCGCCCAGGCCCTCGGGCTCGACATCTCCGGTCTGCTGAAGAAGCTCGGGGTACAGGAGGTCAAAGAGGGCGGCGGCAAGGCGAAGGAGTAGGGGCCACCCATGTCCCAGCCCGCCTACACAAGTCAGAGACCGTTCGAGGACAAGCGCAGCAACGTCCTCGTGGTCGCCTGCTCCGGGTACGCATTTCTCCCTTTCGTGCGGGAGTTCCTCGACGCGCACCTCAAGCTGCCGGAGGGCTCCTACAACCTGATCGCGGTGCCCGGCGGCCCGCAGTTCCTGGCGCTCTCGGAGTACCTGCCGAAGTTCGCGTGGGTGGGGCAGAAGTGGATGACGTTCGCGATCGAGAAGCTGCAGGTCCGCCGGATCATCCTCGTCTGGCACCAGGAGTGCGTGTGGTACGGCGACGAGCGCTTCGTCCCGGCGCTCCTGCACGCGCTGGGCCACGGTGAGCGGACGGTGAAGGACCGCCAGCTCGAGGACCTGAAGCACGTCGTAGCCTCGCTGCGCTCCTCCGTGCCGGTGGCCTCCGTGGAGGCGTACTACATCGACAAGGGCGGCGACGGTCACCTGACCGTCAGCCGCGAGGCGTGAACCCGACCTAATGTGGGGCGCGCACGCCGTGCGCGCGTTTCAGGAAACGCTCCTGGACGCGACGGAGGTGATCCGTGGAGGTGAACGGCAAGGCGCTGTGGACGATCTCCTACGGCATGTACGTGGTCACCGCCCGCTCCGGCGGCAAGGCGAACGGGCAGATCGCGAACGCCGTCTTCCAGGTCACCGCCGAACCCCCGAGGGTGGCCGTGGCGATCAACAAGGACAACTTCACTCACGGCCTGATCCGCGAAGGCGGGTGGTTCGCCTTCTCGGTGCTCGCCGACACCGTGCCGGCGGAGATGATCGGCCTGTTCGGCTTCAAGTCGGGGCGGGACGTGAACAAGCTCGCCGAGGTCGGCTTCCGTGAGGGGCGGCACTGCCCGCTGGTGACCGACAACGCCCTCTCCGTGACCGAGGCCAGGGTCATCCAGGAGCTCGATGTGGGTTCGCACACCATGTTCGTCGGCGAGGTGGCGAGTGCGGAGTTCCTGAAGGACGGCACGCCCCTGACGTACGCGGCCTACCACGCCCGCAAGGGCCGCGCCCCCAAGAACGCCCCCACCTACCAGCCCGAGCCCGCTTCGACTCTGGCTGCCGCGCCGGCGCCCGCCTCGGCGGCGTCCACGTGGACCTGCGGTGTGTGCGGCTACACCTACGATCCCGCGGTCGGGGACCCTGCCAACGGCATCGCCTCGGGCACGCGGTTCGAGGACCTCCCCGACGACTGGGTCTGCCCCGCGTGCGGTGCACCCAAGGACGCGTTCCTGGCCGACTAGAGCCAGCCCGGAATCCGCCTAGGGGCAGAATTCGCAGGTTACCAGCGCGCCGATCACCGCCGCGCGGCTCCCCGCCTTGAGCTTCATTTACCTCGCCAGTTCGCTCTCAGGCATCCCGTCCCCCGTCCGTGAACGCGAGCCGCGCCGTCACCTCGGCTTTTCCCCGGCGCACAGCAGCCAGATCGCCCAGGCGCAGTACGCCATCGAAGCCGGCAAGCCGACATAGGACAGCACGAAAGGGATCGTCCTGGGCCCGACCACGATCGGCCAGTGGTAGATGAGCCTGAAGAGGTGAAAAACCGCAACGAGAAGAAAAACGGTTCCCGACAGGATCAGGTAGAGCTTCTTGGCCATATCATCGCTCCCTCAAGCGTCAGGTCAGAGTGTCCACTTTATCGGGGCAAGCTCCGTGCTCGCTGCAAGTGCTGGTTAAGCGTCACCGACATGGCGAACCAAGGATCCTGAGATACGAGGCAACCTGACCACGGTGGTGCGCCTCATGCTCAAGGTTGCCGCGCACGATGACCCACCACAGTGATACTTGGCGACCAAACCGATCGTCAAACACCAACGTCTCGAGCGCGGCGTCGGAAAGGCCAAGAATGACTTCACATCGTTTCTCGCCAAGAATGCGGAGCCGCTCAAGGATAGCGAGAAAACCGGCGCGATCGGCGATCCGAGCGCTACCTGCGACGGCTTTCATGCCCGCTATTTGCGGGCTCACGAGTTTTCTAAGAAGCCATTCGTCAGCATCAACGAGGTGCTGAGCGAGATCGGCAAAGCTGAGTGCCTGTTCGGTTGGATGCCAGTTCTCGCTACCCTCTGGAACCTGCACGAACCGTTTCAGCGTCGATCCACGTACCGCCGTGGCGAACTCGGACAGCCTCAACGCCTCGCTGGACATTCATACTCCTTGTGACGCCTAACGCTGCGCTTCAGCGGCACGCCGGCAGAACCTTCGCACTTCGGCATGGCACGATGATGAACCCCGCGAGGGCGCCGCACAAGCACGCCGGCCGGCGTGCTGCTGCAAGCGCGGGTTAGGTGGCCGTACTCTTGTCGCCCAAGGCACTGCTCACAAGCACGCGCGCAACTGCGAACACCGAGGACCCTGCTAGAACGAGCATGCTCAACCACACCGCAGGGTATCCAGTCACCTGCGCGATGTGATAGAGATCTCCCCGTCCCCCGAGGGCGAAAGCCACGGTTTCGCACGTGACGTCGAAAGCCGGCCGCAGGCAAAGCAACATGAGCGCGACTCCGAGCGCAAACGGGCGCCTGAGACGTCCTCCGCGCAGCGCGAAGAAGCCGACCACAACACTCAGGCCATCCAAGACATAGGGCGCGCCAGTCATTGCGAGCTGCTGCCAGGGTGCGTGGAGACCCTGAGGCGTAATCCACGCTCGCCCGAATTCCCCATGCCAGAAGCTGGGAATGAGCTTGACCTCCGTTACGGTGCCGCCCACCACGTAAGTGCCGAGAACGTGACTTAGCTCATGAATCGGCGCATAGGTGAGATACCACACCACCGGAATCGCAAGGAGACAAGGGATGGCGATACGCAGGGGCCAGGGTCCCGCCAAGTACAAAATCAGTAGAGGGGCAACGACGACGACGAGTATCTCAAGCGTGACCAGTAGCATGCTGCTCTCCAAGTGGCGCGTGCGTGTCGTGCGGCCACCTAACGCCAATTAGACGTACTAAGGAATAGTGCTGACGCGATTGCGGGAGACGCTTAACACCAAGTGGTCGATTAGCTGTCACGCGTCGCAACTCCTTTTCCACGAACGAGCTTTGCTCTCGCGGAGACTTTTCCTTTCCATGGATAGGCGTACGAGCTGGTTCGCCTAATTTTGGTACCACGTTTGTGAGCGCTCATAACCCGTCCGCCGGGCTCAACATGCCCCGGCCGCCCCGGTTCAGGACGTGCGTTTAGATCATCGTGGTGCTCACTTCGCTATGGCCGAGAAGTTCATGGACCGTACGAATATCATACCCCGCCTCCAGGAGATGTGTCACAAACGAGTGACGGAACGTGTGACACCCGACCGGCTTGCCGATCCCCGCGTGGGGACGCGCAAGGCCCGAGAACCCGCTTCACCCGCGGGGCACATCAAACTTCGCGGTAGCGCCTCAACTGCTCGGCCATCTCGGCCAGGCGCGCAGCGCAGCGCCCGAAGACGCTGCCCTCCGGGTACTTCCCGTCGGCATCACGCACGCCGGCCGGCATGCCCATCAGCAGCTCGACCCCCTCCTCGATGCGCGAGACCGGGTAGATGTGGAAGCCGCCCCACTCCACCGCCGCCGCCACCTCGGGGTCGATCTGCAGGTCGGCGACGTTGGACTCCGGGATCAGCACGCCCTGCGTGCCAGAGAGGCCGCGCTGCGAGCAGAGGGAGAAGAACCCCTCGATCTTCTCGTTGACGCCGCCGATCGCCTGGACGCGCCCGGTCTGGTCCACCGAACCGGTCACCGCCAGGTCCTGCCGGATCGGGATCCCTGAGAGCGCCGAGAGGATCGCGTACACCTCGGTGGAGGAGGCGCTGTCGCCCTCAATGCCGCCGTACGACTGCTCCAGGGCGACCGACGCGGTCATCGAGAGCGGCACGTCGGACGCGAAGGTGCCGCGCAGGAAACCGCTCAGGATCAGCACGCCCTTGGTGTGGATGTTGCCGGAGAGGCGCGCCTCGCGCTCGATGTTGACCACACCCTCGCGGCCGAGTGAGACCCGCGCCGTCACGCGGCCCGGCAGGCCGAAGGCGTGGTAGCCGAGGTCGTAGACGGTGAGGCCGTTCACCTGCCCGACCACCGCGCCCTCGGTCGGGATCACGAGCACGTCGTCCAGCATGAATGAGGCGAGCTTCTCCTCGGGCAGGGAGTGGCGGTCGCGCCGCGCCCGCACCGCGGCATGGATGTGCTCGGTGCCGACGATCTTCTTTCGCGTCCCGCCCGCCAGGAACGCGGCTTCGCGCAGGATGTCGGCGACGTCGGAGAAGCGCGCCGAGATGCGCCTGCGGTTGTGCGCTACCCTTACCGCCTCCTCCACCAGCGCGGCCATGCCGCCGCGGTCGAGGTGTGGCAGCTTCTCGTCGCGGATGATCTTCGCCATGAGGGCGAGGAAGTCGGCCACTTGCTCGCGCCCGTTCGGCATCTCGCTGTCGAAATCCGCCAGCACCTTGAAGATCTTGCAGAACTCCTCGTCGGCCTCGTGCAGAAGGTCGTAGAGGGCGCGGTCCCCGATCATCATCATCTTGACGTCGAGGTCCACGGGCTCCGGCTGCAGCGCATGGCCGGACATCGCGAAGAGGATATCGCGCGGGCGGATGACGACCCGCCGGTAGCGCAGCGCGCGCTTGAGCGCGGGCCACACGCCGGCCTCCGAGACCGCATCGAAGGCGTTCACGACCAGGAAGCCACCGTTTGCCCGCAGCAGCGACCCGGCGCGGATGCGCATGTGATCGGATGTGGAGTGGAAATTCTGGCCCAGCCTGGCCTCGATGGTCCCGAAGAGGTTGCCGTAGGAGGGCTCCGTCTCGATGATGATCGGGCGCCCCTTGGTGCTGCCGTTGTCCACGACGACGTTGACCCGGTAGCGCAGCAGTGGGTCGCCGTCCTCGCTGCCGTCCTGCGCGCCGAAGAGCTCCACGTGGTCCAGCATGTCCTGCAGCAGCTCGTCGAGGTACGGCGTGGCGCGGGGATCCTTGACGGCCTTCGTGACCTGGCCGAGGGACTGCTTCAGGAACGGTTCCATCGTGTCGCGCCGGAGTTTCTCCGTGCGCGCGACCATCTCCTCCCGGACCGTCGTCACCTCGTGGAAGACCCGCTGCAGCTCCTCCGAGAGCTTGCCGTGCGCCTGCTCGATGGTGCCGGCCTTCTCGCGGTCGAACTTGCCCTCCTCCGCGAGGCTCTGGACTTTGTCGAGGGTCACCGGCCGCTCCTCGACGACCGGCAGGATCTCCGGCCGCGTAACCGAACCCACCTGCACCTGCACGAGCGTGAAACCGGCCTGCCGCACCTTGTGCTCGAAGCTCTTGATCAGCTCCTGCTGCCTGGATTTGAGGTCCTCGAGCGTCAGCTCCAGCCGCTGCTGGAACTCCTCGCCGTCGAACATCGTGGGCAGCCCCTTGGCCAAGTCGCGCAACAGCTTGTCGAGGCGTTCGCGGAGGACTGCGCCGCGCCCAGCGGACAGGCGCAGCAGGCGAGGCTGCTCGGGGCGCGCGAAGTTGTACACAAACAGGAGGTCGTCGGGAGCCTCACCCTTGTCCGCCAGCGGCCGCATGTGGAGCTCGATGGCGGTCATTCTCCCGGTTCCTGTGAGCCCGGTGACGAACACGTTGAAGCCAAGGGACTGCACCGAGAGGCCGAACTCGAGGGCGCGCACCCCGCGCGCCTGCCCGATGATCCCGCGCGACGGCTCGATCTTCGAGGTCGAGTCGGCCGGAAGCCACTCCTCCGGGCAATGCCACCGCAGCTCGTTCGCAGCAAGCTCTCGAGCCACTCGCCACCTCCGACGTCCCGTCGAGCACCGCGGACCGCTGCACGCGATCTTACTCGAGCTTGCCGCTCCGGCGCGCGACCAGCGGCACCAAAACGACAGCCGTGAAACACGCAAAGGTGATGCCCAGCGATGCCATCCACCCCATGCTCTGGAGACCGGGGTAGTGGGTCGTGACCAGCGTCCCGAACCCGACGATCGTGGTGAGCGCGGATAGCGTCACCGCCCGGGCCGTCTGAGCGAGCGCCTCCAGGCTGGCGCCCTCCCGCACACGGTACAGAATGTAGATCGCGTAGTCGCTGCCCACCCCGATCACCATCGTGATCACGAAGACGTTGAGCAGGTTCAAGGGGTAGCCCACGACCGCCATTACTCCCAGGGCCCACACGACGCCCGTCGCCACGGGCAGCAGGCAGATCGACGCGGCCTTGAGGCTGTGCGAGTCCCACAGGAGGAGGGAGACCACGAGCACGAGCCCCAGCAGCCCGGCGACGACGGCATCCTGCCAGACGGTGTGGCGCAGCCGCTGAGAAACGAGGTTGACGCCCGTCAGGCTCGCCTGCGGCACGCCCCGTACGAGCTCGATCAGCTGCGGCGGCGCCTCACGCCGCCACTTGCCGGGCGGCGAGAAGACGTTGACGACGGTGGTCACCCCGCCCTCGTCGTGGCGCAGCGAGCGCTGCACGATCTGCTCGACCGGGGTGCCGCGCCAGAGGTCAAGAGTGACCGGGCGGTCGGCCCCGAGCGCCTCGTCGAGCGTGGCGCTCCCGGCCGCGAATGCGCCCGGCACCAGGCCGGCCGCCTGCAGCGCCGAATCGAGCTCCTTCTTCACGCGCGTCGGGTCGGCGAGCTCGCGGTGGGCCGCAAGCCAGGCGAGCGAACGCTCCTGCGAAGCGAGGGGCGGGATCAGGTTGGCGAGCGACTCGTAGGAGGAGACGACGCCCTCCTCGACCAGCTTGTCGAGGCCGACGGCGAGTTGCTGAGCCCGGGCGAGAGCGGTGGCCTCGTCAGGCGCGTCCACCAGGATCATCATGGCGTTGAACGAAAGACCGAACGCCCTGGCCACCCGCTCCTGCACGGCCACGCCCTGGTTGGAGGGGGAGCGCAGGTTGCGCACGTCGTCGTCGAACCGCAGCCATCCAAGCGCGACCGCCGCCAAGACCGTCACGACCGCGGCGCCCGCCAGCACCGGGCCCGAGCGACGGTGCGCCCAGCGCAGCACCGGCTCCAGGTCCAGCCACTTCGAAGGCGGCGGGGGCGCGGCCGCGCGGTCGAAAAGCGTGACGAGCGCCGGCAGGATCAGGAACGCCGCTACCATCATGAAGACGATGCCGGTGCCCGTGAGCAGGCCGAACTCCCGCAGGCCGGCGAAACGGGTCGCGAGAAAGGCGTAAAACGTGCCCACCGTGGTGATCGTGCCCAGAACCACCGCCGGACCGGTGTGGGCGGCCATCGCCTCCAACGCCTCGGCATTCGCCATCCCGGCGAGGCGCCCTTCGAGGTAGCGCCCGTAGGTCACGATCGTGAAGTCGATGCCCAGCCCCACTAGGAGCGCCGAGAAGCCGGACGTGGCCGAGTTGAGCGAGCCCAGGGTCACGGCCGCGAAGATGAACGTCAGGGCGAGACCGCTGGCAAGAGGCAGGAAGGCGTAGTGGGCGGTCGCGAACCGGCGGTAGGCGAGGAAGAACAGGATGAGCACGCCGGCCACCGACGTCACGGAGTTCCAGACGATGTCCTTCTTGATCAGCGTGGCGTCCTCGAGGGCGATGCGATGCCCGCCCCCGACCTCGACGCCCGGCACCTCGGCCAGATCGACGCCCTCGTGATCCGCGAACTGCTGCCTCACCTTGCCGATGCGGGCGCCCAGGTCGGACAGGAGCGCGTGGTCGAAATCGATGTCCTGTGCGGGCCCTTTCGGCTTGGCCAGGATCAGCACCATGCTGTGGTCGGCCGAGAGGTAGTAGCCGCTCGCAAAATCCACCTTGAGGGCGGAGGGGGTGCTACCGATCCGCGAGAGCAGCAACGGCAGGAACCCGAGCGGGTCGCGGATCGCGAACTCCTTGGCGATCATTCCCTGGGGCGTGTCGAGGGCGGCGCGGATGTCCGACGCCCGCGCCGCCAGGCCGGCCGGCGTGAGGCGCTCCCGTAGCGCGTCCAGGCCCTGCTGGTCGAGAAAGAGCACGGCGTGCCGCAGGACAGCGTCGGCGAGCTTCACGGGGTCCTCGAGGTGGGCCTCCACCCGCGAGAGGTACGGGCTCTGCTGCATCTCCGCGGCGAGGGCGTCCACGAGCGCCAGCGAGGTCTCCAGCTGTTCCTCGCCGTCCACGGGGACCGCGATCAGCAGGGTCTCGAGAGAGCCGAAGTCCTGCAGCACGCGCTTGAACTCGCTCACGACAGGGTCGCGGCGCGGCATCAGGTTGAGGACGTCGGTCTCGAACTTGAGCCGGGTGCCGAGCACCACGCCGGAGACGATCACCACCCCGGTGCACGCGAGCACCGCCTTGGGATAGCGGCGCCCCAGGCGGACCAGGGCCCGCGGGAGGCTGGAGGCCGCCCCGAGGCTCACCGCTTCGCCCCGACCACGCGTTTCCAGAAGCCGCCGAAGTAGCTGAACAGGGAGCCGACCGTCATGAACAGCGCGACCCACAGAGCCACCTTGGCGAGCAGCGCCCAGCGCCCGAGCTGGTAGCTGACGAGGAGCAGGGAGATCGCGACGATCTGGGACAACGTCTTGAGCTTGCCCCACCAGTTCGCGGCGATCACAACGCCCTGCTGGTGGGCGACCTGCCGGAGGCCCGAGACGGCGAAATCACGTCCGATGATCACCACCACCATCCAGGCGGGCGCGAGCCCGAGCTCAACCAGGGAGATGAACGCCGCCGACATGAGGAGCTTGTCGGCAATCGGGTCGAGTAGGGTCCCAGCCACGGTCACGGCCTTGGTGCGGCGGGCGATCATCCCGTCGGCGAGGTCCGTGAGCGCGGCAAGCAGGAAGATGCCGAGCCCCCAGAACTCGCTGCCAGAGAAGCGCGTGAGCAACACGACGACCAGCAGCGGGACCATGAGGATCCGCAGGATGGTCAGCGAGTTCGGGAGGTTCCACATCGACGTCACCGCTTCGTGCGGATTGTAGCTTACGCGCCCCGCCCCGAGCGCGGAACCGGCCCGGAGCGCCCGGCCTGGCCACCGGAGGCGGGTCGCGGCGCGTACAATGAGTGTGTGGTCGCCCTCGCCCCGGCCCTTGCTCTGGTGACGCTGGCTGCCGGCCTCGTCGCCGTCCCGCCGGCGAACGTCTCACAGGTCTCGGGTGCCGGGTCGTACTTCTCGCTTACGTTCGACGCCCACACCGAGGCGCAAGGAGCCAGGGAGCTGCTCGCGCTCTTGCGTGAGCGGGGGGTGCGGGCGACGATCTTCGTGACGGGGCGCTTCGCCCAGACGTTTCCGGAGATCCTCCAGCAGGCCGCCGACGACGGCCACGAGATCGGCAACCACACCTTCAGCCACCCCCACCTGACCACCTGGGGCACCGCTCGGCGCCACGACACCCGGGAGGGGATCACCCGCGAGCGGCTGCAGGACGAGCTGCTGCGCACCGCGCTCGCCATTCGCGCTGCCGTCGGAAAGCCGCCATCCGTGCTGTGGCGCGCGCCGTACGGCGAGCACAACGCGACCATCCGCGCATGGGCCGCCGAGCTGGGTCTCGTGCACGTGGACTGGACGCACGCGAACGGAGACTCCCTGGACGCCCTCGACTGGGTGGAAGACCCCCACACCCGTTCCTTCCTCACTCCCGAGGGGATGGCCCGCCGCCTCCTGCAGTTCGAGGCCCGCCACGGCGTTTCCCTGGCCGGCAGCATCCTGCTCATGCACCTGGGCAGCTCGCGCGCGGACCAGCCGCTGCTGGAGGCGCTCCCGATCGTGCTGGACGAGACGGACCACCGGGGCCTGCGCCCGGTGCCCGTAGGCGAGCTGCTGGCACGCGGTGCGACGGCTAGTTCACCAGCGACCAGCGTTCGACTCGGCCTACGCTGATCCGCCGGGCCTGTCCCCGCCGCTCCAGCTCCATCAGGTGGCCGAGCACCTCGGAGAACGCCAGGAAGATTCCGAGAAAGCTCACCGCGGGAAAGAGGCGCGCGATCAGCTGGGCCACCGTGGCGGGGCCGCCGGACAACGCCGCCCGCACCTCGGCGGTCCTCTTCGCCTGCCGCTCCCGCAGAAGGGCCGTCTGACCGGCCACGTCCGCGATGCAGGGGCCGTGGGCTGGCAGGAGCCGTTGCGGGCGGAGGCGGTCGAGCCGGTCGAGCGTCGCGGCGTACGCCGCCAGCGCAAGGAAAGGCCTCTCGGGGTGCTCGGGGTCGGCGTCCACGACCGCGTTGGGGGTCACGCCGTCCAGGATCGTGTCGCCGGTGATCAGCACGCCTTCGCTGCCGAGCTCGAACGCGACGTGCCCCGGGCTGTGACCCGGCGTGTGGTGCACGCGGATGGGCCCCCGCTCGTGCTCCACCTCCTGCCCATCCGAGAGCCACTCGACCTCGGTGACCGGGCGGGCGGTCCGGTCGAGCATCCGCAACCCGACGACCAGGGGCAGCCGCCTCGTCATCGGCAGCCCGGCGCTCGCGAGCTGCCGCCAGAGGGTCGGATAGTCGCGGGCGAGCGCGAGGTTGCGCCGCTCGTGGGCGTGGGCGGCCATGGTGGCGCCCTCCCTCAGGAAGTGGCGCGCCAGCCCGAAATGGTCGTGGTGGCCGTGAGTCACCAGCACGCGCCGCACGTCGCCCGGCCGCAGGGAGCGCTTCGCCAGGGCCCGGCGCAGCGAGTTCCACGCCTCCCCGGTGCCTGGTCCGGTGTCCACCAGGGTCAGGGGCTCACCGAGCAGCAGGTAGACCGTCACGGGCCCGATCGGATACGGCGTCGGCAGGGAGATCGGGACCACCCAGGGGGGTACCCCGGGACCCTCGCACGGCTGGCGGGTACGCTGGCGGGCCCTCACGGCATCAGGGGAACCGGCCGCGGCCGGCTGCTCCTTCCAGGGTGCCCGTCCTCCACCGTGCCCCCACCGCTAGGCCGTGGCGCCGCTGGGGGACTCCTCGTACATCGTCGTCAGGAGGCCGGCATAGCGCTTCTCGACCACCCGCCTCTTCACCTTGAGGGTGGGCGTCAGCTGCCCGCCGGCGATCGTGAAGGCCTCCGCCACGAGGCGGAACTTCTTGATCGACTCGAAGCGCGCAAGGTCTTTGTTCACCCCGTCGACGATCGCCTGGTAGGCCGCCACCACCTCCGGCCGCGCGATCAGCTCCGCCGGGGTGGCGGCGGGCAGGCCGCGCTCCGCGGCCCAGCGCCCCAGCGTCTCGAAGTTGGGGACGATGAGCGCCACGACGTAGGGCTTGCGGTCCCCGAAGAGCACCGCGTTGTCCACGAGGGGTGAGACACTGAGACTGTTCTCAATTGGCTGCGGAGCGATGTTCTTGCCGCCGGCGGTCACCAGGATGTCCTTCTTGCGGTCGGTGATGCGCAGGAAGCCGTCCGCGTCGAGCTCGCCGATATCCCCCGTGGCGAGCCACCCGTCCGGGTCGAGCACGGCGGCGGTCTCCTGGGGCTTGTTCCAGTAGCCCTTCATCACGTGGCGGCCGCGCGTGAACACCTCGCCGTCCTGGGCGATGCGAACCTCCACGCCGGGAATGAGCGGCCCCACCGTGCCGAGCCTCCAGCGGTGGAACTGGTTCACGGAGATGACCGGGGAGGTCTCGGTCAGCCCGTACCCCTCGAGCACCTTCACCCCCATGGCGTGGAAGAACTCGCCGGCGAAGACCGGGAGTGGGGCCCCGCCCGAGATCGTGAAGCGGAGCCGGCCCCCGAGGGCAGCACGGATCTTCTTGTAGACCAGCGGGTCGAAGAGCCGATAGCGGAGTCCCTTCCGGCCCGTCCGCACGCTCTCGATCCCGACCCGGACGGCGGTCCGGAACAGCGTCTGCTTAAGCCTGGGACCGTGCGAGACCTCCTGGAAGACGCGGTCGTAGACCTTCTCGTAGAACCGCGGCACGGCCGTGAAGAGATTGGGGCGCACGCGGCGCATCGCCTCGGCGGATTCGAGGATGCCGCAGTACGCGAGCGTTGTCCCTTTCAGGAAGTAGTTGTAGTCCACCAGGCGCTCGAGCACGTGCGAGAGCGGAAGGAACGCCAGGGCGATCTCGCCCCCTTTCGGCCACGGCATGACGCTGCACGAGGAGCAGGAGTCGAAGACGAAGTTGTCGTGGGTGAGCATCACGCCCTTTGGCTCGCCGGTCGTCCCCGAGGTGTAGATGAGCGTGGCCAGGTCCTCCGGCCGGACGTTCGGGCGGCAGCCCTCAAGGAAGCCCTCCGCCTCGCTCTGGCTCAGATCCCGGGTGCACGACGCGAGCGTCCGTACGCCCTCCGGCGCTTCGCCGTCGATGACGACCACGTCCTTGAGATCCGGGCAGGTGCCCCGAACCTCGAGCACCTTCGCGAGCTGCTCGGCGTTCTCGGCCACCACGAGACGGGCACCCGAGTCCGCGATGATGGTGCGGATCTGGGCCGCCAGCAGCGTCGGGTAGAGCGGCACATCGGCCGCACCGAGGTGAAGCACGGCAAAATCCACGATGTGCCACTCGGGGCGATCCCCGCACAGCAGGCCGACCCGGTCCCCCTTGCCCACCCCGAGGGCGGAAAGGCCGCGGGCGAGCCCCGCGACCCGCCGCGCAACCTGCGGCGCCGGCGTGCGTGCCTCGCCACCGCTGCGGGCGTCGATCAGCGCGGGAGTCGGGTCCGCGCCCCGCCACAGCGCGAAGAAGTCCAGCAGCGTCCGTGGTTCGCTCATGACGTCCCCCTAGATCTGCGGGCCGCAAGGCCCTCGAGAAGCAGGCACAGCAGAGGGCCGGCCTGTTCGGTCAAGGGCCTGGGGCGGCTCGCCAGCACCCACGCCGTGACCAGCTCATCCACCGCGCCGAAGATGGCGCGCGCCGCGACGTCAGCCGGAACGTCCGGGCGAAACTGCCCGTTCGCAATGCCCTGGCCGACGATCTCCTGAAGGAGCTGCAGGTACCCGGAAACGTGTCCGCGGGCGACCTGCCGGAGGAACCTCCTCGAGTGACGCAGCTCGATCTGAAACACGCGCGCAAGGGCGCGGTCGTTCTCCAGGCTCTCCAGGTGCCTCTCGACGACGCGCCGCAGCTTCTTGCCCGGGTCGTCGATCTCGGAAGCGTCCTGTCGCGCCCGGACGAGGAACGCGTGGATGTTCTCCTCGAGAACCGAGACCAGCAGGTCCTCCTTGCCCTCGAAGTAGAGGTAGACGGTGCCGTCGGCGACCCCGGCTCGGTTCGCCACCTCTCGCATCCTGGCGCCGAAGTACCCCCGCTCGGCAAAAACTTCGACGGCCGCGCGGAGGATCGCGTCGCGTTTGCGCTGCCGCGACGTCTGGTCAAGCGCTCCCGGCACGAGATCTCTCCATTGCCCGTGGAACCCGTGCCCAGTCTCACTGAGGGTGTTCGGGTTGTCAAGCAACCGCGGTGCTAGCATAGCAACGATGAAGCACGGCAGCGCGACCGCGCTGGAGAACCTCGTCAACCAGATTGCGCACGACGTCCGCAACCACGCCTTCACGATGGGGCTCCAGGCCGAGATGGGGATTCGCCGGACGGCTGAACTCCGCGAGATCAAGGCGCACTTCGAGGCCATCCTCCGACAGGTGGACGCCCTCAACCACTACGTCGAGCAGCTCCTGCTGTACGGGCGGCCGGTCGCGCTCACGCCGACGTCGGTGGACCTCGCCGCGATCGTCCGCGAGCAGGTCCAGCGCCTGCAGTTCGGCGCAGACCCCGCCGCCGCTGCGCCGGACATCCGGGTGGAGGTGGAGGGAGAGCTCCGGCGCGGGACCTGGGACGGCCGGGCGCTGTCGCACGCCGTCATGGCGATCCTCGACAACGCGGTCCGCAGCGCCCGGCCATCGCCGCCGGTGGTGGCCGTCGTGCGCGGCGATCAGCACTGCGCGGTGGTCGAGGTTCGCGACACCGGCCTGGGCATCCCGCCGGAGGCGATGGCCAAGCTCGCAGTGCCGATGGCCGTCCGGCGTGCAGGGGGCGCGGGCCTCGGCCTGGCCATCGCCCGCAAGATGGTAGAGGCACACGGGGGCCACCTGGAGGTCGAGAGCGGCCCCGGGGGCACCACGGCGCGTCTCACGCTGCCGTGGGAGATCCTGGCCGACCGGCCGCCCTCGGGTTCGTGAGCCCGCCATGCCGCACCCGAGACCGCGCACGTGAGCCCAGACGCACGCGAGCCCCGTCCCGGCGTGGTGCGCTACCTCGTGCTGCCCGAGTCAGCCGACAAGCGGCTCGACCAGACTCTGGCGGCCGCGAGCGGCCTTTCCCGTCGCGCCGCCAGGACCCTCATTCAAGGTGGCGGGCTGTGGGTCAACGGCCGCCCGGTCCGCGTGCAGTCGCGCTTCGTCCACGTCGGGGACGTGCTGGACGTGCTCGCCGAGGGACAGGCGCTTTCATCGCCGGACGCCCTCCCTCCGCCGCTCCCGATCCTCCACGAGGACGGCTGGCTGGTCGCCGTGGACAAGCCCCCCGGCCTGGCGTCCCAGCCGCCCCAACGCAGGGCACCGGGGGAGCTGACGGCGCATGAACGCGCCCTGGTGCAGTTTGCGGCCCGGGAGGGCCAAAGGGTCGACCTGCTGCTCTTCCACCGCCTCGACCGCCTCACGACCGGGGTGCTGGTGTTTGCCCGCCAGCACGAGGCGGCCCGGGAGCTCACGAAGACCTGGTCGTCCGGCGGCGCACAGAAGCGTTACCTGGCCGTGGCGCGCGGCGACCCCGGCGGGGGCACGAGAACGCTCGACGGGGCGATCGCCCCCGACCCGCTCGTGCCGGGGCGGTTCAGTATCAGCCGGCGCGGAAAGCCGGCCCGCACCGAGGTCCGCCGCCTGGCGCGCCTGGGCGAACTCTCCCTGCTCGAGGTCAAGCCGCTCACGGGGCGGACCCATCAGGTGCGGGTGCACCTGACGCAGGCCGGGTGTCCGGTGGCGGGCGACGCGCTCTATGGGGGCGGCGGCGGGGTTCCCCGCCCGTTCCTGCACGCCTGGCGCCTCTCCCTTCCCCACCCGCGCACCGGCAAGCAGCTCCGGCTCGAGGCCCCGATCCCGGCGGACATGCGGGCGTTTCTCGCGGAACTCGGCTTCGCCGCCGAGACCCTTCCGGCACGGTGAGCGGGCTGCAGGGCTAGAATGTCGGAAGGCCGCGGGCCGCGGGTATCCTGAGACACGAGCGATGGAACGGAGGTCAGTGATGCTCAATCGGCGCGAGTTCATGGCCGTGGCGGGCCAGCCGGTGGGGGCGGCGGCCGCCCTTGTCTTCCTGAACCCCAGGAACGCCATGGCCATCGCCACAGCCGCGAGAGCGCACCCAGGGACGCCCGAGGAGGTCGCCTCGGACGAGTCGTTCTGGGCGGAGGTCCAGCGCGCCTTCGTGGTGGACCGCAGCGTCATCAACCTCAACAACGGCGGCGTCAGCCCGTCACCGGCGGTGGTGCAGGAGATGCAGCGCCGCTACCAGGAGTACTCCAACGCGGCGCCGGCCTATACGATGTGGCGGGTGCTCGAGCCCCAGCGGGAAACCGTGCGGGAGAAGGTGGCGCGTTTCTTCGGCTGCGACGCGGAGGAGATCGCGCTTACGCGCAACACCTCCGAGGGGCTGGAGACCTGCCAGCTCGGGTTCGACCTGAAACCCGGCGACGAGGTTCTCACGAGCAACCAGGACTACCCGCGCATGCTCACCACCTTCAAGCAGCGCGAACGCCGGGACGGGATCGTCCTGAGGCAGATCTCGCTGCCCACCCGGGCCGAGGACCCCGCGCGGGTCGTGCAGCTCTTCGAGGCCGCCATCACCCCGAAGACCCGCATCATCCTCGTGAGCCACATGATCTTCCTCACCGGCCAGGTGCTCCCCGTGCGTGAGCTCGTCGCGATGGGCCGCCGCAGGAACATCCCGGTCCTGGTGGACGGCGCGCACTCGTTCGCTCACCTGGCCTTCACGCAACCCGACCTCGACTGCGACTACTTCGCCACCAGCTTGCACAAGTGGCTGTTCGCCCCCCACGGCACCGGCATGCTGTTCGTCCGCCGCGACAAGATCCGCGGCGTCTGGCCGATGATGGCCGCCCCGCGGGAGATGGACAGCGACATCCGCAAGTTCGAGGAGATCGGCACCCACCCCGCGGCGCCCTACCTGGCGATCGCCGAGGCGCTGTCGTTCACGGTCGGGATCGGCCCGCAGCGCAAGGAGACCCGGCTGCGCTACCTGCGCGACCGCTGGGCCGCCCGCGTGATCAAGACACCGCGCATCCGGCTGCACACCAGCATGAAGCCGGGTCTCTCGTGCGCCCTCGCCCTCGTCGAGATCGAGGGGGTGGACTCCGGCGCCCTGGCCGACTACCTCTGGGACAGGCACAAGATCATCGTGGCGGCCATCAAGCACGACGAGTTCCAGGGCATCCGCGTCGCCCCCAGCGTGTACACCGCCCCGGGCGACATCGACCACTTCAGCGAGGTCCTTGAGGCGGTCGCAGCGAAAGGACTGCCGAAGACATAGAGACAGGGGTCAGGGCACAGGAAAAGAAGAACAACGAAAGCTGAGGCCGCGGGTTATTTCGCGGCGAACCGGGTCCAGGGCCGCGACGGCAGGTCCCTGAGCAGCTCCTTCTCCCAGCCGTACTTCGGGTAGCGCGCCAGGTGCTCCGCGGCGACGAAGCCCTGCCCGCAGGGGTGGCCCATGGCGGCCCACATCTCCATCGCCCGCACCATCGCCGCGTCCGCGGCCTTGGCCTGCACCGCGCCGGCCGGGCCGAACTCGTCCTGCCATGGCTTCATCCCGCGCGGCGAGAGATCCACGTGCCCGCAGAGCGTGCGCTCGCTCGGGGCATCGGCCTTCTTCTCGTAGGCGTCCACGTGGTCGGCGAGGAAACGCTTCGCCAGCTCCACGTCGATCTTGCCCTTCGACTCTCCCATCACCTGCTCCCAGCGGGCGTGCCGCGCGTTGGCGGAGATCCCCGGGTCGTTGACGGCGAAGTCCGTCTCCTCGGCGATCAGCTTCGGATTGATGGGGTAGTTCGCACCCACGAAGTAACCGTCGGACGAGCGCTTCAGCGTGACGTTCTTCATGCCCAGCTCGAGGCGCGCGATCTCGTTGCGCCTGACGTCCGCGAGAAGCCAGGTGTTGGCGTACCCGCCGTTGTTGCCCTCCTCCATGATGCGGGCAAAGTCGTCGATGCTCTCGGCGTACTGCATCGCCCTGCGGGCCCGGACGAACTCGGGCACCCCGTCCGGGTTGAAGCCGCGGAAGCTCCCGATCGTGGTCTCGGTAATGGCGATGCCCGCCGAGTTCATGCCGAAGTCGTCGCCGCTGTGGATGAGCCCCGGCATGCCGTCCATCAGGATCGGGTTTCCCTTGTCCGGGCGGATGTCGAAGATGACGTTCCACCGCGAGCCTTCCAGGTACCCGGACCAGTTGTTGTGCGCGATCACGGCCCTGCCGTCGCGCGTCCAGCTCCCGGTGGCCACGAACGCGCTGCAGCGCTCGGCCTTGCCCGGCGCCGTCTGCCGGGAGAGCCATCGTGCGTAGTCGCCCAGCTCCAGGTTGGCGTTGAGAACCAGCACGTCGGTGACGTCCGCCTTGACGCCGCGCGCGGCCAGACCCGCGGCGATGCCCCGCAGCTCCTGCTGGTACTCCTCTCCAACGCGCGGCCAGAGCATGGTCTGGGCAGCGGTGCGGAAGAAGCCCCAGTCGCGCGGCGCGTTGTCGTGCGGCAGCGACAGCTTGATCACGCTCAGCGCGTCGCCGATCTCCGGCGCCAGCAAATAGCCGTGCTGGAAGCCGATCTGACCGGGGGTGCCCTGCAGCCCGACGGGGATCCAGCCGTTGATCTCCGGACCTCGCCACGACCCGGCCAGGCGCGGGTCGGTCTTCGGCCCGCACGAGCCAAGCCCTACGGTGAGCGCCGCCGCCAGGAGTGTGAACCCGATCACGCGTGGTCTCACGTTTGTCCCCGATCTGCGGTTCGTCCCGTCCCACGAGGTCACAGCAGCGCCTCCTCCTTGAGCGTCCGGGTCATGAGTGCCGCAACCGCCTCGCGCGGGTTGATCTTCCCCGCGAGGATTGCCTCGATGGTGAACGTGATCGGCATCTCCACTCCGTGCCGGCGGGCCAGCTCCGAGGCCGCCCGTGCCGTGGGTACGCCTTCGGCAATCTCGCGACCGGCCAGGATTCGCTCGAGCGGCTCGCCGCGTCCGAGGCGCTCCCCGACGCTGCGGTTGCGCGAGAGCGCCCCGGTGCAGGTGAGCACCAGGTCGCCCATGCCCGCCAGGCCGCGAAACGTTTCCTCCCGCCCGCCGAGACGCACGCCGAGCCGCGTGATCTCGTGCAGGCCGCGGGTGAGCAGCGCCGCCAACGCGTTGAGGCCGAGCTCGAGGCCGGTCGCCATGCCGGCCGCGATCGCGATCACGTTCTTGAGCGCCCCGGCCAGCTCGACCCCCACCACGTCGCTAGCGGTGTAGAAGCGGAAGGAGCGGTTCGAAAACGCCTTCTGCAGGCCGCGCAGCGCGTCCGCGTCGCGCCCCGCCAGCACTGCCGCCGTGGGGAGACCAGCGGCCACCTCCTTGGCGAACGAGGGCCCCGAGAGCGCCACGAACGCACCCTCCTCCAAGCCGAGCTCCGCATGCACGATCTCGTCCATGCGCGAAAGGCTCGCCACCTCGATTCCCTTGCTGGCCGAGACGACCAGGGCGCCGGACGGCAGGTGCGGGCGCAGGCCGCGCAGCACCTCGCGGGCGAACTGCACCGGCACCACGAACACGACGGCCTCGGCCCCGGAGGCCGCCTCGTCCAGCCGGCCCGTGACCCGCACCGCCTCGGGGATCTCGAACTCCGAGAGGAACAGGGGGTTGCGCCGGTCCTTCCGGACGCCCTCGACGATCTCCGGCTCCCGCGCCCACAGCCTCACGTCGCAGCCGGTGCGTGCCAGGTGCACCGCGAGCGCCGTGCCCCACGACCCTGCGCCGATGACCGCGGCCCTCACGGCTTTTTCTCCCCGAACCGTGGCTCCTCGCCGCGCACGAGGCGCGCCAGGTTGCCGCGGTGCCGGAGGATGATCACGATGGCGGCCAGCACCGCGCACAGCTCGACCGGCACCGACGGCTTCGCGATGAAGAAGAACGCCACCGGGAAGGCGGCCGCGGCCGTGACGCTCGCGAACGAGACGAACCGGAACAGTGCCAGCATCACGATCCACGCGGCGGCCACGACGAGCATCGCCTGCCACGCGAGCGTGAAGAACACCCCCGCCGCGGTGGCGACACCCTTGCCGCCCTTGAACCTCAGCCAGACCGGGAAGCAGTGGCCGACCACGGCTGCCAAACCGGCGGCCGCCACCCAGGCCGGGTTGGCCGTCACCTGCCGCATCAGCACCACCACCGCCACGCCCTTGGCGATGTCGAGGAGCGCGATGGGCAGGGCGACCTTCCACCCCGCGGCGCGCATCGCGTTGGTGGCCCCCACGTTGCCCGACCCCACCCGGCGCACGTCCCCGCGCCCGGCCGCCTTCACCAGGAGGAAGGCGAATGGGATCGAGCCCAGGAGGTACGCTGCGACCACCATCAGTTCCCGTGCCATCACCGCCCCCCTCGTCCGCTCACGCTCCAGCCGGCCAGCGCCGCAGCGGCGTGTACACCGCCCCCGGAGGCTTCAGCTCGCTCTGGAAGAGAACTGCCTCTCGGGCAACGAACTCGGGGAAGCTCCACTTCCCCACCGCGATCCGGAAGTGCTCCACGGCCTGCACGCCCCAGGGTCGCTCCAGGCGCGCCAGCGTGAGGTGGAGCGAGAAGGGACGCGCCTCGCGGGGCACGCCGAGCCCCGCCGCGGCTTCCTCCACCGCTGCCGCCCAGGCCCCCAGCGCGCCGGCATCCCCGCCAACCCAGGCCACGCGGGGCCGGCGCTCGTGGGGAAAGAACCCGCCCCCGCCGAGCTTCACGGTCACCGGCGCGAGCGCGGCCAGTGCCGCCGGCACGACGGCGTCCAGGCTTTCCACCAGCTCGGGCGGCTGCTCCCCGAGGAACTTGAGAGTGATGTGGATCCCCTCCGGTCGCACCCACCGCGCGGGCGGTTGGTCGCGCTTGAGCGGACCGAGCCCGTCCCTGAGCGCCTCGCGCACCGCCTCGGGCAGCTCCACCGCGATAAACAGCCTCATTCCGTCTCCACCAGCTTCCTGCGCAGCAGGTCGAGGGCGAAGGTGCCGGAGAACTCCCGCACCATCTCACGGTTGCCACTGAAACGGTGGTGGGCGTGAAGGAGGCCGGCCGGCGTGGCCGCGGCCACGTGGACGGTTCCGACCGGTTTCTCCTCGCTGCCACCGGTGGGCCCAGCGATGCCGGTGATCGCCAGGCCGCACTCCGCCCCGAGCGCGCATGCGCCGCGGGCCATCGCCTCCGCGACCTCACGGCTCACCGCTCCGTGCGCCTCGAGGAGCGCCCGCGGCACGCCCAGCACCCTCTCCTTGAGGTCGTTCGAGTAGGCCACGGCCCCCCCGACGAACCACTCGCTCGAGCCCGGGACCGCCGTGAGAAGAAACCCCACCAGGCCGCCGGTGCACGATTCGGCGGTGGCCAGATGCCAGCCCCGCCGCCCCAGCAGCGCGAGCACCGCCGAGGCCAGCGTTTCGTCGTCCTTGCCGAAAAGGTCGGCGGCGGCGGCGGCCGCGAACACCTCCTCCATCTCGGCCAGCTCCTCGCTCGCCCGCGCGCCGGAGGCGGAAAGGAGAAGGTTCACCTGGCCGCGTGCCGCCAGGATCGTCACGCGGTCCCGCCCGAAGCGTTCGTACAGCGGGCTCACCCGCTGCTCCACCTGCGACTCGTACACGCCCGACAGGCGCAGCGTGCGCGTCATCACGCCCGCCGCCCCCGCCCAGCGCGGGAGGAGGTGCGCCGTGAGGATCTGCTCGAGCTCCGACGGCACACCTGGGAGCAGCACGAGCGTGCGGCTGTCCACCTCGACGACCTGACCCGGGGCGGTCCCGAGGGGGTTCTCGAGCACCTCGGCACCCTCCAGGACATCCGCCATACGCAGGGCGATTGCAGGGAGCTCGCGCCCCCGCTGCCGGTAGCGCGAACGCAGCGCGTCCTCCAGGCGGCGGTCGCGGTCGATAGCGAGACCGAGAGCCTGAGCCACACCCTCGCGAGTGAGGTCATCGGCGGTCGGGCCGAGCCCGCCGCTCACGATTACCAGCTCGACGCGATCCAGCAGCTCCGCCACCGCCGTGGCGATCGCACCCTCGTCGTCCTCCACGCACCGCTTCTCGACCAACGCGAAGCCGCACGGGGCGAGCAGACGCCTCACCACCAGCGAGTTGGTGTCGAGCCGGTCCGTGCGCAGCAGCTCGGACCCGACGGCGACGAAGGCGGCTGACCTGCGCGAGGTCATGGCGCGATTGTAGCCTCCCCCTACGTAGCAGGGCACAGGGCGCAGCAAAGCCAAGACACAGGGCACCTGAGGCGCGCGAGTTGTGTGACGCCGTGCCGGGCGGCGCAACCCGGCCGACGAACCTCCGGGCGCTGCGGGCTTGCGCCACGACGAGACCTGGGTTCCAATGGCCCCATGGATCGCGACCAGCTCGTTGCCTACCTCGACGACCTACTGGAGGTGGAAGCCCTGCAGGACGTCGGCGTCAACGGCCTCCAGGTGGCCGGGAGGCAGGAGGTCGAGAGGCTCGCCACCGCAGTCTCGGCGTCGGCCGAGCTCTTCTCCCAGGCGGCCGACTGGGAGGCGGACGCCGTGCTGGTCCACCACGGCCTGCTCTGGCGGGGGGACGACCCGCCGCGCGTGACCGGCTCGTTCCGCCAGCGCCTGCGGCTCCTGATCGAGAACGACCTCAACCTCATCGCCTATCATCTGCCGCTTGACAACCACCCCGCGCACGGCAACGCGGCCGTGCTGGCCCGGGAGCTGGGCCTGGAGCAGCTCGAGCCGTTCGGGAGCTTCGGCGGGGTGACGCTCGGGGTCGCGGGGGTGTTTCCCGAGCCCCTGCCCGCGGAGGACCTGTTCGTGCTGCTCCGGCAGGTGTGCGGCCAGGAGCCGCAGATCTTCCCCGGAGGGCCGGAGCGGGTGGCCTCGGTGGGGATCGTGACCGGCGGTGCCCCCACCGCCTTCGACGAGGCCGTGGCCGCCGGGCTCGACGCCTACATCACCGGCGAGGCGCGCGAGTGGGTGCTGCACCGCGCCGCGGAGGACGGCGTGCACTTCATCGCCGCCGGCCACTACGCCACCGAACGCTTCGGCGTGCGCTCGGTGGGGGAGTTCCTGGCCAAGCGGTTCGACCTCGAGGTTCGCTTCTTCGATCTCCCAAACCCGGTCTGACGCCGTGCTTGGGGTGCCGGATGGATCCTGCGCGAGCGCCGAACGCCGCCTCGCAGCCGTCATGCCCCGGGCAAACGCAAGAGCAACTCGAACCCGATCCCATGATTGGCCCTGGCGAGGTAGTTCTCAACCGTCACGAGGTGCGCTACCCTTTGGCGCCGGCGCCGCGCCCGGTGAGGAGCTCCGCCGGCGCGCCGCCACCGGAAAAGGAGCAGGCATGGACATTCAGGACAGGTCGGTCGCCCGAGCCCCGAAAGCCCCGTTGGACCCCAAGAACCTGCCCTTCGGGCGCACCTTCGCCCCCAACATGTTCATGGTGGACTGGGACGAGAAGAGCGGCTGGCACGACGCGCGGATCGTCCCATACGGCCCCCTGAACCTGGGGCCCGCCGCGATGGTTTTCCACTACGGGCAGGAGATCTTCGAGGGGCTGAAGGCGTTCAAGCACCCCGACAGGAGCGTCCACCTGTTCCGCCCCGAGCGCAACGCCGCCCGCCTCAACACCTCCGCCGTTCGCATGTCCATGCCGGAGATTCCGATGGAGCTGCAGATCGAGGCGATGCGCAAGCTCGTACGGATCGACCTCGACTGGGTCCCGTCCCCGCCGGCCACGCTCTACGTGCGCCCGGCGATGATCGCCACCCAGGAGGCGCTCGGCGTCCACAGCTCCAACAGGTTCCTCTACTTCATCATCACGGGTCCCACCGGTCCCTACTTCGGCACCAAGAGCAGCACCGTGCGGATCATGGTGGCGCGCGACTGGGTGCGCGCCGTCCCCGGCGGCACTGGCGCCGCGAAGACCGGCGGCAACTACGCCGCCTCGCTCGTGGCCGGCACGGTCGCGAAGCAGAAGGGGTGCGAGCAAGTGATGTGGCTCGACGCGCTGGAGCGCCGCCACGTAGAGGAGGTTGGCGCGATGAACCTGATGTTCGTGTTCGACGGCGTGGTGACCACCCCGCCGACCTCGGGCACGATCCTCGCCGGCATCACCCGCGAGAGCCTGGGCGTGATCTGCCGCGAGCTGAAGCTGCACTTCGTGGAGCGGCAGATCCATATTGAGGAGGTCATCCAGGGCCTGGCGTCCGGCGACTGCACCGAGATCTTCGGCTGCGGCACGGCCGCGGTGGTCTCGCCCGTCGGCGAGCTGGTGGACGGGGAGAAGGTCTACCAGGTCGGCGACGGCAGCGAGGGCCCGGTGGCGCGCCGCCTGCGCGAGACCCTCACGGCGATCCAGTTCGGCACCGCTCCCGACACCCACTCCTGGTTGGTCAGGGTCTGACCCCGGTGGTGTTCCGCGGCCGCAAGCGGGAATGAAGATCCAGGGCGACGGCTTTGAGCGTGAGGAGGCGCCCGTGCACGACGATCTGCCCGTGATCCCGGTCTTCCCCCTCGGCGTGGTCGTCCTTCCGGGCGAGGCGCTGCCGTTGCACATCTTCGAGCCGCGTTACAAGACCATGCTGGCCGACTGCCGCTCGGCCGATCCGGCCGGGCGAACGGTGCCGTTCGGGGTCTCGCTGGCGCACGAGGAGAGCCTCTTCGAGGTGGGGTGCACGGTGAGCCTCGAGCGCGTCGTGCAGGAGTACGACGATGGCCGCCTCGACATCCTCACGGTCGGGCGCCGGCGGTACCGCGTGGTGAGGATCAACAAGGGCCGCCCCTACCTGCAGGCGGTCGTGGAGTTCTTCGACGATGAGGAGGAGGAGCCGGACACCGCCCTGCGGGAGCGCGCCTACGCTCTCGCGGCAAAGCTGACCGAGATGGTGACCGGAGAGCCGGCGCTGTCCTCCAGCACCGACCCGCAGTCCTCCTTCCAGCTCGCCGGGCTCGCCGGCTTCGACGTCGAGGCCAGGCAGGAGCTGCTCGAGATGCGGAGCGAAAACGCCCGCCTCGCGGTGGTCGTCGCCCGCCTCGGTGGGATCATCGCGCGGCTCCGGGAGAACGGGCAGGAGGGGGAAAACGCCCCCGGCAAGGGCAAGCTCTTCCTTGTGAACTGATTCACAAGACGTGTCAGGGCTGCTCGAGCATCGCGCGCAGGCGGGAGAAGCCGGTGCGGCTGATCGGGACCTTGCTGCCGTCGGCGAGCACCGCGAGGCGGCCGTCCTTGGAGTAGCGCTCGATGCGCGTCACACGCGCCACGTTTACGATGAACGACCGGTGCACGCGCACGAAGCGGACCGGGTCGAGCCGGCCTTCCAGCTCCGCCAGCGTCTGCTGCTTCAGGAACTCCCGGCCCCCCGAGCGGAGGCACACGTAGTCGTCGCGGGCCTCGGCGACGTCCAGAGCCTCGGCCGGGATCACGTGCACCTTGGCCCCCTCGCGCAGGAGCAGGCGCGCGAGGGGGACGCCGGGCGGCCGGCCTTCAGCCGCCGCCCGGTCGAGCCTGGGCTCCCTCGGCTGCCCGAGCCGCTGCCGGACGTGCGCCAGCGCCTCGGCGAGGCGCTCGGCCGAAAACGGCTTGAGCAGGTAGTCCACGGCGTGCACGTCGAATGCGCGCAGCGCGTGGCGGTCGTAGGCGGTGACGAAGACGACTGCCATTTCCCGTCCGATGAGCTCCAACACGTCGAAACCGGAAAGGCCCGGCATCTGCACGTCCAGCAACAGGAGGTCGGGGGCGAGCTCCTCGACGGCCTTCACCGCCTCGAACCCGTTGGCGCACTCGGCGACCACCCGTACGTCGGCATGGGCGGCGAGGTACTGGCGGAGCAGCGCCCGTGCCGGCTCCTCGTCGTCCACGATCGCGACGTTCATGGTCGGGTGCTGCCCCGGACCCATCATCGCCCATTCATCAGGCCGGCCCCGCGGTGCGGCCAGGCCTCGCGGCGGGCAGCACCAGCTCGACACGGAAAGCCCCGGCGCGCCGCCTCACCTCGACCTGCGCCTCCTGTGCGTGCAGCGCGGCGAGGCGGCTGCGCACGTTCGAGAGGCCGAGCCCTTCCCCCGCGCTCGCCGGGGCCGAAGGGTCCACAGGGTTCTCCACGGCCACGTGTAGCAGTCCACCGCCGCACCGCGCCTCGATGCGGACCGCGCCCCCGTCCACGAGGCTCGCGACGCCGTGCTTCACGGCGTTTTCCACCAACGGCTGGAGCATGAGGGGCGGCACCTCACAGGCGCCCGCCTCGGGGGTGATCTCGCGCTCGACGCGCAGGCGCGAACCGAAGCGTGCTCGCTCGACCGCCAGGTACTTCTCCGCCAGGGCGATCTCCGCGGAGAGCGGGATGCTGCCGGCACCACCGAGGCGCAGGGTCTCCCGGAGGAAATCCGCGAGCTCGAGGCACATCGCTCGCGCCGCCGCGGGATCGCTGCCGGTGAGCGAGCTGATAGAGTTGAGTGCGTTGAAGAGGAAATGAGGGTCGATCTGGGCCCGCAGGGAGCGCAGCTCTGCCTCCCTGGCGTGCACCTCCAGCTCGAGCGCGCTCCGCTCCGACCGCTGCGCATCCTCGAAGGCGATCAGGAGGTAGTGCAGCGCCGCGGCGAGCGCGTAGAGCACGACCGCGACCGCCAGGATGACCGGCACCAGTTGCGGGAAGCGCCGCACCACACCCGCGAACGCCGGAAACTACTCCAGGAAGACCACCCAGGTATTGGCGAGGAAGAGCCAGAGGACCGCCGACAGGCCGGCCGCCGCGGCCTGCGTCACCAGGACCGTGGCGAGGGAGGAGCCCTGGAGCGCGGCGCTCCGGCACGGGTACCAGGCGGCCAGGCAGATGAAGGCGTAGACGACCGCGAGCGGGAGTGCGACCACGGCGGCTTCCACCCACGGTGCTCCCGCGATGTGCAGCAGCCCCGCGAGCAGCGCCGCCAGCGGGACCCACGCAGCCAGGTATGGGCCCAGCCGTCCCCGGTAGGCGAGGATCGGGTGCATGGGCTAGTTCTTGACCTCCACGCCGCCCATGACCGCGGCGCCCCGGATCATGAGGACCTTCGTGCCGGCTTCACCCGTGTGCAGCGTCGTGTCGTCGAACGCGCCCAGGATCGGCGTGCCCTGCACCACCACGGTCCAGTCCTGAGGGACCCTGATCTCGATCCCGCCCCAAAGAGCAAAGGTGTCGATGACAGCCTGGCCTCCGGCGATCGAGGCCTGCCGGAGGTCCAGCTCGCACCCGCCCATGATCGCCGTGAGGTCGCCGCCGCGGAAATCCTGCGAGACGCACCTCCGCTTGACACCGCCCAGCAGCGCCATCGCGGAGACGGTGGCGCTGGTGTCGGCGCCACCAGCAGCGGAACCGGCCACCGCCACCGGGCCCTCCTCGCCGGCCACGGCGGCATGTCCGCCCCGCGAGATCCCGCCCAAGGGCGGGCCGGCGACCGCACGCCAGACCATCATGGCTCCGAGCAGTACCAGCAGCACCGGCCAGAATTCGACGACGTGGTACTCGATCACGTCCAGGTTGGAGAGCAGGAACCAAGTCCCCAGCACGATCATGAACACGCCGAAGCCCCGGCGCTGGGTGCCACACGGCTGAATGACCCGGCCGAGCCCGACGGCGATCAGGATCACCGGCCAGTACTCCCAGAAGTCTCCAGCCCGCACGTACCCCAGCTTGTCGAGCGTGAACAGCACCCCGACCACGATGACCACCAGGCCCATGGCCAGCCTCGGACCGTTGCGGCGCCTGTATTTGTCCGCCATTCCTGCCTCCCGAGCCGGCGGCGTTCCCGCCTGCCCCGCCCACGCACACCATACGCCTGGCCTGGGCCGGAGTTTGCGCTTTTCCGGCCAACGGCGGTGCCTCACCGGCGAATGGCGGCAGATCGGTCCTTCCCGGGGCTCTGCCCCGATTCCCCTCGTTTGCTTTGCGCCGCGGGCCTTAAGGCGTCGTGCCCTCCTTTGTCACTGCGTGATGGCCTCTTCTCTGTGCTGGTCCCGCGGGTGGCCCGATCTTCTCTCTTGCCACTTCGTGGCTCTCTGTTTGCCCCGCGGGCTGGGAGCCGTCGCTCGGGCTGCGCATCGAGCGCAGCCCTCCGACCCGCCTTCGCGTGCGACCGAGCTGGCACAGACCGTCGTGCGGACCCTCGCTGTTCCTCGCCCTCGCGCCGCGCGCTCGTGCTCGGCCAGCGTCTCCACCCGCCGGTCTGGCCGCTCGGTTCCCGCACGCTCCGCCGGAATCGCTCCGATCGCCCGCGGGACGGAGTTCACCCCCACACCCCCGCTCTGCCACCGGCCTGCTTGAGCGCACCTATCACCCGAGCATTTCCGCTCCAGCTTTGATGCCTCTAGCCTAAGGGTGGGGGGCTTCAATCGCCGGTGCCGCGGGTGGCCAATCGCTCCGCAGCCCGCGGCTCACTGGGTGGGGAGTCTTCATTCCGCCTCGCGGGTGCCAGCGGCCATGTCTCCGGAGGTCGCGGGTACCGAGCGGGCGTCTCGCGGTGGGGTGTCGCTGGCGCTGTCGCACGCGAACAGCGAGGGGCCCCACCGCGGGACGTCCCTGCTCGGTCGCAGCCGGAGGAGTCTCGGCGCGTCGCGAGCGGGGGCGAGCCAGCGCCGAGGCGCCGCGCACCCGCGTGGCAACAAACGAGGCTCACAGCCCGCGGGGTACAAGAAAGGAAGTGAACGGGCGTGGGGCAAAGCCCCAGGGGGAGGCTCAGGTCCCTTCGCGCCAGCTGGCCAGGTAGCTCTCCTGCTCGGGGGTCAGAGTGTCGATGGCAAGACCCATGGTGGCGAGCTTGAGGCGCGCGATTTCGTGGTCGAGCTCCTCCGGCAACCGGTAGACCTTCGCTTCGAGCTTACCCGTGTGGTTGACGAGGTGCTCCGCCGCCAGCGCCTGGTTGGCGAACGACATGTCCATCACCGCCGCCGGGTGCCCCTCGGCCGCCGCCAGGTTGACCAGGCGACCCTCGGCCAGCACGAAGACGGTCTTGCCACCCCGCATCCGGTACCCCTGGACGGAAGGGCGGACGTCGTAGACGTCCTCCGCGCCCTTGCGTAGCGCCGCGAGGTCGATCTCCACGTCGAAGTGCCCGGAGTTTGCCAGGATCGCCCCGTCCTTCATGAGCGCCACGTGCTCGGGGCAGATCACCTTGCAGTCCCCAGTGACGGTCACGAAGACGTCGCCCACCTTGGCGGCGTCGGCCATCGGCATCACCGAAAACCCGTCCATAGCGGCCTCGAGCGCTTTGACCGCGTTCACCTCGCAGATGATCACCTTGGCGCCGTGACCGTGGGCCCGCGTGGCGACGCCGCGGCCGCACCACCCGTAGCCGGCCACCACGACGTTGAGCCCGGCAAGCAGCACGTTGGTGGCCCGGATGATGCCGTCCACCGTCGACTGGCCGGTGCCGTAGCGGTTGTCGAAAAGGTGCTTGGTGTCGGAGTCGTTGACCGCGATCACCGGGAAGCGCAGCACCCCGTCGCGTTCCATGGCGCGCAACCGGATCACCCCGGTCGTGGTCTCCTCGGTGGAGCCCAGCACCCCGGCGATGAGCGTGCGCCGCCCCTCCTCCCCGAGGTCGCGGGCGAACGCCTGCACCTCGGCGTGGGCGCTCTCGACCTCGCCGCGGGCCACGAAGAGCAGCGAGGAGACGAGGTCTGCGCCGTCATCCATCGTGATCGTCGGCGAGAACTCCAGGCAGGCGCGGATGTGCCGGTAGTAGCGGACGTTGTCCTCCCCTTTGACCGAAAACACCGCCACGCCGTGCTCGGCAACCAGCGCGGCTGCGACGTCGTCCTGGGTGGAGAGCGGGTTGGAGGCGCACACCCTCACCTCGGCGCCCCCCGCCACGAGGGTGCGCACCAGGTTGGCGGTCTCGCTGGTGACATGCAGGCACGCCGCCACGCGCTGGCCGGCGAGCGGCTTTTCCTTTGCGAAGCGGGCCCGGATCGAGGCCAGCACCGGCATGTGGCGGTCGGCCCAGGCGATCCGACGCATCCCGTGGGCGGCGAGATTGAGATCCAAGACGTCGTGGGGCGGCAAGGCCATGCGTTCCTCCGGCGGCGCCCTGCGTGCGGCAGCGGCGCGCGTAGCGCGGATCGTACCGTGCCGCGAGCCCGAGCGCCACCCCACGGTTCGCGCGGGGCGGTATTCCAGAACACCGGCGGCGTTTCGAACGTAGTAGAGGGCGTGGGCATGTCGCCGATCGTCATCGAGGTGCGTGGGGTCGTCAAGGAGTTCCGCCACTGGCGCAAGCGCCTGAGGGCGCTCGACGGCGTGGACCTCGAGGTTCGGGCCGGGGAGGTCTTCGGCCTGCTGGGCGCCAACGGCGCCGGGAAGACCACGCTGGTCAAGGTCCTTCTCGGCCTCTCGCGCCCGACCGAGGGCGAGGTCCGGGTGCGCGGGCGGAACCCTCGCCAGGCGGCCGCTCGCGCCCGCATCGGCTACCTCCCGGAAGGGCACCGGTTCCCCGGCTACCTGACCGGCGAGGCCTCCCTGAGGCTGTTCGGACGGCTGGCGGGCCTCCCCGCAATCGCCCTTGACCGCCGCATCCCGGAGCTGCTGGAGCTGGTGGGGCTCTCCGACCGCGGCCGCGACCGCGTCGGGAGGTACTCCAAGGGCATGACCCAACGGCTGGGCCTCGCGTGCGCGCTGCTGGACGGGCCGGATGTGCTGCTCCTCGATGAGCCCACCGACGGGGTGGACCCTGTGGGGCGGAGGCAGATCCGCGACATCCTCCTCCAGGCCCGCGCGAGCGGGACGACGATCTTCATCAACTCGCACCTGCTGTCGGAGGTGGAGCGTACCTGCGACAGGGTCGCAATACTAAACGGCGGGCGCGTGCTCCGCGAGGGTACGGTCGATGGGCTCACCCGGCCGTCGCACCGTTTCCGGGTGCGCCTCGCGGCCGGCGAGCCGCCGCCCGACGACCGGCTGCGGGCGATCGGAGCGCAGGTCGTCTCCAGCAACGGCGCCCTCGAGGTCCAGGTGCCCGACGTGGAGACCCTGAACCGCCTCGTGGACCTGCTGCGGGCCGAGCGGCTGCTCATTGCCGAGATCTCTCCGATGCGGGCGGCGTTGGAGGACGTGTTCGTGGAGGTCGTGGGAGGGGACGAGCATCCAGGTGGTGGCGGGCGGCCGGAGCCCGTATACCGCACCCCGCAACCCGGGGTGGGAGGCGGGTCATCATGAAGACCTGGGCGTTGGTCGTGGACACCTGGCGCGAGGCCCTGGCGCGTTACACGCTCCTCGGCTTCCTGATCGTCTCGTCCCTCTTCCTGATGGTCCTCGCGTTCGCGCTCAACCTGGACATCGTGGACGGCACCCTTGCGGCGGGGACGCTCTTCGGGAGGGCGCTGGAGTTCCACCACAACCGTACGCCAGCCATCGACTCGGTGGTGGTCACCGGGGAGTCGATCTTCGCGGGCATGCTCTACGCCCTCGGCATCTTCCTCGCGATCTTCGCCACCGGCTCGCAGGTGCCCAACCTACAGCACCGGGGCACCGTGGACCTGTACTTGACCAGGCCCGTCACGCGCACCCACCTGCTGCTCGGCCGCTTCCTGGGGGCCGTCACACTCGTCACCGCCAACCTGATCTTCCTGTGCGGCGGGGTCTTCCTGATCATCTCCCTCAAGACCAAGGTGTGGAACCCGCGTTTCCTCCTCGCTTCCGGCCTGATCCTCGTGGTCTTCCTCTCCTACCTCGGGCTCATGTACCTGGTCGGCGTGCTCTCCTCCTCCACACCGCTCTCCATCATGCTGCCCTACGCGCTCTACATGATGTCGGTGCCGCTCGCGGCGCACGACCATATCGCCGCCGCGATGGACTCGCGCCTGACGGCCAACATCGTGCACGGCCTCTACTGGATCCTTCCGAAGACGGCCGAGGTCGGCCGCGACCTGACCACCTACGTGCTGGGCAAGGGTACTCCGACGCTGTTGCCGCTGGTCACCACCGCGGCGTTCGGCGTGGCCTGCCTGGCGGCAGCAGTGGTGATCTTCAACCGCAAGAACTTCTAGGAGGCAGAGAATGAAGAGGATCCTATTGGCTCCGGCTTTCCTGGCGCTCGGCGCCACCCTGGCCTTGGCCGCGCCCCCCACCGTGGGCGAGATGCTCAACCTGGTGCCCGAGGGCGCGCAGACCGTCGTCGCGGTGGACAGCGCCGCGCTGCGCAGCCACCCAAAGGTGCAGGCGTGGCTGCTCCAGCAGCACTCCTGGACCGGCGCCGGCCAGGAGATACAGCAGTTCCTCGCCGACGCAGGCCTCGACCCGCTCCGCGACGTGGACGGCGTCGTGGTGGCGCTCCTCGGGGAGACGCACCCGACCAGGGGCCTGGTGCTCTGCGCCGGCCGGTACGACCCCGCCGCGCTGGGCGCCGCGCTCGTTAAGCGGGGCGCGACGGCGTTCACACTCGGAAAGGTTGCCGCCTACCGGTTGCCCGACTCCGGGCATCACGGCCATGCGGCCGGCGTGCTCGCCATCCCGTCGAGCGAGCTGATGATCGCCGGTGAGGAGGCGAGCGTGGCTGCAGCCCTGGTGCCGCCGCATGCTGTCATCCCTCTGATTGCCAACGAGATGGCTTCCGGCCACATCGACGTCCGCGCCCCCTTCTGGATGGTCGCGACGGTGCCGCCCGAGGCGCGGGCCAAGGCCCGCCAAGCCGGCGGCCACGGCGAAGGCGAGGGCAGCGAGCCGATGCGCAGCATCGTGCTGGCCTCCGGCGCCGTTGAGCGCGTCGCGGCGCAGGCGTTCCTCGACGACTCCCTGAAGGTGTCCGCGGTGGCGGTCGCCGACACCGTTGAGAACGCGCAGTTGATCCGCGACACCGTGAAGGGGGCCCTGGCGGCCGCCCGCCTGGCCACCCAGCGGGAGAAACCGGAGCTCGTCGGAGTGCTGCGGGACGTGGAGGTCGGCGTGAGCGGAAACGAGGTCTCCGTCGCAGCGACGATCCCACTCTCCCTGCTCGAGAAGCTAGCCGCCGAACACAACGCCGGCGCCATGTCGGCCCACAAGCACCACACCTGACGCCGGCGCCAGGTGCGTACGGGGTGGGGCGGACATCCGCCCCACCCCTGTCTTCCGGTGATGAATTGCGGGTGTCCCAGGTCACGTGGCAGCGCGCCGGAGACACTGGCCACTGTTGTGCAACCGGGGTATCATTGTCAAACGTGGCGCGCGATGGTCGAAATGGAACTGCGAAACCCAGGCAATAGCGTCCCCGGTGGCACGGCAGGTGCCGCCGCACCCTGCCCGCGCCGCGGGCACCGCGGAGGAGCAGGGTGAAGCCCCCAGAGGCCCGCGGACTCTCCGTGCTCCTCGTCGAGCAGAACCTGCACCTCCGCAAGGTCCTCGTGGAGGCCCTGCAGGGCCGCGGCCACGTGCTCACCGTCTGCGAGGACACCGAGAGCGCATGGGAGGCGTACCGCCGGGAGCACCACCCCCTCGTCGTGCTGGGGGTGCAGGATCGCAGAGACGATGTCATCCAGTTCGGCCACCGCATCCGCTCCGTGCCTGAGGGCAGCTCGAGCGTGCTCCTCTACGTGGTCGAGCACCGCCGGGCCCGGCCACTCCAACCGCTCCTCGAGGTCGCGGACGACTGTCTGACAAAGCCCCTCGACCCTGACCTCCTCCAGATGAGGCTGCTGGCTGTCGAGCGCCTTGCCGCCGAGCGCGCCCAGCGCAGGGCCGCCGAGGCCGAGCGGGCCCGGCTCCAGAAGGACCTGCAGGCTCTCCAGGGGAGCGCCGCCGGAGCGACCGCCGCCGGACACGAGGACGACGGCGCACGGTCCGAGCCTCACGGGCCTTCCGGCTTCCGCGGCAAGGTATGGCGCCTGTTCGGCGGCCAGCGCGAGACGGAGGAGCCCCCCGGCAACGGCAAGGCGTTCCCCTCCGGGCCCTCCAACGAGGCGGGCATGGCGCCTTTTGCGCAGGTCCTGCCGGAGCTTGCCAGGACCGCACAGCCGCAGTTCGACGAGGCCGCGGATGCCCCGGAGCTGCGCGTGAGCGACGGCTGGTGGGACTGGGACCTGTCGGCGAACACCGTCACGTTCAGCCCGCAATGGAAAGCGATGCTCGGCTACCGCCCCGAGGACATCGGGAACACACCCGAGGAGTGGTTCAAGCGCGTGCACCCCGACGACCGCGACCAGCTCAAGGCGACCATCGCGGCTCACCTCGACGGTCGCACACCCCACCTCGAGAACCAGCACCGCATCGAGAAGCGCGACGGGTCGTACGCGTCGATGCTGAGCCGCGGCCTCGCGTTCCGCGACACTGCCGGCAGGCCGGTCCGTGTCACCGGCTCCCACACCGACATCACCGAGCTGCGCGGATACGACCCGCTCACGGGTCTGCCCAACCGTGGCAACCTGATGGAGCGCCTCGGGCGCGCGCTCGACCGTGCCCGCTCCGGCAACGGGGGGGTCTCCGCGGTCCTCTTCCTCGACCTCGACCGTTTCAAGAACATCAACTACAGCCTCGGCCACCGCGTCGGCGACGAGATGCTCAAGGCGGTGTCGACCCGCCTCCGCTCGTGCCTGCGCGGACAGGACTCGGCCGAGCGCCGCGGCACGACGGTCGCCCACGTCGGCGGCGACGAGTTCGCCGTGCTGCTTGAGGGGATCCGCGAGTCCAGCGACGCCGTCCGCGTGGCCAAGCGCATCCAGGACGAGCTGCAGGCGCCCTTCGACGTCGAGGGCCACGAGGTCTTCACCAGCACCAGCATCGGCATCGCCGTGAGCTCCCCCGACTACGAGCGTCCGGAGGACCTGCTGCGCGATGCCGACACCGCGATGTTCCGAGCCAAAGCGCTGGGCAAAGGCAGCTTCGTGGTGTTCGACGCCGGCATGCACGCGCGCGCGGTGTCCCTCCTCAAGCTCGAGACCGAGCTGAGGCGGGCCGTCCAGCGCGAGGAGTTCCGCGTCCACTACCAGCCCATCGTCGAACTCGAGACCGGTAAGATCGCCGGGTTCGAGGCGCTCGTGCGCTGGCAGCACCCCGACGGCGAGCTCTTGTTGCCGAAGGACTTCCTGACGGTCGCCGAGGAGACCGGGCTGATCATCTCCATCGACCGCCAGGTCGCGCGTGACGTGTGCAAGCAGCTGCGCGTGTGGAACGCGCAGTTCCGCCGGAGCTCGCCCGTCACCGTGGCCGTCAACGTGTCCGGCGTGCAGTTCCTGCGCCCGGATATGATCGTGGAGATCGACCGCACGCTGCGCAACTACGGCGTCTACGGGCGCAGCCTGAAGCTGGAGATCACCGAGAGCGTGATCATGGAGCACGCCCGCTACGCCGCCGACATGTTGAAGCAGCTCAAGGCGCTCGACGTCAAGCTCTCGATCGACGACTTCGGCACCGGCTACTCGTCGCTGTCATACCTGCGGCGCTTCGAGATCGACACCCTCAAGGTAGACATGTCGTTCGTGAGCCGCATGGACACCGACGATGAAAGCTGGGAGATCATCCGCACCATCGTCACGCTCGGCAACAACCTCGGCAAGGACGTGGTGGCCGAGGGCATCGAGCGCGGCAAGCAACGTGAGTTGCTGTTGGCGTTGCGTTGCAAGTACGGGCAGGGCTACTTCTTCTCTAGGCCCGTCGACGCCGACGCGGCCACGGCCCTGCTCGTGGCCGACGCCCGCGGTGAGACGCTCCTCAAGTCCTGACGCGGGAACTCACCTGACAACTCGCAGGCGTGGCCTAGGACGCGCGGCTCGCTCGCCCGAGTAGGTCGCCGCCTTTGCCGTGAAGCATGATGCTGACCACAAAAGGCGAGAGCCCGGCGCGTGAGCGTCGGGCTCTCAAATTCCCCGGCGGCGACCTACTCTCCCAGGCAGTTACCCACCAAGTACCATCGGCCCTGAGAGGCTTAACTTCCGTGTTCGGAATGGGAACGGGTGTTTCCCTCTCGGTATGGCCACCGGAAAAACTACGCAAACTACCAACTCAAGTGGGCTTCCGTGCTGAACGCAAGAAGAAAGGGTGTGTATGGTCAAGCCGCACGGCCGATTAGTACGGGTCAGCTGCACGCATCGCTGCGCTTCCACCTCCCGCCTATCAAACTGGTAATCTACCAGAGGCCTTTAGGGGCTTACGCCCGGGACACCTAATCTTGGAGTTGGCTTCCCGCTTAGATGCATTCAGCGGTTATCCGATCCGGACACAGCTACCCAGCGCTGCCGCTGGCGCGACAACTGGTACACCGGAGGTCCGTACGTCCTGGTCCTCTCGTACTAAGGACATCTCTCCTCAAGTGTCCTCCGCCCACACCAGATAGGGACCGAACTGTCTCGCGACGTTCTAAACCCAGCTCACGTACCGCTTTAATCGGCGAACAGCCGAACCCTTGGGACCTGCTTCAGCCCCAGGATGCGATGAGCCGACATCGAGGTGCCAAACCCCGCCGTCGATGTGAACTCTTGGGCAGGATCAGCCTGTTATCCCCGGCGTACCTTTTATCCGTTGAGCGACGGCCCTTCCATACGGGACCGCCGGATCACTAAGC
>JBGQAK010000032.1:0-14217 GCA_041494245.1 Thermoanaerobaculaceae bacterium
CGGGTTCTTGTCCACGATCATCCGCCATGCCTTCTCCAGCGCCTGATCGGAAGAGAGCCCCAGCTTCTCGCGCGTGGCGATGATGTTGATCCAATCGCGGATGTTCGAGCCGCTCGGGCAGGTCTCCATGCAGGGGGGGAGTTTCGACACCGGATGCGGCCGGAGCGCCGACACAGCGGCGCCCGACCCCCCGCGAGTCAATCCGCTGAGCGGTTTTACCTGAGCCGATTTCTTGAGCAGACCCATGAGATTTCAGACCGCCTTTTCCGGCCAGGCCTGGCGCTTCACCGGCGATGCTTTCCCCCCCGGTGTGCGCAACCCGCCAAAATTCCGGCCCACCCCCGGGTCTCCCCGAGGGCGGGTCGGGCATTATTTTTTTTCGGGCGTCAGCACGACGTAGCTGCCGCCGACGTAGGAGTAGGTGCAGCGCTCGGATTCCATGAGCTCGCGGATCGCCTGCTTGCAGAGCGCGCCGTCGCAAGTCTCGCCGAACTTCTCCCGCATCGCCTTGGTGAGGTCGATGGCTTTCAGGTTCTTCTTGCCGTGGTATTCCTTCACCAGGGCGTACATCGCGTCAGCAACCTGTTGTACGCTGATCTCGTTCATGGCCTATCCCTCTCCGGGGGTGTGCTTCAGGTGCGTCGACCGCTTGTAGCTTTCGCCGGCGTGCTTGAAGTCGTCGATATGGTACTTGGTGAACTCTATGCCCGTGAGCTGGAAGAACCGCGGCCAGCCGACCCGCTCGATCCACTCGCCCATACGCTCGTACTTGGAGGCGTTCTTTGCGTACACGTCCACTATGTTCTTCACCGCCGCGACCACCTCGGGCCAGCGGGGCGGGTTGTTCGGGATGAACGGGATGGCCAGCTTCGAGAACATCGGTTCGTGGCGGGCGTTGCTCACCTTGCCGCCGACCCAGATCGAGAGGCCGTCGTTTTCGGCGTCCGCGAGGGTCATCGCGGGGCACACCGTGAAGCAGTTGGCGCAGTACATGCACTGCTCCTCGATGACTTCTACGGTCTGCTTCCCGTCGACCATCTTCGGGCGGATGGCGCCCGTCGGGCACGAGGCCACCGTGGTTGGGATCTCGCACATCTTCGGCAGCGCCTCTTTGTTGACCTTCGGCGGGAGCCTGTGGAGGGCGAGGATGGCGATGTCCGAGCAGTGCACCGCGCCGCACATGTTGAGGCAGCAGGCGAAGGCGATGCGCAACTTTCCGGGGAGGTCCATCTTCTCGAAGTGCGGGAAGAGTTCGTCCATCACGCTCTTCACCACGCCGGAGGCGTCGCTTGCCGCGGAGTGGCAGTGCACCCAGCCCTGCGTGTGGACGATGTTGGTGATGGACGGTCCCATGCCGCCGACAGGATAGCCCTCTTTCTTGAGCCGCTCGATGAGGGGGGCGACCTGCTGTTCGTCGGTCACGAGGAACTCGATGTTGTTGCGGCTGGTGTAGCGGAGGTAGCCGCCGCTGAACTGGTCGGCGAGTGCGGCGAACAGACGGATGGTCTTGGTGCTGGTGAGCCGCGGCGCGGCGGCGCGCACCGAGTAGAGCTTGTCGCCCGACTCGGCCACGTGCATCAGCACGCCGGGCTTGAGGATCTCGTGGTACTTCCACTTGCCGTAGTTCTTCTTGATGACCGGCGGGAGGTACTTCTCGTAGTGCGGGGGCCCAATGTCCGTTATCCTCTTCGTGATCTCGGTAGCCATATTTCCATCTCCTTCTTCTGGAATGTCGTGTGGGAAAGCCCCGGTGCGCTCAGCTCTTCTTCACATCGTAGAAGATGTAGGGGTTCGTCCTGGGCTGCGAGATCATCTCGGGCACCGGCTCCAGACCGATCTGTTCGAGGAAGTTGCTGAGGCCGATCCGCTGGATGAACTCGCCGATGCGCTCGCGGTTCTTCCCGTTCTCGCTCCACAGCTCCCATATGGCGTGGACGAGCTCCTTGAGGTCCTCGTACGGCGGCTCGAGCTTGAGGAAGGGGACCAGCACGGACGAGAGCAGGGCGCCCTCGATGATCGGCGCCTTGGAGCCTACGAGGATCGTCACGCCGCGGTCCTTGCCCGGGGCGAGCGCCTTGGGCATCACGTTGATGCAGTGCATGCAGCGCACGCAGTTGCTGTCGTCGATGGTGAGGTTCTTCCCGTCCCAGCCCATGCACTTGGAGGGGCACTTCCCGACGACGTCCCTGGCGATGTCGCGCTTGCCGCCGCTCGCGTAGGCCGCGACCGCGTCCTTGTCGATCTGGATGCTGTCGCGCCAGGTCCCGATGATCGACATGTCGGCGCGGGCGATGGAGGCGACGCAGTCGTTCGGGCAGCCCGCCATCTTGAACTTGAACTTGTACGGGAAGGCCGGGCGGTGCAGTTCGTCCTGGTAGGTCATGGTGAGGTCGTAGGCGAGGGCCATGGTGTCGTAGCACGCCCACTCGCAGCGGGCCATGCCGCAGCAGGCGCTGGGTGTGCGCATGTCCGAGCCGGAGCCGCCGAGATCGAACCCGGCCTCGGTGAGCTCCGAGAAGATGGGCTCCAGCTCCGTGGTCTTCGTACCGAGGAAGATGATGTCGCCGGTGGAACCGTGCATGTTGGTGAGGCCGGAGCCGTGCTTCTCCCAGATGTCGCACAGCGTCCGCAGGGCGTCGGAGGAATAGAACCACCCCGCCGGCTGGTTCACGCGGATGGTGTGGAACTCGGCGATCTCGGGGAACTCCTGCGGGATGTCGTTGTAACGGCCGATGATGCCGCCGCCGTACCCCTTCACGCCCACGATGCCGCCGTGCTTCCAGTGGCCGATCTTGTCGTTGTACGAGCGCTCCAGGATGCCCAGCAGGTCCTGCGTGGCGACGTTCGTCTCGGCGCTCAGCTTGATCTCCTTGACGAAGCTCGGCCACGGGCCCTTTTCCAGCTCGTCCAGTTTCGGCGTCGGCTTCTTCTTGTCAGCCATTTCTGCTCCTTTCAATGTCAGGATATTGAAAAAGATACCTATCTGGGTTCGGACGTAGTCTATACTCGTCGGGACACCGAGGTCCAAGACAAAATTTTAATGTTTCCGATAAAAAAAGTTGATTTGCCGTGCGCGGCGGATCATCGGTGAGCGGCGTGGCGCGCCGCCGATGCGGTTCCGTGGTATTGCGATCGGCACGAACGGGTTGCCGGCGAATACGCGGGCGATGCGGAGAAGGGATTGGCGGTCCGGACCGGGCGACCGCGGCCTTGATGCCTTTTTTCCCCTTGCCTTGCGCGCCGGGGGGGGGGTACACTCCGATCATTCAGGTGGCATCGGGTGATGCCTGCCGGAGCAGTTGTCTAATACATCCAGTAATATATCCTGTCAGTGGGTTGTAAAAATCCAACCGGACACCGGGAAAAGGCTATGGAACTGCACCAGCTCCAGTGCTTCTTGGCTGTCGTCGAAGAGGGCGGGTTCAACCGGGCCACCACCTGCCTCCACATCACGCAACCGGCTCTCTCCTACCAGATCAAGCGGCTCGAGGAAGAACTCGGGGTGTCGCTCTTCCACCGCCGCCCGCGCGGCATCAGCCCGACCGAGGCCGGCAGGGTCCTCATCCAGAACGCGCAGGAAGTAATCGAGTCCGTCCGGCGGGCGCGGCGGGCGGTCGAGATTCGGTCAAAGGGCGTCGCGGGGGAGATTCGTATCGGGACCGTCGAAAGCGTCGGGATCTATTTCCTGCCCGACGTCCTCAAAAAGATCAAGGAGAAATACCCCATGTCCCGGCCCACGGTCATGTACCGGCAGTCGGGCGAGGTCATGGATGCCCTCCTCTCCAACCAGGTGGACCTGGCGGTGATCGCCAACCCGCGACTTGACCGGCGCTTCAATTACGAGACGATCGTAGAGGAAAGGATTTCGCTCGTCTGCAGCAAGACCCATCCCTTCTTCGGCAGGTCCACCGCCAAGCCCAGTGAGCTCCGGGGACTCCAGTTCATCTCGCTCACGCCGGAGACACCCACCGGCCAGCTCATCCGGGACCACCTGGCCAAGCTGGGGGTGAGCGTCGACGTGGTGGTCACCACCCCAAGCGTGGGCACCGTCAGAAAGATGGTCGAGGTCGGGCTCGGCGTGGCGTTTCTTCCCGACATGGTCACGAGCGAGGACCTGTCGTGCGGCGGAAAGCCTCTCAACCAGCTGGCGCGGATTGACGTCCGCCCCCCGCTCATGAGGCGCGTCATGCTCGTGACTTGGAAGAAGATCCAGTGCAGCCCGGTGATTCAGGCGTTCCTTGATGATCTCCGCCTGCACGGTTTACACTGGAAGGGTTGCGTGGAGCCGTCGAGCCGTCGCTAGGCCCATCATCAAAATATTTTATCCCCGGCATCCAAAAATTCGTCTTGATTTGCACCTGGAGTGCGAATAACTTACCAACTGTCGCGGCGGTTCCGCATTGAAAAACATTTCCAACACGTAGGAAGGCCAGAGGGCCAAGAAGGAGGGTACAGATGCCAAGTTTCGTGAACCCGGAGAAATGCGACGGGTGCAAGGCGCTCGACAAGACGGCTTGCCAGTATTCTTGTCCAAATGACCTCATGGTGCTGAACAAGGACACCATGAAGGCGCACAACCAGGAGCCTGACCAGTGCTGGGAATGCCAGTGCTACGTCAAGTCTTGCCCGCCGCAGGCCATGGACGTGCGCGGGTACGCCGACTTCGTGCCCATGGGCGCCTCGTGCGTTCCGCTTCGCTCCTCCGACAGCATCATGTGGACGATCACGTTCCGCAGCGGTCAGGTCAAGCGGTTCAAGTTCCCGATCCGTACCACCGTTGAAGGGAAGGCGGAGCCCGCGGGCGGCTGGGACACGAAGGCGAACCTCGACGATTTCACCCTGTTCACGGAGCCCGCGTCCACCGGTCTCGAGGCGATTTGCGCTCCTGGCACCAAGACCTGGAAGAAGTGATCGGTAGACACAACGAAAAAGTGAAAAGGAGACAGGATTATGACGGATTTTGAAACCGTAACAGTCAATACCGATCTTCTGATTCTGGGTGGCGGCATGGCCGCGTGCGGCGCCGCCGTCGAGGCCTCCTACTGGGCCAAGAAAAACAACCTGAAGGTGACCTTGGTCGACAAGGCGGCCATGTACCGCTCTGGCGCGGTCGCCATGGGCCTCTCGGCGATCAACCAGTACGTCGGTCTGAAGGACGGCGAGAACACCATGAAGGACTACTGCGACTACGTGCGCAACGACCTGATGGGCGTCACCCGCGAGGACCTCGTCGCGAGCATCGCCCGCCACGTGGATTCCACCGTCCACCTCTTCGAGAAGTGGGGCCTCCCGATCTGGAAGGACGAGAAGGGCGCCTACGTGCACGAAGGCCGCTGGCAGCTCATGATCAACGGCGAGTCGTACAAGGTCATCGTCGCCGAGGCCGCCAAGAACGCCCTCGAGCAGAACGGCCACGAGTTCTTCGAGCGCATCTTCATCACGCACCCGCTCGTCGAGGGCGGCCGCTGCGTCGGCGCGGTCGGCTTCAGCGTCCGCGAGAACAAGTTCTACATCTTCCGCGCCCAGGCCGTGCTAGTGGCCATGGGCGGCGCGGTCGGCGTGTTCAAGCCACGTTCCACCGGTGAGGGCGCGGGCCGCGCCTGGTACCCACCGTTCAACTCGGGCGCAAGCGCGTACTTCACGCTCAAGGCCGGTGCCGAGATGACCTGCCAGGAGGTGCGCTTCATCCCGGTGAGGTTCAAGGACGCGTACGGCCCCGTCGGCGCGTGGTTCCTGCTCTTCAAGGCCCGCGCGACCAACGCCCTGGGCGAGAACTACATGGAGACCCGCAAGGGCGAGCTCGACAACTGGGCCCCGTACGGCAAGGTGAAGCCCGTCCCGGCGAACCTCCGCAACTACCTCATGCTGCTCGACGTGATGGAAGGCAAGGGCCCCATCTACATGCGCACCGAGGAGGCCCTGGGCAAGATCGCCGAACAGTACAAGGACGACAAGAAGGCCTACGCGAAGAAGATGAAGGAGCTCGAGTCCGAGGCGTGGGAGGACTTCCTCGACATGACGATCTCCCAGGCCCACCTCTGGGCCGCCACCAACGTGCAGCCCGAGCAGAAGCCTTCCGAGATCGCGGCCGCCGAGCCGTACTTCATCGGTTCGCACTCCGGCGCTTCCGGCGCCTGGGTCAGCGGCCCCAAGGATCTGGCCCCGCCCGAGTACTTCTGGGGCTACGAAAACATGGGGACGGTCAAGGGGCTCTTCTGCGCCGGCGATGCATCGGGCGCCAGCTCGCACAAGTTCTCGTCGGGCTCGCACGCCGAGGGCCGCATCGCGGCCAAGAGCGCGGTCCGCTACATCGTCAAGGAGAAGCCCGGCCTGCCGACCATCAGCGAACAGACCGCCAAACAGTACAAGGACATGGTCCTCAAGCCGCTGAAGCTCTACGAGGAGAGCCAGCCGAAGTCGACCCAGGCGGACGTCAACCCCGGATACATCGCACCCGACCAGTTCCGCATGCGCATGCAGAAGCTGATGGACGAGTACGCAGGCGGCGTGTCCTCGCAATTCACCACCTCGGGTCCGCTGCTCGAGAGGGTTCTCGAGCTCCTGAAGCTGCTCAAGGAGGACTCGGCGTCCCTCGGCGCCAAGAACCTGCACGAACTCATGCGCTGCTGGGAGAACTACCACCGCATGTACCAGGCCGAGGCCCACGTCCGCACGGTCCTCTTCCGCGAGGAGACGCGCTGGCCGGGCTACTACTTCCGCTCCGACAAGCCCAAGATGGACCCCAACTGGCTCTGTTTCGTCAACTGCACGATGGATCCCAAGACCGAGGAGTGGAAGCTTAAGAAGGTCCCGGTCAAGTACCTGTTCGCATGACCGTGGCGCATTTGATGCCATCGAGTTCTGTCTGAATGGGCGCCCGGGGCGCCTTGAAGGGCGCCCCGGGCGCCGCTGGCTCTGCCACCACGGCGCCGCCCGCCGCACGGAAAAAACATACCTGCCCCCACTGCGGGGCTGTGCTCCAGGGCTTCGAGCTGCCGGAGGCCGGCGGCTGGGATCAGCGGCGCCACCTTGCGTGCTTCAATAACGACTGCCCGTATTACCGGAAGGGCTGGGACTGGATGATGTCCCAGTACAATGTGAAGGTCTCCTACCGCTATCGCCTGGACCCGGCGAGCGGCTGCGCTTCCCCCATCGCGGTATGGTCCGAAACTGCCCTTGTGGATCGCATCGTCACGAAGGACCGGAAACCCGCGAAGAAGCAGAAGAAAGGAGGTCGCACCGTCCGGCGAAAGGGAGGCACCTGATGAAGAAGAAGACGGTGGAAGTGAAACGGGGGAGGACCCCCGCCAAGGGAAAGCTCGCTCGGAAACCGGCTCCCGCGGCGAGAGCGCAAGCCCTGCCCGAGGCGCTCCGCAACCAGCGAAGGCTCGAGGCCGGCGGACGGTTCCGGTTCGGCTGCCACCCGGAGCTTTCCTGCTTTACGAACTGCTGCGCGGACGTGAACATCCTGCTGACACCGATGGATGTCCTGAGCCTTTCCCGCCGCCTCGGCATCACCACCGGGGAGTTTATCGCGCGGCATACGCTCACACCGGTCACGAAGGATCTCCACCTCCCCGTCCTGATGCTCCGGATGGGCGAGGAGCCCCAAAAGCGGTGCGTGTTCGCCGGCGACGCGGGGTGCGACGTGTACCAGGATCGCCCGTGGTCGTGCCGGATGTATCCCGTAGGGATGGCACTTCCGCCCGCACGCGCGGGGGAGGAGCCTCAACCGGTGTACTTCCTCTTCGAGGACGACTTCTGCAAAGGCCGCACCGAACCGAAGGAATGGACCGTCGACAAGTGGCGGACCGACCAGGGCGTGGCGGCCAGGGAGGAGATCGAAGCCGGGTACCGCGGGATCGTTTCACACCCCTGGTTCATCGGGGGCCGCCAGCTCGATCCGAAGCGGATGGAGATATTCCACACCGCATGCTACGACCTCGACAAGTTCCGCGATTTCGTCTTCGACAGCACGTTCCTTTCGCGTTTCGAACTCGAGGATTCCCTCGTGGCGACGCTGCGGGACGACGACCTGGCGCTTCTGCGCTTCGCCTTCCGCTGGCTCCGCTTCGCCCTGTTCGCCGAACCCACAATGAAGGTGCGCGAAGGCGCACCGAACGTCCGGAGGAAGGTATGAACGTTTCCAGTCCGCGGCCCCTCCTCGTCGTCGGGGCGGGGATCGCCGGCATCACGGCGGCCCTCGAGGCGGCGGAGGCCGGCAAAGAGGCAGTCCTCGTCGAGCGCGAGCAGACCGTCGGCGGCCGCGTGCTCCGCAGCCACCAGTATTTCCCGAAGCTCTGTCCGCCGTCGTGCGGCATGGAGATCAACGTCCGCCGTCTGGAGAAGAACCCCCGCATCCGCGCCCTCACGGGAGCGCGGGTGGCGAAGGCGGATCGCAGCGCGGACGGGTGGTCGGTCACGATCGCGGTTTCGCCGCGTTTCGTCAACGAGCGCTGCACGGTCTGCGGCGAGTGCGCCAAGGTGTGTCCAGCGAAGGTGCCCGATCCGTTCAACCTCGGGATGAACGAGGTGACCGCCATCCGGCTTCCGCACCCGGATGCGTGGCCGCGGAGATTCGTGCTGGACCGCAGCGCATGTCCGTCCGGCTGCAAGGCCTGCGTGGACGCCTGTGCATACGACGCCATCGATCTGAATGCCGCCGGCCACGAGGAGACGATCGAGGCCTCGGCGGTGGTCCTCGCCACCGGCTGGAGTCCCTATCCCATCGAGAAGCTCCCCGAACTCGGGGGCGGCCGTTTCCAGGACGTGGTCGCAAACGTCAACTTCGAGCGACTTGCCTCGCCCTCGGGTCCCACGGGCGGGAAGATCCTTCGACCCTCCGACGGAACGCCGCCGAAGAAGATCGCCTTCGTGCAGTGCGCCGGGTCGCGCGACGTCAACCACCTGCCGTATTGTTCGGCGGTGTGCTGTCTGGCCTCGCTCAAGCAGGCGACCTACGTCAAGGAGCAGATCCCCGACGCCGAGGTGACGATGTACTACATCGACCGGCGGGCGCCCGGCCGCAACGAAGACGTGCTCACGAAGGTCGCGGCGATGGAGGGCGTGAAGCTCGTGAAGGGCAAGGTCGGGAAGATAGAGGAATGCGCCGGCGGGCTCAAGCTCCGCCTGGAGGACGTGGAGGCGGGAAGGATCCTTGACGCGTTCGCCGACCTCGTCGTGCTCGCCACAGGGATGGTCTCCAGCCTCAAGGGGGAGAAGCCCCCGTTCGAGGTCGTCATGGACGACGACGGGTTCGGTCTCGATAATCCCGGGGCCTCGCTGTTCATCGCCGGTGTCGCCCGGCGGCCTGAGGACGTCGCGGCCTCGGTGCGCGACGCCACGGGAGCGGCCGCGAAGGCGTCGGTGGCCGCGAGAAGGAGCGCGTGATGGAAAACGTAGGCCTTTTTCTGTGCACCGGCTGCGAGATCGGTGCCGCGATAAAGACGGACGGGTTGGAGTCCCTGGCGAAGAAGGGCGGCGCGAAGTCGGTCGTCATGCACCCGTTCCTCTGCTCCGAGGAGGGCGTCGCGACGATCCGGAAGGCCGTGGACGACGGGTCGGTGGACAGCGTGCTCATCGCGGCCTGTTCGCCGCGCGCCAAGACCGCCGAGTTCTGCTTCGATCCCCTCAAGGTGTCGGTCGAGCGCATCGGCCTCCGGGAGCAGGTGGCCTGGTCCCACCCGCACGGGGAGGAGGACACGCAGATGCTTGCCGAGGACCTCCTCCGGATGGGGCTGGTGCGGATCAAGAAGAACATCCTTCCGAAGCCCCTGGCCGAGACCATAGAGAAGACGGTCCTGGTCGTCGGCGGAGGCGTGGCCGGCTTGAGCGCGGCCAAGGCCGCCGCGGGCATGGGTCACCCGGTCGTGGTGGTGGAGTCCTCCGCGCGGCTCGGCGGTTCCATGGTGGGTGTGAAGGACGCCGCCCCCGAGCGGCCGCCGTACGGCGAGCTGCACAAAAACACGATCGGCGAGCTCGTCTCGGAAGTCCAGGGGAATTCCTCCGTCCGCGTCCTCCTGCAGGCCCGGACGGTGCACATCGCCGGCCAGCCTGGGCAGTTCACCGTGGACGTGGAGTCCCCCTCTGGCAAAGAGACCTTCCAGGCCGGGGCGATCGTCCAGGCCACCGGCGCGAGTCCGTACGACGCCACGAAGCTCGGCGATCTCGGCTACGGCCTCACCCCCGATGTCGTCACGTCGGTTGATCTCGACCGGATGATTGCCAAAGGGGAGATCCGACGGCCGTCGGACGGGAAACCGCCCCGCAGGATCCTCTTCGTCCAGTGCGCCGGTTCGCGCGACCCCGCGCATCTCCCGTACTGCTCGAGCGAGTGCTGCGTGACCACACTCAGGCAGGTGGCGGCCGTCCACCGCGACCTCCCCGGCATGGAGTGCGCCGTGGTCTATCGCGACATGCGCACGCCGGGCCAGATGGAGCACTTCTACCAGGCGGTGCAGGAGCAGCCCGGCAGCATGTTCACCCGCGGCGAGGTCGCAAAGGTGGAGAAGGGCCCGGAGGGCAACCTCGTCGTGCGGCTGAAGGACAGTCTCCTGGGCCCCGACGCGGCGCTCCAGGCCGACCTCGTCGTGCTCGCGGTCGGGATGATCCCGAACTCCGCGGACAGCGAGGCCATCCGCGCTTTACGGGACGCCAGGGTGGGCGCGGAGAAGGGCGATTCCGATGTCCAGCGCGCTCATGCGTCGAAGGTCGCCGAGGAGCTCGCCTACCATGAGGGGACCGAGATCCTCAACCTCGAGTACCGCCAGGGACCGGACCTCCCGGTGCTGCGCTACAAGTTCTCCGACTCGCACTACATCTGTTTCCCGTACGAGACCCGGCGCACGGGAATCTACGCCGCCGGCACGGTACGCGCGCCGATGGATGCCGCGCAGGCGGCCGAGGACGGGTGGGGTGCGGGGCTCAAGACCGTCCAGTGCATCAGCGCCGCGACGCGCGGCGAGGCCGTGCACCCGCGTGCGGGCGACATCTCCTACGCCGACTTCTCCCTCCAGCGCTGCACGCAGTGCAAGCGCTGCACCGAGGAGTGCCCGTTCGGCGCGATCAACGAGGACGTCAAGTATACGCCGCAGTACAACCCGATGCGCTGCCGCCGCTGCGGCACCTGCCTCGGCTGCTGTCCCGAGCGCATCATCAACTTCCCCGAGTACTCGATTGACGCGATCGGCAGCATGGTCAAGGCCATCGAGGTTCCGGACGAGGTCGACGAGAAGCCCCGCGTGGTGGCGTTCCTGTGCGAGAACGACGCGCTCCCCGCGTTGGACGAGGCGGCGGCCCGCCGGCTCTCGTGGAACCCGTGGGTGCGGGTCATCCCGGTGCGCTGCCTGGGTGCGGTGCACGTCATCTGGATCGCCGACGCGATGGCGCGCGGCGTCGACGGCGTGCTGCTCATCGGCTGCCGGAAGGGCGACGACTACCAGTGCCACTACATGACGGGCTCCGAGCTCGCCAACAAGCGGATGGAGAACATCCAGGAGACGCTCACCCGGCTCAAACTGGAGTCCAACCGCGTGAGGATCGTCGAGATCAGCCGCAACGAGTTCGAACGCATCCCGCAGATCTTCGCGGAGTTCGAGAAAACGATTGAGGAAACCGGCCCGAACCCGATGAAGGGTTTCTAACGGAGGTCGTTTTATGGCCCCACTTGCTTACGTATTCCCCTCGGCGGAATTCCGCGACGAACTCGCCAGTCGCGGCGGCGTCACCGCCGCGCGCTGTTACCAGTGCGCCACGTGCTCCAGCGTGTGCCAGCTGGCCCCTGAGGACGGCCCGTTCCCGCGCCGGCAGATGCTGAAGGCCCAGTGGGGGCTCGGAGACCAGCTGGTCAACGACCCCGCCGTATGGCTGTGCCACCAGTGCAACGACTGCACCGTCCGCTGCCCCAGGGACGCCAAGCCCGGCGACGTGATGCAGACGGTGCGCTCGCTCATGGTCGAGAAGCTCGCAGTCCCCGCGTTCATGGGGCGGCTCGTGGCGAAGGCGGGGAGCACCTGGCCGCTGCTCCTCGGGGCGCCCTTTCTGTTCTGGGTGCTGGTGCTCTACGCCGTGACCGGGCTCCAGATCCCGGCGGAGATCAAGGAGTACAAGGACGTCGTGCCGCACTGGCTCATCTACGCGGTGTTCTTCCCGGTCGCCGGCCTGGTGATGCTGGCGATCTTCCCGAGCGGCCTGCGCTTCTGGAACCTCCTCGGCTCGAGCGGGCAGCGGTCGGGGTCGTTCGGCGCCAACCTGCTCCCCGTGCTGATCGAGATCTCGACGCACAAGCGGTTCGGCTCGTGCGACGCGGCGGCCTCGCGCCGCTGGGGGCACTTCGCCCTCCTGTGGGGCTTCGTCGGCGCGGCCGTCACATCGGGGTTGCTCCTCCTGGCCATCTACGTGCTCAAGTCGGAGATGCCGCTGCCGCTCCTGCACCCGTTCAAGGTGCTGGGCAACCTCTCCGCGGTCCTGCTGGTGGTCGGCGGCGCCATTGTGCTGTACAACCGGCTGGTCGGCGGCGACCGCACGGGGTCGTCGACCGCGTTCGACAACTTCTTCCTGTCCGTCGTCCTCCTGCTGATCGCGACCGGCGTGCTCACCGAGGTCGGGCGCTTCCTGTTCCCGCCAGCGCTGAACGCCTGGATCTACATCCTGCACCTCACCGTGGTGCTGTGCCTGTTCGCCACGTTCCCTTACTCGAAGTTCGCGCACATGGTCTACCGCATGCTGGCGATGGTCCACGAGCGAATGACGAGACCGGTGTGAGTCCAATAACGCAAAGGGGGATCCGGAGAGGATTTCAACTTCTGGAAAAGGAGGACGTTCATGGGAAAGCTCGTAAACCCGCACGGAAGTAAGGAGCTCAAGTGCCTGCTCCTCGAAGGGAAGGCGCGCGAGGACGAGAGCAAGAAGGCGAACGGTCTCAAGAAGGTCCCGCTGACCAGCCGCGAGACCGGCGACCTCATCATGCTGGGGATCGGGGGATTCACGCCCCTCGACGGCTTCATGGGGCAGGCGGACTGGAAGGGCGTCTGCGACTCGTACAAGATGCCGTCCAAGAACGGCCTCTTCTGGCCGATCCCCATCACCCTCTCGGCGGGGAAAGCCCTCGCCGACTCCATCAAGATCGGCGAGGAGGTCGCGCTCTGGGACACCGAAACGAACACTCTGATGGCCACCATGAAGGTGACCGAGAAGTACACCATCGACAAGAAGCACGAGTGCCAGCAAGTTTTCCGGACCACCGACATGGCGCACCCGGGCGTCAAGATGGTGATGGATCAGGCCGAGGTAAACCTGGCCGGCCCCGTGAAGGTGCTCTCCGAGTCGTACTTCCCCGAGCAGTTCAAGGGCCTCTATCAGCGGCCTGCCGAGGCGCGCAAGATGTTCGAGGAGCGCGGCTGGAACACGGTGGCGGCGCTGCAGCTGCGCAACCCCATGCACGGCTCCCACGCCTACCTGGCCTGGATCGCCATCGAGGTCTGCGACGGCGTGTACATCCACCAGCTCGTGGGCAAGCTGAAGCCCGGTGACATACCCGCCGACGTCCGGGTGAAGGCGATCGACGCCTTGATCAACAAGTACTTCCGCAAGGAGCGCGTGGCCATGGCCGGCTACCCGCTCGACATGCGCTACGCGGGTCCCCGCGAGGCGCTCCTGCACGCGGTCTTCCGCCAGAACTACGGCTGCAGCCACCTGATCGTCGGCCGCGACCACGCAGGCGTCGGCGACTACTACGGGCCGTTCGACGCGCAGAAGATCTTCCTCGAGATCCCGCAGGACGCCCTCCTGCTGAAGCCGTTGTGCATGGATTGGACCTTCTACTGCTACGAGTGCGGCACCATGGCCTCCATGAAGACCTGCCCGCACGAGAGCAAGGCCGTCATCGACGACAACGGGAACTACAAAGGCGGCGCCCGCCTCCTGCTCTCGGGCACGCTCCTCCGCAAGCTCATGAGCGAGGGGAAGCCGGTTCCTCCGGAATTCTCCAAGCCGGAGGTGATCGCGGTCCTGAACGAGTACTACAACAAGCTGGAGGAGAAGGTGGAGATCAAGCTCCACGGCGCGGCCACGGGCGACACGAAGAAGAAATGAACGTGTGAGTGCTCACTCGCACCCCCGGGGCCTTCCGGCTCCGGGGGTTTTTTCATGTCTGGTTTGAAAAACGACTCGACATCGTACGACGGAAAACTGAAACAAACACGTTTCACAATTGGACTA
>JBGQAK010000037.1:0-8021 GCA_041494245.1 Thermoanaerobaculaceae bacterium
CCAAGGTGGGGTGTCGCTGGCGCGGTTTCATGCGAACAGCGAGGGGCCCCACCACGGGACGTCCCTGCTCGGTCGCAGCCGGAGGAGTCTCGGAGCGCAGCGCGCGGGGGCGAGCAAGCGCCGAGAGGCCGCGCACCCGCGTGGCAAGCACCGAGGCTCCGAGCCCGCGGGGCAAACAAGGAGCCACGAAGTGGCAACAGAGAAAGGTGGGCCACCCCCGGGCAAACAAGAAGGCCGCAAGGCAGGGCCGTTCCCCGGGCAGGCTCCTAGCCGGCGACAAGTCGGTCGAGGCTCCGGTACGCGATCGCCTCCGCCACGTGGCGCGCCGCGAGCTGCTCGCTGCCATCCAGGTCCGCGATGGTGCGGGCCACCCGCAGGATGCGGTGGATCGCGCGCGCGGACAGCGCCAGCTTGCTCATCGCGAGCTCCAGCAGGCGCTCACCTTCGCCGTCGGGGGCGCACCAGCGCCGGACCTCCGATGGGCTGAGGTCGGCGTTGGCGGGGCGTCCGCCGCCCGCCCTGCGCCGGCACTGCCGCTCGCGGGCGGCGATGACGCGCTCCCGCACTGCCCGCGAGGACTCGCCCGAGCCTCCGCGCGCCAGGTCGCGGTACGACACAGCGGGCACCTCGAGCTGCAGGTCGATGCGGTCGAGCAGCGGCCCCGAGAGGCGGGCACGGTAGCGGCGGATCTCCGGGGGAGTGCACCGGCACTCGCGGCGCGGGTCCCCGAGGTGCCCGCACGGGCACGGGTTGGCGGCGGCGACGAGCTGGAAGCGGGCGGGGAAGGCGAGCGAGCCGGCGGCGCGCGCGATCACGACGCGCCCCGCCTCCATCGGCTGGCGGAGGACCTCCAGGACGTCGCGGCGGAACTCTGTGATCTCGTCCAGGAAGAGCACGCCGTTGTGGGCGAGGGAGACCTCTCCGGGGCGCGGCACGGTGCCGCCGCCCACCAGGCCCGCCGCCGAGATCGTGTGGTGCGGCGAGCGGAACGGGCGCTGCCGGATGAGGCCGTCCGGGCGCGGAACGCCAGGGGCCACCGAGTACACCTTGGTGGTCGCGAGCGCCTCCGCCTCGTCGAAGGGCGGCAGGATCCCCGGCAAGCGCTGGGCCAGCATGGTCTTGCCGGCGCCGGGCGGCCCGAGCAGGAGCAAGTGATGGGCACCGGCGGCGGCGATCTCGAGCGCCCGTTTGGCGTGCTCCTGGCCTCCGACCTCGGCCAGGTCGGCCGCGGCAGACTCCGGCGCGGGCCACAATCGGCCGTTTCCGCCCACGATCTCCTCGAGCATCCGCTCGCCCCGCAGGTGCCTGACGAGCTCGGCCAGCGAGGTCACGGGGAAGAGGCGGGCGCCGCGCACCACCTCGGCCTCGCTGCGGTTCCCGGCGGGCAGCACGACCGCGGCGCCGGCCGCGGTGGCCGCCTCCACGATCGGCAGCACCCCCCGCACCGGACGCACGGTCCCGTCGAGCGAGAGCTCACCTAGCAGCCACGCGTCGGGCTCCTCGTTGGGCACCAGCCCGGCGGCCATGAGCACCCCGCTTGCGATCGCGAGGTCGAGCAGGGCGCCTTCTTTGCGCTCCTCGGCAGGCGAGAGGTTCACGACGATGCTCTTGGTTTCGAGCTGACAACCGAGGTGGCGGATCGCCGCCAGCACCCGTTCGCGCGCCTCGCGCACCGCCGGGTCGGGCAGCCCGACCACCGCGAGGTTGGGCAGGCCGGGGCGGGCGTCCACCTCCACCTGGACGCGCAACGCCTCGACGCCGCGTGGTACGGCCGAGTAGACCTTGGCAACCATTGGACCACCTCCGATCCGGAGGTGGCTGGGCGGGTACTCACAACCTAGCGCCTGAGGGCTCCCCAGTCAAGGTATTCTGGCTCCGTGAGCGAGCCCGCGGGGCAGGAGCGCCAGAAGGGACAGGTGGAGACCCTCCGGCGCATGCTCGAGGCCGAGCTGGACCGTCGCGTAAAGCCTCAGTGGGGCTGCTGGCCCTTGCTGGTCGGGATCCTCGGCGTGTTGCTGGGGATCGCGCTGCTGGTTGAGAACTTCTGAAGCGCGAGCCAGGTGACGCCCGCCTGCGACAGCCGGCTCGCCCACGGTGAGGACGGCGGGCGCCCCCCCAGGGCCGCGAGGCCGAGCAGCACGGCCAGCACGACGATCGCGGCCGCCGCCCCCAGCACCAGCCCTGCGAGCCGGTCCAGGAAACCCAGATGGAGCACTGTGAGGCCGCGCCGCAGCCCCATCCCCGCCAGCCAGACCAGCAACGCCGCCACGATCGCCACGGCCGCCACGGCGACCATGCGCTCGTGGCTGGTGGGCTCGGCGTGGCCGGTGAAGAGGCGGGCGGCCGCGGGGCCCCCCCACCGGCTCGCCAGCACCGCGGCGGCGACCGCCGCGCACGCGGCGGCCATGCGGAGCGCGCCCCAGACCATCCCCAGGATGGCGCACCCGGCGATCACGAGCAGGATGACGACGTCCACGGGTGGTATCGTACCCCGTCTTGAAGGTAGACTTGTCCAGCCCCCCGGCGGAGGGAGACATGGGATTCCTGCCAGATCCTTTGCACCCGGCACTCGTACACTTTCCGATCGCCTTGAGCCTTGTCGCGCTCCTCTTCGAGTTCCTCGCGCGCCACCCGCGAGCGCGGGGCCTCGAGAGCGCAGGCGGCGTGCTCATGGTGCTCGCCGCGCTGGGAAGCGTGGCCGCGGTGCTCTCCGGAAACGCCGCCCACGACGACGCAGTCGTGCCGCCGGCGGCCGCACCGCTGATCGCCCGCCACGAGCAGGTCGGGGAGCTGGCCATGTGGTTCCTGCTGGCGCTGGCCGCCATGCGTGTGCTGCTCGGATGGCGCGGGTGGTTCAAGGGACTGGTGCCGTGGGCCTACCTGCTGTTTGCCGCCGCCGCGGCGGGCCTCGTCGGCTACAACGGCTACCTGGGCGGGAAGATGGTCTTCGACCACGGCCTCGGCACCGCGCCGGTGCAGCGGCAGGCGCCCGTCAAAGGCGAGGTGCCGCCGCCGGGCCGCGGGATGGCACCAGGATAGAATCTCGCCGGTGAAGCTTCCCGGACGCCTGGTCCGCGCCTCCCTCCTCCTGCCCGCCCTGATTGCGCCGCGGGCGGTCGCTGCCGAGCACCCCTCCCTGGCATGGCAGGTGGTGAGCCACGAGACGCCGCGCGTCTTCTGGGCGGATCGCAACCGGGACATCCGCCTGCGCCTGCGCAACGTCGGCACCGCCACCTGGTCCGAGGAGGCGGGGGACAACCTCTCCTACCACTGGCTCGCCCCCGATGGCACGGTAGTGGAGCGGGACGGGCTGCGGGCGCGCTTCGCGGGCCCGGTACGCCCCGGAGAGACCGCTGAGGTCACGGCGCGGGTGCACGCTCCCGACAGGTCGGGGAAGTGGCTCCTCGAGTGGGAGATGGTGCGGGAGCAGGTGGCGTGGTATGGCCCGCCGGCGGGCGCCGAGCCGTTTCGCGTTCCTGTCCGTGTTATCTGGCGGTGCGCCCTCCTGGGGGCCGCGTTCCTGCTGGCCGGTATCGCCCTCCCGCTGGTGACGCGGTGCTGGCGCCCGGCCGCGGGCTCGTGGGCGTGGACCGCGCTGGAGGCCGTGCCCGTGCTCTGGACCTGGCTCGCGATCGGGCTCGTCACGGTGACGTTCTCCGAGGTCTCGCACCTGCAGCTCTGGCGCGGAGGCGGCGTGCTGGCGGCCTCGGCGGCGGCGCTCGTGGCGCTTCCCGTCGCGCTGGTCCCGGGCCGCTTCCGGGGGGTGGCGGGGTGTGTGGTGGTGGCGCTGGCGAGCCTGGTGGCGACGGCCGATGCGGTATACCTGCGCTACTTCGACACCGTGGTGCCGGTCGTCGCGTTGGCCGCTGCGCGGCAGATCGGGCAGGTGGAGGGGAGCGTGCGCGCGCTGCTGCGCCCGACCGACGCCTGGCTGGCCGCGGGCGTGGCAGGCACCTTGGCGTTCGCGGTGCTGTGGCCGCGGCGCGCGCGCACCGAGGCGCCCCCCGTGCGGGTGCGCGCCCTTGCCGCCGCCGCGCTCGTCGCGCTCTGCCTTGCGGCCGGTGTCCCCGCCCTGCGCAACCTGCGGCACGGGATGCGCGACCCCGCGACCGCTGGGCAGCTCTTCTCGCAGCGTTCGCTGGTCGGCCGCTGGGGCGTGGTGAACGTCCACCTGTTTGACGCCCTGCGGACCTACCGCGAGTGGGCGAGCCGCGAGACGCCGGACCCGCAGGAGACGGCGCGGGTGAAGGCGTTCTTCGCCGGGCGGGCCGTGGCCTCGGCCGCCGTCGGGGACTCCTTCGCCGTGGCGAAGGGCGCCAACCTGCTGCTCATCCAGGTGGAGTCGCTACAGGAGTGGGTGATCGGCGCAAAGGTGAAGGGCGTCGAGGTCACGCCGTTCCTGAACTCCCTGCGCTCGCGGGCGCTCTACTTCCCCTTCATCTTCGACCAGACCGGGCAGGGGCGCAGCTCGGACGGGGAGTTCGCGGTGCTCAACTCGCAGCACGCGCTCGACCGCGGAGCGGTGGCGTTCCGGCGCCAGGGAAACCGGTTCGTGGCACTCCCGGAGGTCCTGCGGCAGCACGGCTACTCGACGTTCTCGGCGCACGCATTCGAGAAGGGGTTCTGGAACCGCGGCGTGCTCCACCCGCGCTACGGGTTCGACCGGATGATCTTCAGGGACGAGCTGGGGCCGGGGGAGGCGATCGGCTGGGGGCTCGCGGACGCCGTGTTCTTCGAGCGCATTGTGAAGCTGCTTGAGACGCAGCGGCAGCCGTTCTTTGCGTTCCTCATCACCCTTGGCCTCCACCACCCGTTCGACCTCTTCCCCGACCAGCACAAAGTGCTCGACGTCGGCGAGCTGAAGGGCACCCCACTCGGCAACTACATCCACGCCATGCACTACCTCGACACCTCCCTGGCCTCGTTCATGGCCGCGCTCGAGAACTCCGGCGTGTTGGCGCACACCGTGGTGGCGCTCTACGGCGACCACGAGGCCGGGCTCCCTGTCGAGGAGCGCTTGCTTGGCCTGGCCGGCGAGCCGCGGTGGGAGCCCTCGGTGCTGGTGCGGCTGCGCCGGGTCCCGTTCTTTGCGCTCCTGCCGGGAGGCCGACTGTCCGGCGAAGTGCCGGTGCTGGGGGGGCAGGTGGACATCGCGCCCACGCTGCTGGCCCTGCTCGGCATCCCCGCACCCGCGTGCTTCGTCGGCCGCCCCCTCGACCGGTCCGTGGGCTCGATCGCGGTCCTCAACGACGGCTCGGTGGTGGGGAACGGGCTCGTGTTCGTGGCCGAGGGGCCGGCGGTCTCCACCGGGGGCGCGTGCTTCACGTGGCCGGGCGGCGAGCAGCGCCCCATCGCCGAGTGCCGGGAGCTGGCGGAGCGCGGGCGGGAGGAGCTTTCGGCCTCGCGCTTCGTGGTGATCCACGACCTGGCGAAGGCGATCGCCGCGCCGCCGTCGCCTTGAGGGGTGACGGGGCGCGTGCTACCGTCGCGGCGATGGACGACCGGCTCGCCCGTCAGCCCCAGGCCATCCGCGCGATGTTCGGCGAGGTGGCGCCCCGGTACGACTTCCTGAACCGGCTGCTCTCGATGCGCCGGGACGTGGCGTGGCGGCGGAGGCTCGTCGCCGCGCTCGTGCACGCCCCCGCAGGGCCAGTGTTGGACCTGGCCACGGGCACCGGCGACGTGGCGCTTGCAATCCGGGATCGCGCGGTGGTGGGTGGGGATTTCTGCGTGGACATGCTGGCGCTGGCGGTGCGCAAGGCACGGCGGCGGCAGAGAGAGGTGGCATGGACCGCGGCGGACGCGCTTGCCCTTCCCTTCGTTGACGGCACCTTTGCCGCGGTGATGATCGCCTTCGGGGTGCGCAACTTCTCGGACCTGGCCGCGGGGTTCCGCGAGATCCGGCGGGTGCTCTCGCCCGGAGGTGTGCTTGCGGTCGTCGAGCTGCACCGCCCCCGGCTGCGCGCGATGGCGGCGGCTCTCGTCCTCTGGAACCGGCTCGTCGTGGCGCCCCTCGGGAGCATGATCTCACTCGATGGCGGCGCCTACGCCTACCTTCCGGCCTCGGTGGGCACCTTCCCCGACCGGGTCGAGATGGGCGAGCTGCTCGCGGCCCAGGGCTTCACGCTCGTCTCGAGCGCGGACCTGTCCGGCGGCATTGCCGCGCTGACCGTGGCGCGGCGGGAGGAGACATGACCGCGAGGATCCTGGAGGGCGCCCCGGTGGCGGCCGCGATCCGCGAGCGCGTGGCGGCCCGGGTTCGGCAGCTTGCGGCGCGCGGGGTGGTCCCGCGGCTCGAGGTGATCCTGGTGGGGGACGACCCCGCCTCGCGGGCGTACGTCGGCTCCAAGGGCAAGGCGTGCGAGCAGGTCGGCATCCGCTCGGCGACCCACCACCTCGCCGCGGACACGCCGGCGGAGGAGCTCGCGCGCCTCATCGCCGCGCTCAACGCCGATCCCGACGTGGACGGCATCCTGCTCCAGCTTCCGTTGCCAAAGCCTCTGGACGCCCGCACTTTTCTCGACCTCGTGGAGCCGGCCAAGGACGTGGACGGCCTGCACCCCACCAACGTCGGCCTGCTGCACCAGGGAAGGCCGGCGTTCGTGCCGTGCACGCCCGCCGGGATCCTCGAGCTCCTGGATGCGTCGGGCGTGACCCTCGCAGGCTGCCGGGCCGTCGTGCTGGGGCGCTCGGAGATCGTCGGCAAGCCGATGGCGGCCCTGCTGGTCGCCCGGCACGCGACGGTCACGGTGTGCCACACGCGCACCCGCGACCTGCCGGCCGTGTGCCGCGAGGCGGACCTCCTGGTGGCGGCGGCGGGCAGGCCGGCGCTGGTCACCGCCGAGTACGTGAAGTCGGGGGCAGTGGTGGTGGACGTGGGCGTCAACCGCGTTGAGGACCCCGAAGAGGTGGCGAGGCTCTACCCCGGGGACAAGGAGCGTCAGGCGCAGCTCGCCGGGCGCGGCTACACGCTGGTTGGGGACGTGGACTTCACGGCGGTGCGCGAGGTGGCCTCCGCGATCACCCCGGTCCCCGGCGGCGTGGGCCCGCTGACCATCGCGGGCCTGCTGAACAACACGGTGATGGCAGCGATGCGGCGCAGGGGCCTCGGGGAGAAGGCGTGAGGGACGAGCGATGAGGTCGGAGGGGTGACGTGCTGAGGGTTGGCCTCACCGGCGGGGTGGCGAGCGGCAAGAGCACGCTGGCGCGCCTGCTCTGTGACCTCGGGGCTGCGGTGTGCGATGCCGACCTCGTGGTGCGGGAGCTATACCGCCGCGGCGGACCGGGCGGTCGTGCGGTCGAGACGCTCTTCGGGCCGGGGCTGCTCACCAACGACGGCGACGTGGACCGCGCGGCGCTGGCCGGCCTGGTGCTCGCGGACCCGACCTCGCGGCGCCGGCTCGAGGAGGCCGTCCATCCGCTCGTCCGCGAATGGCTCGCCGCCTGGCTCGACCCCCTGGAACACGGCCCCGACCCTCCGGCCGTGGCGGTCGTGGAGGCCGCGCTCCTGGTCGAAACGGGCTACTACCGCGACTACCACAGGCTGGTGGTGGTCACGGCGATGGCGCCGGTTCGGCGTGCGCGTGCGCTCGCCGCCGGCTGGACTCCCGGGGCGTTCGAGCGTGTGCTGGCGGTGCAGCTCGATGACGCGACACGCGAGGAGGCCGCGGACTACATCGTCCCGAACGCCGGGGACGAGGCGGCGCTGAAGGCCACCGCCGAGCGACTTTGGCACGCGCTGGTCGAGGATGCCCGCCTGCTCGCCGCCGGCAACACCCTGCCCCCTCGCCGTATCACCTTCTGAAGCTCGGCTGCACTCGCCAGATTCGATTCCTTGCTGCCACTTCGTGGCTCTTTGTTTGCCCCGCGGGCTGGGAGCGGTCGCTCGGGCTGCGCATCGAGCGCAGCCCTCCGACCCGCCTGCGCGTGCGACCGAGCTGGCACAGACCGGCGTGCGGACCCTCGCTGTTCCTCGCCCTCGCGCTGCGCGCTCGTGCTCGGCCAGCGTTTCCACCCGCCGG
>JBGQAK010000028.1:0-26946 GCA_041494245.1 Thermoanaerobaculaceae bacterium
CCAAGGTGGGGTGTCGCTGGCGCGGTTTCATGCGAACAGCGAGGGGCCCCACCACGGGACGTCCCTGCTCGGTCGCAGCCGGAGGAGTCTCGGAGCGCAGCGCGCGGGGGCGAGCAAGCGCCGAGAGGCCGCGCACCCGCGGGGCAAGAAAAGGAGCGCTGGGCTGAGAACGATCACTGCAAAGACGACGGCCAAGTTTCCATGTGTGGCTCGATGGCTTCACGAGCCGGAGCGGCCGTACAGCGAGGCCAGCTCCGCGAAGCGGTCGCGCAGCCCGTCCCCGAGCATCCAGTCGGTGAGGCGGAACCGCCAGTTCCCCTTTGTCGTGGCCGGCGTGTTCATGCGGCAATCCGCGCCGAGCCCTGCGATGTCCTGATGGGGGACCACGGCCAGATCGGCGGCCGTGGAGAGCGCGAGCCGGATCATGTCCCAGTGGATCTCGTGCCCGTCGGTCCCGACGTAGCGCCGGAGGTAATCCTTCTCGGCATCGTGGGCATCCCCCAGGTACCAGCCAAGGGTGGTGTTGTTGTCGTGGGTGCCGGTATAGACGACCGTGTTGTGCCGCAGGAGGTAGGGCACGAACGTGCTGCGGGGCGAGGGGGAGAAGGCGAACTGCAGCACCGCCATCCCCGGAAGGTCGAGGCCGTCTCTCAGCGCCACCACGTCCTTCGTGATGACGCCGAGGTCCTCCGCCACCAACGGCAGCTCGCCCAGCGCCGCGCGTGCCGCGTCGAAGAGCTTGCGGCCCGGTCCCGGAAGCCATCGGCCCTTGACGGCCGTCCTCTCCCCCGCCGGCACCTCCCAGTACCCGGCGAAGCCGCGGAAGTGGTCGAGGCGTACGGCGTCCGCCAGCTCGAGCGCGGCGCGCAGCCGCGCGACCCACCACGCGTACCCGGACGCCTCCAGGGCACCCCAGTCGTAGAGCGGGTTGCCCCAGAGCTGGCCGGTCTTGCTGAAGTAGTCGGGGGGGACCCCTGCCACCGCCACCGGTCGCCCCCGCTTGTCGAGGCGGAAGATCTCGCGGTGCGCCCAGACGTCGGCGCTGTCGTCCGCGACGTAGATGGGCACGTCGCCCAGGATGCGGATGCCGAGCGAGCGCGCCCGGCGACGCAGCTCCCGCCACTGCGAGGTGAAGAGGAACTGGCAGAACCGCTCGAAAGCCACCTCGCGCTCGTGGCGTGCGATCCACGCGGCCAGTGGCTCGGGCCTCCGCATGGCGAGGTCCTCGGGCCACTCGTGCCAGGGCGCCCCTCGGTGGGCTTCCTTCAGAGCGGCGTACGCCGCGTACTCGGGCAGCCAGGACGCGTTGTCCTGGCGGAACGACGCGAGGTCCGCCTCGACCATTGGGTCCGGCCTGGCCGAGAAGCGCTCGAAGGCGCGCGCCAGCAGAGCCCGCTTGGCCGGCATCACCCGCTCGCACTCGACCGTGAACGGCGGGAACACGGGCAGATCGGCGAGGTCGGAGGCCCGCAGGAGCCCCGCTTCCCGCAACAGGTCGGGGCTGACGAGCGCGGCGCTGCCGGCGAAGGTCGAGGTGGCCGCATAGGGCGACCATCCCGGGCCCACCGGGTTGAGGGGCAGCACCTGCCACCACTTCGCGCCGGCGCGTGCGAGCCACTCGAGGTAGCGGTAGGCGGAGGGTCCGAGGTCGCCGATCCCGTAGGGGCCGGGAAGGCAGGTGGGGTGGAGCAGCACGCCGCAGGCTCGTTCGATCTTCATCGCGCCCCCATGGTAGCCGAAGAGCTCAGGGCGCCCGCCTTCCCCGCCACCAGGCGCGCAGCCGCTCGCGCAGCCCGCCGCCGGCCGTGTAGAAGAACTTGAAGTGACGCACGGCAACGGCGGGCCCCACGGGCTTGGGCGCGTAGCGCTCCCGCAGGTGGTGCAGGTGGTCCATCGTGAAGAGGTAGAGGTCCGTCTCGGTGCGCCCGGGAAACTCCTCCATGATCCCACTGCGCCGGATGGCCTCCACCATCGGGCGGTACACCTTGTCCCGCCACGACGCGACCGCCTCGGCCCAGCTCGGCTCACGCCCGGTCTCGGTGCCGCGGTAGTAGCGGTGAACGGTGATGTGCTCGAGCAGGCGCTCGTACCCGTGCGCTTCGGTGGCCCGGAACTCGTCCGGCATCTCCGAAACGAGGCCCGTGGCCTCCAGAAAGTCCGCCAGCGCGCTCTGCACGAGCACGTCCTCGGCCGAGGTTTCGGCGGAAACCTGCACCGGGGTGAGGAACTCCTTCACGTGTGCCTCGATGTCGGGCGCCCCCAGTGAGCGCTCGACGGACACGCGGTGGTGCCCGTCCACGACGAAGTACGCATCGCCGACCTTGTACAGCTCCACTGCGGGAAAACCGGCGGCCCCCTCGGCCAGCTCCTCGACCTCCTCCCAGCGGTCGCGCAGGGCCTCGTCGCGCGGCAGGAAGGCCCGGTTGAAGCCCTTTTCCCTGCCAAGCGTTCCCACGATGCTCCCGAGCGGCACTTCCTGGATCCCGCGGTCCACGACGCGCTTGAGGCGCAGCCCCGCACGCACCCGGTCGAACGCGAGGAGGTCCACCGGGCGCCCTCTCAACACGCCCAGAAGGTCCTGCATCAGGGCCGCGCGGCGTGCGGAGTCGAAGCGAGTCATCTCGTCATCCTCTCTCGCCCCTTGCGGGCGATCAGAATCGAGGTAGGATGCCAACATGGTACAGGTAGAAGAGCCCCGTAGCGCAGACCCCCGCCGGTCCTCCAGAAGCCTGCTCGAGCATGCGATGCCCGCCCTCGCCGTGGCCCTGCTCCTGGCGTGCGCTGCGAGCACGTTCGGGCAGGGCGACACGCGCCCGCCGCGGCGCACGCTGCAACGCGCCGCCCCGGCATGGAACAACGACTGGTCCAAGGGAGCGGTGTTCTACGAGGTGTTCGTGCGCAGCTTCGCCGACTCCAACGGCGACGGCGTCGGCGACCTCAAGGGGTTGATCGGCAGGCTCGACTACCTCAACGACGGCAACCCCGCCGCCACCAACGACCTCGGGGTGGATGCGCTCTGGCTGATGCCGGTCTTCGCCTCCCCCAGCTACCACGGCTACGACACCGTCGACTACGAGCACATCAACCCGGCCTACGGCACCGACGAGGACTTCGTCAACCTCTGCACCCAGGCGCACCGGCGCGGCATCAGGGTGATTGTGGACTTCGTCGTCAACCATACGGGCTCCGGGCACCCGTGGTTCGTGGACTCGTCGTCGGGGCCCACCGCGGCGAAGCGCAACTGGTACGTCTGGAGCCACGTGGACCTGGGCTGGCGCCAGCCGTGGAACATCTACGGCGGCGCCCCGACCTGGCACCAGAACACCAAGGACGGCCAGTGGTTCTACGGCGTCTTCTCGGAGGGGATGCCGGACCTCAACATCCGCAACCCCGGGGTCCGTGCCGAGATGAAGCGACTCGCCTCGCTCTGGCTCTCCCGTGGCGCCGATGGGTTCCGGCTCGACGCGGCGCGCCACCTGGTCGAGAACGGAGGCGGGCTGCTTCAGGTGGACCAACCCGAGACGCACGCCTTCTGGCGTGAGCTCTCCGCGTACGTGCGCTCGGTCAAGCCCGAGGCGACGCTGGTCGGCGAGAACTGGACGGACACACCGATCATCGCGACCTACTACGGCTCGACAACCACCGTACCGGGCGGCGATGAGCTGCCGATGAACTTCGACTTCCCACTGGCCGCCGCCATCGTTCAGGGGGTCACCACAGGGGACGCCGGCGTGATCTCGGGCAAGCTCGCCGAGGTCCAGTCGGTCTACCCGCCGGGTGCCAACGACGCCCCGTTCCTCACCAACCACGACCAGATCCGCCTCGCGACCCAGCTCGGCCGCGATGCCAGCAAGCTCCGCAACGCTGCCGCAATTCTCCTGACGCTTCCGGGCACTCCCTTCCTCTACTACGGCGAGGAGGTGGGCCTCCAGAACGGCAGCTCGGACACCGACGACAGGCTCAAGCGCACCCCGATGCCGTGGGACGCGAGCTCGCCCGGCGGCGGGTTCACGACCGGGAGCCCCTGGTTCCAGTTCTCGCCGGGCCGGGACACCGCCAACGTCGCGACCGAGACCGGCGACCCCACCTCGCTGCTTTCCCGGTACCGGCTACTGATCCGGGCGCGCCACTCGTCGTCCGCGCTCCGGACGGGGGGCATCCAGATCCTCGCCAGCGGCAGCAGCCAGGTCCTTGCGTTCCTCCGGGCAACGCTGGACGAGCAGGTGCTGGTCGTCCACAACCTCTCCGGGTCGTTCCAGAACGCCGGACCGTTCACGACCACCGCGACCGCATTCGACACGCTCTTCGCAGACCCCGGCGCGACCCTCGACCTGGTCGGCAGCTCGTGGCGGGTCTCGCTCCCCGCACGGGCAAGCTCGATCTGGCGCCTTAAATAGCGCCGCCGGCGTCGGACCTCTCGCTGCGTTGCGCATCGCGGCCTCGCGTCCTCATGTAGCCTCCGGCTACACTCCGGCGCGGCCCGCTCGCACGCCTTGCGATAGGCCCAACGGCGGCGGCGCGGCTGCACGCCGTGATGGTACGCCCTGCCCTTGGTTGTCTGGTTGTGTCGTTGTCGCTCCCTGAGCGCCAAGCACGGGACGAGAAGAGCAGGACCTCGCAACAAGGCGTGTAGCCCGCGCCGGCGGGGTTCGGCCAGCCGCTAGGCGCGCGAGCCCGCCACACCGGAGCATAGCCGGAGGCTATGTGAGGATGTGAGCGGGCGAGCGCAACAACACGGATGGTCGGAGACCGCCGGCGCACCAAACGCAGATGGTCCGCTATCGGCGGCGCCCCGCTACTTCTTCAGGTCCGCAGGGACGACGCCCGGCAGCTTCACAGGACGGTCCACGCGCAGGTCGTAGTCCTTCAGGACGTCCTCCTGTTTGACGCCCGGCGGCAGGATGATGTCGACCAGAGGCGGCTCGAGGCTGTCGTCCTCGCGCCCGCCCCCGAGGAAAGCCGGCCCTCGTCCAGGCTGGACGGGCACGATCATCAGCGCCGGCGCTCTCGGGTCCCGGCCGAGAGCCAACCCGAGATCCACGCTCGACTGGAGATCCGCCACCGAGTCGGCGACCACATAGCCCCAAGTGTCCTTGGCGAGTCCACCGAGGAACGAGGCCGGCACGAAGAAGCGCACGCGGTTTCCGGTCACCCAGACCAGCGTCGGGAAGAAGACGTCCGACGCCACGTCCCTGGCGACGGCGGCGGCGAGCTGCTTCTCGTCCTCGTCGGTGACCTGGGCTTGGCGCTTTTTGAGCTCCGGCTTTCTCTCCCTCTCGAGAATGGACCGAAGCGCGCTGGCAGCTAGACCGGGACGGGGGGTCAGGCAAATCGCCTTCTCCCATGCGAACGCCGGGTCGATCGACGCGCGCCTGCCCGGCAGCATCACCGTGCTGCCGGAGCCGGGGATGCGGTCCACGTCGATGTAGATGTCGACGTTAAAATTGTAGAACCCGAGACGCGCGACGGAGTCGAGCGTCGTGCCGATCTCGTCGATAGGGCGCCGCTCGGGCTTGCGGACGGGTTTCGCAAACACGATCTCGAAGACCGTCCCGGCCTTGTCCGGATAGGCCGAGAACGACACGATGTCCAGCTCCCCCGGCTGGATGTCGTCGCGCAGCGGGTAGACGAGAGAACCGTCGCCGTAGTCATCCCCTCTCGGGTCGGCGAGGGTGAAGATCGGCTTGTCGGCTGCGGAGGCGGAGACGACAGACGCCGCCACCACGAGACCGACGAGCAGCAGGACGCTGGTGCGAGATCGCATGGACCCTCCGCGGGTGCGCCTGGGATTGACACGATTCCGTTGTCGGCGTGCGCCGGCCATCCGGTGCATTGTAGAACACTCTCATTCCTCAAGAGCCGTGCGACACGCCGACCTCAGGCGAGCGACGCCAGGACAAACAGAAGAACCCGGCGAAAAGCCGGGTCCTTCCACTCCACGAGACCAGGAGCTAGAACAAGATCTTCATGTAGGCCACGATGCGCTGCTGGTCGAAGTGCCGCTCGAGCAGGCTGTTCCAACCGCCGTATCGGCCTGCGAAACCCGGTGAACCGACCGGCACGCCGACCTTCGCGGCGGTGCCCGCATCTGCGTACTGGGTCACGAATCCGCCGCCGAAGTCCGGCTTGAACGTCCCGAACACGTACTGGTATTCGAAGCCGATGTCGGCGCCGCCGACCGGAAGCTTGGCCTTGACGATGACGTAGTTCTTGTCGTGCGTGCCCGAGGCCATCTCGTGCAGGTTGTAGGCCTGGAACGCCGTGTCGCCGTCCTTGAGGTTGGCGTGATAGTGGTGGTACTCGATGGAAGCGTAGAGGTCGTTGGTGAGCTGGTATCCGGCGCCGAGCTGCAGCGTGTAGTAGTCGAGCTTGCGGTTGTCGTCGGACAGGCTATCCCACGGCTTCCACTGGTAACCGGACTGAACCGCCCCGGTCACCGGATTCGTGACCGTGATCCACGGCGGGTTGGAGTAGTAGGAGGACGTCGAGAGGCCCGGGGAGTAGTAGTTCGCAACGTTAACGTTGTTGCAGGGGCCGGTGTACGAGCAGGCGCCCGCGACGTACGGCAGGAAGCGCGCGTCGTTCATCCGGCTGTCGGTCTCGTTGATCAACTTCGCCTTCCAGAAGATGTCAACGCCCCTGCCGAGGTTCATGACGTACTTACCCTTGAAGACCGCGATGTCGGTCTTCTTGTCCTGGAACGGGGCGTAGGCAGACCGGAAGTTGTGGCCGACGCCGGTGTCGAGCTCGGTGGCCGGGTAGTCGGTGTTGTCGATGGCGCGCGACGGGTTGCCCCACGCCTGCCAGTTGGTGTCGTACCCGATGTGGGTGTACTCACCGGAAAGCTGCAGCGAGCCGCTGGTGTAGTTCGGGACGAGAGTGAAGCCCTTCCAGCCGATCGCGGTTTCCGCCATGGGCTCGGGGAAGTCCGTGAACTCGTTGTCCACGTTGATGGTCGGAACCTGCACCGCGTTGCCGTCCCAGCCGCCGTAGCCGATGCGGGTCTTGTTGCCGCCGAATACACCGTAGGAGGCGTTGGACGGACCCGGGAACGCGAACGCGCTGTCGTGGCCTTCGGTGAGCAGGACGTCGGCCTCGCGGCGCGACGCCATCATCGATGCGTAGTTGGCACCGAGGAAGAAAGCCTCAACGTTGAACGACAGGCCCACGCCGAACGGGTCGTTGATGTCGACGTCGGCCCTCCAGGAGCTGCCCTCGTGGTTGCCGGTGATCACCGGAGAGTAGCCGTTGATCCCGAACGACTTCGGCACGTCGCAGTTGTTGCCCATGCAGTTGCCCGGAAGCCCCAGAGGGACCGAGTCGACGGTGGAGCGGTAGTAGGCGCCGCGGATGTCTAGAATCGCGTTGGGGTGGATCCCGAACTTGACACCTGCCACGGAGTTGCGGAAGCGGGTTTTGAGGCTCAGGCCGTTGTCGAAGTTGTTGTCCGCCGCGTTGATCTCCTGGTCGTTGACGTAGTTGAAGATGCCGCCGAGGTCGAACATCGATGACGCCGTGTACTTGAACTGGACCGCGTACGACGCGTCCGCCGCGTTGTAGATGCCGGTGTTGTAGTAGGGTCCGGCCCACAGGCGCGGCAGCGAGATCCGGGCGAAGTCCCAGGTGAACTCGCGGTGGCCCATCGAGCCTTGGAACAGCAGCCCTGAAGCGTTGTCGCGGTCGATGTAGCGGATCCGGCCGACGACGTACGGGTCGAACATCCCGTAGTCGTTGGCGCCGATCACGGCGTCGTCGAGCCACTTGTACCCAGGGGTGAAAGTCACCGCGACGCCGCGCAGCTTGATGTACTGGTTGGACCGCGAGTCGAACTCGCCGCAGTTCCCACCGACACAGGCGGTATTTGGCGGGTTGCTGCCGCCCCAACCGCCGAAGTTCGTCCACTCGTTCTGGCTGAAGCGGCTGTGGATGCGGGCGTGCACCGACACCTTCTTCGACACCTTCGCGTCAACGAAGAGCTCGAGCTCCGAACCCTGCCCGTTGTCGCCGTATCCCTCGCCCGGGACGGTCGTGAAGTTGTACATCGACCCGTCGTACCGCATGTTCCCCCACAGCCACTTGGTGTAGGTGGCGCCGCTGAGGTTGAGCTTGAACTCATCGGCGGACGCCGCGCGCGCCATGAGAATGGCGCTGGCAACCACAAGCATGATCACCAAGGTGGTCTTGACTGCACGCATATCTGCTTCCTCCTTTCACAAAAAGGACCGCGAAGTTACTTCTTCAGATAGACCATCGTGAGCGTCGCCATGCTCTTGACGCTGCCGTCCGCGTTGCACTCGAAGGCCAGCATCTTGTGCTGGAGATCCGCCTCGGCCTTGTCACCCGTGCCGTTGCCGGCCAGGATGTCCATCACCTGCGGGTTGCAGTGCGAGTCGTTGCCGCCGCCGAAGCGGTGCTGGCCCTCATACTCGTTCACGCGCCGCGTGAGCAGGGCGTCCGGATCCGGGAATCCCTCGTTCGACTGCATGATGACCTGGTAGCCCCACTTGGTGATGTCGCCGGCCGGCAGATCCTTCGCATCGATCCACGCCGAGATGACGCGCCCGGCGCCCCGGGTACGGTCCGGAACGATGATGTCGGGCTGCAGGCCCTTCGCGACCTTGAGCTCGACCTCGGACTTGACCCTGGTCGACGGCTGGGGCGAGACGATGATGCACTTGTTCCACCCGGAGTCCTTGGCGAATTGCACGGACAGCCCCGGCAGACTCTCGGTGTGTCCCGTCGCCGGATCGGCCTTGATGAAGACGAAGAGCATTTGCACGCAGAAGCCGTACTGCATCGACCAGCACTTGTCCTCGAGCTGGGTGTTGACGCCGAGGTCGATCTGGTATTTGCCTCCCGACGCCTTCATCTTGAAGAACGTGAGGTCGAACGAGCCCGGCTTGTAGACGTTGTCGGTCGGGTAGGTGTAGGCACCCGGACCGTTGTCATCCCCAGCGGGATCCTTGAAGGAGACCTCCTGCGCCATGCCGACGGTTGCCAAGACGGCGGTCGCTAGGACCGCCAGACCAACGAAACGCCACGTGTTCTTCATACCAATCCTCCCTTCCTCCTCAAAAACCGAGCACATCTGGTTCTCCTGAAATCATGCTTCGGTGATGCGGGTGCCGCCACCTCCTTTCATCGAAGTCACTACCCCTTGACTGCACCGGCCGTGAGGCCGGAAACCAGGTACTTCTGCAGGAAGAGAAACAGCACGACGATTGGTATCGCCGTGACGATCGCGCCGGCGGCGAAAAAGCCCCACTGCTGCGAGAAGCCTCCGACGAAGAAACGCAGGCCCACCGGGGCCGTGTACATGTTGGCCTTGTCCATGAAGGTGGCCGCCTGGATGAACTCGTTCCAGGCGGTCATGAACGAGAACAGGGCCGTCACCGCAACGGCGGGCTTGGCGAGCGGCAGCACGATGCGGTAGAAGATCGTCGCCGCCGAGGCCCCATCCATCAGGGCCGACTCCTCCAGCTCCTTCGGAATCGTGTCGAAGTACCCCTTGAGCATCCACACGCAGAACGGGATCCCCGTGATGGAGTAGATGAGGATGAGGCCGATGAAGTTCGAGCCGAGCCCGAGCCATTGCACGATGATGATGTAGAGCGGGATCAGCATCAGCGTCCCCGGGAACATCTGCGAGACGAGGAACGACATCAGCCCGACCCGCCGGCCCGGAAAACGGAAGCGCGAGAACGCATAGGCCGCGGTGCACGCCAGGAAAACGCCGAGGATCGTCGTCGCGGTTGCGACGATCACGCTGTTGAGGAGCCAGCGCGCGAACGGCTGCTCGGTGAACACCGAGACGAAGTTGGACATCGAGAGGTGAGCGGGCCACGGCATGATCGCTCGCAGCCGGTCGAGGAGCGTCGCGTTCGAGGGGATGTCCACAATCATCAGGCCCTGCTGGCCGGAGAACCCTATGGTGACAACCCAAAGCAGCGGGTACAGCGTGACAACGACGTAGATCAGCAGGATCAGGTGGAGGGGGAGGTGCGGGAACTCCCCGGTGCGCCGGCCGCCGCTCATATCCCCTCCGTCGCTCGCGTGAACTTGTTCTGCCAGACGCCGTAGCCGAGCAGAATGGCGAAGATCACCATCGAGTACGCCGCCGCGTAGCCGTAGCGGTACTGCTCGAACGCGAACTTGTACGCCTGCGTGATCAGGATCTCGGTGGAGTGCCCCGGCTCTCCGGCCGAGACCAGGTAGATGATGTTGAACATGTTGAAGGTCCAGATCACCGACAGAATGATCGCGGGTACCAGGGCGGGCTTGAGCGACGGCAGGGTGATCGAGCGGAACTGCTGCCAGCGCGTGGCACCGTCCACGCGTGCGGCCTCGTAGAGGTCCGCCGAAATCGACTGCAACGCTCCGAGCGAGATCACCATCATGAACGGCACCGACAGCCACGCGTTGGTGGCGATGCACGCGAACAACGAGGTCGAGGTCCTTTCGAACCACGAGACGGGCGTGCCGCCGAACATTTGGATGATCTGGTTGATCACGCCGAACTGCTGATGGAACATCCCCTTCCAGATCAGCGCCGTGATGTAGTTGGGCATTGCCCACGGCAAGATGAAGATCACCCGGTAGATCGGGCGGGCCAGAAGTCCCTTCGTGTTAAGGATGAGCGCAAGGAAGAGCCCCATACCGACGCCGTAGGCGACGTTGGTGACCGTCCAGATGATCGTGATTCCCAGGGTCCAGTAGATGTTTTGGTAGTTCCAGACGAGGCCGGCCGCACTGCTGGTGGCGACGTGGAAGTCGCCGAGGATGTCGGTGAAGTTCTTGAAACCCACCCAGAGCTTGCTGAACAGATCACCGATCGGGGCCTGCGAGGTGTAGAGGGACTGGTCGGTGAAGGAGAGGAGCACGCCGTAGAGAAAAGGCAGGAAGACGAGCAGAAGCATCCCGAAAAGCGCGGGGAAGGTGTACGCGTACGCCTGGCGGTGTTTCCGCAGCGTGGCCCACAGGCGGGCGGCGAGACCAAACCCCACGATCAGCAGAACAGCGAGTGCGAGGACCGTGTACGTCCCGATGACGCGCGCGGTCGAGGACGCACCCGCGCCGAGGCGTTGCTCCACCTTCGCCTCGTCCGCCGTGCCGTCTGCACGGACGATCCCGATCGGCCGGCGGAAGAGGTCCGAGTCCCACGCCGCAGGATGCAGGGTGCGCGCGTCGCCGAGTGATGCCTCCTGCAGCGCCCTCGCCGCCCTCGCCTCCTCCGCGGCGACCGCGGTCGCGACGGCGCTTTCGCTCGCCCGTATGTCTGCAGCCAGGGCGCTGCTGGCGTGGCGAGCGACGACCACCATGGCCACGACGAGCAAGGCGCATGCCACGACCGCCAGCACCCCGCGCCGTTCCCCGATTGCGACAGCGGCCCCCCAATAAACCGCGACGCCGACGAACAGCACGAGGACGGGGAACAGCCATCCTGTTCCTGGTGCGTGCGGGAACGGAGAGGTCTCGACCGCCACCAACCCCACGACGGACCCGTCCTTCTCCAGCGGGGCGGCCAGGGCAAGCCCGCCCGAGGAGGTGCGCGCCATCTCGATCTCTTCCTTGCGGGCACCCCCTTCCTGGCGGTTGGTCTCGACGGCCGCGCGCAGCCGCTGCCCCTGGTCGTAGAGCGGCTTTCCCTCCCTCGCCAACCGGCGGGGCGCCGCCTTGTCGCCGCTGTCCGCCGGAGCGGTGGAGGCCTCGAGCGAGAGGCCGTCGAACGCGACGACCCTGATCGCGGTAAGCGAAGGGTTCTCCCGCGCCACGGCAGCGACGGCCCTGCGCAGGCCGTCGCCGGCGCCGCCCGCGCGCTCGGCGATTTCCGCGAGCGCCGAGAGCGCGACGACCGCAACCCGCTCGGCGCGCGCGCTGTTCTCCCGGGCGCGCGCCCGCACAAGCGACCACTGCCAGAGGCCCACGCCGAGCACGAGCGCGGTCACAATACCGGCGGCGAAACGTCGGCGGTGGGACGGCAGTTGGCTCATTGCTGCTTCCGCAACAGCTTGACCGCTTCGACGACCTCCTTCTGTGCCTGGTCGAGCGCAGCCTTGACCGTGGCGGACTTTTGGACGATGGCGGCCATTGCAGAGCTTGCGGGCGTCCACATCATGCTCATCTCGGCGAGGTTCGGCATCGGCACGGCCGCCTCGACCTGCTGGCGAAAGACCTTCAGGATCGGGTCGTTCCCCACCTGCGGGTCGCTGTAGACCTGCGTGTTGGCGGGTGTCTGGCGCCCTTCGACGGCCATGATCTTCGCGGCCGGGGCGTCGGTCACGTACTTGACGAAGTCGTAGGCGGCGTCCTTGTTCTTCGAGCCCGCGGCGATGTAGACACCCTCCACCGTCATCCAGGGACGCATCGGCTTGCCGCCGGCCTCGTCCACCGTGGGCAGAATCGCCAGGCCGACGTCGATGCCCTTGGCGATCTCACCCAGGAACCAGGGACCGTTGAAGACGATGGCCGCCTTGCCGTCGTTGAACAACGCGGTCACCAGCGCGGTCGAAGGCTCCGCGGGAAGGAACTTGTCCTTCTCCACCCACTTCAGCAACAGATCGAGGGACTTCGCGTTCCCCTCGCAGTTGAGGATCGGCTTGCCCGCGGCGTCGAAGGCGCCGCCGCCGAAGGCGTTCATGAGAATCGCGTGGTAGTAGAAGTTGCTGTACCAGTATGCGACGCCGAACCTGCCGGTGCTGGCATCGGTCAGCGACTTGGCGATCGTGACCAGCTCCCCGGTTGTCTTGGGGACCTTGGTGAGCAGCTTCTTGTTGTAGACCATCGTTATGACCTTGTAGTTGAACGGGAGCGCGTAGAGCGTGCCACGGTATGTCATCGCCTCCACCGTGCTGGGGAGGAAGCGGTCCCTGGTCGCCTTGTCCACGTAGAAGTCGATCGGCTCGATGGTCTTCCCCGCCTCGACCCAGCCGCCCAGCCGGTCCTGCGCGAAGATGAACAGGTCCGGCCCCTTCCCGCGTGGCACGGCCGCCGTAATCTTGTCGGCGAGGGCGTCGTAGGGCACCGGCAGCGTGGTGACCTTGACGCCCGCAGCAGCCTTGGCGGCGTTGTAGCCGGCGACGACCTTCCCGAAGGCGGCCGCCTCGCCCCCGCGGTAGGAGTGCCAGACCACCAGCTCGACGGGGGGCGCGGCCAGCGCGAGCGTTCCGAGGAGCATTCCCACGGCGGCGCACAACGCAATGCGCGTACGTACTCTGCTCATCGCGATCCTCCTCACCCGAGACGCTGCTCGGTTTCGGCGTCAAAGAGATGCAAACGATCCAGCTCGATCACCAGGTTGACCTTGTCGCCCAGTCCAGGGACGCGGTGGGCGTCGAGCTTGGCGATCAGCAGGTCGTCGCCCACCCTTCCGTGGATGATCACCTCGTTTCCGAGGGGTTCCGCCATCTCGACCTCCGCGGTGACGGCGGCGGTCTCGCCGCGCGTCTCCGTCCCGGCCTCCAGGATGTTCTCGGGCCGCACTCCGACAACGACGCGACGGCCCGCGTTAGCGCCGGCAACCGCGCGCAGCGAGGCAGGCACCGGGAGGGTGTACTTCGAGGCGGCCAGGGTGGCGCCCCCGTCCGTGATCGTGGCCGAGATGAAGCTCATCGGCGGGGTGCCGATGAAGCTCGCCACGAAGAGGTTGGTGGGGTGGTCGTAGAGCTCCATCGGCGTGCCCACCTGTTTGAGGTCGCCGTCCTTGAGCACCGCCACGCGCTGCCCCATCGTCATCGCCTCCACCTGGTCGTGAGTGACGTAGATCGTGGTGGTCTTGAGGCGCTGCTGGAGCTTGGCGATCTCGGCGCGCATCTGCACGCGCAGCTTGGCGTCCAGGTTGGAGAGCGGCTCGTCGAAGAGGAACACCGAGGGCTGCCGCACGATGGCGCGCCCCACCGCCACCCGCTGCCGCTGGCCGCCCGAAAGCTCGCGCGGCTTGCGGTCGAGGAGGTGGTCAATGCCGAGCAACTGGGCGGCGTGGTTGACGAGCCGGTTGATTTCGGCCTGCGGCATCTTGCGGATCTTGAGGCCGAACTCGAGGTTCTCACGCACCGTCATGTGGGGGTACAGGGCGTAGCTCTGGAAGACCATGGCGATGTCGCGGTCCTTGGGGGGAAGATCGTTGACCACGCGGTCCCCGATCGTGATGGTCCCCCCCGAGATCTCCTCGAGGCCGGCGATCATGCGCAGGGCCGTGGACTTGCCGCAGCCGGACGGCCCCACGAGCACCATAAACTCGTGCTCCTTGATTTCCAGGTCGAGGTTCTTGATCACAACGGTCTTGTCGAACTGCTTCCGGACAGCCTTGAGGGTCACACCGGCCATGCGTTCCGCCCCCCCGTTTGGGTCCCGCGCGGCCTCAGTGTAGCGCCTCGCGAGCCAGTATTCTTGCGGCTTTCCCTTCCAAAGTCGTTTCCATGGCCCCGCGTATCAAGGGCACCGCGACGCTGTTCCACTCGTCCCGTATCGGCCCGGTCCCCCACGCCTCTGGGGCCGGGAACCGCGCCACCACAGGTGTGTCCCCGCGGTTGACGGCGACGACCACCGCGTCGTCGGAGGACGGGTCTTTCTGGAGGAACACCAGCAGATCGCCCTCGGTGACCAGCTTCTCGTGGACTCCGCGGAAGAGCGCCGGGTGCGCCCGCCGGATCGCAATCAGCCGCGTGTAGCCGGCGCGGAGCGCCTCGTTGCGTGCCTTCCCCTCCCCCGGGAGGATTCTGCGGTCTCCCCAGGGCATGTCGCTGCGGTTGTCGGGCCAGTCCCCTCCCATCCTCCCGACCTCCTCGCCGTAGAAGATCATCGGGATGCCGATCGAGGTGAACTGGAGGACTATGGCCAGCCGAAACAGCGTTGTATCGCCGCCCAGCTGGAACAGCGCGCCGGGGACGTCGTGCGAAGACAGGAAGTCCACGAGCAGGTATCCCGGCCGCACCCTCTCCCGCGACTTCAGGTACCGGTCGAACGCGATTGCTCGTCCCCTCCCCTGCACGAAGGCGAGCACGTTGCCCTGGAAGCCGAACTCGAAGCCGGCGTCGAGCTCGTCGGTGGAGAAGTATGGGTCGAGGACCTGGGCGTCCCCGCCCCACACCTCGCCGAGCAGGAAGAACCCCGAGCCGAGCTGCTCGCGCGTCCTGCGCCGGTGCTCCTGCCAGAACGGGTGCCCCACGTGCTTGACGGTGTCGAGCCGGAACCCGTCCACCCCCGAGCGCTTCGCCCAGCCGAGCTGCGACTGCAGGAGAAACTCCGCCACCTCGGGCTGCTCCGTCTTGAAGTCCGGCAGCCCGGCGACGCACATTGTCAGGTCGTCCTGGCCGCACGTGCCCAGTTCCTCGGAGCGCAGCCAGCCCTTGGTCTTGGGGTCCGTGAGGTAGCGAGAGCCATACCCGGCGTGGTTGTAGACGACGTCCAGCAGCACCTTCATGCCACGGCGGTGGCACTCGGCCACAAGCGCCTCGAGCTCCCCCTCGCTACCGAAGCGCGGGTCGATCCTGGTGACGTCGTCAGCCCAGTAGCCGTGGTACGCCCAGTCCGGGAACCCGGCGCCGGTCACGAAGCCGTCGATGTTCTTGACCACCGGGGTGATCCAGATGGCGGTCACCCCGAGGCCCGCGATCTCGTCGAGGTGCTCCTTCAGCCCGACGAGGTCGCCGCCGTGGAAGGCGCCCTTCGCCGCGCGGTCCACGTTGACGTCGTTGGTGAGGTCGCCGTCGGCCCACCGGTCGGTGATGACGAAGTAGAGGATCGCCTCCGACCAGTCCCGCTGCGGTGTGACGCGCACGACCGCAGGGGTCGGCGCTGCGGGCGGCGCCGCAGCCGGGGGCGGGGCAGGCCGAAAGCCGGCACAACCCCCGAGGGTGAGGGTCAGGGCCAAGGCGCCTGTAATTGCAGGCGCGTTCATCAATCCTCCAGAGCCCGCGCCGCCCGGCAGAGGGTTGTGTGCTCGCATTCGCCCTTCAGCGTCCGGAGTATAGATAGGCCCTAGGGCTCAGGCAAGGGCAAAAAGCGTTCTCGGCCTGCCCGGAGCAGAGCGGCAGCTGCAGACAGAGATCAAGGCTCAGGGCGCAATGCTCAACGCTGCCATCGGAACCCGGCCCCCCACATCCACCCGTCGTAGCGAACCTGCACATCCACCCGCTGCGAGACCCCGAGAAAATCGGATCGCACCGTGAGAGGCAGAATAGGCAGCGCTTCGAGGACGCGCCGCTGGGCGCGTCGCAGCATCTCTCCCAGCGTCAGCCGGACCGGTTTCACCTCGATCCCGATGCGGCCCAGGCCGCGGACGATCGCGTCCACGTACTCGGGCGGGAGAGAGCCGTGCGCCAGCTCGACCGAGAAGCCGTCGGCGAACCCGGCCTCTGCGAGGAGGGCGCGAGCTCCTTCCGGATCGAACGCACGCGGGGCAAGCGTCGGGTCGTAGCCGAAGACGACAGGGTGGACGTAGTGGGAGGCCACGGCGCCGTGGCCACGAAGGGCACGGAAGGCCAGATCGTTCCGGTCGATGGCGAGCAGCAGCGCGCGCCGCACCCGCGGGTCCCCGAGGGCGCGCCGCAGCTCGTCCGATGCGGCGTGCGGCGTAACGACACGCAGCTGGACGGTTAGGCTCGGCTGTGGCCTGAGGCGCAGATCCGGGCGGCGCCCGACCTCCGCGAGCATCCAATCCGCTAGTCCGCTTTCTCGTTGGTTCTCGGCCCCAGCCCTCGCGGCTGGGGCCGTTTTTCTTCCCACCCGCGCGCCGTTCCGACTGCGCACCTTGATGGCTGCACAATTTCGTGTTTTGAGAATAATACTCATCCACATTTACCATCGATCCGCCAGGGTGTTCGTCAACCCGGACAACAATTCACATTCTTGAACAGATCGCCCCGGCCGCGCCTACCAAAGGAGGATAGTTCTTGGCAACTGTCTTGCAAGTGTCTAAGACAGTATGTTAGCTAGCCGTGGCGCAGCGGAAAGGAGGATGTGGCCAGAAGATGCACGAGGTGAGCGCAACTGAGCCCCATCTGGGTCATTCGGAGAAAGCATCAAATCCAACGAGGAGGAAGGAGAACGTGCTATGAAGTTTACCAAGCTGTTTCTCTGTGTGGTCGGGACTCTGGCGCTGGCCGTGACGGCCTTCGCGCAGGTCCCGACAGGAAATCTCGCCGGCCGCGTGGATGACGGCAAGGAAGCGCTGCCCGGCGTGCTCGTGACGGTGACCTCGCCGAACCTGCAGGGCGCCCGCACCGCCGCCACAACGGTCAACGGCGACTACATCTTTGCCTTCCTGCCGCCCGGTGACTACCACGTGCGGTTCGAGCTGCAGGGCTTCCAGACGCAGGAGACGACGGTCAAGGTCAACGCCGCGCAGACCCACACCCTCAACGCCACGATGCCGCAGGCGAAGGTGGCCGAAGAGGTGACGGTCACGGGGAGCTACGAGACGATCTCGGGCGCCGCCAACGCGGCCAGCACGTTTACCAAGCAGCTCGTTGACCAGCTGCCGGTGGGGCGCACCATCGCCGCGGCGGTCATCGCTTCCCCCGGCACCAGCACCAGCGGCCCGGGCGGCGCCGTCACCATCTCGGGCGGGCAGTCGTACGAGAACCTGTGGCTCGTCAACGGCGTCGTCGTGAACGAGAACGTGCGCCAGCAGGCGCTGCCGCTGTTCATCGAGGACGCGGTTCAGGAAACCACGACCACGAGCTCGGGCGTCTCCGCCGAGTTCGGCCGCTTCGCGGGCGGCGTGGTCACCATGCTCACCAAGTCGGGGGGCAACCAGTTCTCGGGGTCGCTGCGCGCCGGCCTCTCCAACCCGCACTGGAACTCGCAGAGGCCGGGCGAGGCCACACCGACAAACAAGACCACTACCCTGTGGGAAGTTACCCTTGGCGGTTTCGCCTGGAAGGATCACCTGTGGTTCTTCGTCGCGGGGCGCGACACCGGGAAGGCGGTCACGAGCCGGCAGACCCAGTTGACCAACATCCCGTACGACACCGTGTCCCAGGAGAAGCGCTACGAGGGCAAGCTGACGTTCTCACTCACCCCCGAGCACAGGATCGTCGGGTCCTACAACAAAATCGACCAGACGACGACCGGCAGTCCCTACACCTTAGCCCAAATGGACCTACGCAGCCTCGTAAACCGCAAGGACCCGCAGACGCTGTGGGCGGTGAACTACACCGGAGTCCTTTCGGACAACTTCTTCGTCGAGGGGCAGTACTCCAAGCGCAACTACAGCATCGGCATCGGCAGCGGCTCCCTGTACACCGACCGCATCTTCGGCACCTTGCTGCTCGACCGCTCGCGGGCCAGCCGCCGCTGGTGGTCGCCGACGTTCTGCGCGCCGGGGATTCCAGGTTGCCCGGAAAAGCTGCGCGACAACAAGGACTGGCTGGTCAAGGGCTCCTGGTTCATGAGCACGCCGACCGTCGGCACCCACGACGTCACCTTCGGCTACGACCACTTCGAGGAGTTCAACCTGGAAGAGAACCACCAGTCCGGCAGCGACTATCGCATCTACACCACCGGCGCCTACATCGACAGGGACCCCATCGTCCCGATCTTCAGCAGCACTGCGGCCAGGTACACGTACTTCTACTACCAGCCGCAGTTGACCCCCTCGATCGGCTCCCAGATGCGGACGAACTCCATCTACGTCAACGACAAGTGGAAGCTCAACAACAACTTGAGCTTCAACGTCGGCGTCCGCTACGACAAGAACGACGGCACGGACTCCGGCGGCAACGTGGTCTCCAAGGACAGCCGGATCAGCCCCCGCCTGTCGGCGAGCTGGGACGTCAGGAGTGACGGCGACCTGATCCTCAACGCGAGCCTGTCGCGCTACGTGACCTCCATCATCGGCACGGGCAACGTCGGCGACGGCGCCTCGCTGGCGGGGCTGACCAGCGTGTACCTCAAGTACGGCGGCCCCGACATCAACACCGACCCGAACCACCTGGTCTCCACCGAGCAGGCGCTGCAGCAGTTCTTCGCCTGGCTCGACTCGGTCGGCGGCGCCTTCACGTGGGCTGGAAACTCCAAGAACTGGTTTTCCGGCCCAAGCTACCCGGGCCTGACCCCTGTTCTGCTCAGCTCGCTCAACTCGCCGTACACCGACGAATACACGATCGGCGCGATCAAGCGCCTCGGCAACAACGGCATGGTGCGCTTCGACTACGTGCACCGCAAGTTCGGCTCGTTCTACTCGACGCAGACCGACCTGACCACGGGTACCTGGACCAACCCGGCAGGGCTCAGCGGCGACCGTTCTGTGGTCACGAACGCGCCCAGCGGCGTGCTCGAGCGCAAGTACGACGGCTTCCACTTTTCCGGCCAGTACAGGTTTTCCGACCGGTTGACCCTGGGTGGGAACTACACCCTGAGCTTCGCGAAGGGCAACGTGATCGGCGAGACCGACGTCAATGGCCCGATCAGGGTCGACCTCTCCTACCCCCAGTACTACCAGGCGCGCTGGAACTTCCCCACGGGCTACCTGTCCATCGACCAGCGCCACCGGCTGCGCCTCTTCGGCACCTGGGACGCCGTCGCCAGCAAGTATCACCGCGTCACCATCGGCCTCGCCCAGTACTGGACGACCGGCACGCCCTACTCGGCCGTGGGCACGGTCGTCGTGTCAAACTACGTGCCCAACCCGGGCTACAAGACGCCCTCGGCGGCGGCCAACCAGGGCTACTACTTCAGTCGCCGTGGTGCCTACCGTCTCGATGACGTCATGAGCACCGACCTTTCCATCACCTACGCCTTCGTGCCCAAGCTCTTCGGGACTGGCATCCAGCTCTACGTCAAGCCCGAGGTCCGCAACGTGTTCAACCGGCAGGCGGTCACCAACGTCGACACCTCGGTGGACACCAACTACACCGACGCCACCCTGAAGGCGTTCAACCCCTTCACCGAGACGCCAGTCGAGGGAGTGAACTGGCGCAAGCGCGTCACCTCCTCGACCGCCTTCGGCAAGCCCTCCGCGCCGACCGACTACCAGGCGCCGCGCACCTACCTGGTCGCAGTCGGCCTCCGCTTCTAGCTCAACTTCTCGGATTCTTCACAGCCCCGGTCCTCGCGACCGGGGCTTTTGTTTTGCCCCGCGGGTGCGCGGCGGTTCGTCGCTTGCTCGCCCCCGCTCGCGGCGCGCCGAAACTCCTCCGGCTGCGACCGAGCAGGGACGTCCCGCGGCGGGGCCCCTCGCTGTTCGCAAGAGGCCGCGCCATCGACACCCCACCGCGGTACGCCCGCTCGGTGCCCGCAGCCTCCGGAGGGATCACCGCTGGCACCCGCGGTGCGGACTGAAAGCCCCCCTCCCGAACTCCGGCAACAAATGCCGGTAGGTCATGAGTGCGGGCAACGCGAGACGACGAGGTGGACCATATCGCGCACCGGATGAGTGAGGGTGAACTCCGCCCCGCGGGCGATAGGAGCCATCCCGCCGGAGCGCGCGGGCACCGAGCCTGCCGATCGGCGCGCGGAAACGCGGGCGACCCGAGGCCACGGGCCGAGGGGCGAACCGCGAGGGTCTGCGCGGCGAGCGGCATCGCTCGGTCGCACGCGGAGGCGGGTTGGAGGCGCGGCCTCGATGGCCGCGCCGGACGCCTGCTCCCGGCCCGCGGGGCAAACAAAAAGCCACGGAGTGGCAAGAAGGTTCTCGTGACTGCTCGGAGCAAGAAAGGATGGGGCGAAGCCACCCCCGGGCAAAGGAAGGAGCGCAGCAACCCGAGCGGACCCTGCGGCGTATGATCCGGTGGCCGGAAGCGAGGAGAACGACGACGGGAAGATTCAGGGACTTCTACCACGAGTTCACGGAGGGGCTCACGACGGGGGAGCTGAAACGGCTCTTTCAGCGGGACGCCGCCCAGGCCTACAAGGTCCTCACCCGCGAGCAGGACTTCTCGGAGGAGCCCAGCGGGCGGGTCAAGCGCTGGTTCTTCCGTGCCAGGGCCGTGTTCCTCGGGCTCTCGTACAAGCTCACACCCGCGCGCCGGGTGCTCTTCGCCGGTTCGATCCTGGCCGCCCTCCTGGGGTTGCTGAGGTTCCAGGCCGTGATCGAAAGCAAGGAGATCTACGTCAACTTCTCGCCGTTCTGGTTCGTGGTCAGCGTGGTGGGCCTCACCTTCCTGCTCGCCCTCGAGCTGGTGGACCGCGTGCTGGTTCGCGACGAGCTCGAGGTCGCCCGCCAGCTCCAGCGCGACATGCTGCCCTCCACGACCCCCGAGCTGCCCGGCTACCGCGTCGCTCACTCCTACCGCACCGCCAACGAGATCGGCGGCGACTACTACGACTTCCTCCCCCTTCCAGACGGCCGGTTGGCCCTCGTGGTCGGCGACGCCAGCGGCCACGGCATGGCCGCCGGCCTCCTGATGGCGATCGCCAACGCCGGGCTCAAGGCCGCCCTCGAGGTGGACCCCGCGCCCGAAAAGGTGGCCGGCCTGCTCAACCGCGTCCTCTGCCGGACCGGGGACAAGCGCGCGTTCATGAGCCTTTTCTACGGCCTCCTCACCCCCGCCACCGGGAAGCTCGACTACGTATGCGTGGGGCACCCGTTTCCGCTGCTGCGCAGGGTGGACGGCGAGGTCCTGGAGCTGGGGCGGGGAGGCTTCCCTCTGGGCATCAGGGACACGCTCGAGATCACCCCGATGAAGGCGACGATCGCGCCCGGCGATCTCCTTCTCCTCTACAGCGACGGCCTGCCCGAGGCGGTGAACGCCGCCGGTGAGGCGTTCGGATACGACAGGCTTCATGATCTTCTGAAAGTGGCCGGCGATCCCCAGGCGGTCCACGACCGCTTCCTGCGCGCCCTCGACACCTACATCGGTGGCGAGTCTTTGAAGGACGACGTCAGCGTGGTCGTGGTCGCACGAGTGTAAAAGGCCGGACCCTTCAGGTAAGACCCGGACGGCAAGGCGTGAGTTCCGGGCGGCCCATCTCCCTTTGGTTTCGGGCTCGTGGCAAGCCATGCGACCCACTCTCAAATGTGAAGATTGTCACAAGGTCGGTGACGCGGCCACAAAAGCCGCGTCGAGGTCAAAGTTGTGTCTAAGAGAATTTTGAGACAAATTAGTGATAAAAAAGGACTTGCAAAACAAGAAAATCTTGATAGTGTGGCTCACACGGCGCGGCCCGCGCCCGAGTGAGCCGCCGCACGAAGGGGGAAACAACGATGCTGACCGCAGCAATCCTGATGGCTGCGCTGGCCGCCACACCCACAGGCGGCGACCAGACCACGAAAGAGCCGCCGGACCAGTCGGCCCAGCTTGCCGCAACCGATCAGGCAAACCCCGAGGCCGAGAAGGACACCAAGAAAGCCAAGGACAAGGCCAAGCAGCGCAAGGGCCAGACGCCGCCGCCGGTGCACGAGGAGATCCAGGTCACCGCCACGCGCTATGAGGCGGATTCCTTCTCCACGCCGGTGCCCATCTCGGTGGTCTCGAGCGAGGACCTCGCCCGCCAGCAGCCCGAGAAGATGGTCGACTCGCTGAAGCTCCTCCCCAGCATTGACGTCTCGGGGGAGGGTCCCTTCCGCGGACTGCCGGTGATCCGCGGCCTGGACAGCAACCGCGTGCTCATTCTCGTCGATGGCCAGCGCCTCAACAACGCGCGCGAGTCCACCCAGTTCGCGGGCATCCAGCCCGGTCTCGTGGACCTCTCGCTTGTCGACCGCATCGAGGTGGTGCGCGGGCCGTCCTCCGTGCTGTACGGCAGCGATGCAATCGGCGGCGTGATCAACATCATCACCAAGCAGCAGGCGTTCCACCAGGGCGGCTTCACCTTCGGCGGCCTGGCCGGCTACGAGTACGGCAGCGCCTCGGAGTCGAACCGCGGCCACGTGGACCTCAACGGCTCGGGCGAACGGACGACCTTCCACATCGGCGCGAGCGCCTTCGAGGCCAAGGACTACACAAGCCCCGAGGGTACGGTCCCCAACAGCGGCATGAAGCAGCGCAGCTTCGACGGCAACCTGCGGTTCCTCGTCGGCGAGAGCAGCGTGCTGCGGTTCGATGCCCAGGTGACGCAGACCCGTGACGTCGGCTTCCCGGGGTACGACCCCAAGACCTCGGGTGTGGACATCGCGTTCCCGAGGTTCGACCGCAACAAGTTCGCCGCCACGTACGAGACAGGCCCGGTCGCCGGCCTCAACGGCGTGAGCGTTTCCGCCTTCTACCAGGGCGTGGTGAAGGAGAGCCGGCGGAACCTGAACTTCGGCGCCTTCTTCTCGAACAACTTCACGCGCTCCGAGATCAACAGCGCCGGCCTGAACGCCCAGTCGTCGGCCACCCTCGGCGTCAACGCCCTTACCTTCGGCCTCGACTCCTACCAGGACAACCTTCACGACGTCACGTCCCAGCAGAACCCCTTCGGAACCAACAACGACGTCGCCGTCCCCGACAGCGACCAGCGCGGTCTCGGGCTTTTCGCGCAAGACGAGATCGCCGTCAGCAAGAAAGTGCAGCTCGTCGCGGGTATCCGTGGTGACCGCTACACCTTCGTGAGCAAGAACGACCCGCGCTACAAGGCAACGCCGTTCGACGTCTCCGACTCCGCGTTCTCGGGCAACCTCTCCGCACGCTACCAGGCCACCGACCACGTGGCTCTGACCGCCCTGATCGGCCGCGGTTTCCGCGCGCCCAACATCCAGGAGCGCTCTTTCTTCGGCGTCTCCACCGACGGCACCGCGTACATCCAGCAGAACCCCAACCTCAAGCCCGAGACCTCTCTCAACTACGAGCTGGGTTTCAAGGTCCGCTACGCAAAATACTCGGGAGGCTTCAACGTGTACCGTAACAACGCCCGCGACTTCATCAACTTGGTGTTCCTCGGCAAGTACCAGGGCACCAAGCTGGACCTCGCCCAGTTCGAGAACATCGACCGGGCCATTATCCAGGGCGCGGAGTTCGAGCTGGAGTCGTACCTCTCGCAGCGCTGGACGGTGTTCGGTAACGTGAGCTATTCAAAGGGCACCGACGATTCGACCGGCGACCCTCTCCCGCTCATCTCGCCGCTCAAGGGTGTCGTTGGCGTGCGCTACCAGCAGCCCAGGTGGTGGGGCGAGCTTGGCACCCGAATGGTGGCGCGCCACGACCGCGTCCCGGCGGGCTACACGCCCACGCCCGGATTCGCCGTCGTCAATTTGCGCGGCGGCTACGAGCTCAGCGGCGGCCTGACGCTGCAGGCCGCGGTCGAGAACGTCGGAGACGCTTCCTATCACGAGCCGTTCAACGTGAGGCTGGAGCCCGGACGCAACTTCAAGCTGTCGGTCGGCTACACGTTCTAAACCCGCCGAATCGCCAACCTCAAACGACAACGGGGCGTCCACGGGCGCCCCGTTCTTCTTCCGGGTCAGCCCGGACGGGGTTAGACTGCCGGCGAGAGGCGCGTGAACGGCATGGACGCCCAGCCCACCCTCGCAGATGTCCGGAGAGCCGCCGAACGCATCAGGCCCTACGCTCACCGGACCCCCGTGCTTACCTGCTCGAGCCTCGACGCCATGACCGGGGCGAGGCTCTTCTTCAAGTGCGAGAACTTCCAGAAGGTGGGCGCATTCAAGTTCCGCGGCGCCTGCAACGCGGTCTTCTCCCTGAGCGAGGAGGAGGCCCGGCGCGGCGTCGCCACCCACTCCTCGGGCAATCACGCCGCCGCGCTCTCGCTCGCGGCCCGCCTGCGCGGGATCCCCGCCCACGTGGTGATGCCATCCACCTCGCGCGCGATCAAGCAGGCAGCGGTCGCCGGATACGGCGGGCGCATCGTGCTCTGCGATCCGACGCTAGCCTCCCGAGAGGCGACGCTGGAAAGGGTGGTGGCAGAGACCGGCGCGACGGTGGTCCACCCCTACAACGACCCGAGCGTGATCGCCGGCCAGGGCACCGCGGCCCTGGAGCTGCTGGAAGACGTAGGGGACCTCGACATCGTCATGGCTCCGGTTGGAGGGGGCGGCCTGCTGTCCGGTACGGCGATCACGGTAACGGCGATCTCGCCTGCGACCCGCGTGGTGGCCGCGGAGCCCGCCGGCGCCGACGACGCGGCCCGCTCGATGCGGGAGGGCAGGATCGTCCCCTCCGTCAACCCGCAGACGATCGCCGACGGGCTCCTCACCTCCCTCGGCACCCTCACCTTCGCCATCATCCGGGAGCAGGTGGAGCAGATCGTGACCGTGAGCGAGGCCGCTATCGTCACCGCGATGCGCCACGTCTGGGAGCGCATGAAGGTGATCATCGAGCCTTCCTCCGCCGTCCCCCTGGGGGCGCTTCTGGAGGGCGCGTTCGAAGCCTCCGGCCTCCGCGTGGGCATCATCCTCTCGGGAGGAAACGTGGACCTCGGCCGGCTGCTCTGGAAACCCGACGGGGGGGCGTAGGCGTACCATCGGGGTGAAGGGTACTCACTGATGCGGGAGCCTGCACCCGCCGCCCTGCTCCTCGCCGCCCTGGCCGCGACGGCCGCCGGACCGGCCATGGCCCAGCAGACGCGGGTCCGGGAGCACGTCGAGGTCCGGCGGGTGGTCATCGACGTGCGGGTCGTGGACGATCGCGGCGACCCCATCCTGGGCCTGGTGGCGAACGACTTCCGGGTCCTCGTGGACGGGCTCCCCGCCGAGCTGGAGTCGGCCGAGTGGGTGTCCGGCGCCGAGCCATACGCCGAGGGCCTGAGCCCCCGGGAGGCCGCCACCACCGGGGGTCCGGTCGCCCCACCCGGAAAACTGATCGTCTACTTCTTCCAAGCGGACTTCGCGTCGCTCAGGCTCTCCGGCATGATGCCCATGACGTTCAGGGCGATCCGGATGCTCGCGACGCTCACGCCGGGCGACCGTGTCGCCGTGGTGTCCTTCGACTCGCACCTCAAGCTCCGCCAGGACTTCACCAACGACCGCGAGAAGCTCACCCGGGCGATCCACGAGGCGATCCGCTTCGGCGGGGAGGGAGAGATCCGGCCCGGTCCGTTCCCCTCCCTCGCGGCCTCGTTCGACCGCAACGCCGCAAGGCGCGCGGCCGAGCCCGAGACGGGACTGCTGGTGCTCGCGAAGGCGCTGCAGCCGCTGCCCGGGGCGAAGTCGATCGCCTACTTCGGTTGGGGCCTCGGCCACCTCGCGCGACCTTGGGTGATCATGGGCCGGGACTATGGCGCGGCGCGCGTCGCCCTCGAGAAGGCGCGCGCCTCGGTGTTCGCCATCGACATCACCCAGGCCGACTTCCACGACCTCGAGGTGGGGATGCAGCGGGTGGCCGCGGACACCGGCGGCTTCTACATCAAGACCAACAACTTTCCCGGGCAGGCCATCACGCGCCTGCAGGGGGCCATCGCAGGCCATTACCTGCTGGTGATCGTCAAGCCCGACCGGCCGGCCGGCGAGCACACCATCACCGTCGAGCTGACCCGCGAGCGCGGCGACGTCCTCGCCCGCGCTTCCTACCAGGACTGAAGTTTTCTTTGCCCCGCGGGCTCCGAGGCATGGTTCTTGTTCAACTGCGTTTTGCTTCTTTGTTTGCCCAGGGGTGGCTTCGCCTCTTCTTTCGCCCCACGGCCTCGTGGAAGTTCTTGTGCCACTCCGTGGCTTTCTTTTTGCCCCGCGGGCTCGGAGCAGTCGGTCGGGCTGCGCATCGAGCGCAGCCCTCCGACCCGCCTCCGCGTGCGACCGAGCTGGCACAGACCGGCGTGCGGACCCTCGCTGTTCCTCGCCCTCGTGCTTTGCGCTCGTGCTCGGCCAGTGTTTCCACCCGCCGGTCTGGCCGCTCGGTCCCCGCACGCTCCGCCGGAATGGCTCCTATCGCCCGCGGGGCGGATTCCACCCCCACCCCCCCGCCCTGCCACCGGCCTGCTTGAGCGCCCCTATCACCCGAGCATTTCCGCTTCAGCTTTGATGCCTCTAGCCTAAAGGTGGAAGGCTTCAATCGCCGGTGCCGCGGGCGGCCAATCTCTCCGGAGCCCGCGGGCACCGGACGCGCGAGCCGCGTTGGGGAAACGGCGGCGCAG
>JBGQAK010000034.1:0-11767 GCA_041494245.1 Thermoanaerobaculaceae bacterium
CAAGCTGAGCTACGGGCGCACGACTGGGGTGAGCGAGGGGATTTGAACCCCCGACCACCGGAGCCACAGTCCGGTGCTCTGACCAACTGAGCTACGCTCACCGTAAGACTGGCCTGCCTGAGAGGATTCGAACCTCCGACCACCTGCGCCCAAGGCAGGTGCGCTACCAGGCTGCGCCACGCCCCGTCCCGCGTTGCGTGAAACTCCACGCTCCCAAAGAGCTATCCCCATCTTTCGGGGACCCAACACTAGCAACGGGTGCCGGCCCCAGCAGAGGAGGTGGGCCTCGTCACCGCACACGGGGGGCCCGGGTCCGTTGGAGCCCTCGGCGGCCTTCACCCGTGCCGGTCCGCGCTGCGGATTCGCGGACTAGGCCAAGGCGGACCATTCGTTCCTGCATGGCAGCTGTCCGGGTCAATTCGCGAAAGATTCCCGGGTCGCAGTGCTCGGGCTTGGAGAGCGTGCGGAGGAGCGACTTCAGCTCCCATTCGCTTTGCCACTTCAGGAGGTCTCGCCGGGTGCTCTGGGCGTCGTTCTTCGGCAGAGAGACAAGTCTCCCGCCGTAGCCGTCGAAGATCCGCTCGAGACACTGGTGGCTCTCGTAGTTGCTGCCGAATGGCCAGGCTATGTGGCTGATGTTGCGGGCGATCGCCCGGGACCAATCGGCCGGCCGCTGGATCGCCGCAAGATAGTCCACCGCCTCCGGATCGCACACCCAGGCGAACAGCTCCTTGAAGTCGTCCTGGGCCGGGTCCGGTTTCAGCGCTCGAAGCAGCGCGCCGTGACCCATATGGACGGCGCACTCGACCGCGGACTCACGGTCATCATCGGGATCATCCTCGTTTCCTGACCCCCACCGTAGGCTCGGAACGCGCCCGTGCGGGTCGGCACCAGCCCACACCAGCAGGCTGACCGCTTTCTGGTTCCCTTCGAGCACGGCATCGCCGAGCGCAAGCGCGAGATCGTAGGCGACCTTTGGTTCGTTCTTGTGTCGCCTCGCGAATCCGTACGCCGGCTTGTTTCGAGTCGAGGATGCGAGGTAGTGGGCAAGGGAGTGATCCTTCGTGTAGTCCACGCCGAATCGCCAGAACCGTTCCATCAGCTCGGTCTGGTAGGTGTCGAGCACGGCGTCAGGACCAACTTCCAGCGGGTTCGCGCCCCATGCGAGCAGCAGCTCCAGGAACCCCCAAGCCCGGCGCTCGAGGACGTGCTCCAGCGCCGACTGCGGCTCCACGTCTGTGTGATAGCCGTTGCACAGCAGGAGACGGGCGAGATCGTACTGGTTGGTTTCGATGGCCACGAAGAGGGGAGTACGCGTGCGGCGCCAGCGCTCCATCTCGTGGTAAGCGACCTGAAGAGGCGCGCCCGAGGCGACCCAGCGCTCGACCGCGTAGACACGCCCGGCCAGGCAGTGCTGAATCAAGTCGGCGATTGCAGCGGGATCTTCGGTGGCCCTGGCAGGCGACTTCTCGACCGGCGGCTGCGGATCGGTCCGCGGATCGACCCAGGCGACCGCCCCTGCCGTTTCTTGCATGACCCGAGGAGAGGGGCTTATCGGAGGCTGGTTGCGGTCATCCATCGCGGACGTCTACGCCGCCGCCTGTCCAAGCGGCGGACCTTCGACGCTGCGGTGCCACACGTAGTCGTAGACCCTGTCGGTGAGCGTCTCGGTGTCCTGCTCGGAGAACGGGGGACGCGGCAGCGAATCCCAGAGCCGGTCGAGGATGAACACCTTGACCTGGGCCTGCGTCTGGACGTTCTGCGTCCAGGCGGGCATGGGCCGCAGCAGCTCCTGGAGTGATGCCAGCAGCGAACGGCTCGCTTGCTTCACCCTTTCGCGGTCAGCCTTCGAGATGCTGTCGCGGAAGAGCAGGTCGAATAAGGCCAGCTCGTCCTCGCTGAGCCCCTCGGCGGCGGCCCGGCGTTGCTCCTCGTCGAGGCTCGCGGCCAGCTCCACGAGCCTCGAGAACGTGGCCTCGACCGTGGCGCGGTCCTTCTCGCGGTTGTACTCCGCGATGATCTCCTGGTACCTGCGGTAGTAGTCCATCCGCAGCGGACTCCCTGCGAGCATCCGCTGCAGCGTTCCTTCGACTACCTCGCGGACGTCTTGCAGCGCGGCGTGCTTTCTTGCCACCTTGCGCTCGAACTCCTTGCGCAGCTTTTCAAAGTCGACTGTGCTCAGGTCGACTTTCAGGCCTTCCGCGTGGTCATCGCCGGGTTGCTGCGCCCGGATCGCCTCGTTGACGATCTTGTGCAGTTCCTTGAGCAGGTCGATGACGTCTGCCGTGTCGCGGCGCTCCTGCAGCTTCTTATAGATCGCCTCGATGTTGTCGTGGCGCTCGACGTACCTTCGCGTGCTCGGCTCGGTGATGAGCGCCTTGAACCGGCTGAACACCTGCCTCGCCAGGATCTCGAAGCGCCGCTTCGCCTCGTCAGATGTGTAGACCGCATCCACCGCGTCGCGCAGCGCCTCGATGCGGGCGAAGCCCGTTCCAATGGCCAGCCTGCGTGAATCGAACCCGAGCGAGGCGACATGTGCTTCCGTCGCCTCGATCGCTTCGAGCAGCGCGACGACCAACTCCTCGATCGGAACCGGCCCTCCGGCCCCCCCGCCGTCGCCATCATCGCCCAGGGCGTACTGCGCCAGCGCCTCACGTAGGCTCTTCAGCATCCCGTTGTAGTCCACGATGACGCCGCATTCCTTGCCGGGATACACTCGGTTGGCGCGGGCGATCGCCTGCATCAGCGTGTGGGCCCTCATCGGCTTGTCGATGTAGAGCGTCGACAGGCACTCCACGTCGAACCCGGTCAGCCACATCGCGCAGACGATGGCGATCCGGAACCGATGCTGAGGGTCCTTCAACGCGTCGGCCACCGGCACGCGTTTGCCATCCGGGGTTTCGAACCCCCGCTTCATGGTCTCGCGGTGGGGGATGATGTCGAACCCCCAGCGCTGGAAGTCGCGCACCTCGTTCTGCGCCTCGGAGATGATGATCTCGATGATGGTGCTCTCCATCCACGCGAGCCGCGCGCACATCTCGTGAATCCGCCGAATCGCCGCCTCTTCGGCGATCGTGTCGGTCATGGCTTCAAGCCCCGTTTCAGCTCCGGCCAATGCGCCTCTGAGCTCGAGGATCTTCCGCTTCCAGCGCGGCTCGATCCTCTGGAACATCCGGGCGCACGTGACCTTGTCGATGCACACCAGCATCGCCTTGCCGGCCTCCCAGCGGGCCGAGCAGTGCTCGACGATGTCCGTGGCGATCTTGTCGAGCCGGTCGTCCGCCGTGATCACCTCGTAGTCCTTGCCCAGCAGCTTCTCCAGGAGCGCCACCTGATCGGGGTCCAGCTCGGCTTCCTCGATCTTGGCCGCAATGCGGTCGTTGAGGTCGAGCCGCGCGATCCCCAGCTTCTCGCCGCGGTTCTCGTACACCAGCTTGACCGTGGACTGGTCCTCCTCCGCGCGCTTGAAATCGTAGCGAGAGATGTACCCCCCGAAAATTCGGCGTGTCAGGTGGTCGTGCTTGAACAGCGGCGTGCCGGTGAACCCGATGAACGCGGCGTTAGGCAGCGCCTCGCGCATGTTGCGCGCGAACTTGCCGGCCTGCGTGCGGTGCGCCTCGTCCGAGATTACGATGATGTCGTCCCGCTCGCTGTAGGGCTCCGTCACGTCCTGGTTGAACTTGTGGATCAAACTGAACACAAAGCGGTGGTCTTGGCCGAGGAGCACTTTGAGCTGCTCGCCCGAGCCGGCACGCGGCGTGTTTTCGTCGGCGACGCCGCAGCCCACGAACGTACGGTAGATCTGGTCGTCGAGGTCGTCACGGTCGGTGATCAGGACAAACGTGAAGTTACCAGGAACCACCCGGCGGACCTTCTCAGCGAAGAACACCATCGAGTACGATTTGCCGCTGCCCTGCGTATGCCAGAAGACGCCGAGCCGCCCGAGGTCGGGGTGCGCCCGCGCGACCACCGGCAGCTCCCAGCTCTCCTGCGTACTGGTCACGAAACCCTCGCCGTACAGGCCCTTGCTCGGAACGGCCTCTGCAGCGGCCGCCAACTCGCGCCGGTCCACGGTGTACTCGAGCAGCCGCTTCTCTGGCGGGAATTGCCGTTTCAACTCCTCCTGATGCTGCACCGACGCGACGGCATTGCTGACGCCGAGCACCTGCTGGTTACGCGCGACGATCTTGCGCGTCCCGCCCGCCTTGCTGTCGTCGAAGAGGATGAAGTTCTCCACGATGTCGAGCAGGCGGTCCTTTGCGAGCATGCCGTCGAGCAGCTGCTGCGCGTCAACGCGACCACTCTCCTTCTCGTCGTTGCGCTTCCATTCGACGAAGTGCTCCCACTTGCTGGTGATGGAGCCGTAGCGAGCGCGATCGCCGTTGCTCACGACGAGGAACGCGTTGTGGTGGAACGCGTGGGCGATGCTGTGCTCCTCCATGTAGTCCGTGAGGTTGTTGTCGAAGCCGGCACGGATGTTGTGGTACACGGCCTTCAGCTCGATGAGGACGAGCGGGAGGCCGTTGACGAAGCAGGTCAGGTCGGCACGCCGGTTGTAGTGGGGGACACGCAGCCCCTGGATCTTCAGCTCGCGCACCGCCAGAAAGCGGTTGACGCCAGGATCGCGGAAGTCGATGACCCGCGCCCGCGCGTGGCGCGTCTCGCCGTTTGGGTCGCGCCACTCCACCGGCACACCATCACGTATGAAGTCGTACCGCTCGCGGTTGTGCTGCAGCAGCGAGCGCGAGGAGTCAACCCGGGTCAGTTTCTCGACCGCCTGCTCGCGGGCGTCGTGAGGCAGGCCGGGGTTGAATCGGTCGATCGCGTCGCGCAGGTCTCGCACGAGGACCACCTCGCGCTCGCTCGTGCGGCCGAGCGTCCCGCCCGGGCCGAATGTCTCCTCGGTCCACGCGTACGTCGTCTCCCATTTCAGTGCATCGCGCAGGTGGTCCGCGAACGTCTTCTGGACCAGGCGATCCTCGGAGTTGATGTCGGTGATCACCTTGGCGCACCGATCTTTGCGGCCATTGTAGACACGATTGTAAACGCGCGATCGAGATCGAACGCGTCGAAGTCCGCCTGCCGCAGCACCGGCTGCAGCCCGAGCTCCAGCTGCCGCCGCAACGCCCCGAGTCGCCCCGTGGAAACGTCGACTGCCGCGTTGCCGGGAACGGCCAGCTTGGAACGCACCAGCGCGATCAAGGTTGCATCCAGAGGCTCGAGCAGGTCGTGTCCCACCGCCCAGTCGATGTCGAAGAAGTCGCGGATCGCGGGCTCGCGCCGGCTCAAGGCGGCGCGCAACTTCTCGGCAAGCGCCTCGATCAGCGTGATGCAGCGCAGTGGGACCCGTTCGACCAGCGGTGCCCCGCCGAGCGGGTCGCGGAGGATCGACGCGGCGGATCCGATCACGGGTGCGACCAGCAGCGGCTCGCGCAGCGCGACCTCGATCTTGATCGTCTCGTCACGCCGGGTGAGCACGGATGTGTAGGCCACACTCCCGAGGTACTGCGTCGAGACGTTCGCGCCGGACAGCGGCTCGACCACCCGTAGCGCTGGTTGGCGTCGCGGCACCTCGTCGAAGGCTGCTTTGACCGGCGCCACCCTGAACCGGCGGTGGCCGCGCGTGCCCTCATCCGGCGTCGAGATGACGAAATCCAGGTCCTCGCTGATGCGATAGAAGCCCGCGTGCACCTTGGCCAGGCACGTTCCGCCCTTGAACACGAGCCCCTCGGCCACGGCGAGCTGCTCGAGGACGAGCGTGCAGTAGTAGTCCTTCTCGACGAGGCGGGCATCGAAGCCGGTCGCGGCCGCCGTGTAACGGATCGCCTCGGCGAAAGCGGCTGGGTCGAGGTGCAAACGGAGGGAAGGGCGCTCAGTCACCGTCGTTCCACACGATCCCCCACCTGCGATCGGCCCGCCCGCGCTTGGGACGTCTCGGGATCCAGGGGATGACGCTCTCCGATGGTCTGAGGGTGGCCTCCAGCGGCGCCCAGGTCTTCGCGGGGATGCGGAGACGTTGAAGTAGCGCGCCGATTCTCCGGATCGTGCCGACGTCGCCGTAGCGAGCCGTCACCTTCACCAGCTCCTCGGCGTCGACCCGCCCCGACTTCAGCTCGCCCCGGATCCAGTCGTACGCCCGCGGCAGGGTGTCGAAGCGGGCCCAGTCATAGACGGCGTCGACCAGTGCTCGCGTCCGCGACGAGTACACCGCCACCTCGCCACTGCCCATCCGCACCCGCTCGGTCGCTCCCAGCCGGCGGTCGGCGACCTTGATGAGGATCAGCGACACCGCCCCGATGGTGCGCCGGCCGTAGATCCGGTTGTTGTAGGCGATGACGCGGTTCGGCACCTGCTCGTCGAAGCCGTAGCGGTTGAACGCCGAGAGCCCGCAGATCTGGTAGCGGCCGCCGCGCTCGGCCATCAGCGCGTTGAGCGCCTGCGCCTCGTCCGGCGTCCAGACTCCGCCGAGCGGGAGCTTGGCAGGCGCGAGGTACACGCCGCGTTGTACGCGCGCCAACCACTGTGCCTTGGCCAGCCGGCTCAAGAGCTTGCGCTCCTGCGTTTCCGACAGCCGCAACGGGCCGACGAGCTCGCCCGTGCGGACGGTCGTGACGCCGCGGAGCTGCAGGTAGGCGAACATCCGCCGCTCGATCTCGCCCATCCGTCGCTTCATGGCTGTACGCTATACCTGTGATAATCCCCTGTCAAGGGATTATCCCTGTCATTGGATACACGGCCTACACCGCGATCTCGCCGCTCATCAGGCGCGGTAGCAGCAGGTCGCGGGCGGCGCGGAGCTTTTCGTTCATCTCACCGAGCTTCGTGACTTGCTCGTACAGAGGTGCAGCCAGTTCCAGAAAGCTGCGAACGAGCCTCGGCTCGGGAACCAGTAGCGGCCGGCTATATGCGAACTCCCTGTTCAACCCAGGTACCGCCACGTCAGTGCTGATGAAGTGCATGTGCAGGAGGGCGAAGTAGAGCCACAAGTTGCTGGTCACCTCGTCGATGAAATACACCGTGTCGATCGGCCAGTAGTCCCTTGGGCACCAGTAAACGCTGCCGACGTTGCCCTTGCGACCAACGACGATGCCTGGGGCAGATGCGAGTGCCTTCTCATGCGTGCCGATGATCCCGCTGGATCCATAGACCGGCCAGGGCCCGTCAGCGCGATCTTCTGCCTTCAGCGCCTTGCCATAATTCAGCGTGACGCGGTCCCCGAGGGGAACTCGCTCCCATCGGTCTGGAACACCGTTGGTGATGCAAGTGTGCTCGTGGCCGGGAAAGCGGAGGCGGACGAACCACTCGCGATAGAGCTGCCGCGCCGCCTCCTCCAGCAGCGCCATCCGCCGTCGGTTGTTCTCGATCAGGTCGTCGTAGGCGGAAAGGGTGTCGGCTATCTGCCCTTGGACCGGGCGGGGAGGGCGCGGCACTTCAAAGCGTTCAATCATCTCCTTCGTTAGAGCCTTCCGGGTGCCGCCGCCTCCTGCCAGCGAAAGCATTGTGTCCTGCATGAGCGGGGAGATGAGGAAGTAGCCGACGAAACGAGAATCGAACTCGTCAGGTCTCAGGCGAATGATGGCCACGTGCTGACTCACGCGTGCAGGCAGCACCTCGTCAGGCACGCGACAACTGCGAGCAACGGAATCACCCGTGATGTTCAGCAGGACATCCCCGGATTCGACGGTCACTCCCTTGAGGTGGTCCGCATGTTCCTCGTCGAGATGAGCGAGGCCATCGAGGGCGAAGCGCCCGTTGTAGACGTTTTGACTGCGGATGAACGAAACGCCACCCTCTTGGTAGACGGACTCCCCACCACGCGGCGTTGATCCACTGCCGATCTTGGAGCAGAAGTCACCAAGGCGTACGGCACTCCAAGTCCTAGGAGTCACGCCCCAAGCTCCTCGAAGTTCGCCTGGATCTTCGCGGCCAGCTCCGTGGCCTCCTTGTTGAGGTCGGCCAGCTCGGTGTGGATGTCGCGCATCGTTTGCTCGAAGTCGAACTCCTCGTCTTCCTCCTGCGGTGCGACGCCGACGTAGCGGCCAGGGGTGAGGCTCCAGTCGGCGCCCTCGATCTCGGCGCGGGTGACCAGCTTCACCAGGCCCGGCACGTTGCGCAGCTCGGCGTCAGGGAAGCGCTCTTGGAGCCAGGCGACTTGCCTGTGGAAATAGGCCGCGAGCTTGAGCTGCTCGACGGCGGTCCTGCGCGCCTCGTCGAGCTGCTTGAACAGCCGACCAGCGCTGCGGCGGTCGTAGCTGGCGGTCACGCCATTACCGGCGGCAAGCTCGGTGCCGATATCGGCCACGCGAGCCGAGAGCTTGTAGAGCAGATCCACCTGCTTGACGAGGCCGCGAATCGCCTCGGCGATGGGATCGAACGCCTCGCGCGCGGCGTGCTGGGCGGCGTTCTCGATAGGCAGGGTCTTGCCGTACTTCTGACGAAATGCGCGGAGACTCGCGAGGAGGGCCTTCGTGTCGGCCTCGTAGAGCGTGGCTGCCTCGCGCAGCTCGGTGACGGCATCGGCGAGCGCTTTCTTGGTCTCGGCGTCAAGGCCGGCGTGCTTGGCCACCGCCTTGGCGAGCGCATCGAAACGCCCGCGCAGGTCCGCAAGCGTCGCCTCGAAAGGCGTCAGCGCCGCGGCGACCGCCTCGCTCTCCGCGCACACGCGGCCGAGGTACTCCTTCACGAGGGCGAGGAACCGCTTCGGTTGGCCGCGATACAGCCAGACGATCGCGGCGAGGTTCTTCGTCTGCTCCGGCGAGAAGTCGTTGATCTTGCGCGTGACCTTGCGGAAGACGTTGCGGGCGTCGAGCATGAGGACCGTGTCCTTGCGCTCTTTCGGCTTGCCTCGGTCGAAGAACCACAGCTCGCATGGCACGCTCCGGGTGTAGAAGAAGTTCGTGCGGATCGAGATCATCACGTCCACGTCGCCGGTCTCGACGATCTTACGGCGCACGTCCCTCTCGCCGTGACCGGCGTTCGACGCCTGCGACGACATCACGAAGCCGGCGCGGCCCTTCTCGTTGAGGTAGCTCCAGAAGTACGAGATCCACAGGTAGTTGCCGTTGGAGACGGTACCCTTGCGACCCTTTGGGCCTTCACTCTTCTTGGCGTTGCCCTTGCTGATCCCCGGCAGCCCGAAGGGCAGGCGCGTATCGCTCTTGATACGCTCCGCGTCCACCTTGTCCACGTTGAACGGGGGGTTGGCCATGACGAAGTCGCACCTGCCGGGCGCCATCGCCTTCTTGGGCGCCAGGCTGTGCTCGTCCTGGTAGTACGTGATCGCCTCGGCGATCTTTCCCTCCAGGCCGTGCACCGCGAGGTTCATCTTCGCGATGCGGATCGTGTCCCGGCTCTTCTCCTGGCCGTAGAACTGCACCTTTCGGTTCGGGTTCTCGCCCTCGCGCGCGATAAAGTAGCTCGACTGGACGAACATCCCACCGGAGCCGGCCGCCGGGTCGAACACGATGCCGTGGTCGGGCTCGATCACGTTGACGATCGTCCGGACGATCGAGGCCGGCGTGAAGAACTCGCCGTTGTCGTACGCCTTCTGAACCGAGAACTGGGCGAGGAAGTACTCGTTGATGCGGCCGAACACGTCGCCGGTCACCTGCCGGATCTGCTCGCTGTTGAACAGCCGCATCAGGTCCTCGAGCACCGCGGGCTCGAAGGTTGCGTAGTCCTTCGGGAGAATGCCGGCGAGAGGCTCGAACTCGGCCTCGATCGTCGTCATGGCGTCGTTGACCAACTGTGGCAGGCCGCGGGCGCTGACCGTCGCGTTTTCCATGACCCAGTCATAGCGCGCCGGCTCCGGGAGCCACATCGATCCCCTGGCGAGGTAGTCCGCCGGCAGCACCTTGCGTTTCGGCATCTTGCCTGCGGCCCGGTCCGCCTCGATCTGCTTCGCCGCCGCCTCGAACCGGTTCGCCGCATGCCGCAGGAAGATGATCCCGAGCACCGGCATGAAGTACTCGCTCGACGTCAGCTTTGAGTTCGCTCGCAGGTTGTCCGCGGCCGACCACAGGTCCGCCTCGAGCTTCTCGATGTCCTTGAACGCGTCAACGGTCTGCGTCACTTGATGGCCTCTCGATTCAGCGCTTCATCCACATATGCAATCACGCGACGAATCGCATCGGTCACAGCAGCGGCCCCGGTGGCGAAGTGGTCGTCGAACCACTGGGTGAGCAGCTTGAATGGCGGGTGCGCCGCGACCTCGGCCGGCTCCAGCATATGCACTGCACAGACACATCGAATGAGTTCGATGCCTTCAAGATCGCCTGGGCGCTTCCCGGCTCTCAAGAGATTCAGATAGTAAAGCTTGCGCTGGGCTGCTTCACTCTTACCCTTGGGTGGAGGCATAAAGAGCGTCGCTCCGCTCTGGAGACGCTTCAATAGCGTGGTTCGTCCGCCTGCCGTCGACTTGACCGACTGAGCCACCGCGACGGCTTCAGTCATGCTGAGTTTGGCTTGGCGCAAGAAGTGGTAAACAGGGAGAAACCCGGAAGTCTCGAAGCAGACCTGGCGGACGAAGTTGAGCGGCTCATCCACAGAGTCCTGCTGAAGAAACGCGCGGATGATCTCCGGAGTTCTGATCGCAATGGTCCTTACCTTGGTCTTTACCGGCTGAATGAGGTGCTCTCCTACCGGCTGCAGGTCCCCAACCAGCCGCAGCGCCGGGGCCCCTGCCTTTTCCGCGAACTGTCCTTCCTTGATGAACTTGAGCTTAGGCAGGAGTTCTGCGTCGATCACGAACGTGCCGCCCCTACCGGTGACCTTCCCGGTCTCAAGGTCCATCACGGCGGCGTTCGAAACGCCGATGCGCGCAATCCTCGAGAGCTGCCTCAACCAAGTACGCTGATCACGCCGGCGCTGTTCTTCGAGCAGCTCTCGTAGTTCGGGGTATTTGATCCTCTCGGTTCGGCCTCGATAGCGGTACAGCACGTCGCCCTCTTTGGTCTTTCCCGAATTTTTCCGGGCAACTACGGGTTTCTGGGAATGCTCGCCCACGTGGATCAGCCCAAACGTGAGCCCGCCTAGCTCGTAGATCCGCATGCTCCAGTGGATTTCTGGCGAGAACAGGTCGTTCAAGAACTCGGAGATCGAACTGGGGTCAATGTCCTCGAAATTTGCCGACTTGAGGCCGACCATCTTGCGGGGCTTGTTTCCAACGCCGAACACCAGGTAGCCGCCATGGGCATTGGCGAAGCCCGCCATCGTTCTTGCGTAGTCGTCACGGTTACTCCAGTTGAAGGACTCCTTGAACTCGAGCGACCCACTCTCCCGAGAGATGAGGCGATCCGGCGCGCTGGGGGAAACCCTGAAGATTGCATTGAGGGCCTCCTGAGAGAAGGCTTCTTCATCTTTGACGCCGGCAGCGCCCTGGATTTGGTCCTTTGCGGGATCTTTGCTCACGGAGCGTCTCCTGGGCGACAGACACTGGGACCGCTCCGGGAATTGTGCATCAGCCTCATCTTGAGAGTCACCCTGTCAGGGTTCCGCACGTGATCCGGGCCTGGTGAAGCGTGCGGTGGCCGAGGGTCTGGTGGCGCAACTCGTCTTCTTTCAAGAAGCTGCCGTCGAGAAGGCTGCCCGTGAAGCTGTGGCGAGAAGCAAGCTGTACACATTAGTGTGGTGCGCCCGGCGCGATTCGAACGCGCGACCTTCAGATCCGGAGTCTGACGCTCTATCCAAGCTGAGCTACGGGCGCACGACTGGGGTGAGCGAGGGGATTTGAACCCCCGACCACCGGAGCCACAGTCCGGTGCTCTGA
>JBGQAK010000002.1:0-277536 GCA_041494245.1 Thermoanaerobaculaceae bacterium
GTGGTCGGGAAGTTGGACGCGACGTGGTTCACCGGCGTGACCGCGTTCGTGTAGTCGGTGGCGTGGCAGGCGTAGCACGGACTCGTCGGCACGGTCGTGAAGTTGCCGTTGGTGTGGCAGCTGGCACATGCGGCAGTCGTGTGGGCGCCGGCGAGTGCGAAGTACGTCGCGTGGTTGAACGTCGACGCAAGGGTCCAGACGGCGTCCGCGAAGTTGTGGCAGGAGTCGCAGGTGGTCGGGAGCCCGGCATGGTTCACCGGTGTCGTCGCCGTTTGATACGTTGAAAGATGGCACCCAGCGCACGTCGTCGGGACCGTCGCAAAGTTGTTGTTGATGTGGCAGTTCGCACACGCGGTCGTGGCGTGCACGCCGGAGAGCGGGAAGACGGTCGCGTGGTTGAACGTCGCCTGCGTCCAGGAGGTGTCGGAGACCTTGTGGCAGGTGTCGCAGGTGGTGGGAAAACCGGCGGCCGTGTGGTTGGGGTTCTTGGAGTTGTTGAAGTCGGTCTGGTGGCAGGAGACGCAGGCGGTGGACTTGCCCTTGAAGACGTTGTCGGCGTGGCAGGCGGAGCACGGCTGCGTCGCGTGCGCCCCGAGAAGCGGGAAGATGGTCGCGGCGTGATTGAACGTGGCCTGCGTCCAGGAGGTGTCGGAGACCTTGTGGCAGGTGTCGCAGGTGGTGGGGAAGCCGGCCGCCGCGTGGTTGGGGTTCTTGGAGTTGTTGAAGTCGGTCTGGTGGCAGGAGACGCACGCGGTGGGCGTGCCCTTGAAGACGTTGTTGGCGTGGCACGCGGTGCAGGGCTGCGCGGCGTGGAGCCCGAGGAGCGGGAACGCCGTCTGCGAGTGGTCGAAGAGCGCCTGGTGCCACGAAGTATCCGCGAACTTGTGGCAGAACTTGCAGTCCGTGGAGAAGCCCCCCGCCACATGGGCGGGCTGGCTCGCGTTCTCGAAATCCCGCTGGTGACAGGAGTAGCAGTCGGTTGAGGTGCCGTGGAACTGCATGTCGCGGTGGCAGGACTGGCAGTCGAGAGCGACATGCGCGCCGGCGAGCGCGAAGCCCGTGGCGGCCGCGTGAACCCACGTCACGGACCGCCATGAGGTTGTGCGGTGGCAGTTCTCGCAGTCGGTGCCGAGCTGCGTCCTGTAGCGGTCGTCCTGGTGACGGACCCAGTGGCAGTCGTAGCACCGGCTCGGGGTCCCCTTGGTCTGACCGTTGAGGTGGCACGAGGCGCATGGAACGCCGAGGTGTTGCCCGTCGAGTGGGAAAACCGTCGCCTTGTGGAAAGCGCGCGACGCCCCCGGCCACTGGCGCGGGGTGTGGCACGATTCGCACCGAACGCCGAGTGTCCCCTTGTGCACATCCTCGTGGCAGTTCGCGCACGCCACGGAGAGCTTCGCGTACCGCACCGCGGTGCCGTGCCCGGCCGGGAAGTCGCCCTCGACGCTCTTGTGACACTCCTGGCAGCGGACGGTCGCGTGCTTGTCGATGAAGAAGCCGGGGTTCTCGCGGTGCTTGTAGCTCGCGAGGTTGAACGTTTCGGAAGTGTGGCAGCTCTGACAACTGCCACCGAGCTGCCCGAGGTGGACATCCTTGTGGCAGGACGCACACGCCGCAGACAGGCCTCTGTAGCGGATGGCCTCGCCGGTGCCGGCCGGAAACGCCGCGGTCTCTCGCTTGTGGCACTTGGCGCAGTCGACGGTCGTGTGCTTCCCGGTCAGGGCGAACGCCGTCTTCGCGTGCGTGAAGCCGGGCGCGGCGAACTTCGCAACGTTGACCGAGTGGCAGGTCTCGCAGCGAGTGCCCAGCTGCCCGAGGTGGACGTCCTTGTGGCAGCTCGCGCATTCGGCGGACCGGCCGCGGAAGATCCGCCTGGCAACCGGCTCTCCGGTAACACCGGTCTTGGTCACGCCCTCGCCGCCGTGGCACTTGCCGCACGTGACTGTGGCATGCTGGCCACCGTAGAGCTCGTCGTTCTTCGGGTGCTTGAACTTCGCCAGCCGGAACGTGTCGCTGCCGTGACAGCTCGCACAGTCGGTTCCGAGCTTTCCGGCGTGGACATCGGTATGGCACGACGCGCACACGGTAGAGAGTCCGAGGAACTTCACGGTCAGGACGGCCTTGGGGACGCCGGTCGTGCTCGCCCCCTTGTGGCACGAGGCACAGGGGACCTCGGCGTGGCGCCCCGTGAGGGTGAACTTGGTCTTGACCCCGTGATCGAACGGTGCGCTCTTGAAGCTCTCAACGTTGTGGCAGGCGGCGCAGTCCTGCTTGAACTCGCCCTTGTGGGGATCCGCGTGGCAGACCGCGCAGCGGTCGAACGCGAGTTTGACCCTTGTTGCAGGTTGGCGGTGGCAGGAGGCGCAAGCGACGGCCTTGTGCCGGCCCACCAGCGCGAACTGCGTCTTCGAGTGGTCGACCTTGTCGGTCTTCCACGTCGCACCGGTGTGGCAGTTGACGCACCCGGCACCGAACGCCTGGAGGTGGGGATCCTTGTGGCAGTCGGTGCACAAGGCGAACTTGATTCCCTTGTAGACCTTGTTGACGTGGCACTTGGCGCACTCGACCTTGATGTGCGCCTCGGAAAGGGGGTACGCCGTCTTCGAGTGGTCGAACGCTTTCTGGCTGTCCTTGAAGGCCACAGCGGTCGAATGGCACCCGGCGCAGTTGCCGCCCAACGTGTCGTGGTGGGGATCCTGGTGGCACGACGCGCAGTCGGCCTTGAGGCCCAGGAACGAGCGCGTCTTGTGGCACTTCGCGCAGTCGGCGGCGATCGCGACGTGCTTGCCGTCGAGCGGGTAGCCGGTCTCCTGGAGATGGTTGAACTTCTTGCTGTCGAGGGGGCGAAGCTCGGCGTCCACCCCGGCGTGCTCGACGTGGCAGGTCACGCAGTCGTCGGTGACGTTCCTGTGGACGCCCTTCCTGGCGGCGATGCGCTCCGCAATGGGTTTGTGGCACGCAAGGCACCGCTCGGCGGTGACCTTCTTCGCGGGCTCGTGGCACTTCTGGCAGTTGGCCAGCCCCTCCAGCTTGGCGTGGGCCCTGCTGAGGGGTCCAGGTGAGACCAGCGCGCCGATCTGTTCTTGCTGCGCCGCCGACCGGGTAGGCAGCGCAAGCGCCAGTACGGCCGCCACCACGACGCCGGCGAGCGGACGGAGGCGAACGGGGTGGGGATCCACCGCTTTCCTCCCTTCACCGTCCAAATGCGTAACCGAAGTAGATCGCCGTGGTCACGTGCACCGTCACGATAATGAGCAACACATAGGCCAGCGGCTGATGGAAGACGTGCCACAGCTCGAACAGCTTCTTCGTCTTCTTGAGGTAGGCCAGCCGGCGCAGGAGAACGGCGCGCTCGGCGATGAGCGCGACCGCATCGTGGAGGAGCCGGTGCTCCACGCCGGTGTGCCGGATCTGCCGCCGGAGCTGCCTGATCCTGAACCTGAGCTTGAACTCTCCGAAGACGATCCCGCGCCAGCGTGGGTCGCTGCCGGCGCGCGGAACGACTCGCTCCTCGAACGCCTCCACCTGCTTGAGCAACGCGAGCGGCAGCCGCGTCTCGACCAGGCGGGCCTTGAGGTCGACAGTGCGCTCCTCTACCTCGGCGTAGGTCAGCTCCTGTCCGCGGATGCTCTTGGGGATGCGGACGTACAAGTAGCGGCCCACGAAACCGGAGGCCACCACGAGCAGCATCGACCAGTAGGCCACGGACACGATGCCGTTGAACTTGAACGAGGTGTGGAAGGTGATCAGGACGGGACCGAGGATCCCACAGAAGATGTGGAACTCCAGCCAGCGCGGCAGCGACCCGATGCGGCTCAGCCTACGGACCCTCTTGCGCACGGAGTAGCTCTGCATGAGCATCATGAGGGCGGCACCGCTGATCCCGAGCGCCAGTCCCACGGGCCCGGACGGGCGCAGGAACCTATGCTCGGGCGTGTAGCCGCGGATGCCAATGGGTGTGCGGTAGTAGTGCCAGCCGTTGAGGGCGAACAGGATCGTGGCGGCAACCGCGATTGTCGCGAGGAGGGCGAGAAGCAGCACGTTCGGTATCGCGCGAGCGGGGAACCAGCCCGGCTTGGGTTCTTGGGGCGGAGGCTTCACCGCCCGGAGATCCGCAGGCGGTGTGGTGCCGATTGGTGTCTCGGACCTCTCGATCGATGTCGCCCTCACGGCGTCGTTGCCCCCCCAGGCCACTGTGCGAACCTGATCAGTTAATGACATTAACGGAAACTTGTCCGCGGGAACGTGACCGAAATCACGCATTGGGTGGCCGACCGTCCCCCTGCCGTGGAGCACGGCCTGGGAACGTGTCCGCACCTCCTTTTCGGTGCGAGCAAGCGGAGCCGGCACGGGGCCTTAGCCACCGCCTGCCTAACCGCTCCGCAACGTCATCGAGACAAGCGCGCCACTCGAGCCAGGAAGGAGCGGCCGTGGCACCTGCCCCCGGGACGCAGGCTCCCGCAACAACGGCGCCGTCAGGGATGAGGCGCCTCCCGACCGCCGTCGGACCATCCTCCCCCGGCGCCGCTCGAACGGGTCTCATCGCTCGCGAACTCACGCTCTCAATCTCAATTTACGTTGAGATGCAAGGCTTGGGAAGCGTAGATTGCACGGCCTTTGAGTGGCCTCGGGACCCCGTGGTGACCACGTGTTTCGAACCTGCCAGGATCCGTGGTTACTACTGGGCCAGCAGGCTGCTCCGCCCCCAGTGCCTCGACCGGGGCACTTCACGCGTCCAGCGTGCAGTTGCCCTTCGCCCAGGAGACGCAGGGCAGGATGTAGCCGGATGCCCTGTCCTCATCGTCGAGGGAGTCGCCGGAGCAGTCCACGTTGCCCTCCAGCAGGCGGGTGCGGCAGGTCATGCACACCCCGGCACGGCAGGAGCTGGGGATCGCGGCCCCGGCCGCCTCGGCGGCTTCCAGGAGGCTCTGGTCGCGCGGGACCTGTACCGTGACCCCGGTCTGGCGGAGGCTGAGGCGGTGCCCGGCGGTTGCCGAGCTCGCCGCGGGGTGCCGCAGCAGTCCAGGCGTCCCCGGTACGGTCGCCGCCTCGTCCTTGGCCATCGCAATGGCGGCCTCGAACGCCTCGTAACGGACCTGTGGCAACGGCACGCCGAGGGAGCCGAGGAGTTCCTTCATCACTTCCATCATGCGGCCGGGGCCGCAGATCATGAAGATGGAGCTCGTGATCTCGGGCACGAACTTCCGGATGAGCGCCTCGTTGATGTGGCCGGTAAAGTGCCCGATCGGGAACGGGCCCTGGCTGTTCACGAAGGCGACCTTTGCCTGCGGGTGCCGCTCGACGATCCACTCGAGCTCGTGGCGGAAGGGGACGGACCGCTCGGTCTTGACCGAGTAGAGGAGCGTCACCGGACGGGTGGGCTCGGCCGCGACCCCGTGGCGGAGCATGCTCATCAGTGGGGTGATGCCGACGCCGCCGGCGAGGAACACGATGGGACGGTCGTCGCCCGCGGGGTAGGTGAACTTGCCGTTTGCCTCTTTGATCGCCAGCATCGAGCCGGGCCGCACGCTCGAATGGAGCATCCCCGACACGATCCCCTGCCGCTTCACGGAGATCTCCAGATAGCCGGCCGACTCGGGAGCGGAGCTGATCGAGTAGCAGCGCACCAGGGGCTTGCTATCGACCTGGACCCTCACGGTGAGGAATTGCCCGGCGGTGAACTGGAAACCATCCGGCCGCAGCATCCGGAACGTCTTGATCTCCTCGGTCTCCTGAAACACCGCGAGGACGGGCAACGGGCGGAATGCCGGCGCGTGGCCGACCGGCGGAGCCGGGGCGAGCGCAGCCGCGGGTGCGGTGACGGCGGGTGCCCGAACGGCCCGTTGGTCCCTGCGGGCCGGCGCCGGCAGCAGCCTCTCGCAGGCGCCGAACCACGCCAGGTGGACTGCGAGCCCGACCAGGAGCCAAATCTGCGCCGGCCAGAACCAGGGCGTCGCGGCCAGGGCCACCGACGGCAGCAGAACGGTGGCGGACCCGAGCGAGTGAACGCTCCGGTGCTGGCGCAGCACGAGGAATGCCACGTGGACCGTCGTGGCGAACGCCAAGACCGACGCGGGTGCGGCAGCCTGTAACTCGAGGGGCACGGCGGATAACCCTCCGGCGCGAACCTATCTCAAGAAACGGAGTATAGCCGTGATCTAAAGCACAACCAGCCACGACAGCACGATGGCTCCCATGACCACCCGTAGGACGCTGACGCGCAGGAGCAAGGCCGCGATCGCGGCTGTGGCGAGCCGGTCCACCGCAACATCTTCGAGATGTCGGAACGGGAGAAGCGCCGGCTGCGCGTCGGCGAGCTCCCCGCCAATCCCTCCGAGGGGTTCGACACCCCGGAGCGCGACCAGGTGGTCAGGGACGCGCTCGGGGAGCACATCTTTTCGGACTTCCTCCGCAACACGCGCGAGGAGTGGCACCGCTACATCTGTACCGTGCAGGAGCGGGAGCGCGAACGGTCCCTGGAAGAGTACCAGACTGCCCACCTACCTCCGCGAACCCCTGAGTGCCGTTTGAGCACGGTGGCAGCGTGGTTTTCGGCCCACCCCGAGGCTGCGGGCCGCCTACCCCATCCCAGTAGTTTTCACTAGGCCGGGGTTGGCTCGCTCCCGTGTTTCCCACTGATTCGCAAGTCGCTCAAAACCCGTGCGTTCTACGCTTCACAAACCTTTCTCGCGCCATCAGATTGAACACCAGAAATGGAGACCGCCACGGGTGCCAACGCTTCGCCGAATCGTCAGAGGTGGAATCGCCCCGGGCGCCGACCGGCCGTCGCGGCGGCCCGAGGGGCGTCCAGCCACTGCGGCGGCGATGAACCGAATCAGGAGCGGAAAGGAAAAAGGAGCGGCCCATGAATATGGAGTTCCCGTCCACGAAGTTCGAACAGAGGAAAGGAGAGACATCATGAGTAGAAACAGAATTCGGGCCTCGATACTCGGGCTTCTCGGCGCCACCGTCCTTCTCGGCTCTGCTCAGGGGGTGCTGGCGCAGTCGTCGAACGGCCAGGAAAACGGCCAGGGAAACGGCAAGTACAAGGGCCCGGGCATCCAGGGGAAGATGAGGAGCACGACCAACGCCGAGAGGTGGGCCGCGGCAATTCGGAACGCGGACCGTCGTGCCGAGAAGATCAAGAAGGATCACGGGAAAGGGAAGTGACGCCATGAAAAAGCTGCTTTTCATCCCCTTGCTGGTGCTCTTTGCCGCGGTGGCGCTGGGCCAGCCAACGGTGGTGCCCACGTGCAACAACTTCGATGTCAACGGTGTTCCGATCTACAAGGATCCCGTTACGCTTGCCACGACCACACCGTGCACAGACTACTTCGGCGCCGGCAACTGGGCCAATAGCCCGATCCCCGCAGGAACTATCGCGGGGTTCACACTTGTCGCTGGAGGAAGCGGATATGCCAATCCTGTGGTCGTGGTCACGGATACTACCGGCGCGACCTTTAACTTTTCACTTGCGACGACCGACGTCACGGGTGGTGTGGTTACCAGTTTTACTGGCGGGACAGGAGGCGTTGGTTACACGATGCCTCAAGTCACCATCGTCGACGTCGGCACCGGCGGCACCCTTGCCCTCCCGACCTGCGGCGGCGCGAGCCAGCCGGCCTGCGGCTCGGGGGCGATGGCTACTGCGGTTATTGGCCCGCCGTACTCCGGCGGCATGCTCAAGTTTCAGGCAGCTGACCATCTGGTGGACCTGAAATCACTCATCGCGACTGCCGATACGACGACGTTTCCCAATTCCGATTACTACGAGATCGCCCTCGTCCAGTACACGCAGAGGATGCACTCGAGCCTGCCCCCGACGACCCTGCGGGGCTACGTGCAGGTCCCGAGCGGCAGCCTTGGTTGTCCTGTCAGCCCGGCGCCGTCCTACCTTGGGCCCGTGATCCTGGCCCAGAAGAACAGGGCGGTCCGCGTCAAGTTCACGAACTGCCTTCCCACGGGCACCGGCGGCGACCTTTTCATCCCCACGGATACCACGTTCATGGGGGCCGGGATGGGCCCCGGCGGGGCTAGCTACACCGAGAACCGCGCCACCCTGCACCTCCACGGCGGCGCCACCCCCTGGATCAGCGACGGCACGCCCCACCAGTGGACCGTCCCCGTTGGAGAGACGACGACTATGCAGAAGGGCCTCAGCGTTGCATACGTCCCCGACATGTGGTTCGACGGGACCGGCGCCGTGATTCCGGGTTGCGCCGGGCAGTCGTCCTGTGCCGTATCCGGGGCGACAACCAATCCCGGTCAGGGCTCGCTGACCTTCTACTGGACCAACCAGCAGGGCGGCCGGCTGATGTTCTACCACGACCACGCCTATGGCATTACCCGCCTCAACGTCTATGCCGGCGAGGCCGCGGGTTACCTGCTGTATGACCCCGCGGAAGAAGCCGGGCTGGCGGCTGCGACGGCCCCCGGCAGTATCACGGCGGGCGACCTGACCCACCTGATTCCGCTGGTCATCCAGGACAAGACCTTCGTGCCCAGCGCCGCTCAGGTTGGAGTCCAGGATCCTACCTGGTCCGCCAACTTTGGCACACACCCCCCGAGCCCGAACCTTGGTGATCTCTGGTTCCCGCACGTCTACATCCCCAACCAGAACCCGGCTGATACGGTGGGCGGTGCCAACGGCTTCGGCCGATGGGACTACGGTGCCTGGTTTTTCCCACCGCAGACATCCCTGACAGCCGCAGTCCCACCCACGGCCGTCACGATCCCCTGCACCTCGGCCGTATTTCCCGGGCAGATTCTGGCACCCACCACCGCCTGCCCGACCTGCGGGTGCCCCATCACGCCCGACCCCTCCGGGACGCCGGAAAGCTTCATGGACACGCCCGTGGTCAACGGCGTCGCCTACCCGGTCCTTCATGTGGCGCCCGCAGCCTACCGTTTCAGGATCCTGGCTGCCGGGAATGACCGTTCCTGGAACCTGTCGTGGTTCGTTGCCGATTCGACTCAGGGCAATACGGAAGTCGCAATGCTTCCGGCGGCTCCTCCTGCAAAGGGGGCTGCCCTGCCGCTCTGCACGGCCATCAACCCCCTCGCCGTCCCGCAGCTGGGCATTGGCCTTGCCTCCGCCCTTCTGGACAACAGCGGCAACCCGCTGAACGGCACCGGGCTTCCGCTTAACTGCTGGCCAAATTACGGACCCCTGCAGGGCATCCCCGCCCCGCAGACGATGTGGGCGGCCGACGGCAGGGCCGGCGGCGCGCCTGATCCGACAAAAGCGGGCCCACCGTGGATCCAGATCGGCTCCGAGGGCGGCCTGCTGCCCGCTCCGGTGGTGATCCCTGCGACGCCCGTCAACTTTGAACAGAACACCCGGAGCATCACGATCGGGAGCGTCGCCGTCCACGGCCTCTGGCTGGGACCTGCGGAACGGGCCGACGTCATCGTCGACTTTTCGCAGTTCGCCGGAAAGACGCTCATCATGTACAACGACGCGCCTACGCCGGCGCCAGCCTTCGACTCCCGCCTCGACTACTTCACGGACGACGGCGACCAGACCCCGATCGGCGGCGCGCCGAACACCCCGGCCGGGTACGGCCCCAACACGCGAACCATCATGCAGGTCGTGGTGGACGGCACCGCCCCCAACGCCATCCCGTTCAGCCTGTCGACGTTAAAGGCGGCATTTGCCTCGACGGCGACGACGCAGGGGCTCTTCGCCTCGACCCAGCCGACGACCATCGTCCCCGAGGCGGCCTACAACTCCGCCTACAACAAGACTTTCTCGAACACTTATGCGGCCATCTCGGCCACTAATCTCACCTTTACGCCCATTGCGCCGCCGCTGAAATTCGCGACCTACGGGTACACCTCATGCGGCACCGTCACTTCGCCGGTGCAGTGCGCCGAATTGGCCCCAAAGGCGATCCAGGAGCTCTTTACTCTTGACTATGGCCGGATGAACGCCACCCTCGGGACGGAAGTTCCGCTGACGAACTTCCAGACGCAGACGACGGTCCCGCTCGGTTACGTCGACTGGCCGACCGAGATCATCAAGCAGGGTGACACGCAGCTCTGGAAGATCACGCACAACGGCGTCGACTCCCATTTCGTCCACTTCCACCTCTTCAACGTGCAGGTGGTCAACCGGGTCGGCTGGGATGGCTCGCTGCGGCAACCCGACCAGAACGAGATGGGGTGGAAAGACACCGTCCGGATGAACCCGCTCGAGGATATCCTGGTGGCCCTGCAACCCATCACGCCGACCTTCCCGTTCCCGCTTCCTGACAGCATTCGGCCCAACGACGTCACGGCGCCGACGGGGCCCGACCCGGCGATCTCGGGACTCGACCCGCTCACCGGAAACGCCACTGTAACGACCTCCAACGCCCCCGTGAACTTCGGATGGGAGTACGTCTGGCACTGTCACATCCTGGGTCATGAAGAGAACGACATGATGCGGCCGATCATCTTCCAGGTCGCACCGCCCGCGCCTACGAGTTTGGCCGCCGTTGGGCCTCTTTCTCTTCCATTTGCAGTGATTTTGACTTGGACGGACAACTCGGCCAGCGAGACCTCGTTCACTGTCCAGAGGGACACGGTGCCTACCTTCAATAGCGGCGCCCAAACCTCCTGGACCGTCACGTCGGCCAACGGGTTCAGCACCCCGGGGTTCGGACAGACCATAACCATCCAGGACACTAACGTAACCGCCGGAAATACTTACTTCTACCAGGTGAAGGCTGACGACAATTTCCTCCCAGCCAATCCGAACCCCGCGCCCTTCCTGGCCGCGCCCCTTTCCTCGGCGTGGTCCAACATTGCAAGCGTCAACGCGGCCCCGCTCACGCCGACGGTGACGTTCACCGGCGCCCCGGCCAGTGCCGCATACAACGCCACCTTCATCGTGACGGCCACGACGAACTCCAGCAGCGTCCCGACCATATCCGGGACTCTTGGTGTCTGCTCGGTTGGTGCCGTCGGCGGCACGGCGGCCAGCGCCACCGCCACGGTCACCATGACCAGCGGCACGGGCGTTTGCACGCTCACCGCGAACTGGGCGGCGGACACTTTCTTCACCACCGCCTCGGCTACGCAAACCACGAACGCGGCATTAGCCGTTCCGGCGGTGACCTTCACCGGTGCCCCGGCTAGCGCCGTTTACCTGTCCACCTTCACCGTGACGGCCACGACAAACGCCGCCGTCGCGCCAACCATAACGGGGAATGCTGTCTGCTCGGCCGGCGCCGTCCTCGGGACCAGCCCCGCCACTGCGTTGATCACCATGAACAGCGGCACGGGCACCTGCACCCTCACGGCGAGCTGGCCTCAGACTCCTCCAGCTCCGAACTCTAACTACGCCGCAGCCTCGCTCACCCAGAACACGGCTGCGACGCTGGCCGCTCCGGTGATTACGTGGGCTAACCCGGCCGCTATCACGTACGGGACACCGCTCAGTGCGACGCAGTTGAACGCGAGCGCCGCCTACCTGACAGTAAACCCAGTACCGGGAAGCTTCGTTTACACCCCGCCAGCCGGTACCGTGCTGAATGCGGGTAACCAGACTCTCTCGGTCACCTTCACCCCGAGTGTTCCAGCCAACTTCAGCTCGGCAACCGCGACGGTCACGCTCGTAGTCAACCGCTTTCAGCCTTTGACCATCACGGCTCTCACCACCACGATGACGTACGGGGGCGCCGTGCCGCTGATCACGCCCATTTACACTGGCTTTGTGAACGGCGACACAGCCTTGACGGCATTCAGCACGCAGCCCACTTGTTCGACGACGGCGACGAGCGCGAGCCTGGTGAGCCCGCCGACGTATCCGAGCAGCTGCTCGGGTGCGGTAGCCGCCAATTACACAATCGCCTACGTGGCTGGTGCGGTAACGGTCAACAAGGCGACCTCCACCACGACCATCACTTCCAACCTGCCGAACCCCTCGATCAGAGGGCAGATCGTCACCTTCAGCTTCAGCGTGGTTCCTCAGTTCACCGGCGTGCCGAGTGGCTCGGTTCAGGTCTCAGCCAGTACGGGCGAGACTTGTTCCGGAGCGCTCACTGGTGGCGCGGGAAGCTGCACCCTGACCTTCCTTGCCGGAGGATCAAGGTCCGTGACCGCTGTTTACAGCGGAGACGCGAACTTCCTGGTTTCAACGTCGGCTGCAGTGACCCAACAGGTCAGCTCCGTCGATTTGAGCACCAGAGCGCTGTTGTTCGGCAACCAACTGCTGAACACAACCTCGGCCTCTCAGGCGGTGACGCTGACGAACGTGGGAACCACACCGCTCTCGATGACCAGCATCGCCACGAGCGCCCCCTTCGCGCAGACAAACAACTGCCCGCTCGGCGGAACGCTGGCAGCTGGTCGGAGTTGCAGGATCAACGTGACGTTCAGACCTACGACTCTCGGTGTTGCGGCGGGAACGCTTACCATCACCGACGTGGATCCCACGAGTCCGCAGCTGGTCTCGCTGACCGGTACCGGGGTCCAGCCGGCTGCCGTTTTGTCGCCGACTTCTTACAACTTCGGAACCATTGCGCGGAAAGCGAGCGCTACTTTCGGGTTCACCCTTTCGAACCCAGGGACCGCACCGTTGACGATTGCGGGCATTTCGACCGGCGGCTCGAACCGATTCTCGCAGACCAACAACTGCGGGGGCAGCCTGGCAATCGGCGCGACCTGCACGATCAACGTGACGTTCTCGTCGAACCAGGTGGGGACCTTCAACGGCACCCTCAACGTCAGCGACAACGCTCCTGGCAGTCCGCAGAGCGCTACCCTGACCGGTGTTGCGCAGTAATAAAGGAGGTGCGTGAGGTGTGACAACGTAAGCTACAGAAGATAAGGATGCTGCTCGCGGGGTCTCCCGCGAGCAGCATCGCTGGAGGGTCAAACACCGCGTGTGAGACCCTGGTACGCCAACGACAGGTTTTCTCGGGGGAGGGAGAAATCCCTCCCCCGTCTTTCCTTCAGCCCTGGACTGTGGTGATGGCACTCGGCCTGCTGGCTAGCATTTCGAGCGCGCAGGAGCAGCCCGCGCTCAAGACCGACAAGGAGAAGCTCAGCTACGCCCTCGGCATGGATGTCGGCAAACAGCATCCCGCCGCAGCTCGCGTACGGCGAGCGGGGAGCGGGCAGCAACATCGGGCCGAACGCGACGCTCGTCTTCGAGGTGGAGCTCCTGGCGATCAAGTGAAGACAACATCACGGTCACGACGGTCGTCGCCCCCCAAACCAGACGGCCGCGCCAGCACCTGCGCCGCCTGACACCGTGAGGTCCGGCGAGGGCGCAGCCCGCTCGCCTGTGCTCCAGGCGACGTCTCGGCGCCTCACGTGCTTGAGGCCGACCTCCGCCATACAGAGCGCACAACGGCGAAGTCTTGGGGGTGGGTCTGCCGACACCCGAGCTCCCGGGCGCGGAGATGGCGGTGCATTGAAATCTCGTTCTCAAAGTTTGGCCTGCCAGCATCGGCGTGATTCGGAGTCGTTACATGGCAGTGACATTTATTGCTGTAGTATCGTTTCCGGTAGCTCACGTGTCCGGCCGAGGTACGGTTTCGGGGGAGCAGACGAAAGGCGAAACATCCGACCGGCGCCCGTTCGTGCCGGCTATGCAACGTGGCCGCGCGATGAACAGGTTGCCGACGGCGTGGCCCACAACTGACCTCCCAAACCCGCGAGCCCGGACGAGGAGGTCGGAAGGCATGGCCAGCTACACCGGCGGGGGAGCAGATCACGGTAGCCCCGAGTCTGATCGAGGACGTTCGTGCACATTGGCGCCGCCCTGTTCTGGACACGGCCAAGACGAACGTGAATCCGATTGGCCCCGCTCTGAAGAACGTGCGGCGGGGGCGGCGGGGTGATGCCAGGAACTCTCGCGACCGCCAGAAGACGTAGAGGTGGCCCATGAAGACGAAGTCGAGCACCAAGGCTGAGCTGCTCCAGGAAAACGCCGAGCTTCGAACGCGGCTGCGGGCAGCGGAAAGAACCGTGCGCTCTGTTCGCGGCGGCGACGTGGACGCGCTCGTCGCGAGCGAGCGGATGCGGGCCCAGGAGAAACTGGCGTGGCTGGCGAGCTTCCCGGAAAGAAACCCCATGCCCGTTGTCGAGGTGGATCTCGCCAGCGGAGTGGTTCGTTACCTCAACCCGGCGGCCGAGCGGCTGTTCCCGGAGCTCCGCGAGCTCGCGCTGCGTCATCCGTTCCTTGCGGGGCTGGAGTCGCTCGCCGATTCGCCGGAGCAGCACGGGGGTGGCGCGGCGCGCCGGGAGATCGTGGTTGGCGACTCCCACTATGAGCAATCAATCTACGCCTTTGACGGGACACAACGGCTGCGGGTCTACGGTCTCGACATCACCGAGCGGAAGAGGAAGGAGGAGAAACTTCACGGGGTCAACCGGACGCTGCTGGCGCACAGCAAGAGCAGTCAAGCGATGATGCGCGCAACCGATGAAATTTTTTACCTGGAGGAGGTGTGCAGGATCATCGTGGAGGACTGTGGCCACGCGATGGTGTGGATCGGGTACGCCGAGGAGGATGAAGCCAAGACCGTGCGCCCGGTCGCGCATGCCGGTTTCGAGGAAGGTTACCTCGACACGCTCAAGATCACCTGGGCCGACAGCGAGCGCGGTCGCGGGCCCACGGGTACCGCCATCCGCACCGGGACGCCGGTCATGTGTAGGAACATGCAGACGGATCCTCGCTTCGGACCCTGGCGAAAGGAAGCGCTCAAGCGAGGGTATGCGTCCTCGACCGTCCTTCCGCTGATGGCCAATGAAAAAGCGTTCGGCGCCATCACGATCTACTCGCGGGAGCCGGACCCGTTCTCCGACGATGAGGTGAGACTGCTCGCGGACCTTGGCGACGACCTGGCGTTCGGCATTGCGGCCCTCCGGCTGGGGGTTGCACATCGCCAGTCCGAGCAGGCGCTGCGTGAAAGCGAAGAACGCTATCGGGTGCTCGTCGACTCGGCGCCGGACGCGGTCATTGTGCACCGTGACGGACGGTTCCTCTACGCCAACACTGAGGCGATTCGGCTCTACGGCGCCCAGGACTTCGGGCAACTCACAGCTCGGCGCGTCCTCGACCTCGTTCCGCCCGCCGATCGCGAGCAGGCCCGCATCAGGATTGACCATGCCGCGAGGGGTGGCTCCCTGCCTAGGCGCGAGGCACGCATCCTCCGGTTGGACGGACAGGAGGTGCCCGTCGACTCCGCCGCCACGCCGGTCGAGTACGGGGGAGCGCGGGCCGTCCTGGCCTTTCTGCGCGACATCACGGAGCGCAAGAAGGCCGAGGAGCGTTTCCAGACCGCTGCAGAAAGCCTCAGCGACGTCATCTACGAGTGGGACCTGGGCGAACGTGTGGAGTGGTTCGGCGACGTGGACGGGCTCATGGGATACGACCCGGGCGAATTCCCGAGGACTCTGAACGGCTGGGCCACCATGCTTCACCCGGAGGACCGCGACCGGGTGTTGGCCGCGATCCAGAGCCACGTGAGAGGCGAGGCACCCTACGATGTCGAGTACCGCCTGCGGAAGAAGGACGGGAGCTACTCCCACTGGAGCGCACGCGGCAAGGCCATCCGGGCTGCAAGCGGCGAAGCCGTCAAGTGGATCGGGGCGATCACCGATGTCACCGCGCGTATCCGAGCGCAGGAGGCGCTGCGCGACAGCGAGGAGCGCTACCGCGTGCTCGTCGAATCGGCTCCGGACGCGGTGATCGTGCACCGTGACGGGCGTTTCCTCTACGCCAACTCCGCCGCGCTTCGGCTGTACGGCGCCGGATCGTTCGAGGAGCTCCAGGAAAGGCCCGTCCTCGACCTGATCCATCCGGATGACCGTCCCGCGATCTCCGTTCGCATACGCCGGGGCCAGCACGGGCTGCCCCTGGCAATGCGGCAAACCAGGGCGTTGCGCCTGGACGGAACCGTGGTGCCGTGCGAGGCCGTGGGTGGCATGGTCAACTACCAGGGGAAACCCGCAGTACAGGTCATGATCCGCGACATCACCGAACGCAAGCGGGTCGAGGAGAAGATGGCCCAGCAGCGCTCCACCCTGGAGGCGGTCCTCGAAAGCTCAGATGGCCCGATCTTCTCGGTTGATCGCAGCTACTGCTACACGAGCTTCAACACTCGGCACGCCGAGGTGATGAAAGCGCTGTTCGGCTCGGACATCGCCGTCGGGCACAACATCCTCGAGTACCACTCGAATCCTCAAGATCGTCTTACAGCCCAGACAAACTTCGACCGGGGACTTCGTGGCGAGTCGGTAACCCTGGAGGCGTTCGCTGGCGACGAAGCTCGAACCCGACGCTACTTCCAGATATCGCACAATCCGGTCCGAGGAGCGGGTGGGCAGGTGACCGGCGTCGCGGTCTACGCACGAGACCTGACCGAACGGAAGCGGGCCGAAGAGGCGCTGCGTGAGACGCGGGATTACCTGGAGAACCTGTTCGAGCACGCGAACGCGCCGATCATCGTGTGGGAGCCGGATCTCAGGATCACGCGCTTCAATCGCGCCTTCGAGCGCCTGACGGGGCGGCGCGCGGAAGAGGTGATCGGGAAGCACCTCGAGCTGCTGTTCCCCGAGGGGAGCCGGGCGGAGTCGCTGGAGCACATCCGGCGTGCGGTGGCAGGGGAGCGGTGGGAGGTGGTGGAGATCCCGATCGAGCGGGTGGACGGGAGCGTGCGCACGGTGCTGTGGAACTCCGCGACGATCCTCGGCGCGGACGGCACGGCGGCTGTGGCGACGATGGCCCAGGGCCAGGACATCACCGAGCGCAAGCAGGCAGAGGAGGCCCTGGCCGACGCGCTCGGTCAGGCCCGACGGCGTGCCGAAGAGGTTTCGGCGTTGCTGGCCGCCTCTCGCACAGTACTCGAGCAACACTCCTTCAACATCGCGGCAAAGGCCATCTTCGACGCCTGCAACAAGCTGGTGGGCGCGGGTGCGGGATTCGTGGGCCTGTCCGGGTCGGACGAGTCGAAGCTGTCGCTCGCGTACCCCGGCTCGTGCGAAGCCACGCAGGCCTCGGCCGGCACGTTTGAAATCCAGGGGGACGGACCCCTCGCCGGGGCGTTGCGAGATCGCCGCACGGTCATGAGCAACGGCGCCTCGGCGAGCCAAGGGAGCGAGCAGCGTTCGGCGGCTCCCGCGGTCTCGGACAACGCGCTGTTCGCACCGCTGGTCATCGGCGACGAGGTCATGGGGGTGCTTTGCCTGTCAAACAAGCCGGGCGGTTTCAGCGACGACGACGCCCGGCTCGCCACCGCCTTCGCCGAGATGGCATCGGTTGCCCTCCTCAACAGCCGTACGCTGGACCTCCTGGAGAAGAATCAGGAGATGCTCGAGGGCCTGGTAGCGGAGCGAACGCAGCAGCTTCAGGCGGCCAACGAGTCCCTTCGCGAGGAAATCGTCGAGCGCCGGCTGACGGAGGTGGAGCTGCGATTCTCGGAAAAGAGGTTCCGGGACCTCTTCGAGAACGTTTTCGACGGCGTGTACGAGACCGGCGCCGAACGCAAGTTCGAGACGGTCAACAGCGCGCTGGTCCGCATGCTTGGGTACGATTCGAAGGAGGAAGTGATCAGGGCCCTCAACGCAGGCGTGCTCTGGACCGACAGGAAGCAAGTCGACACGCTGTGGCAGCGGCTGGAGTTCGAAGGAAGCCTGCGCGGGGTGGAGATTACCCTTCGTCGCAAGGACGGCTCGCTCGTGAATGGCCTCATCAACGTCAAGACCGTGGGCGACGAGCCGGGCGAGGCCGTTGCGTATCAGGGCACCATCTCCGACATCACCGCCCTCAAACGCGCGGAGGAAGCACTCGAGGCGGAGCGGCTCCAGCTCAAGAGCGTCCTCGAAACGATGCAGGACAGCGTCTGCATCATCAGCCGCGACCTGGGTGTCGAGTACATCAACCCGGCCGCCCGGCGTCAGTTCGGGAGTATCGACGGTCGTCCGTGCTACGCGTTCCTCCACGGCTACGACGAGCCCTGTCCCTGCTGCCACAATGACGAGGTGTTCGCCGGCAAGCAGCAGAGGTGGGAGTGGACGGCCCCCAGCACCGGGAAGACTTACGAGGCGTTCGCGACCAGGCTTCGCAACGCCGACGGGGGCTTCTCGAAGCTGGAGACCTTCCACGACGTGAGCGAGCGCAAGGAGGCGGAAAATGCGCTGCGCGCCGAGCGGGCAAGGTTCTTCGGCGTGCTCGACCAGCTCCCCGTCTTCGTGTACCTGCGTGCGCAAGACCACTCGGTGGTTTTCGCCAACCGGTACTTTCGCGAGGAGTTCGGGCTTCCCGAGGGAAAGCCTTGCTTCGAGGTCCTTGGCCGGCGCACCACCCCGTGCGAAGGCTGCGACTTCGCCCGCGTGTTCGGAAGCGGTGAGACCGTCGAGTGGGAGTGGACCGCGCCTAACGGGAAGGACTACCAGGTTTACCACTACCCGTTCGTGGACGGCGATGGGACGCGCCTGGTGCTGGCGCTCGGTGTGGACGTCACGGAGCGCAAGCTCGCCTACGAGGCCGAGCAGGTCGCACGGAAGACGGCCGACACCCTGCGGGAGGTCAGCCTCGCCCTCACGCGAACGCTGGACATAGATACGGTGCTGGTCTCGCTGCTCGACCACCTGAGGCGCCTTGTGCCGTTCGACCGCGCAAGGGTCATGCTGCTGAGCGGCGAGCACCTCTCGGTGTGTGCGATGATGGATGACGCCGGTTCAGTCCGGATCCTGCCCGAGCCGCGGCCAAGCTTCGACCCGAGCGCGAACCCTGTCATCCGCGGTATCCTGACCGTACGCGAGGCGGTCCTGATCCCGGACATCCACGAACACCCGTTGTTCGGACCCAGGGCGGACCCCACGTTCGAGCATTGCTGGCTCGGCATTCCCCTCGTCGCCCATGGCACGGTCATCGGCTTGTACTCGCTCAGCAAGCGCGACGCCGGCTCCATCACCTTTGAGCACCAGCAGCTTGCCGAGGCGCTCTCGGCGCAGGCAGCGGTGGCGGTCGAAAACGCGCTCCTCTTCGAGCAGGTGCAGGCGGCGGGAACCCGGCTGCAGACACTCTCCCGCCGGCTGGTTGAAGTCCAAGAGACCGAACGTCGTTCGATTGCGCTCGAGCTGCACGACGAGGCGAGCCAATCGCTGACGTCGCTGCTGTTCGGTCTTCGGCTGCTCGAAAAGGGGCTCGCTGGAAGCGAGACCGCGGCGGCGCAGATCGCCGATCTCAAGCGCATCACCGAAGCCGTCATGGAAGACCTCCACCGTCTCGCCACGGATCTCCGTCCCGCCAGCCTGGAGCATCTGGGCCTCGTGCGCGCCCTACGCCAACACCTGGCCAGGGTCGAGCGCACTTCCGGGATCGCGGTCGGTTTCATGGCCCGCGGGCTCGAGGAGGAGCGGCTGCCGAACGCCGTGGAGATTACGATCTTCCGCGTCGTTCAAGAGGCTTTGACGAACGTACTGCGCCACGCCCGGGCCAGCCGCGTGGACGTGCTGGCCGAGCGGCGCGGCGACCGCGTGGTCGTGGTGGTCGAGGACGACGGTGTGGGCTTCGACCCCGAGCGCACCGAGCTTGGAGGTCGGCTTGGCCGGGTCGGGATGAGGGAGCGAGCAGAAGCGCTGGGCGGCACGTTGACTGTGGAGAGCTCGCCTGGGGCGGGCACGACCGTCGCAGTGGAGGTACCCAATGTCGATTCGCGTGCTGATCGCCGATGACCACAGCATGATCCGCACGGGTCTCCGGGCTTTGCTGAAGTCCGACCCCGAGGTCGCGGTCGTCGGGGAGGCGGGCGACGGGCGGGAGACGATTCGGTGCGTGGAGGAGCTCGCCCCCGACGTCGTGTTGCTCGACATCGGCATGCCCGGCGAGAACGGGATTGAGGTTGCCAGGAGGCTGAAGGGCTCCTTCCCGCAAGTCCGGGTGCTGTTCCTCACCATGCACGAGGACCCGGACCTGATGCGCGAGGCGATCCAGGCGGGCGCCGCAGGGTACGTGATCAAGCGGGCCGAGGATCTGGAGATCCTCAATGCGATCCACGCCGCCTACCGCGGCGACCTCTACGTCCACCCGGCAATGACCCGGGCGTTCCTCGAGGGTGGCACCGGGGAACGCAAGCCCAGCAGCCCGGGCGGGTTGCCCATTACAAGACGTGAGGTTGATATCCTCCGGCTGATTGCCCGCGGGAACACCAACCGGCAGATCGCCGAGGCGCTCGGCCTCTCGATCCGGACGGTCGAGAGTCACCGTGGCAACCTGATGGGCAAGCTGGGCGCCAAGAGCCGCGTCGAGCTGGTGGCCTACGCCCAGGAGCAGGGCCTCCTGTAGACGGGGTGGGCGTTTTTTGACGCGGTCGGGCGCCAGCCGCGGCCACGCCCTGCCGCGCGCCATCATCTGCAGGTCCTCGTGCCCTGCCGCCGCGGTTCGGGCGCGCGAATCCGTCTCAGTCTCGTCCGGTTACAGAGTGCCTGGCGGCGCGCTGCACTGCCCGAATTAGGTAGTTTCTGCGGGCCAGGGCCGAGGAGAATCTAGGCTCTTTCTACGCTTCACGATGGCGGTCGGGGGCCCGAGAATGTCCCCAGGGGAGCACAAACCGGGTGGCCTGGGCTTGCGGCCCAACGGGCTCGGGGCTCGGCGGCTCACCCGAGTGAACGATGGCCTGGCCGCAGGGCAGGAACGACGGTGGGAGAGCCCCATGACGATGCGCGTACTGATCGCCGATGACCATAGTGTGATCCGGGCGGGCCTGCGCGCCCTCCTGAAGTCAGACCTCGAGGTCGAGGTCGTCGGGGAGGCGGGTGACGGTCGGGAGACGTTGCAGCTCGTGCAGGAGCTCGATCCCGACCTCGTGTTGCTCGATATCTCGATGCCCGGCGAGGACGGGATTCAAGTCGCCAAGAGATTGAAGGCTTCGTTCCCGCGCGTTCGGGTGCTGTTCCTTACGATGCACGAGGACGAGAGCCTGATGCGGGAGGCGATCCAGGCGGGCGCCGCGGGGTACATCATCAAACGAGCCGAAGAATCCGAAATCCTCGATGCGATCCACGCCGCACGGCGAGGTGACCTCTACGTCCACCCGGCGATGGCCCGGGCGCTCGTGGAGCCCTCCGCACTGCAACGCCCTCAGATCAGCCCGAGCGGCGAGCCACTTACGCAATGGGAGATCGATGTCCTCAGAATGCTCGCGCGCGGGTGCACCAACCGCCAGATCGCCGAGACACTTGGCGTCCCAGTGCGGACGGTCGAGAAGCACCGTGCCAACCTCATGGTCAAGCTGGGCGTCTCGAGCCGCGTCGAGGTGGCGCGGTACGCTGAGGAGCACGGCCTCCTGTGAGCTGGCAATCTCCCGCCCCTCCGGGCCTCCTTAAACGGGGAAGGATGACAGAGTCCGGCGCGGAAACGCCGCGCTCCTTGCTTCAGCGGAAGAGCAGGAGCGAGACCAGGACCGAGGCCAGGACCACCCACACCACGTTGACGCGCAGGAGCAGCGCCGTGATGGCGATCGCGGCCAGCGCCACGTCCCACGGTCCCAGGAAGGCGCTCTTCGCGACCGCCCACAGCACGTGCATCAGCAACGCGATGAAGGCGGCCAGCAACCCGCCCACCGCATCCTGCACGGCGCGCAGGTGGCGGAGGCGCGCGTAGTGCGGGGCCAGCAGGACCAGCAGCAAGGACGAGGGCAGGAAGATGCAGACGGTCGCGAAGATCGAGCCGAGAACGCCGCCGACCTTGTAGCCGATAAAGGTCGCGGTGATGATCACAGGACCGGGCGTGATCTGCCCGAGCGCGAGCCCGTCGATGAACTCCTTGGGGGTGAGCCAGGCGTGGGCGGCGTTGTGGACGGCCTCCTGGAACATGAACGCGACGGCGGTGTAGCCGCCCCCGAACGCCACCAGGTTGATCTTGGCCATGGTGACGCCGAGCGCCGGGAAGCGCGGCGAGACGAGGCGCGAGGCGGCGAGTGCCATCACGAACGCCAGGCCCACGGCGGTTGTGGCGAGGAGCGTCCGGCGGTAGCTCGCGGTGGGGCCCGGTTGCGGAGGGTCGGGGGCCGGCTCGCCGGGCGCCGGCCAGGCCAACCCCACTAGGATCCCGGCAAGCGCCGCGGCCAGAAGCACCAGCAGCGTGTCGGCGCCGCCGAAGAACCCCACTGCCGCGAGGGCTGCAATCGCCACGCCCTGCCAGTTCCGCAGCGCCGGCTGCGCCATCGAGAGGAGGGACTGCACGACGATGGCCACCACCGCGGCGCCCAGGCCGCGGAAAGCGGTGGCCACCGCCGGGAGCCCCTCGAAGTGGAAGTAGGCGGCGGAGAGGCCGAGCATGAGCAGGAACGCCGGCGAGTTGTACGCCAGCATGGCGAGAAGGACCCCGGTGCCCCGGTGAAGCCGCCAGCCGATGTGGGCGGCGGTTTGCGTGGCGATCGCGCCGGGGAGCATCTGGGCGAACGCGAGCGACTCGCGGAACTCGTCGTCGGTGAGCCACGTTTTCCGGAGCACGGTCACCTCGCGGATCCGCGCGACGATCGCCGGGCCGCCGTACGACGTCGCCCCGATCCGGAAGAACGTCCCTGCCATTCTCCAAGCCGTCACGGCCAAGCCATCCTCCAAGACAACGACCCTACGCGAGTCTGAGTGAACCCGCTCGGCGAGGTCAAGACGGACTCGCAACGCCCGGTCGGGAAGGTGAACGGTTTTCGCCGGGTTTTGAGGGGGGCATGGGGTTCGAACCGGACCTGATCGCGCAGCTTGGGAGCCTGGAAGGCGGGGCGGGATACCTGCCGCTGGCCGATGTCGGCCTTGTGCGGGTCGCTGGGCCCGGCCACCGAGAGGCGCTGCAGCGTGTGTTGAGCCAGGACGTGCTCGGCCTGAGACCGGGTCAGGGGCGTCTGGCGCTGCTGCTCGCCTCCAAGGGTCAGTTTCGGGCGCTCATGGCGGTGTTCGCGGGTGCCGAGTCCACTTTGCTGCTGGCGCCGTCCGGCCGCAGCGGCGAGCTTGCCCGGAGCTTGAGCCCGTACCTCCTGCTCTCGCGCTGCACGGCCGAGCCGGCGGCGGCGAGCGCGCTCGCCGTGCTCGGCCCCCGCTGGTGGGAGGTCGTCGAGGGTGCCGGCGCGGATGCGACTGCGCCGGCCGACGGCGGATGGCTCGAGCGAGCCGGCGTGCTCTGGTTCGGGAGGACGATGCTGGGCGTGCCGGGCGCGGTCGCGGCGGCCGGGGAGCCAGACGCGCTCGCGGCGGTTGAGCAGGCGGTGCGGGCGGCCGGCGCCGTGCCGGTATCTGCCGGGGCCGTGGAGCTCGAGCGCATCCGGGCCGGGAGCCCTGCCTGGGGGGCCGAGCTGACCGGGACCGTCCTGCCGCCCGAGGCCGGGATCGAGACCGAGACGATCTCGACCTCGAAGGGGTGCTACATCGGCCAGGAGACCATCGCCCGCATGCAGACGTACGGCCACCCCAACCGCTGCCTGGTGGGCCTGTGCCAGAGCGCCGGCGATGCCGACGCTCCGGCCCTCCCGGTACCCCTGACGGCGGCGGGGGAGGACAAGGTCCGCGGCACCCTGACCAGCTGGGGGTGGCACCCCCGGCACGGCGGCGTGGCGCTGGCGCTGGTCAAGCGTGAGCTGTCCGAGCCCGGCACGCGGCTGGTCGGGGGCGGCCACGAGTTCCAGGTGACGCGACTCCCGATCTGGTAGCCGCTGACCCCTATGCTCTGTCTTTTCAGTCCCACTCGACGTTGAAAAGGTGCAGCCTCGGGCGCAGCGACTCCGGGAGCGCCTGGCGGATCGCGCGGGTGCCGGGGCCGAGGCGGTGCCTCCGGGAGAGATGGGTCAGCACCAGGTGGCGGTTCCCGAGCGCGGGCGCCAGCGCGACCAGGTCGTCGAGGTGAATGTGCCCGAACCGCCTGGCCCGCTCACGGTCCGAGGGGCGCAGGAAGGTGCACTCGACCACCAGCACCTCGACCTGCGCGAGCCAGGGATGCTCGCCGAAGACCTCCGGCCCGGTGTCGGCCAGGTAGGCGAGCAGCGGCACCCGGACCTCCTCGGTGATGGCCTCGCCGGCCCGCCGCCGCTTCTTCAGCTCCTCCATGCTCGCGCCGGCCAGCTCCGGGCGCAGCCGCTCGCGCACCCACTCGACGCCGCACCCCAGCGTCTCCACCCAGTGGGAGGTCGCGAAGAACCGGAGGACGAAGTCCCTCCGGAGCTGGACCGCGTCCCCGGCGCCAACCGTCTTCACCTCGACGTCGTACGGCGCGCCGCCTTCGAGGCGGGCGCAGACGGCGAGCAGCTCGGCGGTCGGCTCCGCCAGCGACCGCGGCACGTAGACCGTGCCGCGGGGCATCCCGTTAAGCTGCCTCTGGCTCGCCCATGCTGGTAGGCCCAGGATGTGATCCATGTGACCGTGCGAGATCACAACGTGCTGGAGGGGGACGAGCGCTCGCGCCGGGCGCCCGGCGTCGAGCGCGAGCCGCAGCTGGGGGAGCAGGAGGAGCGAGGCCTCCCCGGCCCGCGACCCGCCCGCCAGGCGCAATTCCCCCCACGAGGTGTCGAGGCGTAGCTGTCGCACTCGGGTGAGAGTGCCTGCCGACTTGCGCTATTGTCAACCTGGGACGGTGGCGGTCGTCTCTCCAGATATGGCGACCGTCGCACGGCGGGAGATTCCGTTGGGGCGCGAGGACGAGGCCGAACTGGTCGGACTGGCCAGCCGGGGCGACAGCGATGCGGCGGCGAGCCTGCTGGAGCTCCACGAGGTGCTCGTCTTCCGAACCTGCCGACGGCTCCTCCCTGCCGGCGAGGACGTGGAGGCCGCGGTGCAGGAGACGCTGCTGCGCGCCCTCAAGAACCTGCCACGCTTCGCTGGGGAGGGGAGCTTCGGGAGCTGGCTGGTCGCCATCGCGGTGAATCTCTGCCGGGATCGGCTGCGGCGCCGGCGCCTGGTGCCGTTCCTGCCCCTGGAGGCGCGCGACGAGGACGACGCGGACCCGCTGGCGGTGATCCCGTCCTCGGAGCCCAACCCGGAACGGGTGGCGATGGCGCGCGAGGCGGTGGACCGGATGCACCGCGAGGTTGCCCAGCTGCCGCGCAGGCAGCGGGAGGTCTTTGCTCTGCGTTTCTTCGTCGGGCTGGACCTGGAGGGCATCGCCGCCGCCCTCTCGGTGGACGTGGGCACCGTGAAGACCCACCTGCATCGCGCGGTCCACCGTGTGCGCCTTGCGGTCGAGGAGGCAAGACCATGAGTGTGAATCACCTGAACGATGACGAGCTGAACCGGGCGCTGCTCGGCGAGGAGCTGGGGGGCGAGGTCGCGGAGCACCTGTCCTCCTGCCTGGTCTGCCGGCGGCGGCGCGATGCGTTCCTTGCGCTCGTCGAGGAGGTCCGGGGAGCGGACCCCGACGAGGCTACGAGGGTGCGGGTGCGCGAGCAGGCGCTGGCGCTCTGGGGCGCCCCGAGCCGGCGGCACTGGCTTCGCTGGGTGGCCGCGGCCGCGGCGGTGCTCAGCGTGCTCCCGCTGCTCCGCAACAGCACCCCGGCGCCGAAGGCGGTCAACGCCGACGCGGTGCTGGTCGAGGTGAACCAGGTCCTGGACCGGGACCCCCTGTCCGCGATGGCGTCGGAAGACGTGGTGGACACGGTGGTGCCCGTCGGCAGCCAGGTTGGGGAAAGGAGCATCTCATGAACGGTCGGGCGACAACGTGGTGTTTGGTTGTGGGGCTTCTCTTGGTGGCTGGGGCGGCCGCGGCGCAGCCGATGGGTGCCCCGATGGAGCAGCGGATGGGAGCCCAGATGGCGCAGCGGATGGGCAACCCGATGGGTATGCCGATGGGGCGGTGGTGGGAGTGGCCGAGGGTGGCGCAGCAGCTGGGCCTCTCCGCCGAGCAAACGCAGAAGCTGGAGGCGATCACTCTGAGCCAGGCGACCGCGATGGTGGACCTCAAGGCGTCCGTCGAGAAGGCGGAGATCAACCTGCGCGCGGCGTCGGACGCTCAGCCGTTCGATGCGAAGCACGTGCGGGACGCGTTCGGGGTGCTTCAGCAGGCACGCCTGAGGCTGGAAACCCAGCGCTTCGAGATGCTGCTCAAGACGCGCGAGGTGCTCACCGCCGACCAGTGGCAGAAGCTCCGCGAGCTGGCGCGCGAGAGGCGGATGGAGAGGGGCAAGGGTGGTCCGGGGGCCGGCGGCACTCAGCCCCGCGGCCCGCGCGCCTGGCCCGACTGAACCATTGGGTTGAACGATGGGCTGGCCTCGGGTGCACGTCCGGGAGCCGGCCCGTCTGTTTGTGTTGAGACGATTCTCAACAACCCTCCGGCGTTGCACCCCGACCCCGACGGCCCGGCTCCTTCGCCGACAGGCGATCTTCGGCCCCCGGGTCTCGTACGCTTCGTTTTGTCGTTAAGCCAGTTGAAGCTATTCTCTGCGTCATGTTTCCACTGCGGGACTCTATCCCGTCCTCGCGGCTTCCGGTGGTCAATGTGGTGGTGATTGCCGCGTGCGCGGTGGCGTTCGTGTTCGAGCTCTCCCTCGGGCAGGGCCTCGAGCGCTTCCTGCGCGCCTACGCGTTCGTGCCGGCGCGGTTCTTCCACCCTGCCGTCTTCGGCGTCGGCCCGCTCTTCAACCTGAAAAGCGCCGTGCTCTCGATGTTCCTCCACGGGGGATGGTTCCACCTGATCGGTAACATGTGGTTCCTGTGGATCTTCGGCGACAACGTCGAGGACGTCCTCGGACACGTCCCCTACCTGGTCTTCTACCTGGTGTGCGGCGGTTTGGCCGCGCTGGGCCAGGCGGTCATCGCGCCCGGCTCCGAGGTGCCGATGGTCGGCGCATCGGGCGCCATCGCCGGGGTGCTGGGTGCGTACCTGGTCTGGTTCCCCTGGGCGCGGGTGCGGACCCTGTTGTTTCTGGGTATCCTGTTCACGGTCACGGAGCTGCCGGCGATGCTCTTCCTCGTGCTCTGGTTCGTCGTGCAGTTCTTCTCCGGAACTCTGGCACTGGCCGCCGCGGGCGGCGCCGCCGGTCCTGCCGGAGGAGGGGTCGCCTTCTTCGCGCACGTCGGCGGCTTCCTCGCCGGGGCGATCGTGGCGTTCGTGCTGAGGCGCCTGGGGCGTGTACGCCCCCGGACGCGCTACGCGACTCTTGAGGGGTGAAGAATGTCCGACCAGAAAACAGCGGTTCCGCTCTTCGACCTGACCCGCCAGTGGCAGGATATCCGGACGGACGTCCACGAGGCGCTCAACCGCGTCTTCGCCACCCAGCAGTTCATCATGGGACCCGAGGTGTCGGCCCTCGAGCAGGAGTGTGCCGCGTACCTGAAGGTGAAGCGTGCGGTCGGAGTCTCCTCCGGGACGGACGCCTTGCTGGCCGCACTGATGGTCCTGGACGTGGGCCCGGGTGACGAGGTTGTCACCTCGCCGTTCACCTTCTTCGCGACGGCCGGCGTGGTGCATCGCGTGGGGGCGCGGCCGGTGTTCGTGGACATCGACCCGCGTGACTTCAACCTAAACCCGCGCAAGCTGGCCGCCGCGATCACTCCGCGCACCAAGGCGATCATCCCCGTGCACCTGTACGGGCAGGCCGCCGACATGGACGCGATCAGGGCGGCCGCGGGCGGCATCCCGCTCGTAGAGGACTGCTGCCAGGCCATCGGCACCGAGTACAACGGCATCCCCGTCGGCGGCCTCGGCGAGGTCGGGTGTTTCTCGTTCTTCCCGACCAAGAACCTGGGTGCCTTCGGTGACGGCGGCCTGGTCACGACCAACGCCCCGGCCCTTGCCGACAAGCTCGTCGACGTCCGGGTGCACGGGATGAGGCCCAAGTACGTGCACCGCTTCGTGGGTGGGAACTTCCGGCTCGACGCGCTGCAGGCCGCGATCCTGCGCGTGAAGCTGCCGCGCCTGCCCGAGTGGATCGCCAGGCGGCGCGAGGGCGCCGCGCACTACCGTGAGCTGTTCGCGAGCGCGGGGCTCGCAGGCACGGTGAGGCTTCCGGAGGAGGTTCCCGGCCGCGGCCACAGCTACCACCAGTTCGTGGTGCGGGTGCCCCGCCGCGACCAACTCCGCGCGCACCTGGCCAAGCAGGGGATCGGCGCCGAGGTCTACTACCCGATCTCGCTGCACGAGCAGGAGTGCTTCGCAGGGCTGGGGTACCGGCGCGGCGACTTCCCCGAGTCGGAGCGGGCCGAGGCCGAGGTCCTCGCCCTGCCGATCTTCCCGGAGCTAAGGGCCGGCGAGCGCGAGAGGGTGGTGACGGCGATCGCGGAGTTCTACGCGTGAGCGTTCAATGCGGGGCTCGGGCGCCTGCGCGAGCGGCCTCTGCCGGCATCAGCGGAGAGACGGCGCGCCCGGCGGTCGCGCCCCACGTGCGGTCATGCCGTTGTTGACAGCGCGTGCGATCCCGCGCACCATCCTGCGGGAGCCCTGATGCCCTCGTTCCTGCCGCGCACGCTGCGCCTGCGGCCCATGCTGGCGCTCTGCGATGCGGTGACGCTTGCCGTCGCCGTGTGGCTGGCCATCACCTTGCGCTTCCTGCCCGCGGACCGGCCGATGAAGTGGGAGGAGCTGTCCGCGCACCCCGGCCTGCTGGCCACGGCGCTGGCCGCAATGTGGGCGCTCGCCGTGGCGGCCGAGCTATACGAGCCGCTCGCGCTGCGGCGGCGGCGCGAGGTGATGGTGCGCGTACTGGTGGTGTCCGCCGCTCTCGCGACGTCCCTGGCCCTCGTGACCTACCTGGTGCCGAGCTGGCGGTTCGGCCGCGGGCTCCTGCTCCTGACGACGGTGGCCTGGGCCGTCCTGGCGGGGGCCGTGCGCTCGCTCGTGGCGCTCTGGGTCAGGCGGCGGCCACGGCCCCCCGCCCTCGTGGTCGGGGAGCCCGCGGCGGTGGCGGACGCCTGCCGCAAGCTCCGCCAGCACCCCCTGGTGCCGTGGGAGCCGGTGGACGGGTCGGCCCTTCCGGCTGCGGCGGTTGCGGAGGAGGCGCGCCGGCACGGAGTCGAGCTGGTCGTGCTCGTCGGGACGGAGGCGGTTGCGGGAGGCCTCGCCGGGGACCTCGCGGCGCTCCTGTTCTCCGGGGTGCCGGTGGTGGTGGCCTCGGAGGTCTGGGCATGGCTGGAGGGCAGGCTGCCGGTGGCGGAGCTTTCCCCCTCGGCGTTTCTCCACCAACCCGGCTTCGGGCTCGTCCACCGCGAGCTCTTCAACCGGGTGACCCGGGTCGTGGATGTCGTGCTGGGTGCGCTGTTGCTCGTGTTGGCCTCGCCGGTCCTGCTGGTTGCCGGGTTCGCGGTCCTGGTGTTCGACGGTGCGCCGGTGCTCTACCTGCAAAACAGGGTCGGGCAGTTCGGTCGCCAATTCCGACTCGTCAAGCTCCGCACCATGCGGCGCGACGCCGAGGAGAACGGCCCCAGCTTCGCGGCGCGCAACGACCCGCGGATCACTCGCCTCGGCAGAGTGCTCCGCCGCCTCCGGATCGACGAGCTGCCGCAGCTCGTCAACGTCCTCAAGGGCGACATGTCGCTGGTGGGCCCGCGGCCGGAGCGCCCGGAGTTCGTGGCCGGGCTGGCCAGGGGCGTGCCCTTCTACACCTTCCGCCTCGCCGTGCCCCCCGGGCTCACGGGCTGGGCCCAGGTGAACATGCCCTACGCGGTGACCGAGGAGGACCATCGCCGGAAGCTCGAGTACGACCTTTACTTCATCCGCGAGCGGTCGTTCGGGATGTACCTGCTCACACTGCTGCGGACCGCCAGCGTGGCGCTGGCCGGGACCAGGCGTTGAGGCAGGTCGCGGCGACGGTCGCCCGCAACATCGGATGGCTCGCGGCGGGGGAGGTGTTCCTCAAGGGCGGCCTGTTCGCCGCGGGCGTGCTGGTGGCGCGGGGCCTGGGCCCGGCGGCCATGGGCGTTTTCACCGTGGGCTACGGGGCGGCCGTGGTCTTCATGCTGCTCCTGGCCGCCGGGCAGGTCGAGGTCGTGATCCGGGAGGCAGCGCGGCGGCCGGACGAGGCCTGGGGCCTCAGCCGTCTGGCCCGCGGCTGGCAGTCGAGGATCGCCCTGGTCGCCGTGCCGGTCGCCGTCGTGGGCGCCTTCCTGGTGTCGGAGCGCTCCCTGCGCTGGACGCTGCTCGCGTTCGTCCCCTACGCCTGGCTGCGCTGCGGGCTGATCACCGCGGGGGCTGCGTTCAAGGGGTTGGACAGGATGGACGTCGAGGTCGGGGGCCGGGGAGTGGAGCTGGCGGTCGCGCTGGTGATCCTGACGCCGCTGGCCCTCCTGACCGCACCCGGGTGGACGACGGGACTGGCGTTCTCGGCTGGGGGCGCAGCGGGGCTCGCCTTCGTGCTTGGAAAGCTCCGCGGGCTGCCCCGGCGTGATGCCCCGCTGTTCTCGCAGGCGTTCCTGGCGCGCGAGGGGCTCTCGTTCCTCGGCCTCAACCTGGCGTTCCAGCTCCGGGTGCGCCTGGACACCTTTCTGCTGGCGGCGCTCGGGGTGGCGCAGAGCCGGATCGGCCATTACGGGGTGGCAAGCGCGCCGGTCTGGGGGTTGCTCGGCCTGGCCCAGCTCATCGGGCTGGCGCTCTACCCGACGTTGGCCCGGGTGGCCGGCCGTGGCGAGCTGCGGTCCGCACGCATCCTGGCGCTGGCGGCTGGGGGGGCCTCCCTCGGCGTGGCTCTTGCCGGGGGTCTCACCATGGTGAAGGAGCCCCTCGTCCGGCTGGTCTTCGGAGCGCAGTACCTCGACGCGGTGCCCCTGATGGCGGTGCTCGCCTGGGCGTTGCCCGGGGCATGCAGCGCCATGGTGCTGGGTGCGGCCATCGCCGCCGCCGGCAGGCAGTCGTGGAGCCTGGGCGTCCAGATCGCCCTGGTGGTGCTGGCCGGGGCCGCCAACCTGGTGGCGATCCCGCGGTGGGGCCTGCAGGGGTGCGCGGCCGTGGCGGTGGGTGTGCAGGCGCTCGGCCTTCTGGGCACCCTCGCGGTGGCGTTGCTCGCCGGCGCCAGGCCGCACAGCCAGGCGATTGCGGCCCTCCCTCGCGAGCTGGTATGAGCGGCACTGTGCGCGATTCGGGCGAGGTCGGGGCCGTGGTGGTGCACTACGGCGACCTCGCGCCCACGGCCACGTGCGTGAGGTCGCTGCGGGAGGATGCATCCCCCCACGCCCGCCGGGTCGTGGTGGTGGACAACTCGGGGAACGTGCCGGCCGGGGCGATCCCCGGCGCCGAGATCGTGGACGGCGGAGGCAACAACGGCTTCGGGGCGGCCGCCAACCGCGGGGTCGCCGCGCTGGGCCCCGGGCCGTGGGCCGCCCTCGTGATCCTCAACAACGACGTGGAGGTGGCCGGCGGCTACCTCGCGGCGGCGGTCGCGGCGTTGCGGGCTCCGGGCGTGGGCGCGGCCGCCGGGCCCGTCTACCTCGACAGGCCGGGCGGTAAGCTCTGGTACGCCGGCGGGGGTGTCAACTTCCTCACGGGCACGGTGTGGCAGGCTACGACGCCGCGGGCGGCCGCCCGTGAGCGGGCCGTGGGGTTCATCTCCGGCGCGGTGTTCGCCGCTTCCCAGGAGGCGTGGCGCTCGGTGGGCGGGTTCGACCCCGCCTACTTCCTCTACAACGAGGACCTGGACCTCTGCCTGCGCCTGCGCAGGAGAGGGTGGCGACTGCGGTTCGCGCCGGCGATGGTCGCGGTGCACCGTGTGGGTGCGGTCACCGGCTCAGCGGGGCGCTCGCCTTTCTACCTCGAGCACATGGCGGCCACGCGCGTGCGGCCGTTCCGGCCCCTCCTGTACCGGCTCTACCTCGCGATGCTCCACTCCGGCTACGTCATCCTCCGGGCCGCGCGGCACGCCCTGACGGGGGGCCGGCGGGGGCGCGAGTCGGCGCGCGCGTTGCTGCGCGGGCACGCCAAGACGCTCGCGGGGCTGCTGCATGGCCCGCGCCGGGACGCCTGAGACGCCGGACCCCCCCGGGGTTGAGCCTGAGACCGCGTCCGCCGGCCCCTTGACAACCCGCGAGACGGGCATTAGAGTCTTAGCAGTCTCGCCGGGTGACTGCTAAGCGGGCTCCGGGGAGCAAACGTAAACAACTCAAAAAAGGAGGGTTGTGAACATGAACGTACGTCCGCTTCACGATCGGGTCCTCCTCCGGCGCCTCGAGGAGAAGGAAGTGGTAAAGGGCGGGATCATCATCCCGGACACCGCCAAGGAGAAGCCGCAGGAGGCTGAGGTCATGGCCGTAGGGCCCGGCAAGCTCGACGACAACGGCAAGCGCATGCCCATCGACGTCAAGAAGGGTGACCGCGTGCTCATCGGCAAGTACTCCGGCACGGACATCAAGATCGGTGACGTCGAGGTCGTCATCGTGCGCGAGGACGAGATCCTCGGCGTGATTGAGAAGAAGAAGAAGTAGGAAGGAGGATCGAACATGCCTGCAAAGCAGATCGTCTACTCGGAGGATGCCCGCCAGGCTGTCCTGCGCGGTGTTAACAAGCTGGCCGACGCGGTCAAGGTCACGCTCGGCCCCAAGGGTCGCAACGTCGTTCTGGAGAAGAAGTTCGGCTCGCCCGTCATCACCAAGGACGGGGTGACGGTGGCCAAGGAGGTCGAGCTCAAGGACAGGCTGGAGAACATGGGCGCGCAGATGGTGCGCGAGGTGGCCTCCAAGACCTCGGACGTGGCCGGCGACGGCACTACCACCGCCACTGTGCTGGCGCAGGCGATCATTCGCGAGGGGACCAAGAACGTCACCGCCGGCGCCAACCCCATGGAGCTGAAGCGGGGCATCGATATCGCCGTGAAGAGGGCAGTCGAGGCCATCACTAAGCTCGCCAAGCCGGTCGAGGGCAAGGCGATCGCCCATGTCGGCACGATCTCCGCCAACGCGGACGAGGAGATCGGCAACATCATCGCCGAGGCGATGGACAAGGTCGGCAAGGACGGCGTGATCACGGTCGAGGAGTCCAAGACGATGGACACCCAGCTCGAGATCGTCGAGGGGATGCAGTTCGACCGTGGCTACCTCTCGCCCTACTTCGTCACCGACGCCGAGCGCATGGAGTGCGTGTACGAGAACGCCAAGGTCCTGCTATACGAGAAGAAGATCTCCTCGATGAAGGATCTGCTCCCTGTACTCGAGCAGGTCGCCAAGCAGGGCAAGCCGCTGATGATCGTCTCCGAGGACGTGGAGGGCGAAGCGCTCGCCACGCTCGTCGTCAACAAGCTGCGCGGCACGCTGCAGGTGGTCGGGGTCAAGGCCCCTGGGTTCGGCGACCGCCGCAAGGCCATGCTCGAGGACATCGCGATCCTCACCGGCGGCAAGCTGATCTCCGAGGACCTCGGCATCAAGCTCGAGAACGTGAAGTGGGAAGATCTCGGCACCGCTCGAAAGGTGACTGTTGACAAGGACGACACCACGATCGTGGTGGACGACGACGACCCCAAGAAGAAGGAAGCGATCGCGGGGCGGGTGAAGCAGCTCCGCAAGCAGATTGAGGAGACCACCTCGGACTACGATCGCGAGAAGTTGCAGGAGCGGCTGGCCAAACTGGTCGGTGGAGTCGCCCAGATCAAGATCGGGGCGGCGACCGAGACCGAAATGAAGGAGAAGAAGGCGCGCGTCGAGGACGCATTGCACGCGACCAAGGCGGCCGTCGAAGAGGGGATCGTCCCCGGCGGCGGCGTGGCATTGCTGCGGGCGCAGGAAGAGGTCGAGAAGCTCCTGAAGGAGCACAAGGGCGACGTGCGCACGGGCATCCAGATCGTGGTGCGGGCGCTCGAGGAGCCGACGCGGCAGATTATCCACAACGCCGGCCTCGATGAGGCGGCGGTGATCGTGCGCGACATCCGCAAGAAGGGCGGGAATTTCGGTTACAACGCCCAGACGATGGAGCTGGAGGACCTGGTGGCCTCGGGGGTCATCGACCCGGCCAAGGTGACCAAGAACGCCCTCCAGAACGCGGCGTCGATCGCGGGGCTGATGCTCACCACCGAGGCTCTCGTGTGCGAGATCCCGGAGGAGAAGGATAAGATGCCTTCCATGCCAGGCGGCGGCGGGATGGGAGACATGTACTGAGCTTCATTGAACGAACAGAAAAACAGAAGGCGCGGGCTTCGGCCCGCGCCTTTTTCATGCCGCGGTCCTGACCGTCTGAGCCGCACCTCGAATTGACCGTCCCAGCGCTCATGGGCGCACCCGCATCACCGAGGTCGAAGAGGTGGCGCCGTCGTTGTTCGCGGAGTGGGAGCGCGAGATCGGCGAGCACCAGAACAAGCAGCAAGGAGGTAAAGGCAAGGCAACGGGGTACCGGGGAGACACGCGGCGCAAGCGCTCGCCGACAGCGTCCCACAGGATCATATGCACGTGTGGCTGGACGACCTTGACACTTCGCTCCTCGGCGGTACCATCGCCCAAAGTGAGCCAGAGACATCCTGTCCACAACACCTGGATGAAAGTCAGAGAGCGGGTTCTATGATCGTGTCTATTGTCCGGTTAGGCAGGCTTCTGTTCGCGTTTTCCCTGGCCCTGCAATGCGGTTCCGCACAGGGCGCGGGCCTTTGGGTGGAATCCCAACTTCTGCAGTCCAAGCCGGACATGACGGTCGCGAGCGATTTCGAGTTCAACGCGCGGCCTGCGGTCGTCGACGTGCTCCTGGAAAACCCGATGATCCTTGCGAGGTTCTGGGAGGCCCACGGGTTCACTCCCAGATACAAGGCCCGCCCACAGGGGAATGGCATCCATGTGGATGACCCCACAGGCATCCAGGGCGATGTGTACCTGGTCGAACGGGCTGGCGATCGACGCGTCTGGGTCGCATTCGGCAGCTTGAATCACTCCCTCGTCCCATCCTTGGAGGGACGGATGGCGCTGGTCGTCACCACGGAACCCAAAGACTCGGGGGTCACCCTGCACGTTGCCGTGTACATCCGGACCGACAGCCGCGTTCTCGGATTCTTGGCTTCGACGCTGTTCCCACTGGTCAGGGTGCACGTCAAACATCGGATGACGGCCAATGCGGCCGATATTGGCACCATCCTGGCCGAAGCCTCGGCCGATCCTCAAAAGGCGGCAGCCCGCCTGAGCGAGGAGGACGCTGCAGCATTCCGGCAAATCGCAAAGGGCTCGAAAGCCTCGGAGTGAGACCATGGGGTCGAGGACTTGGCGGCCTCGGGGGTCATCGACCCGGCCAAGGTGACCCTGGGCGCCAGTCGGGCGCCGCTCCGGCTGCGAAGCCCGCTGGCATCCGGCTGGTTGTGTCAGCCTTCGCGAAAGGTCCTCAACGTAGCTCTTGCTACGCTTCCGGGCCTTTCGCTCGGCTTCCTTGCCATCCGGCGCCATCGTGCTTCTCGCTTTCGTCGCGACTCCCGACTGACGCCCTGAACGCCCTCCAGAACGCAGCGTCGATCGCGGGGCTGATGCTGACCACCGAGGCTCTCGTGTGCGAGATCCCGGAGGAGAAGGAGAAGATGCCAGCCATGCCCGGCGGCGGCGGGATGGGGGATATGTACTAAAGAAGCAGGGCACAGGGCGCAGGGCACCGTGCCCCCCGTCCACCCCCAAGCAACAACACCAACAAAGGCAGAAGGCGGGGCCGTGAGGCCCCGCCGTTCTTACTCTGAGCGCTTGATGGTCAAGGCGGCCGTTGACGTGGTCCCCGTGGGTGCCACGCCCACGGCCTCACGTTTCGACCTCAGGGATTGTCCATGTCGTGGTCATGGTCGAACGGCGGCGTGAGGCCTGTGTAATCCCCGATCACCTTCGCGTCGTAGGGACCGAACAGCCCCTGGCTGGTGTTGGCCGCCCCGTACCCCGGCTGGTTGAGGTTCCCGTAGCTCGCCACGATGTTGGCGCTGCTGGCGTGATCCACGATGATGACCCGGTGGTTGAACTGATCGCTGATGATGGTGTCGCCGTTCCTCAGCCGGATGGCACGCGTCGGGAGCGGGTTCGCGTTGGATTGAGGGTCCGTATTCGTAAGGTACTGCCACGCAACGCTGTCGCTCGGGTCAACCTCCACGATCCGGCTGTTGTTTGAGTCGGTGAGTAGCGTGTTGCCGTTCGAGAGCCGGCTGGCGAAAGCGACCCCGCTGACGGTACCGCCGGCGGTGAACGTCGCGACGATGTCGCCGTTGCGCTTCACCTCGATCGCGCGGTTATTGTTCTCGTCCGCGATCAGGATGTTGCCGGTCTCGAGCAGCTCCGCGCTGTTCGGGTTGCTGAGCTGGTTTGGGCCGTTTCCTGCAGTGCCGGTGGTGCCGTACTGCCAGACGATGTTCTTGTTGTGGTCCACCTCGATGACCCGCTGGTTCCCCTGATCAGTAATGAGCACGTGGCGGTTCGGAAGCCAGGTGCTCTGCACCGGGGTATTGAGCTGGTCGGGTCCGAAGCCTGTCACGCCAAACTGGCCGTACTGCCAGACGATGTGCTTTTGCGGGTTCACCAGGATGACCCGGTTGTCCGGGCAGCCGTTGGGGTCGGCGCAGTTGGGTACCGTGTTGGGAGGGATACCGGTGCCCGCCATCAGGGTGAACTTGCCCACACGCTGAGCATCGTTGCAGCCGATGATCGACGCCGACGAGAAGTTGCTCGGCCCCAAACCGAACTGCCAGATGATGTTGCCCTGCGGGTCGATCTCAATGACCCGGTTGTTGAACTGGTCGGCAATGAGGATGTTCCCCTTGCGATTGAACTCGCGCTTTTCGCTGTGCTTGTCCTTCGCCACGGCCGAACCGGCCGTGAGGGCAAAGGCTCCGGTGATCGCAGCGATGACGGTAAAGACCCGTGCGGGGCTGAACAGGGCACGGGACACCCTTGTGTTCGCGGTGATGTTCCTCATAATGTCTTCCTCCACGTTTTCAAGGTTTATGGTCGTTGACGTTTTGGCGGACGTGCATGGCCTCTAGTCGGCCGACCTCCCTTCCAGCCACGACCTCACCGCTTTCCAACCCGAGCGGACGAAAGGTTCCATACCCGTAGGTACCGCCGTTGCGCTGCCGCTATTCCCCTCCCAGCGGATGGAATCGCGCCGCTCTCGACGGCGGTTCGCCATGCAAGGAGAGATACTTCCGCGACAAACGCCGCTCGCTTGCTGCGTGCCTCCTGCGCTTCGTGAAGGGCGGAGGTGGTGATCAAGATCACGGTCGTGGTGCTCGCTGCGCTTCTCACGCCGCGTGTGGAGGTGCCGGCCGAGCTGCGGTCGGTCACGTCGGATGAACTTTGCGTGACCGAGGGGAGAATCGGTCACACCAATGGTGGGCTGTGCACCGAGGAACCCAAGGTGCGCGCGGTGTGAAGCGCGTGTGTAGGAGGTGGTTGGCGGTGTGCCCGCACGGGCCGTCGGTGGGGAACTCCTCATTGAGCCTTACCACGGCCGGGTTCTCGTGTGACTTCCGCACCCGGTAGCTGGCGTCCTCGGCGTAGATCGCCCTGGCGCGGGCCGCGCGGATCTCGGGGGAGGTCGAAATCGCATCCCGCCGCCGCCCAGGCAGCTGCCCAGGCACGCCATGAACTCGATGAAGTGACACTCGGAGGACTTGCCGCCCGCCTTGACGTCTTCGAGGACTCTCTTGGCGTTGGCGGTGTCGTGGCAGACCGCGACCCTGGGGTCGCCGGTCGCAGCTCGGTGCACAGACGGAGCCCCCCTTGCGGTCGCGGGCCGGATGTCTTAGATTGAGCAGGGGGGTTGTGAATTTCTTCACATTTCTGGAGGAACTACGATGCAGACCCTTCGCATGAACTTGAACCTCCTGAACAATTTCCTTGAGGCGCTGAGGCCCCTCGGAACGCTGATGGCGCCAGTTGAGCGCTCCCCCGGGGTTTTCGCGCTGGAGCCCATCGAGGACGTCAATGTCGCTCGCCCCGACGCGCTTCGCACGGTCCTCCCGTTCAAGAAGCTCCTGCTCAAGCCCTCGTTTTGCATGCTCGAGCGGCGCGACGGCCAGACCCTGAAGGAGAGCATCGGCAGCGAGACCGGGCCCGTCGTCTTTTTTGGCGCCCACGCCTGCGATATCCACGCGCTGAAGATTCTCGACCTGCTCTACATGTCGGACTACGTGGACCCATACTACAGGCGCAACCGCGAGCGGCTTACCGTCGTGGGATACGGCTGCTTTCCCGACGAGAAGTGTTTTTGCAGATCGCAGGGGACGGCAAACGTCGACGACGGCTTCGACCTCTTTCTCACTCCGCTCGAGGGCCGGTTTCTGGTGACCATCGCCTCGGCGCGAGGCGACGACATCGTGCGCGCCAATCAGAACTTGTTTGAGCCATCGACGCGGAGCGATGTGCAGGAGTACATGGCACGCCTCAAACAGCGCGAACGGGCCTTCACGCTGTCGATGGATGTGACCGATCTGCCGTACGTCCTCGAGCTCAAGAGGGACGACCCGGTCTGGGAGGAGCTGGGCAAGAAGTGTCTCTGCTGCGGGTCGTGCTCGATGGTCTGCCCGACGTGTGCCTGTTTCAACGTTCACGACGAGATCCCCGAGGAGGGAATGGCACGGCGGATGCGCACCTGGGATGCCTGTCTCTATCGGGAGTACGCGCTGGTCGCGGGGGGGCACAACTTCCGCGCAACCCGCGCCGACCGCGTCAAGAACCGCTACTACCACAAGCAGGAGGCGTTTGTGCGCGAGTTCGGCAAGCCTTCGTGCGTGGGGTGCGGACGTTGCATCGAGAACTGCCCGACCCGGATAAACGTCGTCGAGGTTTTCAAGACGGTGCGAGGTGAGCTATGAGCGTCACGATCCCTGAAACCATGCCGGTCCGCAGCGCGCCCCGCAAGCTCGCAACCGGAACCAACCCCTACGTTCCGGCGCCGGCCCGCATCATGCGCGTGCGCGAGCTGACCACCGACATTCGGCTCTACGACCTCCGCTTCACCGACTCGACCCTCGCCGACTCCTTCAGTTTCCGGCCCGGGCAGTTCGTCGAGCTTTCAGTGCTCGGGGTCGGGGAGGGACCGTTCTCGGTGCCCTCCTCGCCGACCAGGCGCGGTGTTTTCCAGCTTGGCATCCGGCGCGTTGGAACGCTCACCAACTACCTTTTCGACCACGTCATCGAGGGCGACGAGGTGGGGATCAGGGGGCCGCTGGGCAACGGCTTTCCGGTTGAGCGGTTCGAGGGGCAGGACATGCTCCTTGTTGCGGGGGGCCTCGGCATGGTGCCGTTGCGCGGCCTCCTCCACTACCTGATCGACCAGCGTGACCGTTTCGGCCGGGTGATGCTGCTCTATGGCACGCGCTCCCCCGAGCAGGTGCTCTTCCGCGACGAGCTCGAGTCGCTCTCGCGCCGCGGCGACGCCGAGATTCTGCTTTCGGTTGACGGCACCCAGGGGCGGCCGTGGGCGGGGAAGGTGGGCGTGGTGACGGAGCTCCTCGACCTGGTGGAACTGGACGTCTCGCGCACCTACGCCGTGGCCTGCGGGCCGCCCGTGTTCTACAAGTTCATGCTGGAAAAGCTCGTGGAAAGGGGCTTCGGGCGCCATCGGATCTACCTCAGCCTCGAACGCCGCATGGAGTGCGGGGTCGGCAAGTGCGGGCACTGCGCCGTTGGGTACACGTTCACCTGCCTGCACGGGCCGGTGTTCTCGTACTGGGACGCCATCAACTTGCCCGAGCTGATCTACACGTGAGGCACAGCAGAGGTGATACATGGTCCATGGTCCGAGCCCCACACCTCCTGTACTGCGGAAGGAGCCGCTGATGGAAGCGAGTAAGCCCAAGGTCGGTGTTTTCGGCCTCACCGGCTGCGCCGGGGACCAGCTTCAAATCCTCAACTGCGAGGACGAGCTGGTGCGCCTGGCCCAGCGCCTGGACATCGTCGACTGGGTGATGGTGCGCAGCGACAACAACCACGTGTGCCGTCTCGACCTGGGCTTCGTCGAGGGGGTCGTGGCCACCGAGCGCGACCTGCAGTCGCTGAAGGAAATCCGGGCCCGGACCAAGACGCTGGTCGCACTGGGGACGTGCGCGGTGTGGGGCGGGTTGCCCGCCATGAGGAACGATATCCCGCGCGAGATCCTCGAGCGGGAAGTCTACGGCTCCAGCGTGCCGTTCCTCGACAGCGTCGAGGCCCTGCCGCCGACCGACTTCGTGCCCTTCGAGCTGCAGATCCCCGGCTGCCCGATCGAGCGCCGCGAGTTCCTGAGTGCGGTCAACGCTCTCCTCGCAGGGACCGAACCGGAGCTGCCCAAGGTGCCGGTGTGCTGGGAGTGCAAGGCGAAGGAGAACCTGTGCCGCGTCATCTACGCCCGGGAGGTGTGCTGCGGAGCCATGACCCGTGCGGGTTGTGGCGCACGCTGCCCGTCCCACGGCGTGGCGTGTGCCGGCTGTCGCGGCCCCATCGAGGAGCCAAACTACGACGCCAACATCACGATGTTTGCGGATAGGGGCATCTCGTGGGTGGAGATCGCGCGCAAGATGAGCCACTTCTCGGCCCCCGTCTGGATGACCCAGGGGCTGGAGCAGGAGGTGCGCCATGAGCCAAAGCACTAGGAGCATCGTCATCCCTCACCTCGGTCGCGTGGAAGGCCACGGCGGCATCTTCGTCAAGATCGTCGGCAACGCCGTTCACGAGGTCAACATGGACATCTTTGAGGGCAGCCGCTACTACGAGGCGCTGCTCAAGGGGAAGCACTTCCTCGAGGTGCAGGGGATCATCACGCGGGTATGCGCCATCTGCTCGGCCAACCACACCGTGGCCGCGCTCACGGCCCTCGAGGAGGCCCTCGGCATCAAGCAGTCGGAGCGCATCCACACCTTGCGCGGGTTGCTGCTCCTGGGCGCCACCATCGAGTCCCACGCGCTGCACATCTTCGCCCTCGCCCTGCCGGACTTTCTCGGCTTCGACTCGGTCATAAGCATGGCCTCCAAGTACCCGAGTGAGGTCGCCTTCGCGCTGAAGCTCAAGCAGCTCGGGAACCGAGTCCAGGAACTGGTCGGCGGTCGCGCCATCCACCCCATCAACACGCTGGTGGGAGGGTTCGGCAAGTTCCCTCGGCACCGCGACCTGCAGACCCTTCGCGAGGAGCTGGCGGCCGCCCTGGATCCGCTCATGGGCACCGTTGACCTGGTGGGAGGCCTCCCAGTCCCCACTTGGGCGGCCCAGCCGACCGTGTACGTGGCGCTGCGGCCCTACGAAGAGGCGTTCCGCTTCCGCGGCGTGAGCATCTGCACCTCACGCGGGGAGGAGTACCCAATAGCTGCCTATCGCGACGTGGTCCGTGAGTTCACCGTCGAACACTCGCACGCCAAGCACAGCGCCCTTGCCTCTGGCGAGACCTACATGGTGGGGTCGCTGGCCCGCCTCAAGCTCTGGGGACAGTACCTTTGTGGGCGGGCGCGGGAGGCCTTCGACCGGCTCTTTCCCGCCGGGGTGGTGGACAACGTGCTCCTCAACACCCGGGCGCAGCTCGTGGAGCTCGTGCACAGCGTCGAGCGCGGCGTCGAGGTGTGTGACGAGCTGCTGGCCATGCCGGAGGTAGAGCGGGAGCTGGTGGAGTACGAGGTGCGGGCCGGCCGCGGCGTCGGGGCCATCGAGGTCCCGCGCGGCACTCTCTTCCATGAGTACGAACTCGACGACGACGGCCGCGTGCTTTCGGCCAACGTCATTACCCCCACGGCGCAAAACCTTGCCAACGTCGAGCGCGACCTGCGGGCCGCCGTGGAGAACCTGCTCGCGAAAGGTGAGCCGATGGACGACGCACGCCTCAAGCTCAACCTGGAGATGGTGGCGCGGGCATATGACCCGTGCATCTCGTGCTCGGTACACGTCACGCGACTTGTCGGTGAGTAAGGCGGGGCAGGGAACGGGGAGCAGGGGACAGGGCACAAGGCACAGTGTTCTTGGTCAGAAGTCCCGTTTGCCACGAGTGATGCCGGCTACCGCAGGGCGCGCAGGAGCCTAGAATCGTTCCCGTGACCGGAGGCGAAAGCCCGGGGCGCATCCTCATTGTCGGCTATGGCAACACCCTGATGGCGGACGACGGGGCGGGGCCGGAGGTGGTGCGGCGCCTCAGGGCCGGGCTCCTACCGGCGAGGGTGCGGGTCGAGGATGGCGGTGCCGACTCGTTGCGGCTTCCCGGTTTGTGGTGTGGCGAGGCCGAGGTCTGGCTGGTCGATGCCGTTGCGGGCGGTGGAGAGCCGGGCTCCATCATCCGCCTCGGCCATGAAGAGGTGTTGGCGGTGCCCCAGCGACATGCAACCGCTCACGCCCTCAGCCTTCCCGAGGGGCTGCGCTGGATCACGTTGAGCTTCCCCGAGATGACAGCTGTGCGCTACCGCTTCTGGGGCATCGTGGTTCGTCACCTCTCCCTGCTGTCAGGCCTGTCGGAAGAGGTCGGCGCGGCGGTGGACCGGGTTGTGTCGGACATCCTCCGCGAGTCAGGGCGCTGAACCGGCGGGAGCGCTCCATGATCGTGAGGTCGGTGGTGTGGTTGATGTGGTGAGATCTGACAGTTACGCCACCGGGCGGCCCAGCCCGTCAACGAGCAGGCGGTAGGTCCTCTCGACCCGGTCCCAGTTGCGCTCTCGGTCGAGCGCCCAGTGCCGCCCGATGACGGAGGCGAGCGACCCCACGCCCCCCCTGGCGGCCTCGTCCTCGACCAGGCCCAGGTAATGAGCCCCGCTTTCGGGCCGCTCGCCGCGGCGCCCCAGCAGGGCGTGGATGAAGACCTCGCGGATGCCGGCGCGCCTCGCCAGCTCCATCAGCGCGAACAGGTACTCGACGGAACCGTGGGAGGAGAAAAAGGAGACGATCCCCAGCAGGTGCAGCCGCGTGCCTGCCCGCTTCGCGCCCTCGGCCGCCCAGACGAACGCGGGGTTGGCGAGGAAGCTCCGGTCGGCGATGGCGCGCTGGATCCGCACGCGGTCGGAGAACACGGGCCTGCCGGCGCCGATGTGGAGGTGGCCGGCCTCGGAGTTGCCCACCGTGCCCTCCGGCAGCCCCACCGCGGTGCCCGACGCCCGCAGCGTGGTGTGGGGATTGTCGGCGAGCAGCGCGTCCATCGAGGGGGTGCGCGCCTGCGAGATCAGGTTGCCGGGCCCCGGCTCGGCGATTCCCCAGCCGTCGCAGATCAGCAGCAGGACGCGGGAACCGGGCCGTCCCCGAAAGCCGTCCGGGAGCAGGGAGCTGCCCGTCATCTCCGGCGGCCGGCCGAGGCCGAGAAGCTCGAGCACGGTAGGGGCGACGTCGGCGAGGCTCCCGCCCTCGCGCAGCACACACGGTGCGCCGCCGCGTTCGCCGGGGAAGGCGACCACGGCGGGGACTGGGCTCGCCGTGTGGCCGGTGTCGACCGTGCCCTCGGGATAGAGCCAGCTCTCCACCGTGCCGTGGTCTGCGGTGACGACCGCGGTGACGCCGACGCGGTGGGCTGCGGCGAGGACTCGTCCCAGGCCGCGGTCCACCGCCTCGACGGCGAGCAGGATCGCACCCCTGTCTTCGCTGTGGCCGACCACGTCAACGTTGGGGAAGTTGCCGATCACCAGGGCGGCGCCCGGGTCCTCGACGGCGTTCACGAGCGCGTCGGCGACGTCCCTGGCGCGCATCTCGGGCTCGCGCAGAGGCTCCCTCGGCGACTCGACGGCGACGCGCTCCTCCCCCTGGAACGCGTCCGAGCGCTTCCCGTTGAGGAAGTAGGCGAGGTGGATTGCCTTCTCCGTCTCGGTCACCTTGATCTGTCGCAAGCCGGCAACGCTCACCGCCTCGCAGAGCGTGCCGCGCAGCTCTTCCAGTGGAGGAAAGGCCACCCGCACTGGCAGGGACCGGTCGTACTCGATCATCGTGGCGAAGCGGAGATCGAGATCCGGGTCCACTGGGAAGTGGTCGAACGCCTTGTCCACGAACGCCGAGGTCAACTCCACCTCACGCTCGCCGCGGATGTCGTAGAAGATCACGGAGTCGCCGCACGCAATGCGGCCCACCGGGCGGCCGGCGGCATCCACGCGGACGAGGGGCTCCATCGACTCCTCTTCCTCGCCCCTCCTGTAGGCCTCCCGTACCGCCTGCGACATTGCTCGGTCGACCCGACCGGTCATCCTGTGCCTCCCCGCGAGGAAGGGTAACAGGCTGAACCCGACAGCGCGCACTGGTTCTTTCCTCTGTGCTCTGTGCCCAGTCCTCAGCAGTACACGTCGCGCGTGCCGGCAAAAAGGCCCGGCGCGGCGTGCGGTGCCTCCTTTGTCCCTGCTGCTGGTCCTGGCCGCGGGGAGTGGCTCAGAGACGTGGCCGGATGCCATCGGGATTCGCAGCCGGAGTATTACCCGGACAGGCTCCTAGCTGACCTCGACGAACTTGTTGGCGGGCGCGCCGCAGACGTCGCACTTCTCGCGCGGGTGCTCGCCGACCACCGTGTTCCCGCAGATCGGGCACACCCAAATGCGCGCAGCCTGGAGGTCCTTGCCCGCCTTCAAGGTTTCGAGCGCCTTCGTGTACAGCGCGTGGTGGACCTTCTCGACCGCCATGGCATTCTTGAACGACACGGTGGCGGCCTTGTCTCCTTCGGCCTCGGCCTGCGCGAGAAAAGAAGGGTACATCTCCTGGAACTCGTGGCCCTCGCCCTCGATGGCCGTCTGCAGGTTGTCCGCGGTGGTCTTGACGCCGCCCATCACGCGGAGATGGGCGTGCGCGTGCACGGTTTCGGCCTCGGCCGCCGCCCGGAACAGCCTCGCGATCTGCTTGAGACCGTCGGCCTCGGCCTTCTTCGCGAACGCGAGGTAGGTGCGGTTGGCCTGGCTCTCGCCTGCGAACGCCGCCTTGAGATTGTCCCTGGTCGCCATGATCGATCTCCCCCTTCCTTCATCCATCCGTGCCGCGAACCGCGATTTTACAGCACTCGTGAAAGCCGTCACGAAGACAATCGCGAGATCGTGAAAGGCGTCACGAAGACGATCGGTTTGCGGCTCGAGAATTCGTCTGTCCGGTCAGGTCGTCAGTCAATGCCGGCCGCATCCTTCAAATGTATAGAGACTCAATTATGTTTTCCGAATCGAGAGCATTCAAAGGTTATTGACATTCACATGGCCCCGGCCTACTTTGCGGTCAACTTTTCGGTGTTCTTTTTGGGGGGGAGTTCACAAGCAAGGGGGGTCGCCATGGAGAAGGCGGGAGCAAGGCTTACGACGTACGAGCTTTTGCGGGAGCATGGTGTGGACCGAAGGTCGTTCCTCAAGTTCTGCACCATGATGGCGGCAGCCATGGGGCTCGACGCCACGGCGGTGGCCAAGGTCGTCGAGGCGCTGGAAAAGAAGCCTCGCATCCCGGTCCTCTGGCTGCACGGCCTGGAGTGCACCTGCTGCAGCGAGTCGTTCATCCGGTCCTCGCACCCGATCGCCCAGGACGTGGTGCTCAACATGATCTCGCTCGACCTGGACGACACGTTGCAGGCCGCGGCGGGGTTCCAGGTCGAGGAGATTCGCAAGCGCATCATGAAGGAGTACCCCGGGAAGTACATCCTCGCCGTGGAGGGGAACGCCCCCACCAAGGACGGCGGGGTTTACTGCACCGTAGGGGGGCGGACGTTCCTCGACATGTTGCGCGAGACCGCCGAGAACGCCATGGCCGTCGTCGCGTGGGGCTCGTGCGCCTCCAACGGCTGCGTCCAGGCGGCCCATCCCAACCCCACCGGGGCCACGCCGGTCCACAAGCTGATCCACGGCAAACCGGTCATCAACGTTCCGGGGTGCCCTCCCATCGGTGAGGTGATGACGGGCGTGATCACGTACATCCTCACCTTCGACCGCCTGCCCGAGCTCGACCGCATCGGCCGTCCAAAGATGTTCTACGGCCAGCGCCTGCACGACAAGTGCTTCCGCCGGTCGTTCTTCGATGCCGGCCAGTTCGTGGAGGCGTGGGACGACGAGGGTGCGAGGAAGGGGTGGTGCCTCTACAAGATGGGGTGCCGCGGGCCCTCGACCTACAACTCCTGCGCCACCTTCAAGTGGAACAACGGGGTTTCCTGGCCGATCGGCTCGGGTCACGGCTGCATCGGTTGCAGCGAGGCGAACTTCTGGGACAACGGTCCCTTCTACCAGCGGCTCTCGGCGGTGCCTCTCCCCGGTGTGGAGTCGACGCCGGACCAGATGGGCAAGACCGCTGCGGTCGTGGCCGGGGTCGGGGTAGCGGCCCACTTCGGCTCGTCCCTCGTTCGCCGGGCGCTCGGGGCTCACAAGGCCGGCGGCGAAGGCCACAGCTCTGATGAGCGCGAGTAAGGGGGGGAGCCATGAGCACTCAGCGTGTCGTCGTTGACCCGATCACCCGGATCGAAGGGCACCTCCGCATCGAGGCGATGCTCGACGATCGCCAGGTCATCAAGGACGCCATGTCGACCGGAACGATGTGGCGCGGGATCGAGATCATCCTTCAAGGGCGCGACCCCCGCGACGCGTGGGCGTTCACCGAACGCATCTGCGGCGTGTGCACCACGGTGCACGCGCTGGCCTCGGTGCGCGCGGTCGAGAACGCGCTCGGTATCAAGGTGCCCGAGAACGCCGAGATCATCCGCAACATCATGTTCCTGACCCAGTACGTGCAGGACCACGTGATCCACTTCTACCACCTGCACGCCCTCGACTGGGTGGACGTCGTCTCGGCTCTCAAGGCCGACCCGGCCGCCACGGCGGCGCTCGCCCAGAAGGTCTCGCCGCACTGGCCCCTGGCCTCGACGGGTTACTTCGCGGACGTGGCCACGACCCTGAAGAAGTTCGTCGAGTCGGGACAGCTCGGCCTCTTCCAGAACGCCTACTGGGGCCACCCCGCCTACAAGCTGCCCCCGGAGGCCAACCTGATGGCGGTCGCGCACTACCTGGAGGCGCTCCGCTGGCAGAAGGAGATCATCAAGATCCATACGATCTTCGGAGGCAAGAACCCGCACCCCAACTATCTGGTGGGCGGGATGCCCTGCGCCATCGACCTCAACAGCGACAACGCCATCAACATGGAGCGGCTGAACCTCGTCAGGGACCTCATCAACAACGCCATCACCATCATCGAACAGCTCTACCTGCCCGACCTCCTGGCGATCGCCTCCTTCTACCTCGACTGGGCGGGGATCGGCGGCGGCCTCGGCAACTACATGGCGTACGGCGACGTGCCGCAGAACGGGATCGGCGACCCGAGCAAGTTCCGTTTCCCGCGCGGGATCATCCTGAACAAGAACCTCGCCGAGGTCCTGCCGGTGGACCCCACCGACGGACAGCAGATCGCCGAGGAGATCGCCCACTCCTGGTACGACTACCCGGATGGGAAGGCGGCCCTCCACCCGTTCGACGGCGTCACCCAGCCGCACTACACGGGACCCAAGCCGCCCTACGAGAACCTCGACGAGAACGGCAAGTACTCGTGGCTGAAGGCACCGCGCTGGAAGGGCACCGCCATGGAGGTGGGGCCGTTGGCGCGGGTGCTGATCGGGTACGCGAGCGGCCGGCCGGAGTTCAAGGAGGTCGTGACCGAGGCGCTGGGGCGGCTCAACGCGCCCCCCGCCGCGCTCTTCTCCACGCTGGGCAGGACGGCGGCGCGCGGCCTCGAGTCCCGCCTCGCCGCGTACTGGCTGAAAGAGGAGTACGAGCATTTGGTCACCAACCTGAAGGCGGGGATCAACATCACCGCCGACACGTCGAAGTGGGATCCATCGACCTGGCCTGCGGAGGCCAAGGGCTTCGGCTTCACCGAGGCGCCTCGCGGTTCTCTCGGTCACTGGGTGCACATCAAGGACGGCAAGATCGCCAACTACCAGGCAGTGGTGCCCTCGACGTGGAACGCCTCGCCGAAGGACGGGAAGGGGCAGCACGGCGCGTACGAGGCGGCGCTGCTGGGAACGCCTATGGCGGACCCGAAGCAGCCCGTGGAGATCCTCCGCACGATCCACTCATTCGACCCCTGCCTGGCGTGTGCTTCACACGTAATCGGACCGGACGGGCGCACGCTGGCAACGGTGACGGTGCGCTAGGAGGTGGGGGATGGCAACCAGGGTCCAACCAATCGACGTCAGTGACGTGACGGCCCGCCCGCACCGCTACTTCCGCCGCAAGTACGTCTGGCAGTGGCCGATCCGCGCGTTCCACTGGGTCAACGCGATCTGCGTGGCCGGGCTTTTCCTGACTGGGCTCTACATCGCGAGCCCGATCCTCGCCCCGGCTGGAGAGCCGTTCAACCACTTCGTGATGGCCCGTTTCAGGCAGATCCACTTCCTTTTCGCCTTCACCTTCATCGTCAACTTCCTTTGGCGGATCTACTGGTTCTGGATGGGCAACAACTACGCCCGCTCGGGGTTCCCGTTCATCTGGCGAGGGCAGTGGTGGCGCGATCTCTTCCGCCAGGCTGGGGACTACCTGCGGCTGCAGCGCGGTCACGTGCACCTCGGCCACAACGCACTCGGCGGTCTGTCCTACACCATCTTCGTGATCGCGCTGGGATGGGCGCAGATCTTCACGGGCCTGGCCCTCTACTCCGAGTCCGACCCTGCGGGGTTCTGGGGCCGCACCGTGGGGTGGGTGCTCCCGCTGCTTGGGGGCTCGTTCCAGACGCGGATGTTCCACCACCTCTTCGCCTGGGGGTTCGTCTTCTTCGCGATCCTCCACATTTACATCGTGTTTTACGACGGCGAGCAGTACAAGAACGGCCTGGTGGGGGCCATCGTTTCGGGCGAGAAGTTCTACGGGGAGCACGACCTCGACCATGACACCTGGGTGTCCTGAGAGCGGGCGAGCGGGCAACTCTGCACCTAAGGACCGGGGCAGCGTCGCCCCGGTCCTCGTTCTTGCCATCGGCAACATCCTTCTCGGGGATGACGGGGTCGGCCAGAGGCTGCTGGCGGAGCTGGGCCACCTCGCGGCCCGCTGGAGCGGGGCCGTGGAGCTCGTGGACGGCGGCACCCAGGGCATGGCGCTGCTCGGTTTCCTCACTGGGCGGCGTGCGGTCGTCCTGCTGGACGCGGTGGCCGTGGGTGCGGCCCCGGGGACGGTCCACCGCTTGCGCAAGGCGGAAGTTTTCGCGGCCGTGCCGGGCGCGGGCATGACCACCCACGAGACGGGCGCCGTCGAGCTGCTCCGCGCCGCAGCGCTGGTCGGAGAGTTCCCTGACGAGGTCGTGGTCGTCGGCGTAGAGCCGGCCGACCTCGAGACCGGTGTGGGGCTGTCCGTGGTGGTCGAAGCGAGCGTGCCGGACGCGCTGCGGGCCGCGGTCGAGGCTGTCGACACCGTGGTCTCGCAGGCATCGCGCGAGGCGTAGGCGACCGGCTGGCGCCTGTGGTCCGCCAGAGCCACCGGGGAGGGACCGGCCGGCGTGGGGCATGTGCCCGGGAGCACGCGCACCGGCTTGACGTCGCCACCTATACCGGGCCGGGGATGGCGAGAAACCCGCCCCTGGGGTAAGCTGGCCCCATGTTGGGAGCCTGCGGGAGCCAAGCGGCGAAAGCCGACGGCCGGCGTGGCGATGGGGGCACCGATGGCCGAAGTTGCGCGGCCTCGCGAGGAGTTCTTCTACCTCTCCCGAATGCTGTCGCGGCCGGTGGTCTCGCGCGACGGGGAGCGGGTCGGCCGTCTCGTCGACCTCGGATGTGCGGGGGACGAGGCGTTTCCGCGGGTCGCAACGTACTATGTGCGTCCGGGCCTCCTTTCGCCTGTAACCCTCGCAGTACCCGCCCCGGCATTCGCCGACGTTCCCAGTGAGACGCTGCGGCTAGCGGTCCCGACCGAGGGGCTACAGGCGTCCCCGCGTCGACTCGCCGAAGAGATCCTCCTCCGCCGCGAGATCCTCGACAAGCAGATCGTTGACACCGACGGCGCCCGCGTCGTGCGGGTCAACGACGTGCACCTGCTCCGGGCCCGCGGCAGCGAGGTGCGTGTGGTGCACGTCGACATCGGCTTTCGGGGGATCGTTCGTCGGTTGGGTTGGGAGCGGGCGCTCGACAGGGTCCTGCGGCCGGTCGGCCTGAAGGCGAGGCTCTTCGCCGAGGAGCGGCTCCTCTCTTGGCGGTACGTCGTTCCGTTGCGGTCTGGCTCGCTATCCCAGGACCTCCGGCTCAACGTGACCCAGCGCCAGCTAGCACAGCTCCACCCTGCAGAGCTTGCCGAGATCATGGAGGAGCTTGACCGGTTTGAGGGACCGGCCATGTTGAATGCGTTGGACGTTCCGAAGGCCGCACAGACGCTTGCAGAGTTGTCGCCCGAGCTCCAGCGACTTCTCCTGGAGGCGCTCGACATCCGCCGCACCAGCGCACTGCTGAGTTCGATGGCGCCCGACGAGGCCGCAGACATCCTCGAGGCGTTGCCTGAGCGTCTGCGGGAGCGCCTCGTGCGCGCCTTGCCGGCCGCGGACGCGGCCACCGTCACCGACCTTCTTCGGCACGAGCGGGACTCCGCCGGCTCGGTGATGAACCCGGAGGTGTTCACGGCGTCGGAGGGCACCACCGTCGCCCAAGCGTGCGAGTGCCTGCGGACCGGCCCCGAGGAGCTCGTGCGTGGCTACTCGATCATGGTCGTCGATGACGAGGGGCGGCTGCGCGGCGTTGTGTCCCTGCTGGAACTGGTCAGAGCGGACGGCTCGAGCCCGGTGGAGAACGTCATGGACGCAGATCCCGTCGCCGTGCGTCCGGGCGACCCGATGGGCGACGTTGCCGAGCTCTTCGACCGGTTCAACCTCCTGTCACTGCCCGTGGTCGGCACCGACGGCAAGCTCCAGGGCGTGATCACTGTGGACGACGTGGTCGCCTGGCTGCGAGAGGGCGAGGGGCGTGAGGGGAGGCTCACGTGAGGCAGTGGCTCGAGGGTCGCTGGCGGCGGCTGGTCGTGTTCGCGGCCGTCGTGGGGCCGGGCGTCATCACGGCCAACGTCGACAACGACGCCGGCGGGATCACGACGTACTCCCTCGCAGGAGCGATCTACGGGTACCGGCTGCTGTGGACCGTGATTCCGGTTGCGCTCGCCCTTTTTGTGGTTCAGGAGATGTCGTCGCGGCTGGGGGTCGTCTCAGGCAAGGGGCTTGCCGACCTGGTGCGTGAGCAGTTCGGAGTGAAGGCGACTTTTTATCTCATGGTGGCGCTCCTTCTGGTCAACTGGGGGAACACGATGGCGGAGTTCGCCGGACTGGCAGCGGCGCTTGAGATCGTCCACGTGCCGCGCCTGATCTCGGTGCCCGTGGGGGCGGTCTTTGTGTGGTGGCTCGTCACGTGGGGGACGTACCGCGTGGTGGAGAAGGTCTTCCTGATGGCTTCAGCGTTCTACGTTGCGTATGTGGTCTCGGGGATCATGGCCAAGCCCGAGTGGGGGAAGGTCCTGATCAGCACGGTGACCCCCAGCTTCGAGATGAAGCTCCCGTTCGTGGTGATGGTGGTCGGTATCGTGGGGACCACGATCGCGCCATGGATGCAGTTCTACCAGCAGGCCGCCGTTGTGGAGAAAGGCATTCCGACCCGCAATCTGAAAGATGCGCGCCTGGACGTGGCAGTGGGCTCACTCATGGCCGTGCTCGTCGTGTGGTTCATCCTGATCGCCTGTGGGGCGACGCTGCACAAGGCGGGCATCCCGATCAAGGATGCTGCCGACGCAGCTCATGCCCTTGCACCGCTGGCGGGCCGCTATGCAGCGCTCCTCTTCGGTTTTGGGCTTTTCAACGCGTCGCTGTTTGCGGCCGCGATCCTTCCGCTCTCGACAGCGTACTCCGTGTGTGAGGGCATGGGGTGGGAAAGGGGCATCGACAAGAAGCTCCGGGAAGCGCCCCTGTTCTACGGAATCTACACCGCGCTGATCGCCCTCGGCGCGGGTGCCATTCTGTTGCCAGGTGTCCCGCTGCTGAAGGTCCTCTACCTCTCACAGGTTGCGAATGGGGTCCTGCTTCCGGCGGTCCTCATCTTCATGCTTGTCCTCGCAAACCGCCGCGACATCATGGGCGAGCATGTCAACTCGAGGACGTTCAACGCCATCGCCTGGATTCTGGTAAGCTCACTGATCGTCATGACGATCTTCCTGTCTGTGGCGACCCTGCTCGGGCTTGCCTGACGCGACCCGACTCGGGAGGTTCTATGGCTCGCACTTCCAAGCCCAACCTGACCCTGGGGCTGATCCTGTTGGTGGTGGGGGTGGTCCTGCTGGTCACCCGCTTCGTCCCCATCGAGACGGCACCTGCCTGGCTGCTGGGGATCGGCGTCGGCCTGGCGCTGATCGCGGTGATCAGCGCCTCCTACGGCGCTCTGGTGGGCGGCATGGTTTTGCTGGGGGTGGGGGCCGGGATGGTGCTCGGCGACCGCGGCGTGGCCGGCATTCCGGCGGGCACCTGGATGCTCTTCGGTCTAGGTGCCGGTTTCCTCGGAATCTACCTTCTCGCGCTGATTCTCAAGCTGAATAGGCACTGGTGGCCGCTCCTGCCCGCGGTTGTCCTGCTCTTCACCGGCGGCTGGCGCTACGTTCGGCACTTTACCCTCGTGCCTCCCGAGGTCGTGATGGCGGTCCGCACCTGGTGGCCGGTCGCGCTCGTCGTCGCGGGAGCCTGGATTCTGATCCGGGCCCTCCGCCGGTAGGAACAGGCAATAGGCAACAGGCCGTAAAGGCCACGAAGGGGTCGTCTTGGCTCAAGGGTCCCCTGTCTCAGATGCCTATTGCCTCTTGCCTGCGGGGGGCGGGGAACTCAGCGGGACAGGACGAGGACGTCGCCGGGCCTGATGGTGGTGTCCTGCAGGCCGTTGCGGCGCTGGATCTCCTCGGCGGAAGTGCCGAACCGGCGGGCGATGGCGGCCAGGGTGTCGCCGCGTCTCACGATGTAGCGGTGCGGCGTGGCCGCAGCGGCCCGCTGCGTGCCGCCCCTGTGCGCGCTGGTCCTCCGGGCCGGCTCCGGGACCCCGGCGCGAGGGACCACCAGGGTCTGGCCGATCCTCAGGGCACGCGGGTTGCGGATGCCGTTCGCCGCCAGGATGGCATCCACCGTGGAGCCGTAGCGGCGGGCGATGGACGCCGGGGTGTCGCCCTGCTTGACGACGTACAGGTAGCGGCGCACCCGCTCGTTCGGCGGGATCGAGGCGATCGTCTCGGCGACCTGCTGCTCCCGGCCGCATGGGACCGCGAGCTGGTAGCTGCCGCTCGCCGGGGTGAGGCGGCGGGAGAGGGCGGGGTTGAGCTGCGCCAGCTCGTCGCTATCGAGCTGGGCGTGCTCAGCGAGCACTTCGATGTCGAGGGCGCCCTCGACGGTGACCCTCGCCAGGCACACGGGCTTATCGTCGAACGCTGGGAGGTCGTACGTCTTCGGGTTCTTCACCGCCACCAGCACCGCCCAGAGCGCGGGGACGTAGTTCCGCGTCTCGCGCCGTAGGTAGCGGCGAGCCGTCCAGAAGTCCGTGTTCCCCTTGGCCCTCTTCACGGCCCCCTGGACCCTGCCGGCGCCCGAGTTGTAGGCGGCGAGGGCGAGCTCCCAAGAGCCGAAGTTGCTGTAGAGGTCCGCGAGGAGCCTGACCGCGGCCTGGGTTGCGAGGTAGGGGTCGTTGCGTTCGTCCACCAGGCCGTCGCAGCGCAGGCCGTACAGGCGCGCAGTCCCGGCAACGAACTGCCAGAGGCCCTGTGCCTTCGCGCGCGAACGGGCGCGCGGGTTGAAGGCGCTCTCCACGAGCGGCAGGTACGCGAGGTCCTGCGGGAGGTTGGCCTTGGACAGCTCGGAACGGATGTAGGGCAGGTAGACGGTGCCACGTTCGAGGGCCGTAATGAAGCGCTCGCGGTGCCTCCCGGTGTAGAAGTCGACCAGCGAGGTCACCTCCGGGTTGACGACCACCGGCAGGTCGAAGTGGGCCTCACGCGCCTGCTCCTGGACCGCGGCGACCCGCTCCTCGGGGACCGGTTGCGGCTCCGGGGGCTCCCCGGGCGTGTCGTCGTCCTCGAGCTGGTTGGCCAGCCTCGCCAGCTCCTCGAGCACATCGCCGAGGTAGATCTGGCCCTCGTGCGTCCTCCCGGCGATCTCGGGCGACCGCTGGAGCGCCTGGACGATGGCGGCCTCGCAGTCCTGGAACTCCTCCCCTTCGCCGCGGATGACGGCGTCCTGCGCAGCGGCTAGGAGCGCGTCCACCTCGGCGCGGGGGTCCTGCGGCAACTGCTCGGCTTGCGTCCCGGTGCCGGCAGCCTTCGCGTGGGCCGGCGCCAGGGAGGCCGGTGGCGACGCCGAACGGCACGCGGCGAGCGCCGCCACGACCAGCCCCGGGATCAGAATGCGTCGGATCATTCGCCCTGGAGGTTCACGAAGAGGGTGAGCGCCAGGTGGCGCAGCCGCTCACCGCGCTTGAGCTCGACCTCGACGGGGACGACGTCCCTCACCGGGTGCCCGCCCTCGTCCACGAGCTGGATGCTGACGAGGCACCGGCTGGCTCGGCCGAGGGCCTTGCCCACCCGTTCGTCGACGCGCCGCCTGACCTCCTGGCGTGAGTTCACCGAGCTCTGGAGAAGGGTGTCGATGTCCAGCGAGGGCGTGCCCTCCCTGGCGGGCCTCGGCTCGGCGCGGAACGTGCTCGACTTCCGCAGCGTCTCCAGCTCCGAGAGGATGTCCAGAGAGGAGGAGACCTTGACGTGCCGCATCTCGGTCTCGGCCGCTTCCGTGACCGGCTCGGGGGTGGTCGCGAACTCGACCGGCGCCTCCTCGACCTCGAGGGCCGCTGGCAGCTTCGCCGTCGTGTCGTTGGCGTGGTCCACGGCGGGACCGGGTGCGGCCGTGGCCACCGCAGGAGCCGCTTGGGCCGCCGGCCGCGGTCCCGGAGGAGCGGCCGTGGTTCCCGGCAGCGTCTTTTCCAGGATCGCGGGGGGGCGCGGGGTGGGCGGCACGGCCGCCGATGACGGCGTCCCCAGCCCCTCGGCGGCCGCGGCCGTGAGCGCCGACGGGTTGAACGCCACCTGGGGCCGAGGAGCGCCGCCCGCGGCCGGCGGGGCCGCCGGCGCGGCGACACCCTCGTGGGCCGCCATCCGGCGCCGCAGCGTGCGCAGCGTCAGCTTGGTGATCGCCTTGAGCGTCTCGAAGACGCCAGTCCCGTCCACGGCGACCGACTCGAAGTGGTCGAAGCGGCCGTCGGGGTTCAACTTGGCATTGAGCTCCTCGACCGTCAGGATCTGGTCTAGGTCGCGCTTGTTGAACTGCATGACCAGGGGGATGCTCTCGATGCTCAGGGCGAGCTCCTGGAGGTTCTCCTCCAGGTTGCTCAGGCTCTCCACGTTGGCCTCGGCCATCGGGCGCTGGGAGTCGGCCACGAACACCATGCCGTCCACGCCCTTGAGGACCAGCTTGCGGGTGGTGTTGTAGAAGACCTGTCCGGGTACCGTGTAGAGCTGCAGGCGGGTGCGGAAACCCCCGACCTTGCCGACCTCCAGGGGGAGCAGGTCGAAGAAGAGGGTACGGTCGGTCTCGGTTTCCAGTGAGACCATCTCGCCCCGGGAGCCCGGGGCGGTCTTGGCGTAGATGTAGGACAGGTTGGTGGTCTTCCCGCACAGGCCAGGACCGTAGTACACGATCTTGGCTGCCATCTGCATCGTGGCCCAGTTGAAGAAAACCATCCCTGTCCGCCCCCAAACTACGGCCGCATTTCGAACCTAACACACATGCCCTGAGTGGTCAACGCTGACGCTACTTTCCGGCCTTGCCCCTCGCTGAGGAGATGCTCGCGCGAGAGCCTCGCGAGCGCGAGCGACGCGACCGCCCGATACACAGTCGCAAGCTCATTCGGCAGCGCCTCCAGGTGCGCGCGCACCGCCGCCGCGTCGCCCCGCGCGACCGGCCCGGTGAGGTGCTCCAGTCCGCGCGCCGAGAGCGCGGCCTCGACGCTGCCGAGCACGAGCGGACCCAGCGCCGTCGCCGCCCCCCGGGGCGAGAAACCGGCGCGGACGAACTCGGCGCGCGCTGCCGCCACGAGCACGTGCGTCATGTTGGCCGCCAGAGCCGCCGCCGCGTGATAGCCGGGTTTTGCCGAAGGCGGGAGGCGCACCGGTATCATGCCCAGGGCGCGGGCGAGGCGCCGGGCCTCACGGACCGCGGACGCATCGCCCTCGACGGCGGCCACGGCGCCGGTCACGCTCACGGCTGGGCCGGTAGCGGTTGGGAAGCTCACGAGCGGGTGGAACGATCCGATCGGGCAACCCTTGGCGGCGAGCGGGGCGAGAGCCGCGGCGGGCAGCATCCCGGCGGTGTGGAGCGCGAGGGGCGCGGGGGCGCGAAGGCGGCGCGCGAGCGCGCGCGCACACCCTTCAACCGCCGAGTCCGGGACGGCAATGAGCAGGGCGGCACCCTCCGGAAGGGGGGAGCCCGGGGGGCTGGTGGCGACCCCGGGGAGCGCGCGGCGCGCCCGTGCCCTGCCTGCGGGGGATCTGGTCTCGACGCCCACGACCTCCAGACCCGATGCCGAAAGGGCCCGGGCGAGCTGCAGGCCGCACCGCCCGGCGCCCACGAGAAACCATTGAGAGAGCATGCGATCATGATAAAGTATCGATGCGTGTGGGCCTGCCCTGGGGGGCGAGAGGGAAGGGTCATGAAGGAAGGTCTGTCCGAGCGCGAGCGCGACATTCTCTGCGAGGCGATCGAACTCTACCTCGCGTGCGGGGAGCCTGTGGCCTCCGCGGCGCTTGCGCGCTCCTCCCGCAGCGGCCTCTCGTCCGCGTCGCTGCGCAACGTGCTCGCGGAGCTGGAGGACAAGGGCCTTCTGATCCAGCCACATACCTCGGCGGGGCGGATCCCTTCCGACCTCGGCTTCCGGGTGTTCATCGACATGGCGCTCCAGCGGGCGGAGCTGGCCCAGCGGGACGAACGCCGGCTCAAGGCGATGCTCCTCCCTTCCGGGCCGCTCGAGGAGGTGCTGGCGCAGGTCAGCCGGGTGCTCGCCGACGTCACCACCGAGGTGGGCCTGGCGCTCGCCCCCGCCTCCCAGCAGGCGATGCTCCAGTCCGTCCATTTCGTGCGGGTGGCCCCGCAGCGCGTCCTGGCGGTGGTGGTGACCAGCGGCGGGCTCGTGGACTCCCGGTTGCTCGCGGTGGAGCGTGACTACCAGGCCGCCGAGCTTGAGCGCATCTCGAACTACTGCACGGTCTCGTTTGCCGGCCTGGTGCTGCACGAGATCCGCAGCCGGCTCCTCTCACTCATGGCCGAGGAACGCGCGCAGGCCGACGAGCTGCTCACCGGCGTCGTGGCGCTCGGCAGCCGGGCCGTGGATGCCGACGTGGCCTCCGGCGGTGAGGTTTTCGTCGAGGGGACGGGCCGGCTCCTGGAGAGGGCGGGGCCCGGCCAGCTGGAGGCGGTTCGCCGGCTGCTGGCCGCCTTCGCCGACAAGGCCATGCTGCTGACCCTCCTCAACGACTTCGTCGCGGCTTCGGGGCCGCGCGTGCTGTTGGGCTCGGAGTTCTCCTTGGTGGGCGGCGATGACCTCGGGTTGATCATGACCTCCTTCCACCGGGCCAGTGGTGAGCAGGGGCTGATCGGGGTGGTGGGCCTCAAGCGCATGGACTACCCCCGGATCATCCCGATTGTGGACTATATTGGAAACTACCTCACGAGGACCGGATGCGATCCGGGAGGCGCTGGATGATCGACGAGGAACGCGAGACGCCCGGTCAGGAGCACGAGGGCGACCAGGATGATGTGATCGAGGTGGTCGAAGAGACCGGCCTGGAGAGCGTGGAGGGCGCCCTGGTCGGCGACGAGGCCATCCAGGAGGAGCTCCAGAACCTGCAGCAGGAAATCTCGAAGTTCAAGGAGCTCTACCTTCGCAAGCTCGCGGACTTCGACAACTACCGCAAGCGCCAGGAACGCGAGATGGTGGAATTCCGGCGCTACTCCAACGCGGAGCTCATGCGGGACTGCCTTCCCGTGCTGGACAACCTGGAGCGGGCGCTCGCGGTGCCCGGAGGCGACCATAGCGGCCTGCGCCAGGGGGTGGACCTGGTGCTTCGCCAGTTCAAGGAGATACTGGGCCGGTACGGGCTGTCGGAGGTGGACCCCGCCGACCGACCCTTCGACCCTGCGCTGCACGAGGCGATCCAGAAGTACGAGGATGCCGCCGTCGAACACCCGACCGTCGTACAGGTCCTGCAGAAAGGCTACAGGTTAGGCGAGCGGCTCGTTCGCCCGGCGCTCGTAGTCGTCGCGGTACCAAGAACCCCGGCCGCCGAGATGGTGCCGGAGCGCGCCTCCGAGGGGAACAATGGCGAAAATCATCGGAATTGACCTGGGCACCACCAACTCCTGCGCCGCGGTGGTCGAGGGTGCCCGACCGGTGGTCATACCCAACCGAGAAGGGTCCAGGACCACGCCCTCCGTCGTCGGGCGCGCTGCCGACGGCGAGCTTCTCGTCGGACAGATCGCCCGCCGTCAGGCACTCACCAACCCGAGGAACACCGTCTACGCGGTGAAGCGGCTGATCGGGCGCAAGTACAACACGCCGGAGGTCGAAAGGGCGCGGGCCATCGTCCCCTACACCATCGTTCAGGCACCCAACGGTGATGCCTACGTCCAGATCGGCGAAAAGATCCACTCGCCCCAGGAGGTCTCGTCGTTCATCCTGCGTGAGATGAAGGAGTTCTGCGAGGCGTCGCTGGGCGACGAGGTGACCCAGGCGATCATCACGGTGCCCGCCTACTTCGACGACTCCCAGCGGCAGGCCACCAAGGACGCCGGGACCCTGGCCGGCCTCGAGGTGCTGCGCATCATCAACGAGCCGACCGCCGCCTCGCTCGCCTATGGCTTCGGGCGCGGCGGAACCGAAACGATCGCGGTGTACGACCTGGGCGGCGGCACCTTCGACATCTCGATCCTCGAGATCGGCGAGGGGCTCTACGAGGTCAAGTCCACCGCCGGCGACACCTTCCTGGGCGGCGAGGACTTCGACGCCCGCATCATCGAGTTCCTGCTCGAGCACTTCTACAAGGAGACCAAGCTCGACCTGCGCGGCGACTGCATGGCGATGCAGCGGCTCAAGGAGGCCTCGGAGGCTGCCAAGTGCGAGCTCTCGACGGCCCAAGTCGCCCACATCGGCCTGCCGTTCATCGCCACCGACGGCGCTCAGGCCCTGCACCTCAACTACTCGCTCTCGCGCGAGCAGCTGGAGAGCCTGGTCTCCGACCTGGTTCGGTCCACCCTCGATCCGTGCCGCAACGCCCTCGAAGCCGCCGGCCTGAAGGTCTCGGGCATTCAGCAGGTCATCCTCACCGGCGGTCAAACCCGCATGCCGCTGGTCGCCCGGACCGTGGCGGAGTTCTTCGCCCGTCCGCCGAGCCGCGAGATCAACCCGGACGAGGTCGTGGCGGTGGGTGCCGCGATCCAGGGCGGCATCGTGCAGGGCGAGATCAAGGACCTCGTGCTGCTCGACGTCACCCCGCTCTCGCTCGGCATCGAGACGCGCGGCGGTCTCTTCACCAAGCTCATCGAGCGCAACTCCACGATCCCGACCCGGAAGTCGCAGATTTTCACGACGGTCACCGACAACCAGCATTCGGTCGAGATCCAGGTGCTGCAGGGCGAGCGTGAGCTGGCCGCCGAGAACAAGTCCCTGGGCAAGTTCGAGCTGGTCGGTATCCCGCCCGCGCCGCGCGGCGTGCCCCAGATCGATGTCACCTTCGCCATCGACTCCAACGGCATCTCCCAGGTGACCGCGCGCGACCTCGCCACCGGCCGCGAGCAGTCCATCCAGGTCAACCCTGCCGGCGGTCTCTCGAAGGATGAGATCGATCGCATGATCGCGGAGGCCGACCGCATGCGGAAGGAGGACGTCCAGCGCCGCGAACTGCGTCTCCTGCGCAACCGGCTGGAGGGGCTCCTCTACACCAACGACCGCGTGTTCAAGGAGTTTGGGTCCATGCTCGACTCGACGATCGTGGACAAGGTCAAGGAGGCGCTCGAACGCGGCCGGCGGGTCCTCGACTCCGAGGACGCGGGGGTCATTCAGGAGGCCATCGGCGCCGTGCAGACCGCAGCGCGGTACCTCACCGAGGTGATGCTGCTGGATCCGACCCGCTTCCTGTCCGGAATGGGTGGCGGCGGCAGCACTCTCGAGGGGGGCGGGAACTCTTGAGTGCGAAGCGCGACTACTACGAGGTGCTCGGCGTCGACCGCCAATCAACCCGGGAGCAGATAAAGGCGGCGTACCGCAAGCTGGCGGTCAAGTACCACCCGGACCGCAACCCGGGGGACAAGCAGGCAGAGGAGAACTTCAAGAAGGCGGCCGAGGCCTACGCGGTCCTCTCGGACGCGGACAAGCGCGCGCAGTACGACCGCTTTGGCCACTCCGGTATGGGCGAGCAGCCGTTTGCCGGCTTCGACTCTTCCATCTTTGGTGACTTCACCGACATCCTGGGTAACCTCTTCGGCTTCGAGGGGTTCTTCGGCGGCGGGCGGCGCCGCACCGGCCCGGAGCGCGGGTCCGACCTGCGCACCACCGTCGTCGTCTCCTTCACCGAGATGGCGGCCGGCGCGGAGCGCGAGCTCTCCGTCCCGCGCGAGGAGAACTGCGAGACGTGCGGCGGGTCGGGCCTCGCGGCCGGGGCGCGCCCCGAGACCTGCCGCGGCTGCGGCGGGCGCGGGCAGGCGAGGGTCAGCCAGGGTTTCTTCACCATGGTCCGGACCTGCCCGCAGTGCGGCGGCAGCGGGCAGATGATCTCGAACCCGTGTGCCTCCTGCGGCGGGGCCGGGAGGGTCGAAAAGAAGCGCCAGCTCAAGGTCGCCGTACCCGCGGGGATCGAGGACGGCACCAGGCTGCGGGTCGTCGGTGAGGGCGAGGCCGGGCTGCGCGGCGGCCCGCCCGGGGATCTCTATGTGGTGGCCCGGGTCGAGCCCCACGAGCTTTTCGTGCGCGACGGGGCCGACCTCCACCTCGAGCAGGAGATCTCCGCCTTCGTGGCGGCCGTTGGGATCGAGCTGGAGGTGCCGACCCTGGACGGTAACGCCACCCTCAAGGTCCCCTCGGGGTCCCAGCCGGGCGACACGGTCGTGCTGCGAGGGAAGGGCCTGCCCCGCCTGCGGCGGTCCGGCAAGGGCGACCTCGTCGTGCACCTGAAGGTTGTCGTGCCCCGCAAGCTGACCGCCAAGCAGCGCGAGCTGCTGCACGCGCTCGTTGCCGACGAGGCCAAGCACCCCGGTGTCTTCCGGAAAGTCCGGGAGCTGATCGAGGGCAGCGGGTGACCACCCCCTACCTCACGGTCACGTGCCGGCTGCCGGCCAGCGCTGAGGACCAGTTGGCAGGCGCGCTCGAACGGTGGCCGGTCCTCGGATGTCAGGTCGAGAACGCGGGGGCCGAGGTGGACGTCACGGTCTTCATCGAGGCCCGCGAGGCTGGCGCGGTCCCGCGCGTATGCGAGGGCCTGCTGGCGCTGGGCGCCCGCGAGCTGGGCACGGGCCACTTCGCGCAGCAGGACTGGCTGGCGGAGTACCGGCGCCATGCCAAGCCGCGCCCGATCGGGAGCTTCTTCTGGGTGGATCCCGACCCGAATGCCCCGACGCCGCCCCAGGAGCAGCGCGTGCACCTCGTCGTGGAGCCGCGCCAGGCGTTCGGGAGCGGCTCGCACGAGTCCACGCAGCTCGCCATGCTCACGCTCGAGGACGTGCCGGTCGCGGGGCAGCGCGTGCTGGACGTGGGAACCGGCTCGGGCATCCTGGCGCTGGCCGCGCGCGCCCTGGGTGCCTCCTGGGTGGTGGGCTTCGACATCGACCTCGAGGCCATTTGCATCGCCCACCAGACCGTCGCGGTCCAGCCGCACAGGCTTCCTGTGAAGCTGTTCGCCGGCTCCACCTCGGCCTTGCGCCAACGCCCGGTCTTCGACCTGATCCTGGCCAACCTCATCCCTTCGGAGGCCGGACCGATCCTGAACGACCTGAAGGAGCTGCTCGCGCCCGCTGGGCTTCTGGTGCTGTCAGGGCTGATGGCCGACCAGCGCAACGCCGTGGAGGCGGAGCTCGCGGCGTGTGGCCTTGTCGTGACGGCGACCCGCGAGCTCGAGGAGTGGGCTGCCCTCGTCTGCGTGCTGCGATGAGCCTCACGCGCCTCGTGTTGCCCGGCCACGCCATTGCCCCAGGGTTGATGCGCGTGCCTGCGGCCTCGGCGCACCACGCCCGGGTCGCCCGCGTCGCTCCCGGCGAGGCGGTGGAGGTGCTGAACCTGGACGGTCTCGTCGGCGTTGGCACCCTGACGCGCTGGGAGGGCCGCTCCTGCTGGGTGGACGTGCAGCAGGTGGCTCGGGAGCGCGGCGAGCCGCCCGCCCCGCTGATCCTTGCGCTCGCGGTGCTGCACACCCAGGCGTTCGACTGGGCCGTGGAGAAGGCCACCGAGCTGGGCGCAACGGCCGTGGTGCCGGTGACGAGCCAGCTCGTGCAAGGTGGGAGGCACGGCGCACGGGTGCCCCGCTGGCGGCGCATCGCGGCCGCCGCGGTGGCGCAGTGCGGGCGCAGCCGCGCCCCCGAGGTCCACGAGCCGCGGGCGCTCGCGGAGTTACTCACCGGAGCCCGCGGCGTGCGACTGGTCGCCGACCCTCGCGCGGCGCCCCCGGAGTGGCTCGAGGTCGGCGCCGAGGGGATCACGGTGCTGGTCGGCCCCGAGGGCGGTTTCACCGACGGGGAGCATGAGGCGATCCGCGCGTGTGGCTTTGCCGGCCTCCTGCTCGGCCCACGGATCCTGCGTGCGGAAACTGCGGCGGTCGCGGCGCTGACGATGGCTCAATCCCAGGCCGGCTGGCTCCGCTAGCTGGTGCGCCGCCGATAGCGGACCATCTGCGTTGTTGCGCTTCGCGACCTCACGTCCTCATGTAGCCTCCGGCTACACTCCGGCGCGGGCCGCTCGCGCGCCTTGCATCTGGCCCACTCTCGGCGGCGCGGGCTACACGCCGTCCGCGGTGGCCCTGCCCGGGTGGCGCGGGCTACACGCCGGTCGCCGCGTGAGTAGTCGGCGCGTTCACACGAGCTTTGCGGTACCCTGTGCCCCGAGCCCGGACCACCGTCTTCACGCGGCGGCGCGATGCAAGTGCTTCGCCGATGTCCGGTACAGGAAGGAGCCGACGGTGGCTAGATCCGCCGCAAGCCCAGTCTGCGCGCGGCGCGGCGGGCGACCCGCAGGACCTGGGGGGAGAGGAGGCGGCTGCGCGCGGCGTCCGCAAGGCGCTCGCCGGACTGGCGCCGGAACTGGCGCGACTCCACGAACATCCCGCTCTCGGAGAGCTGGTAGCTGTCCACGCACTGCCGGCACCGCTCGATGGTTTCCTTGGCGGTGTGGACCTTCCTCCGCAGCTCCTGATACGCCGGGCTCGTCCAGATCTCGGTGAACGGGCGCTCATTGATGTTGCCGAGCTTCATGTCGCCACAGAAGTCGTAGCAGCACGGCGCGACGTCGCCGTTCGAGAAAATGTTGGACATCTTCCAGACGCGTGCGCACGGTTCCTCGGAGGGGATGCGTTCCAGTGTCCCCTCCCGGTACGCGAGGCGCCGGTAGCGCGGGTTGTCGGGTACGAGCTCCGAGTCGAGCGAGGTCGAGCCGCACGCCGGGTTCAGGGTCTTCACGACGAAGTGATCGGCTCCGATGCTCTTCGCGTACTCGCGGGTGCTCGCGACCTCGCGCTCGTTCTGTTTCATCACCACGGTGCGCACGACGATGCGCGTCTTCGACCCGAGCTTCCTCTTGAGGGCCACGATCCTTTCGACCCCCGAGCGGACCTCGTCGAGCGTCCCCTTCTTGCGGTACACGTCGTAGCTATCAGGCGAGACCGAGTCGACCGCCACGATCAGCGTCGTAAGGCCGGACTCCAGCAGCGCGGTCATGTACGCCTCGTCGCGGAAGAAGTGGCCGTTGGTGCTGGTTACGGTCTTGATGTCGCGCTCGGCCGCGTAATGGACCATCTCCGGCAGCTCGCGGTTGAGGAGCGGCTCGCCCCAGTCCCAGAGGATCGCGAACAGTAGGTAGCGCTCCACGTCGTCGATGAGCCCCTTGAACTCCGCGAGCTTCATGTGGCGGGCCGGGCGGTTGAGGTCGCCGCGCCCCGTCGGGCATAGGGGGCAGCGCAGGTTACAGGTGTTGGTCGGCTCGATCTGCAGCATGTAGGGGTAGCCCCATGCTGAGAACGTTGAGGTGTCGAACCCCTTGTGACGCATGCGCGCCCAGTTGTGGCGCTTCTCGTCTGGGACGCTCCGCCAGGTGTACTCGATCGCGTCGTGCCGGACGCGGACGGGCCCATCGTGCATCCTGCTCTCCCCCCGGATAAGTTTGGCCGCGGGACGCGATGCCTCGCGGCAGGTGATGGAGTCATCGTAGCAGCGCAGGTAGTAGTCCACCAGCACTTCGGACACGTAGCGCGGCCGGTACGCGGTCGCCACACGCAGGATGAAGTCCCAGTCCGCGAGGCGCTTGATTCCCTCGTCGTGCAGCCCCGTGTGTTCGAGGCACTCGCGCAGGTGCACGAAGGTGTTGAGGTCGATGTAGGGCTCGTCGAGCATCACGGTGAAGCTGAACGGTGCACCGCCGACCCCGGCGGGCCGGATCGCGCCGTCGCGGTTCCGGCGGTGGATCCTGTACCGGCAGTACGCCGCGGATGCGGCGGGGGCTTCGGAGAGGGCATCCCGCATCCTCGCGAGATACCCGGGGTGCCAGGCGTTGTCCGAGTCGAGGTAGGCGATGATCGGGTTTCGCGAGTGGAGGATGCCGTAGTTGCGGGCGGCGGAGACCCCGCGATGTGGTGTGGGGTGGTGCGCCACCCGGTCGGAGAGGTACGGCGCAATTCGCTCGGCGAGCCCGTCCTCCGAGCCGTCGTCGACGACGACCAGTTCCCACTCCTGCTCGGTCTGGGCAAGCACGCTCTCGATCGCACGCGCGACCAGGTGTGCTCGGTTCCAGACGGGCATGACGATGCTGAACACGGGAACCGGGCGGACCTCCGCCGAACATGTTAGTGGGGTGCCGTTGCTGGGTCAATCGGTGGCCGCCCGGGGACGCCGCGGCACCGGGCGGTGAGCCCGCCACTCAGCCGCGGCGGAGCACCAGGAGGCGGGGCTCGGTCATCTCCTCGACCGCGAAGCGCGGTCCCTCGCGGCCGACGCCGGACTGCTTGACGCCGCCGTACGGCATCGGGTCGGAGCGCCAGGACGGGATGTCCCCCTGGATGACGGCTCCCACCTCGAGGGTCGCGAACGCCTTCTGGATCTTCTCCACATCACGGGTGAAGATGCCCGCCTGCAGGCCGTAGCGGGAGTCGTTGGCCCGCCGGAGCGCCTCCTCGAAGGTGCGGTAGCTCGCCACCGCGGCGACCGGCGCGAACGCCTCGTCGCTCCAGATCCTGGAGCTTTCGGAGACCCGGTCGAGCAGGGTCGGTTGCACGACCGAACCGTCGCGCCGCCCTCCGGTGATGGGGCGGGCGCCGCCGGCCTCCGCCTCGGCGATCCAGCTCCCGATGCGGTCGGCGTCTGGGCCGGTGATCATCGGCCCGCACATCACCTGGGGCGAGGCCGGGTCGCCGGCGGGGAACGCGCGGGTGGCGGCGGCGAGCGCCTCGGTCAAGGAACCCTCGATCTCCCGGTTGACCAGGACCCGCTGCACCGAGATGCACGACTGTCCGGCATAGGAGTACGCGCCGGCGGCGATCCGCGCGGCCACCGCCTCGAGATCGCCGGCGTCGGGCTCCACGATGACCGCAGCGTTTCCTCCGAGCTCCAGGGAGACCCTGCGGTCCCACATCCGCTGCTTGAGGCCCCAGCCGACCTGCGCGGAGCCGGTGAAGCTGAGGAGCCTGACGCGCGGGTCGTCCAGGAGGATCCCCGCGTCCACACCCACGCAGGGCACCACGTTGACTCCGCCCTCCGGCAAACCGGCCCTGTGCAGAATGTCGGCGAGGAGCAACGCCTCCGACGGGGTCTGCGACGCGGGCTTGACCACGATCGGGCACCCCGCGGCCACCGCCGGCGCCATCTTGTGCGCCACCAGGTTGAGGGGGAAGTTGAACGGCGTGATGCCGACCACCACCCCCACCGGGAAACGCCGCAAGAGCCCCAGGCGCCCGGCTCCGGAGGGGAACCCCTCCAAGTCCAGGAGCTCGCCGTGGGGCGAGCGCGCCACCCGCGCCGCCTCGGCAAACGTCTCGCAGCAGCGCTCGGCCTCGCTGCGGGCGAGCGCGATCGGCTTTCCGGCCTCCTCGACCATCACCCGCGCCAGTTCCTCGCGCCTGGTGGTGATCTCGGCGGTGGCCTGCTCGAGGACCGTGGCTCTTGCGTGCGGCGGCAGGGCGGCCATGGCGTCCCGTGCACCCGCCGCCGCGTCGAGCGCGGCCCGAAGCTGCGCTGGGCCGGCCCTCCCGACGAGCGCGACCTCGCGGCCGTCGAACGGGGAGCGCACGGCAACGGTGGCCTCTCCTTGCTGGAAGCGGCCGGCGATGAACGGCCCGTATTCTCGCATGGCGACCTCCCGAGGGGCTCCATGCTAGCGCACCAGGGCAGGCATGAAGTAGCGGGGTCGCGACGCTCGTTGTGGGCTTGCACGGGCGATGTACGTTTGCGAGAACACGTTGAGATTTACCCATACGCCTGGGCACTCTTCTCGCGTTCGGGTGGGAAAGCGGCAACAAAAAACTGGGGCCGCCTCCCCCCCTGTCAGCGGCCCCACCCCTGCCGAAGCAGGGTGGAGGTTGCCCTCCGATAACCAAAAACCGTCCCGGCCGGCGTGGCTATTCCCGCGCCAGTCGGACCTCGGGGCGAAGCCTCATATCCTCAGAACTTGAGCTGGAACGTGACCTGCGTGCGTGTGTCCCTGGGCTTGGAGGTGCCGTCGTACGAAACCTGGTCGTAATCGAGGAGGAGGTCGTAGCCCCTCCCGAGGTGGTAGCACACGCCGCCGATGGTGCGCTTTGTCTTGGCCTCTGGCGTGCTCGTGTCCGGCGTCAACTCGTCGTGCCGGGCGATCAGGCTCCAGTTGGCGGAAAGCTTGCCCTCGACAAACCCGCTCCAGCCCTTGCGGTCGAGCGCGGTACCGGCGGTATTCACCGCGGTTCCGGCGGCGTTCCCGGTGCCCGTGATGTAACTGCCGACCAGGTTGGCGTACGGACTCTCAAGAGTGAGTGAGGCCATGCTGACAGTCCAGTCGGGCTGTGTGGCGAGGTTGCCCTTTCCGCTGACGCCGAAGTAGCTGATCTGGAGGCCGGGAGCCATGTCAGGAAGCGGACGGATCGACAGGCGGCCCTCGATCGCCTTGTTCGTGTTGTTCTCGGTGGCCGTGTAGCCGCCGCCGTTGTAGACGCCGATGGCGAACGAGCCCCAGCGGCCCGGGTTGTTCCTCGACGCCCTTTTCTGAGCCTCTGCCGAGAGCTCATCGCCGAGCTGGCCGCCCACCAGCACGCCGAGGTCGGCAGACGACATCGTGCCCACTCGTTCGAGGAAAAGGGAGTCCTGCATGCGGTAGTTGTTGATCTTCTCCTCGAAGTCGATCCAGGGTGTGTGGACCATGCCGAACTCGACGAACGGCCTCGAGACAAAGCCGAGCCTGCCGGCGGTCACGTAGGCGTACGCATACTTGAGGCGGACCTTGAAGTCACCGGTCGAGTCCTGCGTGACGTCGGGGGTGAGACGGAACGAGAGGCTGGGTGTCAGCGTGCCGGTGACGTCGAGGTAGCCGCGCTTGACGGTGAACTTGCTGTACTCGGCCCCGCTCGTCTTGCCGTCCTGGTACGACAGGAACATCGCGGTGCCCACCCTGACCTGAGGGAACGTTGGCGAGGCCAAGGGCTTTGGGCTCGGGCGGTCGTACGCCGGGAGGTCGTGCTTGAAAAGGAAGAGATCGACGGCCGTCTCGTTCTCCGCGACGACGGTCTCGCCGTTGGGGCCCTGCCCGATCAGCGTGATCGCGGTTCCCGCCTCGCCGGTGGTGATGAAGATCCTGTAGCGCTCGGGGGTGTTGAAGACGTAGATACGGCCGTCCCTCGTCACCTCGCGGTAGTAGAGGCTGGTGACCTGCGCGGCAGCGACCCCGACCAGCAGCAGGGCGGCGACAACGGCGATCGCGGACTCCCGTGGGCGCCGTACGGTGGAGCCGTCCAGGCTCTTGCGACGAAAAGCCGCAAAGAACTTCGCTCTTTGCATCTCGTCCTCCCTGCGGGGCGGCATCGTAGCGCAGTGAAGGGGCGATTGTGAAAGAGAGGACGAGATCGCAGGCTAACAGCTGACAGCGAACAGCTGACACTCCGCAGGTGATGTTGTTTGGGTGGGAGGGGGAGTTGTGAGCTGTCAGCTGGGAGGGTGGGTGGAGGAGAGTTGTCAGCCGTCGTTGGGGTGAGCTTTCAGCTGAGAGAAAGGAAGGCCCGTTGCCGGGTCTTCCTCTGATGAGAGTCGCGAGCGAACTTAGAAGTCGTAGGCGAAAAAGAGGCCGATCTCGTTGTACGCGCCCTTCTGACCGGCCTTGGTGGAGCCGATGGTGCCGTTGCCGGTGCCAAGCGTACCGCCCTTGACCTCAGCGTTCTTGTACGCGAGAGCGGCGGTCACTGCCTTCACCGGCTTCCACTGCACGCCCAGGTTGTAGTAGGTGAGCCTGAGGGCGGAGTTGAGGGTCTTGCTGGGGCTGGCGCTGTCGTAGCGGCCGAACAGAGTCCACTCAGGGGTGGCCATGAACTGCAGCCAGGTGGAATATCCGTCGGAGGAGTCCTCGACGGTTTGCGTCACCCGGTTCCAGTTGTCGGCGGTGAAGTACTCGCTGCCGACCTTCACGGGGCCGATGACCCAGTTGGCGAGCGCGTTGAAGCGGTTGGCATTGTGCTTGGCGGGGGCGGCGTCGGTGTCGTTGCCGCGCTTGCCATTGTAGCCGCCGACGGCGAAGGTGAGGCCGCTGATCGGCTCGAGCGAGACCCGGCCTTCGAAGTCGACCGACTTCGACCGCGACGGGCTGCTGTAGCCCTTGCCGTTGCCGATGGTGAAGGCGTAGCCCAGCATGTTGCCGGCCGCCTTGCCGAGGAAATGCAGGCCCCACTCGGCGGACGTGCCGAAGCTGAGGCTGTCGGTGATCGTCTGCTCGAGGTAGCGCTGGCCATAAATCCCCTCGACGAAGGGTATCCATGGGGTGTCGGCAGCGCCGAGGCGGAAGATCGCGGCATTGTCGAGCTTGGCCTGCAGGTAGGCCTTCTTGACGAACACGTCGTAGCGCCTGGCGCCCTGATCACCGATGTCGGTCTGGAACTGCGCCGCCCAGGTGGCGTTGAAGTCGTGGGTCACCGTGAAGTAGAACCGCTTGACGTCGACGCCGACGCCGGAGTCGTTGCTCTTCACGCCGGTACCCTCGTCCTTGTTCTCCTTCGAGCTGAGGTCGGCGTACAGGCGGCCGCCGATGGTGGTCTTGGGGAAGGCGGGCGACGGCGGCGCCGGCTTCGGACTCGGCCGGTCGTACGCGGGCAGGTTGTGCTTGAAGAGGAACAGATCGGCGGCAGTGTCGTTCTCCGCGACGACGGTCTCGCCGTTCGGGCCTCGCCCGATCAGCGTGATCGACGTCCCCATCTCGCCAGTCTTCTGGAACGCCTGGTAACGCTCGAACGTGTTGAAAACGTAGATGCGGCCGTCCTTCGGGATTTCCTGGTAGTACAGGCCGACCATCTGGGCGGCAGCGGCGCCGGCGAGCACCAGAACGGCGAAGGCGACAATCGCCAGGATCCTCGTTGCAGGGTTTCTATGCATTGGTCTTTTCTCCTCCTCGGGGGCCCGCCCTGTCCGCGCGTTTGTAGGGCGTTCGTGTGGTGGCGGTGCGAGGTTCGCGTGAAGCTGGCGTGAAGGAGTCAGGCTCCTAGCTCACGACCGGCGGGGGTTGGGGCGCTTCCGCGCTGACCTTGTCGGATGAAGCCGGAAACGCCGAGCCCCTGCGCGTCAGCGCAATCCCGGTGACGACGGCGGCGGCCCCCGCAAACTGCGGCAGCGTCCAGCGCTCGCCGAGCGTCAGCCACGCGAACGCTGCCGCCACCACGGGCGTGAAGTTCTGATAGACGGCGGTGCGTGCGCCACCGAGCGCGGCAAGGCCGACGTTCCACAACAAGTAGGCGATGCCGATGGCGAGGATCCCGGAGAAGGCGACACCGAACCACCCGCGCGTCCCGACGGCCCCCCAGTCCTGCCGCGCCAGGGACGGCATGGCGATCACCACCAGCGCCGGCGTCCCCGAGAGGAAGGTGACGAGCGTGGCGGGGATGGGCGGCGTGCGGGCCATGACCCCGGCCGCCAGCACGGAGTACGCGGCCCAGGTTGCGGCGGCTGCGAGGATCAGAAGGTCGCCGGAGAGGTTGCCGGTTTCGAGCCTGCTTCGCGAGCCTGAGGAGAGGAGCAGCACAAGCCCGCCTACCGCGAGGGTGACGCCGATCCAGGCGGAAGTAGGCAGGCGGTCGCGCCCGAGCGCCGCGCCTAGGAGCGCGACGAGCACCGGGCACGACGACATGATCAGTGACGCGTTGGCGGCCGTGGTGTGCGCGATCCCGTGGATGAACATGATTTGATAGACGGTGTTGCCCAGGATCCCGAGCAAGACCAGCTTGACGAGGTTTTTGCGGGAGATGAGAGGCACGGGGCCGTGGAACCGCACCAGGACCACGAGCGTGAGGGTTGCGAGGACGAAGCGCAGGGCGTTGAACGCGAGCGGCTGCATCTCGGAGAGCGCCGCCTTGATCGCCGCGTAGTTGACGCCCCAGATGACGATCGTCACGCCCAGACCGAGGTCCACCCTGGAGAGGCCGGCTCGGCGTGCACCGGGCGGCATCTGGGCCTCACCTGCTCATGTCGCGGGCCTGCCGGCCTCGGGGCGTGGCGCGAGCCGGGCGAGGAAACGGCGCACACCCTCGCGAGCGTCCGCCGCCCCTCCGTAGGCGAGCACCTCGACCCTTTGCATGCCGAGCAGCAGGCGCGAAACCGGCGCGCCGCGCCGGTGGGCGAGGAGGACCGGCTTGCCCGCGGCTAGCGCCGCGGTCACCTCGACGCCGACCCCGTGGGATGGGGTGGAGACCTCGGCGACCAGCGCGTCGCAGCCGGCCACCCATTCGAGGTCGCGGTGCGCCAGTTCGGCGTCGGTGATTGCCTGGTCATCCTCGCGGCCGAGGGGGTCGGCGACGTGCCATGTCGGCACATCATGTCCGTCCTCCTTGAGACAGGCGAAAATCGTCCTTATGGCATCGAGGTCGCGCCCCGCGTTGGTCATGGCGGCGGCGAGGTAGATCCGCATGCCGCGTAGTGTAGTCGACCGCGCGATGCTTCAGAGGAATCTCTCGCGACCACATGTCCTTGCCCTTGTTGTGTCCTGTGTCCTGTGTCCTGTGTCCTGTGTCCTGTGTCCTGTGTCCTGTGTCCTGTGTCCTGTGCCCTGCCTTGCTAAACTGCGGCCGTGGCGCGACGGCCTCTTCTCATCGCGATCGACGGGCCGGCGGGTGCGGGCAAGTCGGCGACCGCCCGCGAGCTCGCGGTGCGCCTGGGCCTGCTCTACCTGGACACGGGAGCGATGTACCGCACCGTCGGGCTGCTCGCGCAGCGCGCGGGGATCGGGCCGCGGCTCGATGAGGCGGCCAAGGACGCCGTGATCGGCTTCGCCCGCGCCCTCGACGTCCGCTTCTCGGGTGATCCGCGCGCCCAGCGGGTGATTCTCGACGGCGTGGACGTGACCGAGACGCTGCGCGACCCCGCGGTGTCCGAGATGTCCTCGGTGGTTTCGGTGGTCCCCGAGGTGCGCCGCGAGATGGTGAGGCGCCAGCGCGAGATGGCCGTACGCACGGGCGGCGTCATCGAGGGCCGGGACATCGGCACCGTGGTCTTCCCCGACGCCATGCTCAAGGTCTTCCTCACCGCGGAACCCGAGGTGAGGGCGAAGAGGCGTTTCGACGAGCTCCTCCGGCGCGGCGTCGTGGTCGGCTGGGAGGACGTCCTCGCCGAACAGCGGGAGCGCGACCGGCGCGACTCCACCCGGCCGTCCTCGCCCCTGCGCCCCGCCGAAGGGGCCGTCATCGTTGACACGAGCCGGCTCACCCTGCCCGAGGTCGTGGACGCCGTCCTCGCCCTGCTCCCGCCCGCCCCTTGACACAGTAAACCTCTGGCTCGTATAGTTTGCCGTTTGCAAGACAAGCAGTTAGATGCCCCGCCCGGGGCATCTCGGAGGAGGCCCAGTGGGTAACAGCCAGGACAACAAGCAGCACGACCACCCCGCCGGAAAGGAGGGTAAGGATAGCAGCGCCGTCAGCCGCAACAACCTTCGCGAGCTCGTCGAGGAGTCATTCCAGAACCTACGCGAGGGCGACGTGGTCCGCGGTACCGTGGTCGCGATCGACGACAACGAGGTCGTCGTGGACATCGGGTTCAAATCCGAGGGGATCATCCCGCGTTCGGAGTTTGCGGACCGCGAAGGCAAGGTGACGGTCAAGCCCGGGGACGAGGTGGACGTCCTGGTCGAACGTTTCGACGAAAACATAGGCGAGATCAGGCTCTCCCACGAGCGCGCGGCCAAGATCCGCGTGTGGGAGGTGCTCGAGACGGCGTACCGTGATGGTTCGCCGGTGCGCGGCAAGGTGGTGGAGCGCGTGAAGGGCGGCCTGGCCGTCGACATCGGGGTGCGGGCGTTCCTGCCCGGCTCCCTCGTGGACCTTCGCCCGACGCGCCGCCTGGAGGACTACGTCGGGGAGGATGTCGAGGCCCGCATCATCAACTTCGACCGCCGACGGGCCAACGTGGTGCTCTCACGGAAGGTCATGCTCGAGGCCCAGCTCTCCACCCAGAAGGTCGAGACGCTGACCCACCTCGAGGAGGGCATGATCGTCACGGGCACGGTCAAGAACATAACCGACTACGGCGTCTTCATCGACCTGGGCGGAATCGACGGCCTGCTCCACGTGACGGACATCTCGTGGGGCCGGGTCGGACATCCGAGCGAGTACTTCAAGGTCGCCGACGAGGTCAAAGTCGTCGTCCTGCGCGTGGACCGGGACAAGGAGAGGGTCTCCCTCGGCTACCGGCAGCGCTTCGAGGACCCGTGGACGCACGTCGAGGCCCGCTACCCGGTCGGCAAGAAGATCGCCGGCAAGGTGAGCAACGTGGTTGACTACGGTGCGTTCGTGGAGCTGGAGGAGGGGGTCGAGGGCCTCATCCACGTCTCCGAGATGTCATGGACCAAGAAGGTCAAGAACCCCAAGAGCCTTCTGCACCAGGGCCAGGAGGTAGAGGTCGTCGTCACCGAGGTGGACGTCGATAAGCGCCGCCTCTCGCTCTCGCTGCGGCAGGCCGAGCCCAACCCCTGGGAGGAGTTCGCCACGCGCTTCCGGGTCGGCGCCAAGGTGAAGGGCGTGGTCCGCAACCTCACCGATTTCGGCGCCTTTGTGGAGCTGGAGCCCGGCGTGGACGGGCTGGTGCACGTATCCGACATGGCGTGGACACGCCGCCTCGCCCACCCCTCCGAGGTTGTGCAGAAGGGGCAGGAGATCGAGGCGATGATCATCGCGATGGACATTTCGAACCAGCGCATCTCCCTCTCGATCAAGGAGCTGATGCCGAACGAGTGGGACTCGTTCGCGACCGCCCACCAGGTGGGCGACGAGGTGGAGGGCTTCGTCACCAACGTCACGGACTTCGGCCTCTTTGTCGAGCTCGCCCCCGGGGTCGAGGGACTCTGCCACATTTCGGAGGTGGAGCGGCGCGGCAACCAGCCGCTCTCCGCCGGTTTCGAGCGCGGGCAGCGCGTGCGCACCCGCCTCATCCGCATCGACTGGAACGAGAAGCGCATCGGCCTCTCGCTGAGGGGTATTCCGCAGCCGGAGGCGACCGAGGGCAAGGTCGCCGCCCCCGAGCAGGAGGCCGAGGAGATTGCCGTGGAACGGGCGCCGGAGCAGGCGGACGGGGAGCAGGAGAGCCCCGATACGCCGATCGGGGACGAGCCCCGGGAGAACTGAGCGCGGGCGTCTGGCTTGCGGAGGAGGACCCGAGGATGACGAAGGCCGACATCATCAAGATACTTGCGGATCAGGTGGGGCTGACCAGGCGAGAGGCCGCCGAGGTGCTCAGCGTGGTCCTGGACGGGGTCGTCGACGCGATCCGCGCCGGCGAGAAAGTGGAACTGCGAGGCTTCGGCTCCTTCCGCACCCGCAAGCGCCAGGCGCGCGCGGGGCGCAACCCACGGACCGGCGCGCAGGTGAACGTTCCCCCCAAGGTGGTCCCTTACTTCAAACCCGGCAAGCAGCTCCGCGAAGTCCTTGCCGGCAAGTGAGGAGCGGTTGGAGCATCTCTTCGCCCCCTGGCGATACGCGTACGTGTCCAACCCTGATTCCACCGGCGGCTGCATCTTCTGTGCGGCGGCGCACGGCGAGGGAGAGGCCTTCACGCTGGCCAGGAGCGAGCGCTCCTTCGCGTTGCTCAACCGCTTCCCGTACACCTCCGGGCACACGATGGTGGCGCCGTACGCCCACGTGGGCGATTTCGCGGAGCTGGACGGCCCCACGCTCGCGGACATGATGCAGCTGGCCCAGAGGATCGTGCGGGCGCTGCAGGAGACCTACCGGCCCCACGGGTTTAACATGGGGCTGAACCTCGGCGAGGCGGCGGGGGCCGGGATCGCCGACCACCTGCACCTGCACATCGTTCCGCGCTGGCGGGGGGACACCAACTTCATGACGGTCAACGCCGGTGTGCGCGTGGCGCCCGAGGACCTCACCCAGACGTGCGTGAAGCTGCGCGCTGCGCTCGGGGTGCAGGATGCCTGAGGCGGCCCGGCGCCCGGAGGAGCCGGGGACGCGGCTGCCCGTCCCGGTGCTGGTGCTGCTCGCGTGGTTCGTGCCCGGGCTCGGCCACCTGCTGCTGGGGCGCAGGCTGCGGGCCGCCGTGTTCTTCGTGCTCGTCAGCGTGGGTTTCATCGTCGGGCTCTCGCTCGACGGCGAGCTGATCCTGCCGCACGCGGGCGACCCGCTCTCGTTCCTGGCGGCGATCGCCAGTGTTGGGAACGGCCTGCTGTTCTTCGTGGCGCGCGCCCTCAACCTGGGCCAGGGCACGGTGACCGCGCCCGGCTACGAGTTCGGCAACACGTTCCTGCTCACCGCCGGGATGATGAACCTGCTCCTCCTGCTCGACAGCTACGACATCGCCGTGGGGAGGAAGGACTGGTGATGCTGGACCACCTCCTGCTCATGGCTCTCGACGCGCTGCTGATCTCGGTGTTCTTCTCATTCCTGTGGAAGCGCGACCCTCACGAGCGCTGGCGCTACTTCTGGAAGGTGTTTGGCGCGCTGCTCCTCGGCGCGGTGGCGCTGGGCTGGCTGATGTACCCGTTCCCGCGGGGCTAGGGAAGCCATCGGGTGCGAGACGCACCTCCCGCTCCGTCCTCACTTCGGAAGGATTCCGATCTTCGCCTGACGCACCCGTGCCGCGTGCGGGGCGGCGGGGAGGATTGGTGAACATCTTCCTGGTGGCCGGCGAGGCGAGCGGCGACCTCCACGCGGCCAACCTCCTTCGGGCCCTGCGCCGGATCGAGCCCTCGGTGGAGGCGTTCGGGGTCGGAGGGGAGCGGCTGCGGGAGGGCGGCCTCGACTGCGTCGCCCGCAGCGAGGAGCTCTCGGTGATGGGCCTGGCCGAGGTGGTGCGCGACCTGCCGCGCCTGCTGCGTCTGGCGCGCCGGGTGCGCGTCACGGCGCTCGCCCGCCGGCCCGACGTGGCGGTGCTGGTGGACTCGCCGGACTTCAACCTACCCCTGGCCCGCCACCTGCGGCGAGCGGGCATCCCGGTGGTGATCTACATCTCCCCGCAGCTCTGGGCGTGGCGCGCGGGGCGGGTGCGGCGGATCCGCCGCGACGTGCGGCGCGTGCTGTGCATCCTGCCCTTCGAGGTGGACTTCTACACCCGCCACGGCGTCGCGGCGGAGTTCGTCGGCCACCCCCTGGTCGACGAGCTGGCGCCGGTGATGAACGCAGCGCCGGCGCGCGAGGGGACCACGCTGGCGCTCCTGCCGGGCTCCCGCTGGCACGAGGTCGAGGCTCTGCTGCCGACCATGCTCCGGGCCGCGGAAGGCCTCGCGGGCGAGGCGCCGGAGCTGCGGGTCCGCCTCGTGGCGGCGCCCGGCCTGGACCGTGAGCGGCTCTCCGGGATGATCGGCGGCGCCGATGTGCCGATCGAGGTCGTCACCGAGGACCGCCACCGGTCCCTCGCGGCCTGCGCCGCCGCGCTGGTGGCCTCGGGCACCGCGACCCTCGAGTGCGCGCTGCTCGGCGTGCCGATGGTCGTGGGCTACCGCCTGCACCCGCTCTCCTACGCGCTCGCGAAGCGGCTGGTGCGCGTTCCCAACGTCGCGCTCGTGAACCTGGTCGCGGGGAGGAGTATCGTGCCGGAGGCCGTGCAGAACGAGTTCAACGTCCCCCGCCTGCTCGCCGAAGCCCGCCGCCTGTTCGGGGTGGAGGGCGAGCGGCAGCGCTCCGAGCTTGCCGAGGTGCGGCGCCGGCTGGGCTCGGAGGGCGCCAGCGAGCGCGCGGCGCGGGCGGTGCTAGCCGCGACGGGGGGGGCCGCATGAGGGCGCTCCGGCGTCTGCTCAAGTTCCTGCGGCCGCACATGGTGTGGGCCCTCACGGCGATCGCCGGGATGATCGGCGTGGCGGTGGCGTCCGTCTTCATGGTCTTCCTGCTCTCGCCGCTCCTCGACGAGGTCCTGGGCGGCAGGGGCGCCGCGCTCTCCCTGGCTGCGGGTGCGCCGGCCGCGGTGGCCAAGGTGAAGGCCCCGAAGCTCCCCGAGGTCGGGGTCGTCAAGGAGCTGCGTGAGTGGTACGAGCAGGGCAAGGACACACTGCGGCGCTACCTGCCGAACGATGCGGTGGCCATCCTGCTGCTCGGTTTTCTCACCGTGTTCGTCAAAAACGTGTTTCTCTACCTTGGGCACTATTCGCTCTTCCGCGCCGGTCTCGCCACCGTGAAGGACCTGCGAGACCGCCTGATGGACTCGCTCATCGCGCAGTCGGCGGGTTTCTACCAGCAGCAGCCCTCGGCCGTGCTCATGTCGCGGGTCACCAACGACGTCGAGCAGATCAACAACGCGATCTCCGACCGCCTCGCCGACCTGTTGCAGGACTTCTTCGCGATCGTGGGCTTCCTGGTCCTCGTCTTCTCGCTGAACTTCCGCCTCGCCCTCGCCACCGTGATCCTCGCGCCGCTGCTGCTCGGGCCGATCGCGCACTTCACCAGCAGGCTGCGCAAGCGCTCGCACCAGAGCCAGGAGCGGCTCGGCGACATGAACGCGGTGGTCGACGAGGTGCTCAAGGGCTACCGCGTGGTCCAGGCGTTCGGCATGCAGGCGTTCGAGTCGCTCCGCTTTCGCGAGGCCACGAGGCGGCACTACCGGGCCAACCTGAAGGCGCGGAAGATTTACGCCCTCACGGCCCCGGTGGTGGAGGTCCTCGGCGCGGGCGGCGTGCTGGTGCTGATGTGGTACGCGAAGAGGCTGATCGACTCGGGGGCCATGACGATCGGCACGCTGATGGCGTTCCTGGTCGGCCTCTACTCGCTCTACAACCCGATCAAGCGGTTCAACAAGGTCAACATGGCCATCCAGGCCGCCGTGGCCGCCACGGAGCGCGTCTTCAAGGTGATGGACACCCCGGTGGAGATCAAGGACCGGCCCGGCGCCCGGAAGCTCCCCGGCGTCGGCGAAGGGATCCGCTTCGAGGACGTGACCTTCGCCTACGAGCCCGACAAGCCGGTGTTGCGCGACTTCAACCTCGTGCTTCCGGCGGGGAGGGCGGTGGCGCTGGTCGGCTCCTCGGGGGCGGGGAAATCCACCGTGGCGCAGCTGCTGCCGCGCTTCTGGGACGTCCAGGGCGGAGCCGTCACGATCGACCGCGTGGACATCCGGGACCTGAAGCTCGCCTCGCTGCGCGCCAACCTCGGCCTCGTGACCCAGGAGAACGTGCTGTTCAACACCACCGTCCGGGCCAACATCGCCTACGGCCAGGACAGGGTGGACGAGGACAGGCTCCACGCCTGCGCTCGCGCCGCGTTCGCGGAGGAGTTCATCCTCGAGTTCCCGAACGGCTTCGACACCATGATCGGTGAGGCCGGCGTCCGGCTCTCGGGCGGCCAGCGACAGCGCCTGGCGGTCGCCCGCGCGCTCTACAAGGACCCTCCGATCCTGATCCTCGACGAGGCGACCTCCGCGCTCGACACGGAGGCCGAGGGCATCGTGCAGCGCGCCCTCGAGAACCTCATGCAGGGGCGGACGACGCTGGTCATCGCCCACCGGCTGGCCACCGTGCGCAACGCCGACATCATCGCGGTGATGGACGAGGGCCGCGTCGTTGAGCTGGGCAGCCACACCGAGCTGCTGGGTCGCGGCGGGCTCTACGCCCACCTGGCGGAGCTGCAGGGGATCACCGAGTAAGTGCGCCGCCGGCGTCGGACCTCTCGCTGCGTTGCGCTTCACGGCCTCGCGTCCTCACGTAGCCTCCGGCTACGCTCCGGCGCGGGCCGCTTGCGCGCCTTGCGATAGGCCCAACGGCGGCGGCGCCGCTGCCGCGGGCAAGAAAACCGCCGCGGCTCTCCCGGTACTAGGGTCACCCCTTTGCTATTTCGGACAACGGACCGCTGAACGCGATTGCTACGGTTTGCCCGGTCTCACCCCCCACAGCTGCACGGAGAGCCTGCGGGTGTCGCCGTTGCCGGGAAGGTACCCCTCGGGGCGCCGGAACACGAGGCGACTGGTGCGGCCGGGCTGGAAGAGGCGGGCGTCGAGCATGTACCGCGCGCGCGGCGCGTTGCCCGCGACGGTGAGCGCCTGCCGGCCGTCCACGAGCAGCTCGAGGGGCGCCGGTCCCGGGAAGGGCATGAGGTCCACAGAGAGCCCGTGGCCAGGCGGCAGGGGTGGCATGAGGAACTCTGCCTCGCGTCCGCCCCACATGAACTTCTCGCCGGTTCCTGCCACCACCTCGGGGAGCCACCACCCGCGGACAGGCAGCGCCGCGTCCTGGAAAAGGGCGACGTCGAGGAAGCGCCCCTGGGTGAGCGGCCGCAGCCGCTCCGAGACGCTCGGGAACCGGATCTCGCGTCCGGCCATCGGCCCGAAGTAGCAGAAGTAGTGGAACGGATAGTCGGTGACGAGCAGGTAGCGCCCGGAAGGAAGTTCTTTGGAGTCGGGGCTCGAAGGAGCCAGGTGCCACCTGAACGGCCACGGGCCTCCGGCCCGCCGGTCGAGCTCTTCCTGATACGAGAGGAACGGGTAGAGACCGGGTTCCACCACGAGATCCTGGCGTGTCGAACTGGCGGACTGCACGGCGAACCGCACGGCGTTCCATCCGGGGAGGTGGCTGCGGTGTTGCTCCAGGAGCAGCGGGTAGCTTCGCACCGCGAGGCTTACGCCCAGCGCCGCCAGCGTTCCGGCGGCTAGCGCGGGCGGCGCAACCGCCGCGGCGACGCCCGCAAGCAACGGTGCAACGGCCATGTCGACCGGCACCGCGTAGCGCGGGAACCTCCGGTTCTGGAGCCAGACGAGCTGGATGACCGTCACGGCCAGGATTACGGCCCATGCCACCGCGCCGCGCCGGCCGGCCCGCCGTGCCCACACCACGATGCCGAGAAGTGCAAGCACCGCAAGGCCCGCGGCGAGCCACGGCCCGCCCACGCCCTTGACCAGCCCGAGGTCGAGCACGCCGCCCGGGTTGTGCTCGACGAGGTTGCGCGCGTGCGTGCTGGCATGAGTAAGAAAGGCGGAGGCGAAAGCTGCCCAGCTCCCCTGGGCGAGGACGAGGCCGGCGACCGCGGCGGCCGTGGCGGCCACGGAAAGCAGCACACCGGACACCAGGCGCCTGGCCGGGCGCACCGTGATGGCGCCGGCCAGCCACAGGAGGGCGAGGGGTGGCAGCAGGATCGGGCGGATCAAGAATGCCGCGGTCACCAGCAGCGTGAAGCCGGTGGCCCTTCGGCCTTCGAGGCCCCACACCGCGAGCGCCGCAGCCCAGAGCGCGAGGAAGGCGGACGCCGTGTCGGTGAAGCCGCGCCCCGCGTGCAGCCACACCCCGGGGATGAAGAGCACCGCGAGGGACGCCGCGGCGGCCACCGGTGCGGGGGCGACGCGCCGCCCGAGGGCGGCGAGCGGGAAGAGGCACAGGCAGGACGCCGCGGCGGAGAGGAGCTGGAGGCCGAGCAGGGGGTCTCCGACCAGGTGCAGCATCACCCAGCCTAGGCCCATCCAGAGCGGGAACCCGGGCGGGTGCGGGAAGTGCGAGGGGAGGTCGAAGCTCAGCAACCCGCGGGCGAACAGCGTCTCGTCCCACTCCCAAGGTCCGAGGGGCAGGAGGGCGAAGCGGCTTGCCACCAGGAGCGCGAGGGTCGCCAAGGTCGCGAGAAGCTCGGGCCGAGCGCCGGGCAGGCCCCACAGCCGCCACGTCCAGACCCGTGCGGTGTACGATACGCCGCGCTGGGCTTCCGCGGGTCGCGGTTTTCTCGCCATGGTTTCGGGGCCGGGCCGTCAGGCCGCGGGCGGCGCGAATCTACCATGGCGGTACGGCCCGACGCGCGGGAAAGGGGAGGCGATGGCAGGAGTGCTGCGGAGCATGACCGGCTTCGGAGGGGCGCAGGGGGACCTCTCGCCTCGCCTCTCCGCCCAGGTGCGGATCACCTCGCTCAACTCGCGGTTCCTCGAGGTCAGTCTGCGGACGCACCCAAGGATGGAGAGCGCCGAGCTGGAGACCGCGCTGCGCGGGGTCCTGGCGGCGGGGCTGACCCGGGGCCGTGCGCAGGTCACGGTGGAGGTCACGCCGCTGACGAGCGAGACCGGCGCCCTGGTGCTGCACTGGGAGGTCGCGTCCTCGCTGCTGGAGGCCCTCGCGAAGCGGCCGCCTGGGCTCGAGCTCGCACCTCTGGCGCTGCGCGACCTGCTCGCGCTGCCGGGGTTCGCGGAGGGGGGCGGTGAGATCGCCCTCTCGACCGAGGAACAGGAGGCTCTCCTGGGCCTCGTTGCGACGGCTCGCGATGCGCTGGTGGCTGTCAGGGAGCGGGAGGCTGCAGCCCTGCTGCACCAGATCGAAGGCGAGGTGAAGGTGCTCGAGTCGTTCCACCGCTGGCTGGCCGAGATCGGCGGCCAGCTGCGCGAGACACTGCTCGCCCGCCTTCGCGAGAGGATGGGCTCGCTACTCCAGGGTGGCGAGGTGAACCCGGAGCGGCTGTTGCAGGAGGCCGCCCTCGCCGCCGAGCGTTCGGATGTGGCCGAGGAAATTCAGCGCCTGCACGCGCACCTCTCGCACCTGAGGCAGCTGCTCGACGAAGGCGGCGCGGTGGGAAAGAAGCTCGACTTCCTGCTCCAGGAGCTGTTACGCGAAGTCAACACGGCGGCCTCCAAGTGCCGCGAGGTGGGGATGGGCGAGAAGGTCGTCTCCGCCAAGGCCGCCCTCGAGAAGCTGCGCGAGCAGTGCGCGAATCTGGAATGAAGAGCGGGGTCCGGGGTCCGGGGTCCGGGCTCCGTCAACTGCCTGGCGACTGGACGGCACGGCGGTACTGGTTGCTGCTGCTGGCGTTCGTGGTCGTGCACGGCGTGCTGGCGATGGCGCTCCCGGTCTCCGGCGACGAGGCGTATTACTGGGACTGCTCCCGCCACGCGGACTGGGCCACGTACGACCAGCCGCCCCTGATGATGCTGGCGCCCATCCCGTTCCGTTTGCTCTTCGGCGAGACGCGCCTGGCGACGCGCGGACCGGCCATCCTTGCGAGCTTCCTGCTCGGCGTGTTCCTCCTGCCGCTGGTGCGCCGGCTGGGCGGCGGACCCCGCGAGGCCGCCTGGGTGTACCTGATCCTGCACGCCACGCCGCTCTTCTTCCTGGGGTCGTTCTACGCGTCGACCGATACTGCAATGGTGGCCGCCTACGTGGCCGCCACCTGGGCGGCCGTGGCCATCGCCCAGGGGGTGCGGCGTGCCTGGTGGGGGTTCGGGATCGCGGTGGGGCTCGGCTTCCTGGCCAAGTTCCCGGCCGTGGTGGTGTTGCCGACGGTGCTGGCGGCGCTGGTCAGCCGCCGCGCCCGGTCGCACCTGCGCACCAGCGTCCCGTACCTGGCGGCGGCCCTGTCGGCGGTGCTGACGCTGCCGGTGTGGATCTGGGGCGCCCGTCATCAGTGGGCCAACATCACCTTCCAGCTCCAGCAGCGCCACAACCCCGGCCCGTTCACGCTCCAGTACCTGGCCGAGTTCCTCGCTCTCGCCGCGTTGCTGGCGTCGCCGCCGCTTGCGGCGGCGATGGCGATGGCATGGTGGCGGGGCTGGCGCCGCAGGGACCACGCCTGGGCGGTTCTGCTCGTGGGTGCGGCGATGCCGTTCGTCTTCTTCGGGTACGTCTCCCTGCGCGAAGAAATCGCGCCGCACTGGGGTGCTCCGGGAATCGTGCTGGCCGCTTTAGCGCTCGCCTTCACGACCCCGCGTCCACGCTGGCTCATGCGCTCCGGCGTCGCGTTCGGGCTCGCGGTCTCCCTCCTCGCGGTGACCGCGGTGCTCGTCGTGCCGCGGGCGCTCGGCGTCCGCTGGCCCTTCGTGGGGCGCCTCGAGCGAAACGCCCTCGAGACCGTCGGAGCCGCGGTGGGCAACGAGGAGATCGTCGCCGAGATCGAGAGGCGCCTGCGGCCGCACGAGTTGGTTGCCAGCGAGAGCTACACGAACGTCCACCTCTTCGCGTTCCTCTCGGGTGGAACGCTGCCCACCAGGCTGGCCCGGGTGAGCGGCGGCGTGCACGGGCTCGCCTCGCTTTACTGGTACCGGCCCGAGGAGCTCAGTGGGAGAGATTTCCTCTTCGTCACCGAGCGCGACGGGCTGAGGGCGGCGCTGGGCGACGTCTTCGCCAGCGTCACCGAGGAGCGGCCGCTTCAGATCGTGCGGGACGGCCGGGTCGTGCGCACGGTCTGCTTCCTGCGCTGCCGGAACCTGCTTCGGCCCGAGGGTGCCTTCACCCGGCTGGCTCCGGCCGGTTGAAACCGATTCGGCAAGCAGATGTCATTCCGAGGCCCGCCAGGGGCTGGCCGAGGAATCTGGGTGGGGGAAGGCCGCGATCCAGAGACCCCCTCCCGGATCCCTCGTCCTGCCTGCAGCAGGACTCGGGATGAACACAATGGCCTGCGACGGGTGTGAAACCAGAAGGAGGGCCCCTCGCCGACCGCGGCCGGTCCCGTGGGTTACAATCCACGCCTCGACCGGAGGCTGCAATGCGTGACGCCGAGATTCGTGAGTTGCCGAAGCTGATAGGGGAGCAGGTGAGGGTGTCCGGCTGGCTGTACAACGCCCGCTCCTCCGGCAAACTGCGCTTCCTCGTCGTGCGCGACGGCTCCGGCTACCTGCAGGCGGTGGTTTTCAAGTCCGGCGTCGACGAGCGCATCTGGGCCGATGCTGAGAGGCTGACCCAGGAGTCCTCGCTGCGGGTCGTGGGCCGCGTCAAGGAGGACACGCGCGCGCCCGGGGGCGTGGAGCTGCAAGTCGAGGACCTGGTCATCGTGCAGGTCTGCCCCGACTACCCGATCTCCCCCAAGGAGCACGGGGTCGACTTCCTGCTGAACAACCGCCACCTGTGGCTGCGCTCCAAGCGCCAGCACGCGATCATGCGCGTGCGCAACGAGCTGGCCTTCGGGATCCGCGACTTCTTCTACAGACGGAACTACGTCCAGATCGACTCGCCGATCCTCACCCCCGCGGCGTGCGAGGGGACCTCTACGCTGTTCGAGACGGACTACTTCGGCGAGAAGGCGTACCTCTCGCAGTCCGGCCAGCTCTACCTTGAGCCCGCCGCCGCCGCGCACGGCAAGGTGTACTGCTTCGGGCCCACCTTCCGCGCGGAAAAGTCGAAGACGCGCCGGCACCTCACGGAGTTCTGGATGGTGGAGCCCGAGATCGCGTGGTTGCACTTTGACGGGCTGCTGGACCTCGCGGAAGAGTTCGTCTCGGAGCTCGTCGCCCGCGTACTGGACCGCTGCAAGGAGGACCTCGAGCGCCTCGAGCGCGACGTCTCAAAGCTCGAGCCCGCCACCAGGCGGCCATACCCGCGCATCGACTACGGCAACGCGGTGACCAGGCTGCAGGAGAAGGGGTTCGAGGTGAAGTTCGGCGACGACTTCGGCGGCGACGAGGAGACGGCGCTGGCCGACGAGTCGGGCGCCCCGGTGATGATCACCCGGTACCCGGCGGCCATCAAGGCGTTCTACATGGAACCCGACCCAAACGACCCCACGCGCGCGCTGGCGATGGACATGATCGCCCCCGAGGGGTACGGCGAGATCATCGGCGGCTCTGAGCGCATCTCCTCGCTCGAGCTGCTGGAGAAGCGCATCGCGGACCACGACCTCCCGCGCGAGGCGTTCCAGTGGTACGTGGACGTGCGCAAGTACGGCCGGTTCCCGCACTCCGGCTTCGGCATGGGGATCGAGCGAGTGGTCACGTGGTTGTGCGGGCTGTCGCACCTGCGGGAGGCGATTCCGTACCCGCGCATGCTGAACCGGCTGTACCCGTAGCTCCTGCGCGGCCAGTCTCCGACCGTCTGCGGCGTCAGGCTGCGGTGTCACGCGTCCTCATGTAGCCTCCGGCTACACTCCGGCGCGGCCGCCTCGCCTTCCTTGCATCCGGCCGAATCCGGGCCGCGCGGCCTAGCGGCGAACGCGGTGGGGCACACGAAGGGAGTGTTCCAAAGACCACTTGCCGATCTGCGGCGGCGTGGGCTACATGCCACCTGCTTCGGCATAGATTCCGGCGAATGGCGACCGGTCACCGCGCCTTGCGACGGCGGCGCGGGCGGGCACGATCTCCCGCAGCGCCGCCACGAACGCCGCCATCTCCTCCGGGGTGCCGATCGAGACCCGCAGCCACGTGGGCATCGAGGGGAACCTCCTCCCGACCAGCACCTTGCGGGCCTTGAACTCGCTGATGAGAGAAGCCACGTCGCGCCCCGTCTCAATCATCACGAAGTTGGCCTCGGAGGGGATGACCCGGCGGCCGTCTGCGGCGAGCTGCGCCACCAGCCAGCGCCGCGTGTCATTCATGCGGCGCCTCATCCGCGAGACCAACTCGGCATCCGCCAGGCTGGCCAGGGCGGCCGCGAGCACCGCGGCGTTGGTGTTGGAAAACGATGCATGGCGCGCGAGCGCCTCGATCTTGTCCTTCGCCGCAACCGCGTAGCCGAGGCGCATGCCGGCCATGCCGTAGATCTTCGAGAACGTCCGGACGACGATCAGGTTTGGGTGCGCGCCGAGGAGGTCGAAGGCGCTGCGGTAGGCGGGGTTCTCGACGAAGTGGAAGTAGGCCTCGTCGACGAGCACGGTGACCGATGGAGGGACGCGCGAGAGAAACGCGGCCAGCTCCTCGCCGGTGACGATCGTGCCGGTGGGGTTGTTGGGGTTGCACACGTAGACGAGGCCGGTCGCCGCGTCGCACGCCGCGGCCATGCGCGGGAGATCATGGCGGAACGAGGCGTCGAGCGGCACCTTGACGGGCTCCGCCTTCGTGACCCGGTTGTAGGCGAGCACAGCCTCGAACGTCGGTTCGGCCACCACCACCTTTCTGCCGGGGGCGAGGAACGCGCCGTCGGCCATGCGCAGGATGTCGCTCGATCCGCAGCCCAGCAGCACCTGCTCCGGGGGAACGCCGTGCGCCTTGGCCAGCGCCCGCCGCACCTCGTCGACCGCCGCGTCGGGGTAGCGGCCGGCGACCGCCTGCGAGCGCGTCATCGCCTCGCGCGCCGCCGGGGAGGGCCCGTACGGATTCTCGTTCGAGTTGAGCTCGACCAGATCGCCGGGTTCGCCCCACTCGAGGCTTGCCCTCGCCGCGTGCGGCGCCATCCCCAGGTCGATCAGCGCCGCCCCGGCGGCGGCGCCCAGGACCGCGCCGAAACCCCGGCGTGTCATTCCGCTCGTACCCATGATGCCCTCCTTCCGGCTCGTGCCGTGTTCGATGCGGGGTCGCTCCGAAGTGTACGGCGCTCATGCGTGCGCCGACAACCGGCGGCTCCGGCAACTCGGCGTGGAAGCTGGAGCCGGTTAGGCGCGACGGGACGCTTCGTTCCGCCGGCGGCGGGACTCAGGGTGGCCTTCGGCTTGGGCAGGAAGTCGAACGCTAATTGACGGCCTGCGGGGCGATGAGCGAGAACTGTCCGATCTCGACCTCGAACTCCTCGCCGCCCGCGGAGCGCATCAGGTAGGTGCCCTCCATGGTGCCGAACGGCGTCGGTAGCGGGCAGAAGCTCGCGTACTCGAAGGAGGTCTCCGGCGGCAGCAGCGGCGTCTTGCCGACGACGCCCGGGCCCTCGACCTCCTCCGAGTGGCCGTTGCCGTCCGTGATGAGCCAGTGCCGGCGCAGCAGCTGCACGGTCTCGTCGCCTTGGTTGGAGATGCGCACCCGGTAGGCGAAGAAGTAGTTGCAATCTTCGGGTGCGCTGCGCTCGGCCAGGTAGGCCGGCGCGACCTGGACGCGGATCCCCCGGGTGGTGGTATCGCTCATCCTCGTTCGAATTATCGCACCCCGGGGGGTGTGCCTCCCGGCCAGGCCAGACTGAGTCGCTGCTGCCGCGGTGCTAGAATCCGCCGCCGTGAAGGAGATCGGGCGCCACAGGCGCCACGTCAAGGTGGGCCTCATCGGCCTCGGGTGCGCCAAGAACCTTGTGGACGGCGAGGTCATGCTCGGCCACTTGGTCGAGCACGGCGCTGAGGTCACCGCCGACGCGGACGCCGCCGAGGTCGTGGTCATCAACACCTGCGGCTTCATCGAGGACGCCAAGAAGGAGTCGATCGCGGCGATCCTCGAGGTCGCCCGGCGCAAGGGCCGGGGACGGCTGCGGCGGGTGGTGGTGGCCGGGTGCATGGCCCAGGGGTACGCCGCCGAGCTGGCGGCCCAGATCCCGGAGATCGACGCCTTCGTCGGGCTCGACGAACTGGAGCGGGTGCCCGAGGCGGTGCTCGGCGGGCTCGGGCGGGGCCACCTGCCGGACCAACACGGGGCGCTCAAGCTCTACGACCATACGGTGCCGCGCCTGCTCGCCACCGGCGGCGTGTACGCCTACCTCAAGGTCGCCGAGGGGTGCGACAACCCGTGCACCTTCTGCCATATCCCCAGGATGCGCGGGCGCTTCCGATCGCGCACCGTGCCCTCGCTCGTCGAGGAGGCGCGCCGCCTGGAGGCCGCCGGCGTGCGCGAGCTGGTGCTGGTGGCGCAGGACACGACGCGCTTCGGCGAGGATATCGGGATGGGCAGGACCGGCCTGCGCCGCCTGCTGGAGGCGCTGCTCGCCGGGACGACGATCCCCTGGATCCGCTTCCTGTACGCCTACCCCGCTACGCTCGATGCCGGCATCTTCAAGGTCATGGCGCGCGAGCCGCGCCTGGCGCCCTACCTGGACATCCCGCTCCAGCACGCCTCCCGCAAGGTCCTCAAGCTCATGAAGCGGGGCGGCGACGCCCGCAGCTACCGCGAGCTGATCGCGCGGGCCCGCGACACGGTTCCGGGGCTCGCGGTGCGAACGACGTTCATCGTGGGCTTCCCCGGCGAGGGGGAGGAGGAGTTCGAGGAGCTGGAGAGCTTCCTGGAGGAGGTGCGCTTCGATCACGTCGGGGTCTTTGCCTACTCCCACCAGGAGGAAAACCCGGGCGCCGCGCTCGGGGACCCGGTGCCCTTCCGCACCAAGGAGCGCCGGCGCAGGGCGCTGATGAAGCAGCAGGAGCGCATCAGCCGCGCCAATCACAGAGCCCTGCGAGGGTCTGAGGCGCTGGGGATCGTCGAGGGACCGAGCCCCGAGTCGGAGCTGCTCCTGCAGGGGCGCCTGCTGCGCCAGGCCCCGGAGGTGGACGGGCGGCTGCTGTTCTCCGGGGGCAGCGCGCGCAATGGCGACATCGTGCGCGTTAGGATCACCCGAACCTACGCCTTCGACCTCGTGGGCGAGATCCGCGGGGTCGTGACCCCAGCTCCCGCCGCGCACGCCGCGCTGCTCCCCTCGCTGCCGACGCTCCGAAAGGCCGCGGCCGGTCGCTGAGATGGAGATACTCCGCGACCCCGCGCCCAGCTCGGACCTCCCCCGCTCGGGGGTCGTCACGATCGGCAACTTCGACGGCGTGCACCGCGGCCACCAGATGCTGCTCGCCGGTGCCGCGGCGCGTGCCGCGGAGCTCGGCGCGCCCTCCGTGGCCGTCACCTTCGAGCCACATCCGGAGAAGGTGCTCCGCCCGCAGTCGGGGCTCAAGCTCGTCACCACGCGCGCGCAGAAGGCGCAACTCCTGGAGAGGTTTGGCGTCTCGAGTCTGGTGGAGATCGGCTTCGACCGCCGCTTCGCCGATACCCCGGCGGAGGCGTTCGCGCGGGAGTTCCTCTTCCGGAGGCTCGCCCCGACCGAGGTGCGTCTCGGGACCAACTTCCGCTTCGGGGCCGGACGGCTCGGGGACGTCAACTTCCTCTCGGTGGTGGGGTACGAGCTGGGCTTCTCGGTGGTGGGTGTCGAGCCGATGATGGACGGGGCCGAGCCGATCTCCTCCACGCGCGTGCGGCGCGAGATCGCGCACGGCCGCGTCGAGGAAGCATGGCGGCTGCTGGCGCGCCCGTTCTTCGTGGACGGGAAGGTCTACACGGGCGAGCGCATGGGGCGAACACTGGGGTTCCCCACCATCAACATCGAGGTGGAGAACGAGCTGCTCCCCGCTCACGGCGTGTACATCACCGCGGTGGACATCCCTTCGTTCTCGCGGGTGTTCCCCTCGGTGACCAACATCGGCGTGCGACCGACGGTGTACGAGAACTACCAGGTCACGGTCGAGAGCCACGTGCTGGACTTCACCGGGGACGTCTACCGCGAGCCCGTGCGGCTCTACTTCCTGCGCAGGCTGCGCGACGAGATGGTGTTCGGCTCGAGCATGGAGTTGGTGTCGCAGATCAGGCGCGACGTCCAGATTGCGAAGGTCTACTTCATGCAGCAGGGCCTTCCCGAGGCGGATCTGGTGCGGCGATGATCGGGCCGGTACTGCTCGCGGTCGCCCTGGCGGTGCTGCTCTCGGTTGCGGCGTTCTTCATCCTCTGGCTCGACCGCTACGGGACGGAACCGGTGGTCCGGCTCGGGCTCGTCGCGCTCTGGGGTCTCGCGTGCCCGCTCCTGCTCCGCCTCGCCGATCCTCACCTGGGGCTGGCTGGCGACCCGGAGACCTTGTCGGGTCCGGGTCTGCTGCCGGCCGGCGTCGGGCTGCTGGCACAGCTGATGCTGGCCGCGGCCCTGGCCCTGGTCGCTACGAGCAACTTTCTCGAAGGTCCAGTGGACGGAGCCGTGTACGGGACCGTGGCGGGGCTCGGCCTGGCTGTGTCCGAGAACCTGATCGCCGTCGGCACGGCGGGGCCCGCCAGCTGGCCTGTTCTCCCTGTTTTTCTGACCATAGTGGAGGCGGCGGCGGCGGCGGTCGTGGGGGCCGGCATCGGCATCGCAAAGCTGGCCGCCCGGCCGGCGCTGCGCGTTCCGTGCGCGCTGGCGGCGGTCGGCTGCGCGGGTATGCTCCGGTGGGCGTTGCTCGGCCTGGCGAGCTGGGGGTGTAGTCTTTGGGGCTCGCGGAACGGACCCGTCGACCTGGCTCTGATCGTGCTTGCCGCCGGCGTCCTTTGCGGGGTGTTCCTTGCCGCTCTTGCCTTCGAGCGCCGGGTGCTGGCGGCGCAGCTCGGCGAGGAGGTGCGGCTGGGCGTCCTCGCGGAGTGGGTCGCGAGCGTGCTCCCGAGCTACCTTCGGCGCATCCGGTCGGAGTGGTGGCCCGAGCGGGACGAGAGGCGGGAGATCGTCCGCCTGCTGACCGCGCTCGCGTACCGCAAGCATCACCTGCGCGGTCTGTCGGACGAGAGCGCTCAGCTGTACGGCCTCGAGGTCGGGCGGCTGCGGCAGCGGGCACGGACCCTGATGGCGCTCGCCCCCTCTGGAGCGACCGAAGATGGCGATGCCGGTGCGACCCGGTCTCCCGGCGGCGAAGAGGCGACAGCACGTCGTGGGTGACTTCGTCGTGGATCCGCACGGAGAGCGGCCGCGAAAAGGCTGGCGGGGGCTCGACCCGGCCTCGGCCGTCGCGGTGACGGCCTGCGTTTCGTTCTACCTGTGGCGCAACGTCATCCTGGCCGCCGCCCACCTGCGCGGCGGCGCAAGCGATTTCACAAACTACTACCTCGCGGCGCGCGCTGTGCTCGCGGGTCGAAGCCCGTTCTCCGTGCCGAACTTCGACTACCCCGCGCTGATGGCCTTCCTGGTCATGCCGATAGCGGGCCTGTCCGAGCCGGCGGCCCGTGTGACCTGGTTCGTCTTCGGCCATCTCTGCCTCCTGGCGGCCGCCGGCCTCGTATGGCGTCGCCTCGGTGGCGGCACGACCGCCCTCGTCGCGATCGCCGCGGTGTGGACGTTCGGCGGCACGGTCGCCGAGAATCTCGTTCTTGGTCAGGTGAACCCGCTCCTGCTCGTGCTCCTGGCGGGGTCGTGGGCCGCTGCCTGGCACGCGCGCCCGCGCGCCGCGACGCTCATCGGCGGGGCCGCTGCCGTCAAGCTGTGGCCGATCGTGCTCCTCGCCAAGGAGGCGCTCCTGGGCAGATGGCGGGCGGTGACGGCGGGTGTCATCGCGGCCGCAGCACTGATCACCCTCCCGTGGGCGTTCGTCGCCGGCCTGCTGCCTGCGCCGCATGCCCCCCTCCACGCCTCCTATTGGATGGGTACCCCGGCCCCGCTCAACGACTCGATCCCGGCGGTGGTCTTGCGACTGCTCGAACCGCCGGCCCGCGGCCGGCCGCTGCCCGACAACTGGGTGGTGGGCAATGATCCCGGACGCCTGCAACTTCCGGCGTCGCACGCCGTGGCCGGGGTCGCGTCGGGGACCGTCGCTCTGGTGGTCGGCATCCTGCTGATCGGACGGTGCGTGAGGCGGCAGGCCCCGGGTCGCGACGACGAGCCGGTGGTGAGCGCCGCACTGGTGGCACTGGCGCTTGCCAGCGCCCCCATCGCCTGGTATCACTACCAGCTCCTCAACTTCCCAGGCATCGCGATCCTCGTCGCGCGGTGGATGGGCAGACGGCGGTTCGCGGCCCTCGCGCTGCTCGCCTGCATGGTGGTGGCCGGCACCTGGGCATCGTCCTTTCTGCTCGCTCCGTACGTGGCAAGGTACGGATGGACGGCGGCCAACCCCGCGTGGCTCTGGTTCGCCACGTCCGTCACCCTCGTCGCCGATCTCGCGCTTTTCGCCGCGCTGCTCCGGGAGCTAGGAGCCTGGGGGCCCGCTCACGGGACGGTCTCTCGTGACTGAGGGCAACTCGTGCGTGTGTGCTATGGTGCGCGGTAACGCCTGGGGGACCAGGTCGGGCTGGATTCGAAAAGAGTGGAGGAGCGACCGTGAACAGCCGAGGGATCCATGTCTTCACTTCGGAGTCGGTGACGGAAGGTCATCCGGACAAGGTGTGCGACCAGATCTCCGATGCGATACTGGACGCCGTCATCGAGCAGGACACCAAGGGCCGCGTCGCCTGCGAGACGTTCATCACCGTGGGCTTGGTCGTTGTCGGCGGTGAGATCAACACGAAGTGCTGGGTGGACGTGCAGGAGCTGGTGCGCAACCTGATCCGCGACATCGGGTACACCGATGCCAAGTACGGGTTCAACCACGCCACCTGCGGCATCCTCAACGCCATCGGGCGGCAGTCGGGCGACATCGCCCAGGGCGTGGACACCGGCGGCGCCGGGGACCAGGGACTGATGGTCGGCTACGCGTGCGACGAGACCCCCGAGCTGATGCCGACGCCGATCACCCTCGCGCACAAGATCGCACGGCGCCTCGCGGAGGTGCGCCGCACGGGCGTGCTGCCGTACCTGGGCCCGGACGGCAAGTCCCAGGTGACGGTGGAGTACCGCGATGGCAAGCCCCACCGCCTCGACACGGTGGTGATCTCCTCCCAGCACACCGAGGACATCCTCAACAGGAAGGGCGATCGCATCACCGACGCCGCGCGCGACGAGATCATCGAGAAGGTGGGCCTGGCCGTGCTACCCAAGAAGCTCGTCGACTCCAAGACCCGCTTCTTGGTCAACCCGACCGGCAAATTCGTGATCGGCGGCCCGCAGTCGGACACCGGCATGACCGGCCGCAAGATCATCGTGGACACCTACGGCGGGTGGGCGCCCCACGGCGGCGGCGCGTTCTCCGGCAAGGACCCCACCAAGGTAGACCGCTCCGCCACGTACATGGCCCGGCACATCGCCAAGAACATCGTGGCGGCCAAGCTCGCCCGCGAGGCGCTGGTGCAGCTCGCGTACGCCATCGGCGTGGCCGACCCGGTGTCCGTGATGGTGGATACCAACGGCACGGGCGCCATCCCGGACGAACGCCTCACCAAGGTGGTGCGCGAGGTCTTCCCGCTCACTCCGCGCGGGATCATCAAGGAGCTCGACCTGCTCCGGCCGATCTACCGCGTCACCGCGAGCTACGGGCACTTCGGGCGCTCGGAGCCCGAGTTCCGCTGGGAGAGCCTGCATCACGTGGACGCGCTGGCGGCTGCCGCCAAGAAGTTCGCCTGAGCTTTACGCGATGCCGGCATGTTGGCGGTCGTATCACCGTTGAGAGCGACGACGCAAGACAACCCTCCAGAGACTCAAAATTGCTACGCAATGAGCCTTGTTAGGCTGGCCCCGCGGGTGGCTTGGATAGCTACTTCTGTCACTGCGTGAGACTTTCTTGTTTGCCCGGGGGTGGCTTCGCTTCGTCTTGTACCCCAGGGCCTCGTGGCGGTTCTTGTGCCACTGCGTGGCTCTTTATGCCCCGCGGGCTGGGAGCGGTCGCTCGGGCTGTGCATCGAGCGTAGCCCTCCGACCCGCCTTCGCGTGCGATCGAGCAGGCACAGCCCGGCGTGCGGACCCTCGCTGTTCCCCTCCCTCGCATGAGACGCTCGGTCGGGGCCAGCGTTTCCACCTGCCGGTCTGGCCGCTCGGTTCCCGCACGCTGCGGCGGAATCGCTCCTATCACTCGCGGGGCGGATTTCACCCCCACCCACCCATATGCGACGGGGTTGTCCTCACCGTCTTACGTAGCCTGAACGCATGACCTTCCGGTCCTTGGCGCCGTGCTTCGGGAGGGGGGCTTTTGATCCGCCGGTGCCGCGGGTGGCCAATCTCTCCGGAGCCCGCGGGCACCACGCGGCGGGATCCGGCGTGAGGTATCGGTGGCGCGAGGAGCGCAGCCTTGTGACGACGAGCGAACACCGAGGAGCCTCGCGACGGGCCCGCCGTGCGTGGTCGCGGACGGAGGAGTGTGCGGCCGCAGGCCGCGGGGGCGGCCAAGGCCGCACGGCTAGCCACGCGCGGCACCGGCAAATAGAGCCACCCCTAGGTAAGACAAGAGAAACAGGTAACGCAGTTGAAGAAACGAGATAGGGCTCCCAGCCCGCCATGCAAAGAGGCGTGGGTGCACTGTCCCGCTGCCAGGGAATCGGGAAAGTCAGACGTCCAGGGTGAGCATCGCCGCAAGCCGGCGTGCACGCCGGCACGGGCGGAGGTCGTGGTAGGTGGCCGCCTTGACCTCCAGCTCGGGTCTGCACCCGGGGGGAAGATCGGCCAACCCCAGGGTGGCACCGGCGGGACCCAGCGTGAACTCCAGCGCCACCTTCCGCCTGGCGTAGAGGTGGAAGAGCGCCTCGTTGACGGCGCGCACGAGCCTCGACGGCAGGTCGGCGGGCCAGGGTCGCACGCGGATCCGCGATCGCACCGGGAGGCGGGGCAGGTTGCCCAGGGCCAGCGTCCCGGCGGCAACGACCGCGTTGCGGATCAACTCCTCCGCGTCGACACCCCAGACCGCGACCCGCAGGTCGGCCCCGTGGGCGAGCGTCCGGTAGCGTGGCCGTCGCACCCCGGCAGTTTAGCGAACAGGCCCCCGGTGTCTTAAACTGAGCACAGTGTCCCGTGCCGGTTACCTGCTCGGGGTGGTGCTCGCGTTGGCGGCGGCCGCCGCGGCGGTGGCGCTGGTGAGAGGCCGGGGGGTCTCCGGGGAGGCCCAGGCCATCTCCATCGCCCGCACCGCGTTCGCCCGCCTGCTCTACGACCCGATCGGGGAGCCCACCGCGACCCTGGAGGGGGAACAGGGGTTGGCGTGGGCGCTCGAGCGGGCCCACCCGGGTCCGGCCGGTGTCGGGCTGGCTCGCAGGGAGGGGGGCGCGGTGCGCTGGCGGGTGATCTTCCCGGGGGGCGGCCAGGCCGAGGTGACGGCGGACGGCGTGGTGTGGTCGCTGCGCAGGCCGGTCCCCTCCGACCCAGGGCCCGACCTCTACCCGTCTCTGGCGCGCTCGCGCATCGAGGCGGCGGTCGAGCTCGCCGTCCCCGACGCGGCGTCGTGGCGTCTCGTCCGGGCGCAGAGTTGGCCGGAGGGACGCCACATCTGGCACCGCGGGTGGTTCGAGGGGGGGTCCGGCGCACTCCCGTCGGGGTGGCGGCAGGAGCTGCAGCTCGAAATGGTGGGTTCCTCGGTCGTTTCCTGGCAGCGTTCCGTGCACCCTCTCGGCACGGACCTCGGGGTGGTGACGGGGCGCATGGCCGAGCTGCGGCTCCTGAGACGGCCGGCGATCCTCGGCCTCGGGATCCTGATAATCGGTATCTTCGTGGCGGCGGCCGAGGCGGTCGCGTACCGCGAGTCCACGGCGATCCTCCGGGGAGTGGCGTACGGGCTGACGACGGCGCTGGCCGGGACGCTGAGCTCCGACACCCTGGCCGCCGCGCCCATCCTCGGGGTGGTGCTTGCCGTCGTGATCGCCTTGATGCCCGGGTGGACGGACCTTCCGCCGACCCGGCTGCGTTTCGGCCCGGCCATGGGTGTGGCCCTCGCAGCGCTGATCCTGGGCGGAAGGTCGTTGATCCTCGGTGCGGGGGGCTGGATCCCGATGACGGCCCTGATGCCGGCCGACACGTCGTCGACAAGGCTGCTGGCCGAATCGTGGCTGCCGGCGCTTGTCGAGGAGCCTCTGCTGCGCGGCGCCCTGCCGGCGCTCGCGGCCCCCGTCGTGGGGTGGTGGGGCGCGGCCCTGCTCGCGGCGCCGGTGGGGGCGCTGCTGCACCCGCTTCCCTCGGTGCCGCTGGTGTCGTCTCTGGCCCTCGAGCTGGCGTTGCAGGCAGGCCTCGCCGTGGTGGCCCGCTTCTCCGGTGTGGGAGGGGCGGTGCTGGCCCGGGGGACGTACGAGGCGCTGGTCCGAAGGGCATCGTTCCCCGTGGGCTCGGACTGGGATCGAATGGCGCTGCTGGGCGTGTTGCTCGGAACGGTCCTCCTGCTATGGCCGCGCAGAACCGAGTGAGGCTCCTGCTGGCGGGCGCCGCCAGCGCGGTGCTGGCCGGCGTCGTGCTGCACGTCCCGGTGCGGCCGACCGCCCCCCGCGCGCTGGAATCGCCGGAGCGCGCGGCGGAGCGCGCGGAGCGCGAGGTGCCGTTGCTCGGGCTGCTGTGGGGCAAGGTGCGCGGCTGGGAAAGGGTGAGCGACGGCTGGACCGTGCTCTGGCAACCCGCGCACGGGATGTGGCTGATCTCGGCGTGGGTCCCCGACGGAGCTGGCGCGGTCGCGTGGCGCGTCGACGCCGCCTCCTGGCTCCCCGGCGTGCGGCTTCCCCTCAGGGCCGCGGAGGCGCTCCTCGGGAGCGAGGACGTCGTCGCCCAGGCCCGGGAGAGGCTGGGCCGAAGGGACTGGCTGGTGGGGGAGAGACGCCTGCTCGGTGCGCTCCCCGCCGGCGGCGATCTCCCGTCTCGGCAGACGAGCAGGCGACCGCTCCTGGAGGCCGTGCTGGCGGGGCTGTTGCTCGCGGGCGCGGTGTCCCGTCACCTCGTGCCCGGCGTCCCGGGCCGCGGATGGCGGCGGGCGGTGGGTCTAACGGTGCTGCTCCTGGCGCTCACCCTGCCGCAGCTCTCGGCGCTGGCACCGGGGAGCTTTGAGGCCGGCGCGCGGCCGTGGGTGGCGGAGCTTGCCTTCGGGACCGCCGCCGTTCTCCTCCTGGGCGCGCTGGTGTTCGCCTCCCAGCGCTTCCCGGCGCCTGGAGGCACGGTGCCGGTGGGCTGGCTTCCGGTGGCTCTGGCGGCCGGGGTCCTCGCCGGCCGAATCGAGCCCAGCGGCTGGCTGGCCGGCACGGCCGACCTGTCTCTGCGGCTACCGGTATGGGTGTGCCTGGCGGTGCTCGCCGGCTGGCTTGCGGCGTTCGCCGGCGACGGCTTCCGGGAGATGGTGCGCTCCGCCGCGTGGCTCCGCTACGTCGGGTTGTGCGCTCTTCTTGCAGCGGGCGTCCTCTTCGGAGGTCCGTGGCTTGGCGTCACGCTCGCCGTGGCGGCCGCAGCGGCCGTGGAGCGCGGCTGGGGGACGTGGATGGCGGTGGGGGTCGTGTGGGGCTGGATCGCCGGGAGCGTCTGGACGCTGGCGATGTGGGAGGCGGCGGTCCGGGACGCGCTCGCGTTCCTCCTGCTCGGATGCATCCTCGTCGCCGTCACGTACCTCGTCACGGCGCGCCCCGTACCGGTGTCGGAGGCCGCGGACCGGCTCTGAGCGGCGCTGCCGCCGTCGCGGGCAGGGGGCAGGCGTAGAATCCACGCGTGCAACTGGCCTGGTTTCTCGCAGGGCGACTGCTTCGGCGGCGGGGGACCGCACTCCTTCGCACCAGCGCAATGGCCGCCCTGGTGGCCGTGGCCCTGGGTGCGGCCTCGCTGGTGGTGGTCCTCGCCCTGATGAGCGGCTACACCGGTGCGCTGCGCGCCGGAGTGCTCTCCGCCGGCGGTCACCTGACTGCCCTCTACCCGGCCGGGCTCTCGCCGCGGGATGCCGCCGCGGCCGGCGCCAGGGTCGCCGAAGTCGACGGCGTAGTGCGGGTGGGGCAGGTGGTCTACCTCCCGGGGATGCTCTTTCCCCGCAGCGGCGGGGAGGCCGAGCTCGTGACGGTGCGGGCCAACGCCCAGCCGCCCCCGTTTGTGCAGCTGCCCGACCGCGTGACGGACGGCCCCCTCGAGATCGCCCTCGGGCGCGGTGTCGCCCGGCGGCTGTCGGTGGGCAAGGGCGACGTGCTCTCCCTGCAGGTGGTGGCCGGAGGGGCGCCGAGGGCGCTGCCCGTGCGTGTGGCTCAGGTCTTCACTGCCGGGTTCGCGGAGCTGGATGAGCGCTTCGTCGTCACCGGGCTCTCCGCTTTGCGCCGGAGGGTCTTCCCGCTGGCCGGCGGAGGGCTTGAGGTGTGGCTGTCGGACCCGGAGCGGGCTGGCGAGCTTCGCGCCCGGGTCGAGGCGGCCCTGGGCCGCGGCGCCCTGGTCACCACGTGGCAGGAGGCCAACCGCAACCTGTTTGCGGCGCTGCGCTGGCAGAAGCTCTCGCTCGCCCTGGTGCTTTCTCTTGTTCTCGGCGTGGGGGCGTTCGAGGTGGCTTCGGCGCTCGTCGTCCTGGTCACCGAGAAGCGCCGCGAGTTCGGAGTGCTCCTCGCCCTCGGCGGGAAGCCGCGCCTCCTTCGCAGCACGCTGCTGCTGGCCGGCGGCGCCCTGGGGACAGCGGGCGTGCTGGCCGGAATGCTGCTCGGCGTGGGGCTGGTGGTCGTCCTGGGCCTCCTCCGCATTCCGCACTTTCCTCCGGAGATCGCCAGCATCTACATGGTGGACACGATCCCTTTCCGGCTCCTGCCGGGCGACCTTGCGGTCGTGCTCGCCCTGAGCGTGGTCGAGGTGCTGCTGGCGGCGCTGCTCCCGGCCCATCGGGCCTCGCGCCGGGAACCGGTCGAGGTCTTGCGGTGGGTGTGAAGGACCAGGCCCTCTGGGAGATCCAGTGGCACCCGGCGGGCGGAGGCAGGTTCCGGCGCCTGGTGCTCACCTGGCGCGGCCTGCGGCGCGCGGCGATCGGGCTGGGGCTCGTCCTTCTGGTGGTGCTCGCTATCGTGGGTGCGCTCCCCTTCGGGCTGCGGGGCTTTCTGACCAGGTTCACCGCGGACGCAGCACGGCGCGAGAACAGGGCGCTGCGTGAGCAGGCGGAGCCGTTGCGGGAGCGGATCTCCAGGCTTGCCATGCTGCTCCACGAGCGCGTGCAGCGGGGGCGGAAGGTGGCGTGGGTGTTGGGCGGCTCGCCCCAGCTCTGGGAGGAGGAGTGCCCGGCGCCCCCGTCCGGGCGGGCGAGCGACGAGGAATCGATTGCGTGGCTGGCGCGGCAGGGAGCGCGCCTGGATGAGCTCGGGAGAGAGCTGGCGGCCCCGCACGAGGGCCTGCGCTGCCCGCTGCCGTCGTTGCCCCTGGCCGCTCCCGTCGACATGACCAGGGCGGTCCCGGTCGCGCTCTTCGGGTGGCGCCTTTCGCCGTTCACGGGCAAGATGATGGCGCAGTACGGGACGACGCTGGCCGCACCGCAGGGGGAGCCGCTGCTCGCGCCGGGGGCCGGGAAGATCCTCTTTGCGGGCAGCGTGCGCGAGCGGCGCGCCAACGAGTGGACGCGCTTCGGCAACCTGGTGGTCCTCAACCACGGGGGCGGAGTGGTGACGGTCTTCGCCCACCTCCGCGACGTGCTCGTCAAACGCGGCCAGGCCGTAACCCGGGGCCAGCGGCTCGGCTCCGTTGGCCAGACCGGTTGGACACGCGTGCCGGCGCTCTACTACGAAGTGCGCTGGCCGGTGAGTGACCATAGCCGGCCCATCGACCCCGGCCTGGTGACAGCGACGCTCCCGGTGGAGAACCTGGATGCGCGCATGGCCGACCCGACCGGCGACCTCCCCGGCGGGTACGCCCTGCTGGAGCACCTGGTGAGCGTCAGGGTGGACCGCCAGCCGCCCCGTCCGCGCCCCGCACCCTAGCCCCGCGTCTCGGACCCTCTCCGTTGATGCCCCGTTGAGGTTGGTGATAGGCTGCACAAGCGGCGCCCTGGCGCCTGGAGGGCGTGATGACTCAGACGACCCTGAAGCGGACGCCCCTGTACGAGTGCCACCTGGAAGCCAAGGCCCGCATCGTGCCTTTCGCAGGTTTCGAGATGCCGGTGCAGTACTCGGGCGTGATCGAGGAGCACCGGGCCGTACGCACGTCGGTGGGCCTGTTCGACGTCTCGCACATGGGCGAAATCGACGTGAAGGGGCGGCGGGCGCTGGACTTCGTGCAGTACGTGACCTGCAACGACGCCTCCAAGCTGACCCCCGGGCGCGCCCAGTACTCCGGCCTCATGACGCCGCGCGGCACCTTCGTGGACGACCTGCTGGTGCACAAGGTCTCCGACGAACACTACTTCCTGGTCGTCAACGCGGCCAACACCGACAAGGACTACGCCTACCTGTGCGCCCAGGCGGCCAGCTTCGACGGGGTGGACGTCGCCAACCGCTCCGACGACTACGCGCAGATCGCGGTCCAGGGCCCGCGGGCTCTCGAGGTGCTGCAGAAGCTGACGCAGGTGGCCCTTGCCGAGATCAAGTACTACCGCTTCGTCGAGGGTCTGGTGGACGGGAAGCGGGCGATCATCGCCCGGACCGGGTACACCGGGGAGGACGGGTTCGAGGTCTACGTTCCGCCCGAGGACGCGCCGGGTCTCTGGCGCAAGCTGCTCGCAGCCGGGAAGGAGGTCGGTATCGTGCCGACCGGCCTGGGCGCCCGGGACACCCTGCGCTTCGAGGCATGCATGGCGCTCTACGGCAACGACATCGACGACACGACTACGCCGTTCGAGGCTGGTCTGGACTGGATCGTCAAGCTCGACAAGGGCGGTTTCCTGGGGCGCGAGGCGCTCGCGCGCCAAAAGGCCGCCGGGATCAAGCGCAAGCTCGTGGGCTTCGAGATGCTGGGCCGGGGCATCGCCAGGCACGGCTACCCGATCTGGTCGGGCGGCCTGAAGGTGGGGATCGTAACCTCGGGGACGCACGCGCCCACGCTGGGCAAGGCGCTGGGGCTCGGGTACGTGCCCGCGGAGCTGTCGGCCGTGGGTTCGAAGCTCGACGTCGAGATCAGGGATCAGAAAGTCGCGGCGCAGGTGGTGGACACGCCGTTCTACCGACGCGCCCGCTAATTCACGAGAGGAGCACACCATGGCGCAACCTTCGGATCGCTTCTACACCAAGACCCACGAGTGGGTGCGGATCGCCGGTGGCGAGGCCACCGTCGGCATCACGCAGTACGCTCAGGAGCAGCTCGGTGATGTGGTGTTCGTCGAGCTCCCCGCGGCGGGCAAGCTGGTGGAGAGGGGAGGGGTGCTGGGCAACATCGAGTCGGTGAAGGCGGTCTCCGAGGTTTTCGCGCCGGTGGGCGGCCAGGTGGTCGCCGCCAACGCCGAGCTGGAGGCCCACCCCGAGCTGGTGAACCAGGAGCCCTACGGGAAGGGGTGGCTGGTGCGGCTCAAGGCGGTGCCGGGGTCGGCCGAGGGGCTCATGGACGCGGCCGCCTACGAGAAGTTCCTCGCCGAGGAGGGGGCCCACTGATGCACCGCTACCTGGCAGGTGAGGATGACCGCCGCCGAATGCTGGCGGCGGTCGGCTGCTCGTCGGTGGAGGAGCTGTTCTCCTCGATCCCCGCCGAGGTCCGCAGCGGCGAGCTCGACATCGCGCCGGGCCGGAGCGAGGAGGAGGTGCGCCGCGAGTTCTGGGCACTCGCCGGGAGGAACATCGCCCCGGAGTGCACGGCCAGCTTTCTGGGGGCTGGCGTATATCGCCACGTGACCCCGGCGGTGGCTGACGCGCTCCTGCAGCGTGGCGAGTTCTTCACCGCCTACACGCCCTACCAGCCCGAGGTGAGCCAGGGCACGCTGCAGGCGATCTTCGAGTTCCAGACCTTCGTCTGCCAGCTCACGGGCATGGAGGTGTCCAATGCCTCGCTCTACGACGGCGCCACGGCCGTCGTGGAGGCCGTGCTGATGGCGCACCGGATCCAGCCGGACCGCGCAAAGGTGATCGTCGCGGGCTCGCTCCACCCCGACTACCGGGCGGTGGTGGACACCTACGCCGAACCGCAGGGCTTGGAGGTCGTCACGGTGCCGTGGGATGCCCGGGGTCAGGTGGACGCATCCGCGCTTGCCGGGGCGATCGGCCCCGACGTGTGCGCGGTGGTCGTGCAGTCCCCCAACTTCTTCGGCACCGTCGAGGACCTCCCCGCCGTGGGTGCGGCCGCGAAGTCCGCGGGAGCGCTGGCGATCCAGGTGGTCGCGGAGGCCACCTCGCTCGGCCTCCTGGTGCCCGGCGGGCAGCTCGGCTACGACGTGGTGTGCGGCGAAATGCAGGCGTTCGGCATCCCGGCCGCTTTCGGCGGGCCGCACCTCGGGTTCTTCGCCACCCGCCAGGCGCACCTGCGCCAGCTTCCAGGCCGCCTCGCGGGCGAGACGGTCGACTCGGAGGGCACGCGGGGGTACGTGCTCACGCTCTCCACCCGCGAGCAGCACATCCGCCGCGCCAAGGCGACCTCCAACATCTGCACCAACCACGGCCTGATGGCGCTCGCGGCGACGATCGTGCTATCGCTGCTCGGCAAGAAAGGGGTGCGCGAGGTGGCGCTCGCATCCCATGCAAAAGCCGAGTACCTCAAAGCCGGGTTTCGGGGCTCAAAGCTCGGGGCTCGACTGGCGTTTCCGGACGCGCCGACTTACAACGAGTTCCTGGTGCTGCACAAAGACCCCGAACGGCTGCTCGCTCGCATGAAGGAGGAGCTGATCCTGGGAGGAGTGGCCACAACCCGCTTTGGGGCTGGGTTGCCGCGCGGTTTCCTCGTGGCGGCCACCGAGCAAAACACGAAGCAGGAGTGCGACTGGTTGCTCGACGCCGTGCGGAGGCTCGCATGAACGGCACGAAGAGCCTCAGAAGGCGCGAGGGGTTGATCTTCGAGCGGTCGTCCGCCGGCCGGGTCGGGTACCAGCTGCCGCCCCTGGAGGTCCCGGCCGTTGACCCCGGGAAGACCATCCCGGGCGGGCTTCTCCGCGGCGAGATCGCCGACCTCCCCGAGGTGAGCGAGGTCGACGTGATGCGGCACTTTACCCGCCTATCGCAGTGGAACTACAGCGTGGACGAGGGGCTCTACCCTCTCGGCTCCTGCACGATGAAGTACAACCCTCGCATCAACGAGGAGATCGTCCGCCTGGCCGGCCTCGCGCAGCTCCACCCGCTGCAGCCGGAGGAACAGGTGCAGGGGGCGCTGGCCCTCATGTGGGAGCTGGAGCGCGCGCTCATCGCGGTGACCGGCATGGCGCGCGTGACGCTCCAGCCCGCCGCCGGCGCCCACGGCGAGCTTACCGGGATGCTGATGATCCGCAAGGCGCTCGCGGACCGCGGCGAGCGCCGGAGGATCGTTCTCATTCCAGACTCCGCCCACGGCACAAACCCGGCCTCGGCGGTGTTCGCCGGCTTTGACGTGGTGGAGGTCGCCTCGACGGCCGAGGGCACCCTGGACCTGGAGGCCATCGCGAAGCACCTCGAGGGCGGCCAGGTGGCCGCGCTCATGGTCACGGTGCCGAACACGCTGGGCGTCTTCGAGCCGGAAATCGTGAAGGCGGCGAGGATGCTGCACGAGGAGGGCGCGTTCCTCTACATGGACGGCGCCAACCTCAACGCCTTCGTGGGCATCGCCTCCCCGGGGAAGATGGGCGTGGATGCGCTACACATCAACCTGCACAAGACGTTCTCGACACCGCACGGCGGCGGGGGCCCGGGCGCGGGGCCGGTGGCGGTCTCCGAGGCCCTGGTGCCCTACCTCCCGGTCCCGATGGTGGAAAAGGTGGGCGACCGCTTCACGCTCTCGAGCGATCAGCCCAGGAGCATCGGCAAGGTGCGCGGCTTCTACGGGAACTTCGGGATGCTCGTGCGGGCGCTGGCCTACATCCGGTCGCTCGGCCGCGACGGCCTGCGCCGGATGGCGGAGGGCGCCGTCCTCAACGCCAGCTACATCCGCAAAGGGCTCGAGGGCGACTACCACCTGCAGTACACGCGTTGCAGCCTGCACGAGGTGGTGTTCGACGACTCGCTGCAGGCGACCTCGGGCGTGAAGAACGTGGACATCGCGAAGCGCCTGCTCGACTACGGGTTCCACCCACCGACCATGTCGTTCCCACTGATCGTCCACGGCGCGCTCATGATCGAGCCCACCGAAAGCGACGGCATTGACGAGCTGGATCAGTTCATTGCGGCGATGAAGGAGATTGCACGGGAGGCGCGGGAGAACCCCGAGCTGGTGAAGGGCGCGCCGTACACCACGCCCGTGCGGCGGCTGGACGAGGTGCGCGCGGCGCGGCAGCCGGTGCTGCGCTGGCAGCGGCCCAAAGGCTGAACACCCCGTTAGGGGGATTGCAAGAGGTGGATGGATGCAGCGGCTCCATGTGTTCGTGGACTATTGGAACTTCCAGCTGCGGTGGAACGAGCGCGCTGGCGACGCGCGCTGCAACTGGGCCCACCTCCCCGCGGTGCTGCTGGAGAAGGTCAAGACGCTCCCGATCACGGACGCCCTCGACTTCCAGGGGATGAGGGTCTACGCGTCCTGCGATCCCGAGGACGAGAACCTTCGCCGCTGGCTCGAGAACTTCCTGGAGCGCCAGCCGGGGACGAGCGTCGTTGCTCTCGAGCGCCGGCGCCGCTTCGACCACATCCGATGCCGCTCGTGCGGCTACGAGACTGGGACCTGTCCATCGTGCGGCCAGCCGCTGGTGTGGTCGGCGGAGAAAGGGGTCGAGGCCGCGCTCATCACCGACCTCTACGAACTGGCCTGGGCCGAGGCCCTGGACGTTGCGGTGCTGGTCTCCTCGGATAGCGACTTCGTGTTCCCGGTTGTGGGGCTTCAGGGACGAGGTGTCAAGGTCGTCAACGCGGCGTGGCGGGGGGCCGGCCAGGAGCTGGCGCGCACGAGCTGGGCCACGATCGACCTGGACGAGCTGATCCCGAGCCTGGTCCGCGAGGGCGGAAACCACGACCGCAAGCCCGTGACCGCCGAGGAGAAGCACGGCTAAGAGTCAGGGCGCAGAGCACAGAAATCCACCCTCACGTTCTCCGGACTGGGATTGCCAGGCGGTGGACGATGAGAAACGGTGGTGAGATGGGAGCGGGCGTCGGTACCACGCGGGTGTCGTTGCTTCGGCGGCACAGGCTTTGGTTCGGCGCCGCATTCCTGCTGGCCGCGTTGGTGGCGCCACCGCAGGCAGGCCTGCCGGTTGTCGGGCAGAGGATGATCGGTGTCCTCCTCTTCGCAGTCGTCGTCTGGATGACCGAGGCCATCACCTATGAGGTCAGCGCGGGCGTGATCCTCTCCCTGATCGCCCTCCTGCTCGGGTTCTCCCCCGACCCGGCAAACCCCTGCGCGCCGATGGGCACGGTGAAGGGGTTGGGCGCCGCCCTCGACGGTTTCAGGGACCCTGCCACCGCGCTGGTCGCCGCTGCGACGTTCCTCTCCGCTGGAATGTTGATGACGGGGCTGGACAGGCGCGTGGCGCTGCTGGTCCTCTCCAGGATCGGGAGCAAGACCAGGACCCTGCTCATCGGGATCAACCTCGTCTGCATGGTGCTGAGCTTCTTCATCCCGAGCACGACCGCGCGGGTGGCGTGCCTGGTGCCGATCGTGCTCGGCATCGTGAGGGTCTTCGGCCTCAACCAGAAGAGCACCTTCGCGGGGATGCTGATGATCGCGACGGCCCAGGCGGATACGATTTGGAACGTTGGGCTGAAGACGGGAGTGGCGCAGAACTTCGTCACGGGCTCCTTCATCGAGAAGATGCTGGGAGGCGTCCTGGTGACCTAGCTGCAGTGGTTCGCCGCCGGCGTGCCTTTCTCCGTCATCATGTCGGTTCTGCTCTACCTCGTGCTCGTGAGGACGATGCCCCCGGAGGTGACGGAGATCCCTGGAGGGCAGGAAGCGATCAAGAGACAGCTCGCCGAGATGGCCCCGCTCACCCGCAAGGAGGGCAGGCTCACGGTGATCGCGCTCCTCCTCAAGGCGCACGCGGGAAACCCCGTCCTCAACACGGTCGGGCTCACCCTCATCATCCACTTCACCGTGTGCTTCGGGTTCATCCTGCTGGTCAACGCGGCGCAGACCATGGTCGCGTACTCGACCGGCACGTTCGAAGCGCGCGACTTCCGCAGGACGGGGATCCCACTCACGATCCTCGCCTATCTTACGGTCCTCCTGCTCTCGGCGACCTACTGGAAGTGGATTGGGCTGATCACGAGGTAGGCTGGGAAGAGTAGTCGGCGACTTGCAGCAGTGGCTGCGTCACGCGTCTTTCGTGCCTTTTGTTGACTGGTGTGCCGGCGCCCAATACACTCGAAACAGGCGCCGTCAGCCACGCAAGGGCCTGGGAGGCGTGCTCATGAAGGTCAAGGGGAACATCCTCAAGGCGCGCATCGCCTTTGTGAAGGAGCGGTTTGGACAGGCGAGCTTGGAAAAGGTGCTGGCCTCGCTTCCGCAGAGCGACCAGGACCTGCTGATTCGCGCGGTCGTCAGCGCCGGATGGTACGACTTCGCTCTCGGCGAACGGCTCGACAACGCCATCGTCTCCGTTCTGGGTGGGGGAGACACGCGAATCTTCGAGGAGATGGGACGGGCCTCCGCGCGCGAGAACCTCGCGGGCGTGCACAGCCACTTTCTTGAACCGCGCGACCCACAGAAGTTCATGGCAAAGGCGCCGATGGTCTACCGCCTCTACTACGACACTGGCCACCGCACCTGGGAGCCCACCGGGCCGACGTCGGGGATCCTCACGACCTTCGAGAGTGAGACGTTCTCGACGCCGGACTGCGCAACGGTCATTGGCTGGCACAAGGAAGCCCTTCGCATGGTCGGCGCCAAGAACGTGCAGATGGTCGAGGAAACGTGCCGCGCCCGGGGCGACGAGGTCTGCCGCTACAAAGTCAGCTGGAGCTAAACAGCCTGCACCCAGGTAAGGTAAGACAAGGTACCAGGTACCACTATCTCACCATTCAGGTACGGGCTCGCACACCATGACGTGGGTAGCGGAGGCTATGCTCACAGCCCGAGGTTTCAAGCCCCAAGCCGCAAGCCTGGGCGCTTGGTTGGGGAGCAAACCAGCATCACCATCGCTGCGGCGAGCATCGGGAGATCGCGCAGCACGAGCACCCATGCGTTTTGGACGTCCTCTGCGCTGGCGGAGAAGCAGCCGCACGCCACGTTGACGCCGCGCAGTGCGTTGATGCCGAGCGCCACGACGAAGGAGACGAGCAGGCCGGTGGCCCACAGCGCCGCGGCGCGCCGCATGAAGCCGGTGATCAGCGCGAGGCCCACGACCAACTCCATCCAGGGCATGTAGATCGCCATCAGGTTGACGGGGCCCGCGGGGAGGACACGGTAGTTCCAGATGATCGTCACGAGCGGCCGCGGGTCGGGGATCTTTCCATAGGCGGCATAGACGAAGAGCGCTCCGAGGGCGACACCGAGCACCCGGTGGAGCCAGCGGTTCCGGAGCCAGCTCATGGGCCAGCCCCTTCCATCGGGAGCCCGCTCTGCCGCCACCCCGCAAACCCGCCCGCCAGCACGTATGCGGGCGGCAACCCCCGGCGGCGCAGCTCCTGGGCAAGGAGCTGCTCCACGTCGGTCTCATCCCCTGCGCCGTAGACGATCACCGCGTCGGCGGTGCGCAGCTGCTGGAGGCGCTGGGGCGTCAGCTGGGCCGGCAGCTCGGTGTAGGCGATCGGCTGCGCCCCGGGAACCCGACCGGCCACGTACTCTCCCGGCGAACGCGTGTCGAGGAACGCCACTCCGGGGAGCGACGTGCGCATGGCGTCGGCGGAGCCGGGATCGATGAGGTTGAAGTCCGTGCCGGCTCGGGGCGGTTCGTGGCCTTTGCCCCACCAGGTGAGGTGCCTCGCGGGCACGAGGTTGGCGCCGGTCCCCAGGACCAGCGCGACGATCAGGAGAAGAGCGGCGTCGCGAAAGAGTCCCCGCATCGGTAAGGGCGAGGGTACCATACAGGCGATGCGGCTCAGCTCGCGCCTCGCTCTCTGGTTCCTGGCGCCTGCCCTCGTCGCCGTCGTGCTGCTGCTGGCGACCGGGCGCAAGCCGCCCCGCTTGCCTGGCGACCGTGACCACGCGCTCGACCAGACCGAGGAGCGGTGCTTGCGCTGTCATGCGCACGCCGCAAGGCACCCGCGGCCGGCCGACCACCCGCTGCGGGACGACTGCTACTCCTGCCACCGCGACCCGACCGGCGCGCTACACCCGCGCGAGGGCGCCCCAATGAGCCTGCCGGGCGGTTGGAGGGATGACCCGCGCCTCGCAGGCGGGGCCAACGCCAGGGGGCATCCTGGCACGGCACCGGACGTTCGGTGAGGTGGTAGGGTAGGGCGATGAGACCGACCGTCCTGGGGTGGCTGATCGCACCGCTGGTCGTGGCGAGCGCCCTCGCACAGACCGCCCCGCGGTACCCGGGTGCAGAGACTTCGGTCGTGGTCAACAGGGTGAACGGCCGGATCGCGGTCCTGCGGGGCGACAAGCTCCAGGTGTTTGAGGGCGTGTCCGCGACGCAGCCAATCTCCGAGATGGGGATCCCCGGCAAGCACCCCCGTGTGGTCGAGTTCTGCGGCCCCAACATGCTCTACGTGACCCACGACGTGAGCAACCTTCCCACGATCTTCGTGGCCGTCTCGGTGGACGAGCGCGAGCGGCTTGCGTGGCCCAACGAGGGCATCTCCGCGATCTTCCCCAGCGAAACCAGCCACCTCACCATGGACGGCAAGGGCGTCTACGACTTCCTGCGCCTGGACCCGCCTGTGCGCGAGCTGTTCGGCCTCCCGGACTCCATCCCGCCCGGGTCCGGCGTCGCGGCCACCTACCGGTTCGCAGGCGAGAAGCTCCTGGCGCGCGCGTCGGAGGTCTTTGTGGGCGCGCTCGCCCTCTCGCCCGACGACATGCTGCTGACCCTCAAGGACGGCGGGGCCATGCGGTACCGGTCGCCTGCCGGGGCCGCGTGGAAGCGGGAGGCGACGGGCGGAGAGTGGCGGATCGCCGACGTGGCTCCGGCCCAGGGCGTGGCGGCCGTGATCGACGCCGCCGGCGCGGTCCTCGGCCTCGACCTGGACAAGGGGGAGGTGCGCTGGAAGGCCTCACCTGCACCGGGGACACGCACCCGCGCCGCACGGTTGCTGGCGAGCGGCAAGGTCCTGATCCACGGCGGGGAGGGAGACAGGCCGGTCGGGGTGTTCGACCCCGCCACGGGACAGCTGAGCAGCGCCGCGTTCTCCGACACCTTCGCGCGGCAGAAGCTCTCCTGGCTGCTCGCGTTCTGGCTCGAGCATTCGGATGCGCTCTCCGGTCTCTGGGAGGTCGCCACGCCGGCTGGCACCGCCTGGCTCATCCACGGTCTCGAGGGCTGGTACCTGGTGTCGCAGGTTTGACGCCCGTCAGGGAATCCCCCGCGGGCGTCGCGAACCCGCCCTCGAGGGTGGCGATGCGCCGCTCGAATAGGTGGTTGTTCCTTTTACCTGACTACGAGTCCGGTGCCCTGCCTCAAACCAGCTCGAACTCGCCGGCCTCGAGCACCGCCTTGAGCACCGCCATGAACTGGTCCGCGGTGGTGCCGTCCACCAGCCTGTGGTCGAAGGAGAGCGCCAGGTAGACCATGTCCCGGATGGCGATGGCCTCGCGCCCGAGCTCGTCGGTGACGACCACCGGGCGGCGCTGGATGCCGCCGGTCGAGAGGATCGCAACGTTGGGCTGGTTGATGATCGGGAGGCCGTAGAGGCCGCCGTACGGGCCCGGGTTGGTGATCGAGAAGGTGGACCCCTGCACGTCCTCGGGCTTGAGCTGCTTGTTGCGCGCGCGGTTGGCGAGGTCCGTCACCGCGCGCTGGATCCCGATGAACGAGAGCTCCTCGGCGCGCTTGACCACCGGGACGATCAGGCCATGGGGCAGCGCCACCGCGACGCCGATGTTGATGTGGCGGTGGTAGACGATCTCCTTCCCGTCCAGCGAGGCGTTGACCACCGGGAACGCCTTCAGGGCCTCGATGGCCCCGGCTACGAAGAAGGGGGTAAAGGTAAGCTTGATCCCGTGCTGAGCCTCGAAGCCGGCCCGGTTCTGGTCGCGAATCGCCACGACCCGCGAGACGTCGGCCTCGAACACCGTGTGCACGTGCGGGGAGGTCGAGCGCGAGAGCACCATGTGCTCGGCAATCTTCTGGCGCATGACCGACATCGGCTCGCGCAGCTCGTCGCCGGTGAACGGACCCGCGGGTCCGAGCGTCGCGCCGGTCGCGAAGAGAACCGCGCGGGAAGCGGGCGGGGGCACGACCGTCGGGCGCGCGGGTGCCGGCTTGGGTCCAGCGGGCGCGGCTTTGCGTCCCTCGATGAAGCCCAGGATGTCGTCCTTAGTTACCCGTCCTTGCAGTCCGGTGCCCGGGACGCCGGCGATATCGACGCCGTGCTCCCCCGCAATGCGGCGCACCAGGGGCGAGGAGCGGCGGCGGAGCAGTTCGGCTTCCGAATCGGCCGCCGCAGCCCGGGCCGGCGCGGCCACGGGGGCCTCCGCGCGAGCCGGGGGTGGCGGCGGGGTTGTCGGGGCCTTCGCTGCCTCGGGCTTGGGCGCCGTCGCCACGTCCAAAGCTTCGCCGGCCTGTGCGATTACGCCGATGACCGTCTCCACCGCCACCGTCGTTCCGGGGCCGTGGAGGATCTTGGCGAGTTTTCCGGCCGCAGGCGCTGGCACCTCGGCATCCACCTTGTCCGTGGAGATCTCGAGCAGGGGCTCGTCCTTCGCGACCTCCTCACCCTCGCTCTTGAACCAGCGGACAATCGTCCCCTCGGTGATCGACTCGCCCATCTGCGGCATCAGGACGTTGACGCTCATACGCGCTCCCTCTTCACACTCCCAGGCAGGTTCAATGGTGTTACCCGTTCATCTCATTCCCGCCGACCGTTTCGCGCCACGAGATCCCTCGCTTTGTGCGTGATGACCTCCGGTTGCATGCACGCGACTGGAGGTCAGATGTGGATCATTGCGCCGTGCACGCCCTCGGCCGCCTCGTGGATCGCCTCGTGCAGCGTGGGGTGGGCGTGGATGGTGTGGATGAGCTCCTCCGCGGTCAGCTCTCCGCGCAGTGCCGCCTCGCCTTCGGCGATCAGCTCGGTGGCGTGCGGCCCGACGATGTGCACGCCCAGGATCTCGTCGTACTTCGCCTCGCCCACGATCTTCACGAAACCGGCCGTCTCCCCGAGGATCGACGCCTTGCTGCTTGCCGAGAACGGGAACACGCCAGTTCGAACCTCGTAGCCGCTCTCCCGCGCCTTCGGCTCCGTGAGGCCGATGGAGGCCACCTCGGGCCAGCAGTATGTGCAGGAGGGGACCTGGTTGTAGTTAATCGGACGCGGGCTGGCCCCAGCGATGTGCTCAACGGCCAGGACGCCCTGCATCGAGGCCACGTGCGCGAGCCACGGGGTGGAGAGCAGGTCCCCGATCGCATACACGCCGTCCTCGTGAGTGCGGCAGAACTCGTCCACCACGATGCGCCCGCGCTCGATCTGCACCTTGGTGCTCTCCAGGCCGATCCCCTTGAAGTTGGCGATGCGGCCCACGGCGAGTAGCAGCCGCTCGACCTCGAGTTGTAGCGCCTCGCCCTTGGAGTTCGCACCGCGGCAGCGCACGACGTTGCCCTCGACCTTGACCTCCTCCACGCGGGTCGCAGTGTGGACCGTGATGCCCTGGCGGCGGAACGCCTTTCCCACCTCTGCGGAGACGTCTGGGTCCTCGAGCGGCAAAACGCGCTCCAGCAGCTCCACCACCGTGACCTGGGAGCCGAAACGGGAGAAGATCGAGGCGAACTCCATCCCCACCGGCCCCGCTCCGAGTACCAGCAGGCGAGGGGGGATCTCCTGCAGCTCGAGGATGTGGTCGGAGTTGATGATCCTGTCCCCGTCCGCGGTGACGAACGGGAGATCGCCGCAGCGCGAGCCGGTCGCCAGGATGATGTTCTTGGCCGTTCGCTTCTCGACCGTGCCGTCGGGCTTCGTGATCTCCACCGCGCGGCCGCCCGCCAGCTTGCCGGTCCCCTGCACCCAGGTGACCTTGTTTTTCTTGAAGAGGAACTCGACGCCCTTGGCGCTCTTGGCCACCACCTTGGTCTTGTGCTGGTGCGCCGCCTTGATGTCCAGCCGGATCCCGTCGCATACCACCCCGAACCTTGCGCCGTCGCGAGCCTGCTGAAAAAGGTCGGCGGTGTGGAGCAGGGCCTTGGTCGGGATGCATCCCTTGTGGAGGCAGGTCCCCCCGAGAAAGGGGTCCTTCTCGACCACGCACACGGAAAGACCCAGCTGGCCGGCCCGGATCGCGGCCACGTACCCGCCCGGCCCGGAACCGAGGATCAGAACGTCGTGCTGCGGATCGGCCATCGCGCCCCCTTGTTGCAGAACCGCTCTCTGCGGCGACTCATTCTAACTTGGGTCGCCGCTCGCCGGCGCGGCGGGTGCAGCGCCGTGCTACAAGTCGATGATGATCTCGGGGTTCGAGTTCGCGATCGCAAACTCGCCCGTGAACTCGCAGAAGACGGCGTACGGATAGTGGTTATCCTTCTTCGTCCCCTGCAGGGCGCCCTTGATGTTGTAGACGTCGGACCACGTGAGGCTCGAAACGGGAACGACGTTGCCTCTCTTCTTGAGCTGGGAGAACAGATCGAGCTCCGGGAAGAAAATGAGGATGCCACCCTTGGTGCCGTTGTAGAAGGCGACGCTTTTCTCTTTCTGCGCATGCAGCTTGCGCGTTTCCACGACGAATACTCCACCGGAATCCTTGATGATGACCTTGTAGTCGGCTACCGGTTCCCGATCCCTCTTTGCGGACATTGTGCCCTCCATTCATGCTTCAACTGGTCCTTGGTGGCCTCAGTGCTTACTGGTACTCTCCGAAAGCAGCTTGGCAAACCTCTTGTCGCTGCGCAGGTCGCGCAACGCCGGCCCCTCCTCGAGCGTGGCCGCGGTGAACCCGGCCTTGAGCGCCTTCCCGATCCACTCGATGGCCTTCTCACGTTCTCCGAGGTCCTCGAAGGACTGGCCGATCGCTGCCATCGAGTCGGCGTCGGTGGGCGGCGCCTTGAGCACGACCTCCAGCACCGCGAGCCCCTTTGCGCGCTCGCCCAGCATGCCGTAGTACCCGGCGAGGCCGATCAGCAGCCTGGTGTTGCGCGGATTGACCTTACGCTGCTGCTCAGCCACCTGGACGGCCCGCGTGTAGGCCTCCTTGGCCTTGGCTTTCTGGTCCGAGAAGTGGTACGCGGTGCCCAGGTTGCCCCAGATCCGGAAGTCGCCGCTCCTGATCACGAGCGCCTTCTCGTACATCGTCGCCGCGTCGCGCAGCTTCCCCTCCTTAAAGTTCAGGGTCCCCAGGTTCGAGAGCGCCCCGTAGACAGGCCTGATGGCGACCGAGCGCTCGAACATCTCGCGCGCCTGGGTATCCCGCCCACGGACCAGGTACACGGTGCCGAGGTTGTTGTACGCCCAGGCGTTCTGCGGCGTGAGGGCGACGGCTTTCTGGAACTGCTTCTCGGCGTCCTCGTAACGGCCCCGCCGGTAGTAGAGCCACCCCAGCTCGGTGTAGCCCACCCAGTACTCGGGCCTGAGGGCGATGGCTCTCTTGAAGGTGTCTTCGGCCCCCGCCGCGTTGCCGAGGGCGTCGTAGGCCCCCGCCAGACCGGTGAACGTGCCGGCGTTCCTGGGCTGGATCTCGATTGCCCGTTTGAACTCCCGCACCGCCTCCTCGTACTTCCCGGTCGTCGCGTAGAGGCTGCCCAGCGTGGCGTGCACCTCGCCGAGGCGATCGTCCAGCTCGAGGGCGCTCCTCGCGCTCGTCACCGCCTCGTCCACCTGGCGTGCGTCCTTCTTCTTCCGGTAGGACTCGAGTTCCGCCTGGGCGAGGCCCGCGTAGGCCAGGGCGAACCTTGGGTCCAGCGCAATCGCCTGCTTGAACAGCTCGGCGGCCCTCTCGGGGTCGCTCTCGCCCTGGAGGTTTTCGAGGGTGCCACGCGCCTGGACATAGAGGTCGTAGGCTCTCGGCACCTTGGTGCCGCCGGTGGTGATCTCCTTTCTCTCGGTCGGCTCGAGCTTTACTTTCACCATCTGCAAAGTCGCCGACGTGATCCGGTCCTGCAGCGTGGGCAGGTCAGCCTCGGGTGCCTCGATGACCTCGGAGTTGATCTGGCGAAGGGTCTCGGCGTCCACCAGGTTCACGGTGAGATGGACTCTGTCGCCCGCGCGGAGGACGCTGCCGGTGACCGCGAGGTTTACGCCGAAGACGTTGCGCGCCTCGCCGGCGCTCCTGACCTCCCTGGCGCGGACCTCGCTGGCCGGGACGACCCACAGCTTTTCACGGAAGTTCTCGAGGTTGGTGAGCGTGCTGGCCAAGATCTCCGTCACGCCGTCGCAGAACGCCCGGTTGGCGGGGTCCCCACCGACGTTGGTGAACCCCAGCACCGCGATGTGAAGCTGGTTGGGGACCATCGGGATGTACAGCCACTTCTGGATCGTCCTGCGGGCCGACGGGACCGCGGCCAACAGCGTGATGGCGACGACCATGACGGCGACCGGCAGCGCGACCACAGGCCGCAGCCGTTTCCGGAACGATGACACCGGTGGCAGCGCCTTCATCGAGGAGACGGTCGCCGACGTCAGCGCGTGTTTCACGCGCCTGAGGTCCGCGCGCAGGTCGGCCGCGCTCTGGTAGCGCTCCTCCGGGTCCTTCTGCAGGCACCTGCCGACGATGGCCGCGAGCTGCGCCGGCACGCCGGTCCTCAAGCTCTCGATCGGCGCGGGGTCCTGATGGGCGATCGCCTGCAGAACGGTCTGCGCCTCGTCGCCGACGAACGGCAGCCGGCCGGTGAGCATCTCGTACATCGTGACGCCGAGGGACCAGAGGTCGCTGCGGTGGTCGAGGGCGGACCCGTGGATCTGCTCCGGCGACATGTACGACAGCGTCCCGGCGATCTCGCCTCCCAGGGCCACGTGCGCCTTGCCCGCCAGGGTGGCGAGCCCGAAGTCCACGATCTTGGCGGCGCCGTCCTTGGTCAACATCACGTTGGCCGGCTTGATGTCGCGGTGGATGATCCCGTGCTCGTGTGCCTGCCGGAGGCCTTCCGCCACCTGGAGGACGATGTTGAGCGTCTCGTCGATGGTCAGCGGTCCGCGGGTGAGCCTGTGCTTGAGAGTCTCGCCGTCGTAGTACGCCATGCAGATGAAGACCTGGCCGTCGTCCGTCTCGTCGATCTCATGGATCGTGCAGACGTTGGAGTGGTCGAGGGCGCTCGCGGCCCGCGCCTCCTGCTCGAAGCGCTCCTTGGCCAGCTCGTCGTGCGTCAGCTCGGGGGGAAGGAACTTGAGGGCGACGAAACGCTTCAGCCGGGTGTCCTCAGCCTTGTAGACGACCCCCATGCCGCCGCCGCCCAGCTTCTCGAGGATCGTGTAGTGGGAGACGGTCTTTCCGATCATGAGTCACCCCGACGCCGGGGGCGCCGACGCCCGGGAAGTCTCGGAGGCAGCCGAAGCGGTGGCCCGCACATTACTTTGACTCGCGATCTCAAAATCGTACACTCCGAGCCGCTTGTCAAGGTGTGCCGCAGCGTCCGGGGTGCCGGCGCGTCCCGAAATTCTCGCCAGGTCTCCTGCTCGAGGGCGATAATGGCGCCGTGCGCCCCCTGGCACCGCCCGCCGCAGCGACCGCCTCTCTGGTGGCGCTCGGCCTCGCTACCGCGGTGGCGCAGGCGGTGCTGCTTCGGGAGGGGATGGCCGCGCTCGGAGGGTCGGAGCTCGCATGGGGCGCGGTGCTTGCGCTCTGGCTGTGCGGAATGGGGCTCGGCGCCTGGCTCGGGACGCGTCGCGGCGGGCGCCGCTTCGCGGCGCTGGCGCCGGCGGCCGTCGTGGTCTTTGCCGCGGCCGGAATCGCGCTCATGCGTGCCGGGCCGGCGCTGATCGGGGCCGCATCCGGCGAGGCCGCGACGACCTGGCGCGGGCTCTGGGTGTGGGCGCTGGCGGTCATGGTGCCCGCCGTCGTGGGTGGCTGGAGCTTCCCGGTGGCGGCTGCCGACCTTGGGGGCGAGGGCGGAGCCGCGACCGCGTACGCCCTGGAGAGCGGCGGGGCCATGGCCGGCGGACTCGCGTTCACGTTCCTGCTGGCCCCGTGGGGGTCGGTGGCCGCGGTGTGCGTCTCGGCGGGTGCGTGCCTCGCCGTGTGGCTCGCCGTGCGTGGCGCTGCCTGGGCGGCGCTCGTGCCCCTGATCGCCGGGGCGCTCGTCTCCGTTCCTGCGGACCGGGTGCTGGCGCGTGCGGGGTGGCGCTGGTCGGGGCGGGTCGGTGAGCTGGCGGCGTGGAGCGAGACCCGCCGGCAGCGCCTCGAGCTGGCGGCGGGCGCCCCTGCCGCGCTCTACGCCGACACGCGCCTGCTGGCGATCTTCCCCGACCCCTACCGCACCGCGCCCCGGGCCCACCTCGCCCTGCTCCTGCACCCGCGCCCCGAGAGGGTGCTCCTGGTTGGAGGCGCGGTGGACGGGACCGTGCCTGCGATGTTGCGACAGCCGCTCTCGCGTCTCGCCGTGGTCGAGGAGGACCCGGGGCTGATGCGCCTGTTGCCGGAATGGTTTGGCCCGCCGCTGGCGAAGGCGCTCGCAGACCCGCGGGTTGCGCTTGCCGGGAGCGATCCGCTGCGCGGCGTCCGAGGCGGTGGCCCGTGGGAGGAGATCGTGCTCTTCGACGGCGACCCGACCACGCTGCGCCACGACCGGACCCGAACGGTGGAGTTCTTCCGCGCATGTGCCGCGGCGCTGGCGCCGGACGGCGTGCTGGTGGTGCGGGTCGGGGTCGGGGACACCTACCTGGGCGGTGCGGGAGGGCGGCTGCTGGCAATCCTAGCGGCCACCCTGGAGGAGGCGTTCCCGCACGTGCTCGCGGTGCCGGGCGAGGAGGTGCTGCTGGTGGCGGGTTGCGGCGGTGCGGATCTTTCAATTGATCCCGCCGTCCTCGAGCGGCGCTGGCGGCAGCGCAGGGTGGCGGACCCGGAGTTCACGCCCGAGCTGATCCCCGTGCTCGTGGACCCCGGGCGCGCCGCGACGCTCGCCGCGTTCCTGGCGGGTCGGGGGGCACCGGTCAATCGCGCCGCCCACCCGCGCGCCGTGCTGCTCGCCGCGGCGCTGCACGAGGGTCGCGGCACCCCTCCGCTGCTGGCTGCGGTCCGTGCCCTCGAGTCCGCCTCCCCGGTGCCGCTCGTCGTGTGCCTCGCGCTGGCCGTGGCGGTGCTGCTGCTCCGCGGGGCGAAGGGAGGCACCCTCGGCGTCGAGAGCGCGGCGGTCGTCGGTTTCGCCTCCATGGGGTGGTGGCTGGTGCTGCTCGCGGCCTGGCAGGCGACCATGGGCTCGGTGTACGCGGAGGTGGGCGCGCTCTCGGCGGCGTTCATGGGCGGCCTGGTGGGAGGTGCGGTGCTCGCACGGCGCGGGTCGCTGGCCGGCGCCCCGGCGCTGGCGGCCGTGCTGGCTACGGGCGCCGGGCTCTCGCTGGCGATCGCGGCGGGTGTGCCGCTCGCCGTGCCGCGGCTCGCTATCGTGCCGCTGCTGGTGCTCTCGGGTGGCCTCACCGGCGCCGCCTTCCCCGCGGTGGCCGAGCTCTCGGGAGGGAGCGAGACGCGCGCCGGCGCGGGTCGCGGCTTCGCCGGCGACGAGGCGGGCGCCGGGGCAGCGGCGCTGGTGGTCGGACTGCTGGTCCTCCCCTGGGCGGGAATGGCCGCGGTTGGTGTGGGGATTGCCGTGGTACAGGCCGGGGCCGCGGCCGCGCTCCTGCTGGCGGTCCGCCGGCGGTCGGTCTAGCATTGAGGGCTCGGAGGGTTGCATGGACGCACAGGCCAGGCGGGAGCGTTACGAGCGGTTGGTGGAGCAGCTCAGGGGGCTTTTCAGCGACACGCGGGATCCCGTGGCGCGCATGGCCACCGCGGCGGCGCTCCTGCACGCCAGGATCCCTGGCTTCTTCTGGACCGGGTGGTACCTCTTGCACGGCGGCGCCCTGACGGTCGGCCCGTACCAGGGCCCGCTGGCGTGCCCGGTGCTGCCCGATCACGAGGGTGTCTGCTGGGCGGGGATCGATCGCGGGGAGGCTGTCCTCGTGGCGGACGTGCACGCCTTCCCGGGCCACGTCGCCTGCGACCCCCGCTCCCGCTCCGAGATTGTCGTTCCGCTGCGCGATTCGTCAGGCACAATCGTCGGGGTCCTGGACGTGGACTCCGAGCGCCCCGCGCACTTCGACCAGCTGGACCGAGAGGGGCTCGAGGCGGTGACAAACGTCATCTACGCGTGAGGGCGGCACGCAGTCCGGCCTCACATGGCTTTAGGCCAGGGGCGGGCACGTGTGGCGAAGAGAGTGGTGACAGGCACCCTGCTGGCTGCGGCGGTCGTCGCGCTCGCGGCGCTCGCGCTGCTCGGCCTGGCGGTCTCGCGCCAGGAGTCGCTCGTCTACTTCCCCGACCGCACGATTCGATCCACCCCCGCAGATCTGGGGATGGCGTTCGAGGACGTGCGGCTCGTCACCGGCGACGGTGTTGCGCTCTCGGCGTGGTGGATCCCGTCCCCCCGCAGCCGGGGCGCGCTCATCTTCGCCCACGGCAACGCCGGCAACATGGGCGACCGCGTGGACAAGCTCCGGCTCTTCCTGGGCCTGGGCCTCTCCGTGATGGCGTTCGACTACCGCGGCTACGGGGCCAGTGAGGGGAGCCCGAGCGAGGAGGGGACCGCACGCGACATGGACGCGGCCGTCGCCCACGTGCGGGAGACCAGGGGCGTGCCGCTCGAGCGGACGATCTTCTACGGCGAATCGCTCGGTGGTGCAGTGGCGATCGCCGCCGCGGCGAAGCAGAGCCCGGGCGCGCTGGTGGCTGAGTCGACGTTCACGAGCGTCCGCGACTTGGCGCGCCGCCACTACCCGCTCGTGCCGGGGAGGCTCGTGCGGATCGGCTACGACTCACGCTCCCGCATCGCGACGCTCGCCTGCCCCAAGCTCATCCTGCACGGGCCGCGCGACAGCATCGTTCCGTTCGCGATGGGGGAGGAGCTGTTCCGCGCGGCCTCGGAGCCCAAGCGCTTCGCGACGCTTCCCGGCGACCACAACTCTGGCGGCATCCTCGAGAGCCCCGAGGCGTTCCAGGCGCTCGCGGCGCTCGTGCAAGACGTGATGGGCGAGCCGCCGGACGCCGCGCAGTAGCGGAGCAGGCCGATATTCTCAACGGGGTGAGGACGCGCCGCTCACGTTGTGCGTCGAGCTTCTGCCATCTTGTGCTCGTCCGCACGAGCACGTACAAGCTTGTGAAACAAAGACGCTTGACAAGCGCCCAACCTCCACATATAAGCGCTGCAGTTTTGCTGTTTTGGACAAGGGGTGCACCTCCCCCGGGGGGGAGATCGACGGGGTAGCCGGCGCGCGGTACCGGCGTGACATTTCGGACGGCGGAAAGCGGTCCGAAGGGGGGACTCGATGAACCGATGGCTCGTCGTGGAGGAAGCTGTTCGCAATCAACCATGCCAGAGGGCGGTCGGCGCGTGGCCGGCGTACGCCCGGGCCCTGACAACGCCGTTGGCGGGAGGAGAGGAGGTTTCCGAGAATGACTAGCGCCGCTGCAACTCATCCTGAGGCCCATATGAACAGATGGTGGCACGTGGTGGGTGGGCTCTTCATGAACCTTGCCCTAGGCTCGCTCTACGCCTGGAGCGTCTTCGTCGCGCCCCTGGAGAAGGAGTTCGGCTGGAAGCGGGCGGATACCTCGGATGTCTTCACGGTGGCCATCGTCGTGTTCGCCTTGAGTTTCATCTTGGCGGGCCGGCTGCAGGACAAGCTGGGTCCGTTCCGCATATCCCTGACGGGCAGTGTCCTTCTCACACTGGGCTTCCTGCTCTGTACGAGGACGAGCAGCCTGACCTACCTGATCGTTTGCTTCGGCGTCCTGGTGGGAATCGGCAACGGCTTCGGCTACTCGACGCCGATCCCGGTCATGGCCAAGTGGTTCCCGGACAAACGGGGCCTCGCCGTCGGCCTGGCCGTGGCCGGCTACGGCGGCGGTTCGGCGATCTTCGGCCCGATGGCGAACCTGTGGCTCATCCCGACGTACGGCTGGCGCACAACCTTCGCCATCCTTGGTTTCGTCTTCTTCGGCATGACTCTGGTCGGGTCGTTTCTGCTGAAGAACCCTCCCGCAGGGTACCGTCCGCCGGGCTGGGCACCGGCTCCGGCATCGAAGGCGGCCGCGACGACCTACGAGTTCTCGCCGGGCCAGATGTGGCGTACTGCGCCCGCCTGGTTCATGTGGATCGCCTATGCTCTGGGCTGCTCGGCCGGTCTGATGGTCATCAGCCAGCTCGTCCCGTTTGCCAAAAGCATGAAGATCTCGAGCGAAGCCCTGCAGACGATGACGCTGTTCGTCGGCGCTGTCGGCAGCGCCTCGGGCCGGGTCCTCTCGGGCTGGATGTCGGATGCACTCGGACGGCTCAACGTCCTGCGCCTGATGATCGGGGTCTCCGCGGTCGCCATGCCGCTGCTCTACCTGACCGGCAGCAACATCCTCCTGCTCTACGTGATGGTTTTCATCGTCTACTGGTGCTTCGGCACACAGCTGTCGGTGAACGCCTCGACGACTTCCGACTTCTGGGGCACGAAGAACGCCGGCATCAACTATGGGCTCCTGTTCACCGCCTATGGTGTGGCGGGCATCATCGGTCCCAAGATTGCCGGCAAGCTGTTCGATCAGTACAAGAACTACCAGGCCGCGTTCTACGCTGCCGCTGCGCTTGCAGTTGTCGCCCTCATTTTTGAGTTCTTGGCGAAGCGACCTTCTCTTCCGGAGGGAGCCCGGGCGTGAGAGGGATGTCCGGCTCCACCGTGATCGCCGGAGCCCCGACGAGCGTGATGGCTGCCGTCATGGCGCAGCTCGGGGAGACTCCCAAGGTCACAGAGGATTTCGGGCTCCAGCAGCGGTGCGGCGTGAGGGCTGGCCGGCGGGATTGGCCGGCCGACCGCGAGCGTTGCCCAAGGAAGGGACTGCAGGATGATGACGGAGTTGGCAAGGGCCGGCACCGCGCGACAGGCAACTGCAGCGAGGTCAGCTACGTCCGGGAGGGGGCTGGCAGGCGAATGAAGAACACGCAGATCGGGGTCCGAAGATGTCTCGCGTGGCCGCCGGCCCCGGGTTGCTCTCGGTCGGGAAAGGCGCATACGTCGGCATCTGCACGAACGTGAGCCGGGCGTGACATTGCTGAATGAGGCGGAGCAGTAACTGCAGCAGAGAGGGGTGACGGTCTCCGACGGACCCAAGGGGTGGCGGAGACCGCCGCCGGAGGGAAGGTTAGAAGGGTGCTTGTACGCGACATCATGAAGAGTCCGGTCGTCGTCGCGGACGTCGACGCCACCCTGGAATCCACGTACTCGTTGATGCGCGAACACGGGATCCGCCACGTTCCGGTGGTGCGGAGGGGAAGGCTGGTGGGGGTAGTCACCGACCGTGACCTGCGGCTGGCCACCAGCGCTCTGTCCACCAAGCCGTTTTCGCCCCGGGAACGGCTTGAAAAGGTCATGAGTCAGCCGGTGCAGACCGCCGATCCTCTCGATCCGGTAGAAGAGGCGGCGCGCACGATGCGACAGCTCAAGATCGGCTGCCTGCCGGTCATGTCGGGAGCGGAGCTGGTCGGGATGGTTACCGGTATTGACCTGTTGGACGCCCTGCTCCGCCTCACCGGTGTTTCGATGGCCTCTAGTCGCCTGGAGGTCAGCCTTGCGGACCATCCCGGCGAGCTCGCCCGTCTAACCGCGTTTCTGGCTGCGAAGCAGGTCAACATTCGTTCGATCCTCTCCCAGGCCGACGCCGGCGACAAGGTCCGTCTCGTCCTGCGGGTGGGCACGATCGAGATAAAGGTCATTGCACAGGAGTTGCGCGCCCAGGGCTTCGAGGTGCTCTGGCCGGCACAGAATCCATGGTGATTGATGTGTACGACCCCAACTACCTGGCCTACGATTTTGGGCCGGGCCACCCGTTCAGCCCGGTGCGGGGGGAGATGCTTCTCGACCTTCTCGAGGCGCTCGGCCACCCGGTCAGTCCAATGGCTCCGCAGCCGGCGAGCCGGGAGGACCTCCTGACCGTCCACAGCGAGGAGTACTTGTCCGCGGTCGAGGAAGCGGACCGCGGCGAACGTATCACCGACCCGGACCGCTTTGGGCTCGGCACCCCCGACAATCCTGTTTTCCCCGGCATGGAGCTGGCCGGCCGGTACCTGGTCGGTGGCACGCTGCTCGGGGCGCATCTGCTTTTCTACGACAAGGCTAAGAGGGTGCTACAGCTCGGCGGCGGGATGCATCACGCGCAGCGGGACCGGGCCTCGGGCTTCTGCGTCTACAATGACCTCGCCGTCGCAATTCGATACTTGCTCGACCACGGGACGACGGTCGCCTACCTCGACATCGACGTGCACCACGGTGATGGGGTGCAGGCGATCTTCTACGACGATCCTTCGGTTCTGACCATCAGCCTGCACGAGTCGGGGCAGTACCTCTTCCCGGGCACCGGCGAGGTGCACGAACTCGGGAAGCTGCACGGTCGGGGCCGGAAGCTCAACCTTCCGCTCGCGCCGTTCACCGAATCAGACAGTTACCTGAAGGCTTTTTCGGCGGTGGTGCCCCAGGCCCTTGCCTGGTTTCGCCCGGATTTTCTTGTCGTCCAGGCCGGGGCCGACGCCCACGCCGGCGACCCGCTCGCCGACCTGCTCCTCACCACCCAGGCGTACGAGGTTCTGTTCCAGCGGATCTTGGAGTATGCCGAAAAGTTCTGTAAGGGCAGGATCCTGTTCACCCTGGGCGGCGGGTACGACGCGCGTTCCGTCCCGCGGGTCTGGGCGTTGCTGTACCTGACCGTCCATGGCCTTCCGGTCGCAAGCGAGCTGCCCCCGGAGTGGCGGCAGCGATGGCAGGAGCGGCTGGGTGTGGAACTGCCTTCGGCGATGCACGATCCGAACCCGGCGTTTTCGCCGGTGCCCCAGCGCGAGGAGATCGCGGACCACAACCGGCGCGTTACCGATCGATTGTTGGACTCGCTCATGCCGTACTGGTATGGGTCGGTGTGAAGGATGGCACGAAGATCCATGCACCCACCGTCCTTTTTCGCATGTGCGCGCGGAGGCAGCGAACCGGCTTCACGAGCTCCGTCATGTCGTGCCGGTTGCGGCCGCAGGGTTCTTCGCGGCACAGCTGCTAGGACCCGGTGCCCGCCAGGGTTCCGTTGCACATTTCCTGGGCCTCAGGGGAGCAATGCGGTGTGGAAGAGGCTCCGATGGGCCAGCGTTACCAAATGCAGGTGTTGAGAGTCCGCAAGGGGGTCTGGGCCCCAAACTCCTGATCCCTGGGGCCGGCAACCGAATCTGGCACATCTGGGCCGCAGTGCGGTGCCAATGCTGAAGTGAAAGGGGGAATGGAATGGTTGACAAGAAGACTGAGGGAACCGAGGTAAGCGAGGCCGAAGTAGCCGTTCACTGGAAAGAGGAGGGGTACTACTACCCGCCGCGAGACTTCATCGCCCAGGCGAACATGACCGACGAGAACGTCTACAAGCGGTTCAGCCTGGAGAACTTCCCGGATTGCTACAAGGAGTACGCGGACCTGCTGTCCTGGGACCAGTACTGGCACACGACCCTGGACACCAGCGATGCCCCCTGCTTCAAGTGGTTCGTCGGGGGAAAGATCAACGCCAGCTACAATTGCATCGACAGGCACCTCGCCAAGTACCGCAACAAGGCGGCGATCATCTTCGTGCCCGAGCTCGAGACTGACGATCCCGTCTCGATCACGTACCAGGACCTCTACGTGAGGGTGAACGAGTTCGCCGCGCTGCTGCAGGACTTCGTCGGCCTGAAGGCCGGCGACCGGGTCACGATTCACCTTCCGATGGTCCCGGAGCTACCGGTCAGCATGCTCGCGTGCGCCCGTCTTGGGGTGATCCACTCGGTGGTGTTCGGCGGGTTCTCCGGCCAGGCGTGCGGCGACCGGGTCGCCGACTCCAAGAGCCACGTGATCATCACGATGGACGGCTACTACCGCAACGGGCAGCTCCTGGACCACAAGCCGAAGGCGGAGGAGGCCATCAACGTCGCGCAGAAGGCCGGGCAGAAGGTGGACAGGGTTCTCATCTGGCAGCGCCACCCCGGCAAGTACTCATCGGAGACCAAGCTCGTCGAGGGGCGCGACTTCATCGTCAACGACCTGCTGAAGAAGTACGTGGGCAAGCGCGTTGACCCGGTGTCGATGCCGGCCGAGGGGATCCTTTTCCTCATGTACACCAGCGGCACCACCGGCAAGCCGAAGGCGGCGCAGCACAGCATCGGCGGCTACCTCGCGTACGTGACCGGGACGTCCAAGTACGTCCAGGACATCCATCCCGAGGACGTGTACTGGTGCATGGCGGACATCGGTTGGATCACGGGCCACTCCTACATCGTCTACGGCCCGCTCGCGCTTGCCGCCACCAGCGTGATCTACGAGGGTGTCCCGACCTACCCGGACGCCGGGCGGCCGTGGCGCATCGCCGAGCGCCTCAACGTCAACATCTTCCACACCGCGCCCACAGCGATCCGCGGACTGCGCAAGCTCGGCCCCGACGAGCCCGCAAAGTACAACTACCGCTTCAAGCACATGACCACGGTTGGGGAGCCGATCGAACCCGAGGTCTGGAAGTGGTACTACAAGAGCGTTGGCAAGGAGAAGGCCGTCATCGTCGACACTTGGTGGCAGACCGAGAACGGTGGCTTCCTGTGCAGCACGATGCCGGCCATCCACCCGATGAAACCAGGGAGCGCCGGCCCCGGCGTGCCGGGCATTCACCCGGTGGTTTTCGACGAGGACGGCAAGGAACTTCCACTCGGCTCCAACAAGGCGGGTAACGTCTGCATCCGCAACCCGTGGCCGGGGATGTTCCAGACGATCTGGGGCGACCGCGCCCGCTACGTGTCGACATACTTCGCCAAGTACAATAAGAAGAAGGACAGCAAGGACTGGAGGGATTGGCCCTACTTCGCCGGCGACGCGGCGATGCTGGCGGCCGACGGGTATTTCCGCATCCTCGGTAGGGTGGACGACGTCATCAACGTCGCCGGCCACCGGCTGGGCACGAAGGAGCTCGAGTCTTGCTGCCTCGTGGTGCCTGAGGTGGCCGAGGCGGCGGTCGTCCCGCGCAACGACGAGCTCAAAGGCAAGATCCCTGACGTCTACGTCGCGCTCAAGCCTGGGATCACGCCGAGCAAGGCGATCGAGGATGCCGTCAAGAAGGCAATCGAGGACAACATCGGCAAGTTCGCACGGCCGAAGGACGTCTACATCGTGCCCGACATGCCCAAGACCCGCTCCGGCAAGATCATGCGACGGGTGCTGGCGACCCTCTCCAACCGATCCGACAAGGTAGGGGACGTGCAAACGCTGATGAACCCCGAGGTGGTCGAGGTGATCAAGAAGATGGTCATGGAACGCTAGGCTGCCCTGCGTACGCAGCGAACCGCAACGTAAGACCGCGCGGCTTCGACTCGAAGCCGCGCGGTTTTCTTCTTGGCCCGACGTGCGGCTGGCGATGAGGCCCAGGTGGGGGAGGTGCCGCAGGCCGTCGCGGAGAGGCGGGGGTCGGTGGGCGGGAGCTCCTTCCGGCCGCAACGGGACGAACGAGGAGCTCCAGGAGAAACGTGAGGCAACCTGGATGGGTTGCGACGCCGCGGCGGCGCTTGTCAATCCGGCCCCACCTTCTTCGAAAAGGAGTTATGCTGTTTCGACCTCGTTTCGGAGGGCCTGGGGATGTTTAGGATCATCACAGACGCGAAGCAATACCGCGAGTATGTGCTGCTGCGTGACGGGCAGACCGTGCTGCTGCGCCTGGGCACCCCTGCGGACCGTCCTGCCATCCAGGCAATGATGAGCCGCGTCTCTGCCGAGAGCCTCCGGATGCGCTTCATGGGCGCCATGGCCCAAGTGCCCGCCAAGTTTCTGGACGGCGTTTTCGGCGAGGACCCCCGTGAGCGCGCCTGCCTGCTGGCCGTGATCGGCGAGGAGCCCGATATCAGAGTCGTCGGGTTCGGCAACTACGTAGGCCTGGGCGCCCGCAACACCGCCGAGGTGGCCTTTATCGTGGACGACGAGTTCCAGGGGAGGGGCATCAGCACTCTTCTGCTGGAGCGCGTGGCAGGGATCGCCGCCGGCGTGGGTTTCGTAGGTTTTGAGGCCGACATCCTGTTCGAGAACCAGCCGATGATCAACGTCTTCCGGGACTCGGGCTTCGAGTCCACCCAGGTGCTGGATGGCGGCACCTACCACGTCCAGTTCCCGGTGGCCGGAGCGGCAGTGGTGCGGGAACGCGCCGAGCTGCGGGAGCGGATCGCCAGCGCCAACTCGATGGCGCGCCTGCTGCGGCCGCGGGTCGTTGCAGTGGTGGGTGCGTCGCGTGATCAGACAAGTGTAGGCAGCCGGATCTTCCAGCACATCCTGGAGAACAACTTCACAGGCACCGTCTACCCGGTCAACAATCAGGCCGCCTCCGTGCACGGCGTGCGCGCGTACCCGAGCGTTGCGGAGTTGCCGGAGCCGCCGGACCTCGTCGTGGTGGCCGTGCCGGCGGAGAGCGTCATCTCGGTGGCGGACGAGGCGGTGCGTTCCGGGGCCAAGGGGCTCATCGTCGTGGCCTCCGGCTTTGCGGAGACCGGGGAGGAGGGTGCAGCACTTCAGAGGCGCCTCGTGGATCTCGTAAGGTCCCATGGTGCGCGCCTTGTGGGACCCAACTGCCTCGGCCTCCTCAACACGGACCCGGAGGTCGGTCTCAACGCGAGCCTGGCGCCCGCCATGCCGCCTGTCGGCCGCATCGGCTTTTTCTCGCACTCCGCGGCGCTCGGCATCGTCATTCTGCAGTACGCCGGCGAGCGGGGCCTCGGCTTCTCCACCTTCGTCTCCGCCGGCAACCGGGCCGACGTTTCGGGCACCGACCTTCTTCAGTACTGGGAGGAAGATCCCGCCACCGACATCGCGATGCTCTACCTGGAGATGTTCGGCAACCCGCGCCAGTTTGCCCGCGTGGCGCGGCGGGTCTCGTGGCGCAAGCCGGTGCTGTGCGTGAAGGGTGCCCGCAGCCGAGCGGGGCTCTCCGCTGCGCGCGCCCACATCGGCGCGAGCCCGGTGAGCGACGTGGAGGCTGCCGCTCTCTTCCAGCAAGCGGGGGTGATCCGCGTGGACACCCTGGAGGAGCTCTTCGACGCGGCTCTTCTGCTGGCCCACCAAGCCCTGCCGCTCGGCAACCGCGTTGCGATCGTGGGCAACTCGGGAGGCGTCGTGACCATCACGGCGGATGCATGCGACGCCAACGCTCTTGAGGTCTCGAAAGCCGGCTTGGTGGACCTGGGGCCCCAGGCAGGTGCAGAGGACTACCGCCAGGCCATACAGGGGGCGCTCGAGGACCCCAAGGTTCATGCCGTCATCGCCATTTTCCTCTGTGTTGGCGAGTGCGAACCGGAGCTCGTGGCCCGTGGCATCCGTCGCGGCGCGATCAGCGCGGAGCACAAGACCGGTGTGGCCAAGCCGGTCCTGCTCTCCATGATGGGGGCCACGGGTCTGGTCAAGTTCGCCTTCGAGGGCAAGGGTGCGGTGGCGGACCGGCAGACCGCTTTTCCCTCGTACCGCTTCCCCGAGGCGGCGGCCCGCGCACTGGCGCACGCCGTGGCCTATGCCGCCTACCGGCGCGAGCCCCCGGGCCGGCTGGTCTGGTACGAGGACACGGATCCGGCTGAGGCCCGCAAGATGCTCGAGGCCGCACTGGTGGGCGTCGTGGCGGACACCGGTCCACAGTCGCTGACGCGCAAGCAGGCCGGTGAAATCCTGAAATGTTTCGGCATTCCGGTCTTGTCGGGCACGAGAGGGGGCGACGAGACCGGACGACTCGACTTGAGCGTGCGCCCGCACCCCGTCTTTGGCCCGGTCGTCGTCCTTGGGCGGGCAAACCAGCCATCGGTCGTCCGCATCACACCGCTCACCGACCAGGACGCACGGAGCATGCTCAAGGTGGTGGGCGTGCCTCCAGAGGGCCACGAGGTGGAGCTGCTGTGCCGGCTCTCGCAGCTCATCGAGGAGATGCCGTGGCTGGTGGAGCTGCACGCGGAACTGGAGGAGAGCGGTCGGGGTGAGTCTGGCCTGGCGGCGCTCGGTGGCAATCTCCGGATGGCCTTCACGCGGCCCGCCTGAGCTGCACCAGATTGGCCCGGCACAAGCGACAACCGGCGTGCCCGGCCGGATCCACGCGTACGACTTCGCGACCGGCCGCACGGACGTGGTCCGCGAGATCGGGCTTTCCGACCCGGGCTTCGTGAAGTTCAACGGCGTGTTCGTGAGCGGCGACGGCGCGTCCCACGCCGGCTCGTACCACCTCGTTCTCCCGGACCTCTACCTCGCCGACGGCCTCAGGTGACGGCCGACCGGGGCCGGAGTTTCCCCGATCTCGCCCTTGACTCTGCGAGAAGCCCCCTATAATGCGGCGGTTTTCTGGAGGGCCCTCGATGGCCAAGAAGAGCCCCGACGTCTTCGTGATCGCCTTCACGCTCATCCTGCTCGCGGCGGCAGCAACGTGGATCCTGCCCGGCGGCTCGTACGAGCGCCACAAAGAAACCGTCGGCGGCACCGTGCGGGAGGTGGTGGTCCCGGGCAGCTACAAGGTCGAGCCGAGCACACCGCAGCTCGGTCAGATCTTCCTGGCACCGATGCGGGGCTTCCTGCGGATGGGCGCGATCATCGGGCTCATCTTCATGGTCGGGGGCGCCTTCAACATCCTCAACGACACCGGCGCGATCGCGGCCGGCATCAATCAGCTCGTGAGGCTGCTCGGGAACCGGAGCTACCTGATCATCCCGATCGTGATGACGGTGTTCTCGTTCTTCGGCGGCGCCTACGGCATGGCCGAGGAGGCGATCCCGTTCGCGCTCATCTTCGTGCCCATGGCCATCGCGCTCGGCTACGACTCGATCGTCGGCGTCTGCCTTTCGTTCGTGGGGGCGGGGGTCGGCTTCTCCGCAGGGTTCCTCAACCCGTTCACGGTTCAGATCTCGCAAGGCATCGCTGGCGTGCCGCTGGGCTCGGGGATCCGCTACCGCATCCTCGTGTGGGTGCTCGCCACCGCGCTCGCCATCGCGTGGGTGATGATCTACGCGGCGCGCGTCAAGGCCGACCCCACGCGCAGCCCGATGTACGACCTGGACCGTGCGCGGCGTGAGGAGATCGGAAAGGCCGAGGAGGAGCAGGTGGTCTTCACCTGGCGGCACGCGGTGTGCCTGCTCATCCTCTTCGGCACCGTCGTGGGCCTGATCGTGGGCTCGACGGTGCTCAACTGGTACATGGTGGAGTTCGCGGGGCTCTTCTTCGCCATGGGCGTCCTGGCGGGGATCGCCGCGGGTATTCCTCCCAGCAAGCTCGCCAAGTCGTTCGTCGCGGGCGCCAAGGACATCGCGAGCGCCGCGCTAATCGTGGCGTTCGCCGGGGGCATCGTCGTGATCCTCGAGGACGGTCACATCCTGGACACGATCCTCTACGGGATGGCCTCGGTGACCTCGCATTTCGGGGGCGTGCTCGCCGCCCAGGCGATGTACGTGCTCCAGTTCATCCTCAACTTCTTCATCCCGTCGGGCTCCACGAAGGCCGTCCTGACCATGCCGCTGCTCGCACCCCTGGCGGACCTCTCGGGGATCACCCGCCAGACCCTGGTGCTGGCCTATCAGCTCGGCGCAGGCTTCAACAGCATGATCCTCCCCACTTCGGCGGTCACGGTCGGGACGCTGGCGCTCGCCAAGATCCCCTACGAGCGCTGGGTGGGGTGGCAGTGGAAGATGCAGGCGGCGTTCTTCGTGCTCTCGCTCGCGGTGCTCGTCTGGCCTGCGCTGACCGGGTGGAACTGACCCCTCTGAGGGCTTCATCGTCCTGACGCTCCTGTGACCTTCCGTTCAGGCGGGATCACGGCGCTGGCTCACAAACCATGGTCCCTCTATGAGAAAGAACTCTGCCACTCGACTCTTGACTTGCGATTCGTGCCCTGGTAGCCTCCGCAAGGATTTAGATATTAGATCACATATACGAAGTCGCGATGGCAAGTGAGCCCACCCCCCGCTCGCACCGCCAGCTTCACCACTGGGTCGCGGACCGCCTGCGTGCGGACATCCTCGAAGGCCGTCTCAAACCCGGCGAATGGCTCAGGCAGGAGAGGCTGGCGCAGGCGTACGAGGTCAGCCAGATGCCGGTGCGCGAGGCGCTCAAGCAGCTGGCAGCAGAGGGGCTCGTCGAGCACGTCCCTTACCGGGGCGCCCGGATCGTCGAGTTCTCCCCAGAGGACGTCGAGGACCTGTACGCCTGCCGGGCGTTCATCGAGGGGATGGCGGCCCGGTCGGCTGCCCTGAACGTCACCGACAACGAGCTGGGGGAGCTGGCAGTGCTGCACGAGCAGATGGTGCGCTGCAAGAACCCTGAGGAGCTGCGCGAGTACCGCGAGCTGAACCGCCGCTTTCATTCACTCATCTTCTCGGCCAGCCGGCGGTCGTACATCGTGCGGACGCTCGCGCAGCTGTGGTCCGCCTTTCCCACGATGCTGTGGAGCAACATCCCAAGGATCGCCGTGGCATCGGTGCCCGGCCGCGACGAGCCGGATGCCGCCGAGCACGCCGAGATCGTGGCCGCCTTGACGGCGCGGGACCCGGAGCGCGCCGAGCGCGCGGTGCGCCGGCACATCAAGTCCGCGGGCGCGATGCTGGTGGCGGGAATGAGGGCACAAACGTGAGCAAGCATCGGCGCGACGCGTCGCCATCGTGGCGGAGCGCGTGCCTGGCATTGGCGGGGCCGGTGTCGCGAGCCCGTGAAGGCTTCCGGTCCAGGATCGAGGTGCCGCGAGAGGATGAGCGCGGCGCCCGGGGAGGAGACATGATGCGAAGTGTTCTTCGAGGCGTAGTAATGGTCCTGCTGCTGCTCGGCCTGGCGGTACCGCTTGCCGCTCAGAGTACCTCGGGCAGCGTGCAGGGCACGGTCAAGGACGCGCAGGGAGCGGCGCTCCCGGGCGTTGCGGTGACCGCCTACTCCGACGCGCTGGTGGCTCGGAAGATAACCGCGTACACCGACGAGCGCGGGGTATACCGCTTCCCCTCGCTGCCGGTCGGCAGCTACGTCATCGAGGCGGAGCTCGCTGGTTTCGCATCGGTTCGGCAGGAGGACGTGCGGGTCAAGCTGGGCGGGGCGCTGCAGCTCGACATCACGTTGCCGCAGGCGAAGATTGCCGAGGCGATCACGGTCAGCGCCGAGGCCCCGGTGGTCAGCGTGGTTTCCAACTCCGTCTCCGCCAACTTCGACGCGGGGTTCATCGACCGCCAGCCGCTGCCGCGCAACTACTACAACATCATTCAGTCCGCTCCCGGGGTGAACATGGACTACACGTCATCGAGTGGAAGCGCGATGCTGGCGTACGGGAGCTATACAGAGTCGGGAAACGCATACACCCTCGACGGCGTGAACGTCGCCGACGCGGGCTCGGGTCAGCACTGGGTCCTGCCGAGCATACAGTGGTTTCAGGAGATCCAGGTCGGCGGGCTGGGCGCCGCCGCCGAGTACGGCGGCTTCACCGGTGGGATGATCAACGGCGTGACCAAGTCGGGTGGGAACGCCTTCCACGGCACGGCGGAGTACTACTACGAGCCCGCCTCGTGGGTCAGTAACAACGACCCCACCGCCCCGGCCCCGGTGACGAAGTTCACCGATGCGGCGCTCAGCCTCGGTGGCCCGGTGACGAAGGACAAGCTGTGGTACTTCCTTTCCGCAGAGTACTGGCACCAGGTGACGACCCCCGTCGGCGCCGTAGACACCTCCGACCGCAAGATCCCCCGCTACCTCGGCAAGCTTACCTTCCAGGCCACTCCGGAGAACCGCCTCTCGTTGATGGCCGAGTACGACGCGGTGACCAACGATCGCAGGGGCATCACCGCCTACGTCCTGCCGGAGGCGACTCGGAAGCAGTACGGGCCCGAGTGGACCGGTGGCCTGAACTGGGAGTACCTCATCAACGCCAACAACTTCCTCAACGTCAAGCTCACCGGGAACGACGGGCGGGACGACTACACCCCGTACCACGGCTCGGATACCCCCGGCCGCATTGACGATGACAGCGGGCTCGCGTGGGTCAACGCGGCGTTCCAGGACCGCATAGCCAGCCGCGTCATGACAATGGACGCCTCGTGGACCCTCTTTGCGGACGGCCTCTTCGGCGGCAACGACTCCCACTCCTTCAAGTTCGGGGCCATCTACGAGAAGGGGACGTCGGATTATGTTACACTGCGAAACGGCGGCTTCACCTACTACGACTACATCCCGGACTGTGCCTCAATGGACGCGTACTTGGCCGACCCATCGCTCTGCCCTTACTACATCGAGCGCGGGTGGGGCGAGTACGACCAGTACACGAAGTATAGCGGCATGCACTTCTACGCTCAGGACTCGCTGCGGCTCAACCGGTTCACGATCAACGTCGGGTTACGCTACGGCAGCTACGACGGAGGCTGGCAGAGCGGCCACGGCGACTCCAGCGTGTACAAGGCCTCGTTCGTCGATCCCCGGATCGGCTTCGTGTGGGATCTCTTCGGCAACGCCCGCACTGCTCTGAAGGCGCACTGGGGCCGCTACCACAACAAGGCAATGACGTACTTGTGGGACCGCGAGGCCTCGGGGAATGGGGTGATACCTGACCAGGACTGCTACTGGGACTCCAAGACCAACGGGTACACCGACTGCGACCCGCTCGTCGACATCAGGGCTCGGATGGGCGAGACCAGCCAACCCTACGTGGACGAGGCGCTCCTCACCTTCGAGCAGCAACTCAGCCAGGACATGTCCATCGGGGTCGACCTGATGGATCGCAAATTCCGCAGCTTCATGGTGATGGAAAACGCGAACATGGACTACGAGCTGTTCACCGCGCACAACAACCCATACGGTGGCGGCGACATCCCGATCTACAACCTGCTCTCCCAGCAGGACTGGGTCCTCACGAGCGACAACCCCGCCTACCGTAACTACCAGTCGGCCATCCTCCGCTTCGAGAAGCGCTACTCGCACGGCTGGCAGCTGAGCTCCTCGCTCGTGTGGTCGGATCTGAAGGGGAACGTTACAAGTGACTACGGCTACGCCGACGAGTGGCGGGACATCAACGGGCTGTTCAACATCGACGGGAGGATGGACTTGGCCTTCAGCCCGTGGGAGTTCAAGCTCACCGGTGCTGTGGATCTCCCGCTCAACTTCCAGTTCAGCGGCCAGTACAGATACATGTCCGGCTGGTACTGGACGCCGTACGTGCGGGTCAGGAACCTCGACTACAACGCGTACACCGGCAGGTACATGAACCTCACCCCCATGGGCTCGGAGCAGTTGCCCAACCGCAGCCTCATCGACCTGCGCCTCGCTTGGACCGCCAGGTTCTCCAAAGCAGTGGGCCTGACGGCTTCGGTCGAGTGCTTCAACTGCCAGAACAAGGGCACGGTCCTGAACGTCAACAAGCGCTGGGGCGACTACCGTCTGGGCACCTCGAATCCGTGGCGACCAAACAGCGCGTTCGGCGAAGCCACCCAGATCGAGAGGCCGAGGGAGATCCGGGCGGGCATCCGGCTGGAGTTCTGAGGCAGCACTTCCTCCTTGCACAGGGGCGGCCCTCGGGCCGCCCCACCTTTTCCAACTCGGGGGGCCGGGATGATGAGTGTGAGAGAGGACGCGGGGATGAGCGCTCGAAGAGGTCTTCTGACAGGAGCCCTTGGAATGCTGGTTGCATGCGGCGTCTTCGCCGCGCAGGCGCCCAAGGGCCACCTCGTGCTGATCGGGGGAGGGGAGAAGCCGGCCGGGGCGATGCGAAAGTTCGTCGAGCTGGCGGGCGGGCCGCAGGCACTGATCGTGGCCATCCCGACCGCATCCAAGGAGCCGGACACCGGTTCCTACTACGTCAAGCTATTCAAGGAGGAGTACGGATGCGCGAACGTCGTGGCGCTCGAGATCAGGAGCAAGGCCGATGCGATGCGCCCCGACTACGCCGAGCTCGCCGGCAAGGCGAGCGGGATCTTCTTCGGCGGAGGCGACCAGATCCGCATCACCAACGCGCTGCTCGGTACACCGGTCGGAGCAGCGATCGCGAGAGCGTTCGCGCACGGCGCAGTCATCGGCGGCACTTCGGCCGGCACGGCGTGCCAGAGCGACCCCATGATCACCGGCGAAGGGGACTTCAAGGTGATTAGGGCAAACAGCGTCGAGCTCTGGAACGGTCTCGGGTTCTTCCGCGGGGTCGTCGTGGACCAGCACTTTATCGCCAGGCAGCGCTCCAACCGCCTGATCTCGGTGATCCTCGAGCACCCCGAGCTCCTGGGCGTCGGCGTGGACGAGGACACCGCCGTCTGGGTCCGCCCTGACGACACCTTCCAGGTGCTGGGCACGAGCTGCGTGATGGTGCTGGATGCAAAGGGCACCGCCGTGACCCGGCAGCCGGTCGAGACGGGCCAGGACCTCCTCGGCGTCCACGGGATGCGCGTTCACGTCTTGCTTCCCGGTGAGAGCTTCGATCTCGCCAAGCGCAGCGTTATCAGCGGCGCACCAGCCCCAGCCGCGGTGCGGTAGGCCGAGAGCAACGTACAATGCGTGCATCTCTTGGTGCTCGCGTGGCAACGACAAGGAGGTGCCTCTTATGAACGCTGGAAAGCGTGCCCGCCTGAAGAGAGTCGGGATGTTGCTCCTCGCGGTTGTCGGATTCTCGTGGGCGACAGGGTCGGCCCGTGCTCAGGCCCCGGAGCAGAAAAAGCTGACGTGGGACCAGAGCAAGTCCGTCTACAACCGGCGCATCAGGCCCCCTGAACCGGCCGAGAAGATCAACTGGGAGGAAAGGGTCACGGCCATGCTCAAGGAAGAGCCCGGCGACATCATCATCACCGGCGTCGGCGACATGATCTTCAACGAGCAGATCAGCACCCTCCCCGAGCCATACCACCAGCAGCTCTTCCGGCTCATGCAGGAGGCCGACATCGCGTACGGGAACCTCGAGTTCTCGATGAACGAGCACCCGGAGCTCCAGCGCCCGTTCTACAACTTCAGGGCACCGACGGAGTTCGTCTGGGAGGTCGCCGCCATCGGCATCAACATGGTGAGCATGGCGAACAACCACGCCCTCGATTTCGGACCGGAGGGGCTGAAGGACTGCCTCAAGGCGCTCGACCGCGCTCAGATCACCCACGCGGGCGCCGGCCTCACGCTCGCCGCCGCTCACGAGCCGGGCACGACGGGCGTCCAAAGCCAGAAGACCAGGTTTGCCTTGCTTTCGTACATGCGGTACTGGACGCAGAAGTACCGCTGCGGCGACCCCAACGCTCCCTGCCTCGCCACGATCAACCCCGCCACCATCCTGGTCGCGAAGGAAGGCGGTAAGGTCGAGGCGATCGAGGGCCCGCTCGAGAACGACATTGAGGCGATGGAGGACGACATCGTGATGGCGAAGAGGCACAACAACATCGTGATGGTCTCCCTCCACAACCATGACCTCAGCCACCACCGGGCCTACGGTTTCCAGGACACCACCCCGCCCAACGACGAGATCATGTACCGCAAGGCGATCGACGCCGGCGCGGATATGGTCATCGGCAGCGGGCCGCACGTCCTGCGCGGGATCGAGATCTACAAGGGGAAGCCGATCTTCTACAGTCTCTCCGACTTCATCTACCAGTACAGGACACTCGACAAGATACCGATCGACCTCATCCACCAGCGTGACGGCGAGATCGCGCGGCCCACCAACGTGTCGGTGTGGGACCGCAGGGATCCCGAGGTGATCTTCGAGGGTATCGTGCTGCGGATGACCGTCAACCAGGAGAAGCTCCGGAAGATCCAGCTGATCCCCATCACGATCGACGACGAGGGGCCGCTGTACGGCGTTCCACGCCTCGCCAGCACGAAGAGGTGCGGGGAGGTCATCGAGCGGCTGCAGAAGCTGTCGCAGCCGTACAAGACCACGATCGTCAACAAGGGGTGGTACGCCGAGGTTCAGTTCTAGACGACTAACGCTGATCCTGAATGGAGCGAAAGGTGCCACACAACACTCGTGTCCGCGGCGCGTTGCTGGTCCTCTTTGCCCTGGCTGCACTCGGGCCGCTTCCCCGAGCACGGGCTGCCGAGCCTTGGCAGCAGCTCCCCAAGCCTCCCCTGGCAGCAAGGGTCCCCAAGGTCCTCGAGATGCACGGCGAGAAGAGGGTCGACGACTACTTCTGGATGAACGACCGGAACGACCCCGGCGTCGTTGCGTACCTCCAGGCCGAGAACGAATACGCCGCGGCCGTGATGGAGCCGACCGTGACACTCCAGGCCAGGCTCTACGAGGAGATGGCCGGCCGGCTCAAGCCAGATGAGGTCTCGCTTCCCGTTGAGGACAACGGCTACTTCTACTACACGCGCTACGAGAAGGGACGGGAGTACCCCCTCTACTGCCGGAGGAAGGGCTCGCCGGAGGCCAGGGAGGAAGTTATGCTCGACGTGAACCTCCTGGCCGCGGACCACAAGCTCTGCAAGACGGCGGGGCTCGCGGTCAGCCCTGACAACAGGCTCCTGGCGTTCGGCGTCGACACCTCGGGCGACAGGATGTACACCTTGTTCTTCAAGGACCTGACTGACGGGAGGATGCTGCCCGACTCCATCGCAGGCACCTCCGCGGACGTGGCCTGGGCCGCGGACAGCCGGACCGTCTTCTACGCGGCGAACGATGCCACCGTCCGCACATACCGGGTCATGCGGCACGTTCTTGGGGAGCCGGCCGATAAGGACGCGCTCGTTTTCCACGAGGACGACGTCAAGTTCGAGCTGTCGCTGAGCCTCTCGAAGTCCCGCAAGTACGTGCTCGTCAGCACCTCGAGCGAGACCTCCTCCGAGTACAGGTACCTGAGAGCTTCGGAGCCCCGCGGTGAGCTCAAGGTCTTCCAGGTGCGGACGCCGAGGCTGCGCTACTGGGTGGAACACGGTGGAGGCAAGTTCTACATCCGGACCGACCTCGGCGCACCCAACTTCCGGCTCATGGAGGCCGATCCGGGGAGCACCGGCAAGGAATCCTGGAAACCGGTGGTCCCGTACCAAGAGGCTGTCCTGCTGGAGGAGTTCGACGTGTTCAAGGGCTACCTCGTGCTCGTCGAACGCGCCGGGGGACTGCCACGCCTGCGGGTGATCAGTCTTTCGGGCGGAAGGGATCGCACCGTCGCGTTCGAGGATGCGGCGTTCCACGCGGGGCTCGAGAGGAACCCGGAGTTCGACAGCCGAACGTTTCGCTTCACCTACTCCTCGCCGATCGTGCCGGACTCCATCTACGAGTGCGAGCTGGCCACGGGAAAGAAGAAACTGCTCAGGCGGGACCAGGTCCTCGGAGACTACAACCCCAAGAACTACGAGGTGCGCCGCCTGTTCGCTCCCGCCCCCGATGGCGCACGGATCCCGATCTCGCTCGTGTTCAGGAGGGGACTGCGCAGGAACGGCAACAACCCGCTGCTGCTGTACGGATATGGTGCGTACGGCTACAGCGGCAAAGCGGGTTTCGCGCCCGAGCGCATCAGCCTGCTCGACCGCGGCTTCGTCTACGCCATGGCTCACGTGAGAGGCGGTCAGGAGCTGGGGCGCGCCTGGTACGAGGACGGCAAACTGCTCCACAAGAGGAACACCTACTCCGACTTCATCGCCTGCGCCGAGTACCTCGTGGCGCGGAGGTACACCAACCCCACGAAGTTGTTCGCCAACGGGATGAGCGCGGGGGGCATGCTGATGGCCGTCGTGGCCAACTGGCGCCCTGTCCTCTTCAAGGGGATCATCGCCGAGGTCCCGTGGACCGATGTCGTCACCGACAGCCTGAACCCCAACCTGCCGCTCACCACCGTTGAGTACGAGGAGTGGGGGGATCCGAGCAGCAAGGAGGTCTACGACTACCTCCTGTCGTACTCCCCATACGACAACGTCAAGCGGCAGGCGTACCCGTCCATGCTCGTGACCTCGACGTTCAACGACACCCAGGTCCCGTACTGGAGCCCGGCCAAGTGGGTGGCGAAGCTGCGGGCCGTGAAGACCGACGACAACGTGATCCTGCTCGTGACCAACATGGCCTCGGGACACAGCGGCGCCAGCGGTCGTCTGGAGAAGTACAAGCTGATGGCGCTGAAGTACGCCTTCATGCTCAACCTGCTCGGCAAGTCAAACTAGGCAGCCGCTTGGTTCCACGCACCGGTTGAGGACACTTCCAAAAGCGGCGCTGTCGTGCGGCGCTGACAACGAGAGGCCGCCCACGCGGGCGGCCCCTGGTTTTGAAACGTGCGAAAGCTCAGTACTACTCTTTGCCGGAGAGCGTCACGTGTGTTTCTCTACCCTTCGCGATCCCCACCAGGAAGCCGTCCTTGCCGGGTATGTGAACCTCGGAAAGATAGCTCTTCCCGTCCTTCATCTTGTCGAAGATGACCTTGGGCTCGTTGACACCGGTATCCGCGAGCCGCTCTATAACTAGGGCCAAGACTGGCTTGCCGCCCTTGGTGCTCTGGATGGCCAGGTAATCCTCCCCTTCGCCTTCCACCCGGATCTCATAGCTGCCGGCCGACAGTTCCTTGTCCTTCACGACAAAGCTGAAGGGGACGTTCACGGACACTACGTCTGCCGCCCAGGCGAGACTCCCCGCCAACCCGAGCGCAAACACAGCAACCACGACTGCCGCTAGAACCTGCTTTTTCATACCATTCTCCCTCTCGTGGGCTCGTAAGCCCTGTTCACTGCACGCTCTGCAATTCGTTCCATTTGGCCCTTATTCGTCTGTTGCCCATCGAATCACAACACCGGGCAAGACGGGCATATTCTTCGCGCAGGGTGTTCGCTGCGACCGCCGGGGAGGGGGCGGTATGTGGCCTGCGGTGTCTGTACCGGGTCCTAGCGGTTGGCAGGCAGCCAGGCGCCGTAGCGAGGCAGAGCCGCGCCATCGACTGCACCTGGGCGGGGTCGAGCTGGTCAGGCGTGCCGCCGGGCTCGTGGTAAGGTCGGAACTAGTTCCCGAAGAAGCACACCCAGGGGCCGCCCGCGCGGGAGGCCCCTGGTCTTGAAACGTGCGAAAGCTCAGTACTACTCTTTGCTGGTGACCGTCACGTGTGTTTCTCTACCCTTCGCGATCCCCACCAGGAAGCCGTCCTGGCCGGGGAAATGGACCTCGGAAAGATAGCTCTTCCCGTTCTCCATCTTGTCGAAGACGACCTTGGGCTCCTTGGCACCGGTGTCCGCGAGCCGCTCTATGACCAGGACCAAGGCTTGCCCGCCGCCCTCTTTGCTCCGGATGGTCAGTCTGGCCTCATTGGGGCCATCCGTCCGGATCTCATAGCGGCCGGCCGGCATTTCCTTGTCCTTCACGATAAAGCTGAAGGGGATGTTCACGGAAATTAGGTCCGCCGCCCAGGCGAGACTCCCGGCCAGCCCGAGCGCAAAGACAGTAACCACTACCGCCGCAAGAATCGGCTTTCTCATGCTTGTTTTCCTCCGTGGGTTCGTAAACCCTGTCCACTGCACGCTCTGTAATTCAGGCCGCCCTAGACCTGTTCATTTCCTCAGCATTCACAACAGCGAGCCAGGCGGGCGTATTCCTCTGCGCGCAGGGGGTTGCCTGCCACCCGCGGGGTGGAGGCCGTAGGGAGCCGTAGGTAGTCTGCGGCGTTTTGTCGGGTCTAGCGGTCGGCGAGCAGCCAGGCCGTGGCGAAGCAGAACCGGGCCATCCTCTGAACCTGGGTGGCGTCGAGCTGGTCGGCCGTGTCGCCGGGCTCGTGGTATGTGGGGAAGAAGTTTCCGAAGAAGCGCACCCACGGGACCCCGGCGCGGGCGAAGTCGCGGTAGTCGCTGCCCCCGTTCGTGCCGTCGGTGCGGTCGAGGTGCAGCGCGAGGCCGGTCCCCGGGCCCGCCCGCAGCAGCGCCGCCGCAAGCTCCGGCGCATCGACCGGGAGCCCCGGCTCCGCGAAGTCGGCCGCCTTCACCTTGGCGAGGAACTCCTCGCCGTTCGGCAGCCTCGTTTCGGCCACGAGCTTCCGGATCTCCTCCATCAACCAGGGGTGTCCGATCATGTCGAGGTTGAGGTAGGCCAGGGTGTGCTTCAGCGGCCAGAGCGGGTGCCGGACCCAGTGCCCGGAGCCGAACTTGCCCTCCTCCTCGCCGGTCCAGAAGGTGAAGACGAGCGTCCGCTTCGGCGCGCGCGGCAGCGCGCCGAACGCCTTCGCGATCTCGAGCAGCGCCGCCACGCCGGAAGCGTTGTCGTCGGCGCCCGGGTACACGGTCTTCCCCGATGTACCGAGGTGGTCCATGTGGGCGCCGATGACGATCGCCTCCTCGCGCAGGGCGGGGTCGGAGCCGGCGAGCGTGCACACCACGTTGCGGCTGGTGATCAGCCGCTCGCTCGCGGTCACGCGGATCGTCACCGTGACGCCCGCAAGGTCGCAGGGCCGCGCGGTTCGAGCCGACCCGGTGTTCAGGCCCGCGGCGGCCAGCACGGCGTCCGCCGCGACCGGGGACACGCGCACGAGCGGCGGGGCCTCCCCGGCGCCGTCGTACGGGAGGAACGAACTCTCCTCCGGTTGCTCGTTGGCGACGGCCCGCGTGGCGAAGTCGTCCCCCTGGACGCCCAGCACGCCGGCGGCGCCCAGCGTGCGCGCCAACTCGAGCTTCGCGGCGAAGCGCTCGCGCCTCTTCTCCGAGCCGTAGCGGGCCACCAGCTCCGCCTTCTGCCACTCCGTACCGGCGGGCAGCCCCGCGAGCACGAGGACGATCTTGCCGCGCACGTCCACGCTCGAGTAGTCGTCGCGGGCGGGTTCTCGCTCGCGGATCCCGTACCCCGCGAACACCACCGGTGCGGTCACGCTCTGCGGCGGCAGGGAGGGGAACAGGCAGTCAACGCCGGAGCGGAACGAACGGCTGCGGACCCCCTGGCCGCTCCGCCTCTCGACCGTCACCTCACCTCCGCTGCCGGTGATCTCGCGCAGCGGCACGAGCTGGAAGTAGGCCTCGGAGGCCGGTTTCTTCGGGTCGGCCACGGCGAGCGGCGGGACCCCCGCCAGCGCCAGGCTCGCGGCGACGTACTCGACCGCGGTGTCGAGGCCCCGGCTGCCCAGGCCGCGCCCCTCCATGTTGGGAGCGGCCAGGAACGCGATCTGAGCCGCGAGCGCCGGGGCCCTGATGCCGGCAAGCGCGGCCTTGAGGGGCTCGGGCAGGGGAGGCGCCGGCTCTGCGCTCACGAAGTCATCCGCGACCTTGGGCGCCGGCCTCGGTGTCTGGGGCGCGGTGGGAGCGGGAGCGAAGACCGCCACGACGAAGCAGAGGGAGGCAATGAGCCTTTGCATGGTCTGACCTTTCGCGTCAGCGGACGATGCGCGCCACGGGCAGTGAACCGCCGGTGCCGACGAGCGCCTTGTAGCGCGGGTACTGGTAGACGCCGTACAACATCGTCGGCTCCAGCACGAGTACCGCGCGCAAAGCGGCCTCGCCCTCGAGCGGCACCCACAGTGCCCCGGGCGCCAGCTCGAGGTCCGCCGGCGGCCCCCTGCGCACGATTTGGCGCCCCTCGTAGCGGGAGTATAGGTCGTCGAACTCCTCCTCCAGGCGCAGCAGCGTGCACGCCTCGGCCCTGACGATCCTGGGCGCGGTCAGCTCCTCGTAGGGGATGCCGTGGCGCTCGAGCAGCGCGGCGAACTCCCTGGCGGCGCGGGGCTCGACCGCGTACCCGAGCGGCGTCGGCACCGTCGTCTTGACGGCCATCTCGGTCATCATGTTCGCGGTCGGGATCCGGAGCGTGCGCCCCGTGGCGGCCTCGGTGACCGGGAACTCGGTGATCGTGATTCCGGGGTTGACCCACAGGTAGTTGGTGGGGATGAATGGCGGCAGCGGGCGGTGGCGGGCCTGCTCGACCGCCGCGAGGTCCTGCTGGCGGTGACCGTCGCCGTTGATGAAACGCCAGAACAGGACGAGGTAGGCGTCCACCCGGCTGCCGAGATCCGAGGTCGGCCCCTTCCCCTCGCGCATAACCGCCGCCTCGATGATGAACGAGAGGTTCCCGTACATCCCGATGGCGTTGAGGCCCCCGTCGATGTCGGGGGCCGAGTGACGCTGCTCCTCGTCGGGGGGGAGCCCCCCGACCGAGTAGCGCAGGAAGTTGTGCGCGGCCGTGGTCTCGGGCGGGCCGGACTCGTTCACCCAGCGCAGGGCGGCCGCAATCACGGCCGGGTCGAACAACGGGTTGTTGAGCCCGTCCATCGTGATGTCGGGCCATGCGAACCACCCGCGCTTGCGGCGCTCCTCCGAGTCGCGCGTGAACTCGTGGCAGTCGACGGCAAGGTGCGGTCGCAGGCGGCGCGCGACGCGATGGAGCGTCTGGGTCTCGGGCTGCTCGAGCACGATATGGTCGCGGTTGAGGTCGGTGCCGGCGTCGTTCCTCCGCCTGTCGGCAACGGCCCCGTCCGGGTTGACCATCGGCATGATCCACAGATCGACGTCGCGCGGCAGCAGCTCGGGCCGGACCGCGATGTCGCGGATCAGGTAGAGCAACGCGTCCTTGCCGGAGACCTCGTTGCCGTGCTGCTGCGCGTAGAAGAAGATCCGCCACGTCGCCACAGCGCTCCGGCTCGCGTGCACAAGGTAGAGCGGTCTCCCCCCGGCGCTCGTCCCCTCCACGGACACCGTGATCGGACCTTTCCCGTTCACGCTCTCCAGGAAAGCCTGCATCTCGGGAAGCGAGATCGTCGTGGTGAGCCTGCGGTGGTCCTCAGGGAATGGGGAACCGGGCGCCTGGCCCGGCGGCTGCTCGGCGGCAGCCGGTGCGCGGCCCGGCAGACCAGCGGCCGCGGCTACGCACAGCACGAGGATCGTGAGAGGGGAGAGGTGGCTCGCCAGTGGGGTTCCTCGCATGCTCGGACTCCTCCGGACACGGTTGGCTTCGCCTTGTCGCCGCGTGGGGCCTGGCAGGAAAAAGGTGCTCTCAAGCCGCGTTTGATTTTAGCTCTATCGTGAAAGGGATTGCATGGGGACGGTCCTGGCCCGGTTGGTGGGTATTTTGCGACTCATTCGATTCAACCTATTCGACGCAGTGCTCTTGGAGTGGTCGCCGGTCCGTTGGCCGGCTGGTTGAGCCGGTGGACTGGCGCCTCACAACGGGGGCGTACGTCGGAGCCTCAGAGCGTGGCCAGCAGGTCGGCGAGGAGGACGATGCGGCGTTCGAGCGAGCGCAGGCTCAGGTACTCGTCGCGCGTGTGCATGCCGTCGCCGACTGGCCCGAGGCCGTCCACGATCGGCAACCTGGTGGGCTCGGCGACATAGTTGGGGAACGAGATCCCACCGCGGTCCTCCTCCACCTCGAGCTGCCAGCCGCGCGCATTGGCGAGCCCGACGACGCGCTCCACGATCGGTGCACCGGGGCCATGAGGGTCCACCGGGGGCACGCTCATGCCGCGGATGAGCGCCATTTTGACGTCGTGATACGACGCCAGCGTCTCGGTGAGCTTCTGGAGGCGCTGCAGAACTCGCTCGCCGTCGGCAGGCGCGAGGAAGCGCGCCTCGCCCTCGGCGACCGCGCGGTCGGCAACGACGTTGCGGCGCCGCGAGGTTCCGAGCAGGGCGAAGTTGGCGGCGAGGCCGTTGACGAAGTCGGTGTCGCCGCCCACCAGGCGGGCGACGTTGACGGTGATCCCGGGCCCCGGTTCCGACATGCGCTGGGCCTGGGCGGCCCAGTCGGCAGCGGCGGCGAGCGCGGAGCGGCCCTGCCAGTAGGCGAGCCCGGAGTGGGCGGCGCGCCCGGTGACGTCGAGCTTCCACTCGAACATGCCGCGCCGCCCCGCCACCAGGGTCTCGGCTTCCCCGCGCCCCTCGCCCGGTTCGATGACCAGGAGCGCCCGGGCGTCTTGGCCCCAGCGCCGCACGGCTCTCTCCGAGATGGTGCCGCCGACCTCCTCGTCGGGGACCGCGACGAGGAGCAGGTCGGCCGGGTATTTCTGCCCACGCGCCGCGAGCAGGTCGAGGGCCCCGACCAGCATCGCGAGGCCGCCCTTCATGTCGAGGGCGCCGGTCGCCCACAGGCGGTCACCCTCGATCCGCGGGGGCACCGCATCCAGCACGGTGTCCATGTGCCCCACGAGCAGCAGGTAGTTCTTGCCCGCCTCGGGGCCGCAGGCGATGAGCACAGGTTGCGGGTTGCCCTCCCCGTCGCTCTCGGTCCCCACCTGGGCGGCCAGGCCGTGCCTGGAGAGCTCGACAGCCACCCGCTCGGCCAATTTTCGGATGCCCCCCAGGTCCCCGCTTGCGGACGAGATCTCGCACAGCTGCACCAGCAGCCGCGTGGTGTTGTCCAGGATCTGGCGGGGCAAGGCCTCCGTGTTCGCCGGCACTAGGCACCTCCGACGGCGGAGTTTAGCGCGGTTCTGCGAGAATTCCCCTGTGGCAGGTGCCGGAACGCATGCGCCGCCGCCGGTGCCGGCAACCAGGACCCGAGTGTGAACACGACCGTCATCCTCGGGATCGCGCTGGGCCCGGCGATGGACTGCTTCGCCGTCGCGATCGGCTCCAGCGTGGCGCTGCGCGGCGCCTCGCTCGTGGTGCTCTCCCTGGCGACCAGCGTGGACGCCCTGGCGGTGGGTTTCTCCTTCGTGATGCTCGGCGTCACGGTCTGGTTCCCGAGTGTGGTGGTCGGCGTGGTGAGCGCCACGGTGACCGCCGTCGGTATGCAGATCGGCAGCCGCATGGAGATCCTCGGCGGCCTTGTGCTGATCGCGATCGGGGTCAAGATCCTCCTCGAGCACCTGGGATGACCACACTGCCAGCGAAGTCAGCTCCAGACGCCGGGGACCTCACGCCTGCACTGCGGGCAGCGTCCGCTCTTGATAACGTTCTCCAGCACCTGGAAGCCGACCCGGCGGATGAGCTGCTTGCCGCAGCCCGGGCAGACCGTGTTCTCGCCGGGGTGGCCGGGGACGTTGCCCATGTATGGGAAGGCGAGTCCTTCGGCCTTCGCGACCTGCCAGGCGCGCTCGAGGGTCGGGATCGGTGTGGGGGGCAGGTTGGTGAGCCGATACGTCGGATGGAAGCGGGTGAAGTGCACCGGCACCTCGGCTCCCAGGGTGCGCTTGACCCAGCGCGAGAGATCGCGCACCTCCCGCTCGGAGTCGTTCTGGCCCGGGATGAGCAGCACCACGATCTCGAGCCACGTCCCGCTCGCCTTGATGACCTCGAGCGCCTTGAGCACCGGTTTCAGCTCGCCGCGCACCAGCTCCTTGTAGAAGCGTTCCGAGAACGCCTTGAGATCCACCTTCATCGCGGACAGGTGCGGCAGCACGTCCTTCAGCGCCTGCTCCTGGACGTAGCCGTTGCTCACCACCGTGGAGCGCACGCCCAGCCGGCGGCCTGCGACCGCGGTGTCGCGCACGTACTCCCAGAACACGACCGGCTCCGAGTAGGTTGCTGAGAGCAGCGGCACCTCGTTGCGCCTGGCAAGCTCGGCCAGCGTCTCGGGCGGGAGGTACTGCGCGCGCACCTGCTCCGGGCGGAACTGCGAGATCTCCCAGTTCTGGCAGAACTTGCACTCGACGTTGCAGCCGGCGGTCGCGTAGGAGAGCGCCTGCGCGCCGGGGAGCACGTGGAAGAACGGCTTCTTCTCGATGGGGTCGAGGTGTACCGAGCATGCCACGCCGTGGACGAGGGTGACGTACGTCCCGCCGCGGTTCTCCCGCACCCCGCAACCGCCGCGCTCGGCATCCGCCACCTGGCAGCCGCGCGGGCAGAGCTGGCACTCGACGCGTCCCTCGGGGAGCTTCTTGTACCAGGAGGCCTCGCGGGCCGGCAGCTCCTCGCCGGAGATCACCGAGCCCACCGGCGGCGTCACCAGCGAGCCCGCGGTCCGCGGCAGGAGGCAGGCCGCCGCGCCGGCGCACGCCGCGGTGAGGAGCGTCCGGCGGTCCAGCGTGCTCACGCGAGCACCTCCCTGACCGCCGCGGGGTCGCCCACGCCGAGGCCGTAGCGCGCCGCAGTGGCCAGGAAACGCGGCGGGCGCTTCGCCTGCTCGAGGCTGGGCAGCCCGCGGCGCGCGCGCTCCGCGTCGATGACCCGCCAGGCCCACGCGTCGGCGGCCACCGGGTCGGCGGAAGCTGCCACCACGCCGAGCGGCCAGGTGGCGTCGGGTCGCCACGCCGGTCCGCCGTGGCACTGCGCGACGACCCCGTCGAGGACCACCAGGCGCAGCTTGCCGCGCACGAACGGGTGGTTGAGCACATCGGCCACGTACGGGTCGCAGTTGTGGTCGTGGTACTTGTTGGGGTTATGGATCAGCCCGTAAAGGTTCTTGAGGCCGGCCGAGACGCCGGCCAGGTCGTGGTCCTTGACCACCCCGAAGGACACCAGGGCGGTGCAGGTGGTGGAAACCAGGCGCGCGAAGCAGGAGCCGATCTCGCCCGAGGTCGAGGGCTCGCGGTCGTAGTCGTTGTCGATGCCGTAGCAGAGGTACGCCCCGCCGTCGCGCCGGATGGCGAAGCCCGCGCGCTGCAGCTCCCGGCTCGAGCGGTCGAACACGATGATGCGCTGGGGCCCAACGCCGAGCCCGCGCAGCATCGCGGCGAGTGCCTCCACCAGCTCGAGGTGCGGCGACATGCCGGCGCCCCCCAGGGAGTTGACCTTGATCCCCACGGTGTCGTCGGGCCGGAACAGAGCGCCGATCGGCCCCCCGGCGGCCGCCGTGATCGCCGAGGAGAGCGCGGCGCCCGCGGCGGCCCGATCGAGCGTCCGGGAGTTCGGGGAAGGCGGAAGCTTCGCGACACCCACACGGCCGGGCTCGCGCACAGCCGCGACACCGGCCCGCGTCGCCAGGGCGCCCAGGCCGAGAACCAGCGGCAGCTCGCGTCGCGAGAACTCTCGACTCATACCTGGATGGGTGGGGGCTCGGTGCCCTGTGTCCTGTGCCCGGCGTCCCGGGGGGTGGGGTGGATCACTCCTCCTCCCCGAACACCTGCGCCGTGAACACCTCGAAGGTCGCCCCGCTCTTCCAGGCGTCGGGCGACAGGCCCGCCTTCATCGAGAGGTTCGAGAGGAAAGTGGCAAGATCCCACTTGGTCTCGGTGGCCACCTGGGGGAGGAACACCGCCCGCCGCCCCCCCTTCGTCAGGAACACGCCGTGCTTGCCGAGGACGATGTCGTCCGGGCCGGAGACCACGTGCATGGGCGAGAGCACCGACACCTCCAGGGTGACCTGGGACAGCTCGGAGGGGTCGAGCTCCGGGAAGCGCGGGTCGTGCGCCGCCGAGACCGCTGCGTCCACGATGGCGTCCACGAGCGGCTCATTCGCCTCCATCGTGCCGATACACCCCCGCAACTTGCCCTCCTTCTTCGCCTTGGCGCCGCGGTTGTTGATGGTCACGAAGACGCCGGACGGGGCGGCGAGGTTCCCCTGCACAGGGTTGGCGCCGAACCAGTCGGCGAGCTGCCCGTCGTGGTTCAGGTGTGTGCTGAGGGTGGCGCGGGCGAGTGCCAGGACCGCCTTCTGCTCGGCGTGGGAGAGCTCGCTCGGGCGCGGCGCGGGAGGGTCCTCCCGCCACGGGCCCCAGCTCCCCACGAAGTCGACGCCGACGTAGGCGACGACCTGCGACCAGTCGCCGCTCACCTCGGCCGAGGTCGTGACGTCCACCACCGTGCCGCTGCCCTGGAAGGAGTGGGCGAGCAGCTCCAGCAGCACCACGATCGGGCGCGCGCCGCACACCGTGTCGCCGCTGGCCTCCACCTGCTGCAGGAAGCCGCGCGGGTCGATCGCCGCCGCGCGCGCCGCCGTGGATCGCCCGAGCGCGATCAGGCGCGGCCCGATGGTGCGGTCGGTGGGGAAGGGCCTGTAGCCGTACGACGCGCCGTGGTGGGTGAAGTCGGAGGACACCACGACAAGGGTGGTCGGACCCACCAGCTCTGCGATGCGCCGAGCCATGGCGGTGGCGGTCTCACGGTCGGTGGCATGGCCGACGAGGATCGGGACGATTGGCACCTCGCCCACCGTGGCCTGCAGGAACGGCAGCTCGACCTCGAGGCAGTGCTCGGGGGTGTGGGAGCCCGTGGGGCCCGAGAACTCGGGGTACCTGGCGAGCTTCGCCACCGCCGCGGTGTCCACCGGCATCTCGCCGAGGGGCGTGGAGAAGGCGCTGACGCCGGCGCCGGGGAGCGCCCCGCCCCGGAAGCTGGCGTGGTGCGACGGGCCGAGCAGGATGACACGCGTGAACTTCCCACCGGCCAGCGCGGCGAATGCCTTCCCGGCCGTGGCCCCCGAGAACACGTACCCGGCGTGAGGGGCGATCACCGCCGCCGGTATCCCTGCGGCCGGGGCGGCGCGCAGGAACCCCTGCACCTCGCGCTCCAGCTGCTTAGGTTCGCCTGGGTAGAAAGCGCCCGCGACCGCCGGCGGGCGCACTTCCGCATGTCCGAGGTTCGTGAACATGAGCACCCCCATCACCAGGGCACAGATGCGTCCACAACAAGGAATAGGACCGGCAGGGCCAAAACGCAAATGAGTGGTCATGGTGCCACCTCCCCGGCCAGCAGGCGGTTGAGTGGGTCGCGCGTCTCTCCGACCGAGGTGACGCGGATGGCCGCCTCCTCGCCCACCGGGCACTTGTTCTCGCAAATCGCGCAGCCGACGCACTTAGCGGCGTCCACGCGCGGGCGCTGCAGCCTGCGGGTGGCGCCGCCGCGCCCGGGCTCGTCCACCACCTCGAGCCAGATCGCCTTCGGGTCAGTCGGGCACATCTCCTCGCAGACGATGCACGGCGTGTTCATCGCCCACGGCAGGCAGCGCCCGCGATCCACGAACGCGGTGCCGATGCTGACCGCCGGCCTGCCGTCGTAGCCGGTCTTGCGCGCCGGCACCAGGCGCGTGATCGCCGCGGTGGGGCACACCTCGCCGCAGCGCACGCAGGCGAACTCACACCAGCCGCGGCGCGGGACCACGACCGGGGTCCAGAACCCCTCGACGCCGGCCTGGGCGATCGCGGGGTGGAGGGCGCCGGTGGGGCACGCCTGCTGGCAGAGCGAGCATTTGACGCAGCGCTGCAGGAACTCGGGCTCGGCAAGAGCGCCCGGCGGGCGCAGGAGGAACGGCTTCGCGGCCTCGCGCCCGCCGCCGGTGGCGCGCAGGAGGGGAGCCACGGCGAACGCTCCCAGCATGCTCCCGAAAAGGTAGCGGCGGGAGAGGTCGGGCAGCGCGGGGGGCGCCGGCAGCGGCGGCAGCGCCCGGTAGCTCATCGCGTTCTCCGGGCACCCGGGCAGGCAGTTCAGGCAGACGTGGCACTCGCTCACGCGGTGGTTGCCGAGGGGCTCATCCGCGCCCTGGCACGCGAACGCGCACAGCTTGCAGGAGTTGCAGGCGTCGCTCGCGCGGTGGATGCGGAAGATGGCGAAGCGCGAGAACACCCCCAGCAGCGCGCCGAGCGGGCAGAACCCGCGGCAGAACAGGCGCGGGATCGAGCGGCTCGCCACCACGATCGCGAGCAGCAGCACCGCCGCCACCCACCCGCCCGGCACGGGCCTCCCGCCCGGCAGCAGCGGCCACACCCCGGAGGCCAGGCCGCGCGCGGCCAAGGAGAGGGGGTCCAGCAGCCCGGTCTGCACCGTCCCCGCCAGCGCCCCCACCAGGAGCGCCGCGAGGATGTAGCTCTTGAGCGCGTACCAGCGGCGGTAGCGGTTGACCTGCAGGCTCTCGCGCCGGGAGCGCGGCGAGAACAGCCAGCTCGAGAGCTGCTGCAGCGTCCCCAGGGGGCAGATCCAGCCGCAGAAAACGCGCCCGAGGAGGAGCGTGAGGGCGATGAGCACGAGCGCCCAGATCAGGGCGCCGGGGAGCGTTCCGGAGGCCAGAGCGACCGCAATCGCCGAGAGCGGGTCAGAGTGCTGGAAGGCGGAGAAGGGGAGGGCGCGGGCGTCCCCCGCCGTCAGGCGCCCCAGCAGCCAGAGGAAGAGGACCAGGAAGAACCCCTGGTAGACGACGCGGATTCTGGTGGTCCAGCTCACGCGTTACCCAGCTCCCGGACGAGCGCCAGGTCGGCGCGGCCCAGGCCGCTCTTCTCGGCCTCGGCGATGAACGGCAGGCTCGCCGGTAGGTGCCCGAGCAGCGCGGCGCCCCAGGCGTCGCACAGCACGGGATCCGTGCCCACCGCGACCGCACCGACCTGCCTCACGTCCGACAGGCTGCCCCCCACCGGGCCGTTGGCGACGAGGACGCGGGTGGCGTCCACCACCGTGAGCGTCGGGCGGAACGTGGCGCACAGCTCGGCGAGGGCGCGGTTGATGTCCTGGTGCAAGCGGTTGCGCCCCTTCCCTTGCACGCCGAGCCAGTTCTTCATCCCGAGCGTGACCTTCGAGAGGCTGTGGTGCTTCACGACGGGGACGTTGATCACGCGGTCGGCCCGCAGCAGCTCCTGCACCACCTCGAGCCCGGCGGAGAGACCCGGTAGCGAGGCCGGCACCAGGTGGAGCTTCGCCGACTCCACGACCTCCGCGCCCGCAGCGGAGGCCGCGGCCGCAATCCCCGAACGGGCGAAGCAGCGCCTGGGATCGTTGCAGGAGATGTCGGTCACGATGACCTTCCGGGCACCGGCCGCGGTGCACAGGCGCACCAGCTCCGCCACCACCTGGGGGTCGGTGTTGGCGGCCTGCTCGGGCAGGCGGTCCCAGCCGATGTTGGGCTTGATGAGCACGACCTCGCCCCGCCGCACGAAGCGCTCCATGCCGCCGAGCGCGGCAACCGCACGGCGCACGTTCCCGGCGGGGTCCGGTCCGCGCGCCGCGGTCACGGTCGGCGATGCCTCGGCCGGCGGCACGCGCCAGTCCGGGATCGGAGCGGCCGCGGCGAAGACCGTGCGGCGGTCGTGGAAGACGAGCGCCCCGCCGCCGACCGCCGCGGCGGCGAGCGCGGTGGAGGACAGGCGCAGGACGGCTTCGCGGCGCGTGATGTGCGCGCGATAGGGGTCGCTCATGGCTGTTCCTTGGCCCACGCCGCGGCGAGCGCGGCCAGGGCCTTTTGCGCTTCGGCACCCGAGGCGAGGGCGGTCACCTTGAGGTAGTCGCGGCCGCGGGTTGCCACCACGGTCGCCGTATCGCCGAAGGCGTTGGCCAGCCCGGGCACGGGGGACGCGGCGCCGGGGCGTTCCGCGACCATCTGCTCGTGGGCCCCGGCCGCGGCCGCGAAGCGGTAGACCTCGGCAGTGACGTCGAAGCTGCCGGTCTTACCGGCAAAGGTGTAGGTGGCGGCCACGCAGCGCTCGAAGCCACGGGCCAGGTAGGACTCGGCGGCGCCGTTGATGTACTCGTAGAGGGTGTTCCGGTCGTAGGAGGACGGCTCCGAGCGGTCGCTGGCGCCGGCGGCGTTCGCCGTGGGCAGCGCGGGGCCGTGCGCCGCCCGCAGGGCGCGCAGCACATCGGCCGGGTCCTCGCGCATCGCGCGGCCCCTGTGGACCAGCCACGCCGCCACCAGCAGCAGCGGCAGGATCAGGAGCGCGTGCCAGACGCGCGGGCGTGCCATCGGCTGCCAACCCCCCGGAGACAAACTAGGCTTTCAGGTGCCATGCGGTCAAGCACCGTCGCAGCGTTTGTCGTTGTCCTGAGACTCGTGTGCTTCAAACGGCGCGGCGGGAACGGCACTTTCCCTATGCGCAGCTTTGACAGGAACCGCCGCAGCCGATAGATTCCACCCATGAGAGAGATCCGTCCTGACGGTGTCCGAAACGCCCTCCCCGGCGGTGTTCCGTGCGCCGTTTGCCTCGTCGTCCTTTCCCTGCTTTTCATCGCGCCCCCGGCGACGTGGGCGGCGCCCGTGCCCACCGTGCGCGCGGAGGGGTTCCTCGTCCGGCCCGACGGCCGCGTGGCCGCGATGGTGGAGCTGGCCGATCCTCCGGTGGCCGAGGTGTACGCGGCGCACATGCAGGCCGGCGCCATGTCGCTGGGGGCGCACGAGAGCGCCGTCGCCCTCGCACAGGCCCAGCTCGCGCGCCTCGAGCGCGCCCAGGAGGCGCTGGTCGGGCTTCTCACCGCTCCGGAGATCGGCGCGTCGGTCCTCTACCGGGCGCAGCGGGCCTACAACGGCGTGGCGGTGGAGGTGGACGCCGCCAGGCTCGAGCAGCTCAGAGCGTTGCCGGGGGTGAAGGCGGTCCACCCCCTGGTGCCCAAGCGCCTCACGAACTCGACCAGCGTGCCGTTCATCGGCGCGCCCCAGGTGTGGAACCCGTCCGGCCTCGCGGTCACCGGCACGGGCGTCAAGGTGGGCGTGATCGACAGCGGGATCGACTACCTCCACAAGGACTTCGGAGGCTCGGGGAGCTACCCCTCCGACAAGACCTATGTAGACCCGAACTGGCCGAAGAACGCCAAGGTGGTGGGGGGGTACGACTTCGCTGGCGACAACTACGACGCGGACGGCACCTCAGGCTCCACCACGCCGACACCGGACCCCGACCCGCACGACTGCATGGGGCACGGGACGCACGTGGCCGGCACGCTGGCCGGCTACGGCGAGACGATGGACAACCAGACGTTCACGGGGCCGTACGGTCCCGCGACGCCTTTCTCGGCGCTCAAGATCGGCCCCGGCGTGGCGCCGGGCGCCCAGCTCTACGCGCTGCGCATCTTCGGCTGCAAGGGCAGCAGCAACCTGGTGGTCCCGGCGCTCGAGTGGGCGATGGACCCCAACAAGGATGGCTCCTTCTCCGACCACCTGGACGTGGTCAACATGTCGCTGGGCTCGGACTACGGCACGGCCGATGACCCGGAGGTCGTGGCCAGCAACAACGCGGCGCTCGCCGGCGTGGTCGTCGTGGCGGCCGACGGGAACGCGGGCGACGGGTTCTTCATCACCGGGGCGCCGGGCGTGGCGGACCGCGCGATCTCGGTGGGCTCCTCGGGTGACCCGGGGACGACCACGTACAACCTCCACGTCAACTCGCCCTCCGCGATCTCCGGCGACGTGGCGGCGGTGCCGGCGGCGTTCGGACCGCAGCTCTCCGACGCCGGCATCACCAGCGACCTCGTGCTGGCCAACCCCAACGACGGGTGCAGCACGTTCACCAACGCGTCCGCGGTGAGTGGGAAGGTCGCGTTCGTCATTCGCGGCGGCAGCAAGCCGGACGGCAGCACGTGCACCTTCGTCGGGAAGGTCTTCAACGCGCAGAGTGCCGGCGCGACCGCCGTGGTGGTCGCCAACAACAAAGACGGTACCGCTCTGGTGACCATGGCCGACGACAACTCCGGCACCGTGATCACGATCCCGTCGGGGTTCATCTCGCAGAACGACGGGAACACGATTCTGGGCCAGCTCCCCAGTCCCGGGGTGAACGTGACGCTCTCGAAGGAGAGCCTGGCGGACGTGATCTCGGACTTCACCTCGCGGGGCCCCCGCCTCGGCGACCTCGCGCTCAAGCCCGACATCGCCGCCCCCGGGTTCTCCATCGTCTCGGCGAACGCCAGCACGGGCACCGAGTCCCTCACCCTCAGCGGCACCTCGATGGCGACACCGCACGTCGCGGGCACGATGGCGCTGCTCAGGCAGCTCCACCCCGACTGGACGGTGGCGGAGCTCAAGGCGCTCGCGATGAACACCGCCAACCACACGGTGTTCTCCGGCCCGAACATGACACCGCCCCCGGTAGGCCCGGGGCGGGTCGGTGCGGGGCGCGTGGACGCGGCCGCGGCCGCCGCGGCGCCGGCGATCGCCTTCAACTCCGACAACCCCGGGCTGGTGAGCGTCTCGCTGGGCGCGCTGGAGGTGACCGGCGTCGCGACGTTTTCCGCCGACATCACGGTTGCCAACAAGTCGGCGACCCCGCTCTCCTACGCCCTCGCCTACGACGAGGTCGTGGGGATCCCCGGCGTGACGGTGTCGTTCCCGCAGGGCGCGAGCGTGGCCGTCCCGGCGGGAGGGTCGGTGACGTTCCCGGTGCAGGTGACGGCCGACGCCTCGCAGATGCGCAACACCCACGACGCGAGCTTTCTCGAGAGCACGGGCGGCAACGCGCGCAGTTGGATGAGCGAGGAGGCGGGGTACGTGACTCTCACGCCGGTTTCGGGGCAGCCGTTGCGGGTGCCGGTTTACGCCGCGCTCAGGCCCGCCTCGGTGATGGGCACGCTCGAGATCGGGCTCCCACTGTCCACCGACAGCACGTACCAGGTGCACCTGGCCGGGCAGGGGGTCTCGACGGGTTCGTCGTTTCCCGAGGACGTGGTGTCGCTGGTCAGCGCCCTGGAGCTGCAGGAGATCAACGCCGACTCGGCTGCGCCGGTGCGGTACCTCGGGGTGGCCAGCGACTACCAGGCCCAGACGGCGCTGGGGAAGGGGATCGCCGACACCACGATCTACTTCGGGGTGGCGGCCAACGCGCTTTGGTCCGACCCGCTTTTGGCCCCCGTGGACCTGATGATCGACACCAACCGGGACGGCACGAACGACTACGAGGTGACGATCGACGAGCTCACGTCCGGGAGTGACGTCTTTGCCGCCAAAGTCTGCAAGGTGAACACGACCAGCTGCCAGTACGCGGCGCTCAACGGCGTCACACCGGACGTGCGCGACACCGCACCCTACAACACCGAGGTGTGGGTGCTCCCGGTGAAGGCGTCGTTCCTGGGCCTCTCCAGCGGCGCCACCAAGTTCAACTACTCGCGCAAGGGCGCGGGCAGCTCCCAGGTGCACACCTTCGATCCCGCGCAGCCGGGGCTCGTCTTCGGGGGCACAGACTACCTGGGCGCCGCGGCGACGCAGCCGCTCTACCAGGACCTCGACGGCCAGACGATCCAGGTCAGCTACAAGCAGGCCGACTACAAGGCGGACGCCGCGCTGGGGATGCTGCTGCTGCACCACCACAACGCCACGGGGAGCCGCGCCGAGGCGCTCCGTCCGCTGATCCGGATTCCACGCCGCCACCTCAGACATTGACCCTCGGCCGCGTGTGCCGATAACATGCGCCAGCCTCTCGCTCGTGGGCTTGCAGCAGGGGACCTCGTTTCTGGGGGACAACGTGGCTTCCAGCGCCGGTCTTGGTGAAGGGAAACAGTCCGGATTCGTCCGCGGGCTCGGCGCCTGGGACGCCACCATGGTGGTTGCGGGCTCGATGATCGGCTCAGGGATCTTCATCGTCTCCGCCGACATCTCGCGCCAGGTCGGTTCCGCCGGTTGGCTGCTGCTGGTGTGGCTGGTCAGCGGGGCGCTGACGGTCACCGGGGCACTGGCCTACGGTGAGCTCGCGGCGATGATGCCGCAGGCCGGCGGCCAGTACGTCTTCCTGCGCGAGGCGTACTCGCCGTTCTGGGGGTTCCTGTACGGCTGGACGCTCTTCCTGGTGATCCAGACCGGCACCATCGCGGCGGTCGCGGTCGCCTTCGCCCGCTACCTCGGCGTGCTGGTGCCGGCGATCTCGCCCACCGCATGGATCGTCGCTCCGGTCAACATCTCCGCCGGCTACGCGGTGAGCCTCTCCACGCAGCAGCTCGTCGGCATCCTGATGATGGCGGTGCTCACATACACGAACACGCGTGGGCTCTCGGTCGGGAGGTTCATCCAGGACCTCTTCACCTCGACCAAGGTCCTGGCCCTCGGGGTCCTGATCCTGGTCGGCATCGCTGTGGGCGCCAACTCGGGCGCCATTCACGCCAACTTCGCGGCCCCCTGGACCCCTGCAGGGGTGGCGCCGATCACCCCGGACGTCGCGTTCATCTCGGCGACCTCGGCGGCTGCTGGCCTCTTCGGCCTGCTGGTCGCGTTCTGCGTGGCCCAGGTCGGCTCGCTGTTCTCGTCGGACGCATGGAACAACATCACGTTCGCGGCCGCGGAGGTGAAGGACCCGCGCCGTTCCATCCCGCTCGCGATGGCCGCGGGCACCGGCCTGGTGACCTTGCTCTACCTGCTCGCGAACGTGGCGTACCTGGTCACGCTGCCCATCTCGGCAATCCAGCACGCGCCCGACGACCGCGTGGCGACCGCCGCGCTGCAGACGATTTTCGGCGACGCGGGCGCGATCATCATGGCGATCGCGATCGTCATCTCGACGTTCGGCTGCAACAACGGCCTCATCCTGGCGGGCGCCCGCGTCTACTGGGCAATGGCGCGCGACGGGCTGTTCTTCTCCACCACCGGGACGCTCAACGCCAAGCGCGTTCCGGCGGCCGGCCTGGTGTTCCAGTGCGTGTGGGCCTCACTCCTGGTCCTGCCGCGCACCCGCCTGCGCGACGCGGCGGGCGCGGTGCTCCGCGATCCGGCCACCGGCGTGGAGCAGTACGGCAACGTCTACTCCAACCTGCTGGACTACGTCGTGTTCGCGGTGCTGATCTTCTACGTGCTCACGATCGTCGGGCTGTTCGTGCTGCGCCGCACCCGCCCCGATGTGCCCCGGCCGTACCGGGCGTTCGGCTACCCCGTGCTGCCCGCGCTCTATATCGTGGCGGCGGCCGGAATCGCCCTGACGTTGCTGGTCTACAAGACGCAGACCACCTGGCCGGGGCTCGCGATCGTGCTGAGCGGCATCCCGGTGTACCTCCTGTGGCGGAGGTACGGGACGCCTCCGGCCGATCCGGCGTGAGGAAGCTCGGGTGCGTTGCAAACGAGGAGCCTCTGGCGCTGGTGCCGCGCCGTGGTCCCCTACGCACATGTAACCGTGAACCGGAGTCGATCGCTGTATCTTGCGCCGCGAGGGCACCTTTGCAGCGTGAAGCCGGGGATGCTATGAAGAGAACACCGCCCGCGCGGGGTGGCCGGAGGGGCTGATGAATTCCTTCGGGATCATGGTCGGCGCGCTCTGCATCCTGGCACTCGGGTACCGCTTCTACAGCGCGTTCATCGCCGCCAAGGTCCTCGCACTCGATGGGCGCCGGGAGATGCCCTCGCACCTCTTCAGGGACGGGCACAACTACGTCCCGATGAACCGGTGGGTGCTGTTCGGCCACCACTTCGCGGCTATCGCCGGTCCCGGTCCTCTCGTCGGGCCGGTGCTGGCCGCGCAGTTCGGCTATGCGCCGAGCTTGCTCTGGCTGCTGTTCGGAGCGGTGCTGGCCGGGACGGTGCAGGACTTCGTGATCCTGGTGGCTTCGGTGCGGCACAACGGCCGCTCGCTGCCGGAGATCGCCCGCGCCGAGATCGGCCCCGTCGCGGGGTTCACCGCGGGGATCGCGGTGCTCTTCATCGTGGTGGTCGCGCTGGCGGGGCTTGGGCTGGTCGTGGTCAACGCCCTCGCCGAGAGCTCGTGGGGCACGTTCACCATCGCCATGACGATTCCGATCGCGCTCGTGATGGGCCTCTTCATGTTCAGGCTCAGGCCGGGCAGCGTGCGCGGCCCGAGCGCGGCCGGCGTGGCGGCGCTCATCCTCGCGGTTGTCGGAGGACGGTGGGTCGCCGGCTCGCCGATCGCCGGCTGGTTCCTCTTCGACCATCACCAGCTCACGTTCCTGCTATGTCTTTACGGCTTTGCCGCGTCGGTACTGCCGGTGTGGCTGCTGCTGGCGCCGCGCGACTACCTCTCCTCGTACATGAAAATTGGCACCGTTGTGATGCTGATCGCCGGCGTCCTGATCGTCCGGCCCGACATGCAGCTCCCGGCGTTCTCGCCCTTCGTGCACGGCGGCGGGCCGATCATCCCCGGCCCGCTGTTCCCGTTCCTGTTCGTGACCATCGCCTGCGGTGCGATCTCGGGGGCGCACTCGCTGATCTCGTCGGGGACGACGCCCAAGATGCTCACAAGCGAGCTGGACGCCCGCTTCATCGGGTACGGCGCGATGCTCGTCGAGAGCCTCGTCGGCGTCATGGCGTTGATTGCCGCCTGCTCGCTGCAGCCCGGAGACTACTTCGCGATCAACGTACCGCCGGCCGTCTTCAAGACGCTCGGGCTGCAGACGGTCGACCTCGCCGAGCTTTCGCGCGGGGTGGGCGAGAACGTAGCCGGGCGGACCGGCGGCGCGGTGACGCTGGCCGTGGGGATGGCGAAGATCTTCGCGTCCATGCCGGGGATGAAGACGTTGATGAGCTACTGGTACCACTTTGCCATCATGTTCGAGGCGCTGTTCGTGCTCACCTGCATCGACGCGTTCACGCGCGTGGCGCGCTACCTGCTGCAGGAGTTTCTCGGCAATTTCTACCGGCCGATCGGCAACCCGACCTGGCTGCCGGGCAGCGTGCTTACGACCGTCGCGATCGTCGCGAGCTGGGGGTACTTCATCTACACCGGTTCGATCGCGACGATCTGGCCGATGTTCGGCACCGCGAACCAGCTCCTTGCCACGGTCGCGTTGGCGGTCGCGACGACGTTCCTCGTCAACATGGGGAAGGCGCGTTTCGCACCGATCACCGCCGTGCCGATGCTCGCGGTGGCGGTGACCACGCTCACGGCCGGGTTCCTGTCGGTCGTCAACAGCTTCCTGCCGCTGGCCCACCAGCCGGGCCGCGCGGTGCAGGGCTACCTCCAGGCCGGCCTCACGGTGGTGATGATGCTCTCTGTTGTCGTGGTCGTCGTTGATGCCGGGCGAAGGTGCCTTGCTACGATGCGGGGCGAGCCGCTGCCACCGAGGGCTTTCGGCCCTGCAGTGGTGCCCGAGGGCGTCCCGCAGCGTTGCTGCTGACCCGTCGGCGGCACAGACGCGGCGGAGGATCACGGTCATTCGAGGTTCCGTCCGTGTCGCGAATTGTCCCCATATGTCCTCGGGTATCCTGAAAAGAGGAACACGGGTCAGTTCGAGATGGTGAACGGGTGGTCGATTTCGCCGCTCCTGATGGCGAGCATCAACGCCTAGGTTGCAGTGCTGGGCGACCGGCACGGGCACCGGCGCCGCCCCTGAGCGCTCGAGACTACTGCAGGGCGCGCAGGAAACGCTGCCAGCGCGGGAGGTAGTGGTTGGACGGGTCCACGGAGGCGGCGACGGCGGTGGCCCGGCCGACGATGCTGTCGGAAGGGACGAAGCCGAAGACGCGCGAATCGCCGCTCTCGTCGCGGTTGTCGCCCATCACGAAGTACTGGCCGGCCGGCACCTGGACCGGCCCAAAGAAGCGCATGGCGGGAAGCTCGGGCGTGATCATCACCGGGTGGGCGTGCGTTCCGAGCTTCTCCGTGGCGAGCAGGCGCCGGGGGCGGTCGCCGTGCTGGAAGTCCTCGATGTTGATGCCGCCGAGAGGCTCGTAGTTCACCGGCTCCCCGTTGATGTGCAGGCGGTTGTTCCGCATCGCGAGGCGGTCTCCCGGCAAACCGACCACGCGCTTGACGAGGCGCTTGCCGTCGCCTGGCGAGAAGAGCACCACGATGTCCCCGCGCTGCGGTCGGCCCCACCTCACCAGACGCCACGACGTGAACGGCACCTTGAGGTCGTACGCCAGCTTGTTGATGAAGATCCGGTCCCCTTCCAGGATCGTCGGCTTCATGGACCCGGTCGGCACGTCGTTCCAGTCGGCGATGGCGGAGCGGAAGCCGCCCACCGCCACGAGTACGATCAGGAGAGTCTTAACCCACTCGTTCCAGAACCAGATGAGCCGCCTCTTCCAGGTCTCCGCCATGCCGGATCCACTCCCCCGTCCAGAAACCTACCGTTGGATTCTACGAGGGTCCCGGGCTGAAGGTTGTGGTCCTCGGCCCCGGGTGGTCGCCCCGCGGGAACGGCCGTGCGCCTCGTGCCGCCGGGCGAGGCTAGAATCATAGAAGCAGCGGCGGTAGGGGAGGTGAACGATGAACTCGAAGCCTCAAGCGGTGGCCGCATTCTGCCTCGTCCTCCTGGTGTCGTGCGGGTTCGCGCAGGCGCGCCCCGCGGAGAAGGGAGCCGAGGCGTTGAAGGTGGTACCAGACATCAAGACGCGCCGGGTGCAGTTCGTGCAGGAGAAGCTGGTGGTGGACACCTCGGGCCTCTCGCCGGGCGACCGGAAAGCGCTCGAGCATCTCGTGCGGGCCGCCGGGATCATGGACGCGGCCTTTCTCCGCCAGGCGTGGACGGGCAACCCGGAGTTCTCCAAGCGGGTCGCCGTGCTCACGGGCGGCGACGCCCCGGCGGCGAAGGACTACTACCGCATCATGGCCGGGCCCTGGGACCGCCTCAAAGGCTTCGAGGCGTTCCTCGGGAGCGCAAAGCACCCGCCTGGCGCCGGCTTCTACCCCGAGGACATGACGAAGGAAGAGTTCGGGAAGGCGGTCGCGTCCGGGCCAGAGGTGCGGAAGGCGTTCACCTCCACGACCACCGTGATCCGCCGCGAAATGGGCATGCTGGTCGCGGTGCCGTACTCGAAGGAGTACCGGAACCTCCTCGGGCAGGCCGCCTCCGAGCTGCGCGCCGCAGCCGAGGCCACCACGAACGAGAGCCTCAAGAAGTTCCTCAGGCTGCGGGCGGACGCCTTCCTCTCGGACGACTACTATGCCTCCGACCTCGCGTGGATGGACCTGGACTCCCGGCTCGAGGTCGTGATCGGCCCGTACGAAACCTACGAGGACGGCCTTTTCGGCTACAAGGCGGCGTTCGAGGCGTTCGTGTGCGTTGAGCAGCCCGCGGACTCCGCTCAGCTCGCGAAGTACAAGAGCGAGCTTCCGTTCCTCGAAAGCAGGCTGCCCATACCCGATCAGTACAAGAACACGACGCGTGGCACAGCCTCGCCGATTCGCGTGGCGGACGAGGTGATTACCGGGGGCGATGCCCGCCGTGGGGTGCAGACCCTCGCGTTCAACCTCCCCAACGACGAGCGGGTGCGCGAGGCCAAGGGCTCCAAGAATGTGTTACTGAAGAACATGATCCGCGCGAAGTTTCTCGGCATCCTGGTGCCGATCGCCGCCCGCGCGCTGCCCGAGGACGAACCCGGGAAGGTGGAATTTGACGCGTACTTCCACCACATCCTGTTCCACGAGCTCTCGCACGGGCTGGGTCCGGGGAGAATCAAGGTCGGCGGCCGCGACACCGAGGTGCGCATGGAGCTGAAGGAGCTCTACCCGGCGATCGAGGAGGCCAAGGCCGACGTGCTCGGGGTGTACTGTCTCGCGGTGCTCACCAACAAGGGCGTGGTGCCGGTGAGCGTGGTGGAATCGCTGCCGTGGACGTACGTGGCCGGGCTCGTCCGGGCCGCCCGCTTCGGCACCACCGAGGCCCACGGCCTCGGGGTCCTCATTCAGACGAACTATCTGATCGAGAAGGGGGCCATCGTTGTCACGCCCGACGGCCGCTTCAAGCCCGTTCTGGAGAGGTTCGGGCGCGTGATCAAGGAGCTGGCCGGCGAGCTGCTCATGATCGAGGCGACCGGCAGCTACCAGGGCGCGCAGGAGCTGGCCAGGGGGTATGGGAAAGTCTCGGAGGACATGGCCAAGGTGCTGGCCTCGCTGCGGGACATCCCGGTGGACGTTGACCCGGTCTTCGCGGCAGACGCGAAAAGATAGGCGAGACTGGAGGCTCCACGTCACATCCAACAGCGGTGGCCGGCCTGACCGGCCTCCTGCCGCAGGCCCGTTTTGAACCCTTTGCGCCCCCGCGGCGTCTAATCAGGCGTGGAGACGATCAGTGGGCTGGCGGCCCGTGATGCGCGCGGCGTGTCGGGTGACGCGTTGACCGTGGACGCGGAGCGGTTCGGCGAGGGCGGGTTTGTGCGCGCCGCGCAAGCGGGCGACCTGAGCGCGTTCGAGAAGCTGTACCGGTCCAAAGTCGGGCTCGTCTACGCGATCTGCCTGCGCATGGCGGGCAGCGCCGCCCTCGCGCAAGAGCTCACCCAGGACGTGTTCGTTCGGGCGTGGCAGAAGCTCCCGACCTTCAGGGGCGAGAGCGCCTTCGGCACCTGGCTCACCCGCCTCGCGGTCAACGTCGTGCTCAGCGAGCGGCGGGACCGCGGGCGCCGCGAAGCCCGCCTCATGCTCGCGGAAGACGTCGAGACTTTCGCCCCCCCGGTTCCGCCAAAGGACAGCGGCACGGCCGTGGACCTCGAGCGCGCCGTCGCCGCGCTTCCGGAGCAGGCCCGCCGGGTCTTCGTGCTGCACGACGTGGAAGGCTGGAAGCACCCCGAGATCGCTCGTCACACCGGCCTGGCGGTCGGCACGTGCAAGTCGCAGCTGCACCGCGCCCGCAGGCTGCTGAGGGAGGTGTTGGCGCCATGAACTGCAGGGACGTGCAGGAGCTTCTGGACGATCTCGTTGACGGCGCCCTGCCGGAGGATCGGCGGCGGGAGGTCGCACGGCACCTGGAGGGGTGTGCGGAGTGCCGAACCTCGGAGGCGCAGGTGCGCTCGCTGCTGGCCCGCGTCGGGGCGCTGCCGCGCACCATCGCGCCACCCCACGACCAGTGGCAGGGCGTGATGGCCCGGATCATGGCCGGAGGAGCCGTCGAGGAGAACCTCGCCGGCAGGGGACCGCGCTGGGTCCCCCTGGGCGCGGCGGCCGCGGCCGCGGCGGTGCTGATCGTCGCGGTGTCGCTGGTGACGGCGGTGCTGATCGGGAGGGAGCGCGGCTCCCGCGTCGCGCTGGCGCCGGGCCGCCCGGGTCCGGCGACGACGGTCGTGCCGGCGTCTATCGAGCTCGCACAGGTGCAGGCGACGTACACGGCGGCCCGCACACAGCTGCTCGCGGTCCTCGAGGCCCGGAGGGGGTCGCTCTCGCCGAAGACCCTCGAGGTCGTCGAGCAGAACGTTCGAATCATCGACGGAGCGGTTGTGGAGATGCAGGCCGCGATGGCGCGTGACCCCGGCAACAAGGAGCTCCCCGCGCTGCTGGTGGCCGTGTACAAGCAGCAGATCGACATACTGCAGAGCGTCGCGCAGCTCCCCGTGCGCGGGTGAGGGACGGAGAACGGCGATGAGGAAGCTCGGATATCTGGCACTGGCGATGGCCGCGGCGGCGTTGCCGGCGATGGCACAGCAGAGCGTGGACCAGAAGCGTCCGGCCGCCAGGGACGGCGTCGTGCAGATCTCGAACGTGGCCGGGTCGGTGAATGTGACGGGCTGGGATCGCGAGGAGGTCGCGGTCAGCGGCACGCTGGGAAGGGGCACCGAGCGTCTCGAGTTCTCGGGCGGCGGGGGGAAGACCGTCGTCAAGGTGGTGCTCCCCCACGACGCGCATCACGTGGACAGTTCCAGGCTCGAGATCCAGGTGCCTGCGGGCAGCCAGCTCGAGATCGAAACCGTGAGCGCCGAGATCGCGGTCCAGAAGGTGAGCGGCAAGGTCCGGTTGGAATCGGTCAACGGCTCCATCACGGTGGCCGGCGAGCCGAGCCGCTTCGACGCGAGGAGCGTGAACGGCGAGATCGAGATCTCAGCCGCCAATGCACCGGGCCGGGCCAGAACGGTGAGCGGCACCGTCACGCTGAAGGGCGTGGCGGGCGCCGTTGAGGCAAGCTCGGTGAGCGGTTCCCTGCAGGTGACGGGGGGCGAGGTCACGAGCGTCGAACTGGAGACGACCTCCGGAAAGATCAGATTCGACGCGGCCCTCGCCAGGGACGCGCGCCTGGAGGCCACGAGCGTCAGCGGCGCCGTGGAGCTCACCCTTCCGGCCAACGTCGCGGCGGAGTTTGACGTGACGACGTTCTCGGGCGACATTTCCAACGACTTTGGCCCCTTGGCCCGGCGGACAAGCGAGCACGGACCCGGCAGGGAGCTCTCGTTTTCCACGGGTGGAGCCGCCCGGGTTGTGGTCAAGAACTTCTCCGGGAGTGTTCACCTCCGCAAGCGCTAGGCCTGCCACACGGGCTTGCGGCCGAGTCATGTCTTTCACTGCGTGAGTGTATTCATGCCGGTCCCTCGGGTGGCGCACTTTTCTCTGTTGCCACTTCGTGGATCTTTGTTTGCCCCGCGGGCTGGGAGCGGTCGCTCGGGCCGCGCATCGAGCGCGGCCCTTCGACCCACCTTCGCGTGCGACCGAGCTGGCACGGACCGGCGTGCGGACCCTCGCTGTTCCTCGCCCTCGCGCCGAGCGCTCGTGCTCGGCCAACGTTTCCACCCGCCGGTCTGGCCGCTCGGTTCCCGCACGCTTCGGCGGAATAGCTCCTATCGCCCGCGGGGCGGATTTCACCACCACCCCCCCCGATTTCCTGTGCACCTGCATAGACAGGATGCTCTCGCGAGGATTCTGGGCCCATCGGCAGAGCTCCGGCGTTACGGGAGGTAGGTATTCAATCCGCCGGTGCCGCGGGTGGCCAATCGCTCCGGAGCCCGCGGGCACCGGACGCGCGAGCCGCGCGGGGGAGACGGCGGCGCGGTTCCATGCGAACGCCGAGGGGCCCCGTCGCGGATCGCGCCCTCCGGTCGCGGGCGGAGGAGCGTGCGGGCGCAGTGCGCGGGGGCACACAAGCCCGCACCCAGCCACCCGCGGCACCGGCAATTCAAAGCCTCCACGGAGTGGAAGAAAGGGTTAGGCCGCGCGGCCGCGGGGCAAACAAGGAAGCCACGAAGCAGTTGAAACTTGCCCAAGGCCGCACCCAGCCACCCGCGGGACCGGCAAAACAACAGCGTCACGCAGTGAAAGAACTCCGGACACGCACCCCGGTGGCGAACGACGGCTGTCCCGCCGGGCACACGTGCCATGTTGATGTGTTCTCGCCCCGGCGGTCAGTCACGCTTTGCGACGCCTTGAATTGGTTTGGGCGGATCGAAGCCGCATGGTAAGTTTAGCCATGGTCCACAGAATAGTTGGCGCAGTCGCCGCGCTGGCGCTGGCGTCCCCGGCCCTCGCGCAGGCGCCGAGCGCCGAGTGGAGGACGGTCGAGACGAAGCACTTCCGCGTGCATTACACCGCGCCCGCGCAGGAGTGGGCGCTGCGCGTCGCCTCGAGGCTGGAGGCGATCCGGGAGCGCGTCGTCGCCGAGGTCGGCTATGCCCCGCCGGAGGTGACCGACGTGCTGGTCACCGACCCGGTGGCGCAGCCCAACGGCATGGCGCTCCCGTTGCTCTCAGGACCCCGGATGGTGCTGTGGACCACCCCCCCGGGGCCCGCCTCGGGGATCGGCACGTACGCCGACTGGACGGAGCTCCTGGCGCTGCACGAGGACACCCACCTCGTGCACCTGCTGCGCCCCTCCCGGAACCCGGCCCAGCTCTTTGCCGAGCACCTGCTCCCCCTCGGGCCGATCGCGCTGCGGGCCCCGCGCTGGGTGCACGAGGGGTACGCGACGCTCGTGGAGGGGACGCTCACCGCGTCCGGGCGCCCCAACAGCGACCTGCGGGCGGCGATCCTGAGGCAGAGGGCTCGCGCCGGGCGCCTCCCCAACTACTCCCAGCTCGCGTCCGATTCCCAGAGCTGGCTCGGAATGTCCATGGCGTACCTGGCGGGGTCGGCGTACCTGGAGTGGCTGGTCGAGCGAAGCGGGCCGAACAGCCTGAGAAAGCTGTGGGCGCGGATGACGGCCCGCTCCGACCGCGGCTTCGACCAGGCGTTCGAGGGGGTCTTCGGCGAGGGTCCCGCCAAGCTCTACGACCGCTTCACCGCCGAGCTGACGTGGCGCGCCGTGGAGGCCGAGCGGCGCCTCGCCCCCGTGGAGCGCGAGGGTGAGCTCTGGCAGGACCTCTCGTGGAGCACCGGCGAGCCGGCCGTCTCCCCGAACGGAGCCCGGCTCGCGATCGTCCTGCGCGCGCGCCGGAAGCCCTCACGCCTGATGGTGTGGTCCACCGGGCCCGACAGCGACGCGGAGAGGAAGTGGCAGGAGCGCGTCGAGAAGGCCCTCAGAAAGGACCCCGAGGACGTCGCCCCAGTGCGGTCGAAGCCGCTGGCGCGCAAACCCCTGTTCGAGCTTCCCACCAGGGACGGCGCCGAGCCGTTCGGCCCGCGCTGGATGCCGGACGGGAAGGGCATCCTGTACGCGCGCTTCGAGCCCGACGGCGCAGGGTTTCTGCACTCCGACCTCTTCCTCTGGACTCCGGCCGAGGGGAGGGTCGTGCGGATCACACAGCTTGCCGACGTGCGGGAGGCCGACCCGGGGCCGGGGGGACGGTGGGCAGCGGGCGTGCGCTCCCGCAACGGTTTCTCCCAGCTCGTCAGGGTGGACCTGATGACCGGGGCGGTCTCGGAGATCACCCCCCCCTCGGTGGAGGCCGTTTGCGCGATGCCGCGGGTGAGCCCCGACGGCCACCGCGTGGTCTACCTGAGGCATCACGAGGGCGGGTGGAGGCTCCTCGTCCGGGAGCTCGCCTCGGACCACGAGCTCGAGCTGCCGAGCTCGCCGCGCGCCAGCGTGGCGTATCCGGCCTGGAGCGCGGACGGCACGCTCGTGTTCGCCTCCGTCGGCGAGGGCGGCTTCATCGACGTGGTGGCGTTCGCGGCCGACGGCACAGGCGCCCCACGGGCGGTCACCCGGACGATCGGCGCCGCGCTGGCTCCGGCGCCGACACCGAACGGCTCTGGGGTGTACTTCCTCGGCCTGCAGGCCGGCGGTCTCGACCTGCGCACCATCGCCCTCGGCGAGCCGCCGGCCCCGAACCCGCCGGCCGCGCGCTCCGCGGAGCTTTCACCCGCAGTCCCGCCTCGAACCCCGCCGGCGCCTCCACCGCTCGCCTTGGCGCCGGTCGCACCCGGCCGCCCTTACGGGTTCGGTCGGCAGGAGTTCGCGCCCCTGATGGGCGGCAGTGTGGCGCCGTCTTCACACGCCGTCGAGGTGGGCGTGCGCGCCGGCGACGTCGTCGGCCGCCTGGATACTCTGGCCGTAGGAACGGTCGCGGACGCCGCCGGGCCGCGCGGCGGCACCCTGGCAGGCGCCTGGCGGGGGTGGCCCGTCGCCTTCTCGCTGCAGCTCTTCAGCGCGGAGGAGAGGCCGTCGCAGCAGCCCGTGACGGTCCCGGGCCTCGGCGAGCGCCTAGACGCGCGGCGAAGCGGCGCGGAGCTGGCCGGCACGTGGGGCAGGCGATGGCTCGCCGGAGGGGTCGAGGTGGGTGCAGGAGCGTACCTCGGTCGCCTGGACCCGCGGGGGGAGGCGAGCCGGAACCAGAGCGTCGGCTTCGTGCGCGCCGCCCTCGACGGGTCTCCCTCGCGCGGCGTGTGGCGCTTCCCGGCGTCCGTCCAGACGCGCTTCGATGCCGGGCGGACCGGAGGGGACGCCTGGAGGCGCCTGCAGGGCGCGCTCTGCGTCAGCGCCCTCCTCCGGAGCACCGGAGTCGTGCTCGCCTGGCAGCGGGGGAGCGTGCGCGACGCGGTGTCCGACTTCGACCGCCTGCAGCTCGGCGGCGTGCCGAGCTCGATCCTGCCGGACGCGGTGCTCGCCGGGCGCATCCTGGTCCCGGCGCTCCCTTCGGGCACGCGCATCGGGGACGACCACGAAGGCCAGAAGGCGACCCTGCTCCTCGGCGGCCTGTCGCTCTTCTACGAGCGGCACCGCCTGTGGGATGAGGGCGGTGCGAAGGGCGACTGGCTGGCCCTCACCGGCCTGGAGTGGGACCTCACGGGCGACCCGATCCCGCTCGTGCGCTTCCCGGGGTTCCACGTGACCGTGGGGGTGGCGCGGATCCTGAGCGAGCCGTACAGGGACAGGACCCGGGCTTGGCTCGGGGTGAGTTTCAGGCCTTGAACGCCGGGGGGCTCCGGCGCGTGCAACTTCGGAGTGAATGAGACGTAGAATTGATCGCAGGGAGGAACGAACATGAAGACCAGGGTTTCCGTGGCAGGGTTGGTGGTGGCGGTCGTCGCGATGCTGGCGGTGGCCGGTCTTGCCGGCGCGCAGGAGGGCGAGAAGCCGAAGTTGACGCCCGAGCAGCAGGCGGAGATGGAGGCCTGGATGAAGGTCGGGACGCCGGGCGCCATGCACAAGGCGCTCGAGCCGACGATCGGGAGCTGGACCGTCAAGGCCACGTCGTGGCAGACGCCGGGCGGGCCACCCCAGACGGGAACCGGGACCGCCGTGGACAGCTGGGTCCTGGGCGGGCGGTTCGTCAAGGAGGACTTCGACGGTGAGTTCGGCGGGATGAAGTTCCAGGGGCTCGGCTACACCGGCTACGACAACCTCAAGAAGAAGTACGTCGGCACCTGGATGGACACCATGGGCACCATGGTCATGGTGATGACGGGGACCGCGGACCCCTCGGGGAAGGTCATCACGCTCACCAGCACCATGCCCGACGTAATGACGGGCAAGCCCATGAAGGTGCGCAACGTGATGCGAATCGTGGACGCCAACACGCACGTGATGGAGATGTACGGCCCCGACCGCTCCTCCGGCAAGGAGTTCAAGATGATGGAGATCGTCTACACGAAAAAGTGACTTTGGCCCGCTACGAGCGCGCCGAAATCATCCCGAGCGCAGCGAGGAATCCCGTCGCGTTTGCAGCGCGCTGAGCTGCTACTTCCGGTCCGGTGAGGCCGTTTTCGGCTGGCTCAGAGCGTGCCGCGGCGCTAGGATTGGCCGGTGACCGGAGGAGGGACCATGCGCGCCCGTACCGTATTCGCGGCCGTCGCCGGCCTCGTTGCGATGTGGTACCCGAACGTCGTGCCGGCCGCGCCGCCGGACCCCTCCACGTTCTCGATCGCCGCCGCCGATCCGGGGGCGGGTGAGGTCGGCGTGGCGGTCGCCAGCCGCTTCTTCGCGGTAGGCACCGTGGTGCCCCATGCGCGTGCCGGCGTGGGCGCGGTGGCAACGCAGGCAAACGCCAACACCACCTTCGGCCCGCGCGGCCTCGACCTGCTGGTCCGCGGGTTGACCCCCGAGGAGACGGTGAAGGTGCTGGTGCGCAGCGACGCCGGGACCAACGACCGCCAGCTCGGCGTGGTGAACGCGCCCGGGGAGTCGGCGACTTACACCGGCCCCGGGTGCAACCCATGGGCGGGCGGCCGCAGCGGACCCGGCTACGCGATCCAGGGAAACATCGTGGCTGGCGAGAAGGTGGTCGCCGCGATGGAGGGCGCCTTTCTGGCGAGCAGGGGCAGGTCCCTCGCCGAGCGGCTCTTTGCCGCGCTCAAAGCCGGGGACGAGGCCGGCGGGGACAGCCGCGGCAGGCAGTCGGCGGCGATCCTCGTGTGCCGCGAGCGGGCAGGGTACAACGGCTTCACCGACCATGCGGTGGACATCCGCGTGGACGACCACGCAGAACCGTTCGCTGAGATCGCGCGGTTGCTCGCCCTCGCGCTGGTGAACGACGACTGGAACCGCGGGTGGACGGCGTTTTCCGAGAAGCGCTTCCCCGAGGCGCTGGCCGCGCAGGAGCGCGCGGCGGCGCGGGCGGAGCAGCAGCCCGGCATGCTCCCCGAGGTGCTCTACGACCTGGCGGTGATCCGGCTCGCCAACGGCGACAGGCCCGGGGCGCGCACCGCCCTCGCGCGCGCCGTGCAGCTCAACCCGAGGCTGGCGGTCCAGGCGCGGAGCGACAAGGACCTCGCCGCGTTGCGCGATTGATTCTTCTTGTGCCTTGGTCGAGGTCGGAATCGATGCGTCTGCCAAGCTACGTGGTATGTTTAACAAAGAGCAGGGAAGGGCGATGACGAAGAGGAAGACCGCCGGGGAACGCATCTACAAAGTCATTTTCGCGAACCAGGGCCAGGTCTACGAGATCTACGCGAAGCACGTCTCGCAGGGCGACCTCTTCGGCTTCATCGAGGTGGAGCAGTTGCTCTTCGGCGAGCGCTCGAAGCTCATCGTGGACTCCTCAGAGGAGCGACTCAAGACCGAGTTCTCCGGCGTCAAGCGCGTCTTCATCCCGATGCACTCCGTGGTGCGCATCGACGAGGTGGAGAAGCAAGGCGCGCCCCGCATCAGCTTGTCGGAGGGTTCGGCCGGGGTGGTGAGGGCGTTCCCGGTCCCGACGGTCCCCCCGGGCAAGGGCCCGTCCCGCTGACTCGAAAAGAAATGGGGCGCCCCGTGGGGCGCCCCTGAGAGAAGCTTCTTGAAAGCTGTCTAGAAGTGCAACCGGAGACCGATTTGCAGGAGGCGCTGCTCGCCCTGGTACGGGTCGCCTGCATACGCGTTCGGTTGGCCGTCTGCCGTGAACAGCGCAGGGTTCTTCTCGTTGAGGATGTTGAACATCTCGGCGAAGATCTCGAGCCCGACGTCCTTGGTGAAGTTGAAGGCCTTGGCCAGGCGCAGGTCGAGCTGGGAGAAGCTGGCGCCGGTTGCGCTGTTGACCTTGGACACCCCGGGCGCGAGGGTGATCATCGGAGCGCCCTGGACGAAGACGGTGTACGGCGTGCCGCTGTGGTAGCGGAACATCCCGGAAACGGTGAACCCCGCCGGCAGGCGGTAGCTCCCTCCCAGGGTGACGCGGTGGCGCGCATCGGTGTCGAGAGGGCCGGTGCAGGCGCTGCACGTCGGGTCGTACGGGTTGACCGACTGGTCGCGATACGCCTTCATGTCGGGCTGATACTCGACCCGCGTGAGGCGGAACTCGTCGGCGCCGCCCAGGACGTTGCCGGTCGAGCGGGACAGGGTGTAGAACCCCTGCAGCTCGAACTTCTCGCCGCGCACGTGCATGCCGATGTTCAGCCCCTCGTAGTCGGCGAACCCGTCCCCGGTCCAGATGCGGAAGTTGTTGCTGAATCCCAACGACGTGAAGAGCCGGTCCCCCGCGGCATCGACGATCGGGTTGCCCCGGAACCGGTACGGCAGGTCGCGGTAGCGCGCCTTCACGGCGTCGGCGGTGATGCCCACCCAGGAGTTCACCTGCCAGGAGTAGCCGAGCGAGATCTGGTCGGAGTGCGGCGGTTTCAGGTTCGGCGAGGCGACTTCATTAGGCGTGCTCGCAGATAGCCCACAATTGGGGCACGGCGGCAGCGTCTGGCCGGGCTGGAAGAACGTCCCGTCCGAGTTCTTGATCCCGTTCGGATCGGTGACCTCGTAGGTCACCCCGTAGTTGGACTGCACTGCCATCGCCGGGAAGAGGATCGTGGCGTTGGTGTAGGGGAAATCGTAGAACCGGCCCAGCCCACCGCGCAGGATGTTCCGGCCATCGCCGTTGAGGTCCCACGTGAACCCGAGCCGCGGCGCCCAGTCGTTCTTGGCGTTCTTGAGGACCTTGCCCCCGCCGTTCCTGAAGGGCAGGAGTTCGTTGTAGCTAAAGGTTGTCTGCGTGGACAGCATCTGCCAAACCGGGTTGGTGGTCTGGTCGAGGGTGAGCGCGTCGTAGTAGTCGTAGCGTAGGCCGATATTGAACGTCAGGTTCTGGTTCACCCTCCAGTCGTCCTGGAAGTAGGCGCTGTACTGCTTCGTGGGTGTCGAGTCGCCGGAGAACCCACCGTACTTCGTGATGTCGCCCACGACCCACGCGGGACCGCTCGCTGGCCCGGGGATCATGCTGTACTGACCAGTCAACCCGGAGCTGAAGTCGCCGCCGAGCGTCGGCTCGTTGATGAACGCGAGGCCGGTCTTGAAGTCGTGGGTGTTGCCCCCGATCGTTTTCGAGAAGCTGAAGTCGTCCTTGTACTGGTACTTCACCTGGTTGGTGGTTTGAGGGGTATTGATGTTCCGGCCGACCGCAAGTCCGTTGGGGTAGTAGAGCAGCGGATCGGCCGAGTCGGGCGTGATCGCGTTGTTGAACTTGGTGTACTGGAAGACAAACTCGTTGAGCTTGTCGGCCGAGATCTGGGCGGTGTAGCCGGCGAGGATCGAGGAGTACTTGTTGGTGACGGTCCCGAGGTTCGTCGGCGCTGCGAGAGAGCCCTGGCCGTACTTGGTGTCGTTCTTCTGGTACCCGTAGCGCACCTGGAGGTAGTTCTGAGCGTCGACGTCAAAGGTCACCTTGGCGGTGGCCAGGTCATCGTGCGACGGGATCGGAACCGCCAGGCCGACGAGGTTCGGATACGTGGCTCTCAGTGCGGCGCTCCCGGGATCCACAACATAACTTTGTCCGATGGACGTCTTCTCGTAGGTCGCGAAGAAATGCACCTTGTCCTTGACGATCGGGCCGCCCAGCGAAACACCGTACTGGTCGCGCTTGTAGTCCGCTTTCCCCGAGCCCGCCAGCTTCTCGCTCTCGCTCTCGGAGTTGAGGCCCCTACGGCGCGCGAACTCCCATGCGCTGCCGGCAAAGTCGTTGGTGCCGCCTTTGGAGATTACCGTCAGCACGCCGCCCGACGAGCGGCCGTACTCGGCCTTGTACTGCATCGTCTGGATCTTGAACTCCTGCACGGACTCGAGGTTGAAGTTCTGCAGCGCGCCGCCAATGGTGTCGTCGGTGTTGTCGCCGCCGTCCATGACATAGTTGACGTTCCGCCCGCTGCCTCCGTTGAGCTCGACAACGAGCTGGTTGGGCTTGGTCGGGTCGGTGTTGTAGCCGAGCATGGTTCCAGGTGCCAGAACGCCGAGGTTGGCGAACTGGCGGCCGTTGAGAGGCAGCGTCTGCAGCTCGTTCTGGCTGACGACAGTGCCGATCGACGGCGTGGTCTCAACCAGCGGCACCTCGGCCGTGACGGTGACCTGCTCGGCCACCTTTGACGGCTTCATCGTGACCTCGACCCTGCGTGCGGTCGCGACGACCACCTCGACGCCCTCGACAGTCACAGTGGCGAAGCCGGTCAGGTCCGCCTTGACCGAGTACCTACCGACCGGCAGCCCCGGGAAGCGGAAACTCCCGTCGGCATCGCTGACGGTGTTCCGGATGAAACCTGTCGCCGGATTTGTGACCGTCACCGTGACCCCGGGTAGCGGCGCGGTACCGTCTGTGACAGTCCCCGTGAGCGAACCCGTGGCTGCCTGTCCAAAAACCATCGCCGGGACCAGCAGGCACGCGGCCGCAAGCCCCAGCAGGACCGGATTGCGAAGATCTCTGAACTTCATCAGACCCACCTCCTTTTCTCCCTGAAGCTGTATGGAACCGTCCCTCGCCTTGAAAGCTGATGAACAGTGGCTGTACCTCAATCGAGCCTCCTTTCGTCGTTACCGATTTCCTGCGGTTGAATTCGTTTGCTCGAGGCGAGCGAGCAGGCGCATGGCCGCCTCGCGCTGGCTGTTGTACTCACGCTGGTTCGCAGTACGTACCAGAAAGTCCTTGTATGCGGCAATCGCCGCTTTCCGGTTGCCCACCATCTCCTCGGCGATGCCCCGGTTGAGCCTGACCTCGTGGAGCTGGGGCGCGATGGCGAGCGCACGGTCGAAGTAGGGAATGGCGGCCGCCGCCCGGTCGCGCTGCACCTCGAGCGATCCGAATCCGTTGAGCGGATCCGCGTAGTCTGGAGCGAGCTCCACCGCGCGCCTGTAGGCCTGCTCGGCCTCGTCGCGGCGCTTGAGGTCGCGCAGCACGTTGCCGAGGTTGTTGAACGCCCGGGAGTTGTGCGGGTCGAGCTCGACCGTCCGCGTGAGCTGCTCGCGGGCGCCCTCCAGGTTGCCACGGAGAGCCAGGGCGATCCCGAGCGCGTTGTGGGCCTCGGGCCTCCCCGGGTCGAGCCGGATCGCCACAGTGAGCGCCTCCAGCGCCTCTTCCCCACGCCCAGCCTCCTGCAGCGTCATGGCCAGGTTGTATCGCGCTTCCCGGTCGGTCGGTGCGATGACCACGGCTTGCCGGTACAGCACCACCGCCCGTTGGTAGTCGCCCATCCGGCGGCACGTCTCGGCGAGCTGTCCCACGAAGACCGGGTTTAGAGGGTCGGCGGCCACCAGACGCTCGTACTGGCTGCGCGCGTCCGCCAATTGCCCGGCCACCAGCGTCCCGTGCGCCTCCTCGAAGGCGCGGAAGAGGACCACCGCGTCCTTGGGATCCTTGGCCTGCCCGCCTCCTTGCGGCCGGGGGAGGCCTGCCCCGGTGAGGTAGCCGAGGGAGAGCAGCCGGGCGCGGGCCTCGGTGTCGAGCGTGGCTTCGGGCGCGGCCTCGGCGGTGCCTTCAAGCGCAGCGAGGCGCGTTGCCAGCTCCTTGACCTCGCCGTTAGAACGCTCGATGAGGTTCTCGCTCTCAGCGGGATCGCGCCGGAGGTCGTAGAGCTCGGGTCTTGGCGCGGAGATGTACTTCGTCTCACCCCGACGCACGGCAAACACGGGGCTCCAGCCGAAGCAGGTGCCGTAGAGCGACTCGGCATAGACGTCCTCGCGCGGCGGCTGGCGGCGCTCCCGCAGAAGCGTTGAGAGGTCGCGGCCGTCGAGCGGACGGCCGGACGTTCCGGAGAGCGGGCGTTCCAACAGGCCGGCGAGGGTGGGCGCCAGGTCTACCAGGCTCACGGGGGACTCGACCACCCATCCCTGGGGCAGCACCCCCGGTGCCCGCAGCAGCAGCGGTACGTGGAGGCTGGGCTCGTAGAGTAGAAGGCCGTGGGTCAGCTCGCCGTGCTCGCCCAGCTCTTCGCCGTGGTCTCCCACGACCACCACGATCGTCGTTCGGGCGATCCCGTGCCGGTTCAGCTCGGCCAGCAGCCGGCCAACCTGGGCATCCACCTCGGCGATCTCGCCGTCGTAAGGGCGGTCCGCGAAGCGCGTCCGGAAAGGCTCCGGCGGCGTGTATGGGGCGTGCGCATCGTAGAGATGGACCCAGGCGAAGAAGGGTTTCTCGCTCTTCTCGGAGAGCCACGCCAGCGCCCTGTCCACAACCACCCGGCCCGGGCGCTCTGCGTCGAGGTCAGCCACCCGCTCGCGGGGGATGTCGTCGTCGTAGCGGTCGAAACCCTGCCCCAGTCCGAAGCGCCGGTCCAGCACGAAGGCCCCGATGAACGCCCCGGTGCGGTATCCAGCGGCGGCGAACTGAGTGGCGAGCGTGGCTGGACCCATAGGGAAGCGCTCGGCGCCGTTGTTTCGCACGCCGTGGCGGGGCGGGAGCAGCCCCGAGAGGATCGTGGCGTGGGCGGGGAGGGTGAGCGGGACCGGCGATTCGGCCACCGCAAACCGCACCCCCTCGGCGGCCAGCCGGTCGAGGTTTGGCGTCTCGGCGGTGTGGTCGCCATAGGCCCCGACGTGGTCGGCGCGCATCGTGTCGACGGTCACCAGCAGGAGGTTGAAGCCGGCGGCGGACGCGCCAGCCTGCTGCCTTGCGCAGCCGAACTGAGACGCAAGCGCAACACCCGCCGTCAAAACCCACGCCACCCGCACCGCAGCCCCCCCCGTCGACATTCGCGACTTGACCTCGTTCTCCGGGAGGGTAGCACCGAGCGTGGTGCTGTCAAGATCCAGCTGTCACGCATCTGTAAAGGGAGAAAGGCGGGTCTTGCCAGCTCAATGGCGGAGGAAAAGCCAGGTGGAGACCGCCAGACCGACGGTGATGATAAAGGCGCGCAGCCAGCGCTGATCGACGCGCCGCGCGGTGCGGGCGCCGATCCACCCCCCGGCGATCGCGCCCACCGCCATCAACCCGGCGAGACGCCAGACCACCAGGCCCTCGAGCGCGAAGAAACCGAACGCGATCACGTTGATCAGCGTCCCGAGGATCGTCTTGAGTCCGTTCATCCGGTGGATGTCGCGAAGGCCCATGACGGAGAGGGAGCCGAGCATGAGGATGCCGATCCCGGCCCCGAAGTAGCCGCCGTAGGTGGCCACGAAGAACTGGAAGATGAAACCCCAGACGCGTCCGGCCGTGGTGACGCGCTCGTCGCGTGCGGTGCCGGCTCCCGTCCAGCGCGACACCACGTCGCGCAGGGCGAACAGGAGCGTCGCGAACAGCACCAGGAACGGCACGACCTCGTCGAAAAGTTCGGGCGGCGTGATCACCAGCACAACCGCGCCGAGCAGGCCCCCGACCATGCTGGGGACGAGCAGCGTGAGAAGCAGTTCGCGGTGGAACAGCGAATCGCGCCGATACGCCACCGCGCTCGAGAGCGTGCCAGGCCAGAGCGCTGCGGTGTTGGTGGCGTTGGCGAGGATGGCGGGTTGGCCGAAGGCCACGAGAGAAGGGAAGGAGATCAGGCTGCCGCCCCCTGCCACCGAGTTGATCGCGCCGGCGACCACCGCGGCCGCGAAGAGGCCCGCCAGTCCGAGGAGGCTCTCCATGCCGGCTCAGGACTGCGCCGGCCGCCCGAAGTCGGGCCGGCAAAGGACGTTGAGGACAGATGGAGCAGGGGCGCGTTGCACGGGTCGAACGTTAGCATGCCGTTGCGGTGGCGCAGCTTCGGCGAGCACGCCGGCGCATCGCCTCGCTTCGAGACCCCCGGTCCCCCAGGTTGCGATATCATTCGTGGTCGTGACTTCCATGACTCAGGTTTTGGCCGGCATCAGGGAACTGGTCTCTGGAGCGTGGAGGCGCTTGCCCCCGCCCCGAGACGCTGAAGGGAGAAGGTGGATGACTCGGACGCGAACGTTGATCACAGCCCTCGCTGCCCTGGCCGTAGGGTTGGCCCTGACCGGGACCGCGGGGGCGCAAGGTTTCCTCGACCTCGAGAAGAAGGTTGTCGAAAAGAGACTGCCCAACGGTTTGACGGTCATCCTGCTGCCGCGACCGTTTGCTCCGGTGGTCTCGATGGTCACCTACGCAGACGTGGGCGGGGTGGACGAGAACCAGAACGCCACGGGCCTCGCCCACATCTTCGAGCACATGGCGTTCAAGGGCACCCACACCGTCGGGACCAAGGACTACGCCAAAGAGGTGCAGGCGATGAAGAAGGAGGACGAGGCGTTCCTGGCTCTGCGGGCCGAGCGCATGCGCCGCCCAAAGCCCGACGAGGCCAAGGTCAAAGAGCTCGAAGCCGTGCTCAAGAAGGCGCAGGACGAGGCGCGGCAGTACGTGGTTCCTAACGAGATTGGCGACATCATCGAGCGTGCCGGCGGCAAGGGCCTGAACGCTTTCACCAACTTCGACCAGACCGTTTACCACTACTCGCTGCCGTCCAACAAGATCGAGCTGTGGGCCAGGCTCGAGTCCGACCGCTTCACCAACCCGGTGCTGCGTGAGTTCTACAAGGAGAAGGACGTGATCATGGAGGAGAAGCGGATGGGCGAGAGCCAGCCCACCGGCCGCCTCTTCAGCGACTTCATGCCGATGGCGTACAAGGCCTCGATGTACCGCGCCGGCGTGATCGGCTTCATGAGCGACCTCCAGGGGATCACCAGGGCCCAGGCCGAGGCGTGGTTCAGCAAGTACTACCGGGCCAGAAACCTCACTGCGGTGATCGTGGGTGACGTGGACCCCGCCACGGCGATGCCGCTGCTCGAACGCACCCTCGGTTCGATTCCAGCTGGCGAAAAGCCTGGGCCGGTCATCACGCAAGAGCCGCCACAGCGGGCCGAGAAGCGCCTGATCATGGAGGACCCGTCGCAGCCGTTCCTGCTGATCGCCTACCACAAGGGCGACATCAACGATCCCGACAACGCCATCTACGAGGCGATCAACGACGTCCTCGCCGAGGGTCGTTCCTCACGTGTGTACAAGTCACTGGTCACGGACAAGCAGCTCGCCCTCTACGCCGGCGCGTTCACGGGGCTCGGCCAGAAGTACCCTGGGCTCTTCGTTTTCCTGGCGGTGCCGAACAAGGGTAAGACGAACGCCGAGTGCGAAGCCGCGATCTACGAGGAGATCGAGAAGCTCAAGAGCCAGCCCGTGTCGGACGCCGAGCTGCAGGCCGTCAAGGCGAAGGAGAAGAAGAAGTTTCTCGGCTCCGTCGACTCCAACATGGGGCTCGCCATGGAGCTCGCCTCCGCCCAGAACCTGGAGGGTGACTGGCGCGAGATGTTCCGGTACCTCTCGAAGATCGACAAGGTGACGCCCGCCGACATCCAGCGCGTCGCCCAGGCGACGTTCGTGAGGGCAAACCGCACGGTCGGCATGATCGAGACGACCGCCGCGAAGCAGACGGTGCAGGCGGCGAAGTGAGCCGCGGCGAGGAGAGTGCCATGAAAAGAGACAGGTTCGTTCTGCCCCTGCTTGCAGCGCTCGCGCTCGTGGTGTTTTCCGCCTCCATCGCGGCGCAGCAAACGGCCCCGGGCGCGAAACCGCGGCCGGTTGACAAGCTCGTCTACCCCAAGCTGCACGACATCAAAACGCCGGCGATAGTGCGCGAGACGCTGCCTAACGGCCTGAAGCTGCTCCTCGTCGAGGATCACGACCTGCCGCAGATCGAGTTCCGCGCCACCGTGCGCGGCGGCCAGATCGCCGAACCGCCCGGGACGGCCGGGCTCGTCGAGCTGTTCGGCGAGGCGCAACGCACGGGCGGCACCGCCGCCATGAGCGGTGACGCCATCGACGAGTTGCTCGACAACCTCGGCGCCGAGGTGGAAACAGGTATCGGCGAGGCGTGGGGGACGATCGACGGCAAGACGCTCGCGGAGAATGTCGACCGGGTACTGCCGGTGTTCGCACAGATCCTGATCTCCCCTGCGTTCGCCCAGGACAAGATCGACCTCGCCAAGACCCACATGCGCTCCGCGATCGCGCGCCGCAACGACAACGTGATGGGGATCGCGTTCCGAGAGTTCCAGAAGCTCGTGTACGGCGCAACCTCTCCCTACGCGCGCCAGTACGAGTACGACGACGTGGACCGCCTCACACGCGGCGACCTCGTCAGCTTCCACGCCGCCTACTACCGCCCCGATACGACGATCATCACGGTGTGGGGCGACTTCAAGACCGCCGACATGAAGGCGAAGCTTGCCGCGGCCCTGGGCGGCTGGAAGGTGGCCGGCACAGCACCCAAGATCACGCTGCCGGTGGTCGCCGCGGAGAAAGCGTCGCTCAACTACATCGAGAAGAAGGATGTTGAGCAGACGTACATCGTCGCCGGCCAGCTGGGCCTGCGCATGGACGACCCCGACTACCCGGCGATCTACATCATGAGCGACATCCTCGGAGGCGGCTTCGCGTCGCGCATCTTCGTCAAGGTGCGCACGGAGAAGGGCCTCGCGTACGCGGCCGGCGGGAGGATGGTGGCGGCGTGGGACCACCCTGGTGCGTTCTACTTCTTCACCTCTACCAAGCCTTCGACCACGGCCGAGGCGCTCGCAACCGTGCTCGAGGAGATCAGAAAGATCCGCGAAGCACCGGTGACCGACGATGAGCTGAAGCGAGCCAAGGACGGCTACCTCAACGGCTACGCGTTCGAGTACGACTCCACCGGCAAGATCGTCAACCGGTTGGCGACGCACGATTTCTACGGCTACCCGGCGGACTTCAACGCGAAGCTGCGCGACGCGATCGAGAGGGTGACCAAGGATGACGTCCTGCGGGTGGCCAAGAAGCACCTCAACCCGGACGCACTCACGATCCTGGCCATCGGCCGCAAGGAGCAGTTCGACAAACCGCTCGACACGTTCGGCAAGGTCACCACGCGCGACATCACGATCCCCGAGCCCAAGCTCAAGGAGACGGTCGCCGAGGCCACCCCCGAGAGCCTGGCGCGCGGCAAGGAACTGCTGGCCAGGGTGGCCAAGGCAAGGGGAGAGACCGCGCTCAGAAACCTGAAGGATGTCACCAGCGAGGGTGTGACCACGGCGAACACCCCGATGGGCGCCATGGAGCTCAAGGGGAAGGGGACCTTCGTTCTGCCGAACCGCAAGTACAACGAGATGACCACCCCGATGGGCGCGATGATCCAGGTGGTGGATGGAGAGAAGGCCTGGATGAGGATGGGTGCCACGACGCGAGACCTTCCCGAAAGCGCGGCCGCGGAGATGCGGCAAGCCCTCTACACGGAGGCAGGCTGTGCGCTCCTCCTTCGGGGGGTGCTCGAAGGCAAGCTCCAGGCCCAGGCCGTCGGCAAGGCGCAATTCGAGGGCAAGGAGGCCGAGGGTGTGATCGTCCGCCTGGGCGACAGGGCTTTCCACATCTACCTGTCACCCGATGGAAGTGAGATCCTCGGGGTGCAGCGGACGGTCCAGACGCAGGAGGGCCCGGCCGAGCTGGTGGAGCTGTTTGCCGGCTATCAGGAGGTGTCGGGCTTGCGCCTGCCGTTCGAGAGCACGCAGAAGGTGAAGGGCGAGGTCAAGGCCTCCTCCAAGCTCTCCTCGGTCAAGCTCAACGCAGGTTTTGCGGAGGACCTGTTCAAGAAGCCCGCCGCGCCCGCCGCGCCGTAACGCACTGACCGGGTGAGGGTGCACGCACACGTGAGGGGAACCGGCTCCAAGCCGGTTCCCCCTTTCGTCGTGGCGGTCACACAACCGGCGCGTGACGCGGGAAGCTCCGAACGGCCTACCGCGTTGCGATGGACGATGTGAAAATGGAGGAACGAGGGATGGCTGGTTCGACGATCAAGGTCGGCGACAAGGCGCCGGCGTTTGCGCTGCCGGACCAGGACGGCACACCGGTGAAGCTCTCCGGGCTCGAGGGCAGGTGGGTGGTGCTCTACTTCTACCCCAAGGACGACACGCCTGGGTGCACGACCGAGGCGTGCGACTTCACGGACGGCATCAAGGAGTTCGAAAAGCTGGACGCCGTCGTCCTCGGGTGCAGCGCCGACACCCCGGCGAGTCACCGTGCCTTCGTCGCCAAGCGCGGGCTCAAGATCACCCTGCTCTCCGACGAGTCGCGCGAGGTCATGAAGAGGTACGGGGCGTGGGGCGAGAAGAGCATGTACGGCCGGACCACGATGGGGGTGATCCGATCCACGGTTCTCATCGACCCCCGGGGGAAGGTGGCGTTCCACTGGCCCAACGTGAAAGCGGCCGGGCATGCGGAGAAGGTGCGGGAGAAGCTCGCCGAGCTGCGCAGGGGCTGAGGCCGGTCCGGTCGTCGCCGGCGGGTGATCGGCGCGCCGGGCAGGAGACCCCGGGGAGATCAACGTCGGCGCCGGCACGAGCGACCGTTCGGCTCCCGGGCTCCGCCCACCCGGCACCGGCCTCACCGTCGGCCGGTCCCTACGGCCCCCTCTCCATGTACGGGACGTCGAGCGCCACCGCGTTGTTGTCGGGGTTACAGTCCTCGTTCCTGGTGAACCGGTCGCCCTGCGGGTACTTCTTGCTCAGTCTCAGGACGAACTCCTTCACGACCGGCCGCTCGCCCTTCATCGCCACCGGGTTGTCCCAACGGGTGACGTTCGGGATCGTGTATGTCCGGTTGTATGTGATGCACCCCGAGGCGTTGAGCCTGCTCCCGATGCTCTCGTGGGTGAGCTGCCTGACGTCGTTCTCCTGCACGGCCGTCTTGGGCGGGTGCCACGTCTGGACGAGGTACTCGGCCTCAACCGGGGAGGCGGGCGGGACCACGTAGTCCATCCCCCCGAGGTTGCAGACGCTGCCGTTCAGGGTGAGGACGCCGTTGCCCCCGATGATGTTCCTGGTGATCGACAGCCGAATGGCCAGGTCCGGGCACGGGAGAACCGGCGCGGCCCCCGGGTCCTTCTTCGCCGCCGGGGTTCGTGCCTGGGGCGTCGCCTGGCCCGAGGCAGGCACGGTCGGGCAGACGAGCGTCAGCAGCAGGGCGGCCAGGGCTGCGGCGGTGGTGGCTCCCACGGTTCGCATGTCCGCTCCTTGCTGCGACGCGATCGTCGTGGCCCGATGGGCTTCGGCCGTCAACGGTGACCGGAAGCAGAGCCCGTGCTTTCGGGAGGTTGGGGCGTTAGTTCTCAATTGAGACGATGCTAGTCGGGCGAGGAGCGTGCCGTCAAGCGCGCGCCGGGCGCGCGCGGCCCACGACCCAGAGCACCGCTGAGACGGCGAGGGCGGGGAAGATCGGCTCGAGGCCGAGGGGGTAGCGCCCATCGGTCCGGGCCAGAATCCAGCCGGTTGCCACCAGGGCAGTCGCGGCGATGGCCGGGGCGGCCCACCGCGCGCCGAAGCGGAACCGCTCCGGTCCGTGGGAGAGGGCCAGGGGCAGCAGCAGCGCCGAGGTGACGATGCTGCCCACGTCGTGCCAGATCGCCACCACGCTCCTGAGGGCGAGGGCGAGCGCGATCGCGGCGGCGCCGGTCAGGGCGAGGCCGGCCATCGTCCAGCGCCGCTCGTCCACCTTTGCGGCCAGTTCGGGCGCGACGTCGTGGCCGATGGTGGCCGCCGCCAGGAACAGGTACGAGTGGGCGGTGGACATGACGGTGGCGAACAGCCCCACGGCGAAGAGCGCGTTGGCGGCCGAAGGCAGCACGAGGCGGCCGAGCTCCGGGTAGGAGAGCACGGGGTTGGCGAGGCTCGGCATCAGAGCCCTGGCGGTGAGGCCCGTGAACGTGGTCAGGAAATCGAAGAGCACCCAGAAGGCGACCGAGATCAGCACGCCGCGGCGGGCCACGGCCGGCGTCTCGGCCGCGTAGCACCGCTGGTAGAACGTGGGCTCCACCAGGGTCTGCATGGCGATGAAGTACCAGACCACGACCGCCTGGGTCCCGAGGCCGCCGTCCCAGCTCCGGTTGGCGGCGGGGAGCGCCGCCCACACGGCGCCCAGCCCTCCCGCGTGGTGCAGCGCCACCGGGAGCACCACGATGAAACCGAGGTACATGAGGACGAACTGCAGGATGTTGGTGCTCACCACCGAGCGGAAGCCGCCCGCCGCGACGTAGACGATGGTGAAGGCGGTGCCCGCGACGACCGCCAGGACCAGAGGCACGCCCAGGTAGATCCCCAGCAGGTCGCCCAGCATCAGCACGTAGGCGGCGGGAATCGCCATCAGCAGCACGAGCACCGCGCCGACGCGGCCCGCGACCGGCCCGTAAGCGGCCTTGAGCTGGTCGGGGATCGAGAGCGCCGCGCTCGAACGCGCGCGCTTCGCGAGGGCAAACGCGAACAGCAGCGCCGCCAGGTAGTAGGGCACCCCCATGACGAGCCAGTTGGAGATCCCGAACCGGTAGGAGTACTCACCCACGCCCAGGACGCCCCCGTACCAAGTGGCGACGAGCGTGGCCACGAAGGGGCCCGTGGTGAGGCGGCGGCCGGCCAGGAGGTAGTCGAGCCGAGCTGTCGTCCGGGTGCTCCTGCCGATTGCCAGCAAGGCCGCCGCGTAGACGGCCAGAGCGCCGACGACCACCGGGTCCATGGCGTGGAGTATAAGGGTACGAGTGGACGGCGCGGGTAGCAGGGCCGAGGTCGCTGTGTCAACGTGGCCGGGCCCCGCCCGTCCACCGAGGCAGCATGCCGAAAGCCGGACGTCACAGCCCAGGAGCGCTTCCCGGACCTGCGGGCGGCGGACAGGACCCCTCGCGTCAGGCCCCACCTGGCACGGTGAGGAATATCGAGCATCGTCAAAGCGTCTGCGTTCCACGGGGGTAGCGCATGATCGAGCGTCAGCTCTTGAAGGTTTCGAAGGCCCTGTCGGATGAGACCCGTCTGCGCCTCCTGCGCGAGATCACGCGCAACGGCGAGATCTCGTGCGGAGAGCTGGCGCGCCGTTTCCCTGTGGCACAGGCGACGGTCTCGCACCACCTGAAGATCCTCGAGGGTGCCGGCCTGGTGACCGCCCGGCGCGACGGCCAGTTTCACTACTTCCGCGCCGTTCCCGAGGCGCTCGATGCCTTCCGGAAGGGTCTCGGCCGGACGTTTCTTGTCGCGGAGGCTGCTCGCTAATGCGAGTTGGTTCAACAAAATGGGCGTGCCCATCCGCGAGTGTCCGCGACGCGGAATATAGATGCATCGAAAGACGTCTATATGTCCGGCGTTGGAGTTCGAAAAGGGAGGACAACCAAACCATGAACCGCAAAGTTACCCTGATTGCCACCGTGGCCCTCGCTCTCGCAGCTGGCGCCTTCGCGCAGACGGCGCGCTGGGAGATCGACCCTGCACACTCGAACGTCTCGTTCACCGTGCGGCACCTGATGGTGTCGAACGTCCGCGGGGAGTTCACCAAGCTTGCCGGCGGCGTCGACCTCGTGGGCACCGACCCGACGACCGCGAAGGTCGCCGTGACCATCGAGGCGACGTCGGTCAACACCCGCGAGCCCAAGCGCGATGACCACCTGCGCAGCGCCGACTTCTTCGACGCGGCGAAGTTCCCCACGCTGACGTTTGTGTCGAAGAAGGTCGTGTCGGCGGGTGAGGGCCGCCTCAAGATGACAGGCGACCTCACCATCCACGGTGTCACCAGGGAGGTCACCTTCGACGTGGACTCGGTGACGCCTCCGATGAAGGACCCGTGGGGTGGGACAAGGGCCGGCGCTCACGCCACGGCCACGATCCAGCGCAAGGACTTCGGCCTTATCTGGAACAAGGCGCTGGAGACCGGTGGCGTGCTGGTGGGCGACGACGTCAACATCGCAATCGACGTGGAGCTTGTCAAGAAGGCGTGAGCGGCACGATCCGGAAGCACCGTCCGGGGACCTCTTTTTCTGTCTGCAAACCCGCAGAGGGCCGGAGGCGGCCCCCATGCTTTTCTTCAAGCGAACCCCCGATCGCACGGAGCAACGTCGAGAACGGCCTGGGGCCTCGGCGGAAAAGCATTGTCTCCTCTGTGCGACAGCCCCGCTTTGCTGCGCAGGCTGACACCGGCCTTTCATTTGTGGAACTGCGTTGTGGCTTTCTTGTCTGCCCCGCGGGCTGCGGAGCAATTGGCCACTCGCGGCACTGGCGATTGAAGCCCCCCACCCTTAGGCTAGAGGCATCAAAGCTGGAGCGAAAATGCTCGGGCGATAGGGGCGCTCAAGCAGGCCGGTGGCGGAGTGGGGGGGTGGAGGTGAAATTCGCCCCGCGGGCGACAGGAGCCATTCCGCCGGAGCGTGCGGGCACCGAGCGGCCAGACCGGCGGGTGGAAACGCTGGCCCCGACTGAGTTCCTCACTCTAGGGAGGGGAACAGCGAGGGTCCGCACGGCGGTCCGTGCCAGCTCGGTCGCACGCGAAGGCGGGTCGGAGGGCTGCGCTCGAAGCGCAGCCCGAGCGACGGCTCCCAGCCCGCGGGGCAACAGAGAGCCACCCGCGGGACCGGCAAAGAAAGGCCACGCGGCCGGGGGGGAAACCAGATTCGTCAGGCAGTGGCAGAGCGAGGTTTGGCTTTGAGCGATCCAACGAGGACCTAGAGGATGGGGCGGCGGGCGGAGTACAGCACGTGCGCGTGCGGGTACCAGCGGCCGATGTCCCTCGCCCGGAAGTCCACGAACCCCAGCCGCGCGAGCCTCGCCTCGAGCTGGCGGCGGTTCTCGTAGGAGAACGATCTCCCGAGTGTGAGGTCGAGCGCGTTTGCCGCGTGCTCCTGCCCCCGGTTCCAGGCGTTCTTCCACCGGTGCTCGGGGTCGAGCTCTTTCAGTAGCAGGATGCCGCCGGGAACGAGGCGCTCGCGGATGCGCCCGAACAGCGCGTCCCACTGGTCCAGCGGGACCTTGTAGAGCACGTCGATCACGGTGACCGCGTCGAAGCTGCCGGCGAGCGCCTCGTCGAAACCCGCCACGAAGGCGACCCCGGGGTGGCGGAACGACGGCAGGCTCTTGCGCAGGTCGGGCTCGAGGGCCACGACCAGGGCGGCCCCGCTCTCGGCCGCCAGTCGGGCAAAGGTCCCGTGACCTGCGCCGATGTCCAGCACGCGGGCCCCTTTCGGGAGCGCGTTGACCACCGAGAGGAACGGACAGGTGAGGAGGCGGCCCAGCACGTACGCGCGCTTCCGAACGCCCGAGTGGGCGAACGTCCGATGGAGCACGGCGAGCGCCCGGACGTATCCGAAGGCCATCGGCGGAATTGTATGATGTCCGGCAAATGAGCGCTCTGCAGGCGGCCCGGTTCGCCGTGGGATCACTGCTCTCGGGGTCGGTGGTCCTCGTCGGGCAGCCGCTGCGCCCGCACGGTGAGCTGCTGCTGAAGAGCTTCACCACGGTGCCGGTGCTGGAGGGGTGGGCGTAGCCCCCGGGGCGCTCGGCGGGCCCGTTTTTCCTGTTCGCGGATCGCCGCCTGGCGGTACAGGTAGTCGCGGTCGAACAGCTCTGCCCTTGAGCTTTTTTCGCCTGCGTCGTGCTTTTCTCCTATTCTCAGCGGGCCTGGAGCCTCGGTTCTTTCCCCACGGGTGGCCCACTTTTCCCTATGCCACTTTGTGGCATTTCTTGTTTTGCCCCGCGGGTGTGCGGCCTCTCGGTCCTTGCGCGCCCCCGCGCGCGGCGGACCGAGACTCCCTCGACCGCGACCCGGCAGCGCGTCCCGGGCCGGAGCCCCTCGGTGTCCGCATGGGTCCGCGTCATCGACACCCCGTCCCGGTCCGCGCGCCGGGTCCCCTTGGCCTCGGGAGGCATGGCCGCTGACACCCACGGGGCGGAATGCAGACCCCCCACACACGGACCCGCGGGCTCCGGAGAGATTGGCCACCCGCGGCACGAGTGGATCGAAAGCCCCCCTCCCGTGACCCGGTGCGCTCTGCCGATGGGGGTGTGAATGCTGCCAGGAGCATTCGGTGGGAGCAGGTGCTCAGGGAATCGGGGGGGTGAAGGTGAAATCCGCCCCGCGGGCGATTGGAGCCATTCCGCTGGAGCGTGCGGGAACCGAGCGGCCAGACCGGCGGGTGGAGACGCTGGCCAAGCACGAACGCACGGCGCGAGGGCGAGGAACAGCGAGGGTCCGCACGCCGGTCTGTGCCAGCTCGGTCGCACGCGGAGGCGGGTCGAAGGGCTGCGCTCGATGCGCAGCCCGAGCGACCGCTCCCAGCCCGCAGGGCAAACAAAGAGCCACAAAGTGGCAACAGAGAAGAGTGCGCCACCCGCGGCACCGGCAACCCAAAGCCACGCAGTGGAAGAAAGAAGTAGGCGACGCTCCCGCTTGGGAAAGCAAGGTGAGTCACGCGACGATGGAAAGACCTCGCCACCGGGTTGGTGAGGCTGTATGATCGGGACCGTGGCGGGCAGGCCCTCGGTTTCGCTCGTTATCCCGATGTTCAACGAGGAGGAGAACATCGAGCACGCCCTCGCGTGGGCGGTGGACGCCCTCGAGCGGCATTGCGGCGACTTCGAGATCATCGTGGTGGACGACACCTCCACCGACCGCTCGCCGGATCTGGTGCGGCGCGCCGCCGCGGCCGACCCGCGCATCAAGGTCATCCGCCACCCGGTCAACCGCAAGCTCGGAGGCGCGCTCAAGACCGGGTTCGCCGCGGCGTCGAAGGACCTGGTCCTCTACATGGACGCCGACCTCCCGTTCGATCCCCAGGACGTCGGGCGCGCGATCAGGGCGCTCGAGATCACCCGGGCCGACATGATCGCCGGCTACCGCCTCGACCGCACCACCGAGGGGTGGCTGCGGACGGTCTACTCGTACCTCTACAACTTCCTCATCGGCGTCCTCTTCGGCTGGCCTCACCGCGACATCAACTTCTCGTTCAAGCTGATGCGGCGCGAGGTGCTTGAGGCGATCGAGCTGCGCTCGGAGGGCTCGCTGATCGACGCGGAGCTGGTGGTCAAGGCGAAGAACCTCGGGTTCATGATCCAGCAGATCGGCCTCGACTACTTCCCGCGCACGCACGGCCGCTCCACGCTCTCCTCGCCGGCCGTGATCTTCAAGATACTGGCCGAGATCGTGGAGCTCTTCGGCGACATGCACCACCCGAAGCGCCGCGGTACATCGCACGACAGGGGAGCCGGAGGAGCTTGAGCCGTTTCCTGGTCGTGACCGCCGACGACGTCGGCCTGCACGCCGGCATGACGGACGGTGCGATCGAGGCGCATGAGCGCGGGATCGTGACGGCGTGCAGCGTGGTCCCCGCAGGCCGCGACTTCGCGCGCGCCGCCGAGCGGCTGCGCGAACGCCCATCCCTCGCGGTCGGCGTGCACCTCACGCTGGTAGGCGCCAGACTGCTCTCGCCTCCCGGGGAGGTTCCCTCGCTCGTCGGCCGCGACGGCGCCGTGCTGCCCGGCTTCAGGGCCTTCCTGCGGCGCTACTACGCCGGGAGCATCACTCCGGAGCACGTCGAGCGGGAGCTGCGCAGGCAGATCGAGGCGGTGCGCAACGCGGGGTTGAGCGTGAGCCATATCAACGGGCACCAGCACCTTCACGTGCTCCCGCGCGTGTATGACGTCGTGCTGCGGCTGGCCGCCGAGTACGGGATCGCCTTCGTGCGCATCCCTGCCGATCGTCAGTCACGACATGTCCAGCTCGCTCGCTGGCTGGCCGTCGCTGCACTCTCCCGCTATGCGAGAGCGGCGCGACGGCGGGGGCCGATGCGTGAACGCCCACGAATCGGTGACGGCACGATCGGGATTGCTCAGGCTGGCCACCTCACCGTCGGGCGCATCGCGGAGCTGCTGCCCCTTGTGGAGGGGGTCACCGAGCTGGTCTGCCACCCCGGCGTTGACGACCGTGCGATCGCCGCCGAGTTTCCGTGGGGGTATGAATGGGAGACCGAGACGCGCGCTCTATGTGATTCCGAGCTGCGACGGGCGATCGGCCAAGCTGGGATCACCCTCATCTCACCCCCTGAGCTTCCAACCACTTAGATACCCTGGCTGGCGGCGTCCGGGCCGCGGTCCGCGGTACATCTCGCGACAGCGTCACAGTTTCCTGACATGAGCCTGGATATGGCGTGCTTGTGTAAGGCTTGCAACCATGCCGGTCTTTGGTAGACTCCACGCCGACAACTTTGGGAGGAGGACCCCAGATGCGCAATCCAGAGTTTCCTTCACGGAGGTGGGCGGCACTCCTGTTTGCTGCCTTCTTGATCCTCGGTCTGACCAGTGTGGCCCTGGCGCAGACCGACGTGACCAGCACCCGTATCACGGGTACGGTCAAAGACGTCGACGGCGGCGTGCTGCCGGGCGCCACGGTCGAGGCCAAGAACCAGGACACCGGCTTCACCGTCACGACGATCACGGACGGCAAGGGCTTCTACCGGATCCAAAATCTGCCGACCGGCAGGTACACCGTCACCGTCACTCTGGCCGGGTTCGCCACCGAGAGGCACGCGGACATACGCCTGCTGCTGTCGTCCGCCGCGACCGTGGATTTCACGATGAGGCTCACGGGGAGGACCGAGAGCATCACCGTGACCAGCCAGGTGCCGATGGTCGAGGTGGCCAGCACCTCCGCCTCGACGACGATCCAGACCGAGCAGCTCCAGCAGTTGCCTTCCAGCGGTCGGAACTTCACCAACCTCGTCCTGGCAATGCCCCAGACGACCACCTCGAACGAGCGCAACTACATGTCGATCTCCGGCCAGCGCGGGATCAACACCAGCATCGTGGTCGACGGCGTTGACGACAACAACCCGTTCTTCGGCGGCGCCCTGGGGCAGGCCGAGAACCGTGCGCCGCTCCAGATCTCGCAGGAGTCGATCAAGGAGTTCTCAGTCATCACCAACGGAGCCTCGGCTGAGCTTGGCCATTCGGGTGGCGGGTTCGTCAACGTGATCACCAAGAACGGCACCAACGCGTACAAGGGCTCGGCGTTCTACTACGAGCAGCCGCAGAGCATGCTCGCCAAACGAGCCGACGGCACCAGCCTGCCCGACCAGAGCAAGAAGCAGTACGGGTTCTCGCTCGGCGGGCCGTTCATGACGGACAAGCTGTTCTTCTTCGTAAGCTACGACCAGCAGAAGCAGAGCACCAACTTCCCGATCCTGGCTACCGGGTACGACCCGGCGGTCGCGGCCAAGTACCCGTACTTCGCGTCCGGCACGAACTTCAACGTGACCCAGGATGGGCGGGTCCTCTTCGGCCGCATCGACTACCAGTTCGCGGGCTCCCAACGGCTCACCGCGCGCACCAACTACGCCGACTACACCGGCGACAACGGCACCTCCACCGCGAGCTACAACGCGACCGGTCACAACGGGATCGAGCGCATGCTGCTGCGGTCCACCGTGGTCTCGTACTCAGGGATGTTCGGGAACAACTGGCTTAACGACGCCAACCTGCAGTGGGCGATCGAAGACACCCCCCGGCTCTGCAAGAACTGCCAGTACCCGGAGATCCAGGTGTACAGCGGCGGCGCAGACTTCGGCGGCGTCTCGTTCCTGCCCATCAGCCCCACCCAGGTCCAGCGCAAGACGTTCAGCGACAGCTTGACGTACCTCTACAAGGACCACGTGTTCAAGGGCGGGGTCGAGTACAACGACACGTCCGTCAACCAGATCTTCAAGGGGAACTGGCGCGGCGTCTACATCTTTGACAACCAGGCGGGGTTCCTGGCCGGGCAGTGGACCCAGTATCGCCAGTTCGGCGGCCTCCACGGTCTGACCGCGGATCAGGCTGGCCAGGTGAAGTTCAGCCAGAAGGAGCTGGCGCTGTTCCTCCAGGATCAGTGGTACATCAGCCCCAACATGACCGCGTCGCTGGGCCTGCGGTGGGAGAACCTCGACAACCCCAACGCCCCCGTCCTCAATCCGGATGTGATCAACGCGGACGGCTCCCGCTCGCTCAACGGCCACATCCCGGACACCAACAACCAGTGGTCGCCGCGCTTTGGGATCACATGGTCACCTGGCGGCACCGGTGAGACGCTCCTGCGCCTGTCGGCCGGACGGTTCTGGGCTCGCACCCCTGGACTCCTGTTCTCACAGCTCTACTCCTCCAACGGGCTGCAAGGCACGCAGTACAACATCAGCACCTCCGCGGGCAAGGCGCCGACCGACCCGCTGGCGCCCGGATGGGGCGCCAACTTCGACCCGACGATCCTGGCCCCGATCGACTTCAGCAAGATACCGAACCCCAAGGGGCTCGGGGTGTTCACGGTGGCTTCCAACTTCAGGAACCCCTACACCGACCGCGTGACAATCAACTTCGAGCAGCAGATCCTCAAGGACACCGCGGTCAAATTCGACGTCACGTACGCCAAGGGTCACCAGCTCGAGCGGCTGACCGACCTGAACCTCCAGTACGCACTCAATGCCGACGGCAGCCCCAAGCTCTCCCCCATCAACGGCCAACCGATGTTCACCGGGACGTCCGCAGCGGCCCGTCCCGACCACTACTACACCTCGGTCCGCGAGTACGTGTCGGACGCCAGCTCCGAGTACAAGGCGATCGTCATGACGCTGCGGCGCCGCTTCACCGAGCGCCTGTTCGGGTTTTTTGCGGTGACGTACTCGATCGACAAGGACAACGACTCCAACGAGCGCAACTACAGCGGCAACACGCCCGAGGACCAGTACAACCTCAACGGCAGCTGGGGCTACTCGGTGCGCGACCAGAGGTGGAAGATCGGCCTCAACACCGTGTGGAACACCCCGTGGTGGGGGTTGAGCCTCTCGGGTGTGTACTACTACAACACCGGCTCGCCGTTCAGTCCCCTGACCACGTCCGACGCGAACGCCGACGGCATGTCTTTCGATCGCCCGACGATCAACGGCGTCCACATGGCGCGCGACAGCTACCGCTACCCGGACTCCTCCGGCATCAACCTGCGCGTTCAGAAGGCGTTCGAGGTGGGCCCCGGAAAGATCGGGGTCATCGTCGAGTGCTTCAACTGCAGCAACAACGCCAACTGGAGCGTCAGCAGCACCACCTGGGGTAACGCCCAGACGCCGTTGTCGAACTTCAACAAGGCGATCATTCCGACGAGCTACGTGCGCACCTTCCAGCTCGCGCTCCGCTACGATTTCTAGACCCTCTTTCTTGGAGCCAACAGGGGGGCCCGTCGGGCCCCCCTCTTTCTTTCTCCAGCTTCCTGAAGTTGTGCTAGCCTTCGGGGCACCAAGCTGAGACGTGGCAGGGAGGACGCCGATGAAGACGCTCAACGAGAACTACCCGCTGTTCCCCGTGCCCCAGCTCAGTTCGCTCCAGGACATGGTGCGCGGCTCCGCATCGCGGCACGCCGAAAAGCTCGCAATGGAGGACCTCAACGAGACGCCGATCCGGCGCGTCACCTACTGGGAACTCTACGGGAACGTCGTCAAGTTCGGCCAGGCGCTACGGCGCGCCGGGCTGGAGGAGCGCGACCACGTCGCGGTGATCGGCGAGAACCGGGTGCAGTGGATGATCACCTACCTGGCGTCCGTGACGTTCAACTTCGTCGCGGTGCCGATCGACAAGAGCCTCAAGGAAAACGAGGTCCTGACGATCCTCCACGCTTCGGACGCAAAGGCGGTTGTGTTCTCGGAGAGCCACCGCGACACCATCCTCACCCTGGCGCACGCGGTGAAGGCTCTGAAGATCTTCGTGGACATGGACCTCTCCGCGAAGGACGGCAGGGTCCTCTCGATGGTCGAGATGATCGCGGCCGAGCGCATCGAGCCCGGGAAGGATCCGTTTCCGGCAGTGAACCCGGAGGAGGTCGCGGTGATCGTTTTCACCTCGGGCTCCATGGGGCGGGCCAAGGGCGTGATGCTCTCGCAGCGGAACGTCTCATCGAACCTGATGGCCATGCTGAGCATGATCGAACTCGTGCCCGAGGACCGATTCCTCTCCGTGCTGCCGATCCACCACACCTACGAGTGCACCTGCGGGCAACTCTGCCCCCTGACCGTGGGCGCCTCGGTGCACTATGCCCGCTCGCTCAAGACGGTGCTGGAGGACCTGCAGAGGGTTCAGGCGACGATCCTGCTGGGCGTTCCGCTCCTCTACGACAAGATGTACAAGCGCATCGTCGCCGCGATCGAAGAGAAGCGCGTCGCATCGCTGCTGATCAAGCCGATGTCCGGCGTGGCGAGCCTCGGCGAGCTGCTGGGCGTGGAGGGGCTGCGCAAGAAGCTGTTCCACGCGGTCCACGAGAAGTTCGGGGGTGCGCTCAGGATCCTGATCGTGGGCGCGGCCTCCCCGAGCCCGGAGGTCGGGCGCGGGATGCGGTCGCTCGGTTTCACGTTCATCCAGGGGTACGGCCTGACCGAGACCTCTCCGATCGTCGCGCTCAACCGCCTGCGCAAGTTCAGGGACGACGCGGCCGGCATCCCCCTTCCGGGCCTCGAGGTCCGCATCGTGGATGCCGACGAGGAGGGGCGCGGCGAGATCCTCGTGCGAGGGCCGTCGGTCATGCTGGGCTACTACAAGAACGAGGAGGCGACGCGGCAGGTCCTCAAGGACGGCTGGTTCGCCACCGGGGACTACGGGTCCTTCGACCGCGACGGCTTCCTTCACATCTCCGGGCGGAAGAAGAACGTGATCGTTGCTGCCAACGGGAAAAACGTCTTCCCCGAGGAGCTCGAAGACCAGGTCAACGCGATACCGTTCGTTCTGGAATCGGCGGTCTACGGGGCCAAGGGCGCGCACGGAGACGAGGAGATCTGCGTGATGGTCGTGCCCAACGCGGAGACGTTCCTTGCGCATGCCGAGAAGAGCGGCGCCGCGCTCACCAAGGAGTTGATCGAGGACGTGATCAACCAGGAGATTCGGGGCCTCAACCGGAAGCTCCCCCTCTACAAGCAGATCAGGAGGGTGCGGATCAAGGAGAGCGAGTTCGAGAAGACGACGAGCATGAAGATCAAGAGGTACCTCCTTCACCAGGAGGAAAGCACGCACTGAGCAGGGTAGGGCGCCCATGTCCCCCGAGGTTGGGGGGAGCTGTTTCCTCTTGCTGAAACTGTGTTGCTTTCTTTTTTGTTTGCCCCGCGGGCTGGGAGCGGTCGCTCGGGGCGGCCGTCGAGGCCGCGCCTCGGACCCGCCTCCGCGTGCGACCGATCTGGCACAGACCGGCGTGCGGAGCCTCGCTGTTCCTCGCCCTCGCGCTGCGCGCTCGTGCTCGGCCAGCGTTTCCACCCACCGGTCTGGCCGCTCGGTCCCCGCACGCTCCGGCGGAATGGCTCCTATCGCCCGCGGGGCGGATTTCACCCCCACCCTCCTGCTCTGCCACCGGCCTGCCTGAGCGCCCCTATCACCCGAGCATTTCCACTCCAGCTTTGATGCCTCTAGCCTAAGGGTGGGGGGCTTCAATCGCCGGTGCGGCGGGTGGCGTCTTCCGCTGGAGCCCGCGGCTTGCTGGGTGGGGGTCGTCATTCCGCAGCGTGGGTGCCAGCGACGAAACGCCGCGCACCCGCGGGGCAACAAAAAGCGCCACGCAGTGGCAGAGAAGAGCGGGCCGCGCACCTGCGAGGTGCAGTGCGATGGGACGCGTCGCTGCGCTCAGGGTGACACGCGGCCGCCCGGCGGCGGTCGCGCGTCAGTCGCGGGCGAAGTGGGGGAGCTCGTCGGGGATCGGGACCGAGATCTCCACGAACCCCGCGAAGGCGCCGTCCCGGTACCAGGGGATCTGGTGGATGATCTTCCTCTTGCCGTTCTTGCGGACCGTGTAGTGGTTCGGCATGCGGCGCTCGTAGATCTCGCGGGTCTTCGTGAGCGCCGGCTCCGGGTGGCAGTCGAAGATGTTCCTGCCCACCAACGCACCCCCGCCATCCTTCTCGAAGGTCCGCCTGGACTGAGCGTTCATCGTCAGAATGGTGCCGTCGGCACTCGTCACCGTGACGGCGACCGGGAACTCCTCGAGCCAGAAACCGTCATCCGACATTTTCACTCCGCGGGAGCCTGGCTTCCTACAACGGAAAGGAGGCTCACTTCTTGGGGCCGAGGTATTGCAGGGCGTCCTTCACGTCGCGGTTGTTGGGCTCGTAGTGCAGGATCTTCTCGAGGCAGCGCCGCTGCTTGTCGGGCTGACTCCGCAGGCTCCAGTAGTTGGCCAGCGTGAGCCACGCCGTCGTGTGCTGCGGCTCGAGCGCGACCGCCTGACGCAGGTGCTCGAGTGCCTTGGACTGTTTCTTTGGGTTGTCGAGCTCGAGCTGCGCGAGGAGGAGGAACGTCTCGGCGTTGGGGTTGCTCTGCGCCAGCTTCTCGAGCATGAGGCGCGCCTTCCGCACGTCGCCCGCGTCGAGCGCCTTCTTGGCGTCGTAGAGGGTGGGCTGCGAGTAATCGGGCGCCGCGGGCTGAGGGTCCTGGCCCGGGAACGGATCGGGGTCGCTCCGCTTGTCCAACGCCCTTACCTCCAAATTAGTATTGTACCAACAACCCCAAAACCGGCGGGAGCGACATTCTGCCGCGTCGAATCACCCACCCGTCCGTCCCGTAGCCGTGTAAGCTACCCGCCGTGAGACGAAGGGATCCGACCTTGCCGTCGCAGCAGGCCCGCCGAAACCCGGCCTTGCTCGCCGCGCTTCTCCTCTACGGTGTGGCGCTCTTCCTCCTGCGCCCGCTCACGCCGTTCGAGCAGGACGAGGTGCTCTTCCTGCGGGCGCTCGAGAAGTACGATGTCGCCAAGCACGCGCCGCACCCCCCCGGGTACCCGCTCTACATCGGCCTCGCCAAGGTGGTCCGTGTCGTGGTCGGTGATCCAATCCTGGCGATCCAGCTTGTCTCCGTGCTCGCGGCGGTGGGGGTCGTCGCTCTCGTGTGGCTCCTTTCCACACGCCTGGGCGCCCCGCGCGCGGCGGCGACGGCGGCCGCGGCGGTCGTCGCGGCGGCACCGGCCTTTCTCTTTCACGCAAACATCGGCTTTTCCGACATCCCAGGGACCGCGGCGGCGTTAATCGCGGCGTGGCTGCTCGCCTCGGCCCTCGACCGGCCCGGTGCGCTCCCCGTCGCCGGGGCGGCAGTTGCAGCAGCGGCCGCCGTCCGCCCCCAGCTCGTCCTGGCGGTCCTGCCTCTGGGGCTCGCGGCGCTCTGGGTGGCGGTGCGCCGCGGACGGTGGGGGGTCGTCGCCGGAAGCGTGGCCTCGGGGTTGGGCGTGTCGCTCGCCTGCTGGCTTCCCGCGATCCTCGTGACGGGGCCGGCCCGATTCCGCCAGGCGATTGTGGATGCCACCCGGTGGGTCGCCGATCATGAGGTCAACTGGCACCTCCCGCACGCTCCGCTCGACGCCGTAGCGCGCCAGTGGTTGATCTTCCCGTTGGGCACGCCCGTGCTCGCGGTCGTGTTCTGGCTGCTGGTCGTGGCGGGTTCTGTGGTGGTGTGGCGCTCGGGCCGGCGCCGCCTGGTCGCGGTCGCCGCCGGTTGCGCGGGTTTCTACATCCTTGTCGCACTGTTCACCATGAACATGGCCGAGGGCGTCCGTTACATCCTGCCGGCGCTGCCTTTCCTGGCGATGCTGGCGGGCGGCGTGGCCGACGTGCGGCGAGATGCCGTGCGCCGCACAGTGCTCGGTGGCGTTGCGGTCTGGTGTCTGGCGGCGCTCGTGTGGATGTGGCCGGTTCTGGAGCTGCGCCGGTCGCGGCCCGCGCCCGTCTGGGAATGTTTGACCTGGGTGGCCTCGCACGCCGATCCCAACGTGGCCACGGTGGTCTTTGACGGGAACTTCCGGCCGCACGCCGGGTACGTGCTCGCCACGCGGGGGTTCCGCCTCGAGGAGAAGCGCCAGGAGATCGCCTACTCGAACTTCCTCCCCAACGGGTCGGTGATCTTCGTGACCAGGGACCCGCGGCCGGGCGGTGAGGTGCTGCTGCGGCGGAGCTGGGACGTGCCCGAGCTGGCGCCGTTCTCCCGCCACTACTACGAAAGCTGCGTGGTGACGCGCGAGGGCGCGGTCGGGTCGGTGCGTTTCTCCAGTGGCTTCGACGTGGAGCACGACTGGTGGGAGCTGACGGATCGCGGGGAGGTGCAGCTTCCCCCGGAATCGCCGATGCAGATCGTGCGGGTGGCCGCCGGGACGACCGCGCTGCTGGTGAGGGCGGGCGAGACCCCGGAGGCCCGGGTCGCACCGGGCAGCGATGACTTCGTGCCGCTGCTCCCGGGTGGGGGCGCGGTTCGCGTGGCCGTGCCCGGTGGCGGCACGGCGCGCTTCCCGGGCCTCGAGCTGTTCCCGGTTGCGCCGGAGGACTGGGCGTGGCTCGCGGGGGAGGCGAAGAGCCGGGAGTTGATCGTCCCGGCGGTTGCCCATGCCCCGGGCCGCATGCAAACCCTCTGGATCACGGACCTCTTGATCCGCAACCCGCAGGCGCGAGCGCCGCTGTCCGTCGAGCTCATTTGGTCGAAAGCTCTTGCGACGGGCACCACCGTGGTCACGCGCCGGCGTGCGGTCCCGCCGGGCGAGACGGTGCTGCTGAGGGACATCATCGCGGGTGAGTTCCACGACACCGGCAGCGGTGCCCTGCGCCTCGTGGGGGACCGGCCGTTCACCGTGCTCTGGCGCACCTACGACGAGAAGCTCCCGCACACCATGACGGACCCGCGGCTGCTGCGCGCCATGACGGTCGCGCAGGCGGCGGGGGAGGGCGCGTTCGAGCTGTCGTTCAAGGCCGGAACGCTCGGGATGCGCTCCAATCTTGGGTTCTTCAACCCGGGGGGCGAGCCGGCGGAGCTCCGGATCGTGCTCACCGAGCACGGCGCGGCCGCCCCGCTCGACGTACAGACGTTCCGGCTCGCTCCGCTCGCGTTCGAGCTCCGGGACGGCGACAAGCTCCTCGGCGTTCCCCGCTCGCGGACCATCACGGCGGAGATCACCGCTCGTTTCTCGGCGTCGAGGCCGGTGCTCGCCTTCGCCTCGATCATCGAGAACGACTCCAATCGCTCGACGTACGTGTTCGCCGGTGAGGCGGGTGCGCCCCCACGCCCGTAGCGGCCGGTCGCCCAACGGGCGGCCGCTAAGAACAACGTCGAACGGGAATGTAGCGGCCGGCCGCCGGCCGGCCGTCAGATGAGTGGAACAAAACACCGGGTGAATGGATAGTCCTGCCATTCGCAGACGAGCCCACGACGCACGGGATTCGCGGCGATGTACCTCGCGTATTCCAGGTCCTCGCCTTTGCGCATCCAGTGGTCATAGAACGTCCTTTGCCAGAACGGCGTCTCTCCAGCGACCCCGAGGCGCCGGGTCCAAAGGCCTTTCCACACGTTTACGTACTGACTGAGTGACCGTCCCAACCCGTCGAGGTGGATCATCAGATGGACGTGATCCGGCATGAAGCATGCGACCAGAATGTCTGCGTGCCCATCCTTCGAAGCGGGGCCAAGATCGCGATCCAGGGCACCAGCGAGATCTCGCGGAGGCATGAGGACCGCACGCCGGGCATGGGTGGCGATGGTCAATGCGACCGTTCCGGGGCCGACGTTAGCACCCGGGAGACGCACGGCTCGGCTGCGGCCGTATGTCTTTGGGCGATCGTTCACATTGAGGATTGTAGCGATCGGCCGCCCAGCGGGCGGCCGCTACGAACAACACCGAAAAGGAATGTAGCGGCCGGCCGCTGGCCGGCCGTCATGATGGCGAGGTTAGAACAGCGGGGTGCCGTCGAGGTCCTCAGCCGCCAGCCGCGCCTGGTCGAACCCCATGAACTTGAGGATCGTGGGCGCCAGGTCGTAGAGCGTCGGCTTGGGCAGCATGATGCGGCGGTTGCAGAACAGCACACCGGGCACCAGCGACGGATCCACGAGGTGGTTGCCGCTCCACTTTTTGAGATTGTTCTCAATTAGACCGTTGGGGGAGGCGCCGAGCGCGGTCTGCCAGGAGGCCCCGTACCCGATGTTGAACCCGAGATACAGGTCGGGCGCCATCTTCGCGTCGGGCCCCTTGAAGATGTCCTGGTTCAGGTAGACCTCGTGCAGCACCGGCGTCCCGGTGAGCGGGTCCGTCCACGTCTTGATCTTCCCGGCGATCTCGCGCTTGAGCGCTTCCAGCTCGGCACCGGGCGAGACGATCCCCTCGGGCTCACGCCCCTTGGTGTTGATGTAGATGCCCCCGAAGCCGAGGGCGTAGGCGCGCGTCCTGGACCAGTCCACGTCCTGGAAGAGCGGCCCGCCCTCCTGCGCCAGGGGGTTCTTGAGCACCAGGTAGCCGTGCTCCCGCAGCCAGGAGTCCACGTGTGCGGTGCGGCGGAACGTGGTGAAGCCGTGGTCGGAGAGCACGATCAGGGTGTCGCCGTCGTGCACGGCCTCGAGTGCGACCCCCACGATGTGGTCCATCTTGCGGTAGCAGTCGTCGATCATGCCGGCGAGCTTCGGCGGCGCGTCGGCCTGGTACAGGGGATGCCCCTTGTCGATGAACCGCCAGTACATGTGCTGCACGATGTCCGGGTACTCGAAGTAGCAGAAGAACACGCCGCGGTCGAAGCGCTTCAGCTCGTGCTCCATCAGCTTCAGGCGCTCGTCGTACAGGCCCACCGCGTGCTGCTGGAACGCCTCCTCGGAGAGCCGCCCCTCGTTGAGCGCCCAGGTGTCGAACGGCATCCCGCGGGTGGAGAACAGCCCCAGGTCGCCGGCCAGCTCCCGGCCGTAGCCCTCGGGGAACGAGATCGGGAACCAGGGCTTGCGGGGGTCGATGCAGATCGGGCTGGCATAAAGCTTGAGGTACGGCTGCAGCGCCACTAGGTTGAACTGGACGATCCCGTGCATCCGGCTCATCGGCCCGACCTTGAACTGCACCTCCTGCCACGGGCTCCACTCCCCGACGCCGAGGGTGAACTCCTTCCCCTGCAGCGAGACCGTCGCGACCGTGCGGTCCGCGCTCACGCGCACCGTAAACGGCGCCGAGAGCCTCTCGACCTTGCCCGTGAGCCCCTGCTTCTGCGGGCCCAGCAGCTCCAGCTCGAGCGGGTTCGCCTCCGCGACGGCGTGCACCTCGCCGCCGGTGTCGTTGGTCACAGTCTCCGGCGCGGTGGTGTAGAACGAGAACGTCCCCTGCGTGCCGAGGAGGTCGGGCGTGCCCATGCCCGAGAGCATCTTGCCGTTGATCTCGTCGGGCGGGAACGTCACGGGGCAGGCGAGGATCGTCATCGGCACCCCGGCCTCGCGCCCGTACTGCCAGAACGCCTTGCCCTTGCGCACCGGGAGCGAGCGGTTGCCCTCGAGGCGCGTCAGCGAGAGGTCCGGGAGGTAGCTCGACGGGTTGCGGCGGATGAAGTCGTACACACCGTGCTTTCCGGGGTTGCGGCCGGTCGCGAAGCTGGTCCAGGCGACCGGAGACTCGGCCGGGTTGGTGGTGCCGATGTGGGAGTAGCTCCCCAGCTCCTGCAGGCGCTTGAAGCTCGGTAGCTTGCCCGCGGCCAGCATGGGCTCGATGATCTCGGGCGAGAGCCCGTCGAGGGCGATGACGATCATGCGGTTCGTGCGTGTGCTCGCTGCCATAGCGCTCCTGCCCCTGCTCCCCCGGCCGATCAGAAACCCCGCGGTGGTGGCGACGACGATGACGATCACAGCCAGCACGATCATCCAATGGCGCTTGGTGAAAGCCCAGATGCGCCGGAAGAACACCGCGACCATCGCCAGTATCGAGAGCGCGAAGCCCAGGACGGCGACCAGGCCGCTGCCGACCGTGTAGATCGAGCCGGGGTCTATGTAGAAGTGGTTGAACATCGGTCTCCGTTCCCTCGCGTGCCGTCGTCCCGGATGATCATGCCACCACGCCGAAACCGCACGGTGTACCGCCGCGCTCAAGCACGAACCGCCCCAGCCCGGGCAGGCGCTCGAAGCGCTCCAGCACCACCGGCTGGCCGGCGGAGACCCGCACCGTCGCCAGCTCCATGCTCGCCAGGCTCGGCGCGTCCGGGAGGGGGTCCAGGGTGGCCGAGTCGAGCTTGGCGCTGACCTCTTCGACGCGGACTTTCACCGACTGCGTGGCGCAGCGCAGGAAGATCTCCTCCCCGACGCGCAACGGCTCGGCGGCCAGCCAGAAGACGCGCCCGGAGAACCCCCGCCCGATCAACGGCAGGTCGTCCGCGGGGGCCAGCACGTCGCCGCGCGTGGGCATGCGGCCCTCGACGAACAGCCCGACCGATTCGCCGGCCTCGGCCGGGGCATGGTTCTCGGGGAAGCGCCGGATCTCCGTGACGGTCAACGTGCCGCTGGCGGGACAGACCGTGAGGCGATCGCCCTCCGAGATCGTTCCCGAAAGCAGCTTCCCCACCACGGTTGGCCTGCCACGGCGGTAGACGTCCTGGACCGGGAAGCGCACCGCTGAAAACGACGCGGCCACCGGCTCCACCTCGGCCAGCGCTTCCATCACCGATGGTCCCTGGTACCAGGGGATCGCGGTCGAGCGCGCCACCACGTTCACCCCGTCGCGCGCCACCACCGGCACCATGGCGGTGACCGTGATCGCCAGCCCCTGCAGCTCCGCCCTCACCGTATCCTCGAGCGCACGGAAGTCCTCCTCCCGCATGCCGACGGTGTCCATCTTGTTGACGGCGATGATCATGGTGCGGATGCCGAGCATCGAAAGCAGGAGGGCGTGGCGCTTGGTCTGCGCCCGCACCCCCTCGTCGGCGGCGAGCACGAGCACGGCGGCATCGGCGCGGGTGGCCCCGGTGAGCATGTTCTGGATCAGCTCCTGGTGGCCGGGCACGTCGATGAACACCAGGCGGCAGGCAGGGGTGTCGAGGAACGTCTGCGTGGTGTCGATCGTCATCTCACGCTCGCGCTCCTCCTGGAGCTGGTCGGTCACGAACGCCCAGTTGCCGGCCACGGAGGGATCCACCGCGGCGGTCCCGGGCAGCGACGACAGCTCGTGCCGGATGCGCCCGATGAGCGTGGACTTGCCGTGGTCCACGTGGCCGACCACCGCGATCCGCAGGAGCGGCTTCTCGTCTGCTCTGGTGATCTGGGTCATCGCTACATGTACCCCAGCGAGCGCAGCTTCTGCATCGTGTAGGCGTTCTCCTTGTCCTGGGCACGGCCGGCGCGCTCGGGCTCGCGGGAGGCCTCCAGCTCGGTGATGATCTCGTCCACCGTGGTGGCGTTGGACGGAATCGGCTGGCAGCACGGCGAGCACCCGATGCTGCGGTAGCGGGAGCCGCTCTTGGCGAGGTAGAGCGGGTTCACCGGCACGCCCTCGCGCCTGGTGTAGCGCCAGATGTCCAGCTCGGTCATGTGGAGCAGCGGGTGGATGCGGTCGTGTGCGGCCTCATCGACGGTGGCGTAGAGGTCCCACAGCTCCGGGGGCTGCCCGCCCACGTTCCAGGTGAAGTCCTGGCTGCGCGGGGAGAAGTAGCGCTCCTTCGCGCGTACCCCGTGCTCGTCCCGGCGGATGCCGAGCAGCAGCGCCTCCAGCTTCAGGTCCGCGATCGCCAGCTTGAGCGCGGTGGTCTTGAGCGCGTTGCAGCACGAGAACTTGTCGATCTTCTTCGGCCCCATCCCGTCGGCGAGCGTCTGCTCGTTGCGGGCGATACGGAGGTCCAGCCCCCACTCCGTCGCCAGCTTGTCGCGGAACGCGTAGATCTCCGGGAACTTGTAGCTGGTGTCGATGTGGATGACCGGGAACGGCACCTCGCCGAAGAACGCCTTGCGCACCATCCAGAGCAGGGCAGTCGAGTCCTTGCCCATCGACCACAGCATCCCGACCCGCTTGTAGCGGTGGAACGCCTCGCGGATCACGTAGAGGCTCTCGCTCTCCATCCATGACAGGGTGTCCACGCCGCCTCCCCGCGCAGATGATACCCCTTCTCGATTCCCCGCGCACCTCTGTCCCACAGCCCCGGACATCGTGTGCCAAGCTTGCGGAAGCGATCTAGGGCGCGCACGCCGCGCGCGCTTGGTGTGGATAGGAGAGAGGCAAACAAGGGCCTCGGTGTCCTTGCCAGGCAGGCGCTGTTTGGTTACAGCGACGTGAGCACCACCATGGCCTATACTCATGTCCTGAACAGCACCGGAGGACACGGTGTCCGCAGCCCAGTCGACCGCCTCTGACGGCCTGCCGAAGGGCGGCACGGGCAGTGTTGCGCAGTTTTCGTTAGGCAGCCGAATCAGCCCTAGACGCGCCAAGGAGGCCCCAATATGAGCGCCGCTGCAGCCCTCCATCTTTTGCGTTCCCAACTTGACGTGCAAAGAAGGCTCGGCAAGGCGGAAGTGCCGGTCGCTGAGTTCGACAAGTGGTTGGCCGGCCTTGAGGAACTCGCCGCGAAGGAACCGGCGACCTTTGAGACAGTTGTTGTTGAGCGCGCGAGGGCCAACAACGACCTCGTCGTAGAGTCGCTCCGAGGGCGTGCGGAACAGGAACTCGAGCTACTTCGCTCCCTTGTTACCACGAGTTCAAACGCCACGAAGACAGCCCTACTTATCAACGGCGGGGCCGCCGTTACAGTGCTCGCGTTCATTGGCCACCTTGTCACGACCGGTAAGCTCGCCAGCATCCAGGCGTTTTCGTGGCCTCTCGCTTGTTTTGCAGGCGGGGTTTTCTTCTCTGCACTCGCAGCGGGCCTTATCTACTTCGTGCAGTGGACCTTCTATAAACAGAATCCCGTGAAGCGGCCGCGCTGCCTGGCCATTGTGTCCCACGCGCTGTCCTTTCTTGGGTTTGTCGCGGGGTGTGCCTTGACTCTGGGTGCCTTTCTCCGACTGGCTCCTTAGATGCGACGGTCATTTCGGCCTGCGGCTAACAAGGCGATGGAGCGGACACCGCGGGCGGCGTGCATGCGCGGCGAGCCTGCCTACGGTTTGCATGGTGCCGTGCCGAGGCGCCGCACTTCACCCGCCGTGCAATCCATCGCCGGCGTTGGCTGCCCAACGTTTATGTATGCGAGGGCTCGATGAACAAGAGGCCAGACCATCACCCATCCGCTTTCATTTCTTACGCGTGGGACGACGAGTCACACAAGGAGTGGGTCAAGGAATTCGCAGTACGACTCCGTTCCGATGGTGTCAACGTCACCCTGGATCAGTGGCACTTGGCACCGGGCGACCAACTCCCGGCCTTTATGGAACGTGCCGTCCGCGATAGCGAGTTCGTAATCATAGTTTGCACCCCGCGATACAAGGCAAAGTCAGAGACCAGGTCGGGTGGCGTGGGTTACGAGGGAGACATCATTACAGCGGAAGTGGCTACAGGGCAAAACCATCGCAAGTTCATACCAATCTTGAGGCTGGGCGAGTGGGAATCTGCGGCACCTTCTTGGCTGCTCGGCAAAGTCTACATAGACCTACGCGGCCAGCCTTACCCTGAGCCGCGGTATGAGGACCTGATCGTTACCCTCCACGGGGCCCGGGAGGAAGCGCCGCCAGTCGGCCCTGGACCACAGTTGCGACGGAGCGTGAGGTCAGCTTCGCTGAAAGTTCCACTACCAACTGCGGGAGTGAGTGCAGGAACCAGCGAGCGCGGCCCAATATCGATCACGCGGATCGTCGATGAGGAGGTGACGGCGCCCAGAAATGATGGAACCCCGGGGAGTGCCCTATACGCGATTCCTTTTCAGCTCTCGAGAACACCATCACCGATCTGGCAGAAGGCGTTCCTGCAGACCTGGGATCGCCCTCCAAGGTTTACGACGATGCATCGGCCGGGCATCGCTCGAATCGTCTGCGATCGGATAGTGCTGGACGGCACGACCATCGACGAGGTGGAGCAATACCACCGCGAAACGCTGCTGCTCGCTGTCCAGGCGGCGAATCAGATTGAAGCGGAAATTGAAAGGGAACGGTCCGCAACTCGACGGCGCCAGCACGAAGCGGGGGAGGAGCATAGGCAGAAGATCAGGGACGCGGCTCAAAGGATCAAGTTTGACGCCAACTGATGCAGCAAGAAAGGCGCTTACAGGGGGCGCCCGCAAGCAGGTGCCCCCAAAACATCGGCGTTATGCAGCTTCGGTACCCAAGTAGAGGAGAGCCTAGCGATGTTTGCCAATGCGATTGAGGCCGCAGCACGTTACACGCGCGCAATTCAGACGATCGCAAGAGTGTGGGGCAGCGCCACGGTCATCCCCGGTGCCGCGACACTCTTCTTCGTAAACGCGGACGGTTGGGCCTTGACCTGCAAACACGTCGCAGCCCAGCTCCCGTCGGCAGACCAGTTGCTGGAGAAGTTCAATGCCTTCAAAGCTGAAAAGGCACACCTGCCAGCCGGGAAGAATTCGCGTCAAACGCTGCGCGCGCTCGAACGCAAACACGGGTACTCGAACGGTACGCTCGTGGAGATGTACAACAGCTTCGTCGACTGTGTCGAAGGGCCGTTGGAACTCGAAGCACGTTTCCATCCCTCACTCGACGTCGCGCTCATCAAGTTCAGCAACTTCACCAAGCTCGGGGCTTTGGGTTTTCCGACTTTCGCTCAAGTCGGACAGGATCTGAAGCAGGGCAAGTTCCTGTGTAGGCTCGGGTTTCCATTTCCGGAATTTGCCAATTTCGAATACGACTCCGCTGCGGATCAGATCCGATGGACTTCAAGCGGGCGCCTTGACACACCGAGATTCCCGATCGAAGGAATGGTCACCCGACATCTTGCTGGACCCGGCGGTGTCGTCGGGTTCGAGCTAAGCACGCCTGGGCTCAGGGGTCAGAGTGGAGGACCGGCGTTTGACAGCGAGGGCCGAGTGTGGGGAATGCAGGCTGCAACAAGCCATCTCGACCTCGACTTCGACGTCGATATCGATGTTTTGCGCAATGGGCAGACGCGACGGGTGAAAGACAGCGCGTTCTTGCATGTAGGGCACTGCATCCACGTAGATGTGTTGAAGCAGTTTATGCGCGACCACGGGGTCAGCTTCCATGAAGCTGCCTGACCGTCAATAGAGGCGGTGTTGTCAAGAGGGAGAGGTGCCAGGTACGCAGTTAGCGGATTTATAGGGACGAATGAGCAACCCTGACCAAGACCCGGCTGGATGCGTACCTGACACCTGTTCTGTTGTCATCGATTCCACGAACACCGGTGGATCGCTGCGGTGCGCCTCGGCGTGCGCGACGGCGAAGAAGTCCTCGTGCACATCCAGACCGACAAAAAGGGTAGTAGGCTTGGGCATGGCTGACCTGCAGGTTGAGGTATCCGCCTCCGTGCAGCGTGCGACTCTGACCCCAACCGGGCCAACCCGCGAATCCGGCAGAGGTGGGCCCTCCTTTGCACCGAATGTCATGATGTCTAGGCGGGTGATTGAGGCCGACGACCCTGGACGCAGCCGATGCTAAATCTTTTCCGCAGGAAGATGCCGTACGAGGAGCTGGGGTACGGCTTTGCCGATGCCCTCTTGCCAAGCGCGGTCGAGCAACTCGCTGCGTCCCCAACCGACTGGACAGGCAAACACCTCGATACGCAGGGAGTAGGGAGAGAACTGGCCATTTTGGCCCTTGCCATGCTCCAGATGTCGCTCATCGACACGGTTCCGCAAGAGTACGCCAGCAGCCGCGTGCTTGGCGGGTTTATGCAACGGGTCACCGAACGCTACACAAACTTCGCCTTTGACCCAACAACCTCCGCGGTTGGGATGCAGTACATCCAGGCTGCGGCCAACGATCTACGCAACAAGCAGAAGACTGAGAGCTTTCCGACGCTGGTGCCCCGTGCGGTCGCGCGAATTGCCGGGTTGACAAAAGGTGACGAGTATTGGCCTCTGGCGACTGAGTGCATCTACTCATTTATCCAATTGGTCCTCCAGACAGCCGCGCAGGCTGTCGCCGTTGCCAAAGCGAACACAAGGCTCGTGTGACAGCGTGTATGTGCGGCATTCGTCTCCGCGGCCCGACGCCCGACTCTTGGCTGACAGCGGTATGCAGCCGACCGTGCTTCGTTGCCGCTGGACTCGGACGTAGGCGGCAGAAGAGAGAAGCCGCTCTCGGCGCGAAACGGAACTCTGAACCCGGAAAGACGATACGGAGGGCCGAATGGCTGAGCTGATAGAGTTTCCTCCACGAAGGATTTGCCCAACGTGCGGTGTCCAACTGCGGCCAGCGACGCGGTCAGAAATCAATGCGGATCTTAGTGATCCTCGCTACAGCTTCGTCGCCGAATCTGCAGCGCAGGGCTCGCACAACTGGGAGCCGCCAAACAAGTGGCCCGAGTGGCGCAAAGCCGAGGCGCTGCCGGCCGCATGGCTCCTGCGGTGCCCATCCTGTGACCTACGCGAGTTGTGGTCGCGGGAGCGTGGGTAGCTACTTGCCTGGGCTGCTCCCTAGCCGGCTTGGAGCGGAGGCCGCCCCGCGTCCCCCACCGGAGCGACTAAAGCCGAGCGCCACCGAGCCCACCAAACTGACAGAGGAGGGGACCATGACGTCACTTGAGCAGCTGGGGCAGGCAGCCGTTCTTCTGCGGTGCTCCTTGAGTGCGGTCGAGGGACTCCGCCCCATTCCTTGGCTGGAGCGCTTTGTCATGCGCCGGACCTTCCGCGGCGAAAGGATCAGGCTCGGGCCCCCCATAGAATGGCTGGGCCGCCGCTGGGAAGTTCGCGTGGCCTCCGTCCAAGACTGCATCTACAAGGTCGCACTCGAGGCGGGCGCCCCCGACCGGACCAGTGCCGAGGAATTGTCCACGTCCGTATACACCAGGCTGCAGCAAGAGTTCGGCCCGCCTTCGCAGCCGGCGCCCACCGTGTTTCTTTGGGATGCCGATGATGGTAACGCTGTGCTTCAACTTGCCAATGTTCGTGGCCATCGACGTGTAATGCTCTTTCTGACCTCAAGCACCGTACGAACATTCCCGCAGCGGTGATCGGGCTCGCTAACCAGCGCTTGCACCGGCCACACCTACGGGTTTGCTTGCTTTGTGGGCCATACGAGTACCCGGTACCACTATCTGGAACACACAAGAACACAATTGTCTCCATTGCGACCCCAGGTGATCGGCGTGCTTGGGCCGGCTTCGTAGGCGAACACAAGCCGCGCGGCCTTGCTGTGGAGCCTCCGAACGAGCTTGTCGATGTCGGCCTGCCGGCTCCCGATCGATCCCACGAACACCGGTGGATCGGAGCGGTGCGCCTCGGCGTGCGCGACGGTGATGAAGTGCTTGTGGGCGTCCAGACCGACGAAAAGGGTAGTAGGCTTGGGCATGGCTGACCTCCGGTCCGAAGTATCCGCTGGCGTGCAGCGTGCGGCTCTGACCCCGACCGTGCCAACCCGCGACCATGACCGGCGGTCAGCCTCTCTTCGCACCGGAAGTCATGATGTCTAGGCAGCATCGAGCAGCCGCAGGTGGCTTGTCGGGGCAGGGAACCGTTAGTAATCGCGAGTCAAACCTCGAAGGGAGGGTCGTATGATCGGAGCACTTGTGGCCAGGAAAGCGCTGGCTGGCGCTTTCGATGCGTTGAACCGGCATGATCTGGCGAAGTTTATGTCGGCCTGGCGGGACGACGGGGTGTTTGTCTATCCGGGCGAAATACCTGAAAGCGGGACCTTCCAGGGCAAGAGCGCCGTCGAAGGCTGGTTTCGCCATTTCTTTGAGCACTTCCCAGGAATCGGATTCGATATTCAAGACCTCTGCGTCCGGAACATCTTCGACCTTTCCGGCACCAACGTGGTCGCTGTGCACTGGAATATCCAGCTTACCAACCGACAGGGACGTGTAGGTCAAAACAGCGGCGTAACGGTCGTGAATATCAAACGCGGCAAGGTCTTCCTCGTGAAGGATTTCATCTTTGATCTTGGCGACAACTTCAGGGCCAATTGGAGCGCGCCGTAGCGAGCGCTGCTGCCTGACAGCGCGTTGAAGCGGACCGGGACGTTGCCCCGATAAAGTAGACACTCTGACCTCACGCTGGAGGGAGGGTCAGGTAGTTCCCTTCGGCACGCGGCGCCTCCGCCTAGGTGCCGTCTTGGCGGGCTTCTTCGTGCCCTGCATCTGCTCGAGCCTCCTTCGGGCCTCCCGCGCACCGATGCTCCTGACGGCGAGGATGGCGGCTCGGGTCGTACCCCTCACTCTCAGGGGACCGCTCGCCTTCTCCCACCGGTAGACGACCTGCGACGTGATGCCCAGGAGCCTGGCGAACTCCTGCCCGGTCAGTCGGAGCCTCCGCCGCAGGCTGCCCATGCCGTTGGCGGTGATGCGGGCCTTGTCGGTCGTCTCGGGAACCGCCGCCGGGTGAGCCTTCGCGAGGCCGTCGATTGTCTTCCGTAGCGAGCGCAGCTCCTTCTCCAACTGGGCGACCCTCCGCTTCAGGTCGGCCGTCGTGCGCCTCAGCCCAAGGGCCGGCTTGCTGATCGAGGCGAGGGCCTTGTTGGTTTCCCGGCGGGCGAGGCGGGAGACTTCGTCTTTCAGTACCTTGGCGATGTTGGGCATCAGATTCCTTTCCGCTGAACGAATCGCTTCAAGGATACTCCTGCGGGGCAACGAGGTGTACTCCCGCGCCAACCGCTGCCGAGCAGGCGGCCCGGCGAGGACGGCCGCGGTGCTTAGAGAGAAGCCGCCTTGCATACGCCGGGGGTAGGACTGGCTCACCAGATCCTTGGTGGCCAGCTCCAGTAAGAGACGGTGCCCCAGGACGGGCGATCACGCGTGGCGAGGGGTCCACGGTACGGGCGGGCCGGCCGCGCACGCTGCGCGCCAGCAGCGGCGCAGCCCAGGCGTTCACCGCCATCAGGAATAGAATGCGGGCGGAGGTGATCCAAAATGCCTAAGCCTCTTGAGAGGGAGGCCAAGCGCCTGGCACGAGCGCTGAAACGAGTGAAGGATCTTTGGGTTCGGATGAACTCTTCCCCAGCAGGTAAGTTTACCCGCGACGTGGAGCAACTTCCGAAAGCACTGAAGGACCCCAAGGCGACGCCACCACCGGAGGAGGACGTAAGAACCACGTGCGAGGCAACCGTGAGGTACCTGAAGACGGTGCTGGGCCACCTCGAGAAGACCGAGGGCTCGGGCAAGGCATTCGGTGACTTCTATCCCGGGTTCTTTGTCCTCCCTACCGTGCGAGAGGTCCGTCGTCTGGCTGACGAGGTTGAAGCGGCATGCCGGGAGTACCTTGAGGCCCGGAAAAAGGCGCAGCAAGTACCCTAGCGCGAGGTGTGGACACACCGCCAAGGTCCTTTCTCGAATACCCCGACCTCCAAGAAACGTCGGCCGCTAGACGGCCTTCCAGACAGTGCCCACGATGGCCGTTCCCGCGGGGCAAGGGGCCACGGTGGGGGCGGGCCGGCAAGCCTCGATCGGATGAGCGTTCTAGGGCACTTGCGCTTGGCGCCATCGCGCCTACTTGAGCCGGAACTCCGCGACGAGGTGCGTACGAGTACCGTACGAGTACCGATACTACTACCTCACCATTTGGAAGACGCAAATAAACAACTATCTCTTTTGTGATCCCAGGCGATCGGCCTGCTTGCGCCGGCCTCGTAGGCGAACACCAGGTGCGCGGCCTTGCTGTGGAGCCTCCGAACGAGCTTTTCGATGTCAGCCTGCCGGCTCCCGATCGCTCCCACGAACACCGGCGGATCGCTGCGGTGCGCCTCGGCGTGCGCGACGGTGATGAAATCCTTGGGGACGTCCAGACCGACGAAAAGGGTAGTAGGCTTGGCCATGGCTGACCTGCGGTCCGAAGTATCCGCTGCCGTGCAGCGCGGGGCTCTGACCCCAACTGGGCCAACCCGCGACCATGACCGGAGGACAGCCCTGCTTCGCACCGGAGGTTGTGATGTCTAGGCGTCCCCGGTACAGCTCATGACCATATCGCTTCCCGAAAAACCGACCGGCATGGAGTATGAGGACTTTGTCGCCGCGACCCTGCGGGCATTAGGCTACTTCGTTGAAACGAGAGTAGTGCTTCGCGAGGAGAAGAAGGAGGTCCTAGAGCTTGATGTCGTTGCAACTCCGCTCGCATGCCCCAGTAAGGACAGGGAGCTCTACGAGGCCAAGAAGGGTGGCGTGAGCTTCTCGAACCTCTTCAAGCTTTATGGTCAACGCGTGTACTTGGGCGTGAAGGCGGCATGCCTCGCGAGCCTTGAGAGCTCCGATCCGACCCACAAGGCCGTATATGAGTCCAAAGGCGCCGAGCTAGGGGTCCGAGTCTGCTGTCACCCCGTTGATTACGATCGTCTCGATACGCTCGCCTCGCCTCAGAACGCCTTAGGCTCGGACCAGCGTAAGGCCACAGTTGTCGCCGCTTGGTACCTCCAGATTGCGAAAAGGCTCGCCCAGGCGGCTCACTCCCAACAATGCAAGGCGCACAAGGGGGACGCCCTTCACGAGCAGCTGCGCCGTTATGGCTTCGACGTGCAAGCAAGCTTCTTCGCGAAGACGCCACTCCAGCGCGCTGAGAGTCTGTATGCCGCGTACTTCGATCACCCGAAGCTGAGTGGTGACGTTGTGAGCCTTCTGGCAAAGGAGAGAGCTGTCGAAGCGCGCATGATTTGGAATGAGGTAAACGACACGCACAAGCACTTGTGGCTTCAGCATCAGATCCTCACTGAGGCTACCGCGCGAATTGCAATCATCAAACACGCGCTCGACCACGTCGTCGACACTGGTGGTGCACGGGTCCCGACGTTTGCGCTCAAGATTGGGTCCCAGGCGTACAACGTCCAAGCGCATAATCTGCCACCACGCTTTGTTGAGGGTTTGGTGACGCTCCACAGCCACCCGCACTCCCTGCGACTGCCATACTTGTTTCAGTCATTCGTGGAGCTGCTGGGAGGTTTCATCTTTCCTGGCTCAGGCGACGAACTGGCCTTTGTGCAGGCCCTGACCGGGGTGCCGCAGGCCGAGATCCTGCCCGCCATCCGCCTCCTGGACGAGTTCTTCGCGCCACCGGGCGGCAGCCTATTCTACGAGGTCAAGTCGGAAATGCTGTGCCTCAAGATGGTGCCAGGGTTTGTAAGGGGCATCGGGAGTTTTCTCCGCCAAGACCTCTTCGCTCTCAAGGAATATAGTGACAAATACAGCGGCCATGGCTGGTTGCTCGCGAAGTGGCACAACGCGGCGTACTACGCCCTGGAACAGGAGCTAGAGGCATAAGCGGTGCGCCGCCTAACAGCCATTAGAGGGGCCGTTGGGAAGAAGCACCTTAACGGTACCAGGTACCACTTTCTCCAGAAGATGCAGATCTGGCTTTGACCGGTGCCTGCCGCTTCGCGGCGAGTGTGAGGGTCCTGCTCATTCATGGCGGACCTGATCGACCTCCCGCGCATACGTCGCAAGTCACTGGGGCGCAGCGTCAAGCCAACTCGGGCGTCACTGCACCTCGGGCTCGACACTGCAAAAGGCATCCGCGATGTCGCCGGCAAGCCTGACCAGTACCTTGCTCCAGATTCCGCTGTCCAACGTTAGCTTGACCCCAAGCAGAACCGTGGTTATGTGCGCCAGCGATACCGCCGTTAGCTGGCCCGGATCCGCGAGGCCCACGTCGCTTGGCCCGGCGAGGAGGAGGCCGCTATCGGACTCTAGGCCAAGTGCAAATCCCAAGCCCTTCGCGGAGGCGTGGACGTTATCGGAGGCCATCTTGTAGAAGGGTCGTAGGTGGCGAAGGCCAACCGACTCCTGCAACGCACGGAAGGTAGGCTCACGACCCTCGGCGAGGAATGGTGCTGCCCAGCCATAGTCTCTCGAGGACTGCCTTCCGAATCTTCGCTTGGCGATTTCAGCATCCTTCGAAATAGTGTCCAGTTCTTGCTGAGTCAAGGGATCGTAGCCCAGAGCTCTGCAGGAGAACTGGAATTCCTCCGCGGCCTTGAGGTGCTCGATTGGCCTATAAGCGAGGAAGCACTCGGCCGCGGCCTCGCCGTGAGCCTGTACGAATGAGGCAAGGACCGAGATCTCATGAAGCGTCCTCCAACGTGTTAGAGCTCCGTCGGCGAAGCCGCAACACAGGAGTGTTCGGATCTCGGAAGCAACCTGGCAGGCTCTCGCATGGAGCCGTGTCAGGACCTCAACGGTGTTAGCCGTCTGGGCATCCCCCTCGGCCCTGAGCTCATCATTCATTGTGCCGCCGACCTCGGTTGCGATGGCGATCAGTACTTCCAGGAGCTGAATGGGAACGTCCCATTTTCGTCGAAGAGATCCGTGGAATTGATGTTCCTCGCGCTGTCTCAGCCTCGCCTCGGGGGGCCAAGTCCTCAGGAGCGTTGTGACGAGATCTTCCGCCACCACGTCACATAGACTCAACATCATGCCCGGCAGCTTTCCGAGTAGGGACTGGAGTTGATTCTCGACCTCTTGGACATCGCTCTCGTTTAGCTCAAGCTTGAACTCACGGGCGGGGCCGGAGCCCGGCATCCGGACAACGAAGTTGGGTACCGTCTGACCACGGAGGCAACTCTCTATCTTGTTGAGATGGCGCTTCGAGAAGACGAGCCCCTGCTCGGCCGCCTTTCGACGGATAAGAGCGACAGCCAAAGGGATAGGATTCAGGTTCTCGGTGAAGGCCTTCATGATTGCGGAGTGCAGTTCGTCCATGTTTCAGACCCTATCATCCCTGGAGGGTTGGATGACCATTGCAGAAGGACCGCCGGGGCTGGTTCTTAAGGGTACCAGGTACCTCTAAGGTACCTCTTGCTCACCATCCTGAGATACGGAGGGCGGCTCCGGCACCGTGAACAGGGCCGCCTTGTTTGACCGTGCGTAAGACCTCGCCGTAGCCCGTTTTGAGATGGGTTCGTCCTCGCTTCGGTATCTCGTTCCCCTTCCGCGCTCCGCCAGGAGGCGACCGATCGGTTCCGGACTCAACCTTTGCCTGGACCAGTTTTCGGGTTTTGGGTCATCATGGAAGGACTAACATACGTTCTGGAGATCTAGCACCGCAACCGGGGGCAGGTCATCCAGTGGAGGATGTCATGAAGACCATCATCATGCTTTTCGCAGCCGTCCTCGTGGCCGGCTGTACCCATAATGGCGGGCCCGATGCGAGCGCGCGCGCCCGGGCGCAGGCCGCCGAGGACGAAGCCGGCCTCGCTGCGGCGCTGAGCGGTAGGATCGCAGGCCCGCCGCAGGATTGCGTCGACCACCGCGATCTGGGCGGCAACAAATCCTATGGCAGGGGCGTGGTCGTCTTCAGCGGTCGGACCAACGATGTGGTCTATGTGAACCGGCCGGCGGCCGGCTGCCCAGAACTCGAATCCGGGCGGGCGCTCAAGACCCGGACGACGATGGCGCAGCTCTGCCGCGGCGACATCGTCACCGTGTTCGATCCGATCAGCGGCATCGAATATGGCAGCTGCAGCCTCGGCGAGTTCACGCCCTACCGCCGCGCCCCCTAGAGACGCGATTTCCGAGTTGGGTGTTTCACCTTGAACCCGGAAGGGTAGTAGGCTTGGGCATGGCCTGCCTGTGGTTCAACGAATCCGCTGCCGTCCAGCGTTCTGCTCTGACCCCAACCGGGCCATCCCGCGACCATGACCGAGGGTCAGCCCCACTTCTCACCGGAAGTCATGATGCCGACGCGGGCTGGTCCGGAAAGCACGCGCAAATCCTCCGCCTCCTGGTCACAGTTCCGCGGTCCACCGCCGGCTCAGGTTGAATCGGTGCTATTGTCAGGCAGGGAGCGTGTGGTGCCGCGAAGGCCGCCGTAAGGAAACAGGAGGCTAGAATGGAAACCTATATCATCCTTGGAAAGTACACCCAGCAAGGCACTGCAAAGATTAAGGAAGGCCCGACCCGCATCGAGGCTGTCCGCAAGGCCATAGGGGCCGCCGGCGGCAAGATGATCGGCTGGTATCTGACCATGGGACGCTACGACTTCGTCCTGATCGCGGAGGCTCCAAACGTCAAGGCCGTGGCGGCCGTGGCCCTTGCGACTGCAGCCCAAGGGAATATCAGCACAGAAACACTGCATGCTCTAACCGAAGCGGAGTTCAAGGGGGTTGTCTCTTCACTCCCATGAGCCCTGCCCAACCACACGCTCCCACTCCCATCCGCGCGCTCACTCCCATGCACTCACACTCCAGCCCGCCTAACAACTCGCTGGAGCCAACCCGGACGTTGCCCCGATAGAGTAGACACTCTGACCTAACGCTGGAAGGGGGCGAGCCTCCCTTCGCACCGGAAGTCATGATGTCTAGGCAGCGCCATTGAAGTACAACCCACGACCGATCCGCTGGAGACCGCCCTTCGACCCGTTGTTCGGCAGCGTCAAACGTGGCTCGACTGCGCGTTCGAACCGTCGTCCCTTGTTCGTGAACTTGGCGAGCTGGGCGGAGGCCCGCTGCCGGCTCCTGCTGAGGCAGGGGCGGCCCGGCGAGGCGCTGGTGTGGGCGCGCGAGGCGCAGCAGCGCGCACCGTGGCGGCCGGACGGTGCGGAACTGGAGGAGGCGGTCCAACTGAGGTGCCACAGATTGGTACCGGGGAACCCCTCAGTGACGCCAGACGTCACCAGGAAGCTCCTGTGGAAGCCGCAAGCGTGGCACAAGCCTTGCGTAAAGCCTACCCCGAGGAGGAGGGTCTCATAAGAAAGCAAAAGGGTTTCACGCTGATCGAGGTGCTGGTCGTCGTGGCGATCATCGGCGTCATCGCGGCCATCGCCATTCCGAACTTTCTGAACGCTATCAACCGCGGGCGGCAGAAGAGGACGATGGCGGACATCCGCAGCATCGGCACCGCCCTCGAGGCGTACTCGGTCGACTTCAACTACTACCCGAAGGTCGCCGCCGCCACCGTGACGGACCTGGCCCCGTACATACAGCCGACCTTCATTAGGGTGCTGCCGACAAACGACGGCTGGAACCAGTCCATGGTGGTGCAGCTGACCGTTCAGGGGACCAGCTACACGATCTACTCGAAGGCGAAGGGCAACGCGGGCGCGATCACGACGCAGGGGCCCAAGACCGACTTCGGGAACGCGATCGTGTTCTCCAACGGTCACTTCTACGCCTGGCCGGAAGGCATGCAGACCAACTGAGCACGCAACGGCTACTGCACGCACGGGGGGACGAGAGTCCCCTCTCTTCTTTTCTCCTCCTGCGGGCCCCGGATGAATCGGGCTAGCCTTCTATCATGACCTTGCACCGAACGCGGAAGTTGCCCCGATGAAGCAGACACTTGAACCAACGCTCGAAGGGGGTCAGGATAGCAATACGAGTACCAGGTACCCACTGTCTCACCATTTGGAAGACGCAAACAGACAATTATTTCCTTTGTGACCCCGGGGCGATCGGCCTGCTCGGGCCGGCTTCGCAGGCAAACGCAAGATGCGCGGCGTTGCTGTGGGGCCTCCGAACGAGCCTCTCAATGTCACCTTGCTGGCTCCCGATCGATCCCATGATTACCGGTGGAAGGCTGCGGTGCGCCTCGACGTGCGCGAGGGCGATGAGGTCCTTGTGGACGTCCAGACCGACGAAAATTCGAGCGCCAGGGCCGACGAGTTTGGCGACTTCGTGTGTGTTGGCCCGGTGAACCCTCGGCGTCTGGCGCACCTGCCGCATCGACGTCGCGCACTGCAGGGACCAGCGCAGCGGGAACTCGCCTGACTCGTCGGGCCTGGCACTTCACAATGAAACGTACCGGGCCCGGGATAATACGACCTGGCGGGGAATCCCTCGCGTGAAGCCCGCATCCCGTTTGCTAGAATGAGGTCATGAACTGGCTCATATTGCTCAGCCTCGCAGTCATCATCGCCGCCGTCGCGGCTGTTACGGGCATCAAATCCAAAGGGACCAGGCCCGTGGCCCACACCCGCATGATGGGAATGGCCCGATTCGTTCTGGTGGTCCTCGCCATCATCCTGGCCTACCTCGCGTTCCGAGGTCGAGCGGGCTGACGCCGATAAGTGCCATACGAGTACGAGTACCGGGTATCGCTATCTCACCATTCGGAAGACGCAAAAACACATCTCCATTGTGACCCGAGGCGATCGGCTTGCTTGGGCCGGCTTCGTAGGCGAACACAAGCCGCGCGGCCTTGCTGTGGAGCCTCCGAACGAGCTTTTCAATGTCATACGAGTACCAGGTACCGCTATCCTCCCATGGCCTGACCCCGGTTCCACCTCATCCTTCCTGCCGACCGGCCCGTGAAGGTGCCATGTCGCGACCTTGACGCCACTGGGAGCAGCCCTATACTCAAACCGGGTGAAAAGGAATCTCCTATCCCTCATGGTCGAGGGCCAGCGCGTCGAGTTGCATGTTCCATTCGTGACGATCCTCAAGATCGCGCTCTCGCTCCTCCTCTTCGCAGCGATCGTCAAACTCCTTCCCGTCATCATCACGCTGGTCGTGGCGGTGCTCCTGGCCGTCATGCTGCAACCGGTGGCCGACTGGCTCATCGCCCGTGGGGCCCGGCGCGGACTCGCCATCGGTGCGATCGGCTTCGTGCTCATCGCGCTTCTGGTGGTGTTTTTCGCCGTGATCGTCCCCGCCACGGGAGCGCAGATCTCGCAGCTCATGAAAAGCCTGCCGGCAATCCAGGCCAGAGTCGCCACAGCCCTTCCCGCGGTGTCGCCGATCATCGGCACTCTCGTCGCCCGGCTGAATGCCTTCCAGAAGTCGGTCGACCTGCAGTCCTGGATGCAAGGGGGCCTGACGGTTGGAAGGTACGCCGTAGCAGCGATCACCGCGATGGTGCTCGGCCTGGTACTGACCCTCTATTTTCTCCTCCAGGGGCGGGAGTTCTACGCCTGGCTGGTGAGCTACGTGCCGAGACGGTATCGCGGGCGGGTGGCGGAGACCGCGGGCGAGTCGAGCAAGGTCGTCATGGCTTATATGCGAGGTCAGGTCATCACCTGCGCGCTATGCGGCATCTGGGTCTACGCCATGCTCATGCTCCTGCATGTCCCGGCCGCCTTGCCGCTGGCGGTCATCGCCACCTTTTTTGACATCATTCCGGTGGTCGGCACGATCATCATGACGCTACCCGGCGTGCTGGTAGCCTTCGCTGTCTCCCCTCTGGCCGCGTTCGAAGTGCTGGTCGGTTATCTGCTCTATCACCTCATCGAGAACTACGTGGTCATTCCGCACGTCTACGGCAAACAGATGCGCCTCTCCACGATCGGCGTTCTCCTTTCCGTCACAATCGGCGGCTATCTGCTCGGCGTGGCCGGCGCCGTGCTGGCACTTCCTTTCGTCGCCGCCTACCCGATCATCGAGCGCCTCTGGCTCGGAAGCTACCTGGCGCCGGAGACGATCGGGGACCACGCCGCACTGCACGACGAGAATGCCGACAGCAAAACGACCGACGAGGTACTGGGAACGACGACGGAGGAAGGACATTAGGATTCTAGAGCTTTTCTAGGTTACGAGTATACGAGGACCCGGCACCGCTATCTCACCATTCGGAAAACGCAAGAAAGGGAAAACATCTCTTTTGTGACCCCAGGCGACCCGCCTATTTGGGCCGGCTTCGCAGGCGAAGACCAGATGCGCGGCCTTGCTGTGGAACCTCCGAACGAGCTTTTCAATGTCGGCCTGCTGGCTCCCGATCGATCCCACGAACACCGGCGGATTGCTGCGGTGCGCCTCGGCGTGCGCGACGGTGATGAAGTCCTTGTGGACGTCCAGACCGACGAAAAGGGTAGTAGGCTTGGGCATGGCTGATTTCTGGCTCGAAGTATCCGCTGCAGCGGAGCCTGCGGCTCTGACCCCAACCGGGCCAATCTGCGAGTCTGCCGGAGGTCAGCGCTCCTTCGCACTGGAAGTCATGATGTCTAGGGAACTGGATTCGTAGGCTTGCTATGCGGGTGAAGCGCTTCGTGTTTGCATGCTTGGTGCTCTTCGTCCTGGCCATCGCCTGGAACGGGCTGGTTCATCTCGTGCTGCTCCGCAGTGCCAACGCGGTGGTCCGGCACCTGTACCGTCCCGACCTCGCAGGCAGGATGTGGTTGTCGTTATTGGTCACCGCCGGCATGGTCGTCGTGTTCATCTGGGGCTACAGTCGGTTTGCGCGGGTGGGCTCGGTCCGCGAAGCCGTCGGGTACGGTACGTTCTTCGCGCTCCTTGCGGGCGTGCTCGTCGACCTCAACCAATACGTGTTGTACCCCATCCCGGGGTGGCTTGCCTTCATGTGGTTCCTCGGTGGGCTCGTCGAGTTCATCGTGTACGCCGTCATCGTCAGTAAGTTGTACCCGCCTCCGGGCGGGGCGGGGAAGGGTGGCACTGACACCTCTTGCCGGGTTGCCTGACCAGCGCTCGCAGCGGACCGTACGAGTACCAGGTACCACTGTCCATCGGCCTCGCCCTCATCCATTTGGCACTCATCCATGTCCCGGCGCGAACATTCGGAGCCGACTCTGCGTAGTTGGAACGAGGGCGTCGTCTGCCCGCGAAAAGGAGTCATTCGATGGCGAAACAGACAGTTTGGCTCGCACAGGCACTCTTGCTCGCCGCACCGGGAGGCGTTGGGACGCCGGCCACACCGAGAGATCCGGCGTCAGAGGCGCGCGCGGTGCTCGCGGCAGCCGCGCGGGCGTATCGAGCCGCACCGGCGATGACGGACACTCTTACGTACACGGTCAAGGCGCCGAACGCGGATCTGGAACCGAAGAAGCTGGAGATCCGCCTTGGCTCGGGGAGCGACGCCTCGGTCGCGGATCCGCTCCTGTCCGCGTTCGCCGTCGGGCACACTCTCTACGTCACGAAAAGCGACTCTCCGGGGAGGTTCGTGGCAACTCCGTACGCCGGTGACTTTTCGCGGGCGCTCAACTCCATTGTGGGCGACCAGGGTTCGCTCTTTGAACCTCCTCAGATCGCAATGCGAACGGGCAAAAATATTGACGCCTGCATCGATTCGCTTCGCTTCAAACTGCTTGCGCCGCTCCGCATCAGCGGCTACGAGCGCCGGTCGGAAAGCGGCCGGCTCCTCGACATCATCCAGTTCACCGCGGACAACGGGCGCGTTGACCTCCGAATTGACGCGGCGACAAGATTCCTTTCAGGAATTCATCTGCACTTGCAGCCGCCCGGTGCCCCCGGCGACATGTGTGTCGATGTGAGCGGAACGTTCTCCCCGAGCGTGCTGCCGAGCGCCACTGGCGTCGTCACGTTCGACGCCCGGAGCGGCCGCGCCGTCGCGGGCCTGTCCGATCTGGCCTCGGCGAGCCTGCCCGTGGGCAAGCCCGCGCCGGCATTCGACCTGGAGACTCTCGGTGGGCAGCGCGTCACACTCGCGAGCCTGAAAGGCCGGTTGGTGGTCATCGACTTCTGGGCAACGTGGTGTGCGCCGTGCTGGAAAACACTCGCCGAGACGCAGAAAATATCAGAGTGGGCCTGGCGCAGCGGATTGCCCATCTCTGTGTACGCCCTCAACACAATGGAACAATCTCCAACCGCGGACGAACGCAGGGTCAGGGTCGCCGAATTCTTCAGGACCCAGAAGCTGACGCTACCAACGCTTCTCGATCGGGGCGATGAAGTCTTTAGGGCATTCGGGTCACCCGGTCTGCCGTCCATGGTGATCGTCTCACCTGACGGGATGATCCTCCGCTACCACCAGGGAATGTTCCCAGACATTCTGAAGACTGTGGCGCGAGAGGCCTCCGACGCCCTGAGTGCTTCGCCCGGAAGGTGACGCCTCGATCTCCGCGGTGAGCGCGCGTCATCTCGTCCGCTTTCCGCCCTGCGTCAGGAGGTCACCGATCGGCTCCGGACTCAACGTTCACCTGGACCAACTTTCGAGTTTTTGGTCACGGCGCAGCCGTCAGCGTCGCTGAGCGGCGAGGAGAGCCGGGTAAACGAGAGAAGGCCCGACGGGCGGAAGCGACGCGCGGAGCATCGCCCGACAGCCCCACTAGCTCGAGACGGGCTACGGCGAGGACCTGCCAAAGAACCCATATTGTTTTCAGCCTTCCTCTTTACCGACCAAAAACCACAAACCCTCAAGGGCTATGCCACGCAGCCAAGGTTCGCCGCCCGACGAGCGGTTGCAGCGGCCGCCGCTGGCGGGCACTTCGGGATGGGTCGGCTATGCTTCTCTCATGGACCCGGCGACTCCACCAGTCCTTACGTCACCCTCGTCGCTGCTGAAGCGCGGCGTTGCCGCCAATTGACGCCGCAGGAGAGATGACTATGCCACCTGACTTGTGGTCGCTATATGCGCTCATGCTGAAAAGCCGTCTATTTGAAGAGGCCGTCACCCAACTCTGGAAAGACGGCCTGATCTCAGGTGAGATGCACCTTGGAACGGGTGAGGAAGCGATAATCGCCGGCGTCGTAGCACATTTGCGTGACCAGGACGCCATGGCGCTGGATCATCGCGGCACCGCATCCCTGCTCATGCGCGGCGTAGATCCGATCCTCATTCTTCGAGAGCTGCTTGGCCGTCCGGACGGGTTGTGCGGTGGCATGGGCGGACACATGCACTTGTTCTCCAAACATCATCTTGCCGCCTCCTCCGGAATCGTCGGGGCAGAAGGCCCAACAGCGGTTGGCTTTGCGCTGGCAGCTCAGCATTTGCATCCGGGTGCGGTCGCGGTTGCCTTCTTTGGCGAAGGCGCCATGAATCAGGGCATGTTGATGGAATCTTTGAATTTGGCTGCCGCGTGGAAGTTGCCCGTGTTGTTCGTCTGCAAGGACGACCGTTGGGCGATTACTACCCAATCAGATGCAGTGACTGCGGGGGATTTGAATGACCGCGCGCAGTCGTTGGGCGTCCCGGCGGTTGGCGTCGATGGACGTGATGTGTCCGAGGTATGGGAGGCCGCAGATCAGGCGATTGCGCGCGCCCGGGCCGGTCAAGGACCATCCTTCTTGCACGCGCGTTGTGTGCATTTCGAAGGGCACTTCCTGGGCTTTCAATTGATCAGACTTGTACGTCATCCGCTCCGAGAGATGCCCAGGATCGCCATCGCGCTAACGGAGGCTTTCTTGCACCCTGCAGGTGCACCTTTGCGTGAACGCATAACCGGACTGAAAGCGGTTATCTCTGCTGTCGTATCTACGCTGCGCGATGCACGCCGGGACCCCGTTAGCGACCCTGTACGGAGAACTCGCGTTGCCTTGCACTCAGACCTGGCACGTCTGCAAGCGCTCGAAGATGACACTGAGCGAGAGGTGGACATTATCATCTCATCGGCCATGGAGGAGGTAGCGTCATGAGAACCATGTTCTTCACACAGGCAGTGGATGACGCGCTCGCCCAGGCTATGGCTGATGATCCGCGCGTTGTTGTTTTCGGCGAAGATGTCCCGCTGCTGCGGCGAGACCTTCTTGTGCGTTTTGGACCCAAACGCGTGCGAGGCACACCAATCAGTGAAAGCGCCTTCTTAGGGGCAGGGGTGGCCGCCGCCATGGCTGGATTGCGCCCAGTTGTCGAAATGTACATGGTGGATTTCCTCGGCGTGTGCATGGATGCTCTGCTCAATCATGCTGCAAAAGTAGAAGTATTCTCCGGAGGCAAATGGACCGCGCCAGTTGTGGTGCGCGCGCCCTGCGGCGGTGGCTATGGTGATGGCGGACAACACGAACAGTCTTTGTGGGGATGGCTGGCACACATTCCAGGGTTAACGGTTGTCGTTCCATCCACCCCTGCAGACGCGGGCGGCTTGATGTTGGCCGCTCTACAGCACGACGGTCCGGTCATCTTTCTTGAGCACAAGTTGCTTTCGGAGACCTGGCTCGAATTTCTGGGATCAGGCGCGCGGCGCACCGTGAAATATGATGTACCTGCAGAAGGCGCCAAGGGTGCCGTACCTGGAAGGTGGGAGCCACTCCCCATCGGCAGAGCTGTCCTTCGACGCGCTGGAGATGATGTGACCATCGTCAGCGTTGGTGTGGGCATACACCGCGCCTTGGAAGCTGCAGAATCTCTAAAGGTGGAAGGGATTTCCGTAGCCGTGCTGGACTTGCGGACTATCTCCCCCCTTGACAAGCCGGCGATCTGCGAAGCAGTCGCGCACACCGGGCGTTTACTAGTCGTGGATGAAGATTACGAAGGCTTTGGCTTGTCGGGCGAATTGGGAGCAGTAGCACTGGAGGCGGGCATGTCCTTCAAGTATGCCCGCGTATGCACACGGACAACCATCCCTTATGCTCGCCACCTAGAAGATCAGACTTTGCCAAACGTGAAACGTATCCGCGCTGCAACTGCACAGCTCATTGGAGACAAGTGAAAAAGATGGCGGCCAACAGGGCGCTGCACGGGACGGCAATTCCGCTACGCTTCATTGCCGCCGGTGAGCTTTGTCGTTGGTAGGTGTTGGCGTCAAAACGTTTGGACGCTAAGATGTCAACATGAGCACGAGCAAGCGGGCAACCATCTACTTTGACCCGGATCTTCACCGGGCCCTACGGCTCAAGGCAGCTGCTACCGACCGGCCTGTGTCCGACATCGTCAACGACGCGGTACGCGAGAGCCTGGCGGAAGACGCCGACGACCTGGCAGCCTTCGAGGCGCGTGCGGCTGAACAGAGCCTCGACTTCGAGAGTGTGGTCAGGGACCTGAGGAAGCGTGGCAAGGCATAGGGTTCTTATCAAGCAGTCAGCGGCCAAGGAGCTCGAGACCCTCCCGAATAGGAAAGCCCGGCAGCGGATGGTGGCTCGAATCCGCGCCTTGGCCGGCGAACCCAGGCCCGCAGGCTGCGAGAAGCTCTCCGGCCACCACGCGCGATGCCGGGTCCGCCAAGGCATCTACCGCGTGGTGTATTCAATCTCCGACAAGGAGCTGCTTGTCGTCGTGGTCAAGGTTGGACATCGCAAGGATGTCTACCGGTGAGCCACCGAACCGCTCTTGAAGCGGGCGCTGCCTCGCGGGCCGCGGGTGGGCCGAGCGCGGCGTCGGGGGGCATCAACCAGTTACGGTGAGGTCCACATGGACGACAAGAAAGCACTGCTGCGCCACTTTCTGGCCGCACTCGCGTACCGGACGCAGAAGGCGTTGCGCGGGGCGCCGCCGAGCTTCGCATCGTTTCGCGCCGCTCCGAACGTGCGCACGCCGCACGAGCTGGTATGCCACATGAACAGCGTTCTCGGCTACGCGTGCACCCTTTTCCTGGGTGGCACCTACCGTGTCCGGCCGCTTCCGGAGTTCGCCGCCGAGATCGAGCGCTTCCACGCGACACTGGCTAGGCTGGCCCGCGTCATCGCGGAGTCAACTGCATGGCACGGCATGACCCCCGAGCAGCTCCTGCAGGGGCCCCTGTCGGATGCAATGACCCACGCCGGCCAGCTCGCCATGCTCCGGCGCCTGGCGGGGCATCCCGTGGCGCCGGAGAACTTCGTCTTTGCCGAGGTGAGCCCCGATAACCTGGGTCCCGATCAGCCCCTGCCGGCCCGCCCGGACGAGGAATGGCCCGAGCATCCATAGGGGACGGTCCAAAGGCGGGCGGGCGGTTCGCCCACCCCGAGTGGATCTGAGGGCGCGCGGCGCGTCAGGCCCCGGCGGCGACGGGTGCGAACCCCCAGCGGGCGCGCACGCTCCTCTCGACCGTGGCGAACAGCAGGCGGTCGAGCAGGAGACCGAGGAAGATCGTGACCAGCATAATGCCAATGACCTGCGCGGCGTCGTTGAGCTCGCGCCCGGCGTGGAGCAGGAAGCCGAGCCCGACGCTCGATTTGATCAGCTCGGCCGACACCACCCCGTGCCACCCGAGCGTCCAGCCAAGCTTGATCCCGGTCACGATGCTGGGCAGCGCCGCCGGCAGCACAACCCGCGTGCTCATCGCCCTCGGCGGCGTGCCGAGGGTGCGCGCGGCGCGCATGAACACGGGCGGGATGTGGGCGATCCCGTCAGCGGTGGCGATCGCCATCGCCGCGGTGGAGCTCATGATGATCACGAAGTAGATCGAGGCGTCGGAGAGCCCAAAGATGAGCAGCGAGATCGGCACCCAGGCCGCGGAGGGCAGCGTCTGCAGGCCGAGGAACACGGACCGGAGCGACGAGCTGACCAGCTCGCTCGTGCCCATCGCCAGGCCGATCAGCAGCCCAAGGGCAGCGGACAGGACGAAGCCGAGCGCCATGCGAATCACGGAAGCCCTGACGCTCGGCCAGAGCTGCCCGTCGACCGCCAGCTCCCAGAGCCGCTCGACCACCTGGGCCGGGGACGGGAACGCGTAGGACGGCAGCAACCGCAGAGCGGTGACCGCCTGCCAGAGGATCAGCGCGGCGAGCAGAAAGGCCAACAGCGCAAGGGTGTTCCTAACCGTCTGTCGGGTCTCGTTCATCGTTCGTTCCTCGCTCCTCATTCATCTCGCTGCGGAGCTCCGCAAGGATTTGCCCTGCCAGCACGCTTACCCGCGCGTCGTAGAAGTCACGCGGCCTGGGGAGGTCCACGGTGATTACGCGCTTGACGCGCGCCGGCCTGGCGGTGAGCACCAGCACGCGGTCGGCTAGGCACGCGGCCTCGCGGGTGTTGTGGGTGACGAAGAGGACGGTCTTGCGGGTCGTGGAGTGCAGCTCCTGGATCTCGGCGTACAGCCGCTCGCGCGTGAGCGCGTCCAGCGAGGCGAACGGTTCGTCGCACAGCAGTGCGCGCGGCCCCGGGGCGAGGGCGCGGGCAAGCGCCGCCCGCTGCTTCATCCCGCCCGACAACTCGTGCACCCACGCTTGCGCGAACCCCTCCAGGTGGACCATCTCCAGGTAGCGCTCGGCGATCGCCCGCCGCTGGGCGGCGGAAAGATGCGCGTGCTGGCGCAGTCCGAACGCCACGTTGTCCAGGACGGAGAGCCACGGGAACAGCGCCGGCTCCTGGAAGATCATCACCCGGTCCGGCCCCGGGCCGGTCACCGGCCGGCCATCCACGAGCACCTCGCCGGAGGTCGGCGGCTCGAACCCGGCGACCAGGTTCAGGAGGGTGGTCTTGCCGCATCCGGAAGGACCCACGAGCACGACGAACTCGCCCTCGCCGACCTCCACGCTCAGCGGGCCCACCGCCTCCACGTTGGCACGGCGGCTGGCGTAGCTCTTGGTCACCTCGCGCAGCCCGATCTTGGCGGGCGGCGGCGGCTCTGCTCCCGGGCGCAGGCGGTGTTCGCTCATGGGCGTGGCGCCCCGGCGGGCGCGGCTGCGACAGCGGGCAACCCCTTCTCGTTGAGAACCTGCTGCAGCGGACCAAGCTCCCAGATGCCTGAAAGGTCGGGGCGAGTGCTCAGGAAGCCGACCCGGTACGCATCCAGGGCAGCCTTGTCGAGGGCCGCGGGCAGTGGCTCCCAGCTAAACTCGACGCGCGCCAGCGCCGAACGCACGATCGGCAGCGGCAGCTCCTTCGTGGTTTCCCGCTTGAGCTCCGCGCAGAGCGCCTGGGCGGCGAGCTCGCGATCCGCGTTCAGCCTCCGCGTCGTCTCGATGTGGGCGGCCAGGAGCCCGCGCACCATGTCGGGGTGGCTTCGCAGGAACTCCCTGCGCACCACCAGCACCGCGGTCACGTAGCGCCCGTTCGGCCAGAGTGCCTTCTCCTCGAGGAAGACCCGGCCGTTCCCCTCCTGCTCGAGGCGCGACACCCACGGCTCGACGGTCCAGGCCGCGTGGATCTCGCGCTTGGTGAACATCAGGAGCTGGTCGGGGTTGGCCAGGGGCAGGATCGTGAGGTCGCCGCCGCGGTCCCGGGAGACCAGGCCGTGTTCAGCGAACCAGAGTCGCGCCGCCACGTCCTGCGTGTTGCCGAGCTGCGGGGTCGCCACGGTCTTGCCGTGGAAATCCGCCGCGGACGCGATGCCGGCGTCGGCCCGCACGACGAGCGCCGCACCCCCGCTCGCGGCGCCGGCCACGATGACGAAGCTCTCGCCGCGCGACTTGATGAAGCCGTTGATCGCCGGATTGGGCCCGACGTAGGCCGCGTCCACCGCCGAGGCGAACAGCGCCTCCACGGCCGAGGGCCCGGCGTTGAAGAGCGTCCATTGCACCGGCGCCCCGACGGTTCGCTCCAGCTCGCCGCTCGAGCGCCCGAGCAGCGCTTGCGCGTGGGTGACGTTGGGGAAGTGGCCGAGGCGCAGCGTCACCAATGTGCCCTTCGGGGCCGCCCCGCCTCCGCACGCGGCAAGCAGGAGCGTGCAGGCCAGAACGCTCCGGCTAGCCGCCACCGGGAAGCTCCTCGAGGGCCTGCCGGATCTCGGGCTGGTTGGGGTTCAGCTCCAGCGAGCGCTGAAACGCCCGCCGTGCGCCCTCACGGTCGCCGGCGCACGCGGAGGCCAGCCCGAAGAACGCCTGCACCCTGGCGTCGGCCGGGAACGCCTCGGCGGCCGGTCGGCCCTCGGCCGCCGCCTCGGGGCAGCGGTTGAGCTGCATCAGGAGCGCAAGGCGGTGCACCGCCAGGCGCGCCTCGCCCGGGAAGCGCCGCGTCGCCTCGAGCAGCAGGGCGGCGGCCCGCTCGGGGTTGCCGGCTCCCTCGTAGTCGGAGGCCGCCCGGTCTACCGACCCCACCGGGTCGCGCAGCTTGAGCTGCACCGCGCGCCACAGCTCGGCGTCGGCCTCGTCGTAGCGCCCGGTTTCGAAGCAGAGACGGCGCAGGTTGTAGTGGGGCGACGCGTAGCCTGGGTTGCGCTCGATCGCGCCGCGGAACGCCTTCTCGGCCTCCCCATAGCGCTTGGCCTCCAGGTGCACGAGCCCGAGGTTGTTCAGCTCCCCTTCGGTGGCCTCCTTGCCCTGGCCGGTCCCCTCGCCGGTCTCCAGGTAGCCGAGCGCCTTGAGCTGCTTGACGTACTCGGGCGAGGGCTTGGAGGCGGGAACGGCGGGGTGGTAGCTCTCGGGTGGCACGATGGCGCTCCAGTCCACCGCGGCGTGTGCAGTCGGCGGGCAGCCGGGCAACGGCCTGCCGCGCCACTTCCCCGGAGGCAGGCCGAGGAGCGCAGCCACCGTGGGTGCCACGTCGAAGACCGAGGGCGGCTCGGCTACCCGGCCCAGCTTCGCCACGCCCTTGCCGGCCAGCACGAAGATCCCCTTCGGGCGGTGCCACAGCGCTGCGGTGGCGGCGGCCGTCCCGGAGAACTCCCTGGGCCGGTCGTCACGTTGCGGGGGGGTGTTGCGCCATTCCGCACCACCGCCCGGCGCAATTGCCCCCCCGCGCCCCCCGGGTGTGCCGGAAGTGAATTCCGTCGCGCCCCCGCCCCACTTGAAGCCATGGTCGGAGACGACCAGCACGGCGCACTCCTTCTCGGGGCAGGTCGCGAGCAGCCGGCCGAGCCAGCGGTCGATCACCGAGAAGTAGCGCTCCACACCTATCGCCGCGATCTTCGAGAACCCAGGGCTGGCACCCGCCAGCGGGGGCGGGAGGTACGGTGAGAGCAGGTGCCCGATCTCGTCGGTGCCGAGGGTGTAGACCATCGTGAGGTCTGCCGGCGTCTCCGCCTCGACCACGGCCGCTCCGAAGTAGGTGCGCGTGCCGACCATGATGCGTCGGAAGCCGTCAACGGGGTCGTTCATGCCGCGGCGAGCGGCGATCGCCTCGCGGTACGCCTCGTCGCTCACCGGCAGGAGCGACCTGACAATCCCCTCGTCGGTCTCCTTCTCGGCCCGTTCGGCGAGCGCGCGAAACTCCGGCTCGCGCGCGGGCGGGTAGACAACGGTGCCGGGGGGGCCCTCGGCCACGGTGTCGGAGAGCAGGAAGAACAGGCGGTCGGAGACCAGCACCCCGTTCACGGGCTCGGCCGGCCAGCTCGCCCACCACCCTGAGACGTTCACCGAGAGGCCGGCTGCCGAGGCCATGTTCCAGAGCGCGGGCACGCGCCGCTGCCGTCCGCTGATCGGCACCTTGGCGCCGCTGCCTGGGTCCACCTCCACGAAGTCCAGGATGCCGTGCTCATCGGGGGCGGCACCGGTGCCCATTGTGGTCCAGATGAGTGGGGAGAGCAGGGGGGTGATGGAGGCCAGCTCGCCCCAGCTCCCCTCCGACATCAGCCGGGCAAGGTTGGGCATGACGCCACTGCGGGCGAACGGCTCCAGGATCTCCCAGTCGGCGCCGTCCCACCCCACCAAGAGCACCCGCCGGGGGGGCCTGCCCACCAGCTCCTGTAGGGCGGAGAGCCTCACCGCGGCGAGCTCGACGGGGTCCGGCGCGAGCTGCACCGTCACCGCCTCGGAGGGCACGCCGAGGCGGGCCGCCACCGACCGGGCGAGTACCGCCTCGGGGGTCGCCGGGCAGTTGCGAAGGCCGAGGCCCGCCAGGCAGCGCAGAGAGAGGGCCTCGATCTGTCCGCGCACCGGGCCCGCGACGGCGGCAGCGAGGCCCTCGGGAGGCTGCGCGCCGGAGGCGAGCGCGTGCACGCCCGCTGGGAACATGACGGTCACGCCCACCACGACGCGGGCGCCTTCCTTCGAGATGGCGGGAGCCTCGGCCACGACCCTCGGCGATCCCACCGGCTGCCAGCGCCACGACGGAACGAACGCGGCGCCCGTCCCCGGCACCAGCAGCCGGCCGGTGGACCGGTTCCAGGCGGCCTCGCCCGGGACCACCCGCCGGACGCCCCAGAAAGCGGCCGCCGCGGCGAGCAGAACCATCGCTACGGCGACGATCGCCTTCCGCATGCGGGGAGGATAGCAGTCCAGGTCGGGCTAGGGTGCGACGACCCAGTACACCACGCCGATTTCGGGGGTCCTGGCGGCCACCAGATCCGCGCGGAACGCGTGCGCCGCGATGGCGGTGGCAAAGTCTCCCATGATGACGCGGTACCAGATGCCCCGCCCAGGGACGTTGACCTCGGCGGCGTATGCCGGCCGGCCGTACCGCTTCGAGACCTCGATGGCGTCGTGCTCGGCCTTGGAGCGCTCGCGGTAGGAGGAGAAGTGGATTACGTAGGTCGGCGGGCGCCCGGCCCAGTCGGCCGAGACCATGGTCTCGGCGGTCTGCCACCCTGCCGGAGGCACCGGGACGGGCTTGCCGGAGTCGGAGAGGGTGATCCTGGCGGCGTTTGCGCGCGGGGTCGGCGCCGCAGCCGGGGTGCGTGGGGGCGCTGCCGTTGGAGCCGGGGTGGGAGCGGCGGTCGGCCGCATGGTCCGAACGGGCTCCGGTGCGGCGGTGGGGAGAGGCGTGGCCGCCGGACCAGGCGACGGCTGCCCGACCACCGCGCGCCGGGGCAGGGGAGGCGACGGAGCGCTGCTCGGAGAACCACCCAGCCCGAGCAGGGGGCCGAAGTGCTGGAGCGCCATGTAGGTTCCGCCGGCAACCACCACCAGACCGAGAATGCCCAGCAGGAGCGGGAGGTGGGATTGGCGCGGCTCGCGGAGCTGGGCGTCCTCATCGAACCCTTGAGGCTGCAAGAACAGGTCGGAAACCGAACCGGCTTCGTCGGGCTCCCGTGGCGGCGGCTCGGGTGGCAACTCGGCAGGTTGCTGGACCGCCTGTTCGGGGATCGCCGCGCTCGGTTTGGACCCCCGGGGGAAGAGAGCGGCCGACGGTTCCTGGGCAGGCTCGGTTTCGATGGACGTATCGAAAGCCGGGGTGGTTTTCGGGGTGCAGGCGGCTTCAAGCTTGGCCTTGCCCTGGGGCGAGCCGAGCACCGCGCGGGCCCGCCCCACCAGGACCTCGAGCGAGGCAGGAGGCTGGCCCTGCTTGACGCGCCTGGACTCCTCCGCGCACACCTGCAGAGCCGCCTGGAACAGCACCGACCGCTTCGAGGTCTCGCTTCCGAACTCCCCGAGCAGATAGTCCAAGACCTCCGAAACGAGCGCGACCCGAGCGCCTCCGACGTTCATGGAACGCTCGCGCTGAACCGGGGGGCGGACCCGCTCATCCCGGGAGTCTCTCCCAGTCGGACTCCGGGGCATCGAGTGCGATGGCCAGGCTCCCGTTGGACCCGGCGAAGACCGGATCCTCCACCGCCCTCACGCGGCCGCCTCCCACCTCGGCGAGCGCCGCCTCCAGCGCCTCCGGGAGCCGCGGGATCTGCGAGCCGCCCCCGGCGAGGATCACGTTGCGGCGAACCCTTTCTTGGTACTCGGGGTCCACCCGCGAAATCAGGTCCAGCATCGTCTCGACGATGGGCGGGAGCAGACTCTCGCATGCCCGCCGCATCTCGGTCGTGATGTCGATGACGGTCGGCTTGCCTTTCACCGGTACCGTCACCTCGACGGCCCGGCCGGCCTCGCCGACGAAGCTCGACTGCTCTTTCCACGAGCGCACCATGTGGATCGAGAACTGCGCCTCGGGCACCCGCGTCCTGATCATGGTCGCCAACTGCTCGTCCACCGAGTCGCCGGCGTTGGTGAGGGTGCGCTGGTCCTCTTCGGTGGGGTAGCGCCCGTTCATCACGCAGAAATCGGTGGTCCCGGCGCCGATGTCGATGATCATGGTGTGCAGCAGCGCGTCCATGCCGTAGGCCACGGCGAACGGCTCGGACACGATCATCAGCGCGTCCGCCACACCCTTGACCGCGTTGCGCAGGTGCTGCTTCGAGACGCGCAGCGCCTCGGCCGGCACGCCCACCACGGCGAGGACCTTCTGGTTGCTCTGCGGCTCGGCCAACGAGATGAGATGCCGTATCAGCTCCCGGACCGCGAGCTCGTCCTTCTCGGAGCCTTCCTTGATCAGACCGCGTTCGAGGGGGCGGTGGAGGTCCAGCATCGGCCGGTTCTCCAGCGCCTCGTGGCCGAACAGCACCGGCTTCTTGATGAGCTTCCGGGCCACCATGTCCACTGGCCAGCCAATGTAGCTCTCGACCACGTGGTGCTTGCCGTTGGAGGCGGAGACCGAGCTGCGTGAGGTGCCGAGGTCGATGCCGACGTGAAGGGTGTTGTTCTTCTCTTTCGTCACGGTCAGGCCCAGCCTTTCGATCGGTTCACATGGCCCCCGGCCCACGGCGCGCGACGGCCGTCGCGCGCTCGCGTGAGGCAGCGTAGTCACGCACGCCCGCTGCGAGAGCCTCCGCGATGGTCTGCCGGTAGTTTCCGTCTTTGAGCAGCAGGGTGTCCTCGGGGTTGGAGAGGCAGGACACCTCCGCGAGCACGCCGGGCATCTCCGTCCCGACCAGCACGACGAACGGCGCCTGCTTCACGCTGCGGTCCTCGAGCTCCGGGTTGGAGCGCCGCAGCGTCGCAAACATGTGGTTCTGCACCATCTGGGCGAAGCGGCGAGACTCGTCGTGGCGCACGTCGAGCAGCACGCCCTCCAGCAGCCGGCGGAAATCGGCCAGCGAGTAGCCGGAGCCGGAATTCTCGGCGCCGGCCAGCTTCTCCACGCGCGGGTCGCTGGTGGTGCCGAGGACGTAGGTCTCCACCCCGCGGCGCACGGGGGTGGGGATTGAGTTGACATGGATGGAAAGGAGGAGGTCGCCGTGGGCGTCGTTGGCCGCCTCGACTCGCTGGTGGAGAGACACCGTCTCATCGGCCTCACGCGTCATCACGACCTCGAACCCCGCGGCCCTCAGGGCGGCGTTCAGGCGGCGGGCGATGTCCAACGTGAGGTCTTTCTCGCGCATCCCGCGGGTCATCGCGCCCGGGTCGTTCCCCCCGTGCCCGGGGTCGACCACGACGCGCCTGACCGCGAGGCGGAACGTGGCCGGGTTGACGGCTCGGGGCGCGCTCAGCAGGGGAAGTTGCTCGGGCTGCGCCCGCTCGGCATCCTGCCGGACGGCCAGGCCAGTCGCAACGGTCTCATCTGGTAGCGGCTTGCCGCGCCCGGCTGCGGTGGGCTTCAGCGTGCCCACCAGGATCCCCAGCGCCACGACGGTCACCGGGATCCACCACAGCCAACTGCTCCTGGGAACCCGCTGCCCCCGGCGCGGGACAAGACCCTCGATGGTGGCCAGGTTCTCGGCCACGGCGTCGCGGAGCATCGTCCGCTTGAGGCGGTCAACGTGACGGCGCGCGGACGGGGGGGTCATCACAACCTTACCTTCCCTGGAGTGGGATGGCTGCATGCATAGGCCACCCCTTGCGGCCCGAATCGTTTTTCCGGCCGAACATGGGGCAATTATAAGCGCAGATCGGCCCGGGCAGGCCGAAAAGCCTGGCCGCCGGCCGGTGCGAGCTCCAGCGTCCCAAGCGGCTGTTGGCGGGCGCCCGGGGCGTGTATCCTCCCGCCATGCAATTCGAGGGACGAGTCGCCTTCATCACCGGGGCCTCGCGCGGCGTCGGCAAGTGCGTCGCCCTGGCTCTGGCGCGGGAGGGAGCCGACATCGCGATCGCAGCCAAGACCGTGGAGCCGAACCCCAAGCTCCCCGGCACGATTCACACCGCCGCCGCGGAAGTGGAGGCGCTCGGCCGCAAGGCCTTGCCTCTCCAGGTGGACGTGCGCGACGACCAGGCGGTCGCCGCGGCGGTCAAGGCCACGCTCGACCGCTTCGGCCGCATCGACTTCCTGATCAACAACGCCGGCGCGCTGTTCTGGCAAAACCTCGCGGAGACGCCACTCTCCCGCTTCGACCGCGTGATGGGCGTCAACTTCCGCGCCGCCTTCGCCTGCACGCGCGAGGTGCTCCCGGCGATGCTGGCGCAGGGCTACGGGCACATCCTGATGATGTCACCGCCCGTGGACGCCGCCGCGGCCGCCGGGAAGGTTGCCTACGCCGTGAGCAAGTTCGGCATGACCATGATCGCGCACGGGCTGGCCGGCGAGCTGACCGGCCGCAACGTCGCCTGCAACGCGCTCTGGCCCGCCACCCTGATCGAGAGCTACGCCACGATCACCTTCTCGCTCGGGAACGCATCCGTCTGGCGCAAACCCGACATTCTGGCCGACGCGACGCTGAGGATCTTCGCCAAGCCGCCCGCGAGCTTCACCGGGCACGCCCTGATCGACGAGGACTTCCTGCGCGAGGAGGGCGTGACGGACTTCGCCAAGTACCGCTGCGATCCGGCGCACGAACCGCCCCGCGTCGGCTTCGACTTCAAGTTCAAGACCGGGTGATTGTCCTCGACTGACGCGGCACCAATGCCGGCGCCTTGACAAAAGCCGCCCGAGCCCGCAGCTTTGAACGGTGCAGATCGCGATGGCCTGGCTCGCCGCCCTGGTTACGTATCCGGTCGTCGTCTGGTTCATTCGGTTCTTCCTTACCGTCCTGACGCTCCCGCTCGCGGGGCTGGTGCGCTCGCCCCGGCCTCTGCCGACCCTGCGCGCGACGCGGCTCGTCGCGAGCGCGGCCTGCGGCCTGGGAGGGTTCCTTGCCGCGGCCTGGGTCGTGGCGCGCTTCGGGCAGCACGCCCCGCTCCTCCTCGGCGCCCTGCTGGTGGCCGGCACCGGGGCAGCCCACGGTTGGGGTCTTCGCCGTCTGGCCGGCGGCCCTCAGTTCGCGGAGGAGCTCTTCACGCTCATCGGCGAGGAACTGGGGCTCCTCGCGGGCGTCGCTTGGCACCTTTCGGTGTGAGCCCGGGAGCTTCCTCCGAGACACCCTGTGCTACGCTCCCGGCCGTTATGGCCAGACACCCGATGTCGATCGTGTGCACGCTGACTGCGGTCCTGATCGCGGCAGCGGCGGCCCTCGCGGCGCCGCCGGGGACCGCGCTGGACCGGGCCGTGTCCCCGCTGGTCGCGAAGGAGCTCCCCGACCTCCAGCAGCTCTACGTGCAGCTCCACGCCGCGCCGGAGCTCTCGCTCCACGAGGAGAAGACCTCGGCGAGGGTCGCGCAGGAGCTGGGCCGGCTCGGCTTCGCGGTCACGGAGCACGTCGGCGGATACGGCGTGGTGGGTGTGCTGCGCAACGGGAACGGGCCGACGGTGCTGGTCCGCACCGACATGGACGCCCTGCCGGTCGTCGAGACGACGGGGCTGCCCTACGCGAGCACAGTGCGGGTCAAGGACGACCAGGGGCGCGAGGTGGGGGTCATGCACGCCTGCGGGCACGACGCCCACATGACGGTGTTCCTGGGCACGGCTCGCGTGCTGGCATCCCTCCGCGATGCCTGGCACGGCACGCTCGTGATGATCGGGCAGCCGGCAGAGGAGCGCGGGCTGGGCGCCAGGGCGATGCTGGACGACGGCCTGTTCTCCCGGTTCCCGCGGCCGGATTTCTGCGTGGCGGAGCACGTGACACCTGCGCTCGCCGCGGGCCAGGTGGGCTTCGTCGAGGGGTACGCCTTCGCCAACGTGGACTCGGTGGACGTCACGATCCGCGGGCTGGGCGGCCACGGGGCCAGCCCCAACAAGACGCGCGACCCGGTGGTGATGGCCGCGCAGTTCGTGAACGCGCTGCAGACCATCGTGAGCAGGCGCATCGATCCGGTGGACCCGGCGGTTGTCACCGTGGGCTCGATCCACGGCGGGGCCACCTACAACGTCATCCCAGACGAGGTCCGCCTCCAGCTCACGGTGCGCTCGTACGCGCCCGAGGTGCGTAAGGAGATCCTCGACGACATCGAGCGCATCGCCCGGGGCGTGGCCGAGGCAAACGGGGTCCCAGCCGACCGGATGCCAATGGTCAAGCTGGCTGAGGGCTTCACCCCCTCGCTTTACAACGATCCGGCCCTCACGCGGCGGCTGGCCGCGGCGCTGCGCACGGCGCTCGGCGATGCCAACGTGGTCGCGCTCAAGCCGGAGATGGTCGGGGAGGACTTCGCCGCCTACGGGCTCGCGGAGCCGCGCATCCCGATCTGCATGTACCGGCTCGGAAGCGGCGATCCGGAGGCGCTCCGCGCGAGCGAGCGCGGCGGGACCCCGCTGCCGGCGCTGCACTCGAGCCGGTATGCGCCGGTGCCCGGCCCGACCATTACCGCCGGGGTCACGGCGATGAGCGCCGTGGTCCTCGACCTGCTCGGCGGGGGGCGCTGAGCCCTCGGCGGCCGCTACCTGGGCGCCTACTTCCTCGCGTTCTCGGGCGCGTTCGTGCTGGCCCCCACGATCGGAACCGCCGTCTACGAACGGCTCGGCCCGGGCGCGCTGTGGTTTGGTGTATCCGGCCTAGGTGTAGTGCCTTGCCTTGGGTGTCTGGGGCTTTCAAGGAGCTTCCACGTGGCCGGCAATCCCGCAGCGGGCCATGCTGCCGGTGGCGCACCGGATGTCCAGGAATGAGGCCCCTACCTTGGCGCTGTTTGTGCTAGCGTAACGGCAACCGGACCCGGTTTGGAATGGACGGAGGTTGGTCGGCGGGGCGGCCGCGTCGCGCGGCTCTCCGGAGGCCCCGGAAAAGGAGGTCTAGAGTGTTCGGCAAGCTCGTGCAGACGGAAAACGATGTCGCGGCCCTGGTCCTGCGCCTGACGCTCGGGATCGTCATGTTTCCCCACGCTGCCCAGAAGGTCCTGGGCTGGTTCGGGGGCTACGGCCTGTCGGGGACATGGGGGTACCTGACCGGTCAGGCGCACATCCCGGCGCTCTTCGCGGCGCTCGCGATCGCCGCCGAGTTCCTCGGCTCGCTCGGCCTGATCACGGGGCTGCTCGGCCGGGTTGCCGCCTTCGGGATCGGTGTCGAGATGGCGGTCGCGGCGGTTGTGGGCCACCACCTTGCGAACGGTTTCTTCATGAACTGGTTCGGCAATCAGAAGGGTGAGGGGTTCGAGTACCACATCCTGGCGATCGGGATCGCCCTCGCGGTGATGATCAAGGGCAGCGGGGCGCTTTCGCTGGACCGCCTCATCGCCGGTGGCAGAAGGTAGCACCGCAGGCCGGCGCGCACCGCGCTGCAGGCCGCCTTCCCGCGCCGGGTCCTGACGCGGTCACGCTGAGCGCGCTTCGCGGCGTGCCGGTGGCGGCGGAGGCTTGCCCGAGGAGCGCAGCACGATGCCCTCTTCATTTTGCGTCTCAGTCTGATATATTGCCCCTCCCTCCCTCCTTCCGGCCGGCAGCGGCTTCGACGGCTTTCCTCGCGTCGCAACTTCTGGTAGTTTCCGGGCTCAGAGCCCTTCCTTGGGTTGACCGCTTGCGGGGGTGTCATGATCCGAAGAGCCGTACAGCTTGCATCGCCCACGTTCCTTGCGCTCCTCGCGGTTCCGGGGGTGCTGCTGCTGGGTGCCTGCGAGAGCACGAAGCCCCAGCCGCGACCTGCCGCGAAGCCAGCCGAGCAGGCCACGCCGGGGCCCACGAGGGTCGACCAGCTCGTCGTCGAGAACAAGGGGCTGGAGGAGGCCCTCACGAAGGAGCAGGCCGCCCGGAAAGGGCTCGAGGACCAGGTCGCCAGGGACAACCTGCGCCTGCTGGAGAAGGACACCCAGATCAAGGAGCTCAAGGACCGGCAGGCGGAGCTGCAGACCAAGCTGGACGAGGCGATTCTCGAGGTCGTGCGCGCCAAGGGCAAGCTGCGCAGCCTGGAGAGCAGAGCCGAGGCGGCCTCCAACATGGCGGAGGCCGAGATCGCCCTCAAGTCGCTCGACGGTCAGGTCCACGGCACCGAGGCGAAGCAAGAGCTCACGCAGGCGGAGCAGCTCCTGAAGATGAGCGCGGCGGAGTTCAAGAAGGAGAACTACGGCGGGGCGCTCTACCTGGCCAACGAGACGAAGAGCCGCCTGAGGGCTGCCGGGGCGCGCGCCGTTTCCCACGAAGGACCGGAAGCCACCCCCGGGGAGTCGGTGTTTGCCGCGCCGTTGCCGTTGCAGGTGGTCAGGGTCTGCAACCTCCGCGAGGGGCCGGGGACCGAGTTCAAGGCGGTCGCCACTCTCCAGAAGGGCACCAAGGTGCAGGGGTACGCCCAGAAGGGGCAGTGGCTGCGGGTCAAGGAGGAGGGCGGCGCGACCGGTTGGGTCCTCCAGAGCCTGGTGGCGCCCCGCTAGCTTTTCGCCTGCTCCCCGTCCCCCGGCGGCGCCGCCTCGAGCCGGACCGGGTCATCGAACACCACGACGCGGTTGCGCCCGAGCTGCTTCGCCCGGTAGAGTGCCGTGTCCGCGCTCCTGACCAGCGACTCCGGGCTGTCGTTCTCGTTCACCTGGGCCACCCCGACGCTGACCGTGACGGTGACCGGGGCGGTTTTCCCCGGGAACTCCTCGGCCGCCGCGAGGTTGCGGATTCGCTCCGCGACCTGCGCTGCGGTCGCGGCGTCGGTCTCCGGAAGGACGACCAGGAACTCCTCGCCTCCGTGGCGGGCCGCGTAGTCCGAACCGCGCAGCGAGCCGCGGAAAACCTCGGCCATCCGCCTGAGCACGTCGTCACCCGCCAGGTGGCCATTGGCGTCGTTGTAGAGCTTGAAGTGGTCGATGTCGATCATCAGCACGGAGAGCGGTCTGCGGTGGTGATCGTAGGCGGCGAGCTCGAGAGCGAGCGTCTCCCAGACGTGCTTGCGGTTAAACAGGCCGGTCAGGCTGTCGGTCACCGAGAGATCCTGCAGCTCGCGGTTCCTCTGACGGAGGGTCTGATTGATGTCATCCAGCTCGGCTCGACCCTGGCGCAGCTGCTCGACCATGTCGTTGAAGACCGTGGTCATGTAGCCCAACTCGCTGCCGCCGCTGAGCGGGAGGCGGACCCCCAGGTCGCCGGAGGCCACCTGGGCCGCGCCGCGAATCAAGCGGTCCAGCGGGCGCACGATCGTGAGGCCGAGGAGGTAGGCGAGCACGCCGACCCCCACCAGGAGGCCGAGCGCCAGCCCGACAGTCACGTTGCGGAGCCGGTAGATCTCCGCGAACGCTTGCGCACGGTCTTTCTCGGCCACGACGCCTTGCTGCACGTTGGGCACCCTCCTGAGAGCGCCGATCACCTCCGCACCGGTGTAGCCCCGGTAGACGAGCGGTACGCCCTCACGGGCGAAGAGGTTCCCGACCGCCCCGAGCGCCAGCCTGGCCTTCGCAAACCCCCCTGGCGGCGGCTGGCTGGCGGTAATCACCGGGCCGCCCGGGGCCAGGAGGTAGAGCCCGCCGAGGTCGTGGCCGGCATAGCCCTTGAGGATCGCGGCCACGCCCTTGAAGTTCTGCTTCGCGACCAGCACGCCCAGGAAGCGCTCGTTCGCGCTGACAATCGGCACCGCCACGGTCATCACGTTTGCGCCCAGGGCCTGGTCCCAGCTGGGATCGCCGAGGGTACTCTCACCCGAGCGCGCCCGCCGCAGCCAGTCCGGCGGCAGGCCGAACGTGCCCGTGCCCGCGCCGCTCGTCGCCACCACAGTTCCGTCCGGGGCCACGACACCGAGCTCCTCGTAGTCGGCGAACTTGCCCCGCACCGATCGCAGGTAGTCGCGCAGCCGGCGGAGCGAGGGATCGCCCTCGAAACGTTGTTGCCCGGGGGCCAGCAGCTTCTCGAGGTTCTCGGTGACCACGTAGGAGCTGGCGAAGACGCGCAGGTCGTAGAGGCGCTCCTTGAGCCAGAGGTCGAGCTCCCTCGAGGCGTTCAGCGTGACGCTCTGTAGCTCCTGGGTGATCTTCTCGGTCAGGACCTGTCGGTTCTGGACGTAGGAAAGCCACCCCATCGTGAGCGAGGGGATGAGGGTGGCGAGCAGGGCGAACGCAGTGATCTGCGTCTTGATACCGTGCAAGCCGAACGCCGCGAGGGGGGATGCACGCTTCACTAGGAGCGAGCATAGGGCCACCGCTCGGCGTGTCAAGATGCGGCCGCCCCGCCGCCAGCGGGCGGCAGGCCCGGACTGTGGTTGCTCCTCCCGTCTCACAACGTGCGCCGGGACACACCTTTGTGTTGCACAAAACCCCCGCCGACCCTAGACTGATGGTGTGAAGGCGTGCCGCAACCTGGCTCTCGTGCTCCTCCCGCTGGCGCTGCTGGCCGCGGGCTGCCACGACCGCCTCCTCGGGCAGCAGTCCGATGTCGTCGTCCTCAACCAGTCGAGCTGCAACCTGACGGTCTCGATCGACGGTTGGGACGCCGTCACCGTCCCAAGCGGCTCCACGCTGGTCGTGGACAACGTGGGGTCGGGTCGCCACGTCCTCGAGGCCAGGGACCGGGCCGGACGCCTGGTGCAGCGCCGGTACGTCGAGGTCGCCAGCGGCGAGAGCTTCAGCTGGAGCATCGCGTCCTGCCCGTCGTAGCCGCCGGTCGCCGCGACCCGCGGTCCGCACACCCCTGACAGTGCCGTGGCAAACCGTCGGGCTGCGATTTCGTACAAGCTAGTCGACGCGGGAGAGATCGAGACCATGGCCAGCGTGACCGAGAACCTCGTCCGACACCAGTTGCAGGATCGCAAGCGGCGCCTCGAGGACGCGTTGCAGAAGACCCCGGGCGCGGCGCAGTTCGAGCGCCTGCTTGAGGAGGTCGACGCGGCCCTGGCGCGCGTCGAGGCGGGGTCGTTCGGCCTGTGCGAGGTTTGCCACGACAACATCGAGGGCGACCGGCTGATGGCGGATCCGCTCGTCCGCTTCTGCCTCGACCACCTCACCGAGCAGGAGCAGAGAGCCCTCGAGCAGGACCTGCAGGTGGCCGGCCGGATCCAGAGGGGCCTCCTCCCCGAGCATGACCTGAGCCACGGAGGGTGGGAGTTCCACTACCGCTACGAGCCCGCCGGGCCGGTGAGCGGCGACTACTGCGACGTGGTGCGCCCCGAGGGCGACGGCGGCGACATGTTTTTCCTGTTCGGCGACGTCTCGGGCAAGGGCGTGCCGGCGGCGATCCTGATGGCGCACCTCCACGCGACGTTCCGGAGCCTGATCGCCGCGGATTTCTCGGTCGGGCAGCTCGTCGAGCGCGCCAACCGTATCTTCCGCGAGAGCACGCTGTCCCCCTACTTCGCGACGCTCGTGGTCGGGCGCGCCTCCGCCTCAGGCGAGCTGGAGATCTGCAACGCCGGCCACTGGCCGCCGCTCGTGCTCTCCAAGGGCAGGGTGACCGCGGTGGACCCGACGGGGCTGCCAGTCGGCGCGTTCTACAGTACGCACTACACCTCCCGCACCCTCTCGCTCGCTCCCGGGGACACGATGATCCTCTACACCGACGGTCTCTCGGAGGCCCGCAACCACGCAGGCGCCGAGTACGGCTCGGAGAGGATCGCGAAGGTGCTGTCCGCCTCCTCGCACCTCGACCCGCGGGAGCTCGCGGCGACCTGCCTGGATGACCTCGCGGCCCACCTCAACGGCGCGCCCAGGGCGGATGACCTCACGCTCATGGTCGTCCGGCGCGCCGCCTGACGCCTGCCTCCGCCCTGCTTGTGCTCTCGCCGGGATGGCTACGCGACGGCCGCGGCGGGACGTGCGGCGAGCAGCACCGCCTCCCGCAGCACGCGGACGAGCGGCCTCGCCGCCTCGGGCACGCCGAGCGCCTCGAGCAGGTCCTTGACGGAGGCGGTCGCCCCGCTCGGCTGGTGGGCGTTCAGCGTGACCACCAGGTCCACCCCGTCCACCCGCCACTCGAGGACCTGGCCGGCCAGCTCGCCGAGGGCCGCCGGGGCCGCGGGCCACGCCGGGGCGCCGGGCACACGGCGCAACCGGTACCGGCAGGCCGAGACGGCCTTGCCCAGGGAGGGGATGCCCTCGGGGAGGGCATGGCAGCCGGTGAGCTGCAACCCCTCGGGCAGCACCCGGTTGGCGGACGAGAGCATGCCCACCTCGACCGGGGCGTGGCACTCCACGTCAAAGTGCTCCGCCAGGGCCTCGTACCCGAGCGAGAGCGCCGGCCCCATCGAGAGCCGGATGTGCGGGTTGTACCCCTCCGTGTAGCGCACGGGGACGGCGGCGGCGCGCAGGGCGCGCTCCAGCAGGTCCATCACGTTGCGGTGCGAGAGCCAGCGCGCGTCGCCGAGCTTGCCGAAGCTGAAGCGATAGCGCGCGAGACGCTCGGGCTGGACGAGCGGTGGACGCGCCGGAAGCACGCGCGGGAGCGGGCGCAGCCGGTACGCCGCGTTCCCCGCCCGCGCCAGTTCCGGGGCCTCTTCGCCCACCACCGGCAGCGTCGGCAGCGCGAGCTGGGTGTCGAGGCCGTCCCCGGGGATCCCGCACCGCATGCAGTCCCCCCACCGGCAGTCGGGGGTCGAGGCCTCCACGAAGCCGCGCCTGCGTTCGGCCTTGAGGAAGCCCTTGCGGACCCCGGCGTCGATCACGTCCCAGGGCAGGGTGGCGACGAGCTCGCGCGCCCCCAGCTCGCCCTCCACGTCCACCCCCGCCTCGGCGAGCGCCTGCTCCCAGGCGCCGAGGTTGAGCCATTCCCCCCAGCCGTCGAACACGGCGCCGAGGTCGTGGGCGCGGGCGATGACCGCGCCGAGCCGGCGGTCCCCGCGCGAGAGGATCGCCTCCAGGCGGGACTCCGCGGGCTCGTTCCAGGTGAGCTTCGCGTGGCGGATGCGTCTGAACCAGTTGCGCAGCAGCCCGATGCGGCGTGCCAGCTCCTCGGCCGGCACGAACGGCTCCCACTGGAACGGGGTCCAGCTCTTGGGGACGAACGGGCCCACCGAGACCTTCAGCTCGGCCTTGCGATTGCCCACCCGGCGGGCCGCGTCCAGGATCCCTTCGGCGAGCCTGGCGAGCTCCTCTAGGTCCTCGTCGGTCTCCGTGGGCAGGCCGATCATCGCGTACACCTTGATGAGGTTCCAGCCGCGCGAGAACGCAACCTCGGCGGCGGCGATCATGTCCGCGTTGGTGAACGTCTTGTTGATCACGCGCCGCAGGCGGTCGGAGCCGGTCTCGGGCGCGAAGGTGAACCCCGACTTGCGCACGCGGGACACGGCGTCGGCCACCGCCACCGAGAACGACTCGGCGCGCAGCGAGGGGAGCGACACGCCGACGCGCCTGGGTGCGAGCCTCTCGGCGAGGTGGAAGGCGAGCGGCTCGATCTGGGAGTAATCGGCCGTGGAGAGCGCCAGCAGGCCGACCTCCTCGTACCCGGTGGCGTCCACGTGGGCTTCCATCGTCTTGAGAACAGTCTCAGGATCGTGCTCGCGCACCGGCCGGTACCAGTAGCCGGCCTGGCAGAAGCGGCACCCCTGGGTGCAGCCGCGCACAACCTCCATGCCGAGGCGGTCCTGCACGACCTCCACCGCCGGGACCATCGGATCGGCGGGCACGTCGGCGGGGTCGAGCCTCTCCACGAACACCCGCGCCACCGGGAACGCCGCCGCCTCGTCGAGCACCTGGACGGTGCCGCCGTGCGCGGGGGTCGCGGCCGGGGTCCACGCGTAGAACTGCGGGACGTACATGCCGGGGATGCGGGCGAGCGCGCGCAGCGTTTCGCGCCGCGGCACGCCGGCGGCCTTCGCGGCCTTCACTGCCTCAATGAGCGCGCGCAGCAGCACCTCGCCGTCGCCGATCGCAAAGGCGTCGAAGAAGTCCGCGACCGGTTCGGGGTTGGCCATGCACGGCCCGCCCCCCACGACGAGCGGGTGGGTCTCGTCGCGGTCGCGGGAGAAGCGCGGGATCCCCGCCAGGTCCAGCAGGTAGGGGACGTTGACGTAGTTGAGCTCGGTCTGCAGGGTGATCCCGACGACGTCGAAGCTGGCGGCCGGGTGGTAGGACTCCAGGGAGTAGAGCGGGATCCCGGCGGCGCGCATCGCGGCCGCCATGTCGGGCCAGGGGGCAAACGTCCGCTCGGCGAGCGCGTCGGGGCGGGCGTTGGCGATGTGGTAGAGAATGCGCGTTCCCTGGTGGGACATGCCGATGCCGTACTCGTCCGGAAACGCGAGCACGATGCGGACCGCCGCCGCCTCCCACCGCTTGACCGTACGGTTGCGCTCGATGCCGAGATAGCGACCGGGTTTCTGCACGCCGGCCAGAATGCGATCGAGTCCGGCGCGGATCTCCTGAGGCTGCATCAAAATCTCCCCCGGAGATTGTAGCCGATGGCGGTCGCCGTCCGCGGCACGAGGACGACCCCTTTCCCACCCTGAGGCGCGGCTAGAATGCGCGCACCAGGCAATCGCGTTTGGGTGGGCGAGGTTGGCGGGATCGATGAGCGATTTGACCGTTGCGGGGGATCGGGTCTGGGACGCCGTCATCGTCGGCGCCGGACCGGCGGGCTCCACGGTGGCGCTGCACCTGGCGCAGCGCGGGCGCAGCGTGCTCCTCCTCGACCGGCACCGGTTTCCCCGCGACAAGGTCTGCGGTGACGGGCTCGTCGAGGATGCCCTCCGCTGCCTGGAGCGCGCCGACCTGCTCGAGAAGGTGGCCGCCGGCGCGCACGCGCTTTCGATCTGCAGCGTGTTCTCGCCCAGGCGGGTCGAGGTGCGGGTCCCCGGGCGCTACCTCACGATCAGGCGCGTCGACCTGGATGAGATCCTGCGCGCCGAGGCGGTCGGGCGCGGGGCCGCGTTCGCGGTGGGCACGGTCTCCGGCGTCCGCAGGGACGGGGACGGGCTCTTCACCGTCACCCTGGAGGGAGCACCCGCACCCAGGTCGCGCTGCGTGGTCCTGGCCGCAGGGGCCAACCCGGCGCTCCTGAAGCGCTGCGGGGTTCCCTTCCGGCAGCAGGAGGGCGTGGCTGCCGCGATCCGCGGCTACGTCACGTCGACGTTCGAGCTCGACCGGCTTATCGTCTCGTATGACCGCACGATCACGCCCGGGTACGCCTGGATGTTCCCCCTTGGCAGGGGCAGGTACAACGTTGGCTGCGGGGTGTTCCACGACTCCGGCCGCGCCACGTCCCCCGACCTGCACGCCGTCCTCGCGAGGTTCCTGCGGGGCTTTCCTGCCGCACGGCAGCTCATGGAGGCGTCGGTGTCCACGACGAGGCCGAAGGGAGCGATGATCTGGTCGGGGCTTTCGGCCGCAACCCCGGTGTCCCCCGACGGGGTCCTGGTCGCCGGCGAGGGGATCGGGACGACGCTTCCCCTCACCGGGGAGGGCATCGGGAAGGCGATGGAGTCGGCTGAGCTGGCCGCGCTCGCGGCGGACGCTTTCCTGTCGTCGGGGGACCCCGAGGCGCTCCTCGGTTACGCCGGCCTGGTCGAGGGGCGCCTGCGCCCGAAGTACCGGGGCTACCTGACGGCGCAGAGTTGGCTCGCCTGGCCCCGGCTGGCCGACTTCATCTGCTGGAGGGCGCGGCGCAGTCCGCGCTACGCCACCCTCATCGCCGGGATTTTGACGGAGGCGGTGGACCCCTCGCGCGCTTTCTCCGTGCGCGGCGTCCTGGCCTCTTTCTTCGGCTAACGCAAGCGGCTGCAGGCGAGCCGCGCGACCGTCTCGATGGCGATGGCGGAGACGGCCGCGCCGTAGTCCAGGTCGATGTTCTCCATCGTGTCGTGGGTGTCGTGGTACCCCTGCCGGTTGATGTCGTAGTCCTCCATGAACAGCACCACCGGCACGCCAAGGTCGGAGAAGATCTGGCCATCGGTGTTGAAGAGCGAGCTGCGCGCCGTGAAGTGCAGGCGCACCTCGCCGTCCATCACGGGGTACGCGGCGATCTCGGGGATGACGGCCGGGTCGGCGCTCCTGCGGGAGCGGCCGCGCCCGCGCCGCTCGGGGCCGTTGTTCCACTCCGGTGCGAGACGGTTCCAGGCCACGACGGCGCCGTGCGCCGCGTGGGCGACCGCCAGTGCGCCCGGGCCGTCCCCGGGGGAGATCTGGAACACGTACGGTTCGCTCTCCCTGTTGTGGGCGATCATGTCCATCACTAGGACGCCCGTGACCCGCGTCGACGAGAGGTCGAGCTTGGCACCGTTGGTGTGCAGGGCGAGGTTCTTCTCGAGCAGGGCCCGGCAGAAGGCGCGCGCCCCCATGCAGTCGGAGGGGAACTCCTCGCCTGTGAGGTGGAGCAGCCACACGTCCCGTTCGAGCTTTCCCTGCTTCGCGAGTTCGAGGAAGATCGGCGCCGCTCGCAGCAGCGTCGCGGTCGCCGAGTAGTTGTCGTCGGCGCCGTGGGCAGCCAGGCGCGCCCCCGAGCCGCCGCGCGCCTTCTCGTAGACGTCCTCCATGTACGCGGTGTCGTAGTGGTCCCCCATGACGACGGCCTCGCCCCGGTTGCGGCCGGGGATGACCACCAGGAGGTCGCGCTCGTGGGCCCGTCCCTCCTGGTTGCCGAGCCACCCTCCGAAGAGCGGGAAGGGGAAGTCGGTCTGCCAAAGGAACGGCACCTCGCCGCACCAGGCCTTCCCCTCCATGCCGGCGGCGGCGCTCGCCTGGCGGTGGCGGGACAGTAGGTAGTCGCCGAGCGATTCCAGGTCCCGCTGTCTCCGGTTGAGGTGCGCCTGGGTGGCCGGGTCGAGGGCGCAATCGGCGTTGTCCTTGGTCTCCCATGAGCCGTGCGCGAGGGTCGCAATGTCGCGCCAGTACGCCTCCTCGTGGGCGCGCGTGGCGGTGCGCCCGAAGGTGAGCGGGGGCTCGGCCGTGGCGCTTCCCCCCTCGGGGCGTGCGGGCTCGAGGATCGCCTCGAGCTCGTCGCGAACCGCGCGTCCGACCTCGGGATCGGCCGCCCGCGTGAGCAGAAAACCCAGCCACTCCTCCAGCGACTCGTGCCTGGGTGCCCGGATGAGCGCCCGCGCGAAGGAGCGCTCCAGCGGCTGTTCTCCGCGAGCGCGCCACACGGCCCGCAGCGCCAGAATGCTGTGAGCGGTCTGCCGGGGAGTCTGTTCGTGGAGGTGCGGGAAGCCGGTGACCGCGGCCAGCTCCGCCGGGCGACGCAGGATCCGCGGGAACAGTTCGACCGGCCGGGTGAGGTCACGCGAGCCCGCGGGGTACGCGGTGAGGTAGCCGGTTGGTGCGGGTTCGAGCACGGTCACGCGGTCGGTGCCGGGGGGCACGAAGGCGACCACGGGGCGGTGCCAGAAGACCTCGTGGGCGCCGACCCGCATCGGCGGGAAGAAGAAACGGTAGCCGAACACGCCGCCCTCGTGGACGGCCTCGCGGGCGCGCTCGATGGCCTCGGGGGTCGCCGTCGGCCCATCGAGCACGAGGCGGAAGTCGTCCGTCCAGAGCTGGCAGTTGTGCGCCATCGGCTTGCCGTACAACCCCATGACGTCGGGATCGGTGGAGAAGAGGACCTTCGCGACGCGGTCCTCACGAGCCTCAGCATGGACCTCGGCCTCGTGGCGGTGCACGCGCTCCCAGCGGTGGGTCCTCGCGACCGTCTCACGCAGGAGTTCCTCGTGGACGTCGCGCGGTGCATTGCGCCTCCCCGGCTCGTGGATCCACCCCGATTGCGGGATCCGGATCCCCGGCCCACCGTGGCGGCGTGCGAGCCTGAGCAGCGGGATCTGCGTGGCAAGCGGCAGCTCGCGGGAGAGGAGCCCGTACGTGGACGCGCCCCAGAACACCAGACTGGCCGGGGAAGGCAGCAGGTGCACCTCGCCCTTCAGGTAGCGGGTGCGCACCTGCGCGGGCAGGGCGGCAAACGGACGGAAACTCACGAGGAACCGGACGGCGTCGAACGGGCCGGCCTCGCCCACCACGAACGGACGTGTCCATGAGGGGAGGGGATCGCCCCGCCAGGCCGGGTCGGGATAATGATCGGCGGCGGGCAGGATGCGGAAGCCGGCCGCGAGGAGCTCTGCCCCAGTGCGGGCCGGCTCGCCGTAGGCTTGTTCGAGCAGACGAGCGAAGAACGCGATCCCTTCCTCCGCACGCCGCTCCTCACCCGGAGCCGAGGAGAAACTCCGCCAGAAACCCCGCTCCGGCCCCTGCTCGCTGGCACCGAAGAGGGTCCAGCGCACCCGCCCCTTGTCGTCCTGCGTGCGCGAGAGTGCGAGCGGCCAGATCGCGACCAGGCGCTCGCCGGGGTGGTGGCCGACGCGCTCGGCCAGCTCCGGCGGCCAGTACGGGTTGTCCTCCAGGCTGCTCCCGCGCAGGCCGTGGATGAGAGGCGCGGGGTTGCCGAGCGCGAACGGCAGAAGGGACCGGTAGACCTCGCAAGCGATGTGCGCGAGGCCGGGCTTGAGCTCCCATTCCTCCTCAGCCTCGCTCACCAACCATCCGGAGGGGTCGCCCTCGGAGAACGCCCCCGGATCGCGCTCGCCGTAGGGCTTGCAGGCGATCCGCGGCGCCGGCATGAACTCCGAGTAGGCCGGGATCGGTGCGGGTCCCTGCGGCTGGCAGCCTTCGAGGAGCGTCTTCCACCCGCGTTCCGTAGCCATCCTCCACCCCCCGTCAGCAGGCCGCTGTTTGCCGACGTGCGGGCATTCTGGAGGAAGTGCCCGGCGGCCGCAAGACGGCGGGCTACAATCCGTGCGTGAGGCAGCGCGTGCGCATCGCCGGCGGAGGCTTGTCGGGGCTTGCCACCGCCGTGCTCCTGGCGCGGAGAGGGGTCGAGGTGGAGGTCTTCGACCGCCACCTGGGGGGCGGCGGCCGCTTCGCCGGCGGCTGGCAGGTCCTCGAGAACGGGAGCACCGAGGAGGACGCCCTCGACGAGCTGCGGGCGCTCGGCCTCGAGCCCGACGTCCCGGTCATCCCGGCCACGCGCTCGGTGTTCCTGGACGGCTTCGGCTGCCGTTACGAGGTCTCCAGCTCGGCGCCGTTCGCCTACTTCGTGCGGCGCGGCAGTGGAGAGGGGAGCCTGGACGCCTGGCTGCGCAGGCAGGCCGCGGCCGCGGGCGTGATCGTGCGGGACGGCGTCGCCGCGCCAGCCGACGTGGAGGTGGTCGCCACGGGGCCGAGGCAGGCGGACGGGGTGGCGCGCGAGGTGGTCTTCGCGTCGGACCTCCCCGACACCCTGGCGGTGCTCTTCGACCCGATGGTGACCCCGACCGGGTACGCCTACCTCTTCTGTATCGGTGGCCACGGCACCTTCGGCGTCGCCCAGGTGCGCGGGACCGCACGGCTGGCGGGGGCGCAGGGCGAGGCCTGGCGGAAGTTCCGTGAGAGCTTCGGGGAGTTCGCCGTCCGCGACGCCCGCGAGCGGGGGCAGTTCATGAACTTCAGCGTGCCGCGGGGCCTGCGGGGGAGCGACGGGCGCTGGGTCGCGGGGGAGGCGGCTGGGATCCAGGACTTCCTCTTCGGTCTCGGCAACCGGCTGGCGCTGCGCAGCGCGGGCTTGGTGGCGGAGGGGTTGATGGGGGGGTGGGACGAGGCGCGCTTTCGCCGCACCATCCTGCGGCCCATGCGCACCACCGTTACGCTGCGCTTCGCCTACGAGCGGCTGGGCCGGCGCGGCTTCGCCCGGTTTTGCCGGCTGGCGGGCCGGACGGACTTCCGGCGCCTGCTTCTGCGGAACCAACGTCCGGACGCCCTCAAGGGAGCGCTGGCCGCCGTCGTGATGGCCGCGTGGCGGGAGCGGCGCGGCTGCCGACACGGCGCGGCGTGCACGTGGTGCCGGCGGAGAGAACGGTGAGCGAAAGCCGAACTGTGGTGAGGCGGCTCGCGCACCGCCGGGGCGCCAACTTCTCCCTCGGGTTCCGGCTGCTGCCCCCGGCCAAACGGCGCGCCGTCTACGCTGCGTACGCAGCGTGCCGCATCCCCGACGACATCGTGGACGAGGCCGAGCCCGGGGCGAGTCGCGAGGAGATCGGCCGCCGTCTGGACGCCTGGGTGGAGGAGGTCGAGCGGACCTATCGCGGCAGCCCGGGGACCCCCGCTACACGGGCCCTCGCCGAGGTTCTGGCGCACTTTCCCATCCCGAAGGAGGCGCTGCTCGGCCTGGTGGAAGGGTGTCGGATGGACCTGGAGAGGGACCGGTACCGCACCTTCGCGGAGCTCGAGCGCTACTGTGAGCTGGTGGCCGTGACGATCTCCGACATCTCGCTGTCGATCTTCGGCATTCGCTCGCACCAGGCACACCTGTACGGGCGGCACCTGGCGATGGCGCTCCAGCTCACCAACATATGCCGCGACGTCGGCGAGGATGTCCGGCGCGACCGCATCTACGTGCCGCTCGACGAGCTCGGGCGCTTCGGGGTGCGGGAGGGGGACCTGCTCGCAGGCCGCCTGGATTCCGCGGGGTACTCGGCCCTGATGTCGTTCCAGTGCGAGCGGGCCCGGCGCCACTTCCGGGAGGCGAACCCCCTGCCGGGGTTGCTGGCGGTCGACGCGCGTCCCGCCGTAAGGGTGATGGGTGGGGTCTACCGGCGGGTGCTGGACCGCGTGGAGCGGAACACTCGTGAAGCTTTTCACAATCGTGTCGACCTGCCGTTGTGGCAGCGGCTTACCGCGGTCGCGGCGGGTCTCCTCGGTCGTCCGTTCGTCGTCAGCTGACGGTGTCCGCCGCGGAGTGTGATTGGTCAGCTACGAGGCGGGGCATCCGCAGGGTTGCGAAGGCCCCGCGTCCAGCCCGTGGGCCGAACCCCGAGCCGCAAGCCACGAGCCCCGGTTTTCTACGGCTTCGCCCCATGGATGATCCAGTTTTGCACGAGATCGAGCTCGGCCTGGGGGAGCGTCTTGGAGGAGAACATGGTGCGCGGCATCCCCTTGCCCTCGGTAGCGGTGTGGGTCAACTTGAGCCAGAGGTAGGAGGCGGCCGGTTCTCCAGCCTTGACGAGGACCATCGCGGGCACCTCCTGGCTCTTGATGTCGACCAGGCGTGCGTAGCCCTTGCCCGTCGAGAGATCGAGGCCCTTTTTCGGGTTGTCCCCACCGTGGCACTCGGCGCACGCCTTGACGAAGACGGGCTCGACGTCGTTCGCGTACGAGACGGGCGATTGAGCCCGCGCGGCGAGTGCGAGTACCACGACCAGGACCACCACGACAGCGAGCAGTTCCTTGCGTGCCATGCGCCCTCCGGGAAGCATGCGTCATTCTAGCAATGCCGCCTGCGCGTGCGTACATTTCGCGTCCCCGGCCGGACCCCGTTCCGGGCCGACGGGGAGCAGTACACTGGCGGCGTGAAGGTCGTCACCACCCACCTGGGCGCGGACTTCGACGCCCTGGGTGCGGTCGCTGCCGCCCTACTGTTGGCTCCGGGGGCACGCGTCGTGTTCCCCGGGTCACAGGAGGCAGCGGTCCGGCGCTTCCTCTCGGCGGAACACGTCGAGCTGCCCGAGGTGCGGGTGCGCGAGCTGCGCCGGGCCCGCATCACCGACGCAACGGTCGTGGACTGCTCGTCGTGGCGGCGCCTCGGTGAGGTCGGGGAGCTGATCCGCAATTCGGGTTGTCCGGTGAGGGTCGTGGACCACCACCCCGGGGGGCCGGAGGCGATCGCCGCTGGCGAGCTTCTCACCGCCCCGGTGGCCGCCACCTGCACGGTGATGGTCGGCGAGCTGCAGCGCCTCGGGCTCACGCCCGACCCGGTGACGGCCGCGCTGATGCTTCTCGGGATCTACGAAGACACCGGCGGCCTGACCTACCTCGACACCACGTCCACGGACGTCGCGGCCGCGGCCTGGCTGCTTGAGGCGGGGGCGAAGCTCGAGTGGGTGCGGCGCTACGTGCTACGCCCCCTCGAGCCCGAGCAACTCGAGCTCCTCAACCAGTTCGTGGAAGGCGCGGTCGAGCACCAGGTGGACGGCGTCCGCGTCGTGATCACGATCGCTCGTCCGAGCGAGCAGGTCGAGGAGGCCGCGTACGTGATCCACCGCTACGCCGAGATCTTCGATCTGCCGGTGGTGGTGGCCCTGCTCGAGGTGCCGCCGCAGCTCATTGTGATCGCGCGCTCGACGTGGCGCGGCGTGGACGCCGGCAAGCTGCTCGCCCCGCTGGGCGGCGGCGGGCACGCAACGGCGGCCGCCGCCCGGCTACGCGGGAAGAGCGCGGTGGAGGTGGCGGAGAGGCTGCTTGGCGAGATCGCGAGCATGGCCGGTGCGCACTGGACCGCGGCGACCCTCGCGACGCCATTCGTGCGCACCTGCCCGAACGACATCACGGTCGCCGAGGCGAAGGAGCGGCTGGTGCGGCTTCGCATCAACGCGATGCCGGTCGAGGACGCGGGGCGCCTGGTCGGTGTGGTGTCACGCCAGATCCTCGATAGCGCGCTGGCGGGAGGACTCGGCGGGCGCCCGGTCACCACGGTGATGCGGCCAGGCGTCCCGGAGGTGCGCCCCGAGGCGACCGTGGACGAGATCCAACGGCTGTTCATGGAGGGGCACGCGCGCTTCGCGCTGGTGCGGCTCGGCACCGGGTGGGGCATCATCACGCGCATGGACCTCTTCCGGCGCCTCTACGAGCGCCAGCTCGCCGAGGGCGCCCGTGTGGACCGCCGGGTCGCCGGGGCGCGCCTGGTGGTGCACGACGTCGGGCGCACCCTGCGCCGCACCCTGGCACCGAAGCTCCTCGAGGTGCTGACCGTGGCCGGTGAGCTGGCCCACGAGTCGGGGGGGCACGCGTTCCTGGTCGGCGGTGCGGTGCGCGACGCGTTGCTGGGCCGCGCGGTCGAGGACGTGGACGTGGTCGTGGAGGGGAACGGCGTGGAGCTGGCGGAACGCCTGGTGGCCCACTTCGGCGGGCACTCGCACCCGCACGAGGCGTTCCTCACGGCGGCGGTTCATTTCCCGGACGGCATCCGGTTCGACGTGGCCACCGCGCGCACCGAGTTCTACCGCTCACCTGCGGCCCTGCCCGAGGTCGAGACCTCCGCGATGCGCCAGGACCTCTACCGGCGCGACTTCACCATCAACGCGATGGCGATCAACCTCACGCCGGGCAGGTTCGGCGACCTGCTGGACTTCTTCGGCGGGCAACGCGACCTGGAGCGCCGCCAGATCCGCGTCCTCCACTCGCTCTCGTTCCTCGACGACCCCACCCGAGCAATCCGCGCGGTCCGCTTCGCCACCAGGCTCGGGTTCGAGATCGCCGCCGAGACGCGGCAGCTCATCCGGGTGGCGGTGCTCGAGGGTGTCTTCTCCCGCCTCTCGGGCGAGCGGCTGCGGGACGAGGTGGCGGAGTTACTGGAGGAGGGGCACCCGGTCGAGGCGCTCGTCGAACTCGAGCACCTGGGTGTGTTCTCGGCGGTGTTCCCGGGCGTCGCGTGGAGCGTGGCGCTGCGGCGCTTCCTCCACGACGTCGCGTCCGTGCTGGCGTGGTCGGTGCTCGAGGAGGTGTACAGCGGGCCGCGGTGGTTCGTCTACGTGGTGGCCCTCGCCACCCGCTCCGGCGAGGGCGGCGGAAAGCCGCTGGCGCAGCGACTGGCGCTCTCCGGGAAGATGGCCACCACAGTGGCGGGGGCGCGCCGCCGCACAGAGCAATTGCTCTCGGTGGTGTGCCAGAAGGGGGTTGCGCCCAGCGAGGTGGTGGGGGCGGTGGAGCACGCGGAGCGGGCGCTGGCGGTGGTCACCATGGCGGCCGCCGGCGGTGCGGAGCGACGGATACTCAGGCAGGCGTTGACCGCCTGGATGCGCGCGCCTCTGCCGGTCACCGGGGCGCAGCTACGCGCGGCGGGAGTCAAGCCGGGCCCGGCGATCGGCGCTGCCGTGCGGCAGACCCGTGCGGCCGTGCTCGACGGTAAGGTCGAGCGGGGCGAGGCGCTCGCCTATGCCCTCACGGTCGCCCGCAAGCTCGGGGCCAGGAAGTGATCGCGGCAGCCCTGCTGGCGCTGGCCGCGGCCGCCCCGCCCGACCCGACGTACCTCGTCGAGAGGGTGGTCACGATCGAAAGCGCGGTGCGGCGGACCTCGGTGTTCCGGAACGGGGTCGCGGTCTTCGTCGTCCAGAAGCCGGGGGAGGCCAGGCGCGTCCTGCGCCAGCCGCTCACCGAGGTGGAGCTCTCGGTGCTGGTGCAGGTGGTGGAGGACGGCTACGCCGACCTCGCCCGCGTCGACAGGGAGGGGCACGCGCCCGTCGAGGGAAGCGTCGAGATGCGGCTGGCCCCGGTCGGCAGGCCCCCTCTGACCCTCCGCTACCCCGTCAGCGCTGTGCCTGCATTCGCCGCGGCGAGGATCTCGCAGGCCCTGGACGGGCTCGAGGCCAACCTTGTGCGGCTCGGCGGCCCCCGGGAGGACCTCCGAGGGTGGGTGCCGAAGGTCGGCGACCGGGTCGTCCTGGAGGACGGCCGGACCGTGCTGGTGCTGGAGGCGATGCCGGACGGAGACCGCCTGATCCTGCGCGTCCAGATCGGCGACGGCCCCGCGTCGGTCTTCATGAGCGACGAGGAGCTGCGCAACAAGGCACTGCGGCGGGTCGGCAAGTGAGGATCACAGGCGGGAGTTGGGCCTCGCGGCGGGTCGGCGGCCCGCCCAGGGGCAGCCCTCTCCGGCCCACCCCCGATGCTCTGCGGGAGCAGGCGTTCGCCGTCTTCGGGCCGCGCCTCCCGGGGGCCGTGTTTCTGGACCTGTTCGCGGGCACCGGCGTCGACTCCCTGGAGGCGCTCTCGCGCGGCGCGGCGAAGGCGTTCCTGGTCGAGAGGGCCCCTGCCGCCGCCGCGCTCATCCGGCGCAACTTCGCGGCGCTTGCCGTCGCCGACGCGCGGTGGGAACTGGAGCTCCACGAGGCCACCCACGCGCTGCGCGCCCTTGCCGGGCGCGGGGTGAGCTGCACGCTGGCGTGGTGCGACCCGCCGTTTGCCTCCTGGGAGGAGGGCGTCGAGGCGCTCGCCCTGGCGCGGGAGGTATCCGTGCTGAGGGCGGGCGCCGAGGCTGTCCTCGAGGCCCCGCCGCGGAGCAAACCGCATGTCGCGGGCTTCTCCCTCGTCCGCGATCTGCGCGGCGCATTCCTCCTCCGGGTTGAAGGGTAGGAACCGCTTCCTTCCAGCGAAACCGGGGCGATGGACACGCGCCCGCCGGCGGCTATACTCAAGACATGCTCCACTTCGAGATGCCCAAATTTCTGGGGAGCATCCTCGCGGCGGCGCCGCGGGCGGGGGACGTGCTGCTGGCGGTTGGGCTTCCGCCCCAGGTGCTGGTAGACGGGGAGCTGGTGCGGCTGAAGCTCCCGGGGCTCGAGCGCTTTACCCCTTTCCAGACCGAGGCAGTGGTCCTGCACCTGCTGGCCCAGGCCTCACCTGCGGTGGCCGCGCGGGTACGGCAGGAGGGCGCGGCGCACTTCGCCTACTCCGTCCCGGGCGTAAGCCGCTTCAGGGTCGCCGTCTTTTCCCAGCGCGGCACGTTCGCGATCTCTCTGCGGGCGATACCCGAGAAAGTGCCCACGCTCGGGGGGCTCGGGCTGCCGGACGCAATGCGCGATGCGTGCCGCGAGCGCAACGGCATCGTGATCGTGAGCGGGCCTGCGGGCTCAGGCCGGACCACGTCGCTTGCCGCCATGCTGGCGGAGCTGAACGCGTCCTGCTCATGCCACGTGGTCACCGTCGAGGATCCCATCGAGTTCCTGCACAAGCACTCCCGGGCCACGGTCAACCAGCGCGAGGTGGGTACCGACACGCCGACCCTCGCGCAGGGACTGGCGAGCGGATTGCGCCAGGGCGCGCAGGTGTTTCTGGTGGCCGAGCCGCACGATGCCCTGGAGGCGCGCCTGATACTCGAGGCGGCCGAGACCGGGCACCTGGTGTTCACCTCGCTGCGTGGCTATGACACGGCGTCTTCATTGCTCCGCCTGCTGTCGCTCTTCCCCGCGGATGAACGGATCGAGGTGCGCGCCCGCCTTGGCCGCGCGCTGCGCTGGGTCTTCACCCAGCAGTTGATCCCGCACAGAGACGGCCGTCGCCCGGTCGTGGAGGTGTGGCGCTCGACCCGGGCCACCGCCGCGCACCTGGTCGACGGCCAGCTCAGCTCCACCCTGCTCGCCGACATCCTGCGGGACGGCGAGGCGGACGGCCAGGTGTGGTTCGACCGCGAGCTGGAGCGGCGGGTGCGGGCAGGGGAGATCGAGGTGGAGATGGCGGTGGCGAACGCGGTGCTGCCACGCCAGCTCGAGCTGCGGCTCCAGGACCTCAGAGGGGGGCGGTCGTGAAGCGTGCGGTCGTCGTGAGCGATGGGCGGCTCCAGGTGGATGCGGTGCTGGGAGCGCTGGCCGCGGCAGGCTTCGAGGCGGTGGAGGTGGAAAACGTCAACCGGGTGCGCTCCGACCTGGAAGCGGGAGCGGCGGCCGTGGTTCTGGGCTACGCCGGGCACAGCAACGACCCGAGCCATCTGGCTGTGCTCACCTCTTTGCCGCCGGGCCTGCGGCGGGCCTGCGTCGTGGTCCTCGTCGGGCCCGGCCTCGCCACCGGCGACGGGACGAGGGCCTTCCACCTGGGCGTTGACCTCGTCGTGGCATGGCACGACACACCCCGCCTGGGCGAGCTGATAGATTCAGCGGTGGCCTTCAAGCGGACCCTGGTCGCCCCCCTGGATCCTGCGGCGGCCACCCGGTTGGGCGGGTAGGGCCATTCACCGTGACACGGGTACGCCTGTTCACGTAGAACCCTCAGGGGACGAACAGCTCGTGCAGATTGTGGACGTAGTCAATCGGCTCGATGGCCTCAAGCGCTCGGTCGCGCGGGTGATCCGCGGCAAGGACGAGGCGATCGACTGGATCATCGCGGCGTTGCTGGCCCGCGGCCACGTCCTCATCGAGGACATCCCCGGCGTGGGCAAGACCACGCTTGCGCAGGCACTGGCACGCTCCCTTAACCTCGTGTTCTCGCGCATCCAGTGCACCTCGGACACGCTGCCCTCCGACGTCATCGGCGTCTCGCTCTGGCGCGTCGAGCGGGGGGAGTTCGAGTTCCTCCCCGGGCCGGTCTTCACCAACGTGCTGCTGGCCGACGAGATCAACCGCGCGACTCCGAAGACCCAGGCGGCGCTCCTGGAGGCGATGAGCGAGCGCACCGTCACCGTCGAGAAGACGCGCTACCGCCTGCGCGAGCCGTTCATCGTCCTGGCCACCCAGAACCCGGTGGAGTACCTCGGCACCTACCCTTTGCCAGAGTCCCAGCTCGACCGTTTCCTGCTGCGCATCTCGCTCGGGTACCCGGCTCCGGACGAGGAACTGGCGCTTCTCCGCAGCGGCGGGGTGGAAGGTGAGCTGGAAGCGATCCGCCCCGTCCTCGAGGGGGCCGAGCTCGTGCAGCTGCAGGCGCGCGTGCGCGAGGTGCGGGTGGCACCCCCCCTTCTCGAGTACCTCCTGGACCTCGTCCACCGGACGCGCGCTCATCCCGCGCTGGGGCTCGGCGTGTCCACCCGCGGGGCGCTGGCGCTGCACCGCGCCAGCCAGGCGCTCGCGATGGTGGAGGGGCGCGATTACGTCATCCCGGACGACATCCAGCGGCTGGCGGTGGCGGTCATGGCGCACCGCGTGGTGTTGGCCGGCGGTGAGGTCGGGGAGGGGTGGAGCCGCAGCGAGGCTGAACGTGCCGTGATAAGAGAGATCGTCGACTCGGCGCCAGTTCCGCTATGAAAAGGGCGCAGGGCGTAGGGCACAGGGCACAGGAAGAGAAGCCCGTGCGCGCCCTCGTGGGCGGTTTCGCGGCGAGGTTCCCGGGGTTCTCGCTCAAGCCCACGCGGGCGTTCTGGGTGTTCGTGGTGGCCGTGCCGCTGCTCGGGGTCGCCGCACTCAACACGGGCAACAACGCGCTCTACCTCCTGCTGGCGCTCACGCTCGGCGCCTTCGTCGCATCGGGCGCCTTCTCGCGCCACACGCTGAGCCACCTGCGGGCGCGCCTGGCAGCGCCCGCCGAGGTATTCGCCGGGGCCCCGGTGTTCCTCCAGCTCGAGGTGAGCAACCGCTCCCGCTGGGTGCCGGCCGCCCTGGTGGTGTGCCGGCTCGACGGGATGCCCGGACGGGCGGTGGTGACGCGCGCTGCGCCTCGGGGGTCGGCTGTCGTCACGGTGCCGACGGTCTTCCCCCGCCGCGGCCGGCACCCCCTCCCGGCGGTCCGGATCGAGGTGCGCCTGCCGCTCGGCTTCTTCGTCAAGTCGGTGCGCCGGCCCCAGGCCGGGGAAGTGCTGGTCTACCCGCGCCGCCTACGGGCCGGCACGGTGCGCTGGAGCGGGCTGGCGCGCCAGGAGGAAACGGCGGTCCCGGGGCGCGGGCGCCGGGGTGGTGAGGTCGAGCAGCTGCGGGAGTTCCACTCCGGCGACGACCGGCGCGACATCCACTGGAAGCAGACCGCCCGGCAACAACGCCTCATCGTGGTGGAGCGCCGCGAGCGTGCCCTGCCCTCGCACTACCTGGCGCTCGACCGCCAGCTCCCGCGCAGGGACGACGAGACGCTGTTGGCGCGCTTCGAGGACCTCGTGAGCGAGGTGACTGCCTCCGCCCTAAACCATCTCCACCGGGGGGAGCCCGTGGGCCTGGTTATCGGCGGCTCGGTCACCGCCCCCGCCGCGGGGAGCGCCCACGCCCGCCACCTGCTGGAGCGGCTGGCGCTCGTCCAGGCGGTGGGCCCCGGCGAGGACCCGCTCCCGGCGTTGCTGGCCGGGGAGCGGGTCTACCGGCTGGTGGAAGCGCGATGACGGCGGTGCGGGAGAGGCAGCGCTGGCTCGCGGTCCTGGCCCTGGCCGTCGCCGTCCCCCTGCCGTTCACCGGGATCGTGAGCCTGCCGTTCCTACTGCCGTTCGTGGCGGTCGCGGCGTGGGTGGCGGCGAGCCGCCGCCCGCTCGCGCCGCTCCCCGCCTGGGTGGAGAACATCCTGGCGCCGCTGATCCTGGTGGCGGTGGTCGCCGGCGGCGGCGTGCGGTACGGCATCCTCCGCCCGGTCGCCCAGCTCGCTGTGCTGGTCGCGGCGGTGCGCCTGCCAGGGTGCGGTCAGCGCTCCCGGACCGCGTCCACCGCGGGGATCCTGGTCTTGGTCGGAGTCGCCGGCATCGCCTCTTCGACGCACCCCTCGCTGGCGCTCTACCTCGTGGCGCTGCTGGTCGTGGTGCTGATCGCGGTCGCGCGGCTTGAGGACGTCTCACTCTCCGAGGGCGGACGGAGCGCCGGCTTCCCGCCGCTGCGCCTCGTCGTGGGGTCGGTGGTGGTGGCGGTGCTGGTGGCCGCTCCGATCTTCGCCCTGCTGCCGCGGTTGCGCTCGCCGTTCGCTGGGGCGCCGTTCGGCGCGAGGTCGGTGGGCGGCTTCCGCGACGCGGTCATGCTGCACGGGATCGGCGACGTGAAGCAGTCGCGGCGCCTTGCGATGAAGGTGTCGTTCCCCGGTGTCTCCCCAGGCCGGGTGAGCCCCGACTGGCTGCGCCTCGTCGGGGCCACGATGAAGCACTACCGCGCCGGCGGATGGGTGGAGGGGCGGCTCAAGGGCGAGCGCTTCGCCGTCCGTCCCGAGCAGCCGATCGAGCTGGTCGAGGGCCACCGGCCCGAGGGAACGAGGCGCGCCGAGATCTCGCTCGAGAAGGAGAGCGTCGCCATCTTCATTCCGCTCGGGGCGCTTTCGTTGACGATGCACGCGCCGGTCGCACTCTCCCGCGATCCCTCGGGTGCGCTGCGGATCCCTCGCGGGATCGAACCTCCGTTCGCGTACGCCGTGGGGTTCGACCCGGCCGACGTCCAGCAGCCGCCACCCGACGAGGCCGACGTGGAGCCGCCCCCGGACAGCGGGGAGATGCGGGCGCTGGCGGAGCAGGTCACGCGGCGGAGCACCAACGACCTCGCGGCGGCGCTGGCGATCGAGCAGTACCTGCAGCAGAGCTACCGCTACGTGCTGCGGACCAACGCCCCGCTGCGCGAGGACCCGGTGCGCTGGTTCCTTTTCCGGTCGCGCGAGGGGCACTGCGAGTTCTTCGCCTCCAGCATGGTGCTGCTGCTACGCACGCTGGGCATCCCGGCCCGCCTGCAGGCGGGGTACGCGGGTGGCGAGCCCGACGGCGAGGGTGGGTTCCTCGTGCGCGACACGCAGGCCCACGCCTGGGTCATCGCGTACGTCGAGGGCAAGTGGCGCATGTTCGACCCGACCCCCTCCGAGGGAAGGCCGGGTATCTCCGAGATTGGCGGGGGCCGGACGCTTGTCATCGCCTGGCAGCGTCTCGAGGGGCTGTGGGACCGGTGGGTGCTGACGTTCACCCTGGCCGACCAGGTCGAGCTCGCGCGCCAGGCGCTGGAGGCCGTGGCTGCAGGAGGCCGGCTGGCGATTCGGTGGGCGCCCGAGGTCGCCCTCCTGGCGGCGCTCGTGTTCCTCCTCCTGAGCTGGCGCACGGCCCGCCCCCGGGAGCCGCGCGCGGGGCCCAAGCTGGGCCCCGTCACGAGGAACCTGCAGCGCGTGATCGACGCCGCCGCGCGGCGGGGCATGGTCGTTCCCCCCGGGATGACGGCGCGAGGGTTCGCGAGCGTCGCGTCGGCGACCTTCCCCAGCGTTGCCGCGCCCCTCGGGTGGCTCGTCCGCGAGCACGAGAAGTGCCGGTACGCCCAGGGTAGCCCGGCCGGCGCACAGGCCCTCCGCCGCGCGGTGCGGGCCATCGAGGCCTCGCTCGCCCGCCCCGGCCGAGGAAAGTCAGGAAAAGCGTAGCGGCAGGCCGTGCGCCCCTGGACCGAATTTCCCGGGCTAAGCGAGCGGCCGGCTCTGCCGGCGCGAGCGTGCGGGCTTGAGGATCTGCAGCACGTGGGGGCATCGGCAAGATAAGCGGAGCGGGATTCACTCCCGCGGAGCGCCGGGGGGCCCGGGGGGCACTTCTGCGGGGGTGGGCGGTCGGAGCGCCGCAGAGCCACCCGCACCAGATAGTTGCGGGGCCCCCCGAAACGATGGTATTGGGCCGGCAATCCAGGCGGACAGCGCCACGCTTCCCGCCATGAGCGGCACCGCAACCAGCACGTCCACGACGTAGTGGTAGGTGAGCAGCACCGTGGCGGTGATGAGGAGAGTGCCTATCGGCAGCAGGACGTTGTAGAGGAAGCGCAGGCGGCGGCGCGCGCAGTACAGGACCGCGAGCGTCACCATGGTGTGCCCGGAGGGGAAGGCGTCGGTCTTGGTCTTCTCCCAGTGGTCGAGCTGCTCCCGCACGTGGTTCCCGACGAGCCCGGCCGGCAGCGACGAGTAGCGCTCCTGAGCGACGGTCGCGCGCGGGCCGTACGCGGGGACCACGAAGTAGCCCGCAAAGGAGACGAGGAAGGTGAACACCACGGCGGCGGTGACCTGGGGAAGGTACGGGTCGCGCCGGGCGGCCAGTGCCACGGCGAGGGCGACCGCCAGTAAGAAGAACGTCGAGTAGGCGACGGTGAGCACGTCGGCGGTCCACCCCGGCAGGGGGAGGGTGTAGAGTGCCGCCTGTGCCTCCCGGCCGAGCAGCTTCCGGTCCCAGCCTTCGAGCGCCCTGTCGTAGCAGTTCGGGTTCACGAGGGGGATGAGGCGCCCGAGGTTGATGAAGATGAACGGAACCACCGGCACCGGGAGCAGCTCCCGCGCCCAGTACCTCCAGCCGGTTTTGGCCTCGCCCAGGGCCAGGGCCGCGATCAGGAAGAGCGCCCCGGTCGTGACGAACGAGGCACGGACCGTGGTAGGGACGCTGCCCGGGTTGGCCAGGCTGACGGCCGTCATGACCGCGAGCGCAAGCAGCAGTGCGATCTCCGCAGGGCGCAAACCTCCCTTGCGGGCGGGCGACGGCAGTTCTAAGATGGCTCCCATGCCCCGGCACGTCCTTGCCGCCCTGACCCTCCTCCTCACCCTGGCAGCGACCGCGGGGGCGGGTCAGCGCGTCGTGATTCTAACCCTATCCGACTCGATCCAACCCGCCTCGCTCCGCTATCTCGAGCGCGGTCTCGACGTTGCGGACTCGAGCGGGGCCGCGGTCACGATCATCGAGCTGAACACGCCCGGCGGCCTGCTCACCTCGCTGCGGCAGATGACCACGGCCATCACCGGCGCCAAGCGCCCCGTCGTGGTGTACGTCACGCCGACCGGGGGGCAGGCGGCCTCCGCCGGCTTCTTCCTGCTCATGGCGGCGGATGTGGCGGCGATGGCGCCCGGGACGAACGCCGGGGCGGCGCATCCGGTGGGCGGGGAGGGGGCGGAGCTCACCAAGACCATGGCCGAGAAGGTCACCAACGACGCCGCCGCCCTCGTCCGTTCGTTGGCGACCCAGCGTGGGCGGTCGAGCGAGTGGGCCGAGAAGGCCGTCAGGGATTCGGCCTCGTACACCGAGCGCGAGGCGCTCGAGAAGAAGCTCATCGACGTTGTGGCAAATGACCGCGCCGGCCTCCTCAAGTGGCTGGACGGACGCACGGTCAAGCGCTTCGACGGGCGGGAGGAGAAGCTCGACACGGCCGCCCTCGAGGTTGTGGTGGTCGGCCCCAGCAACGCCGACAAGCTGCTTTCGGTCATCGCCCACCCCAACATCGCCTACCTGCTCCTGCTCCTCGGCCTGGTTGGGATCTACTTCGAGCTGTCGCACCCCGGCGTGATCCTGCCGGGCGTGCTCGGAGGTGTCTCCATCCTGCTGGCGCTGTTCGCCCTCTCGGTGCTGCCGGTCAACTACGTCGGGGTGCTGCTGATCCTGCTCGGGATCGGCTTCTTCGTGCTGGAGGTCAAGGTGGCGAGCTACGGACTGCTGACCGTTGCCGGGCTGGTGAGCTTCATCTTCGGTTCGCTGATGCTCATTCGCTCGCCTTTCCCTGCGCTGCGGGTGGGCATTTCGGTCGTGCTCCCGACGGCGCTTGCCGTCGCCTTCATCGTGATTTTCCTGCTGGCCCGCGTGCTGAGGAGCCACCGCAGCAAGCCACTCACCGGTGCCAGAGGGTTGGTCGGCGAGTTCGGCGAGGCCGCGGGCGCACTCGAGCCGAGCGGCAAAGTGTACGTGCACGGCGAATACTGGGACGCAATCTCGAGTGCACCGGTCCCCGACGGGGACCGCGTGCGCGTGGTGAAGGTCGTTGGCCTGATGTTGGAAGTCGAGCCGGCCGGGGGCGCTAGCCTCGGGCCGGGATCGGAGGAGGCATAAATGGCCCCGCAATTCCCCTTTGGCATCGTCCTGGCGGCGTTTTTCGTGCTGGTGCTGATCTTCAAGTGGATCAACATCCTCAACGAGTACGAGCGCGCCGTGATATTCACCCTGGGCCGCGTGGACAAGGAGCCCAAGGGCCCCGGGATCATCTTCGTCCTCTGGCCGATCCAGCGGATGGTGAAGGTGAGCCTCCGCACGGTGGTGCTGGAGATCCCGCCCCAGGACGTCATCACCCGCGACAACGTCTCGGTCAAGGTCAACGCGGTGGCGTACTTCCGGGTCATCAACCCGGTGCACGCGATCATCGACGTGGAGAACTATATTTACGCCACCTCGCAAATAGCGCAGACGACGCTGCGCTCGATCCTCGGCCAGGCCGAGCTGGACGAGCTGCTGTCCGCGCGCGACAAGCTCAACATGAGGCTCCAGGAGGTGATCGACCGGCACACCGACCCGTGGGGGGTCAAGGTGGCCAACGTCGAGGTGAAGTACGTGGACCTCCCGGAGTCCATGCAGCGGGCGATGGCGAAGCAGGCCGAGGCGGAACGCGAGAAGCGCGCCAAGGTGATCCACGCCGAAGGCGAGGCGCTTGCGGCGCAGCGCCTTTCGGATGCGGCGGCGATCATCAACGCGCAGCCCGCTACCCTCCAGCTCCGCTACCTGCAAACGCTCACCGAGATCGCCGCCGAGAAGAACTCGACGATCATCTTCCCGCTCCCCATCGACCTGATCAAGCCTTTCTTCAAGATGACAAAGGAGGACACGTAGCACCGTGCCGAGGTACTTCGAGGTCATCATCACCGGCCGCCAGCTGGCGGCGCTGGTGGTGGCCGTGGCGCTGCTCGTGGCCGTTGCGTTCGTCCTCGGGGTGGGGGTGCGGGCTTTGCAGCCGCAGGCCGGCCCGCCCCTGACCGCCGCGGCGGCGCCGACGCCGTTCCCGCAGCCCACCCCCGTGCCGCCTCCGCCCACGGCCGTCCCGACGGCCCTGCCGGCGCCCCAGCCCACCGCGACCGTCCCACGGCCTCCCACCGAGCGGCCGAGGCCGGCCGCGACGCCCGCCGCGGTCGCCGCGGCGCCGAAGGCGGCGGGGCGGTGGGTCCAGGTGGCGGCGCTGGGACGGCATGACCAGGCTGAGGGCGTCCGCAACCGCGTGGTCGCCCTCGGGTACACCCTCAAACAGGTGATCGTGCAGCCGGCGGAAGGGAAATACCGGGTGCGCGTCGGGCCTTTCCCTGATGTGGAGAGCGCCGGCCGCGTGGCGGCACGCCTGCGTGCGGAGGGGTTCAGCGGCTCCTTCGTGGTGAACGAGTGAGCAGCGTCTCCCTTCCGGTCTGGATCCGGGAACGGAAGCTCAACCTCGGCGCGCTGCACGACATCCGCAGCGTGATGAGCCGAGGGGGGCTGCACACCGTCTGCGACGAGGCGCGCTGCCCCAACCGCAGCGAGTGCTTCTCGCGCGGCACCGCGACGTTCCTGATCATGGGGGACGTGTGCACCCGCTCGTGCCGGTACTGCTCGATCGCCCACGGCCGCCCGCGCCCCCTCGACGCCGATGAGCCGGTGGAGCTGGCCCGCGCAGCCCGGGCGATGGGGCTCAAGCACGTGGTCGTCACCTCGGTGGACCGCGACGACCTCGCCGACGGCGGCGCAGCCCACTTCGCGGCGGTGGTCGCCCAGCTCAAGCTGCTGGAGCCGCGACCGACGATCGAGGTCCTGACCCCGGACTTCAGCGGCGACCTGGGTGCGGTGGACGCGGTCCTGGATTCCGGCCCCGACGTCTACAACCACAACGTCGAGACCGTCCCGCGCCTCTACCCCGCGGTGCGGCGCTCCGGCCGCTACCGGTGGGCGCTCGAGGTGATCGCCCGCGCCGCCACAACCGGCAACGGCACGATCACCAAGTCGGGGCTCATGGTCGGGCTTGGCGAGGAGAGGCACGAGCTCGAGGAGACGCTGCGGGACCTCAAGGCGGTCAACTGCCAGGTGGTGACGATCGGCCAGTACCTTCGCCCCACCGCGTCGCAGGTCCCGGTGATGCGCTACGGGGCCCCACAGGAGTTCGCGGAGCTCGAGGCCTACGGCCGTGCCCTGGGCCTGGAGGTCATCGCCGGCCCGTTCGTGCGCTCCTCCTACCACGCGGAGGAGGCGTTCCTGAAGGTGCGGCCTTAGCCGCACCGAGGCACGACGAGGTGCACGTGCGCATCGCGCTGGTCCAGCAGCACGCCGCTTCAGAACGGGGCGAGACCCTGCGCCGGGGCCTCGCGGCGGCCGGGACGGCGGCTGCCGCCGGGACGCGCCTGGTCGCATTCGCCGCGCCCGCTCGCCGGCTCGGCATCGGCGTGGTGCTCAAACTCTACGAGCGCGAGGGCGACTTCGAGTTCGCCGGGGAGTCGTTCTTCTGCCACCCGTCGGGGAGGGTCGTGACCCATGCCCCGCGCGGAGAGGACCATGTGCTCGTCGCCGACCTCGACCTCTCCCAGCTGGCCGCCTCCCACGCCCGACGCCTGTTCATGCGGGATCGCCGCGACGAGATGGTCCCGGGGCTGCTCGGATTCGACCGGCCCCGCACCGGGTAGGCTCGGTCGGGCCGGGTCCGCCTCGCCGGCGGGCGCGGTGCTGGTAACCTAGACTGGGGAGGCCAGATGACCAAGCGCAATGCGGACAAGGGAAAGGGCGCGGCCGCCGGGTCGAAGGGCAGCCCCCTCGGCAAGGTGTTCATCGGCATCGCCGGCATCATCGGCGCCGGCAAGACCACGCTGGCCACGGCGCTGGGCCAGCACCTGGGCCTCGACGTGCACTACGAGCCCGTCATCGACAACGAGTACCTCGCGGATTTCTACCGCGACACCAGGCGGTACAGCTTCGCGATGCAGATCTACCTTCTGAACCGGCGGTTCCAACAGCACCAGGAGATCATCTGGCGGGGCCGGGGCGGGGTGCAGGACCGGACGATCTACGAGGACGCCATCTTCGCCAAGACGCTGCGCGACATGGACCTGATGGACAACCGCGACTACGAGACCTACGTCAACCTGTTCCGCAACCTGTCGAACTTCATGTGCCGGCCGAACGTGATCATCTACCTGGACGTGACGCCGGAGAAGTCCATGGAGCGCATCCGGAACAGGGACCGCGGGGTTGAGTCCGGCATCACGGTCGAGTACCTCGCGCGCCTGTACGACAACTACGAGGAGTTCCTCCACGAGATCAGCCGCCTCATCCCCGTGCTGCGGGTCCGCTGGGACGAGTTCTGGGAGGTCGAGCGCCTGGCCGAGGCGATTACGCGCGAGTACCACCGCGGGAACTTCCTCCGCGAGGTGGCGCAGCTCGCATGACCCCCGGCGCCCAGCGGACGGGTCGGGGTTCCTGGATGCCGAGGCTGCTCGCGGCGGGGGCGGGCGTGGCGCTGGCGCTCGCGCTTCCCGGCCCGGGGCTCGTGCCGCTGGTGCTGGTGGTCCCCGGGCTGCTGCGGCGGGCGCTTTCCGGAGCGTCGGGGTGGCGGGCGTTCCGGCTCGGGTGGCTGGCGGGGTTTGTTCAGTGGGTGATCGCGGCGGCGTGGGTGTACATCGTGCTGCACCGCTACGGCCACCTCCACGCCGTGCTCGCCGTCCTGGCAGTGATCCTCGTGGCGGCGATCCTGGGCCTGACGTGGGCCGTCGCCGGCTGGGCGGTGGGGCGGGTCCCGGAGAGCTGGCGCATCGTGGCGCTGCCGCTGGCGGTCGCCTCCTTCGAGGAGCTGCAGCGCTTTCCGCCCTGGATCTTCCCGTGGAACCCGGTGGCGGCCGCCCTGACTCCGGTGCCGGCGCTGCTGGCGCCGCTCCCGGTGACCGGGGCGATCGGGCTCTCGCTGCTGGCGCTGCTGCTCGGCAGCTCGCTCGACGCGCTCCTGACCCCCCCGCTCCGCCGCACCGGCGCGCTCTGGCTCGCGTGCGCCGCCGTCGTGTGGACGGGAGCCGCGCTGCTCGCTCCGGGTTTCCGGCCGGACGGCGACCCCGTGAAGGTGGCGGCGCTCCAGCCCAACGTGCCGCTGGAGACCCGGTGGGACCCTGCCAACGAGGCGGCGATCGAAAGCCGGGTCTGGCGCCTCACCCGGGAGGCCGCCGACGCCGGGGCGACGTGGATCGTGTGGCCCGAGAGCGCGCTGCCGCGCAACCTGGAACGCGACGGCAGCTACCGGTCCGAGGTCGAGGCGTTCGCCCGGCAGCGGGGCGTGTGGATGCTCATCTCCTCGATCGGGTTCGGCCCCGGCGAGCGTGAGTACTTCAACTCCGTGAACGTGGTCTCACCGGCGGGGCTGCTGCCCTGGCGCTACGACAAGGTCCACCTCGTGCCGTTCGGCGAGTACGTTCCCCTGGCGGGGAGGATCGCCGCGCTGCGCGCCCTGGTCCGCGAGGTTGGGTCGTTCACCCCGGGCACGAGCCTGCTCCCCCTGCCCGGTCCCGCGGGATCAACCGGCGTCGCGGTCTGCTACGAGGTCACCTACCCCTCGTTGTACGCCGGTGAGATCGCGCGCGGCGCGCAGGTCCTGGCCACCGTCACCAACGACGGGTGGTACGGCGACTCGGCAGCTCCCCGGCAGCACCTGGCGCTCGCGGTCCTGCGCGCGGCGGAGACGCGGCGCTACCTCGTGCGCGCCGCCAACACCGGGATCTCCGCGGTCATCGACCCCTACGGGCGGGTGGTGACGCACCTGGGCGTGAACCGCGAGGGGTTCATCACAGCGTCGGTGCGTCCGTCGAACGGCGTCACCCCGGCTGTGAGATTCGGCGCCGCGATCCGCACCGGCGTGCTGCTCCTGGCAGCCGGTGCTATCATCCTCGGGGCGCGGCGCCGCACCCCGCCGCACCGATAGGCGCCCGCAAGGGCCTGCCCACGAAGGAGATCTTGATGCTGGAAGAAGTGATGAGCCGGGCGCAGCAGGTCCACGACACGCTGGTCAGCGTGCGGGGGTACCTTTGACGCGAACCGCCTGCAGAGCGAGCTGACGAAGCTCGCCGAGGAATCCCAGCGCAACGACCTCTGGAACAACCAGGAGCACGCCCGCGAGGTCATGCGCCGGCAGGGTGCCCTGGAGGCGAAGCTGGCCAACGACCGTTTCCTGGCCGAGGCCGCCGAGGAGATCGAGGTCCTTCTGGAGCTCACGCGCGAGGATCCCGAGGGCGAGAAGGAGCTCACCTCCTTGCTCGCGCGCGTCGAGCCCAAGCTCGAGCGCATCGAGCTCGAGACCAAGATGACTGGCGAGTACGACCCAAACAACGCCTACCTCGAGGTTCACCCGGGCGCCGGGGGCACCGAGTCGGCGGACTGGGCGGCGATGCTGTTGCGCATGTACCTGAGGTGGTGCGAGCGGCGGGGCCTCAAGGCCGAGGTGCTGGACACCCAGGACGCCGAGGAGGCGGGCATCAAGTCCGCGACGCTGTTGGTCAAGGGCGAGTACGCCTATGGCTACCTCAAGAGCGAGAGCGGGATCCACAGGCTCGTGCGGATCTCGCCGTTCGACGCCCAGGGGCGCCGGCACACCTCCTTCGCGTCGGTCCACATCTACCCCGAGGTGGACGAGGCGGTCGAGGTGGAGATCGACGACAAGGACGTGCGCATCGACCGCTTCTGCTCCTCCGGGCCGGGCGGGCAGGGCGTCAACACCACCTACTCCGCGGTGCGGCTCACCCACCTGCCGACGGGCATCGTGGTGACGTGCCAAAACGAGCGCTCGCAGATCAAGAACCTGGCCACCGCGATGAAGGTCCTCAAGGCGCGCCTTTTCGAGTTCGAGCAACGCAAGAAGGAAGAGGAGCTCGCAAAGATCAAGGGCCCCAAGAAGGACATCTCCTGGGGGAACCAGATCCGCTCCTACGTCCTCCAGCCGTACCGGATGGTCAAGGACCTCCGCACCGGCCACGAGGTGGGAGATGCCGACCGCGTGCTGGACGGGGACCTCGATCCCTTCATCGAGGCGTTCCTGAAGCAGCAGGCACAGGCGGCGATGGAAGGGTGAGCGCCACGAAGATCCTCTGGGGCTCCCCGCTGCCTCCGACCCGCTCGGGGATCGCCGACTACGCGGCCGAGATTCTGCCCCACGTGGCGCGCGCGGCGGAGGTGGCGGTCCTCGAGCCCCCTGGGTGGGAACCCCCCGCGGGTGCCCGCTGGATCGATGGCCTCCGGCGTCTCCCGCCTGACGCCCCCGCCCCGCCGGGGTCCGCGACGCTCCTCCACATCGGCAACAACCCCTACCACCTCTGGGTCGCCCGCAGGCTGCGGCGCTTCGGGGGGATCGCAGTGCTGCACGACAGCGTTCTTCACCACCTGCTGGTGGAGGAGGCCGCAGACGATGGCGACTGGCAGCGCTTCTCGGACGAGCTGGCCGAGGCGCACGGGGCGGCGGGGCGCGCCCTCGCGACCGCGAGGCAGCTCGGGTACACGGGCACCCTGGACCCGTTCCTGTTCCCGGCCCGGCAGGTCTACCTGCGGCACGCGTCGGCGGCGATCGTCCACACCGTCCGTGCCGAGCGCGACGTGGCGGCATCGTGCCCCGGCCTACCGGTGCGCCGGGTGCCGCTGGCAGTCGCGGAGCCGGCGGTAGGGGACCGACCCGGCTGGCGGGAGCGCCTGCGGGTGCGCCCCGGCGAGCTGCTGCTCGTCCACCTGGGTTTCCTCACGCCGGCCAAGGGCCTGGACGTCGTGCTCCGCGGGCTCGCTGCGCTGGACGAGTTGGGCGTGCCGGTGCGGCTGGCGGTAGTCGGCGAGGGGAGCGAGGCCGCCGCATTCGAAGCAGCGGTGGGGGCCGCCGGCCTGAGGGACCGCGTCGTGGTGTGGGGCTTCGCGAGCGCGGAGGATCTTGGGGGCATTCTCGCGGCCGCCGACCTCGGACTCGTGCCGCGCTACCCGACCGCGGGCGAGACATCGGCGGCAGCGCTGCGTTTTCTGGCCGCGGGCACGCCGGTCGCGATCGCCGGGTACCGCCAGTTCCTCGAGCTTCCACCGGACGCGGCGTTCCGAATCGCGCCGGGCCGGGCCGGTGTGGCCGACCTGGTGCGCGTCGCGGGACGGCTCCTCGCGGACGAGAGCGCGCGCAGGAAGGCCAGGTCCGACGCCAGGAGGGCCTGGGAGGATGGCGGGCACGCTCCGAGGAACGCCGCCCGTGCGCTCCTCGATGCGGTTGGGAGTCTCTCCAGCGATGTGGCTTGAGGAGGCGGCCAGGCTGCTGGCGGCGACGCCGGTGGAGCAGCGGGAGCCGTCCCAAGGCCAGGTGCCGGAGGCGGTGCTCGTTCCCCTCTACGTCGCCGCCGGCGGGCTGTGGGTGCTGCTTATGCGCCGCTCCGACGCCCTGCCCCACCACGCAGGTCAGTACGCGTTCCCGGGCGGGGTGCGGGAGGACGGCGACGCGGACGAGGTCGCGACCGCGCTCCGCGAGGCGCACGAGGAGCTCGGTATCGACCCCGCGGTCGCTGTGGTGCTGGGCCGGCTCAACGACGTCTGGACGCCGAGCGGGTTCCTGATCTCACCGATCGTGGCGGCGCTCCCATACCCGCTGAGCTTCCGTCCGCACGACAAGGAGGTGGAGGCGGTCGTGCCGGTGCCCTTCACCTGCCTCGCTAACCCGGAGGCGGTCGAGGAGCAGGAGATCGTCGTCGGCGGTGTGAAGGTGCTCTCGCCGGTCTACGACTACCGCAGCCACCGCATCTGGGGGGCGACGGCGCGCATCGTCGCCGACCTCGTTGGCCGCCTCACCGGCGGGGCGGCGGCGCTGGGGGCGTGAGGGAGGCGTCGAGGAGTTCCTGGGCGCGTGCGGCGGCGTCGGCGAACTGCACCGCCTGCTTCGCCATCGGCGGCGGGTTGGGGAGCCGCGCGGCCATCGTCAGCTCCTTGCCGGCCTCGTCCCACTTGCGCTGGGCGTGCAGGGCGACCCCGAGCAGGTAGTGGGCGTCGGCGTTCTCGGGGAAGAGCTGGATCAGGCCCGCAAGCACCCCCTGCGCCTCGGCGGGCCGCCCGGCGTCCAGGAAGCAGCGGGCGCGCAGCAGGCTGGTCCTTGGCTCGTCGGGCTTGGCGGCGGCCACGGTCGAGAGGGCCTCCTCAACCTTGCCGAGGCGGCGGAGCGCCTCCGCCAGCGCCAGGGTGAACTGGCCCTGATCCGCCTTGACCGCGGTCTGCAGCTTCTCCGCCGCCGGGGCGTTGGTGCCGGCGACAAGGTAGGTCGCCCCGAGCCACCCGGTGGCCCAGGGGTCGTCGGGCTTGACCTGGAACGCCCGCTGCAGGTGCTGGAGCGCCACCGCGGTCTGGCCGTCGGCGAGCGCGATCTGCGCCCGGACGACCCTCGCCTCGAAGAGCGTGCCGTTGGCCGCCAGTGCCTTGTCGAGGTCCTCGCGGGCCGAGGCGAGATCGCCCATGCGGGCGGCGAGCAGGCCGAGCGCGGTCCAGGCGCGGTCGTTGCCGGGGTCCGATTCGACCACGCGCCGGAAGGCATCCCTCGCCCCGGGCAGGCGCCCGCGGCGTAGCTCCACCTCGCCGAGCGACAGCAGGAGGTCGGGCTTCACGTTGCCGAGCAGTGCCGTGCGCAGCGCGTTGTACGCCTCATCGAGCTTGCCGGCCTCCAGGTACGCCTCGGCCAGCACCTCGAACGCGGGGACGCACGACGGTTGCGCCTCCAGCACGCCGCGGAGAAGCGCGATGGCGTCCTGGGGGCGGCCGGCGGCGAGCAGGCGGCGCGCCTCGAGCAGCGCCTCCAGGGGGACCGGCGAGGTCCCGGGTGAGGCCTGGGTGGCGGCCCGCATCGCCGCCACGCGGCCCCGCAGCGCGAGCGCGTCGCCCGTGCGCCCCAGACGGCCGAACGCCTCCGCCTTCACGTCCAGCACGTCGGGAAGGGTGTTCGCAGGCGCGGAGATCTCGAGCGCCTCGATGCTCGGCAGGAGCGCCTCGACGGCGGCGTTGTCCGGCGCCTGCGCCAGCCTCTGCTTCATCTGAGCGAGCGAGCCAGCCCCGGCGGCGGCCTTGGCAAGCGCCGGTGCGGGTGTCGGAGTCGGCGCGGCGGCCAAGCGCGCCTTCACGCGGGAGAACACCTTAAGGAAGGCCGGGTCGTAGAAGTCGGGGATCAGCTCCAGGGCGGGTGCGTCCGTGAGCGCTTCGGTTAGCGCCTCCTCGGCCTTGGTCCGCCTGTTGAGGTTGAAATACGCGACCGCCAGCTTCACCCGGATGTCTCCGCGCTTGGCGGGGTTGGTCTCGGCGTCCGCAGCGGCGGCGTAGAAGCGGGCCGCGGTCGTGAAGTCGGCGTTGCGGAACGCCTTGTCACCGTCGGCGAGCGGGTCCTGGGCCCAGGCGGCCCCGGCCGCCAGCAGCAGGAGCGCGGCGGGCACTTTGGGGAGGCGCATGCCGGAAGTCTAACAAATCCCTCGAGGCGGCCTATTTGGGCCCGACGACCCTGCTTACGGGCCGGCTGGCTTCGACGGCCGTCTCCTCGCTGAACTCCGAACCGTCCGGCCACACGACCCGGAGTCGGTGGGTGCCGGCCTCCACCTTGCGGTCGCGCACCGGCAGCGGGCCGAGCAGCTTGCCGTCGAGGAAGACCTGGGTGCCCTGCAGCGGGACGCCCATGTCGTTGACCACGGTCAGCAGCCCGAACGGGGGCAGGCTGAGCTTGATCGTCTGGCCCGCCGCGGTCACCTCGACCTCGCTGGTGCCCTCGCGGTACCCGGGTATGCGCTGCACGATCGTGTGTCTCCCGAGCGCAAGCTGGACGTTGGTAACCTGCACCCTGCCGAGCGACTGGCCGTCCACCTCGACCTCCGCCGGCGGGTCGACAAAGAGCCTCACCTCAACCGGCACCGGCGTGGGCACAGGGGTCGGGGCCGGGGTCGCGGTCGGGGCCGCCGGAACCGGAGTGGCGGCTAGCGCTCCGCGGGCCGGCGCCGCGCCCCGGTCGCCCGAGAAGTACCAGAGGGCGCTTGCCGCAATCCCCACGGCAACGATGGCGGCCGCGGCCAGCAGGAGCCTCCGGGAGCGCGGCTTCTCCTTGGGGTGCATCGCGCTGGTCTCCACCAGATCGAGGGGTCGCGCTGCCAGCTCGGCGGTCGCGGTGCTCTGGTCGCTGCTGGGCGCACCCAGGCGCGCCAGCTCCTCGCGCACCGTGGCCGTCGTCGTCTCCGCGCGCCGTACTTGGCCGCGGATCTGCGCGGTGCTTAGGACCTCCTTGAGCTCGGCGGCGAAATCCCGGACGCTCGTGAAGCGCTGGGCCGGGTCCTTCGCGAGCGCCTTGAGGATCGCCTTCTCGAGGCGGTCAGGGCAGCCGGCGTTGCGTTGCCTGGGTGGGACAGGGTCCTGGTTGAGGATCTGGTAGATGACGTTGGAGAGGTTGGGACCGGTGAAAGGCCTCACGCCGGTGACCATCTCGTAGGCCATGACGCCCAGCGAGAAGAGGTCGGTGCGCAGATCCAGCGGCTTGCCCGCAAGCTGCTCTGGCGCCAAGTAGCCCGCGGTTCCCAGCGCGACGCCGGTCTGGGTGAGACGCGACTCCGCCTGGAGCGACTTGGCGATCCCGAAGTCCATGACCTTGACGGTGCCGTCCTCGAGCACGCGCACGTTGGCGGGCTTGATGTCACGGTGGACGATCCCGCGGCTGTGGGCGTAGTCGAGCCCGGCGCACACCTGGAGCAGGATCGCCACGATCCCCTCGATCGTGAGCTTCATGCGCTCGAAGAGGTGGTCGAGGTCGGTTCCGGTGAGGAACTCCTGGACGAAGTACGGCGTGTTTCCATCAATTCCGAAGTCGTAGATCAGGGTGATGTTGGGGTGCTGGAGTGCACCGGCGAGCTGCGCCTCCCGGAAAAAGCGCTGCTTCATCTCGGCGTCCGTGGCGCTGCACGTCTTGAGTGCCACCCAACGCTGGATGAAGGGGTCCCAGGCCTTGTAGACCACGCCGAAACCGCCGGCGCCGATCTGCTCCGCGATTTCGTACTTGCCGATTCGCTGGACGGTCCTCATCGATCGTACGCTAGTGTAGCGCCTCCCTTTTTTGAACCCGAATCCCGTAGTGCTACGCTTCCACGGTGCGCCTCTGTCTGCTCCCCGCCGTCGCGTTTGCACTCGCCCTGGCCCTAATGGGTGCCTGCCGGGAGGAAGGGCCCCCGAGCGCCACGCGCCCCGCCTCGCCGACCGCCGCCCAGGGGGCCGAGCAGGCTCCGCTCAGCGCCGCCGATGTCCAGATGTTCCTTGCGGTGCGCGGCAAGGCCCTCCAGAAGCTCGAAGACGCCTTGTCCGGGGTGGAGCAAAGCGGGGGCGATGTGCTCGCGCACGTGCAGGAGGTGACGGTGGCGGAGCGCGAGGCGGCGCGCGCCCTGGGCGTGGAGTGGCGCCGCTTCACCTGGGTCCGCGACCAAATCGGCAGGCTCCTCACGGCCCAGCGCCAGCACGAGGACCAGCGGCTGCTCCTGGGTGAGCTGACCCGCGCCAAGCAGGACCTCGCCGAGCAGCTCGCGGCGGCGCGGGACCCCGCGAGCCGGCAGTTCCTCGAGGCCCAGCTGAAGGCCCTGACCGCACAGCTCGAGAAGCTCGAGCGCGAGGAACGTGTTCCCGCACCCGAGGCCGGGGAGATGAAGCTGCTCGAGTCGGCCCGCGCGGAGGTCGCGACGCTTCAGGGGCGCCAGGACCGGGTTCAGCACCGGATCCAGGAACTCCTGCGGCGTGCCGCCGAGGCGCCCGCCTCGCCCCGTCCGACGGCCGGCGGGCGCTAGGAGCCTGTCCGAGTAGAACTCCGGCTGCGAATCCCGATGGCATCCGCCTGGCTGTGTCAGCCGCCGCGAAAAGTCCTCGACGTAGCTCCGGCTACGCCTCCGGGCTTTTCGCTCGGCTTCCTTGCCATCCGGCGACCTCGGAATTCTCGCTCTCGTCGTTTACTCGGACAGGCTCCTGGGGAGTTCAGGGGTCGGCCTGTTGTCGCCGGCCGGTCGCCGCAGCGGAACGGCAAAACCTTGACAAAATCTCAGTCTCGGATTAGTGTCCGCGATCGCGGAACGGTACATGGTTGTATCCTGGCTTGACCACGGGTTGAGCCTGCCTCTCTCTCGGGCGGGTCGGGCCGTGGACATGGCCGGGCTTGGGAGGGTCCAATGAAGCGTATCGTCGTGTCGGTGGGTGTGCTGCTCCTGTGCGCGGGAGCGGCTTTCGCGAAGGAGTACCAGAGCTCGTTCGGATTTGCGGCGAGCATCCAGGACGACTGGGTGGTGCTGACGAAACAGGCCGTGAGGGAGAACCCGGCGCTCCTCGACGTGAGCGGTTCGCAGCTGGCAAGCATTACCCCGGACCGGCTCAAGGACCTGATGGCCAGGATCGAGAAGGGCTCCCTCGAGATGATGTTCAGCCGCACGACGAGCGACGCGGTGTTCGCCGACAACATCAACGTGTTGGTGCGCAGCGGCCAGATCCCGGTGTCCCCGGACAAGCTCGCCAAGGCGTGCGAGGCGTTCTCGGCCAAGCTGGCCAAGTCCGCGGGCCGCGCTCTCGCGGTCGCCCAATGTGAGAGCCGGGACCCGGGCGGCTTCAAGGCCGTGTACCTGGAGTACGAAGGTATCGTCCCCGGGACCGTCACCATGCAGTACCAGATCCAGCGCCCCAACAACGAGCTGCTGCAGGTGACCGCGACCTGCAAGCAGGCGAGCCTCGAGAAGGTCCGCGCCGCGTTCGGCGAGTTCGTCGGGTCGATCAGGTTCATTTGAGTTCCGGGACCCAGGCCCCGCCTGCACGCTCGAACGGGCGACGAGGGACGTTGGCCGGTTGCTTGAGCGCAGACTGACTCCAGGGGATGGCCGGGACAGCCGCCGGCCCCCGCGCGGTTTTGGGTCCGGAGCAATGGCAGTCGGCCGCGCGCCCGCGAGAGGGGGACAGCGATGAGGGGTCTGGCGCCGATTGTGGGTCTCCTGTCGGTGGCAGTGGCGGGGGCGGCGCTGGCGCAGGCGCCCCGTCCGGGCCCAGGGGCGCGGACGGATACCTGGGGCAGGTGGCGTTTCCTCGTCGGCGACTGGGTGGGTGGGGGCAGTGGGGACCCCGGGGAGGGCTCGGGGTTCTTCTCGTTCAGGTTCGAGCTCGACGGGAAGGTGCTGGTCCGGCGCAACCACTCGGAGTACCCCGCCGCCCCGGGGCGGCCGGCGAGCGTGCACGACGACCTCATGGTCATCTACGCGGATGCGGCCCGGGGCGGGTTCGCTGCGGTCTACTTCGACAACGAGGGGCACGTCATTCGCTACGTCGCCGAGCTGGCGGCCGACGGGACGCGGATCACGTTCCTGAACGAGGCGGCGCCCTCGACGCCGGGGTTCCGCCTGATCTACACGAAGCTCCCCGGCGACGCGGTTGGAATCAGTTTTGAGGTCGCGCCCCCTGGAGGGCCCGGCGTGTTCAAGACCTACCTCACCGGAAAAGCGGTCCGAAGGGCCGGCCGCTGACCCTCGGCGTTGGCGCCATCGCCGTCCGGCCACCCGTGCGAACGGGCGGCCGCCGGCGGTGTTCGCTCAGCCGACGGAGGCCAGCCGGGATGCGTGGGTGAGGAAGAAGGAGAGCAGCTCCAGGTTGATTTTGAGGTCCACGTTCTTAAGCTTGACCTCCGGGTGGCCCTTAAGCTGGGCCGGCGCGAAGTTGAGGACGGCCTGCACACCCGACTCGACCAGATCGTCGTAGACCTTCTGCGCGGAGCTGGATGGAACGGTAATGACGGCTATGTGCACTTTCCGTTCTTTCACAATCTTGCTCAAATCAGAAATGCTCTCGACCACCAAGCCGCCCGGCACGCGCTTGCCGACCTTGTGCGGATCGGAGTCGAGGATGGCGACGATGCGGAAGCCGCCCGTGTTGAAGCCCGAGTAGTGTGACAGCGCGGTGCCGAGGTTCCCGGCGCCCACGACCAGCACCCGCCTCTCCTCGTGGAGCCCGAGGATGTTGACGAGGTGCTCGCGCAGCTGGGTCACGTTGTACCCGACGCCGCGTATGCCGAACTCGCCGAAGTACGCCAGGTCCTTGCGGATTTGCGCCGAGTTGAGGTGAAACCTGTCCGCCAGCTCCTGCGACGAGACCGTCGTGGTGCCCTCCACTTCGAGCTGCTGGAGGCAGCGCAAGTAGACCGAAAGGCGGTTGATGGTCAGCTCCGAGATGCTCTCGACCGGGATGTAGCGCTTGAAGGCCATGGTTCACCTCACCAGGGTTCGTACCGCGTGCTCGGCGGCGGTCAACAGCCAACCAGGGACGAGTCCCAGCACGACCATCGCAAGGGCGCAAACGCCGGCGACGATCCTGACCGCCCAGGGTTCGGAGTACGTTGGAGCGCGCCGTGGCAGCGGCTTCATGTAGAGAAAGTATACCACCCGGACGTAGAAGAACACCGACACCAGGCTGTTCAGGACGCCCACCACCGCGAGCCACACCATGTGGTCGTTGACGGCCGCGCGGAAGACCAGGAACTTCGCCACGAAGCCGACCGTCGGGGGGATGCCGGCCAGCGAGAACATGGAGATCGCCAGGGCGAACGACAGGAACGGGCGCTGCCAGCCCTGCCCGGCCAGGTCGGTGATCAGGTGTGGCTCGTCCTCGTTCTCGGAGAATGCCGAGACCACCGCGAACGCCGCGATGTTCATGAAGGTGTAGGCAGCGAGGTAGACGAGCACGCCGGTCAGCCCATCCGGGCCGAACGCGACGATCCCGACCAGCGCGTACCCCATGTGCGCGATGCCGGAGTAAGCAAGCATCCGCTTTACGTCGCGTTGAGCGATGGCCACCAGGTTGCCGAGCGTCTGCGACGCCACCGCGATCACGGCCAGCAGCGGGAGCCAGCGGGGGGTCAGGCTCTGGGGGGCGATTGAAGCCACGGTGCGGGCGAGGACCACGAGCATCGCGCCCTTGGGGACCACCGAGAGGAAGGCGGTCACCGGGGTGGGCGAGCCCTGGTACACGTCGGGGGCCCAGGCGTGGAACGGCACCAGCGCCAGCTTGAAGCCGAACCCGGTGAGGATGAACGCGAGGGCGACCAGGAGGAGCGGGTTGGCCGTCACCGGCTGCCCCGCCACGAGATGCGCGGTGACGCCCAGAGAGAACGTGCCGGTGGCCCCGAACAGAAGCGCGATCCCGAAGAGCAGGAACGCCGAGGCGAACGCCCCGACCACGAGGTACTTCCACCCCGCCTCGAGAGAGATGCCGCTCTCGCGGTGGAACGCGATGAGGACGTAAAGCGAGATCGAGAGGAGCTCGAGGCCGATGAAGACGACGAGCAGGTGGTCGGCCTTGGCCAGGACCATCGCTCCGCATCCGGACCACAGCAGCAGCCCGTAGAACTCGCCGTAGCGGGCCTGGGTCCTGGACAGGTACGGATCGGCCATCACGGCGACCAGCACGAGCGCCGCCAGGATGTACGTGTCCACGAAGCGGGCCAGGGGATCCATCACGAGCGCCCCGGTCCACACGGCCCCCGGCAGCGGCTCGACCCACCTCAGGATCAGGGCGAGCACCGCGGAGAGCCCCGCCAGCACACCGAAGCGGGGCCGCAGCGCAGGGGCGAAGGCGTCGGCAAGCACAAGCACGCCTCCCGCCAGGACCAGAACCAGCTCCGGCAGGATCGTGGCGAGTTCGGTGGGATTCACGCTCAGCCTCCGATGAGATGACGGACCGCGGCCTCGGACAGCGCGAGGAACGTGCCGGGGTGGACGCCGATCCAGAACATGAAAACGGCAAGTGGCGTGAACGCCAGCGCCTCCTGCCAGGTGAGGTCGGAGAGCGTCTTGTTCTCCTCGATGCTGAGCGGGTTCCAGAAGACGCGCTGGACCAGCGACAGCATGTAGACCGCGCCGAGCACGATACCGGTGGTGGCCAGCACCACGGCGGTCGGGTACTTCGCGAACGAGCCGGTTAGGATCAGGAACTCACCGACGAAGCCGTTGAGCCCCGGCAGGCCGATCGAGGACAGGGTGGCGATGAGGAAGGCGCCGGTGTACAGCGGCATCACCTTGGCGAGGCCGCCGAAGTCCTCGATCATGCGCGTGTGGCGGCGGTCGTAGACCACGCCGACGAGCATGAAGAGTGCCCCGGTGGAGAGCCCGTGGTTGATCATCTGGATCAGCGCCCCCTGGGTCGAGGCCACGGTCCCGGCGAACAGCCCTAGGACGATGAAGCCCATGTGGGTCACCGACGAGTAGGCCACCAGCCTCTTCATGTCCCGCTGCGCCCAGGCTACGAGGGCGCCGTAGATGATCCCGATCACGGCGAGCGTCAGGAACAGCGGCGTGGCGCGCTGCCACGCCTCGGGGAACAGCGGGCGGTTGAAGCGCAGCAGCCCGTACGTGCCCAGCTTCAGGAGCACCCCGGCCAGGATGATCGAGCCGCCGGTGGGCGCCTCGGTATGCGCGTCGGGCAGCCACGTGTGCAGCGGGAACAGCGGGACCTTGATGGCGAACGCGAGGGCGAAGGCAGCGAACAGGAGCATCTGCGGGCTGTGCCAGAACCCTTCGCCCATCGGGATCGAGAGGCCGACCATGTCCGCGTAGTTGAAGGACCATGCGCCGGTCTTCGCGTGGGCGAAGCTCGACAGGTAGATGATTGCGACCAGCATGAGCAGCGAGCCCGTGAGGGTGAAGATCACGAACTTGACGGCGGCGTAGATGCGCCGCTCACCGCCCCACACGCCGATGATGAAGTACATCGGAAGCAACATCAGCTCCCAGAAGACGTAGAAGAGGAAGAGGTCGGTGGCCAGGAAAGCGCCCAGGATCCCGGTTTCGAGCAACAGCATCGCGACCACGTACCCCTTGACGCGCTCGTGGATCGAGCGCCACGAGGAGATGAAAACAAGGGGCTGGAGCAGCGCGGTGAGCAGCACGAGGAGGAGCGAGATCCCGTCCATCCCCAGCCGGTAGGCGATGCCGACGGAGGGCAGCCAGGGCCGGGTCTCGACGAGCTGGAATCCCGTGTTCGAGGGGTCGAAGCGAGACCAGGCCGCAAGCGCGAGGGCGACCGTAACCAGCGAGGCCAGGAGGCCGGCCCAGCGCTGCAGCCGCACGGCCTCGCGCGGCGTCGCCAGCAGCGCCAGCGCCACCACGCCGGGGGTGAGGACGAGTGCGGAGAGCAGGTATCCGGTTTCCATGCCCGCCCCCTAGAGCAGCAGCCAGAGCGACGCTGCCAGCGCTCCCGCGAGCACCAGCAGCCCGTAGTTGCGGACGTTACCGGTTTGCAGGAATCGCAGCAGGTCGCCCGCGATTTCCGTAAAGAACGCCATGGCGTTCAGCGTCCCATCGATGGCCACCGTGTCGATCCCCTTCCAGGAGAAGCGGGCGAGTCCGGCCAGCGGCCGCACGAGCGCGCGGTCGTACCCCTCGTCCACGTAGTACTTGTTGGCGACGGTGGCGTAGAGGGCGGGGAAGCTCTCGGCCAGCCGCTTCGGACGCTCGAACGCCTGCGGCCCGTAGTAGAACCTTCGCGCCAGCAGGATCCCGCCCACCGCCACCGCCACCGAAAGGGCGATCAGCACCCACTCGGCCGCCAGCGCCGGCGCGTGCTCCACCTCGAGCGCCGGGGCAATCGGGTGCAGGAAGTGCTCGAACCAGTTCAGGTCAGCCCCGAAGGTGAGTGCCTTCCCCAGCCCGACCAACCCCGCCACCACA
>JBGQAK010000022.1:0-47094 GCA_041494245.1 Thermoanaerobaculaceae bacterium
CAACGTGAACCCGGTCGGACCCAGAGGGGTCTACGACGAGGCCAAGCGCTTCTCCGAGGCCATGACCATGGCCTACCAGCGCTACCACGGCGTCTCGACGCGCATCGTCCGCATCTTCAACACCTTCGGACCCAGGATGCGGGCGCACGACGGGCGTGTCGTGCCGGCGTTCATCTCGCAGGCGCTGTCCGGTGAGCCGCTGACCGTGTTCGGGGACGGGTCGCAGACCCGCTCGTTCTGCTACGTGGACGACGAGATCGAAGGCATTATCCGGCTCCTCTTCTCCGAGATCGGCGACCCGATCAACATCGGCAACCCCGGCGAGATGACCGTGCTGCAGTTCGCCGAGACCATCCGGAAGCTGGTCGGAAAGAACGTCCCGATCGAGTTCCGGCCGCTCCCGGTGGACGACCCCAAGGTCCGCCAGCCGGACATCACGCTCGCCCGCACGCGTCTGGGGTGGGAGCCGCGGGTGCCGGTCGAGGAAGGGCTGCGGCGGACCATCGCCTACTTCCGCGACCTCCGCGAGCGCAAGGCCTGACCTCGTCAGGGAGAGGGCGTGGGCTGAGATGGCCCGGTTGAACCCGAAGGCGGGGGGCGCCTGAGGTGATGCTCGCGGTGGATCCTGATCACGCGCTTGAGCAGGAAGTACATCCCGAGCCCCACGAGCAGCGCAATGACCGTGGCCCCAACGCTCCAGGCAAGCAGGACCGAGCGCAGCCACGGCGCGTTGTCGTGCCACATCGCGGCGCGCAGGATCTCGCTCGGGTTGTGCCTGACGAAGTGGCGGATGTGGACGCCGGTGATGCGCTTGCCCAAGAACACCGCGGTCGGAAAATAGACGGGCAACGTCCAGGGGTTGATGACCAGCGTGCCGAGCACGACATCCACCTTGTTGAGGCGAAAGAGCAGCGCGAGGAGGAGCGCCAGGATGGTGTGGAGGCCCATCACGGGCGAGAGCCCGATCGCGATCCCGAGCGCCCATGCGGCGGCCAGGCGCTCCGGGCTCTCGTGGATCCCGACGACGTCCACGAGGCGGGCCTTCGCGCGGACCCAGATCTGTCTCACGAGCCGGCGGCCGCGGCCCGGGGGGCCGTCTCAACAAGCGCCAGTCGAAGCACGTCCTCGGCGCGCGAGAGCAGGTGACTGCGGAGCTTGGAGCGTGCGGAGGCCGGCAGCTCGGCGAGGTCGCGCTGGTTCTCCCGCGGCAGGCAGACCTCCACGATCCCCGCGCGCAGCGCCGCGAGCACCTTCTCCTTGATCCCGCCCACGGGCAGGATCTCGCCCCGCAGGGTGATCTCCCCGGTCATGGCCAGGTCGCGCCGCACCGGACGTCCGACCGCCGTCGATGCGAGCGCGCACAGCATCGTGATCCCGGCCGAGGGACCGTCCTTGGGCGTGGCACCCGCCGGAACGTGCACGTGGAAGGAGTGCTCGTCGAAGAAGGTCGGAACGATTCCGAATTGGGTCGCATTGGCGCGCAGGTACGAGAGCGCCGCCTGCGCCGACTCCTTCATGACCTCGCCCAGGTGGCCGGTGAGCCGCAGCTCGCCCTTGCCTGGGAGCGCCAGCGCCTCGACGTGGAGGATGTCGCCGCCGACGGGAGTCCACGCCAGGCCGGTCGCGACCCCGATGCGGTCCTGGGCCAGTCGCTCCTCGGGGAGGAAGCGCACCGGCCCGAGGAGGCGCTCGGCGGCCTTGGTCGTCACCGTGACCCGGCCGGTCTCGCCCTCGGCAAGGCGTACCGCCACCTTCCGGCACACCGAGCCGATCTCACGCTCCAGGTTGCGCAGGCCGGCCTCGCGGGTGTAGCGGTCGATGATGAAGCGCAGCCCGGGCTCGACGAAGCGGACCTGGCCGGCCTTGAGACCGTTCTCACGTACCTGCTTGGGGATCAGGTGGCGGCGGGCGATCTGGAGCTTCTCCTCCTCGGTGTACCCGGAGAGCTGGATCACCTCCATGCGATCCAGGAACGCGGGGTGGATGGTCTCAGTGACGTTTGCGGTGGCGATGAACAGCACCTTCGAGAGGTCGTAGGCGACGTCCAGGTAGTGGTCGCGGAAGGAGAAGTTCTGCTCGGGGTCGAGGACCTCGAGGAGCGCGGCCGAGGGGTCGCCCCGGTAGTCGGCGCCGATCTTGTCGATCTCGTCCAGCATGAAGACTGGGTTGGAGGTTGCAGCCTGGTTGATGCTCTGGATGATGCGGCCCGGCAGCGCGCCCACGTAGGTGCGGCGGTGCCCGCGGATCTCCGCCTCGTCGTGGACTCCGCCCAGGGAGATGCGCACGAACTTGCGCTCGAGGGCGCGGGCGATCGAGCGCCCCAGGGAGGTCTTTCCGACCCCCGGCGGCCCCACGAAGCAGAGGATTGGCCCCTTGCTGTCGTCCTTCAGCTTGCGCACCGCGAGGAACTCCAGAATGCGCTGCTTGACCTTCTCGAGGTCGTAGTGGTCCTGATCGAGGGTCGCGCGCGCGTGGGCGAGGTCGAGGTTGTCGGTGGAGAAGGTGTTCCACGGCAGCCCGGTGAGCCAGTCGAGGTAGGTGCGGATCACCGAGGCCTCGGCGGATTCGGGGTGCGTCGACCGCAGGCGCTTAAGCTGCTTCTCGGCCTCGCCGCGCGCCTCCTCGGGGAGCTGCTTGGCCGCGATCAGCTCGCGGAAGCGCGAAACCTCTTGGTCCACGTCGTCGGTCTCGCCGAGCTCCTTCTGGATGGCCTTCAGCTGCTGGCGCAGCAGGTACTCGCGCTGCGACTTGTCCAGCTCGCCCTGGACCTGCGAGGTGATCTGGCGCTGCACCTCGAGCAGAGCGATCTCGTGCTCCAGGAACTCGTTGACGATCTTGAGGCGGTCCTTCAGGTCCATCGCCTCCAGAACGCGCTGCGCGTCCTCCGGCTTGAGGGTCAGATTGGAGGCCACCAGGTCGGCGAGGCGGGCGCCGTCCTCGAGCGACGTCGCGATCAGCATCACCTCGGGGGAGACCGACTTGCCGAGCTCGACGACCTTCTCGAGGTTGGTGCGCACCGTGCGCAGGAACGCCTCGAGCTCGAGGTCCCGGGCCGGCGCCGTGGGCTCCTCGAGGCGGGTGATGCGCGCCCGCAGGAACGGCTCCTCCTGCATGAAGTACTCGACGCGGGCACGGGCCAGGCCCTGGACCAGGATGCGGATCCTGTTGTCCGGCAGCTTGATCATGCGCATGATGCCGGCGACCGTCCCGACCTGGTGGAGGTCCTTCGCGCCCGGGTTCTCCTCGTTGGGGTCCTTTTGCGCGAGGAGGATCAGCAGGCGGTTCTCCGCCAGCGCCTGGTCCACCGCGGCCACCGACCGGTCCCGCCCGATCGAGAGCGGCACCATCACGAACGGGAAGAGCACCGCGTCCTTGAGCGCCATCGCCGGCAGGACGTCCGGGATCGCTACGGTTTCCTCGCGAGCTTCCTGGGGGTTCTGGTTCGTCTCGCTCATGGCTCCTCGTCGGTCACGTTGATGGTGAAAACGGAGTCGCGGCGCTCCTTCACGCGCGGCAGGGTGATCTCCAGCACGCCGGCACGCAGGGACGCCGTCGCGACCGCGGCGCGCACCGGACCTGGCAACAACACCTCCACCGAAAAAGTACCAAAGCCCCTCTCCATGTGGTGGCAGTGGCCCTTCCGCGACGGCTCGGCCGCCGGCAGCTTGCGCCCGACGATGCGCAGCTCGCGCTGCCGCAACGTGACCACGAGCTCCGAGGCCGCCACGCCGGGGACGTCCACGTGGACCAGATAGTGGTCATCGTTCTGGCGGAGGTCGACGGCGGGCGAGAATGCGGTCTCGCCCGTGCCGCGCGGCACCGCCAGCAGGCTCATGAGCTCGTCGAGGTGGCGCTGGATCAGCTCCAACTCCAAGCCGGCGGAGATGCGCCGCCTCACGCCTCGACCTCCCGCTCCTTGCGCAGCCTCTCGAGCTCGACGAGGAACTGCTCGATGTCCTCGAACCGCCGGTAGACGCTCGCGAACCGCACGTACGCCACCTGGTCGAGGGCGCGCAACCTGCCCATCAGGATCTGCCCGATCTCCTCCGAGGCGATCTCCCGCTCGTCCTTGCGGTTGATCGCGGCCTCCACGGCGTCGGCCATCGCCTCGAGCTGGCGGGACGTGACGGGGCGCTTCTCGCACGCCCGGATCAGCCCGCCGAGCACCTTCGTGCGGTCGTACGGCGCGCGCTGGCCGTCGCGCTTGACGACGAGCGCCGGCACCTCCTCGATGCGTTCGTAGGTGGTGTAGCGCTTTGTGCAGGAGAGGCACTCCCGCCTCCGGCGCACCTGGCTTCCATCGCCCAGCTCGCGGGAGTCCACCACGCGGTCCTCCGCGTGACCGCAGAACGGGCAGCGCATCTAGTCCGCCTCCGCGTCGGCGGCAGGCTCACCCTCGAGCGCGCGCACCCGGCCGAGCGAGAGGCCGACCGCGCCCAGGTAGGTGAGGCCGAGCACCGTGATGGGGAAGAAGCAGATCGCGTGGTGGAGAAGCGCGTAGGCGGTCGCGGTCGAAACCTCCACTGTCATGAACTGTGTGAGCCCGACGCGAATTGCCCAGTGGAACCCCCCGACGCCGGCGGGGGCCGGCACCGCCAGTCCGATAATGCTGACGGCCACAACGGCGAACGACTGCCCCAGGTTCATCGGGAAGCCGAACGCCCGCGCGAGCAGCGTGAGCTGCCAGCCGATGACGGTCCACAGGCCGAGGCTCCAGACCCCGATCTCGAGCAGGCGGAGCGGGCTGCGGATCACCTCGAGCCCGTCCAGCAGGTGGTTGAGGAAGCTCTCGGCGCGGGTGCGGAAACGCTCTGGGGCGAGCGACGCGAGGCGGTGCACGGTGCCGGCACGGTGAAGGAGCAGGAACCAGACCACGCCCACGGCGAAGACGAGGGCCACCGTGGTGAGCAGCGCCGCGTTCCTCAGCAGGCCGAGGCTGCCCGGGCGGAAGTCGTCACGTGCGAACACCACCCCTACCACAAACAGCACGAGCACGGTGGCTGCGTCCAGGAGCCGCTCCGTGAGGATCGAGGCCAGCGTCGCGGCGGCGGGCATGCCCGTGCGAGCGGAGAGCAGCAGCGGCCGCACAATCTCGCCGGCGCGCGCCGGCAGCACGGTGGAAGTCGCGACGCCGGCCGCCGTGCAGCCGAGGAGGTTTGCCGTGCCGGCGCGTCCGACCGGCCGCAGGATCAGGCCCCAGCGCAGCCCCCGCAGCGCGTAGCTGGCGAGCGCGGCGAGCAGCGAGGCCGCCGCCCATCCGGGCTTCACGTGAGCGAGCGCGCGGCCGACCTCGCCGAGCGGCGCTGTCCACAGGAAGACCGCGAACAGCAGCACCGCGAGCGTGATGCCCATCACAACTTTCCACGTATGGCGGCCCTTTTCCGTCTGCACGGCGTAAGGTTAGTATTACCTGAGGATGAGAGCAACAGTGCGAACCCACCTCTCGACGCACGATGAGTGCAGCGGCCACCTCCCGACGCCGGGCCACCCCGAGCGTCCGGAGAGACTGCGCGCCGCGGTGGAGGGCGCCGAGTCGGCCGGCGCGGCCGCCCTGCCGGTGGAGATCGAGGAGGGAAAAGTCCTCGCGGCGGTCGGACGCGTGCACGAGGAAGCGTATGCACGGCGGCTGCGCGACGCCTGCGCCCACGCACCGCAGATCTTCGACACGCCGGACAACCCGGTCAGCGCCGGGAGCTACCGCGCGGCGGTGGCGGCCGCGGGCTGCTCGCTCGCCGCGGCGGACGCCGTGCTGGCCGGAGACGTCGACACCGTCTTCGTCGCGGTGCGGCCTCCGGGGCACCACGCCCTGCACGCCAGGGCGATGGGGTACTGCTTCTTCAACAACGTCGCCGTGGCGGCTGAGCAGCTGCTGGCGCGCGGGTGCGGTCCGGTGGCCATCGTGGACTTCGACGTCCACCACGGCAACGGAACCCAGGACCACTTCTGGGAGAGGGGCGACGCGTTCTTCCTCTCCGTGCACCGCTACCCGTTCTACCCGGGAACCGGGGCGGGGGACGAGATCGGCGCCGGTCGCGGGCGCGGGTACACGCGCAACTTTCCCCTGGCGGCCGGGGCGGACGACGAAACCTACACGGGGGCCGTCGCCGCGGGGCTCGAAGAGATACTCACGATGGGCGAGCCGCTCGCATGGCTGGTCTCGGCTGGGTTCGACGCGCACCGCGAGGACCCCCTCGGCGGGATGCAGGTGAGCGACGAAGGCTTCGGTGCCATCGGCAAGATGCTGGGGCAGGCACGGCGGGGAAGCCCGATGGTTGCTGTCTTGGAGGGCGGCTACAGGCCGGAAGCACTGCAGCGATCAGTGCGCGCGTTCCTCACAGGGGTCGGAGGAACAACTAGATCTTGACTTTTTCGTGAGCCAACGCTATGTTTAACCATAGAAGTGTGACGTGAGGAGCCTACGGGAGGCCAGACGATGCGCAGGATATTAGGCAAAGCAGCCGTTCTCGCTTCGTGCGTGCTCGCGGCCAGCGCTGTTTTTGCCGGTCACGTCACGCGGCGGGGCGCCGTTCAGCCCGCTTCGCAGACGACCTTCAGCGTTGACACCCCGGTTGATGGCGCGACCGTCTTCGGCATCGTCGAGGTCCGCGGCTTCCTGCTCGACACTCGCGGCGTCGCCCGGATCACGCTCCTGATCGACGGCGCCGCGGTGCACGATGCGGACATGAACCAGCCCCGTTCGGACGTGCGTCGCAAGTACCCGAAGTACGAGGGCGAGGAGTTCCCCTACGAGCCAGGCTTCGTGACTTCCTTCCTCGCGTCGAACTACCTGGCCGGGAACCACTCCCTCTCGATCCGGGTGACCTACTCGAACAGCGACGTGGCCGAGCTGGGGTCGCGGACCATCAACGTCGACAACACCATCAACCAGTCCCCGATCGGCGCGCTGGACAACCCGCGTGACCCGAGCGTCACGGGGACGCAGGACTACGTGTCCGGGGTCTACCCGATCGTTGGCTGGGCCCTCGACGCGGAGGGCATCCGTCAGACGACCGCCGCCGACGGTCATATCCTCGCGGACATCGAGGTCATGGTCGACGGCCGGGTTGTTGGGCAGGCTTTCTACCCGCTGCCCCGGCCGGACGTGGCCAACGCCCACCCGGACGTCGCCGGGGCCCTCAACTCCGGCTTCCAGATGAACCTGGACACCACGCGTTTCGCGATCGGCACGCACACCGTGTCCGTGCGCGTGTGGGACACCGAGGGGCTGAACAGAATCATCGGCTCGCGCGAGATCTACTTCGACAACAACTACACGACCCTCGGGCCATTCGGCAGGATCGACTGGCCGATGCCCAACGCCCATCTGTTCGCCACGTCGTGCGTGACCGGGACCCTGCCATCGGGGATTGAGTACAACGTCGAAAATCGAATCGAGTGGGTTTCGGGGTGGGTGCTCGACCAAAACAACGAGCAACAACGATTCGAGGGCGTTAAGTACGTCGAGTTGCTCCTCGACGGTGTGATTCTGCACCGGACCACGACCGATTGCGTTTACCTCTCGCAGTTCAACATGGACGTCAACTGCTACGGCTACGACCGCCCCGATATCCTCTATCAGTACCCGCAGTTCATCTCCGACGCGAAGTACTCTGGCTACTTTTTTGCCGTGGACATCGACTACCTCATCAACACGCTCGGGATTCACAAGGGCCTGCATTACCTCGCGATCCGTGTTGGCACCCAGGATCCGCTTCGGCCAGCTTTGATCGTGGATCAGATCCCGGTCATTCTGGAGTGCAACCAGGCCGGCCAGGGGTTCTCAAGCTTCGGCGATCTCGAGGTGCCTATCTCGATGCAGTCGTTGAAGGGCAGCGTGTTGCTCAAGGGCTGGGTTTACGACTACAACGACGTGGTGACTCTCAACGTGTACGTCGACGGGGTCTTGGACGGCAGCCTGACCGGCGGCAACCCCAAACTGCACATGTACCGCCCTGATCTCCTGAAGCGGTACCCGTTCTACCCGTATAATCTGCTTAGCTACACCGGTTTCGAATACACCCTGGACACGACCAAGTACGTGGACGGCATCCACCAGCTGGTCCTCGAAACCGTGGACAATGCCGGCTTCCACAACTACTGGGTCCAGCGTCCGCTGGTTTTCGACAACCTGAACTGAGCCCTGCTCGTCGAAACCCGACCGCCCCGGGCCGTCCCCGGGGCGGTTCTCTTTGGGCGCAGCGTACGTTACGATCACCCGCCAGGGAGGGGTTTGGATGCGCGCTCTCTACTTCGCCGACCACGGGGACACCTCCGCGCTGGTCGTCGGGGAACGTCCCACGCCGGTTCCGGGGCCGGGGGAGGTCCTGGTCGCGCTTCGGACGGCGGCGCTCAACCACCTCGACCTGTTCGTCCTGCGCGGGATGCCGGGCATCCCCGTCGGGCTGCCGCACATCGGGGGGGCCGACGGGGCCGGGACCGTGGCGGCCATCGGCGAGGGTGTCGCCGGCTGGCGGGAGGGCGACGAGGTCGTGCTCAACCCCGGCCTGTGGTGCGGGACGTGCGAGTTCTGCGGCCACGGCCAGGAGTCCCTCTGCGTGCGGTTCGGCATCGTTGGCGAGCACGTGGACGGGACCCTCGCCGAGTACGTGAAGGTGCCGGCGAGCTCCCTGGGGCGCAAGCCGGGGCACCTGGCGTGGCCCGAGGCGGCGGCGTTCGGACTGACGTTCCTCACCGCGTGGCGCATGCTCATGACCCGGGCGCGCCTGACGGCCGGGGAGAGCGTCCTCATCCACGGGATCGGCGGCGGTGTGGCCCTGGCCGCGCTGGCGATCGCCAAAAGGGCTGGGGCAACCGTATTCGTCACCTCCGGGAGCGACGAGAAGCTCTCGCGGGCCGGGAAGTTGGGCGCCGACCACGCGATCAACTACACTGCCGCGGACGTGGTGTCAGAGATCCGCGCCCTGACCGCCAAGCGCGGTGTGGACGTGGTCGTGGAGACCGCAGGCCAGGCGACCTGGATGGCGTCGCTCCGCTGCGCTGCCCGGGGGGGCAGGATCGTGACCTGCGGCGCCACCACCGGACCCAACCCCAGCGAGGAGCTGCGCCTGGTGTTCTGGAACCAGCTCTCGATCCTCGGGTCCACGATGGGCAGCCGCGCCGACTGGCTGGCGATGGTGCGCGCCGTGGAGGAATGGCGGCTGCGCCCGGTGGTCGACGCCGTCCTGCCCTTGGAGCGCGGGCGGGAAGGGTACGAGCGCATGGCGGGCGGCGGGCAGTTCGGGAAGATCGTGGTCGACGTGGGCGGGGACACCCGCGCCGAGAAGCGGGGCGCGTGAGCGAGCCAGCGGAGCTCCGGCCGCCGGCGCGCGTCCTGACACGCTCCGAGCACTCGATCTCTCGGGCGCTTTTCTCCCCGAACGCGCTCAAGGTGCTCTACCGGCTGCAGCGCGGCGGCTTCCTGGCCTACCTGGTGGGAGGGGCGGTGCGCGACCTGCTGCTCGGTCGCAAGCCCAAGGACTTCGACATCGGAACCAACGCCAGGCCGCAGCAGGTGCGCCAGCTCTTCCGCAACTCCAGAGTGATCGGGCGGCGGTTCCGCATCGTGATGGTGAGGTTCTCCGACGAGATCGTGGAGGTCGCGACGTTTCGCCGCTCGCCCGAGCCCCCCGAGATCGAGGACGGGGAGACCACGGACGTGCTGGCGCCGACGCCGGAGGCCGAGGAGTTCGGCACCCCAGAGGAGGACGCGTCGCGGCGCGACTTCACCGTCAACGCGCTCTTCTACAACATCAGCGACTTCTCGGTGATCGACTACGTCGGAGGGCTCGAGGACCTGCGTGCCGGAGTGATCCGCACGATCGGACCGTCGAACCAGCGCTTCGCCGAGGACCCCGTGCGCATGATGCGGGCGGTGGAGTACGGCGCCCGCCTCGGCTTCCGGCTCGATCCGGAGGTGACGGAGGCCATCGGCGTCATGCACGGGGAGATCCGGCGCGCGGCCCCTGCGCGCATCGCCTACGAGCTGATGGAGAGCCTGAAGGGGGGGCAGGCGCTCCCGATCTTCCGTGGCCTCGAGGACTCGGGGCTGCTCGCCCACACCTTGCCCGAGGCCCACGGCGCGGCGGGGACGCCCGACGCGCTCCTCTGGCGGCTCCTCGCGCGCGCCGACGAGCGGGTGAGGCGCGGGGAGAGACTCGCGGAGGAGTCGCTGCTCGCCGTCCTGTTCCTGCCCTCGGTCATCGAAGGGCTGGCTGGCGGCCGGGAGGGTCCCTCTGCGCCGGGGGACGTGGAGCGGATGGTGCGGGAGCGGCTGGACGCCGCCGCCCTGAGGCTCGCCCTCTCGCACTACCGATCCCACGTCGTGCGCTCGTCTTTCCTGCTGCTCTCGAGGATCCTGGCGCCGCCCCGGTCCGCGAGGTTTGTGCTCCGCACCTTCAAACACGAGGCGTTCCCGGTGGCGTGGGAGATGGCGCACCTGCTGGAGGCCACCGACGACCGCTATCGACCGTTGCTCGCCCCCTGGGAGCAGGCAGTGACAAGGGTGCAGGCGGGGCTGACACCCGAGGAGGGGCCGGCGAAGCGACGCAGGCGGCGGCGGGGAGGTGCCCGGCGGCGAGGCCGCAGGCCGGAGGGGCAGGCATGAGGCAGGACCCCGGAGGGCGCGTCGCGTGGCTGCGGCGTGAGATCCGCCGCCACGAGCAGCTCTACTACGTGCTCGCCCGCCCGGAGATCAGCGACTACGCGTTCGACAAGCTCATGGCCGAGCTGCGCGAGCTCGAAGCCGCCCACCCGGAGTTGATCGCCGCCGATTCCCCGACCCGTCGCGTCGGGGGGGAGCCGGTGGACGAGCTGTCGCAGGTCCGCCACGCCACGCCCATGCTCTCGCTCGACAACTCCTACAACGAGGGCGAGCTCGAGGAGTGGTACGCGCGCGCGACACGGGGCCTGGGGAGAGAGCCGGAGGGGCTCGTGGCGGAGCTGAAGATCGACGGGGTCTCGCTTGCCATCACCTTCGAGCGCGGGGTGTTCGCGCGCGCCGTCACGCGCGGCAACGGGGAGGTCGGCGACGAGGTCACCGGCAACGCGCGCACCATCCGCGCACTGCCGCTCGCGCTCCCTGAGGAGGTCCCGCTCGTGGAGGTGCGCGGCGAGGTGTACCTGCCGCGCGAGGTCTTCGCGGCGCTCAACCGCGGGCGCCGCGAGGAGGGGGAGGAACCGTTCGCCAACCCCCGCAACGCCGCCGCCGGCTCGATCCGGCTCCTCGACCCGCGCGAGTGCGCAAAACGGCGCCTCGCGTTCTTCGCGTACCAGGCCCCGCGGGCGGAGGGTGTGGCGTTCGAGCGTCATTCGCAGATCCTGGAGCGGCTGACCGCGTGGGGTTTCGCCGTTAACCCCGGATGGCGGCGCTGCGCCGACCTCTCGGAGGTGCACGCCTTCATCGCCGAGTGGGGCGAGAGGCGATCGAAGCTGGCGTTCGACATCGACGGCGTGGTGGTCAAGGTGGACGACCTGGAAGAGCAGCGCCGGCTCGGCACGACCGCCAAGTTCCCGCGCTGGGCGGTCGCCTACAAGTACCCGCCGGAGGGCGAGCGCACCAGGGTCAAGGGCATCGTCGTGCAGGTGGGCCGAACGGGGACCCTGACTCCGGTCGCGGAGCTCGAGCCCGTGTTCCTGGCCGGCAGCACGGTTTCCCGCGCGACGCTCCACAACGCCGACGAGGTCGCCCGCCTCGACGTACGGGTCGGGGACCTGGTGTGGGTGGCCAAGGGCGGGGACGTGATCCCCAAGGTCGTCGCGGTGGACCCCCCGGCCAGGCCCGCGGGCGCCAAGCCGTTCCGCATGCCCGATAAGTGCCCCGAGTGCGGGACCGCCGTCGTCCGGGAGCCGGGCGAGGTCGCGGTGCGGTGTCCCAACAGGGCGTGCCCCGGGGTGCAGCGCCAGCGGCTCTTTCACTTCGTGTCCCGCGCGGGGATGGATATCGAAGGGCTGGGGAGGCGCTTCATCGAGCAGCTGCTCTCCGCCGGCGTGATGGGCGATCCGGCGTCGCTCTGGGACCTCGACGCCGAACGGCTGTCCGAGCTGCCGCAGTGGGGCGAGAAGTCGGCGGCCAACCTCCTGGCCCAGCTCGAGGCGGCGCGCAGCCGGCCGCTGTGGCGCCTGTTGGTGGCGCTCGGCATCCGCCACGTTGGGGAGAAGGCCGCCAAGGTGCTGGCCTCCCGCTTCGGCTCGCTAGGGGCGCTCGCCCGCGCCGGCGAGGAGGCACTGGAGAAAGCCGAGGGGATCGGGCCCACCATTGCGGCCAGCGTGGTCGCGTTCTTCGCGGACGCGGAGAACGCCGCGCTGGTGCGGCGCCTGCGCCAGCGTGGCGTGGACCCGCGCGAGGAGGTCGTTTCCGCCGGCGGGGAGCGCCCGCTCGACGGCCTGACGTTCGTGCTCACCGGGACGCTCTCGCGGCCGCGGGAGCAGGTGGCCGGCGTTCTCGAACAGGCTGGGGCGAAGGTGGCGGCCAGCGTCTCGCGGCGCACGTCGTTCGTGGTTGCCGGGGCGGAGGCGGGTTCCAAGCGGGCGAGGGCCAAGGAGCTGGGCGTGAAGGTGCTCGACGAGAAGGGTCTCAAGAAGTTGCTGGCGGAGAAGGGGGTCGCGTGGTGAACAAGCCGCGGATTGTTCTGGTGGATGACGACGACGGCTCGCGCGCCGCGATGGCCACGGGCCTGCGGCGCGTCGGGTACGAGATCACCGAGTTCGACTCCGGCGAGGGCGCGCTGGCGCCGTTCGAGGCGGGGGAGCCGGTCGACGTGCTCATCACCGACGTGCGAATGCCCGGGATGGACGGCTACGAGCTGGTGCGCCGGGTGCGCGTCCTGCGTCCGGAGATTGCGGTCCTCATGGTCACGGCGTTCGGGGACGTCGACGGAGCGGTGCAGGCCCTTCAGGGTGGCGCGGACGACTACCTGACCAAGCCGGTCAACCTGGTCGAGCTGCGGCGGCGTGTGGAGCTGCAGCTCGAGCGCACCAGCCTCACGCGAGACAAGCGCGAGCTGCAGGAGCGGCTGGAGAAGCTGGTCGGCTTCGAGAACATCATCGGGCGCTCGCCCGCGATGCAGAGGGTGTTCGAGCGGGTGCGCGTGGTCGCCCCGGCCCCGAGCACGGTGCTGATCGTCGGCGAATCGGGGAGCGGCAAGGAGCTGATCGCCAATGCGATCCACGAGCACTCGCCGCGGGTGGCCGGGCGCTTCGTGGCCCTCAACTGCGGCGCGATCCCGGGCGAGATCCTCGAGGCCGAGCTCTTCGGCCACGAGAAGGGGGCTTTTACCGGCGCGTACCAGCGCCGCATCGGCAAGCTCGAGGCGGCGAGCGGCGGGACGTTCTTCCTCGACGAGATCTCCGAGCTCTCCACCGACCTCCAGGTGAAGCTGCTGCGCGTCCTTGAGGAGCGGCGCATCACCCCCGTCGGGGGCAACGAGGAGATCCCGGTGGACTTCCGCCTGGTCGCGGCCACCAACCGGGACCTGGAGAGCGAGGTCGGCTCCGGGAGGTTCAGGAAGGACCTCTACTACCGGTTGAAGGTGGTCACGATCGCGCTGCCGCCGCTGCGCGAGCGGGCGGAGGACATCCCGCTCCTGGTCGCGCACTTCGTCGAGCGCTTCAACGCGCAGCTCGGGCGCAGCGTCAACCGGGTGGCACCTGGCCTGCTGGCGGTGCTTCGAGGCAACCCCTGGCCGGGGAACGTGCGGGAGCTGCGGAACGCGGTCGAGAACATGGTCCTGTTCTGCCGCGGGGACGAGCTGATCCTGGCCGACCTTCCGCCCGAGTACCGCGAGGCGCGGCCCGCCGAGAGGCCGGAGGCCGCCTCCGAGTGGACGCCCCGGCCGATGGCGGACATCGAGAGGGAGGCGATCCTGCGCACGCTCGAGCACACCAACGGGCACCGCGCCAGGGCCGCCCAGCTCCTGGACATCGGCTTGCGCACGCTGCAGCGCAAGCTCAAGGAGTACGGTGCGGTGCCGGTGGGCGAAGAGGACGAGGAGTAGGCCAGGTACAATTGAGAGGTCAGGGGGCGACCATGGAACTTCCGAACAAGGTCTTGGTCTACAGCCAGATCCTGGGGCTCTCGGGAACCTCTGGGACGCTGGTGGACATTCGCCCGGAGGGGTGCTACGAGCTGCGCCTGGTGAGCCAGGGGAAGCTACACGTCGTGCTCCTGCCCATCGCCCAGACCGGCCTCGTGTTCGCCGAGCCCGAGCCCGACGTCATGCCCGAGGACAACATCGAGCGGTAAAGGACAGCGCGCAGAGCACGGGGCGCACAAGACAGGGCTCAGGGCACAGGAGAGCCACAACGTCACTCGGTTCGGGCGTGGGGGAACGGAGCCCGGGGCCCGGGGCCCGGATCTCGAGGGAAGGGGAAGAAGGCGTCGGCGAGTACGCGGCCGTGGTCGAAGGCCAGCTCGACGCCGGCAAGATCGGCAAACCACCTGGCCTCGGCGGCGTCGTCCCCGCCGAGCGTGTTGCCGCTCAACGGCTTGCAGAGGTAGACGGGGGAAACGGTGTGGCCGCGGGGATCGCGGTCCGGGGCCGAGTAGACCCCGACAAGCTCCACCGGCTCAACCTCGAGGCCGGTTTCCTCCCGGGCCTCGCGGGCGCAGGCCGCCTCGCACGTCTCGCCGACCTCCACGAACCCCCCCGGAAGTGCCCACCGCCCCTCGAACGGCGGGTGCTTGCGACGGATGAGGAGGACGCCGCGGGTCGGATCCACGATGAGGGCATCCACGGTGAGCAGCGGGGTTGTGGGAACTGGCATCGTCACTCCTCCTGACCTGCCGGTTCGCAGGCGTCCGCGAGCTTGGCGAGCAGCGTCGAGGTCGGGACCGCAGGGGTGTGCGGCTCCTCCCACCTCCACCCCGGCCTGGGCTCCGCGACACGCGTGGCGCCAACCCTGCCCGTGAACGGCATCACGAGGATGTCGCGGTGGGTGATGCCGTGTCGCACGGGCGAGGCGGGGCGCAGCGGACCGCGGAACCCGGCGTCGCGGGCGAGCGCGCGGGCCCTGCCCGAGGGCTCTGCCCCGTCGGGGACCATCTCGAACGGCGGCAGCCACATGCCACCCAGGAGATCACCGTCGTCCACGCGGTGCAGCAGGACGCGCCCGTCGTCGCGCGAGAGCCACAGCGCAATCCAGGTCTGCCCCTCGCGGGCGCGCTTCGGGCGTCGGAGCGGGAAGCCCGCAGGTGCGCCGCTGGCAAGCGCCGCGCAGTCGTCGGCCAGGGGGCAGGACTCGCAGGGCGGGGAGGCCGGGGTGCACACGGTGGCGCCGAGCTCCATGAGCGCTTCCCAGACCTCCGGCGTGCCTGTCTGCAAGTAGAGGGTGCGCGCTAGCGCCCGGCCGGCCGCGAGAAGCGCCGGGCTGCCGAGCGGGAGCTCGATCGCGTGGAGCCGCGCGGTCACGCGCGCCACGTTCCCGTCCACGGGGGGCTCCTTCCCCCCAAAGGCGAACGCCGCTACCGCCGCGCTGGTGTAGGGGCCGAACCCAGGTAGCTTTGCCAGCTCCTGGGAGGTTTCCGGCCACGCGCCTCTCTCGGCGATCGCCCTCGTAGCCTCGTGGAGCAGCCGGGCCCTGCGGTAGTAGCCGAGGCCGGAGAATGCGTGGAGGACCTCCTCGGTTTGGGCACCGGCGAGCGCCTCAAGGGTGGGGAAGCGGCTCATGAACCGGCGGTAGGCCTCGACGACGCGGTCCACCTGCGTCTGCTGGAGCATCACCTCCGAAACGAGGACCGGGTAGGGGTCGCGGGGGAAGCGACCACGCCACGGCAGGTCCCTGCGAGAGACGCGAAACCAGCCCAGGAGCCGCTTGCCCGCTTGTGCCGACACGCCGGGAGTGTAGCGCGCGCTAGCCCGGACTATTCACGAAGGTGTCTACTGCGAGCGCGGATCTGGCTGCCCTGGCGGGCGTACTCGGGCCTCGGAGGGTGCCGCCGACCTGCACGAGGTCGGCTCCCCTCCTCGACCTGGAGCGAGCGGGGCTCCGCCGCGTGAGCGTGGGGGACCGGGGGGCCGAGACGCCGGTGGTGGCTGGAGCGGCGCCGCGCCCCTCGCGACGGAAGCTCGCCCACCATGACAGCCACCTCCGTGCTCTCGCTACGACCCCTCATGAATAATCCGGGCTACAATCAGCGCGTGCTTGCGAGCGTGGGTACCTGCCCGAACTGCGGCGGCACCGGCTTCACCATCGAGCACCGCGACGGGGTGGAGGTGGCGGTGCGCTGCGCGTGCCGGAGCCACCGCAGGGCGGATGCCCTGCTGGCCGCGGCCCGCGTCCCGCCCCGCTACCAGCACTGCACAGTCGAGAACTTCGAGGTCTGGAGCCCGGACAAAGCGAGCAATAACATGCAGGCAACAGCCAAGCGTCGCACGCGCGAGTTCATCGACTGCTACCCGAAGGTCGAGAGGGGCCTCCTCTACATGGGCAACGTGGGTACGGGCAAGACCCACCTGGCGGTGGCGGCCCTCAAGGAGCTGATCGCCACGAAGGGCGCGGCGGGGCTCTACGCCAACTTCCTGGAGCTCGTGCAGGAGCTCCAGATGTCGTTCGACGGGGGCGGCGCGAGCCGCGAGGAGATCCTGGGTCCCGTGACCGAGGCCGACGTGCTGGTGCTCGACGAGCTGGGCGCGGGCAGGCTGACCGAGTGGGTGCGCGACCTCCTGTACTACGTCATCAACTCGCGCTACATGGCGAACAGGGTGACGATCTTCACCACCAACTACCTCGACTCCCCGCAACCGCCGCGTGGCGCCGCCCGGGCCGGAGACGGCGCGGGCGGCTATCGCGGCACGTCCGCGGAGGCCGTCGGCGGCGACCGGTGGCAGGAGACGCTCGCCGACCGCATTTCCGAGCGGCTGCGCTCGCGCCTGTTCGAAATGTGTGACGTCATCGAGCTACGCGGCGAGGACTACCGCGCCCGCCCGAACCAGCGCCTCGGAAGGCGGTCTTGATCGGCGGCACCCGCACGTGGTCGAGGCTGGCGTTGCCAGCGGCCCTCGTCCTCGCGTTCACAGGTTGCGCCGTCGGGCCGAGGGTCGTGCCGACGCCGCCAGTGCCGACGCCGGCCGCGACCCCGACCCCGACGCCGCAGCCCACGCCTACCCCGCCGCCGGCTGTCGCCGTGCCGCAGCGCGACGACACGCGGCCCCCGCTGGTCCGCGTGCTGCTCCAGGCGGCGCCGGAGCCGGCGCTTCCCGACCCCGGGAGGCGCTACGCCGTCATCGTCGGCGAGAGCGCGTCGTTGCTGCGTGGACCCCTCTCCGCGAAGCTCGTTCCGGGGCGGGCGGCGATCCAGGTCGGGGCGTTTGCCCAGGATGCGGGCGCGCAGGGAGCGTTGGCGCGCCTGACGGCGTCGGGGTTCGACGGGCGCATCGAAACGCAGGGCGACGGCCTGGAGCGGGTGGTGGCGGTCGCACGTGAGGGTGAGGGCCAAGACCAGCTCTCCCGCGCCCTCGCCCAGGCAGGCTTTGTGGACCAGAAGAGAATCGGGGCGGGGTACGGCGGGGGGGTGGTCGTGGAGGGGGAGGGCGGGGTTTCGGTGCGAGCCGATAGAGTCCGCGTCGTGCCCCTCGAACTCGAGCCCGTCCGGGTGGGCGGCAAGTCGGTGCGCGGCGAGCTCGAGCTGAGGGCCGGCCTCGAGGCGGTCGCCGTCATCAACGTGCTCAGCCTGGAGGAGTACCTGCGCGGGGTGGTGCCAGGCGAGATGGGGCCGCGCACGTTCCCACTCCTCGACGCCCTCAAGGCGCAGGCAGTGGCGGCGCGGACGTACGCGGTCGCGCATCTGGGCGACCACGCCCAGGAGGGCTACGACCTGTGCGACTCGCCCTCGTGCCAGTACTACGAGGGGGCCGGGGCCGAGCACCCGCTCACCGACAGGGCGATCCGCGAGACCGCCGGAGAGATCGTCGTCTACCAGGGGCGTCCCATCGACGCCATGTACCACTCGACCTGCGCCGGGCACACCGAGGACGCCGTGGCGCTCTTCCCCCAGCGGGCGCAGCCGTACCTCAAGGGGGTGGCGTGCCGGGGCGAGCGCACGCTGGCGGCCGGCGACGGGGCCAAGGCCGGCTCCTGGCTCGGGCCCCAGGAGCGCCTGGCCTCGGTGGGGGACGCGCTGGCGGGGGCCGTCGGCGCGCCGCGGGAGCCGCGTGCGCTGGCGGCTCGGTTGTCCGGCACCCATCCGGGTGCCGGGGTGACCGGTCTCGTCAAGGCGTTTGGGCTGGAGGGGGTCGCAGCGACGCTCGACGTGCCCGCGGTCCAGGGTAGCGACGAGACCACCCTCGAGCTCCTGCGGACCTTCAGACTGCCGCTTCCGCCCTCGCCGAGGTCGGGCGCCCACTCCGAATGGGAGCTGGCCCTCGTCGTGCGGCTCGGACAGCTCGCCGGGAAGGTGCAGGCGGTCAGCGGCCGTCTGGTCCCCGGCCCGCAGGGCGTACGCCTCGTGAGCGACGGCGGCGAGAACCCGCGCGACCTGACCGGCCGCGAGTTGGTGCTGGAGCGGCGCGGCGAGAGGTGGCGTCGCGCCACGCTCTCGTTCCCCTCCGGCTCCTCCGCCACCCTCTGGTGTGCGGGGGAGAGCTGCCCGCTCCTCGAGGTCGAGCCCCTCGATGAAGCAGACGCGAGCTCATCGTGGACGTGGTGGGTGAGAGAGGTCCCGCTGGAGGAGATCGCCTGGCACCTCGGCGTCCCCGCGGCCCGCGAGGTCCGGGTAACCCGCCGGGGCGTCTCCGGACGGGCGCTCGCCGTCTCCGTCACAGGGAGCAACGGGGCGAAGGAGTTCCCCGGCATGGCCTTTCGCCGCGCCCTGGACCTGCCGGACACGCTGTTCGTCGCGATGCGCTCGGGAACCCCCTCGCAGCCCGCGGTGCGCTTCCTCGGCCGGGGGTGGGGCCACGGCGTTGGCCTGTGCCAGAACGGGGCGTACGGCCTGGCGCGCGGCGGGGCGAGCTACCAGGAGATCCTCAAGACCTACTACACTGGCGTTGACGTGGCTCGGGTGGAAGGGGGGAGGCCATGAACCCAGGCACGGGAACCGCGGGTGAGGTACGCGAACTCGCGAGGGACTTCGCTCGCTCGGAGATCGCGCCCCACGCCCGCGAGTGGGACGAGCGCTCGTTCTTCCCCAGGGAAGTTTGCCGGAAGCTCGGCGATCTCGGCTTCCTGGGCGTGCTGGTCCCTGAGGCGTACGGCGGCGCAGGGCTTTCCTACCGTGAGTACGTCGCGATCGTCGAGGAGCTCGCGGCGGTCGAGGCCGGGGTCGGGCTCACCGTTGCCGCCCACAACTCTTTGTGCACCAATCACATCTTCCTCTTCGGCAGCGAGGAGCAGAAGCGGCGCTGGCTGCCGCGCCTGGCGTCCGGGGAGATCCTGGGCGCCTGGGGGCTGACCGAGCCCGAGGCCGGGTCGGACGCCGGGGGCACGAAGACCGCCGCGAAGCGCGACGGCGCCGCCTGGGTGCTCTCGGGGAGCAAGAACTTCATCACCAACGCGTCCGTTGGCGGGGTCGGGGTGATCATGGCCCGCACCGCGCCCGGGAAGGACCACCACGGGATCTCGGCGTTCATCGTGCCCCTCGACGCTCCGGGGGTGTCGGTGGGCAAAAAGGAGGACAAGCTCGGCATGCGCACCTCCGACACCGCCTCGCTGATCCTGGAGGAGTGCCGCCTGGGAGCTGACGCGCTCCTCGGGAAGGAGGGCGAGGGGTTCCTGCAGGCGATGCAGGTGCTCGACGGTGGGCGCATCTCGATCGCCGCTCTCGGCCTCGGGATCGCACAGGGCGCCCTCGACGCCGCGGTTGCGTACGCCAAGCAGAGGCGCCAGTTCAACCGCCCGATCGCCGACTTCCAGGCGATCCGCCTCAAGCTCGCCGACATGGCCACGACGGTGGCCGCGGCGCGGCTGCTCACCGAGAGCGCGGCCGCGGCGAAGGACGCCGGCGAAAAGGTCACGCTGCCGGCCTCCCAGGCCAAGCTCTTCGCCTCCGAGGTCGCGGTGCGGGTGTGCGAGGAGGCGGTCCAGATCCACGGCGGGTACGGCTACATCAAGGACTACCCGGTGGAGAAGTACTGGCGCGACTCCAAGCTCTGCACGATCGGCGAGGGCACCAGCGAGATCCAGCGGCTCGTCATTGCCCGTGAAGTGCTCGGAGGGTAAGCTCGCCGCATGGTCGCCGTGGCCGAGGTGCTGGCGGGCGACCCCCGCGCCGTCGCCAAGGCGCTGAGCGTCGCGGAGCGCGGGGGCCCGGGGGCGGAGGAGCTGCTCGCCGCCCTGCGCGGGCGCCTCGGCCGCGCCCGCACCGTGGGCATCACCGGGGCGCCAGGCGTCGGCAAGAGCACGCTGGTGCAGGCCCTCGGCCTCTCCCTGCTGCGCCGCGGGTCGCGCGTGGCGGTGCTGGCGGTGGACCCCTCGAGCCCTTTCACCGGGGGAGCGCTTCTCGGGGACCGTGTCCGGATGCCTGACTTCCTGGGCTCGGGTGGGTTCGTGCGCTCGATGGCGACGCGGGGCGCCCTCGGCGGCCTGGCCGTGGCGGCCTCGGACGCCCTCGACGTGCTGGACGCGGCTGGGTTCGAGTGGATCCTCCTGGAGACTGTGGGGGTCGGGCAGGACGAGGTGGACGTGGCCGGCGAGGTGGAGACCGTCGTGGTGGTCGCGGTGGCCGGCCTCGGCGACGACGTGCAGGCCGCAAAGGCCGGCGTGATGGAGATCGGCGATGTCTTCGTGGTCAACAAGGCCGACCAGCCGGGCGTGGATGCCCAGGTGGCCGCCCTCGAGGGCATGCTGGCCTTGGCGCCCCCCGCTGCCTGGAAGTCGCCGGTGATTCCGACCGTCGCGACGGCCGGGGAGGGAGTCGAGCAGCTGCAAGCGGCGCTCTTGCGGCATCAGGCCTACCTGGACGGCGACGGCCGCCGGGCGCAGGCGCGTCGGCGCCGCGCGCGGCGGCGCGTCGAGCGCCTGCTCTCGGCAATGGTCCACGAGCGCATCCGGGCCGCACACCTCACGGCGTTCGCCGCGGTGCTGACCGAGGTGACGGACGGCGCCGTGGATCCCTACACCGCCGCCCGGCGCCTGTTCGAGGGATTCTGCAGGGGGGACGGGTGATCAGGGGCGTCGACCACATCGGCATCGCAGTGCGCTCGATCGACGAGAGGCTGTCGCTCTACCGCGCCCTCGGGCTCCAGGCGGACGGTGAGGATGTCGTGCCCACCGAAAAGGTCAGGGTCGCCTTCCTCCCGGTAGGGGAGACGCGGGTCGAGCTGCTGGAGCCGACGGCCCCCGACTCGCCGGTGGCGAGGTTCATCGAGAGGAGAGGCGAGGGGCTCCACCACATCTGCTTCAAGGTGGCGGACATCCGGGCGACGATGGCCGAGCTCGCGGCGCTTGGATTCGAGCTGCTCTCCGGGGAGCCGAAAGCCGGCGCCCACGGTTCGCTCGTGTGCTTCATCCACCCGAGGTCGGCGGGGGGCGTGCTCATCGAGCTGTCCCAGCCGGGAAGGTAGGCGAGCATGGAGATCGGGAGCGTGGTGGTGGTGAACTGCAGCGGGCCGCGGGAGAAGTTCTGGGGCGTCCTGCTGGGGCTCACGCCGATCGGCGCTACGCTCCGCGGCGTCCCGCTCGAGGCGTTCGAGGACTGGCTGCGCCAGCACGCCACCGGGGGGCCGGCGATGATCGGCGCGGTCACGCTCTTCATCCCCGCTCACCGCCTCGAGCGCATCGAGCTGGACGAGAGCTCGGGGCCGGTCGAGGGGCTGGCCAACCGCTTCCGTCGCGTGGCCGGCCGGGACGCACGGGAGGCGCTGCTGACCGTGTCCAAGCCGGTGCGGCATGGCAAGCGCCCGGGGGGACGCAGCAAGAAGGCGGTGAACTGAGGCTTAACCGCCGGCTGTTATATGTGAAACAAGTCACAAACACCGCAGCTTGGCGGCCTCAGGGTTTCGGAACTACCCGGTTCACAAGGTAGGTCACGTGCGCAGCCAGGGCGTGCAGGAGCGCGATCTCGCGGCGCGTCGGCACCGTCCGCCCGAACCAGCGCCGGAACTGATCCGTGACCCTGGCGGGGTTGTGGGGGTCCAGGTACCCGGACGCGAGGAGGACCTCCTCGAGGTGGGCGATCGCCGCCCTGAGCTCCTCGTGCGGGGCCGGCTGGTCCATCGGGTCGGGGGGTACTGGCAGCGAGCCGTCCTCCTCGCGAAGGAAGGCGAGCACGATTCCCACCGCCTGCGCCAGGTTGAGCACGGGGAACGCGGGGTTGGTCGGAACCCCGAGGATCATGTGAGCCACGTTGAGCTCCGGGCGGGCGAGGCCGCCGCGCTCGGGGCCGAACACCAGGCCGACGTGCTCGGCGCCTGACGCGCACACCTTCCGCCTCGCCTCGGAGGGGGTGTGGATCGCGCGCGGGTCGCGGTGGCGGGTCGAGGTCGTGGCGATCACCAGGTGGCACGGCGCCACGGCGTCTGCAAGGGTCGTCGCTTCGGTCAGCGCGAGCAGCTTCTCGCCGCCCATGGCCATGCGGATGAACTCGGGGTCGTCCTCGAGAGGGCAACCCGGCTCCACCAGCACGACCTCGGGGACACCGAAGTTGGCGGCCACTCGCACCACCGAGCCTATGTTGCCGGGGTAGCGGGGCCGCACGAGCACCACGCGAACTCGCATGGTCGCATCATATGTCTTTCGCCTCGCGGGCGCCGGCGTGGCCGCCCTCACTAACCACCGATGGCAGCAACCGAGTTGCAGGAAGGAAACGCCGCTACGAGGATCGAGCCGAGGCCGCAGAGGACCAGACGTCTTGCTGCTCGAGCTTCTGCAGGGCGAGGAGCCTGGCGTACCGGCCGCCGAACGCGGCGAGCTCGGCCGGAGTCCCCAGCTCGAGCACCGAGCCGCGCTCGAGCACGCACACCCGGTCGCACAGCTCGGCGGCGGCGAGGCGGTGGGTCGCGAACAACAGCGAGGTCTGCGGCAGCGATTCCAGGATGACTCGCTCGGTCTTGGTGTCCACCGCCGAGAGGCAGTCATCGAGGAGAAGGAGGCGGGGGTTCGTGAGCAGGGCGCGGGCGATCGCGGTGCGCTGGCGCTGTCCCCCCGAGAGGGTGACGCCGCGCTCCCCGACCAATGTGTCGAGCCCGTCTGGGAAGCGCTTCAGGTCCTCCTCCAGGCCGGCGTCCAGCGCCGCCTTCAGGATCTCCTCGTCGGTGGCGTCGGGGCGGGCGAGCGCGATGTTCTCCCGCAGCGAGGCGGAGAAGAGGAAGCTGCCCTGCGGCACCAAGGCCACTTCACGGCGCAATCGGCCGAGCGGAAGCGCCCGGACGTCCGAGCCGTCGAGCAGGACGGTGCCGGGCGAGGGCTCCAGCAGGCGCGGGACCAGGGACAGGAGGGTGGACTTCCCGCTCCCCACGCCGCCCACCACGGCGACACGCTCGCCCGGCCTCACGGAGAGCGAGACCCCGGAGAGCACCCGCTCCCTGGTGCCCGGGTAGATGAAGCTGACGTCCTTCAGCTCGAGAGCCGCGGGCCCCGTCCGGACCTCCGCCTTCTCAGCCACGGCGACGATCTCCGGCAGGGGTGCCTCGGAGAACAGCGCTTCGATCCTCGACATCGAAGCCGACCCCCGTTGCACGAGGTTCGCCACCCACCCGACGGCGATCATCGGCCAGACGAGCCGCCCCAGGTAGAGGTTGAACTCGACGAACTGGCCGAGGGTAATCGTGCCGAGCCGCACGGCGTTGCCGCCCACCCCCAGGACGGCCACGAAGCCGAGCCCGATGAGCGCCTGCAGGATCGGCTGGAACGACGCGGAGAGGTTGATCACCCGGGAGCTCGCGGCCACGTAGGCGCGGTTGCGCGAGGTCATCTCCCGCTCCTGGGCGTCCTCGACCGTGTAGGCGCGCAGGACGCGCAGGCCCACGAGGTGCTCCTGCAGGCGGTTCGTGTACTGCGAGAGCGTCTCCTGGGCCTGGCCCCAGCGCGTGTGGATGCGGGTGCCGAAGTACATCGTCGCGCCCGCGACCAGCGGCAGCACCCCCAGGGAGAGCAGCGTCAGGGGAATGTGGATACGCGCCATGAGCACGAGGCAGACCACCAGGATCGTCGAGGTGTTGATCGTGTACATGAGCGCCGGCCCCACCGCCATGCGGACCGCGCCCACGTCGCTCACGGAGCGGGTCAGCAGGTCGCCCACCCGCTCGCGCATGTAGAACGCAGGCGGCAGGCGGAGCAGGTGGTTGTACAGGTCGGTTCGCAGGCGGTGCTCGAGATGGCGCGAGACCGACACCAGGAGCTGCCGCTGCGCGAACATGAAAATCCCGGAGGCGACCGCGATGCCGATCAGGAAGGCCGCGTAGGTGTAGACCGCCGACAGCGGGGCGTGGGCGTTGAGGGTGTCGATGACGCGCCGGACGATCCCGGGTGCCACCAATCCCAGGAGGCCCCCGATCACCGCGCTGGCGGCCCCCGCGATGGTCTCGGTGAGGTGCTCGCGGTAGTACGGCAGCACGCGGCGAAAAACTCTCAAGCTCCGCACGCCGTGAGCCTACCACGGCCGGTGCCGGCGGGTTTTGACTTCCGGCTACAATCTCACCGTGGGAGAACGCTCCTGGTACCTGGCCGGCAGGACCGCCGGGGTGCTGCTGAGGCTCTGGCGCACCACGATCCGGGTGGAGAACCGCAACAGCGAGGTGCGGAAGCCGCCGTACGTCCTCGCTCTCTGGCACGGGCGGGTGATCCCCAACATGATGGACAACTACGACTGCAGGTCCGTCACGATGGCCAGCCGCTCCAACGACGGCGCCCTCGCGGCCGGCATCGTCGACCAGCTCGGGCTCATCGCCACCCGCGGCTCCAACTCGCGCAGCGGGAAGGAGGCGCTGACCGAGATGGAGGAGAAGGTGCGCGCCCGCGAGGCGCCTTTCGCCGCGCTCACCGTGGACGGTCCGCGCGGACCGTGGCGGAAGGTGAAGGTGGGGATCGTATCCCTCGCCCGGCACCTGCAGGTTCCCGTCATCCCGATCACCTCCTCCTGCCGGAGGGCCTGGGTGCTCGATTCCTGGGACCACATGGTGCTGCCGAAGCCGTTCACCACCGTGGTGGTGGCGTACGGCGAGCCCTGGACCCCGGAGCGCCTGGCGGGCCCGCTGCCGCAGGTGCTGTCGGGGATCGCGGCCGACCTGGACGCTCTCACCGCGGCTCTCGATCGCGAGGTGGCGGGGAGAGAGCTTTGGCCCCGTCCCTAGGCCCCCGGCGCGGATGCCTCGCCGTCGCGTCGCTCCCTTTCCTCGCCGTCACGGCGCCGATCGTCGCCCTTCGTCGGCACGCCGCCGTCCGCCGGCGGGGGGCCAGAGTGCTGCTCGCGCTCGCCCGCACGTCGTTCGGCGAGCTCGGCCGGGTGCGGTGCGAGCTTGACGTACCCGGCCGCCGCCTGGCGGAGATCGTGGAAGCGCTCAGCGGGGTGGTCGCCGAGGCGGCCGCCACCGTTGCCCTGACGGTGGGTTGCGTCGGCATCGTTCCGGATGAAGAGCCGGTGCTGGTCGCGCTCGCACCGCAGCGCGACCTCGTGGCCGGACGGATCCGCTGGGCCCTCGGTGCAGGGGACGCGCACCGTCTTCCGCAGCTATGGCTCACGCTCGCCCGCGGGACCTACCTCGCCCAGGTCGTGGATCCCTACGTGCCGTTTCTTGCGGACGAGGGCGTGATCCTCGGGCTGCTGCGCCAGGGGCGCGTCGCTCACGCGCTTCTCACCGAGGTGTTCCCGGACCCGGTCAGCGTCCGGATCGTCCTGAGCCTCTACGCGCCGCGGCCGTTCCTGAGGACGCTCTTCAGCATGGCCAGGAGGGAGCTGGGCGGGCTTCCCGGTTTGAGCGCGGCGAGGTAGGCCGCCGCCGCGGCGCCCAGCACCACCGAGAAGACCAGGATCCACAGGTGGCACGCGAACCCTGCGGCCAGCGCCTGTTTCGCGGGCACGCCGACGACGGCGAGAGCCGCAGCCCAACCGGCCTCCTGGGTGCCGAAGTTGCCCACCGTGTTGACCGGCAGGCTCGACCCGAGGGCCGCCCCCACCACGCCCAGCAACACCGGCCCTGGCGGCCAGTCGAGCACCATCGCCCGCAGCAGCGCGACGGTCACGACCCAGATCAGGCCCCATACGAGCAGCGAGAGCGCCACGCTTCCCCAGGCGCGCAGCGGGGAGCGGGCTGCGAGCCTCAGCTCGCGCCGCACGCGAAGGAGCTGCAGCAGCAGGTGCCGCCGCCAGTCACGCCGGGGGCGCCAGCGCCCCGCGATGCCGCGCAGCCCGCGCAAACCCGCCGCAGCGGCGAGGACGAGCGACGGGACCAGGACGGCCACCCCGGCGACCGCGATCGCGGGGCTGCCGCCGATCAGCGCCCCCGCGACCAGCGTCCACGCCAGGAGCGCGGCCAGGTCGAGCACGCGCCCCAGCACGAGGAGCGACAGCGCTCGCACCGTCCCGGGAACTCCCGCGAACTGGAGCAGAGGCACGAGTGCCAGCTCTCCCAGGCGCATCGGGAGCACGCCGCTCGCGAGCTGTGCGAGCGCCGCGACGCCGGTGGCGCGCCCGGCCGGCAGGCGCTGCCCGGCGAGCAGCGCAAGCCGCACGCCACGTACCACCGTCAGCGCCAGGGTCCCGAGCAGCGCCAGCAGGAGCCCTGGCCAGCGAGCTCGCAACGCCAGCTCCAGCACGTTGGCCGGCTGGGCGACCAGGAGCAGGCCCGCGGCCAGCGCCGCGCCGAGCGCGACGAGCCACCAGGAGGCCCGCACCCGCCGCTTCACTTCCTTTCCCGTTCCAGCGCGCGCAGCTCGTCGAGGAGGCGGCGGTTGACCGCCGTGAGGTCCGCCAGCACGCCCAGCACCGCGAGCTGGACGCCTGTGAGGGCGAGGACGGCGGCGGCGATCAGGGACTGCAGGTGGCCCGCCGGCGAGATCCCGGTGAGGAAGAAGTAGAGGAAGCGCCCGGCCAGCACCGCCGCGACCACCCAGAAGACGCCGCCGAACGTGAGGAGGGTGCGGAGCGGGCGGTAGATGAAGACCAGCCGCACCAGCGTGGCCAGGGAGATCGCCACGTACCCCAGGTTGCTGCGGAAGAGCCGTGAAGGGCGCGCGGCCGGCCGGGTGGTCACCGACACGGATCGGACCACGAGCCCGGCTTGGCCCGCCTGGATCAGGGTCTCCAGCGTATAGGTGAAAGTGGTGTAGCAGTTAAGGTGGGACGCGGCGCTGCGCGAGAAGGCGCGGAAACCCGTCGTGGCGTCCTGCAGTGGGATCCCGGAGAGGACCCGGACCACCCAGGACCCCAGTCGCTGGAGCCAGCGCTTGGCGGAGGAGAAGTGCGCGAGCGTCGCCACGCCCCTGTCCCCGAGCACGATGTCGGCCTCGCGGGCGAGGATGGGGGCCACCAGGTCCGCGATGCCGGCCGGGTCGTACTGACCGTCGGCGTCGGTATTCACGATTACGTCGGCCCCGCGCCTCAGCGCGGTCTCGAGGCCGAGCGTGAAGGCGCGCGCCAGGCCGCGGTGGATCGGCAGCCTCACGGTTTCGGCGCCGCCCTCCCGCGCCACAGTGGAGGTCCCGTCCTCGGAGCCGTCGTCGACTACGAGGATCTCGACCTCGTCGAAGCCTGCCACATGTCGGGGAAGCTCGGCGAGGGTCCTGGGGAGCGTTTCGGCCTCGTTCCAAGCCGGGACCTGGATGATCAGCTTCATTCCTTCCTCCCGGGCAGGGCCAGCACACCCAACGCCAGGAGCGCGCCGCCCGCAGTGAGCCACACCGCGAGGGGCAGGCGCGCCCGCATGGCGACCTGGGACCGGCCCGCAGGCACGGCAACGCCGGTCCACACGCCGTCCGCGCGTTGGCCGGCGGCAGGCCTGCCGTTGACCGTCACGTGCCACAGCGCAGGACGGAACTTGACCTGCACCACGAGAAGGGCTGGGCGGCTCGCCTCCACGCGGAGGTCGAGACCGGATGGGCTGCTCGAGGTGAGCTCGACATGGCCATCCGCGGCGTCGCTGACGAGCCCCTGGAGCGCCTGCACGCTCCCGGGCGCGACCGTGACCACCGTCGGCTCGGAAGGGATGCCGGTACCTTCGGGCCGCACACCGGTGGCCAGGAACGCCAGGGGGCGGGCAAGGTCCCACTGCCAGACCCTGGCTCCGTGCTCCTCCCGGGCGACGCGAAGGCCCGACGCATCCCACGCGGCCGCCAGTCGGGGGCCGTCCGCGCCCTGTCGCTCGGGCAGCGCGAGCGTGCCCGGGCCGGCGGGCCACTCCGGCGGCACCGCGAACCAGCGCCAGGCGTCGCTCTCGGCGGCGAGCGCGCCGTCGGGCTCGAGCTGGGTGCGCCGCCCTGGGCCCTCCAGCCAGACCGCGCCGACGGTGGGCCCAACGCGTAAGCCGACGCGGCACGCCCCGCGCGGCACCTCGGCCCGGAACCGGCGGAGCCCGTCCGGCGCCCTCTCGTCGCGTGCCTCGAGCTCGGTCGGTTCGATCCGCGCGAAGACCTCTCCCGATACGACCCGCAGGGGCAGCGGCTCCAGGAGCCAACGGGCGCCGAGTCGCGCCGTCCGCGGGTCCAGGGCGCGCGCCACTGGGAGCTCGCCGTCCCTGTCGGCGCCGAGGAGGGATGCGTAGCGTGGCTCGCGCGCGAACGACCACGCTCTCACGTCCGCCAGGGCCAGCGTCGCGCTCACGTCAGGCGGCAGCATCCCCAGGATTCCGACGAGCCGCGTCGGGCCTGCCGCCAGCGAGGCGGACATCGGAGACGGGAGGTCTGCGTCCTCGACGGACGCGAAAGGGAGCCGCCGCGCAGCGTGGGGCAGCAACGCCAGCGCGAACAGGAGCCAGACCGTGAGGCCGACGAATTGCCGAGCACGCGCGAACGGCAGACGGTCGCCCAGGGCCTGCGCACCCGCAGCGGCCAGCACCGCGGCCGAGAACGCCAGCACGCCGAGCGGGCGCTGGGAGAGACCGGCGCGGGCCAGCAGCGGGCCGGGGAGCACCGCAAGCGCCAGGCTCACGCCGAACACGCCCAGCCAGAGCCCGCGGGCTCGGAATCCGAGGCCCGTTACGCCCAGCGCCGCGAGCACGAGCGTTGCAGCCCCGAGGTAGGCCGGCACCTCGGCCGGCCTCGCGCCCCCCTGCGCCTGGATCGCGCCCGGTGGTGCAGGAGCGGCCACCAGGGAACTCAGGGTTGCCGGCGGGGGAAAGGGTTGCGCCGCTGGTGGCGGGGCAGCGGGCTCCCCGCCTCCGCGCTCCAGCCAGAGCACGGGAAGCATCAACGCGAGGACGATGACCCCGGCCAGCACCGGCGCTCCCCAGCGATCACCCCGGTCCGGGAGGGGGCCCGAGAAGATCATCACGGCGGCCGCCAGCGCGACGAACGGCACTGCGGGTGCGCCGCTCGCGGCCAGGAGGGCAAGTACGGCCGCCCATCCCGCGAGGCGATGCCGCCATCGGCGGGGAGGGGCGAGGGCGGGCACGATCGCCAGGGGGCCGAGGGCGAGTGCCGAGCCCTGCCAGTCCAGCCAGTGCCCGCTCACCGGCCCGGAGAGCGCATAGGCCGTGGCGCCAATCACCGCGGGCCACGCGCCCGAACCGAGCAGGCGGAGCACCCACCACGAGGCCAGGAAGCCGACCGTCAGCTGGACGGCGAAGAGCGCGGTCCACACCCACCCCGGCCGGGCCAGCAGCCCCGCGACCACCGGCAGCGGCGCCCCGCCCTCCGCGGGTGAGGCGAGCCAACCGGGTCGCCCCCCTCCGATCAGCGGGTTCCAGAGCGCGAAGGCGAAGCCGTCCCTGGAGATGCAGGCGAGGCGAGGTCCCAGGCGCGTGGCCGCCTCCACCGCGAGCGGAGACGGATTTGGGTACGGGCCCCACTGCACGCGCCACGGTGGCTCGCTCTTGAGGCTGGCTTCCGGTGCGAGACGGTGGGAGAGGAACAGCGCGGGGTAGAGCATCACGAGGAGCAGCCCGGCCGCCGCCAGCAGGGAGACGTTGTGCCCGCCACTCCGCATGGGGCCATTGTAGGGTACGGGCCGGAAAGGGTGCTGCTAGGCTATGCGGGGAGGTTCTACGTGGCCCGCGTGCCCCTGGAGATGCTTGCACACGGTCGTTCCGGCGACAAGGGCGACGCCTCCAACGTCGGGGTAATCGCCCGCACGCCGGCGGTCTACGCCTGGCTCGTGGAGAACCTCACGCCGGAGGTGGTCAAGCGCCTGCTGGGCGCGATCGTGAAAGGGCAGGTCGAACGCTTCGAGGTGCCGAACCTGCTCGCGCTCAACTTCATCCTGCATGACTCGCTGGGCGGCGGCGGCACCGCGAGCCTCCTCACCGACGCCCAGGGGAAGACCCACGCGCAGGCCCTCCTACGCTGCACCGTCGAGGTCCCCGACGAGCTGCTGAAGTGGCTGTAGCCGGGACAACGCAGATGCGACCACGCTGTTGACACCCCGTCGAGACCTCGGCATACTCTCCCGGCCTGAGGTGCCCAGGTAGCTCAGTTGGTAGAGCACAGCACTGAAAATGCTGGTGTCGACGGTTCAATTCCGCCCCTGGGCACCACAATCTCAACGCCCCGCTCATCGGGGCTTTCCTTTCCACGGCGTCGAGAACACCCGGCGCTTGCCGGGCCTGCGGGCGGCTGGTAGGATGGCCGGGCCCGCTCTGCGGGCGCTATGGCTGCCCACGAAACGCTGTTAATCCTGGACTTCGGCGCCCAGTACACCCAGCTCATCGCGCGGCGTGTACGCGAGCTGGGCGTTTTCAGCGAGATCCGCAAGGGCGACCTGCTCGCGGCCGAGGTCAGGACGCGCAACCCCATCGGCATCGTGCTGTCGGGAGGCCCGGCCTCGATCTACGAGGAGGGCGCGATCCGCCCCGATCCGGGTGTGTTCGAGCTCGGCGTGCCGGTGCTGGGGCTGTGCTACGGCCACCAGGCGATGGCGCATCTGCTGGGCGGCAAGGTCGAGGCCGCCGGGAGCCGCGAGTACGGCGCCGCCGAGCTGCACGCCGAGCTGTCCTGCCCGCTCTTCGCGGGGACGAAGGCCACTCAGAGGGTCTGGATGTCCCACGGCGACCGGGTCGAGCGGCTGCCCGAGGGTTTCCGCATCGTTGGCCACACCGACAACGCGCCGGTGGCGGCGATGGCGGACGAGCGCCGCCGCTTCTACGGCATCCAGTTCCACCCCGAGGTGCGGCACACCGAGATGGGCCGCCAGATCCTCGACAACTTCCTCAAGAGCTGCCGCGCGCGGCGCGACTGGACGCCGGCCTCGATCCGGCACGAGGCCGTCTCGCGCATCCGCGAGCGCGTCCCGGAGGGTCGGATCATCGTGGCCCTCTCCGGCGGCGTGGACTCCAGCGTGACGGCCCTGCTCTGCAGGGAGGCGGTGGGTGAGCGCACGGTGCCGATCTTCGTGGACACCGGGCTGCTGCGCCTCGACGAGGGCGACCAGGTCCAGAAGCGCTTCGAGGGGTTCGGGCTGAAGGTGAACCGCGTGAACGCCGCGGAGCGCTTCTTCGCGTGTCTGGCCGGCATCGAGGACCCCGAGGAGAAGCGCCGCCGCATCGGGCACGAGTTCATCGCGGTGTTCGAGGAGGAGGCCAGGCGCTTTCCGGACGCGCGCTTCCTGGCGCAGGGCACGCTCTACCCGGACGTGATCGAGTCCACCTCGGTGCGCGGGCCATCGGCGACGATCAAGACCCACCACAACGTGGGCGGCCTCCCCGAGCGGCTGGGGCTGGCACTCGTCGAGCCGCTGCGAGAGCTGTTCAAGGACGAGGTGCGCCGCCTGGGCGAGGAGCTGGGGCTGCCGGAGCCGTTCGTCTGGCGCCACCCGTTTCCCGGGCCCGGCCTCGCCGTGCGCATCCTGGGCGACGTGACCCCGGAGCGCGTCTCGCTGCTGCAGCGGGCGGACGCGATCTTCATGGACGAGATCCGGGGTGCGGGGCTCTACCGCGAGATCGCGCAAGCGGCCACGGTCCTGCTCCCGGTGCGCAGCGTGGGCGTCATGGGCGACCAGCGCACCTACGAGAACGTGGCGGCGCTGCGCGCCGTCACGACCGAGGACTTCATGACCGCGGACTGGTTCCGGTTTCCCCCCGAGGTTCTGGACCGGACCGCGCGGCGCATCGTCAACGAGGTGAGGGGCATTAACCGGGTGGTCTACGACGTGACGTCCAAGCCCCCCGGCACGATCGAGTGGGAGTAGCGTACAGGGGACGGGGGACAGGGACCAGTTCCCTGGCCCCTGAGCCCTGGTCCCTGTGAGCGAAGCGAACAAAGCCGCCGGTTCAGCCATACCCGGCGGAGCTGCTCGGCTACGCCATGCCGGGCCCCGGTGGTCGCAACGTTCGTCGGACCGCCGGCACCTTAAGGAGGTGGGAAATGGCGAAGCGCAAGGTCGTGATCATGGGAGCCGCCGGACGGGACTTCCACAACTTCAACTGCATCTTCCGGAACAACCCGGAGGTGGAGGTGGTGGCCTTCACCGCCACGCAGATCCCCGACATCGAGGGGCGGGTCTACCCGCCGTCCCTCGCAGGGTCGCTCTACCCGGCGGGGATCCCGATCTTCCCCGAAAGTGATCTGGAGAAGCTGGTCAAGCAGCACGACGTGGATGACGTCTGGTTCTCCTACTCGGACGTTCCCCACCAGTACGTGATGGATAAGGGCAGCCACGTGATCGCGTGGGGCGCCAACTTCGGCATCTGTTCGGTGCAGCACACGATGTTGAAGTCCACCAAGCCGGTGATCGCGATCTGCGCGGTGCGCACCGGTGTCGGCAAGTCGCAGACCACCAGGTACGTCTCGCGCATCCTCAAGGGCCTCGGAAAGAAGGTCGTGGCGATCCGCCACCCGATGCCGTACGGCGACCTGGTCAAGCAGGCCTGCCAGCGCTTCGAGACCTACCAGGACCTCGACACGCACGAGTGCACCATCGAGGAGCGCGAGGAGTACGAGCCGCACATCGACAGCGGTTTCATCGTCTACGCGGGCGTGGACTACGAGATGATCCTGCGCGAGGCGGAGAAGGAGGCGGACGTCATCCTCTGGGACGGCGGCAACAACGACACACCGTTCTACAAGCCGGACCTGCACATCACCCTGCTCGACCCGCACCGGCCCGGCCACGAGCTGACCTACTACCCGGGCGAGTCCAACTTCCTGATGGCGGACCTGCTCATCATCAACAAGGTCCAGACCGCCGACCCGATCAAGGTCGTCGAGGTGATGGACAACTGCCTCAAGTACAACCCCAAGGCGCGGGTCATCAAGTGCGCGTCAAGAATCTTTGTGGACAGGCCCGAGCTGATCAAGGGGAAGCGGGCGTTGGTCATTGAGGACGGTCCCACGCTTACCCACGGCGGGATGACCTACGGCGCCGGGTGGTTCGCCGCCAAGGACGCAGGGGCGGCGGAGATCGTGGATGCAAAGCCGTACGCCGTCGGAACGATCGCCGCGACCTACAAGAAGTACCCGAACTCGGGGCAGATCCTGCCGGCGATGGGGTACTCCGACCACCAGATCGCGGACCTCGAGGCGACCATCAACGCCACCCCGTGCGATGTGGTCGTGGAGGGCACGCCCATCGACCTCACCCGCGTGCTGAAGGTGAACAAGCCGATCGCCGAGGTTACGTACGAGCTGGAGGAACTCGAGCCCGGTGTGATCGAGGCGATGGTGAAAGGCGTATTGAAGTAGCGGCCGCCCGCCGGGCGGCCGTCGCGGCCGGAGCAGACGTCATCCCGAGGGGCGGGAGCGATCCCGGCCCCTTTTTCTTGTTCCCTGCGGAGCTGCAATCGCGGTTGTTGGGCTCGCGTCGCACGAGAATCTTTCCAGTCGATCGAGAAGCCACGCTGGCGCGCCCGGCGGTCACGCCCCACATTCATCCGACGCATGGAGGCGGCTAGGGACGCACGCGTATGACGACGAAGGTGATGTCGTCGGCCAGCTCGCGCTCGCGGCGCCACGCGGCGGCGGCCGCCGCCAGACGCTCAACGACGTCGCGCGCCGCAACGCCTGCTGCGCCGCGAAGGGCTTCCGCTGCGCCGTCGAATCCGAGCGAGCTGCCGGCGGGATCGAGGAGCTCAGCGAAACCGTCGGTCGCGAGGAGCAGCGTGTCACCGGGCGCGAGCGGGGCGCTGACCTCCTCGTACGCCGGTGACAGACGGCCGCCCAGCGGAAGCCCCCCGGCGCCGAGCTCCTCGACCTTGCCTGTATCTGCCCGCCAGACCAGCACGGGGGGCATCGCGGCAGAGCCCACGGTCGCGGAACGCGGCGTGACCCGGGCGACGGTGAGGCACATGTGGAGGTGCTTGACGTTCATCCCGCGCAGGACGCGATCACACTCGGCCAGCATCGTCGAGAGGCTCGGCTCGCCTCCAACCGTCGCCAGCACGGCCTTGACCGCGGTGACCATGATGCCTGCGGCCACGCCGTGCCCGGTGGCGTCGCCGACCGCCACGACCAGGCTCCCGTCTGAGCTCACGCGGAAATCGTAGTAGTCGCCGCCCACCTCGCTCGCGGTTGTCATCGCGACCGCGACCTCGAGCCCGTCGATCTCCGGCAGCGCGGGAGGAAGCATCGAGAGCTGCAGCGCCCGCCCCTCCTCCAGTTCACGGCTCTTGCGCTCGTTCTCGGCCGCGACAAGGCGGGCCTGCAGCTCGTTCGCGTGCGCGGTGCGCTCCTGCTCGAGGAGCTGCCCCGAGAGCGCCTGCACCTCCACCAGGCGCCGCTCGAGGTGCAGGCTGGTTCGTGCGAGCGTGCGGGCGAGGAAGAGAGACATCCCCACCGCGAACGCCAGCATCCCGAAGACGTACACGGCACTCACGCCCGCGATCGGTCCGACGAGACCGAGGTTGATGAGGAGTTGGAGCACGATGACGGCGAGCAGGACGGCCATGCCGGCGAGGAGCACCCCGGCCCCCGCCCGCTCCACCGTCCTACCTCTCGCCTCCACCCTGACGATCTCCGCCACCATCAGGACGAAGTACGCGTACCAGCTCCACGGCGAAAACGTCGCGGGGCTGAAAAAGTTCGCGAGCACGAGCCCGGCGCCCACGGTTGCGAAGACGATCCAGCTTCGCGGGAACGGCCTCGTGCGCACCGCGTAGTAGGTCAGGAGGGCAAAGAAGATGACCGCGATGATTGAGGGGTTGGACAACCGCCGCAGGAGCAGCTCGGTCCCCAGGGAGGTGGTGAAGGCACGCTGGAAGTCGGTGTACACGATCCCGGCGAAAGCCGCCATGCAGAACGCGTAGAAGAGGTTTTCCCGCGCCGTCGGATAGAAGGAGAAGAGCGCCAGGTGCAAGAGCGCGAGGAACAGCGGGACCGTGATGAACGTGGCTTCCAGCAGCGAGTTCCGGCGCAGCTGGCCGTGCAGCTGCGGGATGACCGTATCCGCGGGACCGAGCGAGAGCACGAAGCCGATCGGCATCCGGTACCCGAGAAACGCCGGTGCGGATGCGCACGAGTAGCGCACCGCCAGCACATGCTCCGGGCTGGCGGAAGAGGGTGTTACGGTCCAAGGGCCGGGGTTGGAGCCTTGCGTTTCCCGGTTGGCGTTCGCGCCGACGTTGCCGGAGCGGAACAGGAGCTCCCCGTCGAGATAGACCTCGGCCGCACCGGCCCCGACGAGGCGCAGGGCGAGAGGAACGCGCGAGAACGCCGATTCTACACGGAGGTGTCGGCGAAACCAGCCGATCCCCGGCCACCCGCTGCGTGGGAGCCGGTCGGACGGCATGGTGGGCTCGACCAGCTCCCACCCCGAGTCGTCCAGGGTCGGGCTTGCCCATCCGGGGTCGTCGCCGGAATGAAAGCGCCACGCCCGCGTGAGCTCGATGATGCCGAATTCGGCGACCGCCGCAGAGGTCAGCCTGGCGGGTGCGGGCTCCTGGCCAAGGGCAATGCCGCCGCCCGCACTCAGCAGCAGGGCGAGACCCAGCAACCGGGGGGTGGATGCCTTCCGCATAGCGTCGACAGGAATCCTACGCGACGCGAGGAGCTTTGTTTCCCGGGGCCGACGACCTCGAGCGGCGGCCTCTCAACCATCCGCGAACTCCTATGCCGACCCCTGGTAATCTTACCGTACCGGGAGGGAGCACGGTCATGACCACCGTTGGGCGACCGGAGGCAACCGAGTACGCGCCGTTCTACGAGACGTACGTGAAGCTCGTGCGCGACACCGACATCCGGAGAACGCTCGAGGAGCAGCAGGCGACCGTTCGGAAGGTGCTTGCGAAGGTGCCCGAGGAGCGCGCCGGTTTCCGGTACGCCGAGGGGAAGTGGAGCATCCGCGAGGTGATCGGCCACTGCACCGACGCGGAGCGCGTCTTCGGCTACCGGGCGCTCGCCTTCGCGCGCGGCGAGAAGGCACCGCTGCCCTCATTCGACGAGAACGAGTACGCCCGAACCGCAGGGCATGATGGGATGCCGCTGGCGGGGCTACTGGAGGAGTTCGGGGCCGTTCGTGCGGGGACCGTCCACCTGGTCCGGCACTTCCCTTCCGAAGCGTGGCGGCGCACGGGGGTGGCGAGCGGGAAGCCGATCTCGGTCCGAGCGATCGCGTTCATCATGGCAGGGCACGTTGCCCACCACCTCGCGATCCTCCACGAACGCTACGGCGTGGACGCCGGAGGTTGAGGTGGGAGGCGAAGTCGGTCGGGGTCCTTGGCCTGGGCTGTCGGACGCAGCGGTCGTGCCGCCTGGAGCGACGATACCCATGCGTGAACGTGAGGGACGGGCGTTGAACCTCCCGAACGCGTTGAGCGTTTTCCGTCTGGTCGCGGCGCCGGGATTGCTTTACCTCGCGTGGTGCGGCCGCCCGACGGCGTTCCTCGTCCTGTTCGCCGTCTCGCTTCTTTCGAACGGGCTGGACGGCCTCCTGGCCCGGACGCTCGATCAAGCCTCCGAGATCGGCACGAGGCTCGACAGCTGGGCAGACCTGGCGACCTATCTGAGCGCTCCGCTCGGTGGCTGGTGGCTGTGGCCGGAGCTCGTGCAGCGGGAGCTGGCATTCATCGTCCTGGCGGCGGCCGGGTTCACGGCGCCGCTGCTCGCCGGTTTCATCAAGTTCGGGCGCCTCCCGAGCTATCACACGTGGATCTCCAAGGCATCGGCGGTGGTGATTGGCGTGACGGCTTTTGTGTTGATCGTCCTCGACATACCCCTCCCTTTCCGGATCGCCGTCGGCCTGCAGGTGCTCGCCGCCTGCGAGGAGTTCGCCATCACCTTCGTATTGCCCCAGTGGCGGTCCAACGTTCCGACTCTCTGGCACGCCCTGCGGGTCAGAAGGGGAGCTGGGACGCCGTCCGTGCTCTCCAAGGCGGCGGATCTCTCAGGCGCCCCGGGTGGCCCCGAATGAGACATTGTGCGGTGCCTTTGCCGGGGGAGTCGGTTCCGGCTGCGTATCGCGGGCGGCGCACATGAGGTGGATCATGATCACCGCTTCGTTTCTCGCAACCGTTCTGCTGGGCGCCATCGCCGCAGGTCAGAGCCCTCTCGCCGAGTGGCACGAGCAGGTGATTCCGGGTACGTGCGTGCTGCGGTTCGCGGTGCCAGGGGGTTGGGACGTTCAGGCGCGCAGCCCCTCGGCGGGCGGGGTGAGCCTGACCCTCCAGCCGCAGCCGGGCCCGCGCGCCAAGGTGCTCATCAGCGGGACGGCCGAGAAGGGCGCCTCCGAGCTCAAGAGCACGTCGGACATCAAGCGCGCGGTCAAGACGATGGGGGAGGCGCTCCGCTCGGGCACGGTCGAAAAGCGCCTGAAGCTGGTGCGGGTCGACGGGAGGGTCGGGGCGGGGTTCTTCTACTCGCTGACGGACAAGCGCACCGAGCTTCCGGAGGGTGAGTTCCGCCACATGACGCAGGGGATCATGGCGGTGGGTCCCATGCGCCTGGCGGTCACGGTACTCGCCGACCAGCTTGATTCGCCAGCCTGGAAGATGGCTCTCGATCTCCTGCGCACGGCGGATTGCGAGCCGCTGCCTGCGAGGTAGGAGCGAACCGGAGAGACACCGTTCAGACGGCGGTGGGGGCGATGACTTCGAGAGCCCCTGGAAGCACCGAGAAGGTCATCCCCGGGGGCTCGACGTGTGACGGGTTGCCGTCGAAGTGGCAGGGCAGGCGCACGTCCGTCCCGAGCTCCAGCCGGGTGAAGCGCAGCTCGTGCGCTCCCGGCTTCCGGACCAGCGTGCCTTTCACGGCCGAGAACAGGAGCGGGAACCGGGTCAGCACGCCGGTGCCCTCCACCAGGCATGCGTCGAGGAAGCCGTCGTCCGGCACGGCTGCCGGCGTGAGACGGAATCCGCCGCCGGTGGTGATGCCGTTGTGGACCGCAAGGATGGTCATGGGCCCGGCGTACTCGAAGCCATCCTGCGAGAGCCTGATCGGCGGACAGGAGTAGGACAACAGAGTGCCGGCCGCGGCGCCGAGGTACGCCGTGATGCCGCGCACGAGCTTGATGCTGGCGGCGTTGACGTTGATCGCACCGAGCAGCCCGATGCCGATCGCGTTGAGGACGACCCTGTCGCCGGCGAGCATGAGGTCGACCCTACGAGTCGTGCCCGCAAGCAGCGTCTGGGTCGCGGCCTCCAGGTGCAGCGGGAGGCCGAGCGTGCGGGCGGCGTCGTTGCCGGTGCCGAGCGGGAGAATCCCCAGGACGCCAGCCCCCGCATCGTGCAACCCCTGGACGACCTCGCAGATCGTGCCGTCCCCGCCCACCGCAACGACCGTGCGCTCTCCGCGTCTCACGGCCTCCGCCGCCAGCTCCGTAGCGTGGCCGGGCGCCTTTGTGAAAACGAGTGGTTGGTCGAGGCCGGCGGCCCGCAGACGCGCGTGCAGCCGTGGCCAGTGCTTGCCAACGCGTCCGGCTGCCGCCGCGGGGTTCACCACCAGGAGCATCTGCGGATTATAGACACGTGCCGGGCCCGAAGCACCTCGCTTGCGCGCCATGCCGGTTGCCTCGGTTACAGGTTGATGGTCCTGCCCCCATCCACGGTAAGCACCTGGCCGGTCATCGTCTCCGTGCCCTCCAGCAGGTAGCGGACCGCCCGGGCGATCTCGCTGCCGCCCGCCTCGCGTCGCAGCAGGGTGCGGCCGAGCAGCTTCTTCCGGGTGGCCTCGTCGTAGCCTTCGGGAAAGATCGCAATGCCGGGCGCCACCGCGTTGACTCTCACCTCGGGCGCCAACTCAAGGGCGAGGCACCTGGTGGCCGCGATGAGCGCCGCCTTGGACACCGAGTAAGCCAGGTGGTCGCGCAGCGGGAAGGTGCCGTAGATGTCCACGATGTTGACCACCGCACCGCGCCGGGCTTTCAGCAGCGGCGCACACGCCTGGGCGAGGAACAGGGGCGCCTCCAGGTTGGTGCGCAGTACCTCGCCGAAGCGCGCCGCGGTGAGCTCTGAAAACGGGGTTCGCGGGAAGACCGCCGCACTGTTCACCAGCGCGTCCAGACCTCCCAGCTCCTCCTGGACTCGCGTGACGAGCGCGGCTCGGGTGCCGCCCGGATCCAGGTCGGCCTCGATCGCAAACGCGCGGCGGCCCTTGGCTTGAAGCTCGTCCACCACCTCGCGCGCGGCCTTGGTCGAAGCACGGTAGGTGAAGGCGACGTGCCAGCCTGCCTCGGCGAGCTCCGTGACGATGGCCCTCCCGACGCGGACCGCGCCTCCGGTGACGAGGGCGACCCTGGGCTGGCCGCTCACTCCGCGAGCTCCACATCCAGCGGTTGCGGCGGACGGTGGTTCACGCTCGCCAGCTCCCTGGCCAGCTCCTTCATGGCCACACCCAGCACGGGGTGGGGGAGATCGGGCGCCAGGTCGGCCAGCGGCACGGCCAGGAACGAGTGGCGTGCGAGCAGGGGGGACGGCAGCTCCAGAGTTCCGAACCTCCCGGTGCGGCCGTCTGCGAGCACGAGGTCGAGGTCCACGGTGCGAGGGCCGTAGGGACGCAGCGGGTCGCGGGTCCTCCCCATGAGCTGTTCGATCTCGCGCAGCTGGCGCTGGATCTCCTCCGGCTCGAGGTCGCTCTCGAGCTCCGCGACCGTGTTCCAGAAGTCGGGCTGTTCGGAGTCGCCCACCGGGGCGGTGAGGTAGACGGGGGAGACCGCCAGGACCTCGAATCGCCGCTTCAGCTCGGCCAGCGCCTGCGCGAGGCTCCGGCGCGGCTCGATGTTGGACCCGAGCGAAAGGAAGACGCGCATCAGCGGTGAGAACCCTCCCGTTCCCGCCGTATTTCAACACCCACGGCCTCCGCGAAGCGCACCGCCCCGGGTTTGGCGACGCGGACCGTGACCGACGAGGCGCCGGGGAAATCCGCCAGGATCAGGGCGGCGATCCTCTCGGCCAGGCTCTCGACGAGGAGGAAGCTCGACCCCTCCACGAGTTGCTGCACGCGCTTGGACGCCGCCTTGTAGTCGAGCGCTTTTCCCGGGTCGTCGGTCGCCGCTGCGGGACGGCAATCGGTGTCCATCGCAAGGTCGATGCGTACCTTCTGCATCACCTGCCGCTCCCAGGGCTGGAGCCCGATGACGCAGTAGAGCTCGAGTCCCTCAACGAAGACGCGGTCCGCCATGGGGCCTCCGCGGACAAGTCTACTACCGGCAGGCGCAGGCGTACCCTGGGCGCAGGAGGCTTCCGATGCCGTCGCGCTGGGTCCCGCTTGCAGCCGAGGTCGAGTGGTTCGAGGGGCACCGCGGCCGGGAGCGCCCGGAGGCGCTGCGGTCGGGGGCCGGGAGGCTCGTGCTGACGGTCGAAGCGAGCTGGGCCGTTGGCCCGGACGTTGCCGGCCAGGCGGAGCGTCGCGTCTTCCTGGTGCGTGCCGCCGACGGGCGCCGGCTGCGGATCCGGCTGAACGGGCAAGGGCACGTCGCCGTCGAGGCTGAGGTTCCGGAGTAGTCGGGGCCTTCTGATACCATGGCCCGCGATGGAGAGCCTGGTCCCGCGGCTTCCGCAGATCGTCATCCAGCTGCTGGCGTTCGCGCTGGCGCTCTCCGTCCACGAGTCCGCGCACGGGTGGGTCGCGGAGCGGCTGGGGGACCCCACCGCGCGCTGGCTCGGCCGCATCACGCTCAACCCGATCAAGCACGTGGACCTCGTCGGGACGATCATCTTCCCGCTCATGCTGGCGGTGCTTGGCGCACCGATCATCGGCTGGGCCAAGCCCGTGCCGTTCGTGTCGCGAAACCTCCGGAACCAGAGGCGTGACCCCGCTCTCGTCGCGCTGGCCGGGCCCGCGTCCAACCTGCTGCTGGCCGCGGGTGCCACGCTCCTGCTCCTCCTGGTGAAAGCGGCCATGCCGTCCTTCCGGCAGCTGCTGGCGGCGATGATCCAGGTGGGCCCGCAAGGCGCCCCCGGGGTCGCGGCTCCGCTCATCTTCCTGCTGTTCTCCCTGGCCGTGATCAACCTGGTGCTGGCGGTCTTCAACCTCATTCCGATCCCGCCGCTGGACGGCAGCCACGTTGTCGGCGCCTTGCTACCTCCCCGCCTGCACTGGCAGTGGGTGCAGCTCGAGCGCTACGGGTTCCTGCTGCTGTTCGCCCTGTTGTGGACCGGTTTCCTAGGCCTCGTTCTCAGACCCTTCATGAACGCCCTGCTATGGATCCTGATCAGCTAGCGCCCGACCAGCCGCCCAAACCGTCGGTTGTCCTGGCGGTTTTCGAGGGTCCCCTCGACCTGCTCCTGCATCTGGTGCGCGAGGAGAAGGTCTCGATCTGGGACATCCCCATCGTCAAGATCTGCGACCAGTACCACGAGGCGATCCGCCGGATGGAGGTGCTGGACCTGGAGCTGGCGGGCGAGTACCTCGTGTACGCGGCGTGGCTTCTGCTGATCAAGTCCCGCATGCTGCTGCCAAGGCACGAGGGGGAGCAGAAGGACCCCCGGCAGGAGCTGGTCGAGCGCCTGATCGAGTACGAGAAGGTCAAGCGGGCCGCCGCGGAGCTAGGCGGCCTGGCCGAGCTGCGGCGCGGGGTCGAGGTGGTCCGCTTCGCCGCGCCGGCCGCCCCCGACGAGCTGGAACTCGACCTCGAAGACGTGGACGTGATGGCGCTGGCCCGGGCGCTGAGAGATGTGCTCGAACGGCACCAGCGCGAGCACCCGGCCGCGCTGCGGCTCGAGCCGATCCGCTTCTCGGTGCAGGAGAAGATCATCGAGCTCTTCGAGCTGGTCAGCCGTCAGCGCAGCTTCCCGCTGCTCTCGCACCTGCTGACCCGCCCCGACCGCCTGGAGAGCGTCACCCTGCTGGTCGCGGCGCTGGAGCTGGTGCGGCTGCGCACCGCCGACGCCCATCAGCGCCAGCCGTTTGCCGAGATCTACCTGACCCCGACAGGAGCGCCGCTGCCGATGGATGCCCTCGCCGATGTCTGAATCCAAGGAACTCGCTGCCATGGTGGAGGCCGTGCTCGCGGTGGCCGGCGAGCCGGTGACCCTCGAGGCCCTTCAAGCCGTCGCCGGGCCGGATGTGGAGCGCGCGCGGCTCGAGGAGGCGGTCGAGCTTGTGCGCCAACGCCACGAGCAGGAGGGGAGCGGGCTGCACCTCGAGCGCGTGGCGGGCGGGTGGCGGCTGGTCACGCGCGCCCAGCACGAGGGAGCCCTGCGGGAGTACCTCGGGTACCGGGCTCATTCGCGCCTCTCCCAGGCGGCGCTTGAGACGCTAGCCATCGTCGCGTACCGCCAGCCGATAACGCTCCCCGAGATCAACTTCCTCCGCGGCGTGAACTCCGCCGGCGTGGTCCGCACCCTGCTCGAGCGCAAGCTCGTCGTGGTTGCGGGACGCAAGCAGGTGGTGGGTACCCCGCTCCTCTACCGCAGCAGCAAGGAGTTCCTGATACACTTCGGGCTGTCCGACCTCTCCGCGCTCCCCACCCCTGAAGAGGTCGAGCAGGTCGCCGGGGAAGGCACACGTGAGCCTTGAGCGGGTTCAAAAACTCATCGCCCGTGCTGGGGTGTGCTCACGGCGCGAGGCCGAGGAGCTGATCCGAGACGGCAGGGTGACCGTCAACGGCCGGCGGGCGGTGCTCGGCGACCAGGCGGACCCGTCCGCGGACGCGATCAAGGTGGACGGCAAGCGCCTCAAAGCGGCGCAGAAACTGCGCTATATCCTGCTTCACAAGCCGCCGGGCTACATGACCACGACCGAGGACCCGGAGGACCGTCCGACCGTGCTGGACCTTCTCGGGGGAAGGGTGTCGGAGCGCATCTTCCCGGTCGGCAGGCTGGACTACCACTCGGAGGGGTTGGTCATCCTCACGAACGACGGGGACTTCGCCCTGCGCGTCGCTCACCCCCGCTATGGGGTGCTGCGGGAGTACCTCGCAAAGGTGAAGGGCGTTCCGGACGAGGGCGACCGCGGTACGCTGGCCAGGGGCACCTTCATCGAGGGGCAGCGCGTCGTCCCTCACGATTTCGCCCTCGTCCGGCCGACTGCATCGGGCATGAACTCGTGGTGGCGTATCGTGGTTGGGGAGGGCAAGACCCACGAGGTCCGGGAGATGTTCCTGCGGATCGGGCACCCGGTTCAGAGGCTGATCCGCACGGCCATCGGCGAGCTGCGGGACTCCTCGCTGAGGCCCGGTCATTGGCGGGAGCTGACAGAGGACGAGATCGAGGATTTGCGCCGCGGGGGGCGCCACGCCGGGAGGCAAAACGATGCGCGGACTAAAGGTGCCGGAGTACATCCGCAGGCTGGCCATCTACGTGCCGGGCAAGCCAATCGAGGAGGTCCAGCGGGAGCTGGGCGTCTCAGACATCGTGAAGCTGGCCTCGAACGAAAACCCTCTCGGCCCCTCGCCCATGGCGCTCGCCGCGATCGCGCAGGCGCTCCCGAACCTCCACCGCTACCCGGACGGAAGCGGGTACACCCTCCGAAAGGTCCTCGCCGCGCGCCAAAGCGTTGAGATCGAGCAGGTCATCCTCGGGGCAGGCTCCGTCGAGATCATCGAGATGCTCGCCCGCGCTTTCCTGGCGGACGGCGACGAGGCGGTCTTCTCGCAGCAGTCGTTCGTGTCCTACCAGCTCGCGGTGGACCAGGTGAACGGTCGCGCCGTAGCGACGCCCACCACAAGCGGGCGCTGCCATGACCTGCGAGCGATGGCGAAGGCGGTAACCGAACGAACGAGGCTCGTCTATCTGGCCAACCCGTGCAACCCGACCGGGACCTACTTCACGCGCCGCGAGCTCGACCGCCTCCTCGCCGAGGTGGGGGACCGCGCACTCGTGGTGGTGGACCAGGCGTACTTCGAGTACGTGGATCGCGCCGACTACCCGAACGCACTGGACGACCTCAAGGCGGGGCGCAACGTGATGGTGTTGAGAACGTTCTCAAAGGTTTACGGTCTCGCCGGCCTGCGCGTCGGCTTTGGCCTGGCGTCCCCCGAGGTCATTGCCACCGTCAACCGCGTGCGGTCGCCGTTCAACACCTCATCGCTCGCCCAGGTCGCCGCCATTGCGGCGCTCGAGGACCACGGATGGGTCCGGAGATCGCGCGAGCACAACCTGCGCGAGCTCGCGTTTGTGCAGGGCGAGCTGACACGGCGCGGGGTCCGGTTCGTGCCCTCGGTGACCAACTTTGTGTTGGTCGAGTTCGAGAGCGACGTCAAGGAGCTGTTCCTCGAGTTCCAGAAACGTGGTGTGATCATCCGCCCCGTGGGCGGGCCGGGCCTCGTCAACTGCGCCCGCGTCTCGCTCGGGACGAGGGATGAGAACCAGCGGTTCCTCGCCGCCCTCGACCAGCTCGTCCCGAGCCGCGCCGGGGTCTGAGCACCGCGTCAGGCTCGACCGGGCTTGCCGGGTCGCCGCCCGGAGAGGGTACAATCCACTCGGAGGACGAGCGATGGCACGCTTCACGGTGACCTGCCCGCACTGTCACGCGTTGCTCGAGCTGGACGGCGACGCCCAGCTCGTTATCGGCTCCAAGGTTTCGGAGAAGCCCCGAAGCACGAGCTCGCTGGAGGACCGCCTCCAGGCTCTGGGCAAGGAGAAGGCCGACGCCCGGGCCCGGATGGAGGAGGCGATGAGGGCGGAGAAGTCGGGTGCTGCGATTCGGGAGGAGAAGTTCCGCAAGCTCCTCGAAGAGGCCAAGGACCAGCCCGTGACCAAGCCTATCCGCGACGTGGATCTGGATTAGCCGGGCGCCGCGGTGTCTCCCTCCTCCTTGGGCGCGAGAATGACCACGGTGGCGCCCCAGCCGCCGCGCTCGGGGGGCGCCTCGAAGGCCCTCACCACCCCTGGTAGCCTGGCGAGCAGCGCCTGCACGCGGGCCCTCTGGACGCCGCGCCCACGGCCGTGGATCAGCCTCACCTCGGCGAAGCCGGCGGCGCGGGCCGCCCGCAGGTACTCCTCAACGAGCCCGCGGATGTCACGGGGCGCGAAGGCGTGGAGGTCCAGGGAATCCTCGATCGGGACCTCGCGGGGCGCGTCAGCGTCGTCCATCCTCAGACCTCCGCGCCTTGCGGCGGGCGAGCACCCAGAAGCCGTACACGCCCTCGATCAGCAGCACGACGCGCACGAGCTGCTCCCCTGGGGGAGCCGCCAGGCTCGCGAGCAGCAGCACCATGGCCACCGCGACCATGGCCATGCCCGCCATCGTCCAGGGGACCAGCGCGCCGAAGATGACGTGGCGGAGGCTGTCCCACCACAGCAGGCCCGCCATTCCCCACGCGAGCAGAAGCAGGAAGGGAAGCGAGAGGGGCCACCCCACGGGTGCACCTTAGACCCCCTGTGCGGGCGCCGCAAGCACACGGCTGAACCGGGAGGAGAGCGATGGAAGCGGTGAAGGTCTCGGTCGTCGTGCCGGTCTTCAACGAGGAGGGCACGGTCGGAGAGCTGCTGGACCGCGTGGCGACGGCTCCGTTCCCGAAGCGGGTGGCCGAGGTCGAGATCGTGGTCGTGGACGACTGCTCGCGTGACGCCACGCCCGAACGGCTGGCCGCGTACCGGCTCCCTCCGAATGCCGCGAAGGCTTGTCGCCTCGTGCTCCTCCGCCACGAGCGCAACCGCGGCAAGGGCGCCGCCCTCCAGACCGGCCTCTCGCACGTCGGAGGCGACATCGTGCTCGTGCAGGACGCGGACCTGGAGTACGACCCCGCGGACTACCCCGCGCTTCTGGCTCCGATCCTGGACGGCCACGCGGAGGTCGTGTACGGGAGCCGCTTCCTCTCCGGGCCGCACCGCGTGCTTTTCTTCTGGCACTCGGTCGGCAACAGGTTCCTCACAATGCTCTCCAACATGTTCACCGACCTAAACCTCTCCGACATGGAGACGTGCTACAAGGTGTTCACCCGGCAGGTCAGGGACCGCCTGCGCATCACCTCGGAGGGCTTTGGGTTCGAGCCCGAGTTCACGGCCCGGGTTTCCCGCATGGGCGTGCGGATCTACGAGGTCCCCATCTCGTACCACGGCCGGACCTACGCGGAGGGCAAGAAAATCGGCTGGAGGGACGGCTTCGAGGCGATCTGGTGCATCCTCAAGTTCAACGTGTGGGAGCGTTAGTCCGTACCCTAAGCTCCCAGGATTTCAGCACCTCTGCGGCCTCGGGCGTCCCCTCCTGGGGGGCCCAGGGGGCGAAGTCCTTCTCGACCAAAGGCCGGTAGGGTCCGGGCTTGACCTCGAACAGGACCGCGTCCGGGGCGAGCGCGAAGACCGTGTGCCAGGCCCCGCCGGGCACCTCGACGGCCCAGTCCCCGCGCGGCCCGAGCACCGCCCACTGGGTCGGCCGCCCGCTCTCGTCGAAGATCACCGCGCTGGCCTCCCCCGCGAGCCGGATGAACAGCTCGAAACGGTCGGGGTCGTGCCTGTGCGGCCGGACGTAGGAGCCCGGCTGGAAGATGTTGAGCATGCGCTGGATGGGGTCATCCAGGGTGGGGTGCACGTTGAAGTTGGCCCGCCGCCGCGCGCTCTTGCGGGAGGTGGCGAGCGCCTCCTCGAGCGAGGCGGCATGGAGGAGGCGGAGGCGGTGCAAGGCCAAGGAGCCTGTCCGAGTAATGGGGCGAGTCGCGCGCAGGGGGCTTGCGAGGCGCAGGCAAGGCGCGAGGAGGCAGGCGATGCTGGAGCATCGTGGCCGACGAGCAACGCAGCATGCGCCCGCAACACCCCTGCGCCCGGAGGGTTA
>JBGQAK010000009.1:0-186719 GCA_041494245.1 Thermoanaerobaculaceae bacterium
CCCGATCGAGGACCAGCCGGCCACCCTGGCTACCCGCCTCACCCGCCGCCCCCACGGTCAGCACACCACCCCCCGTGCCCTCCCCAACCACCAGCCGCAGCGAGACGCCCTGCGCCTGCGCCGGAATCCCGCACCGCCCCACCACCGCGATCTCCTGGGCCGCACCAGGGAGCAGGGCGGGGGAACCTGCCGCCCGGGTGTCGAGCAGGCGACACGGCGCGATCGCCACCAGCGGCAGCGCCCGCACCACGGCCTGCTCCGCAGCGACCTCGGGACCCTCAGCCGCCGGCGTGCCGGCAGCCGGGATCGCCCCGGACGGCAGCCAGTACGGCGGCGCCGGCCAGCTCGCCAGCGGTGCATCCGCCGGCCCCTGGGCCAGCACGACAGCTCCCAGGCACACGATCATCACAGCCAGGACAACGAAACGCCGCGTAGGCATACGAGGGCCTCCTTAGCTTGTCGTGAAGGCCACGTCGGGGGGGCAACGTGCACCACGGCGACTCACACGCCCGGGACGCGGTCTTCGGGTCGTCTTGACGGTCACACTAAGGCATCAATTCTCGTTTGTCTAGATCTGGCGGATGGACTTTTCGCAGGTACAGTCCTGATTGTGCTTGACTCGGCCAAACGCGTCCCAAAGGAGGGAGATTCCCCGACCGGGGGTCGTGCGCTGCGCACCTGCCCGGCATGAAAGCCCGGGGGCGCGGCGTGCGCCGCGCCCCCGTGGGACTCCGCGTGACCCGGAGGAGCTAGTGACTGTGGGCCGTTTCGGTGGTCGTGGCTGCATTCTGTGCCTCGACCAATACCTGCACCTGGCGGCGCAACTCCTCGATTTGTGACTGCTGGGTGCCGCTGCGCGCCTCGAGCTCGGCAATCCTGGCGTCCCGGCTCTCGATCCGCAACTGCTGTGCTTGGATCGTGGCCTGCTGCTCCTGGATCGCTTTGACCAAGGGAGCGATGAAGTCCGTGTAGCGCAGAGAGAGCGTGCGCTCCCGGTCGCCGCCGACGCCGACCACGTTGTACCCGTCGCCGAGGAGCGCTTCGACGTCCTGCCCGAGGAACCCGAAGTCCACGCGGCCGTTGCCCTCGATCATGCGGAACTGCACCGGCCGCAGCGCCAAAATGAGGTCGAGCCCGAGGTCGAGATCACGGATGCCCCTTTTCGCCCGTGCATCGGAGAGGTTGGACCACCCCACCTGCCCGCCGATCACCGTCACGGAGGCGTTGCCGATGCGCACCTTGTTGGAGGCATCCACACTCGCGAGGTACCCGATGGCAGTGGCGTTTCTGAGGTTGTTGGCGGTTGCGTCGGCGCCATTGCCGAGGAAGGTGTTCGCCTCACCCGTGGTGATCGTGTCACCAGCGCCGTAGCCCAAGGCTGTATTGGCGGCGCCGGTCGTGTTGGACTTCAGACTGTTGTCTCCGCTTGCTGTGTTGGCGTAGCCCGTCGTGTTGGAGGACAGGCTGTAGGAGCCGCCCGCGGTGTTGTTGTAGCCCGTCGTGTTTTGTGCAAGGCTCCGGGTTCCGCTCGCGGTGTTATCGTGACCCGTCGTGTTGGCATAGAGGCTCCAACTGCCGGTGGCGGTGTTATAGGTACCGGTCGTGTTGGCGTCGAGGCTGGCGTACCCGCTCGCGGTGTTTTCGGCGCCCGTTGTGTTGTAAAGGAGGCTGGCGAAACCGCTCGCTGTATTGGCGTGGCCCGTCGTGTTGGCCGGTAAGCATCTATACCCGACTGCGGTGTTGTACTTCCCGTCATCCCCGCCAGGTCCTCCCATCGTGAAGTTACCCGCACTGTCACCCACGAACGTGTTGCCGGCGTTGGCAGGGCCGTAGTTGTGCAGGAAGGCGGTCGAGCCCAACTTAACCTGCCCTGTTGAGACCGTGGTCAAGGGGAGGCTCAGGTTCCCGGAGATCCCGATGTTTGTCCCATCGTTCGTCAGGGCGCTGCTCGCGGTCCACGCCGAGCCGGTGTGGTACAGCGTCTGCCCCGCGGTCCCCGGCGGCAGGCTCGCACCCGACCCGCCCGTGGCGGCGATCGTCAGGGTGTTGCCGGAGGGGGTGATCGTGACGTTCGCACCCGCGGCCAGCGTGACGTCGTCGTGCAGACCGTTGAGGGTGCGGACGTAGGAACCCGTCGGGGCGAGGAGGTCGGGGCTGAACGCCATCTCGAAGGTGGTGGCGTCGTTGGAGTGGTTGGCGACGCCGGAGCCGACGGCGATGACCTTGCCCGAGCCCCCGGTCACACGCATCTCGAGCGTCACGTTCTGGTGATTGATCGCCGGGACGAGGTCCTCGATCGGGTAGTAGCGCGGCTCGAATCCGCCGGTGGTGGGGTAGGCCTTGTCGCCGATCACGTCGCCGGTCTCGGAGTAGGCGATCACGCGGACGTTGGCGGTCGAGCCGGTGGTCTCCACCCAGCCGAAGTTATAGCGGAACTGGGAATCGTTCCTGGGGGCGGTCTGGTAGACGCCGAGCACCTTGGCGGACTGGCCGTTGCCGATGGCGAAGGAGGCGGGGATGGCGTTGTACGCTTGCCCCTGGGTGTCCCTGTCCTCGCCGTCCTGGGGCAGGTTGTACATGCGGCAGGAGGCGAGCACGGGGACGTTGGCCTTGATGCGGAGGGCGCCCCACTTTTCGACGCCGAACAGCGTGCCGATGGTGTTGGGGTAGCGGCGGGTGTCGCCGGGTGGGATGGAGTCGGTGAAGACGAGCGGGGAGGGGTTGGGGAGGTTGCGTTCGAGGAAAACGATGGAAACGTTGGCGGTGGTGTCCGATGGGTTGTGGATCCAGAGCAGGGTGTGCCACTGCGAGCCGAGGTTGCCGGGGCGGCGGCCCACCGAGGGGATGAACACGTCCGTGCCGGCAAACCCGGCGAACAGGGAGGCTGCGGCACACATGAGAAGCAGTGCAGCAAGCAGCGGTGCAGACTTCAACAGCGTCCGGCGTGTCACGAGGCACCTCCATCGGTCGTGAAGGCCGGCCGGGAGGGATCAGTTCGCACCTCCAAGAAAGCCGGTTGCGGTCTTCCGTTTACTTGTGCAACGAATCTAGGGTCGCAGCTCTCACCTGTCAAGTCATAGATGAGACAACCAGTCAAAATCGGCGCTTGATTATGACGGAGCCAGGCCGGTGGTGGATCGTGCCCGGCTTCCAAGAGGCGTTCATGTTTCAATGGGCGTCGCGGAAGCGGCGCCGGCGGACGCCCTCCACGACGGCGCCGGCCAGCCACCCGAAGGCCACGAGGGCGAGGACCGCGCTACCGTGCCAGAGCAACGTGTGGCCAAGGTCTGCGAGTGGGCAGATAAGGTGCCACACGCCGTCGGTGAGCAGGCCGACGCCCGCCCCACCCAGGACGCCCGCCCAGCGCGGGCGCACCGCGTACGCGCGCGTCGCCAGGAACAGCGTCAGAGCAAGGGCAGGGAGCGCCAGAGTGCTCTCCATGGGGATGCAATGAGCGCCTTCGGGCGGGAAGTGGCTCTCGGGCATCCCGCGCCGCAGCCAGGTAAGTACCGCCACCGCCGCCTGGACGACAGGCACGGCAATGAGGGCCGACGTGCGTACGGCAACGCTCGCACCGGAGCCGGGCACCGCCTCGCGGAGGGCGAGCAGCACGACGGCGAGCCCGGCCATGCCCTCCAGCACGGCGGCGCCCCAGCACAGCCCGAAGCCCAGGGCGGCCGCGTCGTTCCGAATCCCCGTGGCGAAAGGAAGGACGAGCAACAGGAGGCCGGCCCAGAGCGCCACCCATGACGCCCGTCGGAGAGGCGGCGGCAGCGGCCTCACCGGCCGGGGGTCGGCCTCGAGCGCGCGGCGGAGCGCTTCGGGCAGGGCCTGCCTGTCGCTCACGAGGTAGCTCTCTGCACACCCATTGCCGTCCGCAGCTCCCGCAGGGCGCGGTGCGCGCGCACCTTGGCGGCCCCCTCGCTGATCCCCAGCACGGCGCCCACCTCTTTGAAGCTCAACCCAACGATATGGTGCAAGACGAGCGGTTCGCGTCGTGCCTCTGGCAGGCTCGCGAGCGCCTTTCGCACCGTCGGCCCGTCGCCCAGTGCCTCGATGTCCGGCGGCACGGCGACGTCCGGCAGCTCGTCATCGGCGATAGCCTCGTGCCGGCCGCGTCGCGAGCTGGCGCGCCGGTGCATCAAGAACACGTTGCGGGCGATGGCGTAGACCCAGGGTTTCACCGGACGCCCGGGGCCGTAGGTGTGGCGGACCCGGTGGAGTTGCAGGAACGTCTCCTGGAGCAGGTCCTCGGCCACGGTCCCGTCCCGGGCAAGGACGCGCAGGTAGCCCTTGAGCGGGCTCGCAAGTGCGCCGTAGATCGTCTCGAACGCTTCCATCGTCCCGCGCTGGTAGGCCACCATTGCTGCCACGAGGGCGTCCTCGTCCGTGCCGGCCCCAGCCACCGCCCGGGTATTTGCCGCGCCGTCCATCGGGGTTACCGACGGCCGATCCGGCGCTCGATCTCGCCGTGCGGGAGGCGCAGGATAATCGGCCGGCCGTGGGGGCACCGGTGGGGGTCCTGCACGCCTGCGAGGTCTGCGAGCAGGTGCTCGGCCTCGGCGCGGGGGAGCGGGCGGTTCTTCTTGATCGCGGCCTGGCAAGCGAGCGACGCGGCGGCCCGCTCCCGCAGGGTGGCGCCCGGCGCGTCGCTGCCGGCGAGGTCGGCGAAGAGCTGGCCGACCAGGGCGCTCGCCCTCGTGGCGGGCAGGGGCGCGGGGACGCCGAGCACCCGCACGCTGGCGCCCGATGCGGCCTCGAGCTCGAGGCCGAGGCTCTCAAGCTCCCCCGCGGCCTCGCCGGCCAGCGCCGCGAGGGCGGGTGGAAGCTCCACGATCTCCGGAAGCAACAGCCGCTGGACCGCGGGGCTCCCGCCGGTCGCGAGGAGGCGCTCGAAGAGCACCCGCTCGTGTGCGACGTGCTGGTCGATGAGCACGAGCCCCTCGTCGTCCTCGAGCACGAGGTAGGTCTCGCGGTACTGGCCGATGTAGCGCCCCCACCGGGTCGTCGAAGGGGCCGACGCGTCCTGCGCCCCCGCAGCCGGGGCGCCCTCGCCCACGCGCGGCGGAGGAGGGACGGCGAACGAGGGCGGCGTGTACGGCGTCGAGCCCCAGGGGAGCGGGCGGCTGCCGGGTGGGGCGGCCGGCACCGAGACCACGCGGCGCACCTCCACCGGTCCGTGGAGCGCCGCCTTGGCGGCCGCCAGAGCGTGGGTGAGCGCCGCCATCACGCGCCCCGGATCGGCGAAGCGGACCTCCGCCTTGGTGGGATGGACGTTGACGTCCACCTCCTCCGGGGGCAGCGCGAGGTGGAGATACGCGTCGGCCTCGACGACACCGGAAGGGGCGCGCAGCGCGCGGTTGACGGCGCCCACCAGCAGGCGGTCCCGGACGACGCGGCCGTTGACCGCGATCACCACCTCGCGCGAGCCGCCGGGCGGGAGCAGGAAGCCTTTCACCGCCACGCCGCCGGAGGCGTGGCGCACCGGGCGGGCCTCGCGGGCGCGCTTGGCGCCGACGAGGTCGGGGAGGCGCTGGGCGATCTCCCGGACGGCCGGCAGCTCGAGCACCTTCCGGCGCCCGTGCTCGAGGGTGAACGCCACCTCGGGGCGGGTGAACGCGAGCCCCGTGAGGGCGGTGATCGCGTGACGCAGCTCGGTGCCCTCGGTGCGGAGGAACTTCTTGCGGGCGGGCAGGCGATCAAAGAGGTCGCGCACCACCACGCGGGTGCCGCGCGGCCGCGCACACGGCCTGCTGGCCACCACGCGGCCGAACTCCACCTCCACGCGGGTCCCCTCGCCGTCGGCGGCGGCGGTCTCGAGCGTGAGGCGACAGGCGGCCGCGATCGAAGGCAGCGCCTCGCCACGGAAGCCAAGGGTGGCGATGTGGGCCAGGTCCTCGGCGGCCGCGATCTTCGAAGTGGCGTGGCGCTCCAGGGCGAGGAGCGCGTCGTCGGCGTCCATCCCGCACCCGTCGTCCTCCACCGCGACCAGCTCCCGTCCTCCCGCCGCCATCTCGACCCGCACGGCGCGGGCGCCGGCGTCGAGCGCGTTCTCGACCAGCTCCTTGACCACGGAGGCGGGCCGCTCGACCACCTCGCCGGCGGCGATCTGATTGATGAGGGTGTCGGGGAGCAGGCGGATGGTGCCCACGCGGGCAAGGTACACGAGCCGGCACCGGGTTGGAAGTGCCGCCTGCGTACAATGGCACCATGGACTTCGAGCTTTCCGAACAGCAGCGGATGGTGCGCGACATGGTGCGCGAGTTCGCCGCGGAGAAGCTGCGGCCGGGCGCGTCCTCGCGCGATGAGACGGGCGAGTACCCGATTGAGATCTTCAGCGACCTCGCGCGGCTCGGCCTGCTGGGCATGCTGGTCCCCGAGGCGTACGGCGGCGCCGGCATGGACGCGCTCTCCTACGTACTCGCGGTGGAGGAGATCGCCCGCGCGGACGCCAGCGTCGCGGTCGGGGTGTCGGTGACCAACTCGGTCTGCCAGTGGCCGATCGCGCGCTTCGGCAGCGAGGAGCTCAAGGCGCGTGTGCTCCCGCCGCTGGCGCGCGGCGAGCAGGTAGGCGGCATCATGCTGACCGAGCCCGCCGCCGGCTCGGACGTGGCCTCGCTGCGGACGACCTACCGGCGCGAGGGTGGCCGGTTCCTGCTCTCGGGCTCAAAGGCTTGGATCACCAACGCCGGGGTCGCGCGCACCTTCGTGGTACTGGCGACGCGCAACCCGTCCGAGGGCGCAAAGGGCCTGTCCGCGTTCGTCCTGGACGCCGCCCAGCCGGGGGTGATCATCGGCGCACCGGAGAAGAAGATGGGGCTGCGGGCCTCGGTCACCGCGGCGGTGACGCTGGAGGATGCCGAGGTCCCGGCGGCGAACCTGCTGGGCGCCGAGGGGCAGGGGATGAAGATCGCCCTCGCCACCCTCGACCACTCGCGACTGGGGATCGCGGCGCAGTCGCTCGGGATCGCCCAGGCGGCGCTGGACGAGTCCCTGCGCTACGCCAGGCAGCGCGAGCAGTTCGGCAAGCCGATCATCGAACACCAGGCGGTGGGTTTCCGCCTCGCGGACATGGACACCGAGCTGGAGGCCGCGCGCTGGCTCACCTACCGTGCGGCGTGGCTCTCGGAGCGCGGTGGGCGGATCAGCCGCACGAGCGCCCAGGCCAAGCTGCTCGCCAGCGAGACGGCCAACCGGGTCGTGGCGCTGGCGGTCCAGGTGCACGGGGGGTACGGGTACTCGCGCGAGTACCCGGTCGAGCGCCTCTACCGGGACGCGCGGGTGACCACGATCTACGAGGGCACGAGCGAGGTGCAGCGCATGGTGATCGCCAGGGCGCTCAAGGAGCTGGAGACCACCGCCGTCGCCTGAGCTGAGAAAGAAAAGCGCCGGCCGAGGCCGGCGCATTGCAAGGTGGAAGGGGACTGGTCAAGAGCGTGCACTTTCAGGCAGCGGGACCTCGTGGCAAGATCCCTCGTCCTACCTTCGGCGGGACTCGGGATGACCTTCGGTCGCGTCCCACCCGATCGAAGGTCAGTTGTCTTCGACCTTGATGGAGATGGACTTGGGCTTGGCTTCCTCGCGCTTGGGCAGGGTCAGGTGAAGCACCCCGAGCCGGTACCCCGCATGGACCTTTTCCGGGTCCACGTTGGTGGGCAGGCTGAACGCGCGCTCGAACGAGCCATAGGCGCGCTCGACCCGATGGTAGGTCTCGCCCTCGGTGGCCTTCTCGAGGTTACGCGAGCCCTTGAGCGTCAGCACGCCGTTCTCGACGGAAACCTCGACCTCCTTGGGCTCGATGCCCGGGAGCTCGGCAGAGATCTCGAGGGCGTCCTTGGTCTCGCGCACGTCGACAGCCGGCATCCAGCTGCCGGAGATGTAGTCCTCGTCCGGCCCGTGCGTGCGGCCCCACACGTCGCCGAACGCCCGGGTCATGCGATCCTGGAGGGTAGCCAGGTCCTTGAAGGGATTAAATCGTACGATGGTATGCATGGTGTCGTCCTCTTTTCCAGGGTCCTGTTTTCGAGCCCTCGAAGCGCAACAATAGGACATGAGTGCTGAAATGTCAAGTCCTGGATGCAGGTCGAAACTTGATATGAGCTTAATACAGTCAGATGTGCACCGAAACCCAATGGAGGCATAGAGGTCTACGTGAAGGTGTTCAAGGGCTTGGAGGGTCGGTCATGCTGGCGATGATCCTGGCGGCTGCCGCCGCGGCTGCGCCGCCGCTTGCGCTGCGGGTGGAGATGCAATCGTTGGGGCGGGGGCCCGAGGCGACGGTCATGGGGATCGCGCTCCAGGTTGCGCCCGAGGACAAGGCGCGGGCGGGGGAACGGCTGAGGGTGGCGGTGACCCTCGTGCGGGAGGGGAAGGTGCTCGACTCCGGCGATGCGGTGGTCACCCTGCAGGAAGACGGCAGCGCGATGCTGTACCGCGAGTGGCCGCCGGGCGAGGGCGAGGTGCGCGTCTTCGTGGAGAGCCTCGACGGCAAGGCCCGGGGCGGCTGGACTGGCAAGGTCGTCGTGCCGATCGAGACGAAACCGTTCGAGGCGGAGGCGGGTGGCGCGCCGGACGCTCTCGCCCTGGCTCCCATTCCCGCGGCGAGCGGGACGGTGCACTTCCGCCCGCCCCCGCGTTCAGGGGGCATCGAGGCCATCGAGCTTGAGGCGGACGTACCCGAGGGAACGGCCCGGGTCGATTTCTTCCAGGACGACCAACTGCTGTTCCGGCGCCAGAGGCCGCCGTGGACGGTGTCGGTTCCGCTCGGAAAGGTGGCCAGGAGGACGACCGTGCGGGCCGCCGCGTACTCCAAGGACGGAACGTTCCTCGGCGAGGACGCGGTCGTGCTCAACGGCCCCAGCAACCAGCTGCCGGTGAAGATCCTGCTCGGACCCGAGCCGAAGGGGAGCGGGGGCCGGATCGTGACGGTCACCGTCGGAGGCATTTCCCCGGTGACGGAGATCCTCCTGCGCGCGGACGACCGCGCGGTGGCGCGGTGGAGCACCTGCCCGTGCGTCGTCACGCTGCCTGCGGAGATCTTCACGAAGGCCAAGGTGCTCTCGGCCGAGGCCACCAACCGCGACGGCCTGCGCGGGGAGGCCGTAGAGGTCCTGGGCACCACCGGGTACACGGAGAAGATGCGCATCGAGGTGGTGGAGCTCCCGGTCACGGTGTTCGACACGACGGGGAAGCTGGTCACCGGCCTGCCGCGCGAAGCCTTCCACGTCCTCGAGGACGGCAAAGAGGTAGCGCTGGAAGGGTTCGGCACCTCCGCGGAGCTGCCGCTCGCGCTTGGCATCCTGGTGGACACCTCGGGGTCGATGCTCCCGGAGTTCCCCGAGGTCCGCGAGGCGGTGGCCGGGTTCGCGAGCCGGCTCCTGCGGCCCGGCGACACCTACTTTCTCATGACCTTCTCGTTCGAGCCAAACGTGGCGCTCGAGTGGAACTCCGATCCGCAGGGTCTGGTGGGAGCTCTCGAGCGAACGACGCCCGTCGGAGGGACCTCGCTGTTCGACGCCATCGTCCGCGCGCTCGACCAGTTCCGGGGCCGGCGCGGCCGCACCGCGCTGGTGCTGCTGTCCGACGGCGACGACAACACCTCGCGCGTCTCGTGGGACACCGCGCTGCGCTACGTGCGCACGATGCGCACGCCGATCTTCACCATCGGCTACGGGATCGGCATGCTGGACTTCATGATCCGCGGGCGCCTGAAGGACCTCGCGAGCGCGACGGGGGCGGAGATCTTCTACGTCCCGAAGAAGAAGGGCGACCTCGCGGACATCTACCGGCGCATCGACGCACAGCTTCGCGCGCAGTACCTGCTGACCTACCGGTCGCCCTCCACCAAGGGGCCCGAGGAGTTTCGAAACGTGCGCGTCGAGGTGAAGGGCGAGAGCCTCACGGCGCGCACGATCGCCGGCTATTTCCCGTACCAGTGACGCCCGCGCACGGGACCGACGGGCATGGACGGGGTGCGGCGGTATACTGAACTCTAGGATGCCCCTCGAGCTCCTGATGACCGCAGAGGTGGCCGATCGCACCGCGCGGGTCCGCCGGATCGTCCATCCCGGCGACCCCGTCGTGGACGTGGTGGTGACGACCGGCCAGGCGCTTTCGGGTTGGGCCGCCCCGGCACCCGGCGCCGCCCTGTGGATCGTGCTCGGCCCGCCGGCCTCCGGGTCGGCCGTTGAGCCGTTCCTGCGGCTGCCGGCGGATTGCCTCCAGGATCAGCTCGAGTGCGCGATCGACGCCGCCGTGGAGGTGCTGCGCCTGCGGGAGCGCCTGGCAAGCGAGCAGCGCGAGACAGCGGCGGCGCACGAGCGCCAGCTCGACCTCGTGAGGGTCGGGATCGCGCTCACCGCCGAGCGCGACCTCGAGCGGCTGCTCCAACTGCTCCTGAGCACCGCGCGGGAGCTGGTCAACGCGGACGCCGGCTCGCTCTACCTCATCGAGGAGCGGGACGGGGACCGCCTCCTGCGCTTCGCACTCGCGCAGAACGACTCGGTGCCGGCGACGATGGTCACGACGACGATGCCCCTCGACGCCACCTCCCTCGCGGGCTACGTCGCCACCACCGGAGAGCCGGTGGAGGTCGAGGACGTCCGGAACCTCACCTCGGAGGTCCCTTACCGGTTCAACCAGAGCTTCGACCTGGCGATCGGCTACCACACCCGCTCGGTGCTCACGGCGCCCATCGCCACGCGGTCGGCCCAGGTGATCGGGGTGCTGCAGCTCATCAACCGGAAACACGACCCCGCCTCGCGCATCACCTCGGCCGAGGCCGCGGACGCGCAGGTGCGGCCTTTCGGGCAGGCCGACGTCGCGCTCATCAGGGCGCTCGCCGCCCAGGCTGCCGTCGCCATCGAGAACACGCGGCTCGTGCGGGAGATCGAGCAGCTGTTCGAGGGCTTTGTTCGCGCGGCGGTGCTGACCATCGAGCAGCGCGACCCCTCGACGTCCGGCCACTCCCTGCGGGTCGCGCACTTCACGACCTCGCTGGCGCGCGCGGTGGAGCAGGACCCGCCCGAGCCCCTGCGGGGTCTCCGCTTCTCGCACGACGAGATGACACAGCTGCGGTACGCGGCGCTCCTCCACGACTTCGGCAAGGTCGGAGTGAGGGAAGCGGTGCTCACCAAGGCCAGGAAGCTGCACCCCGACCGCCTGGCACTCGTGCAGGAGCGGTTCCGGCACGCGGCGCGGACGCGGGAGGCTGTGCTGCTGCGCCGCCTTCTCGAAGCGCTCGTGCAGCTCGGACGGGCCCCGACCGAGGGCGACCTCCGTTCCTTCGAGGCGTCGGTCCGTTATGTCAAGGCGGACCTGGAAACGCAGCTCGCAGCCGTCATGGCTGCCGACGAGCCCGTGTCTCTCGACGAGGGGACCGCCCACCTGGTGAGCGGGCTGCAGCGGGCCACGTTCCTGGGGGAGGACGGGACCGACGTGCCGATGCTGCTCCCGGAGGAGGCGCGGGCGCTGCTTGTGCCCAAGGGCTCGCTGGACGAGATCGAACGGCGCGAGATGGAGTCGCACGTCGTGCACTCCTACCAGTTCCTGCTCACCATCCCGTGGCCGAAGAGGTTTGCCGCCGTTCCGAGGATCGCCTACGGTCACCACGAGAAGCTCAACGGGCGCGGGTACCCGAACCGCCTCGTGGCCGAGGAGATCCCGCCGGAGGTCCGCATGATGACGGTGGCCGACATCTACGATGCGCTCACCACCGGCGACCGCCCCTACAAGCGGGCGCTCACGCCGGAGCGCGCCCTGGGGATCCTGGAAGAGGAGGCGCGCAACGGCTTCCTCGACCCGGCGCTGGTGAAGGTCTTCATCGAGGCACGCATCTACGCCCGACCGCTCTCCGACGCGACGGCCCTCTAGCTAAGAGCCCCCCGACCCGCACCAAACGGGGCTTCTGGCGGCTCAGCGGAAGTGCGCGGCCGAGAAGCGCCAGCCGCCAATCCCGACCAGGCCCAGGCCGAGGACGATGAGCGCAACGCCCATGCCTCTCGTCACGAATCGCTCCGCCCTGCCCGAGAGGAGCGAGGAACCGCGGCTCATTGCCCACAGGAGCGGAACGTACCACGCCACGACCCCGCCCACGAGCGCTCCCAGCATCCAGGCCAGTCCGGGTGCGCCGTGCGCGCGTGCCGCCTCGACAAACGCGAGCCCAGCCGTGACCCACCAGATCCAGTAGTGAGGGTTTCCGGCGGCGACCAGGAGCCCGAGGATGAAGCTACCAAAAGCGCCGCGCCCCTCGACCTCCACCTTCGGCACCTTCTGGTCGGCGGGCCTAACGTGCCGAATCGAGGAAAAGCCCCCCCAGACGAGCGCGAACCCACCCACGATCTCGACGATCGGGAGGGCACCGATTTGCCGCAGGACCGGAGCCGCGCCTGCGGCGATCGCCGCGAAGAGTGCGACGTCGAGGACCGTCACGCCGATCAGGAACCAGATGGCCGCCGAGAGGCGTCGTTCGAGGGCGAGGCGCGACGCCACGAGGGTGATGGGGCCGGGGATGGCGACCGTGGCGAGGGAGACGAAGAAGGCGGAGGCCATCAGCGCCGGCAGCGAGAGCGGTACGGTCAGGCTGGGCAACGTTGGCTACCCGAGTTTGTACCCGATCTGGCGCAGAAAGCGCAGACGCGCGAGTACGTCCTGCTCCCCCTCGACGCCCTTCGGCGAACAGCCGTCCACGACGCCGAGGATGGCGCGGCCCAGACCGCTTTCCGCCACCATGACCTCGACCTGGTTGGCGGTGGCGCAGTAGATGCAGCACACCTCGGGGACGGCCTTGATCGCGTTCAGGACGTTGACTGGGAAACCGTTCTCCATGAACACGAAGAAGCTGTGCCCGGCGCCCACGGCGAGGGCGTTCCGGGTGGCCAGTTCGATCAGGCCGTCGTCGTTGCCCGAGCGCCGGACGAGGGCGGGTCCGGACGACTCGCAGAAGGCGATGCCGAACCGCATCTGAGGTGCCGTCCCCACGATCGCCTCGTGGAGGTCCTCGACCGTTTTGATGAAGTGCGACTGGCCCAGGATGAAGTTGGTGGCCTCGGGTTTCTCGACCGTGACCGTCAGCACGTCCATGGTTCACCCTCCTCCCGCGTCCGGCTCGAGCGCCGGCTCCCCCCTACGGTGCCCCGGCCAGGTTGACCGCGGTGGTCGCGAGCACCTTGGTCAGCAGGACCATGAGGTCGGGGGAGAGCTTCTCCCGCTCGATCGCGCTGGGAAGATTCAGATCTTCGCCCTCGACGCCCACCCGCGTGCGCACGATCAGAGTGGGTACCCTCCGTGCGGCCGCCACGCTGCCGCCGGTGTGGGAAGCGACGATCTCCGACTGGGTCTTCGCGACCAGCCCGACGCGCCGGAAATTCTGGTTGACGCTCCAGGGGAACTTCACGAGGTTGCCGCTGCCCTGGAGGTGGACGTCCAGGCTCCAGGGCCATCGCTCCGGGATCCCGATGCCGTCGACCTCGACCCATGCCGTGAGCTTGCCGTCGAGCCTCTCCAGCAGGGCGCGGGCTCCGGCCGCATCCTGATAGCCCCCGGCCAGGAAGGCCACGATGACGGGTGCGCGGTGGGGCATCCGGCTGATGGCACCGGCCGCCTCGAGGACCACCGCCACACCCGCGGCGTTGTCGTTCAGGTTGAGCGCGCGCAGGTAGGAGTCCGCCAGATCGCCGCGCGCCCCGTCCCAGTGGGCCGCCAGCACGACCGGCCACCGTCGCGCGTCGCTGCCCGGGAGCTCGACGACGACGTTGGACCACTCCTGCTCGGTCCCGTTGGACGCCCGTCTCACGAAGGTCTCATGGCGGACGGGCAGGCCGCGGCGCCCGGCCTCCTGGTCGAGCACCTGCACGACGGCGTCGGCGCCCGGCGCCCACGCGTACCTCGTGGCCACCACCGGGGCCTCGGAGCCGAGGCCTCCCAAGCGTTCCACCGTCGCCATCAGCCGCGTCCTGGCCGCTGCCCCGGCGTCCGGCAGGGCTTTCCGGACGAGCGAATTCAACATGCCGCGGCCCTGGTCCGCCGGCACATGCGGGACCCAGCCGATGCCCCAGCGCAGAAGCAGGGTCCGGCGGTCGAACATCGGGTAGTCCCCGGGCACGGCGACCACGGCCACGACCATCCTGTCTCCAGCGCGCAGAGCGGGAAGCTCCACGTGCGCCGCGCCCCCCGCATCGAACTCGACCGGGATCTCCCGGTCGGGTCCGCGCTCCTTGAGCACCACGGCGCGTCCGGCCCAGCGCGTCGAGGGGTCCCCCTGCAGGGCGAGTGGGAACGGGCGCTCGTCGCCGCCGTCCACGACAAGAAAAGCCATGCCCCCCACGCCGACGTCCACGACGCCCGAGGTGGGGCGCGAGGCGACCACCCGCGCGGCCGGCAGCGGGCGTGGGGGAACCACGGAGGAGAAGGCGAACCGGCCGTCCCCGACCTTCGCGTCGTCGAGCCAGCAGGCCATCGCGAAGTCGGCGAGGAAGTCAGCGGCGGTCCGCCGGTCGCCGCTCTCGGCGAGCAGCTGCGCGACCCCGGAGAGGCCGTTCTCGGGGTGTGCAACCAGGTTGCGGAGGCTGTCGGCCCCGAGCTTGTCGCGCAGGTACTGGATGAAGAGCAGGGACCAGCCGCGCCCCTGCCAGGGCTCCGAGGCAGAGTGCGAGGTTCCCATCGGGTCGAAGTCCCCCCAGAGAACGCGCGCCGACGCCAGGTTGCACATGAACGGCATGTAGTCCCCCAGCATGACGCTCCAGGCGGTCTCGCCCGGGTCGCGGGCGTAGTGGAGGAGGCGGTGAAACGTCTCCGCCAGCCCCTGCAGGTTCCAGCTCTCGCGGTTCCCCTGCTGCTCGAACGTATGGTAGAGGATCTCCCCACCGTTGGAGTGGAAACCGAACCGCAGCGCCTCTTCCTCGCGCCTCTCGTCGAAGGGGAAGAAGGTCCCGGTGGGCGCCGCGTTGCGGGTCAGGAGCAGGATCACCTTTCCGTTTCCGATGTTGTCCGGGCAGGGGCCGAAGAGGGCGACCTCACGGGGATAGATGACGTCGTCGAACGTGCTGACGGCCGCGGCGATCTGGGCCGTCTCGTCTGCCTCGCCGAGGGTGGAGAAACGGTACCCTTCCTCCTGGAAGACGGCCAGGGTGCGTCCCTCCCCGACCAGGCGCGCCCGAACCTGGACCTGTGCCGGCTGGAGCTGCGGCCCCTGGACCACCGTCCAGAACGAACGCGCCTCCCCGGACAGCGCCGCTGCCGCAACGACCAGCGGTAGTGCAAGAGTCAACATCGTGCCTGGCCTCCGCTTCGCGACCCCCAAAGTGTAACCCGGAAGACCTGCGGTTCGTCTCTGGCCGGCACGGGCTCCGTCCTGGGTCCCACGTGCTGTTCTAGAATCGGAACCCGTGATCTCTCAGGCAATCGCCTGGTACCTGGTGGTGGCGGCAGGGGGCGTCGTGATGACGGGAGCCCTGCGCCGTCTGGGCGTGGGGGCCGGGGCAGGGTGGGCGGTGGGGCGGGTAGTTGGGTGGACGGTGCAGGGGTACGTGGCGTGGCTGGCGGGCTGGGCGGGCCTTTCGAACTGGTGGTGGGTCGGGCTCGCGGTGTTCCTCCCGCTCCTGGCGTGGGGGTGGCGCGGCCTGAAGGAGCTCAATCCCAGGGCGCTGCTGGAGCCCGAGCTGGTCGGCATGGGCGCCTTCGTGCTCCTGAGCGTCCTTCGCCTCCCGGCGGTGGCGGTCACGGGCACGGAGAAGCCCATGGACCTGGCGATCCTTGCCACGCTGCTGAGACCCGGCACGATCCCGCCCGCCGACCCGTGGCTTGCCGGCGGCTCCCTTCCGTACTACTACTTCGGCTTTGTCCCGTGGCTGCTCCCCTCCAAGCTGCTCGGCCTGGCCCCGGACCTGGTCTTCAACCTTCTTCTGCCGACCCTGGCGGCGGTTTGCGCACAGGGGGCCTGGGCGGTCGCGCGCTCCCTCGGGGGGAGCCGGCGCACGGGCGTGATGGCGGCGTTCCTGGTGGTGTTCGCCGGGACCTTCGACGGCTGGCGTCAGCTGCTGGCCGGGGTGCCACTCTCTGGCCTGGACCTCTGGGCCTCCTCGCGGGCGATCAAGGGCACGATCACCGAGTTCCCGCTCTTCACGTTCCAGCTCGGCGACCTCCACCCCCACCTCCTGTGCGTGCCGTTGGCCCTGGCGGCGATCTTCCTGGGTCGGGCGCTCGGCGCCCTTCCGGCGCGCTGGCTCCCGGGGCTGGCGCTGGGGTCGTTGGTCTACGGGGCGGCGGCCGCCGCGAACCCCTGGTGCGCGATCCCGCTCGGCCTGGCCATCCTGCTCGTGGTGGTCGGCGACGAGGCCGGCTTCGTGCGACCCCGGGGCCCGGGGCTCGGGCGCTGGCTTCGGGTGGCCGTTCTCGGCGCTGCCGGCTGGGTCCTGTTTTCCCCCTTCTGGCTGAGCTTCCACCCGCCGACGCGCGGGCTGGGCTGGGTGACGACGCCGACGCGGACGGACGAACTGGCCCTCTTTCTCGGCGGGATCCTGCTGCCGCCGGTTCTGGTGGCGTGGGAGCTGGCGTGGCGGTGGGGCGGCGTGGAGCTCGCTCGCCGCCAGTTCAGCCGGGCGGCGTTCCTGGCGTCCATCGTGCTGCTGGCGATCATGACGGGGACGGTGGCACTGGCCCTCGTCATCGGGCTGGGGACGGTGCTGGCGGTGACCGTGCTGCGAGGGAGGGCACGCCGTGCCCGCCCCGTGTTCGCGCTCACGCTCGTGCCGTTGGGCCTGCTGGCGTTCATCGAGGTGGTCTTCCTCAGGGATCCCTACGCGGACGAGTACTACCGGATGAACACGGTCTTCAAGGCGTCCCACCTGGCGTTCACCCTGCTCGCGGTGGTCGGACCGGTGCTCCTCGGATGGCTGCGTCGGCGGCGGCCCGCACTTGCGGTCACCGCAGCGGCGCTGGTCCTGGTCGCGGGCCTGCCGCAGCTTGTGGCGCTCGCCGCGCGCGCCGTCGCGACGCCCGTGGCGGGGTGGGGCGGCCTCGGCTGGATGGCGCCGGGGGAGGCCGCCGCTGCCTCCTGGCTTCGAACCCAGCCCCCGGGCACGGTCATCGTGGAGGGCGTCGGCCTCGCGTACACGGACGCGGCCCGTATGTCCGCCGCGTCCGGCGTCCCCGCGGTGCTCGGGTGGGAGCAGCACGAGGGGGTCTGGCGGGGCGACGCCATCGGCGAGGAGACGGGCCGGCGCAAGACGGAGGTCGAGAAGCTTTACCGGTGCGGGGATCCCGCCCAGGTGCGGCGGATCGCCCAGGGCCTCGGGGCTTCCGTGATCGTGCTCGGAAGCGTCGAGCGCAGGCTGTACCCCGGGGAGTCGCTCTCGGCGGTGCTGCTCGCCGGGAACGTCGTGTTCCGCTCCGATGAGTGCATCTTGGTGTCGGTGGGGAAGTGAGCGAGGGGATGGGCAGGAAGGAACGGGTCGCCTGGACGCTCCTGATCGCGGCGACGCTGGTCCTCCGCCTGTGGGGTCTCGGCGACCGGCCGCCTCACCACGACGAGTCCGTCCACTGCGAGTTCGGCTACACCCTCCTGACCCAGGGCACCTACCGGTACGACCCAACCTACCACGGCCCGCTGCTCTTCTACGTGATGGCGCCGCTTTTCGCGGTGCTCGGGCCGAGCGACGCCGCCGGGCGCCTGTACCCAGCGCTCGCGGGCGTCGCGCTTGTGGCGCTGCCGCTCGCGCTGCGCCGCCGGCTGGGCTCCGGAACGGTGTTCTGGGCTGGTGTGCTTCTCGCGATCTCGCCGGTCATGCTGTACTACTCGCGGTTTGCCCGCAGCGACGTCCCGGTGGCGCTCTTCACCGCGGTTGCGCTCACGCTCTTCCTCCTCGTCCGCTCAAGGGGATGGCGGACGATCCCGTGGATCGGGGTGGCCGCGGCCGCGCACGCGATCTCCAAGGAGACGTTCTACGTCACGGCCCCCCTCATCGTGGTCGCGACCTTCGCGGTAGCGCTCCGCGAGGGCGTGTGGCAGAGCGTCCGCAAGGCCTTCGCCTGGGTGGACCGCCACCGGTACGCCGTCGGGACCGCCTTCCTCTGGTTCTTCGTGATCTGCATGACCGCATACACGTTCTTCTTCATCCATCCAGAGGACTTCTTCTTCCCCGGAAAGGCGGTGAGGTACTGGTACGAGCAGCACAGGATCCAGCGGGTGGGAGGGCCCTGGTTCTACCACCTCCCGCGCCTCGCCCTCTACGAGCTCCTGCCGATCGCGGCGGCGCTCGCGTGGGCGGTTCGCCGCCGCGCGCGCCTGAAGCGCATCGAGGCGTTCTGCGTCGCGTGGGGGCTCTCGGGCCTCGTCATGTACGCCTACCTGGGTGAGAAGGTCCCGTGGCTCGCCGTGCACCAGGTGCTGCCGTTCATCCCGCTCGCTGGCGCGCAGCTCGCACGCACCTTCTCCTCGCGGGGGCGGTGGTGGTCGCGCGGGCTCGCCTCCGTCGGGCTGCTTGCCACGGCCTGGAGCGCCCTGGCCTCCAGCTTCCTCCACCCGGCGATGACGACCTCGGACCCGCACGGCGAGCTGATCGTGTTCGTCCAGACCACGCCTGAGGAAGCCAATCTCGCGCGGCTCGGCGTCGGGCTCGCGCGGTCGCACCTCGGGGAAGGCCCGGTGGCCACGGTCAGCGGGGAAGCCTCCTGGCCGCTCTCCTGGCAGTGGAAGAGAGTTCGGGTAAGGTGGTCGCTGCCGGAGCCCGGGATGCAGCCTGACCTCGTCGTGAGCGACCCGGAGAGCGAGAGCGTGGTCCGCCAGCGCCTGGGCCCTGGGTACGCGATGCGGCGGATCCCCTTGCGGGCGTGGTGGGTCGAGGACTATGCGGGGGTCAAGGTTTCCGACATCGTAAAGTGGTTCCTGACAAGGCGGGCGTGGTCGTCTATCGGCGCCACGGACGTCCTGGTGTTCGAAGCCCCGAACGGCGGTGCAGAAAGAGGTCCCTCGTGAGCGTGGAACTTTCGGTCGTCGTGCCGATCTACAACGAGCAGGAGAGCGTCCCGGAGCTGATCGCCCGGCTGCACGAGGGGCTCGCCGGAGCCGTGCGTTCGTACGAGGTCATACTGGTGGATGACGGTTCCAACGACCGCACCTGGGAGATCATCGGCGCGGCGGCGGCCCGCGATGCGCGGATCAAAGGCCTCAGCTTCTCGCGCAACTTCGGCCACCAGATGGCGTTCACGGCCGGGCTCGACCACGCGGACGGCGACGCGGTGGTGATCATGGATGCGGACCTTCAGGACCCACCCGAGCTCCTCCCCGAGCTGATCGCGCGCTGGCGAGAAGGCTACGACGTGGTGTACGCGGTGCGCGCGCGCCGTCATGGCGAAACCGCGTTCAAGCTCCTGACGGCCGCCGCTTTCTACCGCTTGCTGCGCCGTATCACCCGCGTGGACATCCCGGTGGACACGGGGGACTTCCGGCTCATGAGCCGGAGGGCGGTGCTGGCCTTCCGCCGGATGCCGGAGCGCCACCGCTTCACCCGCGGCATGGTGTCCTGGCTGGGCTTCCGCCAGATCGGCGTCCCGTATGTGCGCGCCGCGCGGCATGCCGGCGAGACCAAGTACCCGCTCCGGAAGATGCTCCGCCTCGCCAGCGACGGCATCACCTCCTTTTCATACCTCCCGCTGCAGCTCGCCACGTATCTCGGCCTCCTCGTCTCGGGCCTGGCGTTTGTCGCTCTCGCCGCGACTCTCGTTCTCAAGCTGGCCGGCGCACATCTGGCTTGGGTGTGGGTCGCGCTTTCGGCGCTGGCATTGCTGGGCGGAGCGCAGCTCGTGGCCGTGGGCCTCCTCGGGGAGTACGTCGGGCGTGTGCTGGACGAGGCGAAACGCCGGCCGCTCTACCTGGTGCGGGAAACCGTGGGCCTCGACGGTCCGGAGGAGCGCTCCCCCGGCGTCACCATCTGACCCGTTCCACGGCCTCGTCGCTGCGGTGATGATAGTCTCCTGACGTGCCGAGAATCGCCCTGGTCGGGCCCTCCTGGCCGTTGCGGGGTGGCATCGCCCGCACGACCACGGCGCTGGCGTCGGCACTCTCGTCGCGCGGCACCCTGGCGGGGTTCTTCGTGCCGATCCGGCAGTACCCCGGCGTGCTGTACCCGGGGAGGAGGGACACCGACCCCCAGGCCTGCCCCAGGCTCCCGGAAGCCCAACCCTGCTACCACGTGCTGGAGCCCTGGACCTGGGGTCGGCTCCTCCGGAAGCTGCGCGCGCTCAAGCCCGATGCGCTCGTGCTGCCGTACTGGACCTCGGCCTGGGCCCCGCTGCACTGGTTCCTCGCGCGGTCGGGCGTGGCGCCCGTGGTCGCCGTCGTCCACAACCCTGCCGACCACGACGGCAGCTGGCACACGCGGCGCGTCTCGCGGGCCGTTCTGGGTCGCTGCCGCGCCTTCCTGTGTCACGCGCAGGAGGTGGCCAGGATCCTGCGGGAGCAGTTCGCGGGGCGCGAGGTGGCCGTGCACCCGCTTCCGCCCGAGGCCGGCGCCCCGAGCGACCGCGAGTCCGCGCGCGCGCGGCTGGGGCTTGCACCGGACGCGGTGGCGGTGCTGTGCTTCGGGCTCATCCGTCCGTACAAGGGGGTGGACGTCTTGCTGGAAGCCGTGGCGCGGCTCCCCGCCGATCTGCCGCTCGTGCTCCTGCTGGCCGGAGAGCCCTGGGGCGAGCTGGCCGCGCGCCTGCGACGGCGCGTGGCCATGCCTGACCTGGCGGGACGAGTCGTGGCACGGCTGGAGTGGGTGCCGGAGGCGGAGGCGGGCGTCTGGTTCGCGGCGGCAGACGCGGCCGTTCTGCCGTACCGAGCCGCCACCGGCTCGGCCGTGGCGGCCCAGGCCCTGGGATGGGGCCTGCCGCTGGTGGGGAGCGCGGTGGGCGGGATCGCGGAGGTCGTGGAGGATGGGGTGAACGGTATCCTCTTGCCGCCCGAGGACCCGGAGGCGTTGGCGTCGGCGCTGACGCGGATCATGGACGCCGGGTTGCGCAGCCGTCTCGCCGAGGGCGCGCGAGCCTCCTCCGGCCGGTGGAGCTGGGGTACCTACGCGGACGTGCTGGAGGGGCTGGTCGAGCGCATCACCACGAGAGGCGGCCGAGCCGGGGCGCGTGATGGCTGACCGCGTCCTGCTCGTCAACTCGCGTTTTCCCTGGCCGCCCATCACCGGGGACCGCGGGCGCACGGTCGCCTGGCTGGAGGCGCTGACTCCCCACGCCGACGTGACGCTGGTGGCGCCCGCCGGGGCGGTGCCCGTGGGAGCGCCGCCGTTCCGCTTGGTGCCGGCCCGCCGCTCGGCCGGCAGGCTCGCGGTCGCGGCATTGCGCACGCTCGCGGAAGGGCTCCCGGCGACCGCCCTGCTCGCGGCCGGCTACGATTGGCCGAAGGCGCTGCGGGCGGCGGAGAGCGAGGGTGGACCGTTCGACGTGGCGGTCGTCCTCCTTGCGCGCCTCGATCCGTGGGTGTCGCGCCACGTGCGCGCGCCGCGGCGCATCCTCGACGCCATCGACTCACTGGCCGCCAACCTGGAGGCGCGGGCGCGGGCTGCCCGCGGGCTCGCGGCATGGCTGTGGCGCCGAGAGGGTGCGCGTACTGCCAGGCTCGAGCGCCATGCGGGCGCCCGCTATGACCGCGTCCTGGTCATGGCCGACGAGGAGCGCGGCGCGTTCGGCGAGCGGGCCGAGGCCATCGCGCACGGGGTGCGGATCGAGGAGCGCGGCGCCTGCGAGCGCGACTTCGACGTCGGTTTCTGGGGTCGGCTGGCCTACTTCGCGAACCGGGACGCGGCCGAACTGCTCCTAAACGAGATCTGGCCGAGGATTCGGGCGCAGCGCCCCGCCGCCAAGCTCCTGATCGCGGGTGCGGACGCGCCGCGCTTCGTCCTGCGGCAGGATGGCCGCGACGGGATCACGGTAATCTCCCCCATGATTGACCGCGCCGCGCTCCTCCGGCGGGTGCGGGTGGCGCTCCTTCCGGTGCGCTTCGGCAGCGGGCAGTCCACCAAGGTGCCGGAGGCGGCCGAGGCCTCCTGCGCGCTGGTCGCGACGCCGGAGGCTTTGCGCGGCCTCGATGCTCTGGCCGCCGATTCCCTCATCGAGCGCGACCCCGACCGCCTCGCGGCGCGCGTAGTGGAGCTGCTGGCCAACCCGGCCGAGGCGGCCGCGCGCGGGGCGCACCTACGGGTTGTGGCCGAGCGCGAGTTCTCACGCGCCGAGGCATGCCGCCGCCTGGCCGCGGCCGCGCTCGGCGGCCGGCCGGTCCGCAGCTGATCTCCTCCCGCCGGGCCTCAAGACTCCGTTGACGTGGCGCGGCGCGCAGCAAGGGCATCCGTCACACGTGCCACGACGCCCTCGACGCTGTACCCCAGGTGCTTCATCACCTCGGCGGCAGGGGCCGAGGCGCCGAAGCGGTTCAGGCTGATGATCTCGCCGTCCCCGACCCACCGGTGCCACCCCTGGCCGCGCCCCATCTCGACGGCCACGCGCAGGGCGTCGGCCGGGCCGAGGACGTCGCGCCGGTACCCTTCGGGCTGACGCGCCAGCAGCTCCAGCGACGGGGCCGAGACCACCCGGGTCGGCACCCCTGCCGCCTCGAGCCTCGCGCGCGCTTCGAGCGCCAGGCTCACCTCGGAGCCGGTGGCGATCAGCACGACCTTTGGGGCGCCGTGCCCCGCCTCGGCACGCACGAACGCCCCACGTTCGACCGCGCCGGGCGGGGGAGCGGGGAGCACCGGGAGCTTCTGGCGCGACAGCACCAGGGCCGTCGGGCCCTCGCGGCGCAGCAACGCCACCCGCCACGCCTCCGCGGTCTCGCGCGCGTCGGCCGGCCGCAGCACGACCAGGTTGGGGATCAAGCGCAACGCCACGAGGTGCTCGATCGGCTGGTGGGTCGGACCGTCCTCCCCGAGGCCGATCGAGTCGTGGGTGAAGATGTAGGTTACCGGCAGTCCCATGAGCGCCGAGAGGCGCAGCGCCGGGCGGAGGTAGTCCGAGAAGACGAGGAACGTCGCGACGAATGGGCGCACGCCGCCGTGCAGCGCGAGGCCGTTGGCGATTCCGGCCATGCCGTGCTCGCGCACACCGAAGTGCAGGTTGCGGCCGGCGAACGAACCCGGCCCGACCGAGGCCTCCCCCGCGAGTAGCGTGTCCGTGGAAGGGGCGAGGTCGCCGGCGCCGCCGAACAGCTCGGGCAGGCGCAGCGCGACCGCGTTGAGGACCTTGCCCGAAGCCTGACGGGTGGCGAGCGCCGAGCCGTCGGCAAACTGTGGAAGGGCGCCATCCCAGCCGTCGGGCAGCTCGCCCCGCAGGGCGCGCTCAAACTCCGCGGCCTCGGTGGGGAACGCCTTGCGGTACGCGGCGAGCACCTTGTTCCACGAACGGTGCCGCTTGCGGCCGGGTTTGGCGGCCGCCCGGAAGTGTGCGCGGATCTCGTCCGGGACGACGAACGGCTCCTGGTCCTCCCAGCCGAGGTTGGCGCGGGTGGCGGCCGCGGCCTCGGGGCCGAGTGGGCTGCCGTGCGCGTCCGCGCTGTCCTGCTTGGGGCTCCCCCAGCCGATATGCGTGCGCACGCGGATGAGCGTCGGTGCGTCCTCGCGTCGTGCGGCGTTCTTGAGAGCCTTGCCGACGGCGTCGAGGTCGTTCCCGTCCTCCACGTGAAGGACGCGCCAGCCGTAGCCGGCGAAGCGCTTGCCCACGTCCTCCGAGAACGCGAGCGAGGTCGAGCCCTCGATCGTGATGTGGTTGTCGTCGTAGAGCACAACGAGGCGGCCCAGCCTCAGGTGTCCCGCCAGCGAGGCGGCCTCATGGGAGAGGCCCTCCATCAGGTCGCCGTCGCTGGCGATCACCCAGGTGCGGTGGTCCACCAGCGGCAGCCCCTCCCGGTTGAAGCGGGCGGCGAGGTGCCGCTCCGCGAGCGCCATGCCCACGGCGGCGGCGAAACCCTGGCCGAGCGGCCCCGTGGTCACCTCGACGCCCGGCGTGAGGCCGTGCTCGGGGTGCCCCGGGGTGCGCGAGCCCCACTGGCGGAATCTCTTGAGCTCCTCGATCGGCAGGTCGTAGCCGAACAGGTGGAGGAGCGCGTACAGGAGCGCCGAGCCATGCCCGGCCGAGAGGACGAACCGGTCTCGGTCGGGCCAGAGGGGATCTCCGGGGTCGGCCTTCAGGAGCCGGCTCCACAGCACGTACGCCATCGGGGCGGCACCCAGGGGCAGCCCGGGGTGACCCGAACGTGCCTGCTCGACCTGGTCCACCGAGAGCACCCGCAACGCCGTGACCGCACGCTCGTCGTCTTCATCGAACGGCCGCATGTCGCCTCCCGCCCGGCGCCCGATTGTCTCGCAGCCCCAGCCTTTCCAGCAACAACCGCCGGAATGGTAGAATGCGCACCCCCGGTCTGAGGGGAAGATGCTGAAGATGAAAGGGAGACGATCATGAAAGGTTATCTGGCGGTGATGATGGCGGCGGTGGCCGCCAGCGCGTTGGCGCAGGCACCGAAGCCGCAGGAGGCACCGAAGCCGGCACTGGCCGTCATCGACGTGAATGTCCTTGTGACGGAATCGGCGGCGGGCAAGGAGGCGATGGGACGCCTCAAGAAGACACAGGACGAGAAGGTCGCCCAGCGCAAGAAGCTCACCGACGAGGTGGAGGGCCTCCAGAAGCAGCTCGAGGCTCAGCGCGCGACGCTCGCCGACGCCAAGATCCAGGAGCTGCAGAAGCAGATCGAGGACAAGGGCATCGTCCTCCGCCGCTTCGACGACGACGCGCAGCAGCAGCTCGAGGAGGCCAAGAAGAAGGAACTCGACGCCCTCGAGAAGCAGATCATGCCGATCATCCAGGAGGTGGGGCGCGAGCTGAAGTTCCAGCTCATCTTCAACAAGTACCAGTCGGGCCTGGTCTACGCCGATGCGACCACCGACATCACCGACCAGGTCCTGCGCCGTTTCAACACGAAGGTGACTAAGTGACAGCAATTCGCGCCGCGAATCGCTGTCAGCTTCGTCATCCCGAGCGCAGCGAGGGATCTCGTCGCCCAGGCTCGGCGTGCTGACGGTCTGACGCGATGAGCGCCCACACCCTCGGCGAGCTGGCCACCAAAGTCGGCGGGACGGTCGTCGGGGATCCGGGCCGCCGCATCGAGGGAGTCAACACGCTGGAGGAGGCGGACGCGCGGCAGCTCTCCTTCTACCACAACCGCCGCTACCTCGAGGCCGCGCGCTCGTCGAAGGCGGGTGCGCTGCTGGTCGCCGACGCCGCGCCGTTTCCCGGCCGCGACCTGCTGGTGTGCAAGGAACCGTACGCGGCGCTTGGCGTGCTGCTGGAGCTGTTCAATCCCAGACCGCGACCTGCGAAGGGTGTGCATTCGACCGCCGTCGTGGCAGCCACGGCGCGGATCGGCGAAGGGGCGAGCGTCGCCGCACACGCGGTGATCGGCGAGCGGGCGCGGGTCGGGGCGCGGGCAGTCGTCGGGGCCGGGTGCGTGCTCGGCGGCGATGCGGAAATCGGCGACGACACCGAGCTTCACCCGAACGTGGTCATCGAGCCGCGGTGCCGCGTCGGGGCGCGCTGCATCCTCCACGCCGGCGTGGTGATCGGGTCCGACGGCTACGGGTTCGCCACCGTTGCAGGCCAGCACCGCAAGGTCCCCCAGGTGGGGATCGTGGTGATCGAAGACGACGTGGAGCTGGGAGCCAACGTGTGCGTGGACCGCGCCACGCTGGGCGAGACGCGCATCGGGCGCGGCACCAAGGTGGACAACCTTGTGCAGATCGCGCACAACGTGAAGGTGGGCGAGCACTCGCTGCTCGTCTCGCAGGTCGGGATCTCGGGCTCCACTCATCTGGGGCACCACGTGGTGATGGCCGGCCAGAGCGGGGCGGTCGGGCACATCTCGATCGGAGACGGGGCCGTCGTGACGGCCAAGACGGGGGTCACCGAGGACGTCCCGGCCGGGGCGACGGTCTCCGGTTTCCCTTCCCGGCCGCACAAGGCATGGCTGCGGGCGATGGCGAACCTCTTCACGCTCGAGGAGCTGCGGAGGCGTGTCAAGGTCCTGGAAGAGGCGTTGCGTCAGTTGGGGGGAAGGCATGATTGACATCCAAGGCATTCTTGACATCCTCCCGCACCGGTACCCGTTCCTGCTCGTGGACCGGGTGCTGGAGCTGGAGCCCGAGCGCATCCTGGCGCTCAAGAACGTCACCTTCAACGAGCCCCACTTCACCGGCCATTTCCCGGGCGCGCCCGTCATGCCGGGGGTACTGGTGATCGAGGCGATGGCGCAGGCCGGCGGCCTGCTGATGTTCCGCGAGGTCCCCGACCGCCATGAGAAGCTCATCTTCTTCGCCGGCATCGACAATTGCCGCTTCCGCCATCCGGTTGTGCCGGGTGACCAGCTTCTCCTGGAGGTGACCGTCACCAAGCGGCGCCAGCGCTTCGCGGTCCTGCACGGCGTGGCGAGGGTGGGGGACAGGGTCGTTGCCGAGGCAGACCTCTCGTCGGCGCTCGTCGACCGGCCCAAATCGGAGGCGTGATGGCAAGGATCCACCCCGCCGCTGTCGTGGATCCCCAGGCCCGCCTGGCTGATGACGTCGTGATCGGCCCCTGCGTGGTGATCGAGGGCGAGGTCGAGCTGGGCGCCGGCTGCGTCGTCGGCCCGTTCTGCCGCTTCGAGGGCCCGGTGAAGGTCGCCCAGGGCAACCGCTTCGTGTCCCACTGCTCGATCGGCGCGCCACCCCAGGACCTCAAGTTCAAGGGTGACCCGACGCGGCTGGAGATCGGGCCGAACAACCTCTTCCGCGAGTTCGTGACGGTCCACCGCGGCACGCCGGGCGGGGGCGGCATCACGCGCCTCGGGGCTAACGGCCTCTACATGGTCGGTGCGCACATCGGTCACGACTGCCAGGTCGGCGACAGCGTGATCTTCGCCAACAACGGCACGCTCGCGGGGCACGTGCACGTGGGCGCCTTCGCGCAGGTCGGGGCGCTCTCGGCGGTGCACCAGTTCTGCACCGTGGGCGAACACGGCTTCATCGGCGGCGGGACGATCGCCACAAAGGACGTGTTGCCGTTCATGAAGACCGTGGGGAGCAGGCCCGCGCGCTGCTACGGACCCAACACCATCGGCCTGGAGCGCAAGGGTTTCTCGGCCGCGCGGCTGGAGGCGATCAAGCACGCCTGGCGTCTCCTCCGCAGCCCGAAGCTCACCACCTCGGAGGCGGTGACCCGCATCAGCGCCGACCTGGCCGACGCGCCCGACGCCATGAGGCTCGTGGAGTTCATCCACGCGAGCCAGCGCGGCGTCATCCTGAGTAACGGATAAAGACCGGGCACCGGGCCTCGGCCACTGGTCGCTGGAACAACAGGGCATCCTGGACCGTTGCTCCTTGCGTGGCTACCTTCCCCTCTGAGACACTGCCGGCGTGCGGGCGAGCGTGATCATCCCGTGCCGTAACGGCGAGCGAACGGTGGGCGCCACCGTCCGATCCGCCCTCGGGCAGAGCCTCCCTCCGCTTGAGGTCATCGTGGTGGACGACGGCTCCGCCGACGGCTCGGCGGAGGCGGCGAGGTCCGCCGGCGCGCAGGTGGTGGCGAGCTCGGCGCGTAGCTCGGGGGGCGCGCGTAACGTCGGCATCGAAGCGGCCTCGGGGGACGTGCTGGCGTTCTTGGACTGCGACACCGCGGTCTCAAGCAACTGGCTTGAGCGGGTCGCGCTGCACTTCGAGCGCGACGGGCGGATACTCGGCGTCGGGTGCAGCATCGCCAACGGCAGGCCGGACCGCTTCGGGTGGCTGGACTACGTCCTCAACCACTCGGAGTGGATGGTGGGCAGGCCCGGCTCGCGGGAGACCTTTCCCACGATGGCGGTGGCATACCGCCGCGACGCGGTGGGCGGCGTGCGCTTCTTGCCTGCCAGCTACGGCGAGGACACAACGTTCGCGCGCGCGGTGCTGAGGGATAAGGGCGTGCTCTGGTTCGACCCGGAGATCGTCGTGACCCACTACCACGAGCGCCTCGACTGGCCCAGCTTCTGGGACAAGCAGCTCAACAACGGGTGCGCGATCTACCGGACACGCGTCGCCCTGGACCGCCCCGGCCGCGTGCTGGTCCGCTTCCCGGTGCTCGTCTTCCTCTTCCCGCACCTCTGGATCGTGCTCGGACGCATGGTGAGGGCCGGCTACCCGGGTAAGGCGGTGACGCTGTTCCCGTGGCTGGTGGCGGGAGAGGTGGCGCGCATCCGCGGCTTCTTCCAGGCACGGGCCGCCGCTGAGGCCCGGCCATGAGCGGTCTTCGTCTCAAGCAGGGCGCCGGGCTGCTGCGGGACTGGGTCGCTCCGGGCGACGCCATCGCCCAGTGGACGCACTTCGTCACCTCGACGTGCAACGCGCGCTGCCGGCATTGTTTCTACCCGATCAACCAGCGCAAGAACGAGCTGACGCTCGAGGAGATCACGAGGCTCGTCGCGACGCTGCCGCCGATCCGCCTGCTGCTCATCTCGGGGGGGGAGCCGTTCCTCCGGCGCGACCTGCCCGAGGTGGTGGGCGCCTACTTCCAGCACAGCGGGTTCTACTCGGTCTCCATCCCGACCAACGGCTTCAATGCGGCCCACATCGGCAAGGCCGTGGAGAGGATCTGCTCGATCTCGCCCGACCTGCACGTGGGCGTCGCGGTCTCGATCGACGGGTTCGCCGAGTTCCACGACACGATTCGCGCTGTCCCCGGCCTGTACGCCAAGGCGCTCGAGACGCTCGAGCACATCGTGGAGCTCTCGCGCCGCTACCCGAACCTCACCGCCAGCGTCAACACCGTGTTCATGCGGGACAACCAGCGTGGAGTGGAAGAGTTTTGTGAATATGTTCACAAGCGGTACCGCCCCACCTACCACGCCTTGGTGCTGATCCGCGGCGACGCCTACGACCCGAAGCTCAAGGAGGATCTCGACGTGGACCTCTACGTCAGGCTCTCCGAGAAGCTCGACGAGCGCTACCCTCCACGGGAGGCCGCGTCCGGCTGGCGCGGGATGCGCGCACGGGCGCGGCGCGAGATCAACCGGCGCCGGTACGAGTACATCGCTCGCCAGGCGAAGGGCGGGTCGTTCGAGCAGTTCTGCCTGGCGGGCGAGCGGGAGTACGTCATGACCGAGACCGGCGACATCTACGGCTGCGAGCTGATCTCGCACAAGCTCGGAAACGTGCGCGAGGTGGGGTACGACTTCCGCGTGATCAGGGGAGGGGACGAAACGGCCAGGTTCGTGCGCGAGAAGCACGAGCGGCTTTGCAAGTGCACCCACGAGTGCAACACGCGCACCATGATCCTCTTCGACCGCACCAACGCCCTCCCGGTGCTGGGCGCGATGTTGGGCGTGACGAAGCGCACCTAGGTCCGCTCGGTTTCGCTCAATTGCATCAGAAGGTGAGATGGTGGTACCTGGTACCAATGTGGTACCAATGTGGTACCGATGTGGTACCGAGGTGGTACCGATACGCATCGGCCGGGCGGCGAGACAGCGCAAGCGCGGAGTCAGGCAGTCCGAGTTCAGGAGCCGGGCCGGAGCTCCGCCCTGTGCCTCCAGTTGAGCAGGAACAGCGCACCGACCAGCACCGGAGGCCCGGCGATCATCAGGAAGACGTACCACCTGGCGAACGGCTTGTTCCACGCCCAGAAGATGTACAGAATTCCGAGCACGATGAAGAGAATCCCGCCGAACCACTCCCGGCGCCAGGAGAGCACGAGCACGGCGAGGAGGAGGAACGTCGGGAGGAGGTGCATCAGGAGGGCAAGGGCTGTTCGCCAGAACCCCCCGCCTTCCCGGAAGACATCGAGGGCGAAGATGCTGATGAAGGCGGCAAACACGATGCACAGCACTCTCGGTGTCCAGTACAGCCATCGCTGCGCCAGTCTCTTCATCATCGTCTCCGTCTCCGGACGACACCCAACCGCCCACTCCGAGCTCTGCTCGGACCCATGTCGCTCTGCTCGTCCACACGCCTCTCAGCAAGAAGTTGCGCAATCGTAACACCTCCTGCCCGCGCGGCACGGACGCCGGGAGGGCGCCGGTGTGTCGATGGGCGGACCGTCCCTTCGCTCACCCGGCCCGGGTCCCGTCGGGAACCTGGCGTTCCGGGACGGCCAGCACGGGCGTGATGCCGTCTGGGGACCCGAGATCGAAGAGCATCGCCTCGGACACCTCGCCCAGCATCCTGCGGGGCTCCAGGTTGACGACGAACAACGCTTGGCGCCCCTGGATCTCGGCCGGGTCGGCCCGTTCCTGCTTCATGCCGGCGAGCACGGTCCTCCGCCGGTCACCGAAGTTCACCACGAGACGGACGAGCTTGGCCGACTTCGGGATCTCCTCGACGCTCTCGATGGTGCCGACGCGGATGTCGAGCGCCTCCAGCGCGGAAAGTGGGACGGTCGGTTTCACGGGTGCTGGTGTCATGGCCTCACCTCGGATCGCGATTATCGCGCGGCCGGCGGCACAACGTGAGACCCCTCAGTGCGGGAGCTTGCCGAGGACGCCCCAGAGCCAGTGGTGGAAGCGGTGGATCTTGGGACCCTGGCGCAGGAACATCAGGATGCACTCGCCGTGCACCGCCTCAATCCTGCTCTCGGCGCAGATCCGGAGCGCCTGCGGGGACGATGACCCCTGTTGCATCCAGATCCGGCTGATCCCGGCGACAGCCGCGTCACGGACGACCCTCTCGGCCTGCTCGGGCGGCACAACGATGACCAGCCCGCCCACCGGCTCGGGGAGCGACATGAAGTCGGGAAAGCAGGGAAGGCCCTGGACCGCCTCCGGTGTCAGATGGACCGGAAAGACCCGGTAGCCGTTGGCTTGGAGCTCTCGCACTGCCATGTTTCCGAAACCCTTGCCGCTGCGCGAGACGCCCACGATGGCGAGGGACTTCTGTGCGAGGAAGTCGTCAACTGCGGCTTTCGATGTCATCGGGCTATCTCCTGGCGCACGCGCTTGGTCACCGGGGGACGTTCACCGTGCCCGCGCTCGTCGGCCTGCCGGGAGTGAGTGACCGCGCGAAGCGCAACGTCAGCAGGGTCGCGACGAGGGCCGGAACGACCAGGGCAAAAATCGTGGAGGCAAAGAAGAAGCTCTGCGACACACCGTTCACCTCGGAGAGCGTCAGCACAGCACCGGCGGAGACGAGGCTGGAGACGAGGAGACCGCGGCCGAAGTACGCGTTTGCCTCGTACCAGACAAAGTCGTCGGCGAGTGTCGCACAGGTGCGGAAGCCGTAGAGGACGTTGCGCCGCACCTTGCGCAGAATCAGCGGGATCGCGAGGACGACCATGAGGAGATCGAGCGCGAGCACGGTGACGAGTCCTTTGAAGAACACCCGACCCCCTTTCGCTCGCGACGGACGGTGAGATGCGCTCGGGCACCCGAGGCCGCCCTTCAGGCCCGGCGCCGGGCGCGGTCAGCTAACCGCCCCGGGCACGCATCGCAGCGCCCAGGTCCTGCCTCTATTCATGATACGCGTACGAGATCCCGGTCACGCGGCCTTTCCAGTAGACCTGGGGGCCCTCGGGGAGAAGCCACTCCACCTCGCCCCGGACGGGGATTCGCATCCCGTCGTGCTCCCCGTACTCGAACCATCGCCCCCGCCACGGCGTCGGAACGGCGCGGCCGTTCACGTCGCGGCCGCGCTCGGGGGTGAACACGCCCCGCACGAGGCCGTCCTCGCCGAAGTGGAATTCCAGCCACACCGTGGTGTTCCCGGCGGTCAGCGTGGCGCGGGCCTGCGATCCGTCGAGCGGCGACCACACGACCCCCTGCGACGGCAGCAGCGCGGTCGGGAACCAGACCGCCTCCGCGAGATAGCGGTGCAGCGCCCCGGCCGCGATCTCGGGTGTCCCCTCGACTCCAAGAAGCGTGACCAACCCCAGCACGCTCGCGCGCATCGAGCCGGTCCCATCGACGAAGGAGTCGCGCACGCGGACGGCCACGCCGGGCGCCATGCGGATCCGCGCGTCCCAGAGGAAGCCGGCGGGCCGTACGGCAAAGTGCTGCGTAGCGCTGAACGGGCGCCAGCCGTCGGGGGTGGGGCGCAGGAGGAACTCGCCCTCCTGGACGAGCCGCCCGTTCTTGACGAGAGGCTGCCCGTCGCGCAGCACCGCCCGGAGGTAGCGCGCCACCGGGGCAGGGAGGCCGTCCAGCTCGGCGGCGGAGAAGGTTGCGTTGGGCGCGGTAGTGCCGTGCATCAGGCGCCCAAGGACCACCGCGGAGTGCGACCGCCAGCGGTAGTCGGCGACCGCGAGCACCACGGCCACGGTGACGACGAGCACCGCGAGGATGAGCACGAGGATCTTCATTCGCCCTCCGATGTGTTCACATGGACTCGCAGACGGCCGCCAACAGCCACCATCCGCGCGGCGTTGCGACGGCCGCCAGCGCCAGGCGGCGGCGCTCGGGCGGCGATCAGACTCTAGAGTAACGGCGGCGGGGATTCCATCCCGGCGCGGAGGGCGCCCGCAGGGCGCCACCGCGCGCCGGCGAGCACGGATTCACCGTCGTGGGCGGTCAAGAGCCGCGCGGGTCACGTGTTCCCCTCTGACTGTTCGAGCAGCGCCATGGCCGCTAGGACCTGGCCCTCGGACACCAGCAGTTCCTTGTGTGAAACGAAGGCGGTGATGCCCTTCGCGGTCAGCAACGAGCACGCAAGCTCAGCGTCCTGCCGATCGAGGTAGCTGGCGACCGACACGAGGGACCCCGCCTCGGACCCGGACAACTCGGGCTCGCCCCCGGCCTCGGGCGCCGCTCGTGCCGGCAGTTCCCGAACGAGCTTCGCGCCGCACACCGGGCACTGCCAGATCGTGTCCACATACTCGCCATGGATGCCCGTGTCCACGAAATCCGGGCACTCCGGGTTCGGACAGAACACCCGCGCCTCCCATCTGCCCACCGGGGGCACGTGCCTCGTCTCCGACGAGAGTACCGCCTACAAACTATGGGCGCGATCGGCGATGTCGCGGATCTGGTGGTTCTCGACGACGCACGCTCGCATGTTCTCGGCGGTGGCCTGCAGCATGGCCAGGCCGAGGTCCTTGCCCGAAACGTACAGGCTCCGGAAAGGCCTCAGCAGGCGGAACAGCGGACGGATGACCCGGTACACCCGCGGCGCGCTCTCGGATGGATCGCCGTCGATGGCGGCCGGACGCCAGCACACCGCATCGAAGTGGTCGATCAGCTCGCGCTCGGTCTGGGCCTTCACCCGCGCCCACATGAAGCGGCTCATCGCGCTGGTGCCCTGCCCGCTGATGAAGTGGAAAGCAGCGCCGGGGCTGTGAGCGCGCACGGTGCGCGCGGCGGCGAGAGCGAAGTCATGGATGATGATCCGGTACTCCTGCTCGCCTGAGACCTGAGTCGCCGAGACGCCGAGGCAGAACAGGCACGCATCAACGCCCACAAACGCCTCCGAGACGGCGGCGTAGTCCTGAAAGTCGGAATGCACGAACGAGCGGAGCTTGCCGTGGGCGAGCGCGAGGGGACGGCGGGTGATCGCGCGCACCTCATCCACGACTGGAGAGGCAAGACTCGCGCGGAGAACGCTCCCGCCCGCGGACCCGGTCGCGCCGAAGATCAAGACGTTCATATTCAAGGTCGGTAGCGTAGCACCGAGGCTGATCGTGGGCGCTGCGACCCGAATCTCTGACGCCAACGGGTAGCTGGTACTACCACGGTGGAAACCTCCGGGCCCGGTGTCATCGCTGGCTCCTCCTATTGCCGCTGGTGGCTTTCGGGGATCCTACGAATGATGGTCGGACGGTGCTACCTGGTGCCTTCGCGTCACCTGGCAGGGCTTCTCGAGTCCCTCGCTTCCTCCTGCGTTCCCATTCGAGGGTAGAGGCCGCCCGAGACAGCCTCGTGCGGCCCACAGAGCGCACCCGACGCCCTCCGACGGCCTTGACTTGGCCTCTCGCGGGGGTATCCTCGGACAAAGGAAATTCCTATCCATAAGAATCGGAGGGGGAGGTGCCTGTTGGGGCTCGAGGAAGCGGGCGCGAAGCGCTTTTAGTGCGTTCACGAAGCACGGATGGGGGAGACTCATGGTTATCCCGCCTCAGAGCGGGAAGGAGGCAATCGTATGAAGCGTTCCAGAATGGTCTTGTTCTGTATCTTGATTGCGCTGGCCGGCATTCTGACGCGTGCAGGCGTGGCTGCCGCCGCCGACGCAAAACATAACACGTTCACCAAATGGGTAACGACGCTCCCGAACATGGTGGGCGTCGTCGGAGGCGCTGTTGGCGACGGCAGCTATACCGGGGAAGTCCTCAAGATGACCCCCGGCACCACCACGGTGATCGAGGCCCTTTACCACTTCAAGGGCTCGAAACACTCCTTTACCGCGCTCGTCCATGTAGAGCAAACAGGCCTTAAGGCCGTGATCGTCGGAGTGGTCACAGAAGGGTGGCTGAAAGGCAGCCAGGTGAAAGGGGAATACACGCAGATCAAGTCTGCACAAGCCCCGGGGGACGGCACCGCGTACCAGGGCTCGATCGACATCATGGGAGGGTCCTGAGACGGTAAACTCCCGGCAACCAGGGAAACCGGAGGCATCATCACAGGTGTCGGAGGCCGGCAGATGGGAATCACCCTATCACGGTCCATAGGTGCGGAGGATCAGTAGGGGCGGACGATTCGGCCCCGCCGCATGTGGAGGCCATCGCCTTCGTGGGACGGTAGGCGTCGGAAGATGCGGGCGAAGCTGACCGGCCTCGACCGCAACACAATGACCGCGGCGTGAGCTCCCTCAGCGCATCCTCCGCTCCCTGCCCTTGCTCAGACCGCCGCTTCAATCGACGCAAGGCACGGCGCAGCGCCCTCGCGCTAGTACCTGATCACCTATCGCATGCATGAGGGCCGGTCATGTGGCCGGCCGCCCACTAGTCTTTGACCTCGAGATGGAAGCGATGGAAAAGGCGATGGATGACCGGGGCGAGGATGATTCCCGCTACGAGGATGAGGGCCAGGCCGCTGTAGAGCGCATAGATGCCCGCGAAGAACTTGCCTGCAAAGGTCTGTGGCGAGGCGAGTGGGCCCATGCCGGACAGGATCATGGAGGCATTGAGGAAAGCGTCGATCCAGGGAAGGCCGACAAGGCTGTGATAGCCGACCATACCCGCGAGAAGCGAGATGGCGATGAGGGTGACTCCAACCGCGACGCTCATGGCGAGCCGCCGAACGAACACGCGGCGATGCGCTAGCGGCTGAGTGCGGCGCTCAAACATTGGAGCATTATGCCAGTACCCGGGCACCACGAGGCGAAGGGGTACCTGCCACTACTTCGCCCCGATAACCCTTCGACGCCGGGGCACCACGCCTCGTCCCCCAAGAGCAGCGCCTTCTGGCGCCGGGACATGATGGTGAGATGGTGGTATCTCGCACCCATTGTTTTAGTCGTCGATGTGTGTCTTAGTCGATGTGAGGGATCACCTCGCGCCTCGCGGTCATCAACTCCTGCCAATCTTTGACGTACAACCTTATTCTGTTGGCATCCTGTTTCTTGACCGGGTTCATGTGTGCAACGGGGTTGCGCGATTGAGCTATCTCCGCTAGTCGCTGAGTTAGCCAGTTAAGGGTTGGGAAAATTGCCTTGAAATCCCCCCAGTTGCTCTGAACGATACTGCCCAGCTGTTCTAGATCCGTGTAGGAGATCTGGCTGGCCCCGCGCTTGCCGTGCCACGGATTCTTGGCCTCGTCGTCTTTTCGTAGTTTGACTACATTCCGTATCCTTTCGGGGACTCTGCTCTCCCACCAGTCGCTCCCATGCCTGGCTCGCAAGACACGGGCAACCAGGGTTCGCGCCGAGTTCTCGAAAACGTAGAGGAGCGGGTAAACCTCCTCTGCCATCTGCTTCGCTTCTGCTAGGGTTCTTGTTGGGAGAAGAGGATCTACAGCCGTCAGTGCCCTACCAATGGTCAGGGTGACGCTCTTTCCCACGCTAGCCCGCGCCGCGCGAGGCGACGCCTCGACTGTTTGGGCCTCAGGAGCAAGCTGGAATAGCAAATTCCGGATTTCCGTGACTTTCTTGGCGGGGAGATACTTGTTCAGCCTGATTTGGTTCTGCGCAGCCAACAAGTAAAGACCATCTTCTGTGCTGGTCTGGGCCCGAGCCGCAAGGCCAGCTGCCCTGGCATAGATCCGACTTGTCTTAATCCCAAGCTTCGCCGCAATGGCCTCCCTGACGGCCATCGTGTGAGGTTTTCTGGGCATGTCGGCGTCCTCTCCTTAAGTCCCGGACTCGGTCGCCTGCTTTGCCCCAGTGGTCGTCTTGCCTTTCTTCCTCCCCCGTTTGATCGGCAAGAGCGCGCGGATATTCGCGGCGCCCATACCAGTCGCATAGTTCACCTCCTCGGAAGTTGCGCCCGCCATAAGGAGCGACAACATGAGGAGATTCTTGATTTGCCTTAGCTCCTTCAAGACCTTGTCAGTTTGGTTGGGTGTGCCACCTTTCGCCGGCATTAGCTAGACCTCCCTTTCCGTTGGCGCCTTCCGTCGGAGGCTGGCTTTCTTCCGCAGCGCGGATAGCACGACTCGGACGGTGTTAGGAGTTGTCCCCAGCACTTGAGCTATCTGCTTTGGGGGGAAGCCAACTGAGGACAACAAGGCGATCTTTTCAACCTGTGGCTTACCTTCGGTCATACCCAACACCATCAACTTTATGATGGCGTCAAGCTTGGCGACCAGGGTCAACACTGTCTTTTCATCCACCTGAAAGCGCCTCCTTCTTAGGCGCCTTCCTGCTCGAGAGGGAAGCCGTCACGTAATTTACCGGTTTGCCGAGAATCCTCGCGGTCTCAGACGGGGCGATACCGAGGTGAGTCAGCCTGCGGATCTTGTCCGCGATTGTGGCTCGAGGTTGCGGAGGGGGCTGCTCAAGAAAAAGTGCGATGAGAATGTTCAACCTGCTTACGATGTCGGTACTCAGGTTTTCTGCCGGCGACACGCTAACCTCCAATTGTCCTCATAATGATAACTGATGGCTATCCCTTTGTCAAGTCAGGTCATTCGTGGCTTGCATTAGGCAACCGTGGCACCGAACGGCTCACCGTTCCTGGGGGCGTGGCGACAAATGGCTGCCGGGCGACATCCCGAGAAACACGATAGGCCCCTGTTCGAAGCCGCAGCTACTTAATAGGTAATAGGTACACAGCACATTGGGAGCAGGAATGACCTTCCCACCTTCTGGGCCCGGATCCAACACTCGCACTCACGGTCTTTTCTCCATTGGTTCCTATTTGATCCGACCCCCTCGCCTGGGGGCAGAGACAGCGTGGCGCCTGTGGCGTGGAAAGCACTCACCCGGGGCGGTTGCAGCGGGCTATTCGGCCGCCGGATGGTGCGACGAAACCTCATTTGATTCCAGCGGAATTGAGGAGCCTTGCCCAGTCCCGGTATAGAAGATTGATTCTGGTGATGTCGTCATTCGAAAGGGGGACGCAGTGTGCGAGGCTGTTCCTTGCCATGTAGACGTCATCCATTAGTACCTTGAACCAGTCGACGTTCACAATGACATCGCTGAAGGACGAAATGTTTGAGACGATTAGCTCCTTTAGATCGGCGAAGTTTGCATAGTAGAGGGGATGGTTACCGCGTCTCTCCCGCCAGGGGAAGCGAGTCTCCTTCTTCATCGTGCGTGCAACGTTGCTTTTGACACCGGCTGGGGCGAGGTTATCCCACCAGTCTGGGTCGGTCTTTGCGAGCTGGGTGGAGACGAGAGCTCTAATTGAGTTCTCAAGAAGGAAAAGCGTGGGGTAAACGCTTTTGCCGAGGGACAGCGCGGTGGCGGACAGACTTTCGGACACGAGAGGGTACGTGCGGATTGGCGCGGGGCGAGGAGCGGGAGCCCTGGTGGGACGTGGACCACGTGGCGACGCTGCTGGAAGGGGTCTTGGGACAAGGGCACGGATCCTGTCGAGCGTCGCAAGGGGAAGGTGCTTGGACAGATCTAATCCTTCCATGTGTGCGATGACGTAGACGGCCTCCTCTGTTGTCATTGGGCCGTATGAGTCTTTAAGTTTCTTGGCTCGCAGGCTAAGGGCCTGCTTGGTAACGCCAAGCTTTGCCAGTAGCTGCTTGCGAACTTCCTTGTTGGTCATTTGAAGTTGGTGGAGCTATTTGGACCGGGCTCTCTTCTTGGCCTCGGCGATTCGGACGCTTACAGCCTTCGCTGTGCTATCGAAAACATCCGCGATCTCAGAGGGTGTCAAGCCGAGACGCTTAAGGACAGGGGCGCCCTCAGCCACGGTCTTGCCCTCTGCGATCTGGTACGCCATGAGGGCGATTAGGACGGCTAGCTTCCGCTCGATAGATTCTAGTAGTTGGCTATCCACTCTTGGCCCCCTCGTGGGCTAGGTTGACTATCTGCTGCCCTTGCGTTTGCTGGGTGTCTTGCTTCTCTTGTTCTGGAGGCGAGCGTTGCGGACGGAACCGATCGCAACGTGGCACACTTTGGATATCTGATCGTCGCTAAGGCCGAATCTATCCAGGACGTCGACTCGGTCGTTGAGATTGATCAGGTCCTTGATGCAGAGATAAGCAAGCATCAGGGCGGTCTTAGAGGAGTCAGGGCTTACGGCTTCCGGTGCCAATGGGCTGTCCCCCTATACGACGGAATTGGCCTGAATTCTAGCATGAGCGGGCGGGCCGCGCAATAAGCCGCGGCGGCCGAACGCCGCGCTTCAGCGGCACGCCGGGTGATTTGGGGGGCTTTGGCATAGCACAATGGTGGCCGGAGCCACAGCCGCCACGCAACCACGCCTGAGGGCGCGTCCGCTGCAAGCGCTTGTTAGGCCGCTCCCATTCAATGTGCTGCCTGCCCTGGACCAAGCTCTGCGACGTCGCGCTCAGCCGTCAAGAAAGGCCTCGTACGGTCACAGATTCTGGTGTACAGCACCGAACCGTCGCAAAAAAACCGCGCATAGACGAGCTACTCTTGGCCAAGCTCATTGGTACCGGGTATCAGTTTCTCACCTTCTGGTCCCAGACCCAACCGTTGCGCGCGTTCCGCCTTTCTCTTGTTGCTCGCCATTCGATCCTACACCATCCCCACGACACTCTGGCTGGAGTGGGCAAACCGCGCCGGCACGGGTGGCAGAGGAACCCCTCACCCCGGCCCTCTTCGGACGGAAAGAGAGCCTGGTGCTGCAGGTGCGACGAAATCCTTCGTCGTCACGCCGCTGGCGTGCCTCTTCAGGATGACCGAGGCTCCGTCTACCGAGTGGGATGAAGGACCGCGTTATGTGGTGAGATCCTTCGCTTCGCTCAGGATGACTGGAGCGCGGCGGGGCCGCGCACCAGTCACATCCTCCCGACCATGGCCTCCAGGCGGGCGATGCGCTTCTCCATCGGCGGGTGGGTGGCGAACAGCGAGGTGATGCCGCCGCCAGAGAACGGGTTGACGATCATCATGTGCGCCGTGGTCGGCTGCGCGGTCTGCATCGGGATGCGCTTGGTGTAGGCGCCGAGCTTGCGCAGCGCGGACGCCAGGCCCATCGGGGACCCGGTCAGCTTCACACTGCCCTCGTCGGCGGCGTACTCGCGCGAGCGGGAGATCGCGAGCTGGATCAGCAGCGCGGCGATCGGCGCCACGATGATGAAGAACAACCCGCCCATGCCGCCGCCACGGTCGTCGCGATCGCCACCGCGCCCGGCGAACATCATGGCGTAGCCCGCCATGCGTGCCAGCATGGCCAGGGCACCGGCAATTGTGGCCGCAATCGACGAGATCAGGATGTCGCGGTGGAGCACGTGGGTCAGCTCGTGGGCGAGGACGCCCTTGAGCTCCTCGCGGTCCATGGCGCGCATCAATCCCTCGGTGACCGCGACCGCAGCGTGGTGCGGGTTACGCCCCGTGGCGAAGGCATTGGGTTGCATTTCGGGGATCATGTAGAGGCGGGGCATCGGGATGCCGGCGCGCTGGGACAGCTCGGCCACCACCGCGTAGAGCTGGGGGGCGCTCGCCTCGTCCACCGGTTTGGCGCGGTGCATCGCCAGGGCGATCTTGTCCGAGAAGAAGTACGCCACGAAGTTGATCACGCCGGCGAACACCAGCGCCATCACCATGCCTTGCTGCCCGCCCAGCATCTCGCCGATCCACAGCAGCAGCCCGGTAAGCAGCGCCAGGAGCAGCGTCGTCTTGACCCAGTTGCTCATGCTTCCCTCCAGGACCCCGGCGCCGGAGCGGGCGCTCAGGGGTCTCGATGCAGGCCGGGCATCGGAGCTCCCCGGCCACATGATTATATGCAAACCGCCTACCAGGTGTTACACCCGGCACCCACGGGGGCTCAGGGTTTGGCGGTCGGGGTGGGCGACGGGACGGCTGGCTGGATCCCCATCTCGGGGGAGACGCGCACGCGGCAGGAGCGCGAGGTCGCGAGCACGGCGACGATGAAGACAAGAAGTGCGAGGCCGATGGCGGCCACGAAGTACTCGGCGAGGGAGCGGCGGCGGCGGGTTCGGGAGCGAGCCATCGGGTGCATCCTACCGCACCCTGTGGCCGGCCGGCCCGTCACTCACCGCGTGCGCTCCTCCCGGCCGGCGATCTCCTGGAGACCGTCCGCCGCAAGCGCCGCGGCGATCACGGTGAGAGCCACGAGGGCGGTCGGCAGAAACGTCAGCCACCAGGCGTTGGCGAGGACGTCCTGCCCCTCGGCCACGATGTTCCCCCATGACGGGATGGGCGGCTGCACGCCGAGCCCGAGGAAGGACAGCGAGGCCTCCACGAGGATGAGGTCGCCCAGCCGCAGCGCACCGTCCTGGGCGATCGGCGTGAGGGAGTTGGGCAGCAGGTGGGTGAACGCGATCCGCCACGAACTGGCGCCGATCGCGCGCGCCGCCAGGATGAACTCCCGCCCCTTGAGCGAGAGCACCTGCGCGCGCACCAGGCGCGCCACCCCCATCCACGAGGAGAAGCCGAGCACCGCCACGAGCGCGGCGAGGGACGGACGGAACACCGCGGCGAGGAAGAGCAGCAGGAACAGCATCGGGATCGCCAGCAGCGCGTCCACGATGCGCATCAGCACCGCGTCGAACACGCCTCCGCGCCACCCGGCGGCAAGGCCGGCGCTCACCCCCGCCACCAGGGCGACCAGCAGCGCGAGACCGCCGACGCCGAGGGAGACGCGGGCGCCGGAGAGCAGGCGCGCGAGCACGTCGCGGCCGACCGTGTCGGTGCCGAGCCAGAAGCGGCGGGTGGAGACGCGAGCGATCTCGGTGGCTCGGATCCTCTCCATGCCGTCCGCGCGGGCGATCACCCAGGACCCGCCGTCCAGGCGCGCGCTCACGGCCGCGAGCGCCGTGCCGTCGTGGCGTACGAGCACAACCCGGCTCGCGCCCGGCGGCAGGAGGGAAAGCTCCCTCGGGTCCAGGATGGCGCTCGGGTCCGGCGCCAGCCATGGCCCGACCAGCGCGACGAGGGCGAGGGCCGCGAGGAGGACGACCCCCACCCGCAGCCGACGCGGCCACCGGCGCACCCGCTCGACCCAGCTCACAGGCGCACCCGCGGGTCGGCCAGCGCGTAGGCGACGTCGGCCAGGATGTTGCCCAGCACGACCGCCGTCGTGGCAACGATCGTTCCGCCCAGGAGCATCGGCAGGTCGCGGCCGAGCGCCGCGTTGAACATCACCTGGCCCATGCCGGGCCAGGAGAAGACCACCTCGATCACCAGCGAGCCGGACACGAGGAAGGGGAGCGACATGCCCATCATCGTGATGAGCGGCAGCAGGGCGTTGGGGAGCGCGTGCGAGACGAGCGCCTGCCGGCGCGAGCAGCCGCGGGCGCGCGCCGCCAGCACGTAGTGCTCCATGCGCTCGTCGAGCAGCGAGCCGCGCAGGTAGCGGGCCACCGCGCCGACGCCGGTCACCCCGATGGCCGTGACCGGGAGCAACACGTGCTTGAGGAGGTCGAACACGCGCGCCCAGCCGTGCGCCATCTCTCCCTCGAGGGAGAGCATGTGCGAGGGGGGGAAGAGGTGCAGTCGGTACGAGAACAGCCCGATGAGGGCGAGGGCCACGCCGAACGTCGGCATCGCGTAGGCGCCGAGGGTGAACAGGGTGATCAGCCGGTCCCCGGTGCCGTGGGCGCGGCGGAGCTGCACGAGGGCGAGCAGGATCCCGCCGCCCAGCTCGAGGGCGAGGCCGAGGGAGGTGAGCAGCAGGGTGTTGGGCAGGACCTCGGCGAGGACGGCGGTGACCTTCTGCCGGTAGAACCACGAGGTCCCGAGGTCGCCCGTGACCGCGGAGCCGAGCCAGCTCGCGTAGCGCGCGGGCAGCGGGCGGTCGAGGCCGAAGTCGCGCCGCCAGCGCTCGCGGGCGGCGGCGGAGATGCGCGGGTCGGAGAGACGGCTCGCGGCGTCGCCGGGCGCCAGGGAGATAAGCGCGAACGTCACGGTGGCCACCAGCCAGACCAGCACGACCCCCGCGCCGATCCGGCGCACCGCCCAGCGCAGCATCACGGTCTCCAGGTCCACTCGTCGACGTTGAAGAAGATGCTCGCGCCGTTCATCTCGGCGCCGCGCACCCTGCGGCTCACGCCGATCAGCACGTCGGCCTCGTAGAGGAAGGTGGCGGGCTGGTCCGCCGCGATCAGCTCCTGGATCCGGTCGAGCACCGGCTTGGCCCTGGTGTAGTCGGCCTCCTCGCGCGCCACGGCGATCAGGCGGTCCACCTCGGGGTTTGAGTACCCCGAGATGTTGTTGCTGCCCTGCGTGTCGCTAGGCGTGCTCCACTCGCCGGTGAGGTCGATCTTCGTGGGCTCCACCCACGCCCAGATCGTGGCGTCGAAGTCGCCGCTCTCCGCTCGTGCGATCAGCGACGTGAACTCCGCCTGAACGGGGCGGACCTTGACCCCGATCCGCGCGAGGTCGGCCTGGATCAGGAGGGCGAGCTGCTGGCGCATGGTGTTGCCGGCGGGGTAGAGGAGGTCGAACGCGAACGGTTTGCCGTCGCGCTCGAGGACGCCGTCGCGGTTGCGCCAGCCGGCACGTGTGAGGAGATCGGTCGCGAGCGCGGGGTCGAACGTGAGCTCGGGGAGGTTTCGGTCGAAGGCCCACATCGAGGATAGGATCGGACCGTTCGCGAGCCTGGCGTGCCCGTGGTACACGGTGTCCACGGCGGCCTTGCGGTTGATGGCGAGGGTGAGCGCGCGCCGCACGCGGCGGTCCGTGAAAGGGGCCCTCCGGTTGTTCCACATGACCATGCCGAGGTCCCGCCCGGGGAACCCCACGAGGCGCAGCTCAGGGCTGGCGGCGATGCGGTCGGCGTCCTGGGGCGACACGCGCGGCACGAGCTGGACCTGGCCGGCGAAGAGCTGCCCCATTCGGCTGCCGATGTCCGGGAGCACCCGGAAGACCAGGCGGTCGAGGTAGGGGCGCGGGTTGCCCCACCAGCTCGGGTCGCGCTCGAGGACGAGCGTCTGCTGGGGCGTGTGGGAGGCGACCCTGAACGGCCCGCCCGTGACGAGCACCTTCTCGAAGTCCGTCGTGCGCCACTTCTCGAACGGGATCCTGCCCCAGGCGTGCGCCGGGAGGATGTGCCCGTCGTTGGCGTCCATGAGCTGGTAGGGATAGGTACGCGTGAAGTGGAAGCGGACGGTCTGGGGGTCGACGACCTCGACGTCCTTGATGAAGTCCTTGATCTCGATGCCGGTGGAGCCCACCCGCGGGTCCTTCTGCGCCAGGAAGGTGAAGCGCACGTCCTCCGAGGTGACGGGGACGCCGTCCGACCAGCGCGCGTCGGGGCGCAGGTGGAAGGTGAGGACCCGGTTGTCCGAGGAGAACTCCCAGGAGGTGGCGAGGCGGGGCGCGAACGACGGCGGGTGGAGCAGGTAGTCGGGCTGCTCGGTCATGAGGGCCGGGAACAGGAGGTCGATGATGTCCATCTCGGTGTCCTCGCCGGCCGACTGGTACTCGTTGAACGTCGTGACGTCGGCGACCGCGGCGACGATGACCTGGCCGCCCGGCCCCGGGGCCCCGGCCGCGCTCTGCGGGCCGGCGGCCGGCTCGCGGTTGCAGCCGGCGGCGGCGATGACCAGCGTCGCGGCGAGGAGCGCGAGGACTCTGGCGCGGATGGCTCTCATGCGGTCTCCAGCCTCATTATGGCGCGGCCGGAGGGCAACAGGCCAGCCGAGCCGGCCGTAAAGGAAGTAGAATGCGCGCCGTGCGTGGAAACGGCTGGCGGTTGAGGCGGCAGTACATGGCGGCGGCGGCGATCTTCGCCGTGCTGCTGGTCGTGAGCATCGGGTCGTTCGCCCACCTGATCGACCAGCAGCTCTCGAAGTCGTTCATGGAGGAGATCCTGCTCTCTGGCAAGGCGCAGGCCGAGGAGCTGGCGAAGCAGTTCAAGGGCGGCGGCAGCCTGTACAAGGTGATCGAGACGCGGAAGGAGGCCCTCGCCCAGGTCTCGGCCGCGCTGGCGCAGCAGCAGGTCGTGGACCGGGTGGAGGTGTTCGACGAGCGCGGCAAGCTGGTGTACCGGACCACGACGCTCACCGAGGGCTACAAGGGCGGCTTCCCCGACGGGAGCGCCGAGCTGCTGCAGCCCAATGCCCCGCAGGAGACGAGCCAGAGCATGAGCTCGTACACGTACCGCCTCCCGCTCGAGGGCGTCGGCACCGTGGTGGTCGGCCTCTCGAAGGAGAAGGTGGCGGAGCGCATCGCGATCCTGCGCAAGCGGCTCCTCGTCCACACGGCGGTCTCCGGGGGGGTCGCCCTGGCGGTGCTCCTGGGGGCAGTCGGTTTCATCTGGCACCTCGTGCAGCGCAACGCCGAGCTGGAGGCGACGCGCAGGCTCAACGAGGAGCTGGCCGCGCTGGGGAGCCTGGCGGCCAACCTCGCGCACGAGATCCGCAACCCCCTCAATGCCCTCTCCATCAACCTGGAGCTGCTCGAGGAGGACATGGCGAGGAGCCAGACCCAGGTGGAAACGGTGGGGCTCGCGCGGCGGGAGGTCGGGCGTCTCTCTCAGCTCGTGGACGACTTCCTGGTGTATGCGAGGCCTTCGGCTCCAGCGTTGGAGGATTTCGTGGCAGGCGACCTCCTGCGCGACGTTTCGGCGCTTCTGCAGCCGACCTGCGAGCGTCACGGGGTCGAGCTCACCACGCAGGAGGCGCCGCTCGGGGTGAGGGGGGACCGGGGGCAGCTCGGCCAGGTCCTCGTCAACCTCGCCTTCAACGCCGTCCAAGCGATGGAAGGATCCGACCGCAAGTCGCTCGGACTGCGCGCCTACCGGAAGAATGACTCGGTGGTGTTCGAGGTTTCGGATACCGGGCCTGGCATTCCGGCGGAGGAACTCAAGCGGGTTCGGGAGGCGTTCTACACGAAGCGCAAGGGCGGGACCGGCCTCGGCCTCGCGATCGCGGACCGGATCGTGACCGCGCACCAGGGGCGCCTCGAGCTGGCGAACCGAGCGGAGGGCGGGCTGGTGGCGAGGGTGCTCCTGCCGGAACGTGACGTGAAAGAAGTGTAGACTCTCCGCGGAGGTGGTCATGAGGTTGTTTCGAATCGGTGTAATTGCTCTGGCCGTGACTCTCGTCGGAGGAGGCGCCTTCGCGATGTTCCGGGCGGCCTATTTGGTGGTGATCCCGACGGCCGCGTCGACGAATGGCCTGAACAACTCCCACTGGCACACCGACCTCGAGATCATGAACGTGGACACGGTCGCGGTGGATGTCGAGGTCGTGTTCCTCCAGTGCTGCGGCATCGACAACTCCACCTGGTACAACGACATCAAGAACGCCCTCGGCGGCCGTACCGAGGACGGTTTCGGCCACATCGACGCGAAGCTCAAGGATATCCAGCCGGGACAGGCGGTCACCCTGGCCGACGTGGTGTTCACCACCTGGGGGGCGAACGTCAAAGGCGCGTTGCTGGTTTTCGCCTACGAGGCCGGTTCGTTGATGAAGACCACCCCTCCCGGAGGCACCCCCAAGCTCATCATCGCCCAGGCCCGCACCTACTCGCAGGACACGGATGCCAACGGCAACACGACCACGTACGGTTCGCAGGTGCCGGGGCTGCCGTGGCACGACTACATCGACCCGGGGCAAAAGACGAACGGCCTCGACAAGGGTGTCTTCGTCGGCCTGCGCGAGGACGCTTCGTACCGCTCCTCGATCGGGCTCATCAACATCTCCGACCGGCTGACGACGATCGATGTCACGCTCACGCTCAACGCCGCCGACGGTACCCAGATCGCAACGACGAGCGTCCAGCTCGCGCCCCTGGCCGTGGAGCAGTACGACCAGGCGATCGTCTCGCTCTTCGCCAAGACGACGGCGGACGCCATCGCCGGAGCCACCCTCACGGTGTCGGTGCCGTATTACCTGACCGGCGCGCAGAATCCTGCCCCCGGCCTGATGGCCTACGTCACCCGCATGGACAACATCACCAACGACCCCGTCTACCTGGAGCAGGCGTTCACCGGGGCGTTCCCCTGGGACTGCGTCTTCAACGGCAATTGCCCGCCGAAGTTCACCGCTCAAGGGCTCGCTACGCACTCGGCGGTCAGGTCCCACCTGCGGCCACCCACGCGGTTGGTCAAGTAGCCACGCGGGCGCCTGTGCTATGATTCGCGCCCGATCGGGCGTTTGACGCGCCCGCGCAGAAGGGGGTCATTGGGAATGGCCAACAAGGACGACCGTATCCCGGAGAACGCTGGTGGGAAGTGGTACGTGGACACCAGTTGCATCGACTGCGACGTCTGCCGTACGACCGCGCCGAACAACTTCAAGGCCAACGAAGACGAGGGGTACTCCTTCGTGTACAAGCAGCCGGAGAACGGGGAGGAGCAGGCGCAGTGCGAGGAGGCCAAGGCCTCCTGCCCGGTCGAGGCAATTGGCGACGACGCCGCGTGACCATCGCAAATCGGATTCGACACGGCCGGCCTTGTGCCGGCCGTTTTTTTCGCGTCTCGCCTCGATTGCGCGCCGCCTTTTCCCACTCCGCTGTGAGACGTACGAACTTGAGACTCACACGCTAGAATCGCTCTTGACAGCCGACGGCAATGGCCCTAAAAGAGAGCGGGAGGAAGAAAAAGTATGTCTTTGATGATCACCGAAGAGTGCATCAATTGCGACGCATGCGTTCCTGAGTGCCCTAATGAGGCGATCTCTCAGGGCGAGGATATTTACGTGATCGACGCCGCGCGCTGCAGCGAGTGCGTGCCCGTGCACGACCAGCAGCAGTGTGCGGTTGTGTGCCCCGTCAACTGCTGCGTGCCCGATCCGAACCACCAGGAGACGCGCGAGCAGCTCGAGACGAAGTACAAGACCCTCCACGCCTAGCGGAGGATCATTCTTCCTCGACCCAAGCCCACCACGCCGCGTGGCGGGCTTCGGGACTCACCTTTGCTCCTCCTAAGCGGCCGGCCTCGCGCCGGCCGGTTTTTTTTCGGATGTCATTCCGAGACCTGCCGCAGGCAGGGCGAGGAATCTGGGTGGGGGAAGGCTCCTGTCCGTTTGCCCCCTCCCGGATCCCTCGCTGCGCTCGGGATGACAACAACGAGGTTAGACTTTGGGCAATGCGGCTGTTCTTCGTCTACATATGGCCAGCCGGTCTCGCACCCTCTACACCGGCATCACGAATAACCTGCGCAGACGCGTGTACGAGCACAAGCAGGGTCTGGTCCCGGGTTTCACCGCGAGGTATAAAGTCACAAAGCTGGTCTACTTCGAAAGTACACGGAACCCGCTTGCGGCCATTGCTCGCGAGAAACAGATCAAGGCATGGCGGCGCGAAAAGAAAATCGCGCTGATTGAATCGGCCAATCCCGGATGGGAGGCTCTCTCCCCCCAGCCGCTGTAGCGTTCCTTGACGTCTAACGGTGTCATTCCGAGACCTGCCGCAGGCAGGGCGAGGAATCTGGGCGGGTGGAGACTCGTGTCTGTTTCCCCCTCCCAAATCACTGGTCGCTTCGCTCTTCGGGATGACCCCTTCCCTTGTTGCTTGACACTCACGGCCGGCGTTTCTAACCTGCCGATTCTGCGAGGGGGTAACTGGATGGAAATCTCACGGGTGGGAGTGGTTGGCGCGGGCCAGATGGGAAACGGCATCGCCCACGTGGCGGCGCTCTCGGGGCTCGCGGTGGTGCTCTCGGATGTCTCCCAGCAGCTCGTGGACAAGGGCCTTGCGACCATTCGCAAGAACCTCGACCGGCAGGTAAGCAAGGGCACCGTGACCGCCGCCGCTAAGGACGAGGCGCTGGCGCGGATCACCGCGGCAGTGGGGCTCGGCGCCCTGGCCGACCGCCAGCTCGTGGTGGAGGCGGTGGTCGAGAGCCTGGACGTGAAGGTCGCGGTGTTCCGCGAGCTCGACAAGCTCCTCGCGCCCGAGGCGATTCTCGCCTCCAACACCTCCTCGATCTCGATCACCAAGCTCGCCGGCGCCACTTCGCGGCCGGAGAAGTTCATCGGCATGCACTTCATGAATCCGGTGCCGGTGATGCAACTCGTGGAGGTGATCCGCGGCATCGCGACCGGCGACGAGACGTTTCGCACCATCGAGGCGCTCGCCAGGAAGCTGGGCAAGGTCCCGGTGGAGGTCAACGACTCCCCGGGGTTCGTGTCCAACCGGGTGCTGATGCCGATGATCAACGAGGCAATCTACGCGGTCTACGAGGGCGTGGGCACCGCCCAGGCCGTGGACACCGTGATGAAGCTCGGGATGAACCACCCGATGGGGCCGCTTACGCTGGCCGATTTCATCGGCCTGGACACGTGCCTGGCCATCCTGCGCGTGCTCCACGACGGCCTGGGCGACCCCAAGTACCGCCCCTGCCCCCTGCTCGTGAAGATGGTGGACGCCGGCTGGCTGGGCCGCAAGACCGGCCGCGGCTTCTACTCGTACTGAGCCGAACGGGAGAACATGCCTCACGCGGCCATCGATGAGTCAGCGGCACGGGTTCTCCGCGGCCGAAGGCACCGGATCTGGCGAAGCCAGCCGCGAAATGTTGTTTCTGTGCCCTGTGCCCTGCGCCCTGTTCCCTGGTTGGGGGGAGGGCGGCGGTGACCGTCCTCTGCCAGTGGTGCGGGGCCGTGAACCCGGACGACCGCGAGGTGTGCCTGAGGTGCAGCTCGCGCCTGCTGGTCGTCTCGGGCACCGACGGCGAGTTCTCCGAGGAGACGCTGGAGGAGGAAGAGGCGAGCCTCGAGCGCGAGAAGATCGCGTTCGACGAGCACCTGCTTGAGCGCCTCTCGGGCGGCGAAGAGACCACCAAGCGCCTGCACGGCGCCCTGGTGCGCCTGGAGGAGCGGGTCGCGGACCTGGAACGCGGGCTGGCGCTGCTCGACTCGGGTGTGCAGGCGCTCGTGGACCTGCTGGACCGGCGCAAGGTGATCCGCGAGACCGAGGTGATGGCCGCGTGGGAGCGCGCCGCCACAACCGAGATGGCCAGGGAAGAGCTGCTCGAGCGGCTCCGCCAGGGGAGGCAGGCGATCGTTTCGCGCGCCCGCACCGCCGGGGGCGGAGCGGCCGCCGCCTGCGCCCGCGCGCTCCAGAGCGCGGAGCTCGCGCTCCTCGCCGGGCAGCCGCTGCGCGCGGCGGAGCTGCTCGGTGAGACACTGCGCCGCTTCCCGCGCAACCCTGAGCTCGCGGAGCTGCTGGGGGAGTTCGCGTTCGAGCGCAGCGACCTGAACGCCGCCGAGAACTACTTCCGGCAGGTGCTGCGCTGGAACCCGGACGAGATCGAAGCGCGGATCTACCTGGGCACGATCCTGGCCGACTCTGACCGGGAGGAGGAGGCGATCGAGAACCTCGAACGCGCGGTGGCGCTGGCGCCCGAGAACTTCCTCACCCACTTCTCGCTGGGCGCGCTGCACGCCGCGGCCGGCCGAACCGAGCCGGCCCGCCGCTACCTGAAGGCGGCGCTGGAGCGCGAGGAGATGCCCCAGGCCTGCTTTCTCCTGGGGATGGTGGAGCTGGACTCCGGCCACGCGGGCGCCGCGGCGGAGGCCCTCGAGCGCGCCGTCGCCCTTGACGGGGAGTTCGAAGACGCCATTTACTACCTCGGGCTCGCCTATCTGGAGCGGCGCTGGCACCGCAAGGCGCTCGAGTGCTTCCGCCGCGTACAGGAGATGGACCCGCAGCGCCTGCAGTACCAGGAGGCGGTGCGGCTGGTCGAGGGGGGCGGCGAGGGTGCGGCGCCGCTTCCGCCCGAGGCGGAATTGCTGCTCCAGGAGGCCTCGCAGGCCTCCGAGGCGGGCGAGATCGAGCGCGCCCTCCACCATCTGCAGCGCGCCTCGCGCCTGACCGACCACCCCAACCTGCTGGCCTCGCTGGCGCTGCTGGCCGCGGCCGGGGGCAGGCCGCGGCAGGCGCTTGCCGCCGCACACCGCCTTCTCCGCCTGGGCGGGCGCGGAGCACCAATCCTGGCGGCGTGGACGGCGCTCCTGGAGGTCTTGCGTGCCGCCAAGAGGTACTCGCTCGTGGAGCGCTGGGGCGGCAGGCTGTTCGAGGAGGGACCGGGTCCCCTCGAGCGCGGGCTCGCGGCCTACGAGCTGGCGCTCATGGAGCTCGAGCGCAGCGGCGACATCGGGCGCGCTCTGGAGCTCGCCCATGCCTCGCTCGAGCTGATCCCCCGCGAGCTGCGCCAGTACCCGCTGGCCGCGCTCGGGCGCATCCACATGGCGCGCGAGGAGTACTCGGACGCCGTGGACTATCTTGAGCAGGCGGTGACGATCTCATCGTCTCCCGCTATCCTGACGCAGCTCGGCCTCGCCCTCCTCGAGATGGGCGAGGGTGAGCGGGCTCGCGAGGTCCTGCAACGGGCACGCCAGGGCGCGGCGCGCGACCTCAAGACCGACGTGTTGACCCACCTGGCACGGGTGGGTTGGCTGGCTCCGCGCAAGGCGCGCGGCCGGCGGAAGGGCTAGTCATGCGTTGGAGCAGATACTTCCTCTTCACCTTGCGGGAGAACCCCTCGGATGCCGAGGTGATCTCGCACCAGCTGCTCGCCCGCGCCGGGATGATCGACAAGCTGGCGGCGGGAATCTACACCTACCTGCCGCTCGGCTGGCGCTCGATCGAAAAGCTGATCCGGATCGTGCGCGAGGAGATGAACGCCGCGGATTCGGTGGAGCTCGTGATGCCGTGCATCCAGCCCGCGGAGCTGTGGCAGGAGTCGGGGCGCTTGCAGAAGTATGGCAAAGAGCTTCTCCGCATCAAGGACCGCCACGAGCGCGACTTCTGCTTCGGACCGACGCACGAGGAGGTGATCACCGACGCGGTGCGAAGGCGCATCACCTCGTACCGGCAGCTCCCGGCCAACGTCTACCAGATCCAGACCAAGTTCCGCGACGAGATCCGCCCCCGGTTCGGGCTGATGCGCGGGCGCGAGTTCATCATGAAGGACGCCTACTCGTTCCACACCTCGCCCGAGAGCCTGGACGAGGCGTACAGGGCGTTCGAGAAGGCGTACCGGCGCGTGTTCGACCGCTGCAAGCTTTCGTACACGTCCGTCGAGGCCGACACCGGCAACATCGGCGGCAGCGAGTCGCACGAGTTCATGGTGCTGGCCTCGACCGGCGAGGACGCGGTGGTGGCGTGCAGCTGCGGCTACGGCGCCAACGCGGAGAAGGCGACGACCGGCGCCCTGGCGCCGCCCCCGGCGTGGCCCGGCAAGGCGCACGCGAAACCGGAGGCGGTCCACACCCCAGGTACGACCTCGGTGGCCGACGTGGCGGCGTTCCTCAAGCTCGCGCCCGCCAACTTCATCAAGACGATGATCGTGGAGACGGACAAGGAGTTCGCGGTCGCGCTGGTGCGCGGCGACGACGAGGTCAACGAGACCAAGGTCAAGAACGCTCTCGACGCGACTCACCTGCAGCTCGCCACCGAAGCCAAGGTCGAGCAGGTCACCGGCGGGGCGATGGGCTTTTCCGGGCCGGTGGGCCTCTCCGGCGTGCGCATCGTGGCCGACCCCGAGGTCATGCGCATGCCCGTGGCGGCGACCGGCGCCAACCGCGGCGACTATCACCTGGTCGGCGTGGTGCCCGGCCGCGACTTCACCCCCAACCTGGTGGCCGACATCCGGCTCGCTCGGGAGGGCGACCCCTGCCCGCGCTGCGGCGCGCCGCTGGTGATCAAGCGCGGGATCGAGGTGGGGCACATCTTCAAGCTCGGCACCAAGTACTCCGAGCCGATGGCGTGCAACTTCCTGGACGAGAAGGGCGAGACCCACCCGATGATCATGGGCTGCTACGGCCTCGGCATCGGCCGCACGCTCGCCGCCGCGGTCGAGCAGAACCACGACGAAAACGGCATCATCTGGCCGCGTCCGCTCGCCCCGTTCGAGGTGGAGCTAATCGCCCTCAACCCGGACGTGAAGGCGGTGAACGACGCCGCCGAGAAGCTCTACGCCGAGCTGGGGGCCGCCGGGATCGAGGTGTTCTACGACGACCGTGACGAGCGCCCCGGGGTCAAGTTCAACGACGCCGACCTGATCGGCTTCCCGTTGCGCGTGGTCGTCGGCAAGAAGGGGGTCGAGCTGGGGCAGGCCGAGCTTTCCCTGCGCCGCGACCGCGCCAAGGTCCCCGTCCCGCTCGCCGGTGTCGTCGCAAGGGCCCGCGAGCTGGTCGCAGGCCTCTGAGATGTCGAGGCCGGGATCCCGACACGCATGAGCACGCGCTTCCTCACGGAGCCCCCCCTGCAGATCGCACCTAAGCTGCTGGGCGCCGAGCTGGCCTCCCCGCTGCGCCGCACGGCCGCGTTCGTCCTCGACTTCGCCGTGCTCCGGAGCGTCCGCCAGGGTAGGCAACGAAGTTGACATACAACTTCGACCCCGAGAAGTGGTACGAGAACCACCGCAGGCTGTTGCTCGCGCGACGCGAGCGCAGTGAGCTCGACGAGCGCGAGTTCGCGGATGCCCTCGAGGAGCTCGAGCGGCGCTTCGAGGAGATGCTCGCCCAGCTCGACCGGCCATTCCAGCTCCCCAAGTGAGGCAAAGGCCTGCCCCTCGGGGGTGTCCGGTCCGAGAGGAATACGCGCCGGCCGCCGGGGGTTGCGGAGGGCATGAGCAGCTACTTCGACCCCGACCGCTGGTACCAGACGGAGCGCACGTTGCTGGAGACGCGTCGCGAGCGCCGGGAGCTGGACGATCACCGGTATTCCGAGGCGCTCCAGGACCTGGAGTGGCGCTACGACGAGATGGTTTCCAGGATCGGCCGCGCGTTCCGCGGCACTTACTAGTCTTCTTCTTCCCCGGGTGCGCGCCGCGACCCGGCGGATGGCCCGTTCAGCGGCGCGGCTTGTAGAGGCCGGCCCGATTGATGCCGAGCATTCCGGCCCGGAAGAAACGCTCGTCCACCCTCGCAAGGCGCGCCTCCTGGCGCGCGGTGATCAGGGGGAAGTGCCGGGCGGTGTCCAGCCGCGCGGCGATCACGTCCATGGCCCCATCCCGGGTCTCCCACCCCAGCGGGTCGAACCGGCTGAGATCCAGGGGGGCGGAGTAGGAGCGCAGGGTCTTCTCGCGGTCCACGTTGAAGAAGTCCTCGAAGTACGACAGCATCAGCTCGCGCAGGTTCCGGAAAACGGGCTCGCGGAAACGCAGCCCGACGAAGTTCGACTTCGCCACCGCGCCGAAGTGCCCGTCACGCCTGAACACCGCGATGATGTGGTCGTCGTCGCGGACGGCCCGCATGTCGACGAGGAGGGGAACGTGGCCGAGGCGGCGCAACGCCGCCGCCGCGAAGACCGCCCCGTCGAAGCAGTGCGCCTTGCGGTCGCGCAGCACGCTCCTGGGTGAGCGGTAGACCGGGTCCGCGCTGTAGGGGACGCGGTCGAGAAACGCCTGGATGGCGACCGGATCGGAGAGGCGCCCCAGGACGCGCACCTCCCGAGGCGTCCACGGCTCGCGGCCGCGGGTCGTGGGCCTCCTCGCCCCCTTCACCTCACGCCCCCGCCCGCGGCGGGGCAGCGAGGCGCGACACGGCGAGCGGTGAGAGGAGCCCGGCGGCCTTCGCCGCCGGGGCGGTGAACTCGTGGCAGCTCGCGCAGGCGCCGCCGTCCTTGTAGTGGTCCTTCCTGTCGTCGTGGCAGGCCAGGCAGGCGTCGCGGCCGGTCACCTTCCAGACGTGCTGCTTGTGGCAATCGGTGCACGAGGCGTCGGGGTGGCCGCCCTTGGTGTGCAGGGTGGGAAGCGTGTCGTGGCAGGTCTTGCAGTCGTTGACCGGCTTGATCTCCTGCTCCTTGGCGTGGCAGGTGTCGCACCCGCCCGACATCATCGGGGCGTTTGCGTCGAGCTTGTGGCAGGTGGCGCAGTCGGAGGACGGCCGGATGCCCGGCCTATGACACCGGTTGCACATCATCGTCGCGTGCTTGCCCTTCAGCGGGAACGGGTGCCAGGCCTCCTCGGAGACCGGCGGCATGGCCCCCAGCGCCTCCAGCGGGCCTCGCTGCGGCATCGTGTGGCAGGCCGTGCACGAGCGGGTGAGGACTTTTCCATCCGGGGTGGCGTGGCGCCCGTCGTGGCAGCGGAAGCACCCCGGCCAGTTGCGGTGGCCGATGTTGTCCGGGTAGGTGGCCCAGTCCACCTTCATCTTGGGGAACACGCTGCGGTTGTAGATGCCGGTGGTGACGGCCACCGCGTTCTCGATGTCCGGCCCCCTGCTGTGGTACACCTCGGGGAAGTTCTTGGCGTAGAAGTTGAAGATCCTGTCGCGGATCTGCTCGCTGGCCGTGGCCTGATCGGGGTAGCTCGCCATCAGCGCCTCCGCCGTCGTCTTCTTGATCCACGGGAGGTCGCGCTTGATGCTGCCGTTGTTGAGGGCGAGGTCGATGGCCCGGTCGGGCGGGGTGAAGATGTGGGTGGGGCGGTTGTGGCAGTCCATGCAGTCCATGGTTTTCTTGGGCAGCTTCGCCAGCTCCCCGCGGGAGATCGGCTTGTCGAGCGAGGTGTACTCCCGCTCCTGCCCGTAGGAGCCGACGACCTTGAACCACGCGATGTCCAGCTCCTGCTCGTCGCGGGCGGCGTAGATGATTTTGTTGTCGACGACCATGTGCCAGTGAATCCCCGCGCTCTGACCGAGTTTGGAGCTGCCGCCGCCGGTCTTGATCATGAGGCTGATCTGGTCGTTGGTGTTGGCCTCGTCGTAGCGGAAGTAGGGGATCTGGAGCAGCTGGGCGCCGTAGAACTTTTGCGGCCAGTGGCACTCCTCGCACGTCTCCCGCGCCGGGCGCAGGTTCTTCACCGGCACGGGGATCGGGGTGGGGTAGGTGTGGAACGTCACGGCCAGCACCTGGCGCGCGCCGGAGAGCTTGGACTTCACGTAGAACGACGCCCCGGAGCCGACGTGGCAGTCCACGCAGCGGACCTTGGCGTGGGGGGAGTGCTGGTACGCCGCGAACTCCGGCTCCATGACGGTATGGCACAACCTTCCGCAGAACGTGACGGACTCGGTGAAGAGGAAGCCGTGGTAACCGGCGACCCCGAGGACGAGGAGGACAAGGAGCCCGCTTACGAGCGCGTAGCCGAACCTCCTGCGCTGGCGCTCATCGTTGAGGTCCACGCTCGGGTACGGGGGCGGCGCCTCGGCGCCGAGCTTGCGCCGGCGCCGGCTCTCGCGCCACATCCCGAAGACGACGATGAGCAGCCCGAACACCAGGAACGCCGGGAAGATCATGTAGGTGACGATTCCGAAGTATGGGCTCGTCTGGTTCAGGAGGAACTGCACCACCGCCGCGAAAATGATCAGCAGCGCGCTGCCGGCCACCACAAGCCCGCCGAAGTAGCTCAGCGGGTTCCTGTAGAGCCCGCTCCCTGACTGCTGTTTGGTCATCGACCCCCCTCAAAAAGTGTCGCGCGTCCCAACGCACGGCATGTGCCGAGGAGATGTTAGTCATCCAAGCCGATTCTGACAAGCCGGTGACCGGCAGCCCGGAATCACACCGATTCGCCAACAAGAAGGTCACTGGTTAGAAAGTCCCGAACCTGAGGGGTCATCATCCCGAGGAGTCCCGCCAGTGGCGGGACGACGAGGGGTCCGGGCGGGGGAACGGACAGGAGCCTTCACCCGCCCAGCTTCCTCGCCCTGCCTGCGGCAGGACTCGGAATGACTGCCTGCTTGCGGCAGGACTCGGGATGACTTCGCTGCACTGCGACCGGCGTCAGGCAGGCGTCAGACAGGCTCGTATAGCGGCCGCTCGCGCGCGCAGTGAAAGGACTGGTCAGGGCTGCTGCTGGGCCAGCACCGCCTCGAGGGCCGCGCCCATCAGGCCGGCGCGCGGCTCGAGAACGATGCGCAGCGGGATGCGACCCACGAGGTCGCTCATGCGGCCCTTGGCGCGGAACGCCTCGAGGAATGTCCCGTCCTGGAGCTTGGGGAGGATCTTGGGAGCGATCCCTCCGCCCACGTAGACGCCGCCGGTCGCCAGCGTCCGCAGGGCGAGGTTGCCCGCCTCGGCGCCGTAGGCGGCCGCGAACAGGTCGAGGGCCTGCTCGCACGCGATGTCGGTCTTGGTGAGCGCGTAGCGGGCGATGACCTCCCCGGGGTCCTCCCGCGCGATCGCCTCGGTGACCTCGGGCCAGGTGGACACGCCGCGCTGGACGAGGAACCTGTAGACACGCACGAGGCCGGGACCCGAGATCACCCACTCTGCTGGGACTGGGAACTGGGTCTTCTCGAGGTACGCCAGCAGCTCGCGCTGCTGTTCGCCCTGCGGCGCGAAACCGGCGTGCCCGCCCTCGGTCGGGGTGACCCGGTAGCGGCGGCCGTCCCAGTACAGCGCCGCCTGTCCGAGGCCCGTGCCCGCTCCGATCATCGCCTTGTTGCCGTCCTTCTCGGGCTCGCCCTCCTGCATTGTGACGAAGGCCTCCGCCGGAAGTGCCAGAACGCCCAGGGCCGCCGCGGCGAAGTCGTTGATCAGGCGCACCCTCGCCGTGCCGGTCTTCTCCTCCAGCTCGCGCTCGGTGATCAACCAGGGAAGGTTGGGGGTCCGGCAGGTGCCGTCGATCACTGGGCCCGCGACCCCGAAGCAGGCGGATGCGATGGGCTCGCCCACGTCGCGGAGGAACTCCCGCACGATGGGCGTGAGCCCGGCGTACTGACGGCTCGCGAAGCGGGCCTCCCGGACGATGCGCACGCCCTCGCCGTCGGGCTCCGCCAGCGCGAGGAGCGTCTTCGTGCCGCCGATGTCGCCTGCCAGGACCACGCTCACCGTCGCCTCCCGTCGCAATCCAGAAGCCGCGCCCGATTATCGCCTCGCCGGGGACAACTTCCTAGCCCGGACTATTCACGAAGGTGTCTACTGCCAGCGCGGATCTGGCCGCCCTGGCGGGCGTACTCGGGGCTCAGAGGGTGCCGCTGTACTGCATGAGCAGGGTTCTCCTCCCCGGAGAGAGGGAAGCTCCCGATCACGCGCTGGACCGGCCCCTGCGGCGTCTCGTCGCACACCGGCGATGCCACCTCCTGCACCAGCCCGTCCCTTTGCGCCACCCCGGGAAGGCTACCCGAGGCGCCTGCGGAAGCGGAGTCGGGCGAGGCCGAGGATCACGATGCCGAGGCCGAGCATCGCCAGCGCCTGAGGCCACAGCACCGAGAGGCCCACGCCCTTTAGGAACACGCCGCGCAAGATGACGAAGTAGTAGCGCAACGGCACCAGGTAGGTGAGAACTTGGAAGAACGCCGGCATGTTCTGGATCGGGAAGGCGAACCCCGACAGCAGCATCTGCGGCAGGATGAAGACGAACGCCGAAAGCATCATCGCCTGCTGTTGGGTCTGGGCGAGGGTGGAGATGAAGAGGCCGAGGCCAAGCGTGCAGAGCATGTAGGGGAGCGTCAGCAGGAGCAGGGTCAGAAACGAACCGCGCAAAGGCACCCTGAACCAGAACAGCACGATCGGGAGGACGGTGAAGACCTCGACCAGGCCGACGAGCGCATAGGGGACCAGCTTTCCGACGATCAGGTGGCCCGGCGTCAGCGGCGTGACCAGGAGCTGCTCCATGGTTCCAAGCTCGGACTCGCGCACCACCGCCATGGCGGTGAGCATCGTGGTCATGATCATGATGATGAGCCCCAGGATGCCCGGCACCATGAAGTTCTTGCTGACCAGGTCCGGGTTGTAGAGGACGGTGGGGCGCAGGTCGACCAGGGGTGTCGTGCCGGCGGCGAGCGAGACGCCCTGCAGGACGGTGGTCGCGTACGCGAGTCCGATCGTTCCGCTCATCGCGTCGGCTCCATCGGCCACGAGCTGGACCTTCCCGGGGTGACCGGAGTCGCGCTCGGCGCTGAACCCCGCCGGGATCGTCAGCGCGACGCGGGCCTTGCCCGACTGCAGCAGAGCGTCGAACTGCTCCTGCGAGTCCACCTTGACCGTGACCCGGAAGTACCTCGACGCGGTGAAGCGCTCGACCAGTTCGCGGCTCGTGGCGGTGCGGTCGAGGTCGCAGACCGCCAGCTCCACGCGCTTGATGTCGGTGGTGGCCGCATACCCGAGGAGCGTGAGCTGGAGGACCGGTGCGATGAAAAGGATTGGCAGGATCTTCGGGTCGCGCCGGAGCTGCAGCAGCTCCTTCACGAGGATGTTGATCAGCGTCCGCATCTCACGCCCCGTGTCTTCCCCATTTCGCCGCTCATGTTTTTCGAGCCACGAACCCCGAACCCCAAGCCCCGGTCTCTCGTCACAGGCTCCTCACTGTCCTGGCCGTTGCGATGCCCAGCACCACGGTGCCGTAGACGATCAGCCCGACGGCCTGATTCCACCACACCTCCGGTCCCGCACCTTTGAGGATGATTTCGCGGAGCGCCACCAGGAAGTAGCGGGCCGGCACGATGTGGGTGACGAGTTGGAGGAACGGGGGCATCGAGGAGATCGGGAAGATGAAGCCGGAGAGGATGAACGTCGGCAGCATCGACGAGAGCAGCCCCAACTGGAATGCGACCTGCTGTGTTTCGGCTATCGTCGAAACGAGGACGCCCCACCCGAGGCTCACCGCCAGGAAGAGGAGCGTCACGACCGCCAGCCAGAACAGCGAGCCGCGCACGTGCACGTCGAAGAGAATCCGGGCGGCCACGAGGGCGCCCGCGGCCGCGCCGGAGGCGAGCAGCAGGTAGGGGAGGGTCTTCCCGATCAGCAGCTCAATGGCCACGAGGGGCGTGGCCCGCAGCGACTCCATTGTGCCGCGCTCTTTCTCGCGCACGACGGCCAGCGCCGTCGCGATCACGGAGGTGACCATCAGGATGAACGCCAGGAGACCTGGCACAAGGAAGCGCGCGGAGCTGAGGTCCGGGTTGTACCAGACCAGGGGAATGGGGGCGACCACCGCGTCACGGGTGCTGGTGCGCACCACGGGGGAGAGCGAGCCGACGATCTGGCGAGCGTAGCCGAGGATGGTGGTGGCGGTCTGGGAGTCGGAGCCGTCGAGCACGAACTGGAGCGTGGTACCACGCCGGGCGGCGAGGTCGGCGCCGTAGCCGGACGGGATCACGAGCGCGGCCTGGACCCGCCCCGAGTCGAAGAGCGGGTCGAGGGAGCGCGGGTCCCGGTCCTGCAGCACGAGGTCGAAGTAGCCACTGCGCAGGAACGACTGCGCAACGTCGCGGGCCGCGCGCGTGCCGTCCTGGTCCACAACCGCGAGGCGGATGTGCTGGACGTCGAACGAGAGCGCGTACCCGTAGATGAGGAGCATCAACATCGGCATGCCGAGCAGCGTGAGCGCCGTGCGCGGGTCCCTGCGGAGCTGGAGCAGCTCCTTCACGGCGATCGCCAGGGTCCGCCGGAGCATCAGGCGGCCTCGCCCTCTGCGGCGGCGATCACGCGGATGAACACGTCCTCGAGGGAGGGCGAGATCTCGCGCACGGTCGCGTCCTCGCAGCCAGCCGCGGCAAGGCTTCCCGACAGGGTCGCGGCGACCCCGGGATCGGAGAGCACCACGTGGAGGCGCTCGCCGAACAGGGCGACCTCGGCGACGCCGGGCAGCCGGTCGAGCTTCGCCATCGCCTGGGCGGGGCGCCCGCACGTGACCTCCACGATCGTGCCGCGCGGGAAGACGCGCTTGAGGTTGGGCACGCTGTCGAGGGCGAGCAGCTTGCCCCCATGCATGAGCGCCACCCGGTGGCAGCGCTCCGCCTCGTCCATGTAGTGCGTGGTCACGAAGACGGTCGTGCCGTCAGCGACCAGCCGGTCGATGAGGTCCCAGAAGCTTCTTCGGGCCTCCGGGTCCACGCCGCCGGTGGGTTCGTCGAGGAAGACGATTGGGGGCTCGTGGAGGAGGGCCGCGACGAGCGCGAGGCGCTGGCGGAAACCTCCGGGGAGGTCGCGCACGAGCGTGTTGCGCAGCTCCGCCAGCCCCGCCGTTGCAATTCCCCACTCCCGCCGCTCGGCGATCCTCCTTCCGAAGAGGCCGTAGGCGCCGCCCCAGAAGCGCAGGTTCTCGGCCACCGTGAGGTCGCCGTACAGCGAGAAGCGTTGCGACATGTAGCCGATGCGGCGCTTGATGTCCTGGGCCTGCCTCGCGATGTCGAGTCCCAGAACCGAGGCCGAGCCGGAGGACGGCGCCAGCAGCCCGCACAGCATGCGGATCGTGGTCGTCTTGCCGGCGCCGTTGGAGCCCAGGAAGCCGAAGATCTCGCCTCGCTGGACCTCGAACGACACGCGGTTCACGGCCACGAAGGGCCCGAACGTGCGGGTCAGCTCGTTCGCCAGCACGACTGGCTGCGGGCCGCTCATCGGCCGGTCGCCCGTGCCAGCACGGCCACGGCGATCCATGAGCCCGCGCGCGCGTTCACCTGCTGCTGCTCGGCGCTGGCGAGCTGCGCCTGGGCGTCCAGGACGTCCACCATCGGGGCGAGGCCTGCTGCGTAGCGCTCGCGGGACTCCTTCTCGCGCTCGACGCCCGCCGCGTGCGCGGCGTCCGCCGCCGAAACGGCTGCCAGCGCGCTTTCGAGGGTGCGGCGGTCGTTCTCGACGTCCAGCAGGATGCGCCGGGTCAGCTCGTCCCGCTCCTGCACGGCGGCGCGCTCGGTGAACTGCACCGCAGCCGCGTCGGCGCGGGCCTTTCCGCCGTCGAACAGCGTCCACGAGGCGAGCAGGCCGACGCTCCAGCTGTCGTTCCACTGCGCCTGCTGCGGGAAGTAGCGCAGGTTGGGCAGGGCGTAGTCGAACTGGGCAACGGCTCCGAGGAAGGGCCGCGCCGGGGCGCCGGCAACCTGCTGGCGCGAGCGCAGGGCGGCGATCTGCGCCGCCGACGCGGCCAGCTCCGGGCGCCTGGCCAGCGCCTCGTTCTGCAACTCCTCGGTGGTGCCCGGAATCGGGGGGAGCGGGCCGGCGAGCGAGTCCGCCAGCTCGACGCGGTCCGCGGGGTCGATCTGCAGCAGGGAGCGCAACGCGGCGAGCGCGTTCCCGGCCACGGCCTGGGCGGCGATCATCTGGACGTGGGCCGAGGCGGCCCTCTCCCTGGCGGCCAGCACGTCAGCCTTGACGGCCATGCCCGCGTCGAAGAGCGCCTGCGTGTCGGAGAGCAACCTGCCCGCCCGCTCCTCCTGGGCCCGGGCCACCTCGACGTTGGCCGCGGTGCGTATCACTTCCCAGTAGGCGAGCTGGGCGTTCAGCCGAAGCTCGGCGACGGTGGCGGTGCGGTTCGCGGCCGAGGCCTCGGCGTCGTGGCGCGTCGCCTCCCTCTGGCCGGTGATGGCCATGCCGGTGTAGAGCGCCTGCTGCAGCCGCAGGCTCGCCCCGTAGGTGGTCGTGATGTCGGGGTTCAGCACGACGGGCGGCTGGAGCGGCCCGTTGATTGGCGCCGAGAACTCTGGAACCGAGCTGCGCTGCGCCACCGACGCGCCCAGCGAGAGCGCGGGAAGAGTGGCGGCGTCGGCCGCCTTCACGGTCTCCTGCGTCGCGGCCAGGCGTGCGGCTGCGGCCGCCGCGACGTGGGAAACCTCGACCGCGCGTACGGCCGCGCCCTCGGCGGTGAGCTTGATGGTCTCCGCCCCGGCTGTGGAGGCCATGAGTGCGATGAGGGCTCCTGCCATAGCCGCCATCCCTGCCGTCGGTGAAAACACTCGGGTGGGCGGGGGAACTGTGCCCTGTGCCCTGCGCCCTGTGCCCTGTTTTCCAGTGCTCATGCTGCCTCCCCGGGTGGGTGCGCGTCGGCGCGGGTCAGGTGGAGGAAGGTGTCCTCCAGCCCCGCGGGAATCACCCGTACCTCCTCGACGGTCGCCCCGACGGTCTGCAGCGCGGCACGGATGCGCTCCACCGCGCCTTCGGCGGCCGGGAGCTGCACGTGGAAGCGGGCCGCGAACGGCCGCACGTCCACCTCGCCCGGCAGCCGGGCCAGCGTTTCTGCGACCAGCGTGCGCGGCTCGGCTGCCACCTCCACGATCACGCCCGGCATCAGCCCGCGCAGCTCCCGCGGGGGGGCGTCGGCCAGCACGCGGCCGCGGTGCATGAGGATCACGCGCGAGCACCGCTCCGCCTCGTCCAGGTACGGCGTCGCGATGACCAGGGTGAGCCCCTCCGCCACGAGGTCGGCGAGCAGCCGCCAGAACTCGCGCCGCGTGACCGGGTCCACCCCGGTCGTGGGCTCGTCGAGGAGCAGAATCTCCGGCGAGTGCATCAGGCTGCAGGCGAGGGCGAGCTTCTGCCTCATGCCGCCGGAGAGGCGGTCGGCCTGCCGGTGCCGAAACTCCGCAAGCGCCACGCGCTCCAGCAGCATGTCGCGGCGGGCACGCCAGTTCCTGACGCCGAGCAGGAGAGCGAAAAACTGCACGTTCTCGTCCACCGTGAGGTCCCCATAGAGGGCGAAGCGCTGCGCCAGGTAGCCCAGACGGTGGTGGAGTACCCTGCGGTGCCTCCAGGCGTCGCGGCCGAGCACCTCGACGGTCCCCGAGGTGGCGCGCTGCAACCCCGCGAACGCGCGCAGCGTCGAGGTCTTGCCCGCGCCGTCGGGCCCGATGAGGCCGAGGACCTGGCCGCGCGGCACCTCGAGGCTCAACCCCCTCACCGCCTCCACGCCGCGGTAACGCACGATGAGGCCCCGGGCCGACAGCACGGTCTCCTCGGCCATCACTTGGCCCCGCCCGGGGCCCCAAAGTACGCGTCGGCCGGCATGCCGGGCTTGAAGATCCCCTCCGGGTTGTCCAGCCCCACCTTGACCTTGAACACGAGCTTGGCGCGCTCCTCCGGGGTCTGCACGTTCTTGGGGGTGAACTCGGCCACCGGCGAGACGAACGTCACCTTTCCGGCGAAGTCGTTGCTGCGGCCGTCCACCCTCACGGTCACGGCGTCGCCGAGGTGGACGCGGGAGAGCGAGGGCTCGTCGACGTAGACGGTGAGCCAGGTGTGGGCGATGTCGGTGAGCACGTAGAGCAGCGCACCCGGGGGCAGGACCTCGCCCGGTTCGGTGGTGCGCGAGGTGATGACGCCGTCGCGCGGCGCCGCCACCGTGGCGTCGCTGATGCGCTGCTGGATGATCGCGATCGTCGCCTCGGCCGCCGCCTTGGCGGCGCGCGCCTGGTCGATCTCCTGTGGGCGCGGGCCGGCCTTCAGCTTGGTGACCTCGGCGCGGTCCGCGGCCACGATGCGGTCCAGCATCGCCTTGCGGGTGCGGGCGTCGTCGCGGGCCTTGAGCGTCGCAGTGCCGCGGTCCGCCAGCCCTTCGAGCCGGTTGAGGTCCAGCACGGCGTTGGCGAGGTCGGCCTCCGCGCGGGCCAGCTCCGCCTCGCCGCGCTGGATGTCCTCCGCCCTCGTCCCTGCGAGCAGCAGGCGCAGCCTGGCGTCGGCTCCGTCGAAGTCCGCCCTCGCGCGCGCCAGGTCGTGCTCGGCGTCGGTGGTGTCGAGACGCGCCACCGCGTCGCCGGCCCTGACCTTGTCCCCCTCCCAGAAGGGGAGCGCCACGAGCTGCCCGCCGACCTTGGCGGCGAGGCGCACCTCGGTGGCCTCGATGTGGCCCGAGGCGTGGATGACCTGCCGGTCCGCGGAGTTTCCGCAGGCCAGCAGGGGGCCGGCGATGGCGCCGGCGGCCGCGAGGGTACGAAGTGCTCTGCGCATCAGTCTTCTCCTGGATTCTCGTTCGTGGCGATCCCGTTGAGGGTGATGTCGACCATCTGCTCCGTGAGCGACTCGAGCTCGTCCGCCGTCTCAGGAGGGAGCGCGAGGATGGCCGAGAGGCGTTGCCGCATGCGGAGGGCGTTGGCCATGAACATGAGCGAGCCGACCAGCATCAGGTGGGCGACGAACGGGTCCACCCGCCTGAACTCGCCCCTGGCAAGGCCATCCTCGAGCACCCCCTTGGTCATGCCCATGATCTCCGCGATCCTGGCTACGGCCTCGGCCGGGAGGTTCGGGCCGCCGGCCGCGATCTCGCGCAACATCAACTGCGGCAGGTACCGGTGCTTCCCCACCGTGCGCGCGAAGGCGCGGGGGATCGCGCGCAGGCGCTCGCTTGGATCGTCGAGCCCGCTCAGGGCCGAGCTCACGGCCTGCCTGATCCCCTCGACGTTGGAGTTCACGACCTCGGCGAAGAGCGCCGCCTTGTCGCCGACGTGGTAGTAGAGCATCGCCTTGTTGACGCCGGCCCGCCGGGCGATCTCGTCTACCCCGGCGCCGCCGAAGCCGCGCTCGGCGAAGACCTCGGCGGCCGCTTCGAGAATCCGTTGCCGGACCTCGGAACGGTGCGCCACGGCCTCGGTGACCACCATGCAAACCTCCTAACTAAACAGTCGGTTTAACCGACGGGTTGCTTATAAGCCCTCCGTCCGCGCCTGTCAAGGGCGCGACGGCGTGAATGCCATTTACGAATTCAAGTGATTGATTCTACACGTCATTATAGGCATGGCAAGACAGGATCGCCGCCCGTGCGGCGACCGCTCCGCCTGTGGTCGGGCGAGGTCATCCGGCTCTTCTTGCTGTTAGACTGACGGCGCCATGGGCACCACAGCCGAGCAACTCGCGAACATCGGGCCGAGGGGACGCCGTAGGCGGCAGATCTTCGGCATCGTCATGCTCGTCGTCGGCCTCGCGGTGGCGCTGCTGGACCTTCCCGCTGCCTCGCGCTGGTGGCTCGTTGCCGTCTTCGCCTGCTTCTGGCTCGGGTCGCTGGGCGTGCTGCAGGCGCGCGCCCACACCTGAGTAGCGCTGGCCGCACGCGGCGCGTGCGATCTCGACCTTGGCCTGCAGCCGGTAGCCGATCCGGAGAAGGTCGCCGCGCTTCGCAGGAAGGCCGTCGTCATCGTCGCTCAGGCCACCGTGTGCGCAGCGTTGCTCACGGTGCTCGCCTGGGTCGGGGCCGTGCGCTAAGGGGGCGCCGGATCACCGCGGAGCCGCGCGCAGCTCGCGGTGGCGATCGATCCAGTACCCCCAGGGGACGAACAGCCAGGCGGCCAGCGCGACCCAGGCGAAGCGATCGACGTCCGGCGGCGGTGGGCTTGTCAGGTTCAGCGCGTAGATCAGTACCAGAAAGCCGACAAGGGTCCAGAGCGCCCAGGTACCGATACGGTCGCGGGCCCGCGTCACGGTCACATAGAGCGCCACGCCCAGGGCAAAGATTGCCCCCTCGACGGCCACCGTGCCGGCCACCGAGTTCCAGAGACCCAGGCCCACCCTGGGACCGTCCGGCCAGAGGGGCATGTCGGGGCGGTGGGTGATCCAGTCGAGAACCCAGTGGCTCACGACCGCCAGGCCGACCACCACCGCGCCGCGTCCGTTGCGGCGAAGCGCGAAGTACGCGAGCCCGAGCAGCAGGCCCCAGCCGATCCCGGTTACCAGGCTGTGGGTGAACGGGTAGCGGAAGAAGTCAAAGGGCGCGACCTTGGTGTTTCCGGGATCGACACGCAACGCCTCGAGGCCGAGCAGGACGAAGAGCGGGAAGAGGAAGTCCACAAACTCTACGGCCAGGATCAGCGTCCCGAGCGACACCTGAGGCGCGGCCTTCTTCGCGCCGAACCCAACACCGAAGTGCCCGATGAACATGGCAGCCTCCTCCTTCCTGCTGCGGTCCTAGACGACCGCTTCTTCCTGGAAAAGCTCGAGCTGGCGGATCGTGCCCGGCACCAGCGTCGAGGCCGCGACGCCCAGGAGGCGCACCTTGCGCCGGCCGGCGTCGGTGCGCCGGAGTAGGCCCCTGGCCACCCCGGCGATGCGCCCCGCATCCGCAGTTGGGAGCGCGCAGGTGCGCGACCGGGTCACCGTGGTGAAGTCCGGGTACCGGACCTTGACCGTGATCGTGCAGGCCGCCAGCTCGCGCCTCACCAGGCCGTCCGCCACCTCCTCGGCCATCGCCCCCAGCTGCTCGTCCATCGCCTCGAGGTGCGCCATGTCCTCGCGGTAGGTGTTCTCGGTTCCGAGGCTCTTGCGCTCGTGGTAGGGCTCGACCGGGCGCTCGTCGATGCCGCGGGCGTACTCGTACAGCGTGTGCCCGTGGCTGCGGAAGCGCGCTAGGAGCGCCTCGAGCGGACACGCGCGCAGGTCGGCCACCGTGGCGATCCCCATGGCGGCGAGCGCCCGCTCGGTGGCCGGCCCGACGCCGTGGAGGCGCCGGACGGGGAGAGGGTCGAGGAACGCCTGCATCCGCTGCGGCGGGACGACCTTCAGCCCGTCGGGCTTGCAGGCGTCCGACGCGATCTTGGCCACCAGGCAGTTGGGCCCGACGCCCACGGACACCGTGAGCCCGCGCTCCTCGCGGACCCTGGCGCGGATCTCCCTGGCGACGGCGGTGGCGGTGCCGAACGCCCCCAGGTGGTCGGTGACGTCCAGGTACGCCTCGTCGAGGGAGGCGGTCTCCACCTCCGGGGTGAACTCCCCGAAGATCGCGAAGATCCTGTCCGACTCGCGGCGGTAGCGCGGGAAGTCCGGCGAGATGAAGACGGCGCCCGGGCAGAGCCGCCTGGCCCGTGAGGCCGGTATCGCCGAGTGGATCCCGAAACGGCGCGCCTCGTAGTTGGCCGAGGCCACCACGCCGCGCCCCTCCGGGTCGCCTCCCACCACGACGGGCCTGCCGGCGAGGGAAGGGTCGTCCCGGGTGTGCACCGCCGCGTAGTAGCAGTCCATGTCGCAGTGCAGGATGCGCCGCACGCGCTCGCCCTCGCCCACCTACCGGCCTGCCGCCATCCCCAGGATCTCCCAGGACGCGAGCTGGACCTGCTCGATCCCGAGCCACTGCGGCACGAGGTAGCGGAGCTTGACCTCCTCGCTCCCGCGCACGTCGGCGGGCAGCGGGGCGGCGTCCACGCCGTAACGCCGGCACAGGCGCATCGCGCGCGGCATGTGCCAGGCCGAGGTGATCACGCCGACGCGGTGCCAACCCCGCTCGCCGATCAGCTGCTTGAGCGCCAGCACCTCGTCGGTGGTGGTCTTCGGGCCGACGACCTGGACAATGCTCTCCGCGGGGATGCCCAGCTGCTCCCAGACCGCCGCCGTGGCGGCCGGGTAGCTGGTGAGGCGTCCGCCGGAAAGGCGCACCGGCGGCCCGGAGGCGAGCAGAAGGCGCGCCTGCCCGGCGCGGTAGACCCGAACCGCGTGCACCACGCGGTCGCCCCCCTCCGCGAACCTGGGCTGGCCGTCGTCGCTGACGTCCATCCCCCCGCCCAGCACCAGAACGGCGTCGAACGGCTCGGTCGCCGCGGGCCCGCCCGTCTCGTAGCCGCGCTGGAGCCACCCGAGCATGGCGTCGCCGAGCCAGACGTTGCCGGCGAGGGTGTAGAAAAACCAGAGCGTGAACGCCGCTGCGGCGAAGCGCGGTTGGCGTCCGCGGCGGAGGGCGAACGCCAGGGCGAGCAGGCCGAGCCACACCAGCCCGGTCGGCATGAGGCAGTACGAGACGAACTTGCGCAGCTCGTACGAACCCGGAGACAAGGCGGCCGCAAGGACAAGCAGCGCGACCACACCCAGCCACCCCAGCACGAGGGTTCTGCGCGACCGGGACGAGCGCCTTTCGATGAGCCCGTACCCCAGCACCACGGCCAACACGATCAGCGCCACCGTGATCATGTGTGCAGTCTAGCTCGCCCCCCGCCGGCCGGCCGCGGGTGGCGAGGGTGGATCTACCGCAGCTCCTTCTTGAACTCCTTGATCTTCTCCTTGAGCTGGTCGGCCTTCTGCCTCGTGGCGTCGTCCAGCTGGCCCTGCAGCCGCTCGAGGTCCGCCTCGATGCGCTCCACCTCGCGCCGCGCCGCCTCCGCGTCGGCGGAGGTATCCACGCCCGTGAGCCCGGCCGCTCGGCCGGCCGCCTGGAACTCCCTGCGCGCGTTGTCGAGGCGCTGCTCCAGGCGCTGAAGCTGCTCCTCGGTTTTCGAGAGCGAAGAGGGGATGAGCGTGAGCTTTCCCGTGTGCACATAGTTGTACGCCAGCAGCGCCGCAACCGCGATCGCGACGACCAGGAGCAGGCCCTTCATGGTTCCCTCCGTTCCTGTGATTCCCCATCGAGCCTAGGAGCCTGCCGGAATAATACTCCGGCTGCGAATCCCGATGGCATCCGGTGGGCTTTGTCAGCCGTAGCGAAAAGTCCTCGACGTAGCTCTGGTTACGCCTCCGGGCTTTTCGTTCGCCTTCCTTGTCATTCGGCGCCCTCGGAATTCTCGCTTTCGTCGTTTACTAGGGACAGGCGCCTAGTTGTGAAATCTCACCAGGTTATTCAGTGACAGGAGTGGTCCATCCGAGCCACTTCCGGCATGCCGTGGGTGGCGAAACCCGCAGGTTGGATGGACCTGCACAAGAATGCCGGAAGCTGTCCGGCGAGTCGAGCGGTCTTGGTGGAACGTGTGATGACACTGGGGTGAACGGTGAAGCAGGCGGCTGAGGCCCAGGGCCTCAGCGAGCGCGCCACGTACCGGTGGCTTGCGCGTTTTCGACATGAAGGGCCTGCGGGCCTCATGGATCGGTCGCCGCGGCCGAAACGGGTGGCGCGACGCACGTCGCCGGAGTTGGTCGGAGGATGGTCAAGCTGCGGCGGACCGGCATGGCCGGCGAGGGCTCGCTCGAGCACCTGGCTCGCGAGGAAGATTGAGCGTGCTGCCGCGGCCTCGAATCGCCCTGGCGCTGTTCCTCCCGCTCGTTCTGCGCGGCGTCAGCCGATGGAGACGCCGATGAGGTGGCCGATGCCGTAGGTGACGCCGGCGGCGGCCATCCCGATGAGGAGCTGCCGCGACCCGGAGTAAAGCACCCCGCGGCCGGTCAGCAGCGTGATCGCCGCGCCTATCGCGAACAGCGCGAGGCCGCTCGCGGCCAGGCTTGTGACGATGGCGGCCGTCCCGGACAGGAACACGAACGGGGCGGCGGGTGCGATGGCGCCCAGGAGGAAAAGGAAGAACGACGTGATGGCAGCCTCCCAGGCGGAGCCCCCCAGCTCCTCGGGGTCGAGCCCCAGCTCCTCGCGCGTCAACGTGTCCAGGACGTTCTCCCTGTCTTCCATCAGTTTGGCGGCGAGCGTGTCGGCCTCGTCCCTCTCGAGCCCCTTGGCCTGGTAGATGAGCGAGAGTTCCTCCTGCTCCTCCTCCGGGGCCTCGAGGAGCTCCTCGCGCTCGATGGCGATCTGGCGCTGGGCAAGCTCGCGGGCGCTCTGCACCGAGAGCCACTCGCCCATGGCCATGGCGCACGCGCCGGCGAGGGTGCCGGCCAGACCGGCAACCAGGATCGCCTGGTTGGAGGAGTGCGCGCCAGCCACACCCATCACCAGGCTGAGGATGGAGACCAGACCGTCGTTGGCGCCCAGCACGGCGGCGCGCAACGCGTTGCCCCCGACCGCGCGGTGCCTGCCCTCCAGGCGCGCCAGCAGGCCTCCCTCCATGCCGGGTGCGGGGCCGTGCGAGATGGTGGACAGCAGCCGAGCGTGGGAGTTCTCCACGGCCGGGAGGTTGGCCGCCAGGGCCTCGGGCTGGTCATCGTAGCCATGGCGCCCGGCCTGCTCCTTCATGGCGAGGGTAGGGATGACGGATTGGGTTCCGAAGCGTCTTGCGAGCCAGACGATCACCCGCGAGCGGAAGCTAGGGCGGCGGCGCGGCACCCTCGCACCGGCGTCGCGCAGCTTGCCCTCCCAGAAGGCGATGTGCGCCTCCTCGGCGTCGGCCAGCCTCCCGTACACCTCGGCGAGCTTCTCGGCGGGCTCGATCGAGGCCAGCGCGCGGTAGATTGCGGCGCTGTCGATCTCCTCCTGCCAGAAGCCCCGGAAGCGTGCTGCATCGGATCGTGTGGCCATGCACGCACCGTCCTTTCCGGTTCGGGTTCCGGCTCACCTGTGAGGTCGAGAGATTTCGAGGCGAGACGTCTACACCTGATTCCCCGCTCGTCCTCCGGCGCTTCCCATGCGGCGTCCTCCCGTGCGGGGCCGGCTCAGGGCTTTCGCGAGCGCAGGTTCGTCATGCCGGCCGCGGCGACGGCCACGCCCACGACCATGCCCAGGATCTGCTTCCAGCCGATGCCGGGGGCTCCGCCGATCCCGAGAGGATCCGCCGCGGCCGAGATCAGGAAGATCAGTACGCCCGCCACCAGGAGAACGACTCCGATCGTTCTTTTCGACATTCCAGCCCTCCGTGCCGCCAGGTCCGAGGCACAAACTGTTTGTGCGCCGCCATTCTAGCCCAGAGGCGCAGAGAAGTGATCGATGAGGTGGCTGGCGATCTCGCCCGGCAGCTCCTCGTGGAGCCAGTGCGTGGCGTTCGGGTAACGGAGCAGCTCGCCGCGTTCCAGAAACGCCAGGCTCTCCTCGGCGAGCTCCACGCCCAGGGCGGCGTCGCGTTCGCCCCAGAGGATGACCGTGGGGACACGCACGGGGCCCGCCGCAGGCCGGCGCCCCCGGGCGAGCATCGAACGCCCGAGCGCACGGTACCAGCCGATGGTGGCCGCGAGTGCCCCCGGCTGCGCCCACGCGTTGCGGTAGCGTTGCAGGTCCTCGTCGGAAAACGTCCCCTTCCGGGAGCTGGCCCGCATCAGCCAATGCAGGCGCGCATAGTTTCTACGAGAGAGCGACCACTCGGGCAGGCCCGGGAGCTGGAAAAAGAAGATGTACCAGCTCCTCCGGATCTGGCGGAGGTTGCGGCCGCAGAGCGCACGCGTCATCACGGCCGGGTGCGGGACGTTGAGGATCGCGAGGCGCTCGACCCGCTCGGGGTGGCGTGCCGCGACCACCCAGGCCACGGCACCGCCCCAGTCGTGGCCGGCGAGGAAGCACTGTTCCCGCCCGTACGACCGCACGAGCGCGAGCACGTCACCCGCGAGCGTGGCGATGTCGAACGGGGGGGTCTTGTCGGTCAGGTTGTAGCCGCGCTGGTCGGGCACCACCACGCGGTACCCGGCCTGTGCGAGCGGCCCGATCTGGTGGCGCCAGGAGTACCAGAACTCCGGGAAGCCGTGAAGGAGGATGACGAGGGGACCGTCGGGCGGACCGGCCACCGCGGCGTGCATCCGCAAGCCGGGAAGGTCGAACCAGGCGGTCGCCAGGCCGAGGCGTTCGGGTAGGAGTGCCGGATCGTGGGCCATCGCGGCGGCAAGAGTAGCGCGCATTCCGGTCCTCGGAGGGGGTATCCTTGCGCCCCGGAAACGGAGGCGCTGATGGTTTTCGGCAACGCCGAGTGCGCAAGGTGCCGCAGGGACTTCCCGTCGCTGGCGCGGACCCTCGACGGGCGCCCGCTCGCGTACCTGGACGGGCCCGCCGGGTCGCAGGTGCCGCAGCGGGTGATCGACGCGGTTGCGGCCTACTACCGGACGAACAACGCCAACACGCACGGCGCGTTCGTCACGTCGCGGGAGTCCGACGAGATCGTGCGAGGTGCGAGGGAGGCAGCGGCCGCGTTCCTCGGCGCTCCGAGCTGGCGTGAGATCTCCTTCGGCGCCAACATGACGACCATGAACTTCTCCCTGAGCCAGGCGTTGGCCCGCGAGATGAAACCGGGCGACGAGATCGTCATCACGGAGCTGGACCACGAGGCCAACCGGGGCCCGTGGCTGAACCTGCGCGAGAGGGGGATCGTCGTGCGCGAGGTGGCGCTGCAACGCGACGGGACGCTCGACCTGGAGGACATGCGCAGCAAGGTCACCGGCAGGACGAGGCTCGTGGCGGTCGGCTACGCCTCCAACGCCCTCGGCACGGTCAACGACCTAGAGGTGGCTCGCGCGCTCTCCCGCGCAGTAGGCGCCTGGCTCCTCGTGGACGCGGTGCACTACGCGCCGCACTTCCCGCTCGACGTGTCCGCGCTGGACCCCGACTTCCTCCTCTGCTCGGCGTACAAGTTCTACGGGCCGCACGTCGGCGTCCTCTACACGCGAGCCGGGCTGCTCGACCGCCTGCGCACGGATAGGCTCCGCACGCAGGACGGCGCCGCGCCGTACCGGATCGAGACCGGCACCCTCAACCACGCGGCGATCGCGGGCGTGAAGGCCGCCATCGAGTACATCGCCTCCTGGGGGGAGGGGAGCTCGCTGCGCGCGCGCCTGGTGTCGGCGATGGAGGCGATCTACGCCCACGAGCACGGCCTGGCAAGCCTCTACCGGGACAACGTGAGGAGGTTCCCTGGCGTCACCGCATGGGGACCGGACTTCTCGACAACGCGGCGGGCCCCGACGGTCTCTATCACGATCACGGGCGTCACGCCGTCCGAGGCCGCCGGGAAACTGGGCGAGAGGGGCGTGCTGGTGTGGGACGGCGACTTCTACGCGGCGCGCGCGATGGAGGTGCTGGGCGTGGCGGAGCGCGGCGGCGTGCTCCGCGCCGGGATCCTGATGTACAACACGCGTGAAGAGGTCGAGCGCCTCCTCGATGGGGTCGCCGCCATCGCCGAGCGCTGAAGGGCGCGGCAGGGGGCTTTCGGATCGGGCTTTTCCCCCACCCAGGTTCCTCGCGAGACCGTATGATTGGTGCTAATTGGTCGGTTCCTGAAGCCTGGAGGTAACGATGCGACGTCGCCTGGTCAAGCGCTTCCATCCCCCCGGGACCCAGCCCGGCACGCTCGCGCCGCCGGCTGAGGGCGCCGCCGGTCCGGCGCGGCTGTCCCTGCTCACGTACACGGCCGAGCGGGCCGTCGAGCACCCGATCACCGCGTTGTCCGAGGTGGTCTCGCTGATCCCGCCCGGCGAGCAGGCGTGGCTGCGGATCGTCGGCCACCAGACCTCCGTCCTCGGTGAGCTCGGCAACCGCTTCGGCGTGCATCCGCTGGTGCTGGAGGACGTGGTCAACGTCGGACAGCGCCCCAAGGTCGAGGATTACGACACGTACGTTTTCGTGGTGCTCGACCTGGTGCGCTGGGACGGTGCCCGAGACCTTCAGGAGGAGCAGGTGAGCCTGCTCCTCTTCGCGAACCTCCTGATCTCGATCCAGGAGCGCGAGAGCGACCTGTTCAAACCGGTTGAGGAGCGTTTGCGGGCACAGCGCAGCAAGATGCGTGTGCAGGGGGTGGACCACCTTGCGTACGCGCTCATCGACACCGGCGTGGACCATTACTTCCCGACCCTGGAGCGGGTGGGGGAGCAGATCGACGAGGTGGAGGACGTGCTGCTCGAGAAGCCTGACCGGGGGACGTTTGAGCAGCTGCACCGGATCAAGCGCGACCTCCTGCGTCTGCGCAAGGCGACGTGGCCGCTGCGCGAGATGGTCGGCGCGATGGCGCGCACGGACTCGGCGCTGGTTCGCGAGGGGACGCGGGTGTGGCTGCGCGACGTCTACGACCACGCGGTGCAGATCATCGACATCGTCGAGACGTTCCGCGAGATGACGGCCGAGCTCGCGGACCTCTACCTCTCCAGCGTCTCCAACCGCATGAACGAGATTATGAAGGTGCTCACCGTCATTGCGACGATCTTCATGCCGCTCACCTTCCTCGTCGGGGTGTACGGTATGAATTTCCGGAACATGCCGGAGCTCTCGTGGGCGTGGGGCTACCCGGTCGTCTGGGTGGTGATGGTGCTGATTGGCGCCGGGATGGTCTGGATGTTCAAGCGGCGCGGTTGGCTCTGAGAGACAGGGGTCCGGGCACAGGGTTCAGGGCTCCGGGACGACATCCCAGGAGAACCTGAAGACGAGGAGGCAATGCCGGAACCCGGTTCCCGGACCCCGCGTTCATTCTGACGCTCGCCGCAGGCGTGCCGAAGAATCCTATCGTGTCCGAGGCCAGCGGGCGCACACGCTCCAGGCGCCACGGGATCCTTCGTGGCGTCCGGCCTTGGCCGGTCGCCACGAAGAATGGCTCCGATCCGCCAAGCGTGGATCGGAGTCAGTCCAGCTTGAAACCGGCGAGGACGGTGACCTGCCATTCCGAGGGCTTGCCCTCGTGGATCGCGCCCCGGACCTCCTTGACCTCGAACCAGGACAACCCTCGCAGGCTCTCCGAGGCCTTGGCGATCGCGTTCGCCACAGCCTTCTCGACGCTCTCGCCGGAACACCCCACCAGCTCGATCTTCTTGTAGACCTTCTCGCTCATCCCGACCTCCAGGCGCGCGGGCGCCGTGGCGTATATTGTCATGAGTCTGAGGAAAAGTTGCAACTGAGTCGTGCTATAGTGCCGGGCAACGATGGCATCGAGAAGCCGGAACCAGGGTTAGAGGACGACAAGGAGGGAAAGAAAATGGCAGCCAACACACCGTCAATAACACCCCCACCGGCGCAGCCCGCGCCCGCGGGACAGCCAGTAAAGAAGAAGACCAGCCCGCTCGTCTGGATCCTCGCCGGGTGCGGCGGACTCATCGTGATCGTGGGCATCGTGATGCTCGTGGGCGGCTACTTCCTCGCGCACAAGGCCAAGGGCTACTTGGAGACCGCCAAGAAGAACCCCGCGATGGCCGCCGCCAAGCTGGCGGTCTCCTTCAACCCGGATCTCGAGATCGTGTCCGAGGACGACGACAAGGGCACGATCACGATCCGCGACAAGAAGACCGGCGAAGAGATCACCATGAACGCGGAGGACATCAAGCAGGGCCGCCTCAAGTTCAAGAACAAGAAGGGCGAGGAGGTCACCCTCGAGGGGAGCACCGAGAAGGGTAAGGAAGGGTTCAGGGTCAAGTCGGACAAGGGGAGCATGAGCTTCGGCAACACGACCGCCGAGGCCCCCCCGTCCTGGGTGCCGGTCTACCCGGGTGCGAAGGCGATGATCTCGTCGCGTCAGAAGACCGAGGAGGGGTTGACGGGCACCTTTACGTTCCAGACCACCGACGCCGGCGAGCAGGTGCTGGCTTTCTACGAGAGGGAGCTGAAAAGCGCCAGCTTCGAGGTCGAGCGCGCAGGCATGGGGGGCATGGCCAACCTGAGCGCGAAAAGCGGGGACGGGAAGAGTAAGGTCAACGTCGTCGTCCTCCCCGTGTCCGAAGGCGGGACCAACGTCACGGTGGAGTACGAGTCGAGCTGACCGTCCACGGCGGCGGCATTCGAAGCCGCGAATGGAATCCGGGCCGGCGCCCGACGCCGGCCCGTCGTCTTTCCGGGCGTCGTCAGTGCGCGAGCAGCACGACAACCGCGATGGCGGCCATCCCGCACGCGGTGGCGAACACGTCGCGCTTGCGGCAGACGGGGACCGTGATGGACGGGATCAGGTCGCTGGCGCCGAGGTAGAGGAAGAAGCCGGCCATGACTAGGAGCAGGCCGCCGACCTGGCCCTCGCGGAAGGCCACCCCCAGTCCGGCCGCGAACCCCGCGAGCAACGAGAGCACGTTGCCGGCCAGCAGGCGCACCGCCTGCGCCCGCCGGTGATGGTGGGCGAGCACCAGCGACACAGTCGTGAGGCCGTCGGCGAACTTGTGTGCGGACAGCGCGATCCCCACGGCAACAGCGGTCGCGGGCGACTCGCGCAGCGCCGCCGCCAGCGCCAAGCCGTCCACTGCGGAGTGGACCAGCAGGCCGATCGCGCCGTGCATGGCGAGGGGGGCGTGCTCGTGCTCCTCGGGCGGGCACTCGGCGTCCATGCGGTGGGAGTGCGGGTGGAGCACGTGCAGCTTGTCGAGGAGCATTGTGGTGAGAAACGCCCCCAGCACCAGCAGCAGCTTGAGGTGTGCACTTCCCGCCATGCCCTCGATCCCCGCCGGGATCAGCTCGAGCAGCGCGAGGCCGACCAGCGTCCCGGCCGAGAACGATAGGAAGGTGCGCGCGTGGCCCTCGAAGCGCAACGGCACCGAGCCCCCGGCCAGCGTGGCCGCGACCACGGCCGCGAGCAGCGCGGCGCCGAGCAAAATGCTCATCGTCGCATTCTAGTTACTCGGGAGGCGCAGGTACAATCTATGTATGGCGGAAGCGGTCCGTTTGGACCTGTGGCTCGACGTCGCGTGTCTCGCCAAGACCCGCTCGCAGGCGAAAGAGCTCTGCGATGGCGGCAAGGTGGAGGTGGGCGGTGCGCGCGCCAAGGCGCACCGTCTCGTCAGGCCCGGGGACCGCGTCCACGTCACGCTCGGACCAGGTCTCCGGCGCGAGGTCGTCGTGCGGGAGGTGGTCGAGAGCCACGTGCCGAAGGCGCGCGCCCGCGAGCTGTACGAAGATGTGACACCGAAGCCGAACCCGGAAGAGCTGGAAATGCGCCGCCTCGAGCGTTTCGCGCCGCCGCCGGCACCGCCGCGGGGTAGCGGGCGGCCCGAGAAGCGTGCGCGCCGCCAGATCGACCGGTTTCGCGGCCGGTGATGCGGGTGGACCGTGCTAGCCTCGACTAGGGAGAACCAAGCGTTGGCGTTTCAGCTCGTGCTGGCCCTCTTCCTCGTCTCCGGAGGCCTAGCGCTCGGCTATCAGGTCCTGTGGAGCAAGTACCTCCTGGACTTCATCGGCGTCAGCGCGTACTCGTACGCGATCGTGCTGGGGGCGTTCATGGGCGGCCTCGGCATCGGGAGTTGGCTGTTCGGCCGCTGGATCGACCGCACCCGGTCGCCGCTGCGCGCCTACGCCTACATGGAGCTGGGCGTCGGGCTCTACGGCGCGCTCTACCTGCAGTTCTCGCGGTGGGCGGCGGAAGCGTACTCGCGATGGGTCGTCTTCACCCCCGAGCACGCGGGTGCAGGGGCCGGTGTATGGGCCAAGGTGGCCGTCGCGGGTGTGCTGCTGCTGCCGCCCACGATCCTGATGGGCGGCACGTTCCCCGCGCTGCTGAGACACGTCACCGTGCGCTTCGCGCTGATCGGGCGGCGGGCCTCGCAGCTGTACGCGGTCAACGCGGCCGGTGCCGTGCTCGGCTCGCTGGCGATGGCGTTCGTGATGATGCCCGTGCTCGGCATGGCGACGAGCCTGCGCGTGCTGGCCGTCGGCAACGCGGCAATCGCGGTGCTGGCGCTGGTGCTGGCCGGGGGCGGCCGACGTGCGCCCGAGCCGGCCCGGCTCGGGGAGTCCGAAACGACGCCCTCGACCCTGGCGCTCGCGCCGTGGCAGGTGCGGCTCGGGCTCGGGCTGATCTGCTTCGAGGGGTTCGTGGCGTTCCTCTACGAGATCGCGTGGACGCGCTACTTCGGGCTCGTGCTCGGGTCGAGCACCTACTCCTTCGCGTTGATGCTGGCGGCGTTCATCACCGGCATCGCCCTCGGGAGCGCGATTCTGGCCCGCATCGACCGGAGGATCGCCAACCCGATGGTCGCCTTCGGCACCATCCAGCTCGTCGCCGGCGCCCTGACCGCGCTGCCGATCCCGCTCTACCCCTACATGCCTTGGTTCTTCAAGCACGTCTCGGCGCTGTTCTCGACGAGCGAAGGTGCGTTCTACCTCTACGAACTGTCCAAGCTCGCGGTGTGCTTCGTGGTGATGGTGCCGCCCACGGTCTTCATCGGGATGAGCCTGCCGCTGGTTGTGCGGGGGTTGGGACGCGGCGCCGACACCCTCGGGTGCGACAGCGGGACCGTGTACGCCTGGAATACCTGGGGGAACCTGGCGGGCGCCCTGGCGGGAGGCCTGCTGCTGCTGCCGCTGGCCGGGACCGAGAACCTGCTGCGCGGCGCCGCACTCGCCAACGGGATGCTAGCGGTGGTCCTGATCGCGGCATTCTCGCCCACGGGCCGGTGGCGCCTGGCCGCGCTCGCGGGCACCGGCGTGGCGGCCCTTGCGCTTCTCCCGGCGAGCTGGGACCAGCGATGGTTCACGATCTCGCCGTTCCGGCGCAGCGACGCCCCGTCGAGCCTGCAGGACGCGAGGGCCGTGCTGGCCAAGAGGAAGACCCTCTATGTCCGCGACGACCCGGCCGCGCACCTGATGGTGACGGAGTACCGGGACGCGCCGGTGCCGTACCTTGCGCTCGCCGTGAGCGGAAAGGTGGACGCCACCTCCGGGTGGGACATGCCCACGCAGGCGCTCACCGCCCACATTCCGCTGCTGCTGCACCCGCACCCGAGAAGCGTTCTGGTGGTTGGGCTCGCCAGCGGCGTGACGGCGGGCTCGGCGCTCGCCCACGACGTCGAGCGCGTGGACGTCGTCGAGATCGTCAGGGCCATGCCCGCGGCCACCCGCCTCTTCTCGTTTGTCAACGGCGACCCGTTCCGGGACCCGCGGTTCCACCTGATCGTCGACGACGCCCGCTCCTACGTTGCGTACGCCGGGCAGCGCTACGACGTGGTCATCTCGGAGCCCTCCAACCCGTGGATGGTGGGCACGGGCTCGCTGTTCTCAAGCGACTTCTACCGCAGGGCCTTGCGGGTGCTGCAACCCGACGGGCTCTACCTCCAGTGGATTCAGGGGTACGAGATCGGCGACGAGACGCTGGCGGTGGTCATGCGCAGCTTCCGCGAGGCGTTCCCCTTCGTGTACGGCTTCCAGGGCGTCTCAAGCGACCTGTTGCTCCTCGGCTCCCGCCACCCGCTCACGCCGGACCCCTCCGTGATGACCGCGCGGCTGCAGCGCCCGGGGGTGGCGCGCCAGCTCGGTGTCCTCGGTCTCGGCTCGCCGGAGGCGATCCTGATGCTGCAGCGCTTCTCGCCGGCCACGGCGGACGTGATGGCGGCCGTCACCGACCGCGAGAACACCGACGACAACCACTTCCTCGAGTACCGGGCGCCCAAGGACCTCTTCCGGAACCTGTCACCCTCGATGCTCGACACGCTCGACGAGAGGCTCGTCGCGTCCCCCTCCCTGCTCCTGCAGCAGCTCCCGGCCGGCCGCCTGAACGCGGAGCTCGCAGGCTCGCTTGTAGCCACCTTGTCCGACCCCATGATCAAGGTCCCGCAGGTCACGGCGGCACTCGCGGGCGCTGCGAGCTTCATGCTACGGGGCTTTGGGCCGGCCGCGGCCGTGGGGGCGGGCAACGTGGAAACCCTCGAGCCGACGCCGTACCAGCTCGCCGGCTATCTGGATGCTCTGGTGCGGACCGGGCGGGTGGGTGAGGCCGCGAAGACGCTCACGGCGTACGAGCCGGCCATCCTCTGGAGCGCCGCGCTGTCACCCGAGGCCGGCGCGTTCTGGAGAGGGCGGGCGGGTACCTGGGCCATCGCGACCCGCACCGCCCGCGACGGCGCGCTGTTCGGCGGCTTCTGGATCGACCTGCTGGCGGCCGAGCACCGGACCGAGCAGGCTGGGCGCGAGTTGATCGCGTGGCTGCAGTCCGCGGCGCCGCCGAGCCCCGACTGGGCGTTGCTGCGGGCGTGCCGCATCGACCGCGGCGCGCTGTGCGAGAGGGCGCTTGAGCTCGTGCTCGCCCGCGGCGGCGACCGGGAGGCCGAGAACCTCCGGGCGCTGCGGGCTGCCGGCCGTTAGCGTCTTGCGGTGCCGGCCCGCGCGGCAAACCAGCGGGCCGTCTCCCTCACGCCTTCCTCGATCGGCGTCGCAACGCGCACCCCGAGGTCGCGGGCGATCGCCTCGGAGGTGATGCACGAGCGCCGCTGCTCCCCCGGCTTCGCGGGGCCGTGGGTCGCGAGGCGGCTCTTGCCGACCTCGGCCGCGAGGCGCGTGTAGAGCTCCACGACCGTAGTCTCGCGGGCCGTCCCGACGTTGTAGATGGAGAAACCCGGCCTCCCGAGCGCGGCGAGGTTGGCCGCCACGATGTCGGCGACGTAGACGTAGTCGCGCGTCTGCAGGCCGTCCCCATTGATCACGGCCTCCCGCCCGGAGAGCAGGCGGTCGAGGAAGATCGCGACCACACCGGCCTCACCGTGCGGGTTCTGCCGAGGGCCGTACACGTTGGCGTAGCGGAGGGCGACCACGTCCAGGCCATACTCGACGTGGTAGAAGTAGAGGTAGCGCTCCACCGACAGCTTCGCGACGCCGTACGGCGACAGGGGCCGCGCCGGGTGGGACTCGTCGGCCGGGGAGTAGTCCTGCTCGCCGTACATAGCCCCGCCCGTGGAGGCGAAGACCACCTGGCTCAGGGCGGCGCGCCGTCCGGCCTCCAGCAGGTTGAGCGTGCCCACCACGTTGACGCTGGCGTCGTGGACGGGATCGGCCACCGAGCGCCGCACGTCCATCTGGGCGGCGTGGTGGACGAGCACCTCGACCGCGCCGTCACGCATCAGTCGGGCCGCCTCGGGAGACCGGATGTCGAGCTCGTGGAACTCGGCGTCGGCGGGCACGTTCTCCTTGCGCCCGGAGGACAGGTCGTCAACAATCAGGACCCGGTGGCCCGCGGCGAGAAGCGCCTCGGCCACGTGGGAGCCTATGAAACCTGCGCCTCCGGTGACACAGACGGTGCGAGAACTCATGGCGAAGCCCCTCTCCCGCCGGGCGCTGGCGACGCTCGCGCCGCTGGGGAGGGAATTCTACCAGCGGCAGACGCGCACCGTTGCGCGGGCCCTGCTCGGGAAGGTGCTCGTCAGGGAGCTGCCCGAGGGGGTGGTGGCCGTGCGGCTCACCGAGGTCGAGGCCTACCTGGGGGTCGGCGACCGCGCCGCCCACACCTTCGGGGGTCGCCGGACGCCTCGCAACGAGACGATGTGGCGGGACGGCGGGCACCTCTACGTCTACTTCACCTACGGCATGCACTTCTGCTGCAACGTCGTCACCCGCGGGCTAGGGCAGCCGGAGGCGGTGCTGCTGCGAGGGGCGGTGCCGGTGGCTGGGGACGCGGTGATCACGGCGCGACGCGGGGGGCGCAGCGATCTGGACGGTCCTGCGAAGCTGTGCCAGGGGCTCGGCATCGATCGGGCGCTCGACGGCGCGGACCTCACGACGGGCGGCGGGGTCTGGCTGGCCTCTGACGGGGTCTTGTTTCGGGACGCCTGGATCCGGCGCCTCCCGCGGGTCGGCGTGGCCTACGCGGGTGAGGCGGCGGCATGGCCGCTGCGCTTGCTTCTCGACCTGGCCGCGCCGGGTGCCGCGCGCGGTGCCGGCGGCGCAGGCTCTCGAGCGCGGCTGCGAAGTCGCGGGGCGGCGCGACCCTGAACTCCAGGCGCTCGCCGGTGGCAGGGTGGACGAAGCCGAGCACCGCCGCATGGAGCGCCGGACGTCCGACGGGCAGCGGATCGGTCGCCGGGTCGCCGTACACCTCGTCCCCCAGCACTGCGTGCCCCAGGAACGAGAGGTGGATGCGCACCTGGTGCGTGCGCCCGGTCCCCAGCTCCGCCTCCACGAGCGTCACCGGGCCCAGCCTCTCGACCGGCCGCACGGTGGTCTGCGCGGGGCGCCCGCCCTTGCCGGGCGCGAGCGCGACCCGGCGGGCGCCCGGGCGCGGGCGGCCGATGCCGCGCGCAACCAGCACCTCGCCCACCAGCTCCCCGCGGACGAGCGCGAGGTAGCGGCGCTCGACGGTGTGGGCGCGGAACTGGCGCTGGAGGTGCTCGGCCGCGGCGTGCGAGAGCGCGAGCACCAGGAGGCCGGAAGTGCCCCGGTCCAGGCGGTGCACCACCAGTGCGCGGGCGCGTCGCCCCGCGCGCTGCAGCTCGGCGGCCGCGCGGGAGAGGACCGTGTCCTGCTCCCCCTCGATCGTGGGGTGCACCAGCAGGCCGGCCGGCTTGTTGATCACGAGGACGTCGGCGTCGCGGTGGAGCACCTCGAGGGGCGGCACCTTCAGGGTCCGCACCACCCTCCGGAGGTTCGGGTCGTGCTCGAACTGGTCTTGCGCGCCCACCGGCGCCCCCGGGTCGGTGGTCACGACCCCGTTGAGGAGGACGTGCCCGACGAGCACCTCGCGCTTGGCGCGGGAGAACGACGAGCCGAGCAGCTCCTGCACTGCCCGCGCGAGGCGTCGAGTCGGGTGCTCCACCGCACGAGCGTAGCACCGCTGCCGCGGCTGCTGTGGACAGCGCCGCGCCTCCCGGGGTAGGGTGAAGGCGATGAGCGTCGCAGCATCCGCGCCAAGTGAGGTCGCGACCCTGCTCGGCCGGGCGGTGCGGGCGGGGCTCTCGGTGGGTTGGGTTGGGCTGGCGGTGCGGGAGGGTGGGGGCGGCGTGTGCTGGTGCACCGGCGCACGCAGCGTGGGCGGGGAGGCGGTCGAGGCCGACCTGCGCTACGACCTGGCCTCGATCACCAAGCCCCTCGCGACCGCCGCGCTCCTCCTGCTGGCGCAGCGCGACGGCCTCGACCTCGAGGCCCCGTTGGGTGACCTGCTGCCGGAGGTTGCCGGGAGCCCGTGGGACGGAGTCTCGCTCCTGCGGTGCGCGACGCACACGGCCGGCTTCCCGGCCTGGGCCCCCCTGTACGCGGCCCAGGGCGCCACCCGCGAGGGGTACCTCGCGGCGGTGCGCGGCACGCGACCGTTCTCCGCGCCCGGCCTGCACGCCGTGTACTCGTGCCTGGGTTTCGTCGCGCTGGGGTTCGCCCTCGAGCGCGGCTTCGGCAGCGACCTCGCGACGCTCTTCTGCGAGCTGGTGGCCGAACCGCTTGGCCTGGCGGACGAGCTCGGCTTCGCGCCGCCGCCCGCGACGCCCGCTGCGGCGGGGGAGAGGCGGTGGTTCGTCGAGCAGCGTCTCCTTGAGGAGCGCGGGCTTCCGGGTCAGCCGCCGCCCGCAGGCGAGGCTGCGCTGCCGTGCAGCGACGGCAACGCGCGCGGCCTGGGCGGCGCCGCCGGTAACGCGGGGCTGTTCGGGACCGCCGCCGCGGTGGCACGGCTGGCCGCGGAGTTCCTCCCGGGCGGGGGCGAGATCTTGACCGCCGAGGAGGCGGAGTCGGCGACAAGGTGCCGCACCGCGGGGTTGGAGCAGGCCCGCGGCCTGGGCTGGCAGCTCGCGAGCACGCCGGGGTGCTCGGCGGGGCCGGCGCTCCCCGTGGGGGCTTTCGGGCACACCGGCTTCACCGGCACCTCGGTGTGGATGGACCCCGAGACGCGGGCTGGTTATGTGCTGCTGGGAAACCGCCTTCACCCGGGGGGCCGTACCCCCGACCTGCACCCGCTGCGGCGGCGCTTCCACGCCCTGGCCCGCCGCGCCCTGCACGACGGTGCGGGGGGATCCGAGAGCCCACATTTGTGAATAGATTCACAATTCCTGCGACCCTGCTTTTGCTCATCGCCGCGGCCGCGACCGCGCAGGAGGCAGTGCCTCCCGAGTTGGCGGCCGCCCGCAGTGAGGTGCAGGAGCTGGAGGAGCGCCTCCGGAGCCTGGAGAAGGCCAAGGCGGACCTGGACAAGCAGCGCGAGCGGCTGGACCTCGAGCTGAAGGTCGCGGCGCTACGGGTTCGCGAGGCCGAGGTGGAGAAGGCGGAAGCCGAGCGCGCGGCGGCCGCAGCAGCCGGGGCGGCCGAGGCGTCGCAGGCCGAGCTGGCGCAGGCAGTCGAGCGGCTTCGCCTGCAGCTCGGGCTCCTCGCGGTGCTCGGCCGTTCCGGGCTCGCGCCGCTGGTCCTCCACGCCATCGGCTCGGGGAGGGACATCCCGCAGCGCGTCACGGTCGCGTTGGCGCTGTTCGAGGAGGAGAAGCGGCGGCGCGACGATGCGGCCGCGCTGATGGAGAGGCGCCAGCAAACGCTGGCCGCGCTGTCGCTGCGGCGGGAGGAGGTGGCGGCCGCGGCCTCCCGCCTCGGGGAGCGCCGGCAGGAACTCGAGCGGACCAAGAAGAGGGTCGAGGCGCAGCTGGCCGCCCTGGAGCAGGAGCGCCGCGCCGGGGCGGTGGAGCTGGCGGGGGCGCAGGAGGCCGAGGAGAGGCTGGAGCGCCTGCTGGGCGTGGTCGCGCAGGGCGAGGAGCCCGGCGGGCCGGACATCCGCCTGCTCCGTGGGGGGCTTCACTGGCCTGTGGAACCCGGACGGGTGATGCGCGGCTTCGGGGCTCAGCGCGACCCCCAGTACGGCACCGTGACGGTTTCGCACGGCGTCACGCTCGGCGCCGAACCGGGGGAACACGTCGGAGCGGTGGCGGGGGGGAGGGTCTCGTACGCGCAGTTCTTCAAGGGGTACGGCAACCTCGTGATCGTCTACCACGGCGGCGAGATCTACTCGCTCTACGCCGGCCTTGCTAGTATGTTCGTGCGCGCCGGCCAGCGTGTCGGAATGGGAGAGGCGCTGGGAACCGTTGGGCGTGACGAGGATGGCAACGGCAGCGTGTACCTGGAGATCCGTGTCGGCCAGAGCGCGCAGGATCCGATGAGCTGGCTCCAGCCGGTGGGGAAGTGAGGTGGCGGTGAAGCAGAAGTGGGTGTTCCTTGCGGTTTCGCTCTTCGTCGTCGCGGGCGTGGTGGCCCTCGCCTCGGGTGCGGTTGGCGTTGCGGGCAACGGCCTGTACCGCCTAATCGGGGTGTTCGCTCAGGTCGTCGCCCTCGTGAGGTCCAACTACGTCGAGGAGGTGAGCCTGGACAGGCTCGAGATGGGCGCCATGAACGGTCTCGTCGAGTCGGTGGACCCGGGCGGCCTCTACGTCCCGGACGAGATGATCGCCGACTATGCCAAGGTGCGGGCGAGGACGCTGCCCGCGTTCGGCCTCGTGCTCGGCCTCCGCTCGTCGTACCCGCTGGTGGTGCAGGTGATCCCCGGCTCGCCGGCGGCCCAGGCCGGGATCGTGCCCGGCGAGCTTATCGAGCGCGTGGGGAAGGAACCGGTGCGTGCCCGCCCGCTCTGGCGCCCGCTCACGTTGCTGGACGCCGCCGAGCGCGGCCCCGGCGAGGTGACGCTCGACGTGATCGACCGCCAGCTCTCCGGCAAGAGGCCGGTGACCCTTAAGTCGGCGCCGTTCCAGCTTCCTGGCGTGTCGGTCGAGGTGCGCGAAGGGGTGCCGGTGGCGACGGTCGGGGTGCTGGAGCCCGGCAACGCAGAGAAGCTCGCCGAGGCGCTCCGCGGCCACTCCTCCGCGTCGGCGGTGGTCGTTGATCTGAGGGGCGTCGCGCTCGGCACCGCCGAGGGCGCGATGAGGATCGCCTCGGAGGTCGCGGGGGGCGACGTCCAGATCCGGCTGGGGCAGAAGGACGGCAAGGGCGAGACGCTGAAGGCGAAGGGCGCTGCGCGGGGGTGGAAGGTGTTCGTGTGCGTGGACGGCACCACGTACGGTTCGGCCGAGCTGCTCGCGCTGGCCCTCAAGGGACGCGGCGCGACGCTCGTCGGGAGCGAGAGCTACGGCGATACCGGGCAGCGCCGTGCGATCCGCGGGGCGGGCGGCGAGGCGTGGCTGGCGGACGCCTGGGGCGTGGCCCCCGACGGGAAACCGCTCCTGGGCGCCGGGCTCAAGCCGGACGACCGCGTGAGGCCGCGCAGGGGTGCCGACGCGGTTCTCGAACGCGCCCTGGAGCTCGCGGGTGGCCGCGCCGTCAAGCAGGCGGCGTAGCCCGCAGACGCGCCGCGGGGGCTCCCGCGCGCGAGGACGCAGAGGCTCGTTCCGGACCTTTGCGGCGGTCGCGTTGGTCCTCCTGGCGGCGGTCGCCGTCGTGTACGTCGCGTGGAGGGCCGCACGGCCAAAGCCTCCGGCGGAGGCACGAGAGCCGGGCGACGTGGTCCGCCAGGCGGCCGGCCGGCTCGGATGCCCTCCCGAGAGGGTCACCGTCGAGGCCTCACACGACCGAGAGGGTGCGCTCGCGGTCGTCACGGTCCACGCGCCGCGCGGCTTTCCCACCGAGCGGTTCGTGCTCGACCTCGAGGCGGCCGCACACAACCTCGGCGGGCGCCTGGAGCCGCGTCCCCTCACCGAGACGGGCGGCTACGGGCTGGGGAGGGTGGACGGGGTCGTGGACGGGGTCAGGTGGCGGGTGCTTGTCCTCGGCGAGGAGCCGCCCCTCCCAGCGCACCCCACCCCCGCACCCACGCCGCACGCCGCGGCGCGGGTGCCCAGGCTCGCCATCGTGCTGGACGATGCAGGAGCATCGCTGGACGTCGTCCGCGAGGTCGAGCGCCTCCCCCAGGCGGTGGCGGTAGCGGTGCTTCCCAACGCCACCCACTCCGCGGAGGTGGCCAGGGCGCTGGGGGCGCAGGGCAGGGAAGTCCTCCTTCACATGCCCATGGAGCCGCTCGCAAACCATGGGCCCGGACCCGGGAACGGGTCGGTAGAGGTCGGGCTCACGGCCGAGGAGGTGCGAGCCAGGGTCGAGCGTGCGCTCCAGGTCGTTGCCGGCGCTCGCGGCGTGAACAACCACATGGGCTCCCGGGCCACGGCCGACGCCGCCACCATGCGCGAGGTAATGGCGGTGCTGCGGGCTCACGGGCTCTACTTCCTGGACTCACGCACGACGGCCGACACAGTGGCCGAGCGGGTCGCGCGCGAGAGCGGCGTGCCGGCGCTGCACCGGGCCGTCTTCCTGGACGTGGTGAGCGAGCCCGACTCCGTACGCCGGGCGCTCGAGCAGGCGGTTGCCCGCGCGCGCAGCCAGGGGAGCGCCGTGGCCATCGGCCACGTGCACCCCGTCACGATAGAGCTGCTGGCCGTCGAATTGCCCAGGATTCAGGGCGAGGTCAAGCTGGTCCGTCCCTCGCAGCTCGTGCGCCAGGGCGAGTAGCTAACCGTCGACGATCTCGATCTCGGTGGTAACCCTGCAGTCCGGCCGCAGCGAGGCGAGCGCCGAGCAGTAGGTCGAGTGCGAGAGCTCGACCGCGCGCTCGGCCTTCTCGCGGCTCAGCCCCTTGCCGCGCAACCGGTACTTGATGGAGATCGCCGCGACGTACTTGGGGTGCTTCTCGGCGCGTTCCCCGCTGATCCCCACGTCCAGGCCGGCAAGCGGTTCCCGCATCTTCTCGAGGATTGAGACGACGTCCATCGCGGTACAACCGGCCACCCCGATGACCAGCAGCTCGACCGGCGAGGGCGCGACGTGCCCCGGGCGCGATGGCGAGTCGATCGTGATGGGATGCCCGCTGTCGGGGATGCCGGTGAAGCGCAGCCCGCCCTCCCAGGTGAGCTTCGCGCTGGTGTAGACGGCCATCGGGACCTCCGCGAGGCGGTCGCCTCGGCCGGAAGTCTAGCCCGGATTATTCATGAGGGGCCGTAGCGAGAGCGCGGAGGTGGCTGTCATGGTGGGCGAACGTAGGGGCGAGGAGGGGAGCTGTACTCGTGTAGTACGGCGGCACCCTCCGAGTCCCGAGTACGCCCGCCAGGGCGGCCAGAAACGCGCTCGCAGTAGGCTCCTTCGTGAATAGTCCGGGCTAGCCTACGGCAACAGGGCCGCGAGCAGCAGCATGAGGAGCAGCGCGGTGGCGAGCACCTCGAACCCGCCGGCCTCGGGTGTCTCGCGGACGTGGCTGCGTGCCATAGGCACCTCCCGACGCCTCGTTCCTGCGTCTCGTAGACGTTTACGGAGCCCAAGGCCTGAATGTCATAACAGCATGAATAGAATGTCATAAGCCCATACAGTTTTCGCGATTTCTGACCATTCACGCTGTAACATCATTTTCCTGATGCGTTTTCAGCATTGACGCCCGCGTATACTTCGGCCGTGACTCGGGACGAGATCCTCAAGCTCACGCACCTTGTCGCGTGCGCCGGTTGAGCGTCGAAGCTGGGTCCGGCGGACCTGCATGCGGTGCTGTCGGCGTTGCCCCAGGTGAGTGACGCGCGGCTCCTCGTTCGCTCGGGGACGTTCGACGACGCGGGCGTGGTGCGGCTCTCCGACGACCTCGCGCTCGTCCAGTCGGTGGACTTCTTCACGCCTGTGGTGGACGAACCGTTCGACTTCGGGCGGATCGCCGCTGCCAACGCGCTCTCGGACATCTATGCGATGGGCGCGAAGCCCTTCACGGCGCTGGCGGTCTGTACGTTCCCCGACACGACCTTACCGCTGCGGGTGCTCCAGGAGACGCTGGCCGGCGGGCTCGCCACGCTCGCGGCGGAAGGCGTCCTTCCGCTCGGCGGCCACACCGTCAAGGGCCCGGAGTTCACCTACGGCCTGGCGGTCACGGGGCTCGTCCACCCGGACAGGGTGCTCACCAACGCCGGGGCTCGCCTGGGCGACGTGCTGGTGCTCACAAAGGAGATCGGCACCGGGGTGCTGGCGACGGCCCTCAAGCGCGGGTCTCTTCCCGAGGACCAGCGGCAGGCGATGGTGGCCTCGATGGCAGCGACCAACCGGTTGGCCGCCGAGGCGTGCGAGACGGTGGAGGTGCACGCCCTCACGGACATCACCGGGTACGGCCTCCTAGGCCACGCCCTCGAGATGGCGGAGGCGAGCGGCGTGGCGCTGGAGATCTTCGCGGGTTCACTGCTGCTGCTGCCGGGGGCCCGTGCCGCGGCCGAGTCGGGCGCGATCCCCGGCGGTCTCGAAGCGAACAGGCAGTGGGTCGAGGGGAAGGCCAACCTCGGCGGCGTGGACGCGACGACCGCCGCCCTGCTGTGCGACCCGCAGACCTCGGGCGGGCTGCTCGCCGCGGTGGCGCCGGCAGATGCCGCGAGGCTGCTCGAGCGCTGCCGGGAGCGCGGCGTTCGCGCGGCGGTGGTGGGCCGGGTGGTGGCGGGTCCGGCGGGCACGGCGGTCGTCCGCCCCGGGCCAATCTAGGAGGACGACATGAGATGGCAGGCGTTTGCCGGTTCGGTCCTGGCGGCGGGGCTCGCGGTGGCGGCCGAGCCGCCGGTGGTGGTCTCGCAGGCGGGGCAGGGGCGCAGCCTATCGCTCACGGTCTACAACGTGGGCCGGGCACTGGTGCGCGACGCGCGCCCCGTGGCGCTGCCGGGGGGGACGGCGGCGCTGGAGTTTCGCGACATCGCTGCGCAGGTGATGCCGGAGACCGTCTCGATCTTGGGCGAGGGCGTCACGGTGCTGGAGCAGAACTACGAGTACGACCTCCTCTCGCCGCTGACGCTGCTCGCGAAGTACCTCGGCAAGGAGGTCACGATGGTCACCGAGGAGCTTGGGGTGGCCCCGGGGAGCGTGGTCCGCAAGGAGGTCACCGGGCGCTTGCTCTCCGTGGAGAACGGGACGGTGTGGAGGATCGGCGACGGCATCGTGTCGAACCCGCCGTACAGGCAGCTCGTCTTCCCGCAGGTGCCGGAGAACCTGCGCGACCGGCCCACCCTGGTCTGGCTCCTGACCGTCGAGCGCGCCGGCGAGCGCCGCCTGGAGGCCACCTACCTCACCGGCGGGATCTCCTGGAAGGCGGACTACGTGCTGACCCTCGACAGCGGCGGCGATGTCGGTCACCTGCTCGGCTGGGTGACGCTCGACAACACCTCGGGGGCGTCGTACCCCGACGCGACGCTGCAGCTGGTGGCGGGTGACGTGCACCTCGCGCCCGAGCGCAAGGGGCGTCCTGAGGCGATGATGATGGCGGCCCGGGCGGGCGCCGCCGAGATGAAGGAGGAGGCGTTCGCCGAGTACCACCTCTACACGCTGGAGCGGCCCACGACCATCAAGGACAGGCAGAAGAAGCAGGTGGCGCTGCTCGAGGCTGATCGCGTGAGGGTGACGCGGCGCTACCTCGTCGAGAGCCCGCAGTGGTGGTACGTGCAGCGGATCGGCACGCAGAAGCAGGACGTGCGAGTCGAGGCCGAGCTCGCCAACCGGGCCGACAACCACCTCGGCATGGCGATGCCGGGAGGCGTGGTGCGTCTCTACCAGCGCGACAGGCGGGGGACCGCCCAGTTCGTCGGCGAGGACCGCATCGAGCACACGCCCAAGGACGAGCTCGTGAAGGTCACGATGGGCAACGCGTTCGACGTGGTCGCCGAGCGCCGCCAGACCGACTACCGCAAGCTGTCGGAGAACCTGTTCGAGGACGCCTTCGAGGTCACGCTCCGCAACCACAAGGACTCCGCGATCACCGTGGAGGTGCGCGAGCAGGTTGGCGGGGATTGGGAGATCATCTCCAGCTCCCACCCCTACGAGAAGAGCTCCGCGTTTGCCGTGACCTTCGCGATCCCGGTGCCGGCCAACGGGCAGGCCGTTCTGACCTACAGGGTCCGCGTCCGCACCTGACGCCCTGTCGCCGAGGGCGGCTTAGCGAAGGCGGGAGGACCGCACCTTCCACGAGCAACGGATCGCGCTCGAAGAGCGTCTCGCGAAGCGGGACAGGAGTGGCCCAAAATTCTAAAGGTGAGATGGTGATACCTGGTACCAATATTGTACCTATAAGTCCCCTGTCCCTTGACAATTTGCAGATTCGGCCCCCACCTTGTCCCTAGGATGAAGGGAGGCCACAATGAAAATACGCTGCTTTCTTGTCGCTGTTTTCGCAACAGCCATCGCAGTGTTCGCGGGTGGCGCAACGCTTCGGATCCAGGGGGGAGAAGCAAGAGTCTCCCTTGCGGGAGAGGCCAGCAAGATCTGAGCGAACCGCACGGCGAGCTACGGTCAGCCCCGGCGACCGTCACGCTCGACTGGAGCGGCGCGCTCGCCATGCTGATGGACTCGGGGACCTGCACGGACGCCAAGCTATCTCTACAGCTATCAGTGGGTCCATCGTTCCGTAGCGGGTCCAAGGTTGTTGCTCTCTTCGACGGTGCTTATGGCGAGCTTTCCCTCGCCTCCGGTGGTGCCGCGTGGCAGGTAACGCAGTTCAACTTCGGCGTTTACTCTGCTCGCGCCACATACGACTATCAGAACGGCCATCTCGGGTTCCTCTTGCCCGTGCTCCTGAAGCCGACGAACCTCGCAACCCCCGGCCCCATCCATACCGTGTTGATCCTCGACTGCGGCCTTAGCGCGGTCTCGATCAGTTGTAGCGAGCTGGGTTTTGGCCTGGAGCCCGTCGTCGCGGGGAGCTTTCCTGGAGAGCGAGGAATAGCGGACGAGGTCCGGAAGCTTTTGGGAGCCCCGCGCGTATCGCCCTTGGCGGGGCCAGGCCAAAACGCGAAATGTTGCATGGGAGCGCGGTTTTGTACGTGCCATCCCAACTTCGGGTGTCCGTTGGGCGGGTGCAGTTACGTATGTCAGGACTGTTTCCCCGACCCCAATTGCTTCGAGTGTCACGACGCGGGTTGCCTGGGTGGCTGCAATTAACTAGCTTCGCCGGCGGGCAGGCCGTCACGGTCCTTGAGCCACAGCACGTTGCCTGGCGGCGGGCTAGAATGTGAAGGCCAGCGGGGCCTGAAAGATCGCTTGGTTAGCTCCCGCCCTTGGGCCCAGACAGTAGGAGTTGTGTCACAGGGGGAGCTTCGGGGAAGTACTCCTTAGCGAAGTCGAACACGAAGTGAGGGCCGGTACAGGTGGCCGGCCCTTCACCATTCAACGTGCAGGAGAAGCCGAGCACGTTGTGGATGCCACCCTTGTAGTCGTGATCCAAGACAGTAGAGAGGAAGACAACGGGAAGAAAAACGAGACTTGCTTGCGGGGCGGCTCAAAGCCGGCTCGGGCGAAGTAGGTCCCGAAGTCGAACTGTTCTATCTTCCAGCGTCGGCGGTCAGGACCTACCCAGAGGGTTCCGGCCGCCCTCTCAATCACGTTCATGACATGGGTCCCTGTACCAACCGATGGTCCGAGCGCAAGCGTTAGCCTGACTTCCACAGGCTCCCAACACCCGTCCTCGTTCGCTGGCTCGAGGCGACCAACCGGCCACTCGAACGTGAGCAGGACAAGCTTCTCCGGCGGGTGGGGTGTGACCGTCGTTAAGAGCGACAGCGCCTCGGCCGGGAACTTGGCGCTGATCTCATCCATGACCAACTGCTGCCCGCTTGCGAGGCGGCCAGCGCAGCCGCCGAGGGCGGCGACGATCAGAAAGCACTGCTGGACAAGCGTAGCCATCCTTCTCTGCCGTGCCGTGACCATAGTCAGTTGCGCTCTCCCTTTCGCAAGTATATCGCCGCGGCTTGGGCAGAGACACTGCGAATGGTGCGCCTGGGTCAAGAGGTGCTTTGCTCTTCAACCGCGTGGCCCGCTCATCGCCGATCTCCCACGCAGGTGAGAAGACTACGGGCGCTGTGCGCCAGCTCCTTGACCACCGCTGGGGAGGGGTACGGTGGCGGCTCCGAACAGGTACCTGATTGCAAGACGGGTACCAGGTATCACCATCTCACCTTCCTGTGTTAGGTTCCGGTAGACCTGCGTGAGGTGGGAGGTGCGTGTTGCCGCGGCATCGACACGATAAGACCGCTGTGCGGCTGAAGGACGGAGGTCGGTAACCGCGACTAGGTACGCGCGGTGATGGCGCCGGCGTAGAAACCGGGGTAGATCTCGGCGCAGCGCTCGGTCTGCGCCGGAAGCACGCTCGTCCGGGTGAAGCCCGCCGACTCGAGCGCGCGCACCCAGCCGCGGGCGCTCATGAAGCCGGGGCGCGGGCGGATCCCCTCGAGCAGCGGCGCGTGTCCGTACTCTTCGAGCAGCGTGAAGGGAAGCTCCAGGTGCACTGGAGCGCTCGCGGTGGGCCGCAACAGCTCACCCAGTACCAGCACCCCTTCGGGCTTCAGCAGGGCGCGCAGGCCCGCGAGCGTCCGGAGAACGTCGTGCGCGAGGTGCGCGGTGTTCACGCCGAAGACAACGTCGAACCGTCCGGGCTCGAGCCCCTGGCCGGCCGGGTCGAGGTTGATGTCGAAGCGCATGGAAGTGAACTCGCACCCGGGCGGGAGCGCCTGCTGGACCGCCCTGGTCCCGCGCCTCAGAAACGCCGGTTGCAGCTCCGTGAAGACGAACTTGCCGGCGGGTCGGCCTGCCGCGGCGAGCGCCGCAAGCACCGCCTGCGCCGCGCTGCCGGAACCGCCTCCGAACTCGAAAACGCTCGCCCCTGCGGGAGCGGCACGCGCCACCGCGAGGCCGGTGATGGCGTTGTTGGGAGCGTAGTGCGGGTTGGCGTTGGAGAAGTACTCGAACCAGAGCCCAAGCGTCGTCGGGCCGAAGAGGGCCTCTTCGCCCCGCAACTCGCCGCGCAGCACGGCGGGCAGCGCCCGCGCGCTCAGGGCAAGCACCTCGTACGCCGGCCTCGCGGACGGCATCGCCTGCTCCGCACGGGCGCGCAGCTCGCTCGACGGGACCGCCGGGGCGCCCCCGGCAAGGCGCCACCCGCCCGAATCGAGCTCGGCCCTGCCGTACAGCGCCAACGTCTCCAGCAACCAAGAAACCGCGAGGCGTCCGCGCCCGTTCCAGCCCCGCGAAGCGAACAAGGCATCCGGCTCCAGCGGTTGCCCCGCGGGCAACTCGAGCGTTGCGGCAAGCTCGACGGCCAACGCCCCGACGTAGGCGTCGAGGCGCTCGGACGCGTGCCGGAACGTCTCGTCGAAGAGGGTGGCCGGCACGTCGGTGTGGAGCGCCTCGATCTCCGGCGGTATCGCCATCGGGAGGTGCGCCATCTCAGGCGGCGCCCCGTCCCGCGAAGTAGCCCTCCACGGCGCCCATCACCTCGCCGGCGGACGAGAGCTCCGAAAGCCGCCGGCGCAGGTGGCGCCCCTCGGGGAGCCCATGCGTGTACCAGCCGGTGAACTTGCGCAGCGTGTGGAGGGCTGTACGCTCGTCCTCACGCTGCAGCACCTCCACGAAGTGCGCCCGCATCAGCGCGGCGCGCTCCGCGAGATCGGGTTCGCCGTACACCTCGCCGCGCAGAAGCGCCGCGGCCTGGCGGAAGATCCAGGGGTTGGTGAGGCTCGCGCGGCCGATCATGACCGCGTCGCACCCGGTCTGCCGCTGCAGCGCCAGCGCGTCCTCGGGGGAGGCGACGTCCCCGTTGCCGATGACCGGAATGCGCAAGTCCGCCTTGAGCTCTCCGATCGCGCTCCAGTCCGCGCGCCCGGAGAACTGCTGGCGCGCGGTGCGCGGGTGCAGCGTCACGGCCTGCGCTCCTTCGTCCTGGCAGATCCTGCCGAGCTCGAGGAACGTCCTAGCGTCCTCGCGCACGCCGAGGCGGAACTTTACGGTCAGCGGGAGGGCGATCACGGTGCGCACCTCGCGAACGATCCGCGCGGCCAACGGGAGATCGGCCGTCAGCGCGGCGCCCGCGCACCCCTTGAGGACCTTGTTGGCCGGGCACCCCATGTTGATGTCGCAGATGTCGGCGCCCATGGCCTCCACCACGCGGGCCGCCTCGGCCATGCGCGCCGGGTCGGGCCCGTAGATCTGGATGGCGATCGGGCGCTCCTCTTCGACGAAGTGCAGCATCTTGAGGGTGCTTGGCCGCTGCCTGGTCAGGCCCTCGCTCGAGATGAATTCCATGGACACGAGCCCGCACCCTCCCAGCCTGCGGATCAGGAGGCGGAAGTCACGGTCCGTGATGCCCGCCATCGGGGCGAGGACCAGCGCGGGATCGACGGGGACGTTGCCAACGTGCAGCACCGCCGGAGTATAGCAAGCGGGAGCAGGCTCAGGTGGTGACGGGCACGGCGACGGCGAGGCGGGAGAGGAGCTGGCCGCGCGAGGTGATGCCGAGCTTCGCGTATGCGTGCTTCATGTGGTCCTTGACGGTGTACTCGGTGATGCCGAGGCGGGTGGCGATCTCGCCGGCCTTGAGCCCGCGCAGCACGAGGGCAAGGACCTGCGCCTCGCGCCGCGAGAGCCGGCAGTCGCCCAGCCGGAGCCGGATGTCGTCCGCGCCCGGGAGCTGGGCCGGCGTCAGCACAACGAGGGAGTACCCGGTGCCTCCGAGGCCGGACAGGGCCACGATCTCGAGCCGCCACTGCCCACCGTCGCCCGTTGTGACGACCTGGCGCCGCACGCGCTCCCTGCTTTCGTGCAGCCGTGACATCTCGGCCACGATGAGCGATAGGAGGGGGGCGGGCCGGCCGTTGTTGGCGAGGCGTGCCTCGGGCTGCTGGGTGTGCAGCGAGAGCAGCTCCTCGCCGCGGGCGTTGGCGAACAGGATCTCGCCGCGGGCGTCCATGAGGAGGTTGGCCTCCTCCGTCACGCCGAGGATCTGCATCAGGATGTCGATCTGGCGGCTGGCGTTGTCGCGCTCGATGAGCGCCAGGAGCGCCCCCTCGAGGACCGGTCGGAGGCTGTCGAGGGCGGCCGGGCTTGCGGCGGGTCCCGCCCCGGCACCGTGCAGCTCGCACACGCCGCGGAAATTCTCGTGGGCCTCCAGGCGGACGACCAGCGGCGGGCGCGTTCCGGGTTGGCCGATGCGGTATCTGGCCTCGGGGCCGCTAGGCAGGAGCTGCAGGCGGAGGACGCACGCCAAAGCACCGGTGGCTCGGGACAGGCCGTCCAGGATCGCTGCCACCGCGGGGTCTTCCGGGGGAGGCAGGACCGGCGCCACGAGGACGGGCGGTCGCCACACCCTTGGTAGTTTACGCGCAAACCACGAGGCCCGCAAACGTTGTGCACCGGTGGGTATTGAGATCTGCGTCTGTGGTATTGTCCCCCGTTCGCACGCGCTCGGCGTGAAAGCTGCCGGTGGTCGAGCGCTGAGGAGCCGAAAGGGTGAACCAGCTTCCGGGGGACTTTCCCGAGCCTCCCGAGTCAACAAACGGGGGAAAGGGCCTCCTGGACCGGCTGAACCGGTTGCTGGTCGGCGGGCCCAGGGACCCCACCGATCCGGCGATCTTCCACAAGATCTCGCTCGTGGCCTTCCTCGCCTGGGTGGGGCTCGGAGCGGACGGGCTCTCGTCGTCGTCCTACGGCCCGGACGAGGCGTTTCGCGCCCTGCTGGGCCACGAGTACCTCGCCCTGTTCGTCGCGGCGCTCACCACGGTCACCATCATCCTGCTCTCGTACTCGTACGGCTTCGTGGTCGAGCACTTCCCGAGCGGCGGCGGCGGATATGTGGTGGCGAGCAAGCTCCTCGGCCCCATCTCGGGGGTGGTGTCGGGCTCCGCCCTGGTGGTGGACTACCTGCTCACCATCACCCTCTCGATCTGCTCGGGAGTGGACGCGATCCTGAGCTTCCTGCCGCTCGCCTGGCAAGCCCACAAGGTCCCGCTCGACATCGGGATCCTGGCCGTGCTGCTGGTGCTCAACCTCAGAGGCGCGAAGGAATCGATCAAGATCCTGCTGCCGATCTTCCTCGTCTTCATCGCCACTCACCTCCTGCTGGTCGGGTACGGGATCCTCAACCACGTCTGGGCGATGCCGCAGGTTCTCGCCGAGACGCACGCGGCCATGACGCGCGATGTGGGTGCCTTGGGGCTCTGGGCCGTGATCCTGCTGTTCCTGCGCTCGTACTCCCTTGGGGCGGGGACCTACACCGGGATCGAGGCGGTCTCAAACGGCCTGCAGATCCTCAAGGAGCCGCGGGTCGCAACCGCCAAGCGCACGATGGTGTACATGGCCGTCTCGCTGGCGTTCACCGCCGGGGGCATCCTGGTCTGCTACCTGCTGTGGCATGCATCGCCGGTCGAGGGCAAGACGATGAACGCGGCGCTCCTCGACCTGGTCATGGGATCGTGGACCCTCGGCGGCTGGCAGCTCGGCGGGTGGCTCGTGATCATCACGCTCGTCTCCGAGGGGGCGCTGCTCTTCGTGGCGGCGCAGACAGGATTCATCGACGGCCCCCGCGTGCTCTCCAACATGGCCATGGACTCCTGGATGCCGCACGCGTTCGCAAACCTCTCCGAGAGGCTCGTCACGAAGAACGGTGTCGTGATTCTGGCGCTGGCTTCGGCCGCCCTCATGGTGTACTCGCGCGGGCGGGTCTCGTATCTGGTGGTCCTCTACGCCATCAACGTGTTCATCACCTTCAGCCTGACCCAGCTCGCGATGGCCAAGATGTGGGTCCACGAGCGCAAGCGGGACCCGCACTGGCTCGCCAAGTTCTCGCTGCACGCGGTGACGCTGGTGCTCTGCCTCGCGATCCTGGCCGTGACCAGCTTCCTGAAGTTCGCCGAGGGGGGCTGGCTCACCTTTACGATCACCACAGGCCTGATCGCCCTCTGCATCCTGGTGCACCGCCACTACCGGAGCGTCGCGGCGGAGATTACCGGGTTGGACCAGATCCTGACGCAGTTGCCGACCAATGGGCGGACAGTCGGGCCGGCCAAGGTCGACCGCAGCGCTCCGGTGGCGGCGCTCCTCGTGTCGGGCTACGGAGGGCTGGGCGTGCACTCGCTGCTTTCGATCCAGAGGCTCTTCCCCGGCTACTACAAGAACGTCGTCTTCCTCTCGGTGGGGGTCGTGGACTCTGGGCACTTCAAGGGCAGGACGGAGATCGACGCGCTGGTCGGCAGCACCGAGAAGGGCCTGGAGCACTACGTGGATTTCGCGCGCGCCCTGGGCTTCGCCGCGGAGTCGCGATACCTCATCGGCACCGATGTCATCCAGGAGGCGGAGCAGCTCTGCCACGAGATCCGCCGGGAGTTCCCCAAGGCCGTGTTCTTCCTGGGCAAGCTGGTGTTCGCGCACGAGAAGTTCTATTACCGCTTCCTGCACAACGACACGGCGTTCGCGATCCAGCGGAGGCTGCAGTTCTCCGGCCTCCCGACGATCATCCTGCCGATCCGCATGCGACTGGCCGCCGGGGCCTGATTCCTTCTCCGACCGTGCGAGGTGCCCGCTGTCCGGCGTGGCGTCTCCCGCGCCGCGCGGCAATCTCTTCCCAGCCCGTAGCATCAGCAGGCCGGAAACCCACGCCGGGAGACCCCGGGGAAGCCCGGGGGCATCAGGGCCTCGTGTAGCGGAACGCCCCCGGAAGCAGGGCTCCGAGGGAGGTCACCTGCCGTTGGCTCTCAGTGGCCGAGGCCAGCACCACCGGCATGTCGTCCTCGAACTCGGCCAGCACCTGGCGGCAGGCCCCGCACGGGGCAACGGCCTTCCCGTTGGCCACGACCGCGACCGCGGTTGGCCGTACGCCGGCCACGATGGCGGCGGCGACGGCGTTCCGCTCGGCGCACACCGTGAGGCCGAACGAGCTGTTCTCGACGTTGCACCCGACGAAGACCCTGCCATCGGCGGTCAGCACGGCGGCGCCCACCGGGAAGCCGGAGTAGGGGGCATAGGCGTGAGCCTGGGCCTGCCGAGCCGCTTCGATCAGCCGATCCACCATCACCTTGGCGAGTTCCATGGAGCAACCTTAGCTGCCCGGGCGAGCCCGCACAAGTGCTCCTTGACCGGGGTCCGGGCGACGTGTACCCTCCCGTCGGCATTTTGAGATGGAGGGGGGCTAACAAATGAGCTTGAAGGACCTGAAGACGCCGAGTTGGGGAGAGCGCATAGGCTGGGAGGGCACGAGCATCCAGGTGCCGGACAAGCCGATCATCCCGTACATCGAGGGGGACGGCACCGGGCCCGACATCTGGCGCGCCACCGTGCGCGTCCTCGACGCCGCGGTCGAGAAGGCTTACGGCGGCAAGAAGAAGGTCGCCTGGGTCGAGGTCGACGCCGGCGAAAAAGCCTTCAACGTCAAGGGCACCTGGCTGCCGGACGAGACGGTCGAAGCCCTCAGCCACTTCCGCGTCGCCATCAAGGGACCGCTTACCACGCCGGTCGGCGGCGGCATCCGCTCCCTCAACGTGACGCTGCGCCAGGTCCTGGACCTGTACGCTTGCGTGCGTCCAGTCCGCTGGGTGCCTGGCGTGCCCTCTCCCGTGAAGCGTCCCCAGGACGTCGACGTGGTGATCTACCGCGAGAACACCGAGGACGTGTACGCCGGGATCGAGTGGAAGGGCGGCAGCCCGGAGGCGGAAAAGCTGCGCCTGTTCATCGAAAAAGAGCTGGGAAAGAAGATCCGTCCCGGCTCGGGGCTCGGCATCAAGCCCATCTCGCAGTTCGCCACCTCCAGGCTGGTCGCCAAGGCGATCCGCTACGCCCTCGCCAGCGGCCGCGACTCGATCACCCTGGTGCACAAGGGCAACATCATGAAGTTCACCGAGGGTGCGTTCCGCGACTGGGGGTACCAGACGGCGCGCGAGCAGTTCGGCGCCGTCACGGTGACCGAGGCCGACCTGTGGGACAAGCACGGCGGCAAGCTCCCAGAGGGCAAGAAGGTGCTGATCAAGGACCGCATCGCGGACTCGATGTTCCAGCAGGTGCTGCTGCGGCCCTCCGAGTACTCGGTCGTGTGCACGCCGAACCTCAACGGCGACTACCTCTCCGACGCGCTCGCGGCGCAGATCGGCGGCCTGGGCATGGCGCCAGGCTCCAACGAGGGCGACGAGCACGCGCTCTTCGAGGCGACCCACGGTACGGCGCCGAAGTACGCCAACCAGGACAAGATCAACCCTGGCTCCCTGATCCTCTCCGGCGAGATGATGCTGCGCTACCTCGGGTGGAAGGAGGCGGCCGACCTGGTGCACAAAGGCATCGAGGGCGCGGTCGCCGCCAAGCGCGTCACCTACGACCTGCACCGCCTGATGGAAGGTGCGACGCTCGTGTCGTGCTCGGGCTTCGGCGAGGCGATCGTCAGCTGCATGTAGGCCATTCTTCTGAGGGCGCTCCGCCGCCGGCGGGGCGCCCTTTTGTGCGTGTAACATGCTCGCCTTGGAGGTGCCGATGTCCGAGGGCGCTACCAACCCACAGTCCCGCCCCAAGATCTCCGCGGTCGTCACCACGTTCAACGAGGAGCGCAACGTGGGTGACTGCGTCGAGTCGCTCCTGTGGTGCGACGAGATCGTGGTCGTGGACTCCTTCTCGACGGACAGGACCCCCGAAATCGCGAAGTCGTACGAGAAGGTCCGCTTCTTCCAGCGGCCCTACCTGGGCTCGGCCTCGCAGAAGAACTGGGCGATGGACCGGACCCGGTACGAGTGGATCCTGATCTTCGACGCCGACGAGCGCTGCACCCCCGAGCTGCAGGAGGAGATCACGACCCTGCTCGTCTCCGGCCCCAGCGCGAAGGCGTACACGATCAAGCGCCGCGTCTTCTTCATGGACCGGCTGATCCGTTTTTCGGGATGGCAGCACGACCGCGTCGTCCGTCTCCTCAAACGGGGCTCCGGGCGCTACCCCAACAAGCGCGTCCACGCGGACATGCAGACCAAGGGGCCGGCACCGGTCCTCGCCAACCCCATGCTCCACTACATGATCGAGTCGTTCCACCAGTACCTGCCGCGCATCATCACCTACGGGTACTGGGGCGCAGCTCAGGGGTGGAAGACCGACCGCCGTTCGGGCCTCGTGGAAGTCCTCGGGCGGCCGACCTGGCGCTTCTTCAGGATGTACCTCTTCCAGTTCGGTTTCCTCGACGGCATGGCGGGCCTGGTGTTCTGCTTGCTTCAGGCGTTCGGCACCTACCTCAAGTGGGCCGTACTGTGGGAGTGGCGCGCCAACGCGGCGCGCGGCCGCATGCCCGACCTGCCGCCGTTCGACGAAGACGAGTCGGTCTGGCGCTGGGAGGACGAGGGGGCCACCCCCGCTGGCTAGGAGCCTGTCCGAGTAAGCGGGTGCGGTCGCGTTACGAGCGCCGCGGGGCCAGATGCAAGGCGCCGCGACGAAGGCGATGCGCCCCCATCACCGAGGAGCGGCAACGCAGCAGATGGCCCCGCGGCGCCGTAACCCTCCGGGCGCAGGGGTGTTACGGGCGCATGCTGCGTTGCTCGTCGGCCACGATGCTCCAGCATCGCCTGCCTCCTCGCGCCTTGCCTGCGCCTCGCAAGCCCCCTGCGAGCGACTCGCCCCATTACTCGGACAGGCTCCTAGGGTGAGGCGGTCGCCCTCGCGAGTCGCTGCAGGAATTCTCCCGGCGGCTCGTAACCGGTGAGGCGGGTTCCCGCGATCTCCCGGCCGTTGCGGAAGAAGGCCACCGTCGGCACCCCGGCCACCTCGTACCGCTGGCGAAGCGCGTCGGTGGCCGGATCGCTGCGGGTGAGGTCAACCTTGAAGCGGGCGAATCCGGCGAGGCGCGCCACCACCTCGGGGGCGGCGAACGTCTTTTCGTCGAGCTCCCGACACGGCAGGCACCAGGTGGCCCAGAAATCCAACACGACCGGCTGCCCGGACGCCGTCGCCCGCGCCACGGCGCCCTCCTCGTAGCTCTGCCACGTCAGCTCGCTTCGGGTTGCGGTCGTCCGCAGCGGCAGCAGGAGAACGCCGGCCACGAGGACCCCGGTGCTTGCGAGGCGCATGAAGCGGTCCACCCACGGCTGCTCGTGCCCCGGTCGGGCGACGAGCAGGAGGTAGAGGCCTCCCAGGACCAGGAGCCCCGCGAAGACGGCGTCGCCGGTAGGGGTGGGAAGGAACGGCCTTGCGAAGTAGCCCGCGAGCGCGATCAGGAGCACGCCGAAAAGCTGCCGCACGCCGAGCATCCACGCCCCCGAGTTGGGCAGGCGCTCCAGTGCCCCGGTGAAGACGCCGAGGAAAAGGTAGGGGAGGCCCAGGCCGAGGGAGAGCGTGAAGAAAAGTGCGAACGCCAGGAACACGCTCTGTCGCTGCCCGACGTAGGTGAGCAGGCCCAGGACGAAGGGCCCGATGCACGGGGCCGCAACCAGCCCCACGACGAGCCCCATCACCAGCGACCCGCCGAGGCCGCTGCGGCCGCCGGAGGCGCGCGTCGCCCAGGCGGGGACGCGAAGCTCCCACAGGCCGAACATCGAGGATGCGAGGGCGAGGAGCACGAAAACGATCAGGCCGACCACCCACGGCGACTGCAGCGCCGCGCCAAAGAGACGCCCGGAGAGCGCGGCGAGTACCCCGAGGGCCGAGTACGTGACGCTCATGCCCAACACATACACGAGGGCAAGCAGCCAGGTGCGGGCCCTGCTCTGCTTGTTCTGGGCGGCGAAGAACCCCACCGTGATCGGGATCAAGGGGTAGACGCACGGGGTCAGGTTGAGGGCCAGGCCCGCGAGGAACACGATGCCGAGCTGGAGCAGCAGCCCCGTCTCGGCGAATCCCGCGGGGATGCCGGTCGAGCTGGCGTTTGCGGGTGCCGCGGGCTGCCGGGGCTGGGCGCCCGCCGGGACGCCGGCGGCTTCGGGTGAGGAAGCGGGCGCCGGTCCGACGGTGAACCTCACCTCGGCAGGTGCGAGGCAGAGCTGGTTGTTGCACGCTTGTGCCTCCACGACCCCGCGGAGCGAGGCTGCACCAGCTGCGCCCGCAGCGAGCCGCACCGGGATGGACACCACGAAGGTGCCCTCGAAAACCGCGAGCTTGTCCTCGCTGAACGCGAACTTCGCGAGACGGGACGGGGGGTACACCGGCTTCTCGCTGCTCCATCCTTCCGGGAGCTCAAGCCGGACCCGGGTCGGGATCAGGTAGGGGTCGAGCGGCGTCTCAGAGTTGACGTGCCACCCCTCCTGCACGGCGATCCGGACGCGCAACGCGCCCCGCCCTCCGGGGTCCGGTGCGGGACCTTCCCAAGAGGCGGAGGCGGAAAAAACGGGTCCGGCAGCAACTGCCGGCACCGCGCTGAAAACCGAAAGTCCGAGAAGCAGAAGAAGTGAACGCCGCACAGACGCTCCTTCCGGCCGGCGGCCGAGCCATCACTTTAGCATTTTGCGACTGCCGCTCGGATCGTTACGGCCTACTTGACGATTCGTGACAAATGGAACAAGATGACGCGCTGAGGGGGAGAGTAATGGAATCGAAACGCCTGCGAAGTCCCATTTACTTCGTTGCTGCTGCTGTACTCCTTCTCTGCGGGCGCTCTCTTCTCGCCGCCGATGACAGCGCGTGCCTCGAGTGTCACGGCTCCAAGCAGTTGATCACCGACGCGGCCGGGGCGATGGACCTCAAGCTGACACCTGAGAAGATCGACCAGCTCGTAAGGCACGCTCCTACGCCCGGAACCCCTCACGCGGGGATCGCGTGCCTCGACTGCCACCCGAAGGCGAGCGAGATCCCCCATCCTGCGGGGGTGCTCAGGGAGAGCCCCTGCGTGGTCTGCCATGAGAACGAGCTCAACCAGGTAAACAAGAGCGCGCACAGAGATCCCAAGGGTGGGAGCGATCTGCGTGCACCGTGCTGGGCGTGCCACCAAGCCCACGACGTCCGCTCCGTAAAGGACCCCAACTCCGCGATGGCGCCCTTCAACGTTGCCTCTCGTTGTCTCACCTGCCACGACAAGGGCGAGTACCTGGTCGGCGTGCACGGGCTGGCCGTGCAACACGGCGGCCTCGACTTCGCCGCCACCTGTGTGTCGTGCCACGGCGGGCACGACATCCTGGCTCCGAAGGAGGCGGGGTCGCGCGTCGCGCGCCGCAACATCTCCTTCACCTGCGGGAAGTGCCACGGCCGCGTCGCCCAGGCCTACCGCACCAGCGTGCACGGTGCGGCGTTGACGGCAAACGACAACCCTGACGTGCCGACGTGCGTGGACTGCCACGAGGCGCACGGGACCGTGGACCCGCTCCTCCCTAGGTTCCGCCTGTCCTCGCCGGAGATCTGCGGCCGCTGCCACAGGAACAGAACGATGATGGCGAAGTACGGCCTATCGACGGCGGTGTACGACACCTACGTCGCCGACTTCCACGGCACCACGGCCGAGCTCTTCAGGGCCACGTCCCCGGACCAGCCCCTCAACAAGGCGGTGTGCTACGACTGCCACGGCTACCACGATGTGGAGTCGGTGCGGACCGCCGGCGACAAGCTGATCAAGGAGCGCCTGCTGGTGCGGTGTCAGGTCTGCCACCCGAAGGCAACGGCCGCGTTCCTTTCGGCGTGGACCGCTCACTACGAGCCCTCGCCCACGAAGTATCCGCTCATCTACTGGGTGAAGGTCTTCTACCGGATGGTCATCCCCGGAACGATCGGCTTCTTCCTCGTCTACATCGCGGTGGACGTCTGGGGTCGGCGCCGTCACCGGAGGTCGTCATGAGCCCCCGCCCCGAGAGGATCCGGCGCTTTACCGTGCGTCACATCACCAACCACTGGATCATGATGATCAGCTTCCTGGGGCTCGTGATCACGGGAATGCCGCAGAAGTTCCCAGCGGAGGCGTGGGCCAAGGGCGTGGTGCTGATCATTGGCGGAGTGGAGCGCGTGAGGTTTTTCCACCACCTGCTCGGCACGATCATGGCCCTGCAGCTCGTGTGGCACGTTGCGGAAGGGATCTGGCTGCACCTGGTGCGGCGGCTGCACATGCCCATGATCCCGAAGCTCGCCGACGTGAGGGACTTCATGCAGCAGATCCGCTTCAACGTCGGCCTCGCGAGCGAGCCCCCGGCCATGGACCGCTACGGCTTCGCCGAGAAGCTCGAGTACGTGGCGCTGGTGTGGGGCACCGCGGTGATGGTCCTCACCGGGCTCCTGCTGCTCTACCCGGTGCGCTGGTCGGCCCTGTTCCCGGGGGAGTGGATCCTCGCGGCCAAGGCCGCCCACGGAGGGGAAGCGATCCTGGCGTTCCTCTCGATCCTCACGTGGCACGTCTATTTCGTCCACATCCGCCACTGGAACACGGCAATCTTCAACGGGAAGCTGGACGTCGAGGCCTACGCGGAGGAGCATCCCCTGGAGCTGACGCGTCTGCGGCGCGGCGAGCGGACGGCCCCGGCTGCGATGCAGGGGTGGCGGGTCGCAGTCTTCGCCCTCGCCACCGTGGCCATGGTCGCGGGTGTCATGGCGCTTCTCTACTGGCTGCGCAGCCCCGCCGGGCACATCTGGAGGATCCAGGTCCCTGGGCTGGGTTGAGGCCGCCGTGACTCTGGGTCTGCGGATGTCAGAGTTGCGTCATGAAGAAGATCGGGGTAGTATTGCGGCAAGTCCGGATGGCGGGGCGATAGGAGGGATCGATGAAGCGGACCTTTCTCGTGTTGGCAGTAGTGGTTGTGATGCTCGGCTTGGGTGCGTTGGCGGCCAACGCCGCGCCGACCTACATCGGGGCCGAGAAGTGCAAGATGTGTCACAAGGTGCAGTACGACTCCTGGGCGCAGACAAAGCACGCCAAGGCCACGGAGAACGCCAAGAAGTCCACCAACCCCAAGTACGATGCGGCCTGCCTGACCTGCCACGCCACCAACAAGGATGAGGCGATGGCCGGCGTGCAGTGCGAGGGGTGCCACGGCGCCGGGTCCGACTACAAGTCGCTCTCGGTCATGAAGGACGTGGCCAAGTCAAAGGCTGCCGGTCTTCTAATCCCGAGCGCAGACACGTGCAACTGCTGCCACGATGGCAAGGACCACCACAAGGCGGCTGCGTTCACGAAGGACGTGCACGCCCACAAGGCGCCTGCAAAGTAGACCGACCGCGCCCCGAAGAGACCGGGCGGCCCTCGTGGCCGCCCTTCCTCTTTCAGGGGACAGGGGACAGGGATATTGTTCGGCGAAGATTCCATTTAGCGGGGCCGTCCCTGAGGAACGAACGACTCGGAGAGATCTGCCTTTTCCTAAGGGCGGCGTGATGCGTGGTGGGTTGTGGCCTCTTGCTGCGCCCTACGCCCCGTGCCCTGGCTGTTCTACCAGTCCACGTCGACCTTGAGCGGCGTGCCCGAGTAGCGCGAGACGAGCACGTGGCGGTTGCGTTTGCCGAACAGGTAGAGGTCGCGGGTGAGGCGGACGTCCTCGGTGCAGTACTTCTCGATGAGGTCGAGGCGCCCCTCCTTCCACCAGGCGAGCGCCTGCAGGCCGTCGGCCGACTTGCCGGCCCCCAGGGTGGCCTGGACCACCGAGTCCAGCTTCGGGCGGAAGCCCAGCTTGTCCTGCAGGTAGAACATGATGTCCAGGGTGGGGACGGTCTCGAGCGGTACGTCGCGGTAGCCCTTGAGCACCTCGTAGTCGAAGCCGAGCAGGTTGAAACCGACGACGAGCTCGGCGGAGCGCAGGAGCTCGATCAGCTTGTCCGCCTCGCGCTCGTAGAAGCTCCGGAAGGTGTCGTCCTGGAACGTGTACACGACCCCGACCGAAATCCCGAGCTGGCGCATCAGGGTACGGCCGCCCACGTCCTGGAACGAGCGCTGGGTCTCCAGGTCGAAGACGACGATGCTCTTGCCCTTCGGCGCCTCGCGCACCGAGTCGTCCTCGAAAAGGCTCAGCTGGCCGCTCCACTCGTCCTTTTCGGTGCTCCTCACCACGCCCTCCGTGTGAGGGCGCAGTGTAACATGCAGGCGAAGATGCGACCCGAACTCCGTCCGGCCCGCACCCTTTCCGCGCCCGCAGGCCAATCGAAGGCCGGATACCGGCCGTGGATCGAGGTGGCGGTTCAGGTGCGGGTCTCGGTGCCCGAGTGGGGGCTCGATGAGACCGGGTGGGTTCACTGGGCGGTGCCGGTCAGGGTGGGGCGGCCCGACCTGAACGCGGCGCTGCCGTTCGATCCCGGCCGGCGCGCGGCGGTCGTGGGCGAACCGCCTGGAGAGCTTCGCCGGGGCGAGGCTTCCCTCGACGGGTCGGAAACCGCGCGGATCTGCGAGGTGCTCCTTGCGCGCTGGCAGCCGCGGGTCCACTTCCACTCCGTCCTGCGAATCCCGTCGCGGCTGGAGGAACCGCTCGAGGATTTCCGCCGGCGCTGCCTGCGCCTGCTTCCGCCTCCCCTGCGCGGCGGTGGGCTGCAGGGGAGCGAGGCAGCGGAGGCGGCGCGTCTCGCCGCCTCCATCGAGAGTCGCGCCCTCGCGGACGACGAGCTCCTCGTGCTCACCTTGCGGGTCGGGCTGGGCTGGTACCCCGCCGGGGTCGAACCGGCGGCGGCGCCGGCCGACCCGCTGATGCGCGGCCCGGCGTGGCGGGGGCCATGAGGCCGGAGCGGCGCAAGATCGTGGCTGCAACCGTGGCGGCCTCGACCGCCATGGTGCTGGCGCTCGCCAAGACCGCGGTTGCGCTGGCGACCGGTTCGCTCGTGGTGTTGGCCGCGGCGGTGGACTCGCTGATGGACGTGGCGTGCTCCGGGCTGAACGCGTACTTCCTGCATATCGCCGCCGACCCGCCCGACGCCGAGCACGCCTACGGCCACGGCAAGGCCGAGGCGCTCTCGGGCGTGGTCCAGGCGGTGATCATCGCGATGACCGGCGTCTGGCTCGTGGGGCGCGGGGTCTGGCGCCTTGTCGAGCCGGGGCACATCACGAGCCCCGAGGCCGGCGTGGCCATCACGGCGATCTCCCTCCTGCTCTCCCTCGCCCTGGTGGCGTACCTCAGGCACGAGGCGCGGGCCACCAGGTCGCTCGCCCTGCGCGCCGACGCGTTCCACTACGTCACCGACATCGCCACCAACCTTGTGGCCGGCCTGGCCCTGGTGGGCTATCGCGTCCTCGGTTGGTGGTGGCTCGACCCAATCGCCTCGATCGTGATCGCCGTCTACATCGTCGGGAGCTCGCTCGGCATCCTGCGCGACGCCACGGAGGAGCTGCTGGACCGCGGCCTGCCGCACGAGGTGGAGGACCAGGTCAAGGAGCTGCTGCACGGCTTCGCGCCGGAGGTGCGGGGCTACCGCGCGTTCCGGTCCCGGCACGCCGGCGGCACCTCGTTCTTCGAGTTCCGCCTGCTGCTGGACCGCAGCGCGTCGTTCCAGCGCACGCACGAGATCACCGAGGCGGCGATCCGGCGCATCCGCGAGCGCCACGGGGAGCACACGGAGGTCATGATCGACACCGATCCGGTGTGAGGCAGGGCACAGGGGAAAGGGGACAGTGAATTGTTAAGGGAAACCTTCCGCATCTGCAGAAGGTGCCTCTCCCCGAGCCCCGAACCTACAGGTCGTACAGTCCGTCGTCGCGCGCGGGAGCGCCGGGCCCGCCGCCCTCCTCGCCCATCTCCGCCTCGAGCTGGGGACCGAGCTCGTCCTCGAGGGCCTCGGGGTCCTCTCCGGCCTCCAGGCGGCGGAACATCTCCTCCATGGTCGGGGTCATCTGCTCGCCCGAGACCTCGGCCAGGCGCCGCATCATGCGCGCCATCATCCGCGGGTCCTCGGCGTCGTTCTCGTCGAGCCCGCCGGTCATGCGCATGACTTCCTGCTCCATGCGCGCCATCGCCGCGTCGTCCGGCTCGCCGCCGGCCTGCTTGGGCTTCTCCTCCGCGCTCTTCCGCCCCGTGCTCACGGCGAACGCCGAGGGCACGCGCGAGAGGTCGGTGGAGCCGCAGCGCGGGCACACGGGCCGACGCGTCGGCTTCACCGACAGCGACAAGAAGCTGTAGATCCGGTTGCACGCCGGACAGAGGAACTCGAATATCGGCACGGCCCACCTTGCCGCCCCCGCGGCGCTCCGATTGTAGCCGAGCTGGGCACCGTCCCCCGCAGCCAGGGGTAGGGCAGGGATCCGCAACCCGTGCCTGTGAACGTGAAAGAGTCTCATGTGCTCCTGAGCGCCGCCCACGGTACAATGCCGCACCATGGGAGCGCCGGTGGTCCGCCTGGTTGCGGCCTTCCCCCGTCCGCTGGACACCGCGGTCGCGGCGGCCCGCACCTGTACGTCGGCCTCGGGGCCCGTGGAGCCGGCAGCAGTGCTTGGCGGTCCCGATCTCGACGAGGAGGGACGCGGCAGGGCGCGGGAGCGGCGCGACGCCCTGGCCCGCTCGCTGTACGTCGCCGGCCACCACACGACGTTCCAGCACGCGCACTTCATGTTCGTGCTCGAGGGCGTGAGCCGGCAGTTCGTGTGGTCGTTCCTGCATGCCCACCCCTTCGCCAACTCGGAGCAGGTCTCGCAGCGCTACGTCAGGGTCGCCGAGGAGCAGGTCTTCGTGCCCGAGTTGCCCGCCGTCGCGACCGCAGCGTTCAGAGCGACGGTGGCCGGCCAGCACGCGGCGTACCGGAGGCTCGTCGAGCTGCTCTCGCCAGTGGCCGAGGCGGAGCTGCTCAAGCGCTTCCCGACCTGGCGGAGGCACCCCAAGCGGTTGGCCCGCCAGACCGAGCGCAAGGCGCAGGAGGTGGCGCGCGCGGTGCTCCCCGTCGCGACCTACACGGCGCTGATGCACACGGTGTCGTGCCTGACGCTCTTCCGCTACCAGCGCCTCTGCCTCCAGCTCGACGTGCCGGAGGAGACCCGAACCGTTGTCGGGGCGATGGTTGCGGCGGCACTCCGGCACGACCCCAACCTCGCGGGGGTCCTGGAGGACCCGATCCCGCTGGAGGCGACCCCGGAGCACGCCCTCTTCCACGAGTTCCACGGGGCGGGCGCCCAGGCGGCCTCCTTCCGCGAGGAGTTCGACCGCGAACTTTCCGGTCTCACGTCGAAGCTGCTGGGTACCGGCGGAGGCAACGTTGAGAAGGTGGCCTCCGCGGTGCGTGCGGTGCTCGGCCTGCCGGGCGCGCGCCTCCCGGCCGAGGAGGCCGTCCGCCTGGCCCTCGACCCCTCCGTGAACCGCCTGCTCGGCGAGGACTTAAACCTCTCGACGCTCTCCAAGCTCGGCCGCTGCCTCCACCACGCGCAGTACACCTTCGCGAAGAAGCTCTCGCACGCCGCCGACTCGCAGGACCAGCGCCACCGGATGACGCCGGCGTCGCGCCCCCTTCTGGCAGCAGTCGTGGACGACCGGCCCGACGTCGTGGTGCCGCGGCTGGTCGCGCACGCTGGAGATGCCCCCAGGCAGGTGTTCGACGAGGCCGTGGAGCGCGCCTGGGAGGGTGCGTCGGCGGTCAGGCGCGCGGGCGGGACGGGGGAGGCGGCGGCGTACCTTCTCCCCAACGCGCTCGCGATCCGTTTCGTGGAGTCCTCCGACCTTTTGAACCTGCACCACAAGCACAAGATGCGTCTCTGCTACAACGCCCAGGAGGAGATCTGGCAGGCGTGCCTGGACGAGGCGCTGCAGATCCGGCAAGCCGAGCCCGCCATCGGGCGCTGGCTGCTGCCGCCGTGCTCGGTGCGCCAGCTCGCGGGACGCACGCCGTTCTGCCCGGAGGGCGAGCGCTTCTGCGGCATCGCCGTCTGGCGCCTCCAGCCCGCCGACTACAGTCGCATCATCTGATTGCGCGTTTCGCTTCCTGTGCTGGCGAGCCCCGCGTCCCGGACCCCGAGCCCCGACGCCACCGTGCTAGCATCCGCGAACGTGAGCACTGCCGAGAGGACGGCCGGGCGCGGCTTGCTGGTCCTGGCGGACGGGGCCCAGGCCGCCTTCGCGGCCGGGGCCGTCGCGGAGCTGGCGCGGGCCGGCGTGGTCTGGCGGCGCGGCGCCGGCGCGGGGCTCGGCGCTCACGTGGCGGTGCTGGCCCTGCTGGGCGAGGCCGCGGAGGCGGAGCGTCGGTGGCTGCGTGACGCAGAGTTGGGCTGCACGCTCTTCCGGTCCCGTCTGGCCGCGGCACAGCAAAGGCTCGGGCCGGGTTCCGGCGTGGTCGTGGCGCCCGATCCGTGGGCGATGGACGGCTGGCTCGATCCCGCGGGTCTGGCCGAGCACCTCGCTCCGGAGATGGCGAGTGTCCCCGACAGGCTCGCGCGAGAAGGGGCGAGCTGTGCGGTCGCCGTGGAAGACCTCGGCACCGGCGAGGCGGCATGGGTGGAGCTTGCCAAGCTGGCGGCGGAGCGCGCCGGGCGGATGCTGCGGGTGGCCGCGAGGTTCCCCGGAGGGTGGGGTCCCGAGACCATGACGGAAGGGGAGCATGTCCGCACGCTCTGGGGCGGGGTCGGGGTGGCGATGGCATGCGCGCCGCCGTGGCGGGGAGGGCAGGACGCGTGGGACCTGGTGTGCGGGTTTCCGGTTCCCGCTGTGGTGCGCACGGTCTTCGGGGGCTCCCTGCTGGAACTGATGCAGCGGCGGCAGGAAGGGCGGGCCGCCGCCGCCGTCGGCGGGTGGCTCGCAGGAGCGGAAGGAGCGTCTTTGCGGGTCATTGCTCCCGACGCAGAGAGCTACCACCGCTGGGCTTCCCGTGACAACGCGGAGCTCGGCACGGAGTACCCGCTGCCCTGGGAGCGCAACGGCGAGCTGACCGCCGGACTCGTCCGCTTCGGGGTCTTCGTGGCGAAGGGCTTCGGTCAGGTTTCGGACCAGGAGCGATGACTCGGGTGGGTGCTGGCAGTCCGCCCGGCCGACGGTTCAACCGTGCGCCGGCCGTCGCGGGCGTGGTGTGTGGCGCGCTTCAACATTGACCAGGAGAACCACGGCTGCGTGCCCGACGTGATCGTGGAGCAGACCCCGCAGCAGGATATGAGCGCCGACAACGACGCACAGCTTTCCAGGGCCGTGGAGGTGCCGCTGCAGCCGCGGTCCAGGGACCCGTCGCAGCTTCCGTGGTGAGTTTGCGGGCGGGAGCAGCGCACGGCGCCGCTCCTTCCTTTCTTCTTGCGGGTTCAGCAGGCGCCCACTAAGCTTGGCAATGACCGAAAGGAGTTGGCATGAAGACGCGTTCGCTTCGTCGCATGATTTGGTCGGGAGGCATCCTCCTCGGGCTCGCGGCGGCGGTGCTCGCGGCCTGCTCGACGATGTTCGCCGCCAGGATCGGGGACATCCTCAAGTCGCCGGGCGCATACGAGGGCAAGGAGGTGACCGTCGAGGGCAAGGTCACCGCCACTCACAACCTTCTTGTCGTCAAGTACTACCAGGTTGACGACGGCACCGGGGAGATAGCGGTGGTGACGGAGAGCGCGCTGCCGAAGGAAGGTGAGAAGGTGCGCGTGAAGGGCCGTGTGAACCAGGCGTTCGCCATCGGCTCGTCGCGTCTGATCGTGATCGTCGAAAAACCGCCCACGCGGTAGGGGTCACCGGCCGTTTGTGAGAGTTCTCGGCCAAGGCCTTCCGCCGAGCGGCTGGTGGATACCACTCTTCTGTCTGGAGGGTGGACGGAAAGATTCAACGCGAGGGGAGAAATCATGCGGGTAGGAAGGACCGTGACGTTCGTGCTGTTGGTGAGTGGCACCGTGGCGGCTGGAGGGTGGATGTTGCGCGCGGCCGCCAAGCAGCTCGAGCGGGACGCCACCGCGCTCGTGATCGCGGACCGGCTGCCGACGAATGATCAGCTTAAGGTCGGGGTGAGCCTCGTCGAGGTTGTGGCGAGCAACGATTCCCGCCTGCTCACACTGGCACGCCAGCAGCTCCCTGAATGGGTCGAATACCTCAAACCCTTGGGATCGGGCAAGGTCGTAGACATCGTCGGCGCGTCTCTCCTTGCCAGAGGAGTGTTCCATGGGGACCGCCGCGCCGTCGTCGGGGGCCTGACGCTGCTCGAAGGCAACGTAATCATCGGCGCCGTCGTCGACGCATCGAAGGATGCGTTCGGGCGGGTCCGCCCCAACCACCCTGGGCCGGGCAGGTGGTTCGCGGGAGGGGACTCGTTCCCGTCGAGCCACGCCGCTCACGCGTTCCTGGTCGCTTCCGTCGTCGACGCGACGCTCGAGGATCCCGAGTGGCGGTGGATCGCCTATTCGCTCGCCACCGGGGTGGCGCTCCAGCGCCTGCACGAAGGGGTGCACTACCCGACCGACGTCATCGCCGCAGGCGCGCTGGGTTGGTGGATCGGGCACCGCCTCTCGGTGTCGCACGGGCTTGCCTGCGGCCCGAACGACGCGGTCATCTGGTGACTTCGCTCCGGGCGGTGGCCGGCTCGCGGGCGGTATCCGGTTCCTGACATCCGGCTCTCGAGTGCAGTGGCGCAGCACGCAGTGCTCCTGGCCCGACGTGCTTTCGACGTACAATCCGCAGGGGAGGTGTGATGGGTCGCGAGATCCGCTTTCTCAACACGGCCAGCCGCAGGGTCGAAACGCTCAGGCCCCTGGAGGACGACCGCGTCCGCATGTACACCTGCGGCCCGACCGTGTACAACTTCCCCCATATCGGAAACTACCGCACCTTCCTGTTCGAGGATGTGTTGCGACGCACGCTGACAGCGTTCGGGTACCGCGTCACCCAGGTGATGAACCTGACCGACATCGACGACAAGACGATCAAGGGCGCTGCGGCTGAGGGCATCGGCCTGCGCGAGTTCACTGATCGCTACGTGGCCGCGTTCTTCCAGGACCTCGACACGCTGGGCGTGCAGCGGGCCGAGCACTACCCGCGCGCCACGGAGTGGATCCCGCAGATGGTGGAGCTGGCGCAACGCCTCACCGAGCGCGGTCACGCCTACGTGCAGGACGGCTCGACGTACTTCCGGATCGCAACGTTCCCGGGGTACGGCAAGCTCTCCGGCATCGACGTCAACGAGGTGAAGGCGGACGCTCGCGTGGACGCCGACGAGTACGAGAAGGAGGACGTGCGGGACTTCGTGCTCTGGAAGGCCCCAAAGGAGGGCGAACCCTCGTGGGACACACCCCTCGGCCCCGGGCGGCCAGGCTGGCACCTAGAGTGCTCCGCAATGAGCATGGGCCTCCTCGGCGAGAGCTTCGACATCCACACCGGCGGTGTGGACAACGTCTTCCCGCACCACGAGAACGAGATCGCCCAGAGCGAGGGCGCGACCGGCAAGCCGTTTGTGCGCACCTGGCTGCACGCCGAGCATCTCTTCGTCGAGGGGCAGAAGATGGCGAAGTCGCTCGGCAACTACTACACGCTGCGCGACCTTCTGGGGATGGGGCACGAGCCCCTGGCGATCCGGTACCTGCTGATCTCGGTGCCGTACCGGCAGAAGCTCAACTTCACCTTCGACGGCCTGCACGCCGCCGCCGCGGGGATCGATCGCATCGGCAACACGCTGCGCCGGTTGGCCCACACCCCCTCGGCGACCGGCGAGGGAGGGCTGCCCGCGTCGGCGGTGGAGGGGTTCCTCGAGGAGTTCGACGCCGGCCTCGCGGACGACCTCAACACCGCCCGCGCGCTGGCCGCCGTGCACACGCTGCTGACCGCCGTGAACCAGGCGCTCGACGGGGGCGGGATCGGAGCCGCGGTCCGCGACCGCCTCGCCGCGGCGCTGGCACACACGGACGCGGTGCTCGGCATCGTGCCGAAGGGCAGGGCCAAGGCCGCGGACGCCGAGATCGAGGGTCTGATCTCCGAGCGCGTGGCCGCCCGCAAGGCGCGCGATTTCGCCCGCGCCGACGCGATCCGCACGCAACTGGCAGGGCGCGGCATCGTGCTCGAGGACACCCCCCACGGAACGGTCTGGCATCGCACGAAGTGACCGGGGTCCGGGGCCCGTCGAGGCACTGCCGGCTGAATCAGAAAGCGCACGCGCCGTATACCCGCATCCAGGTAGGTGGGTAGAATTGTAGGAGACGGGGAGGGAACGATGCGGCGCCGGACCTTGATCGTTCTCACGGCGGCCGCCCTCGGCAACCTGGAGAATGCCGAGAGGCTTCCCCTCGGGCAGGCGCAGGTCTCTCTGCTGCGCGGCCGGGCCTTCGAGAGCCTTGGGCGGAAGAGCGATGCCGCCTCCGCCTATAAGGAGACGATGGAACCAGACCCCAACGGCGAGGTCGGTGCCGAGGCCGCGCGCCGGTTCCGCGCGCTGGGGTAAACTGCACGGGAGGATTCCAATGAGCCCGCCCGATCCCGTCGGAGAGTTGATCCTTCTCGCCCGCGGCGCTGCCGACGCCGGCGAGGATTGGCGCGCGCGCCTGCGCCGTGATTGGCTGCCGCGCACAGTGGCCACAACGCCGCGGGCCCTGCTCGTGGACGCCCTCGGCGAGTGGTTTGATGAAGTGCCAGCGCCCGACGCTGAGCTCTCCGCCCAGCTCGAGTCGGTCGTGCTGTTCGCCATGGCGGATGAGGGCTACGACTGACGTCGGTTCGCCGGGTGGCGAACCGATGTCACCCCGAGCCTCGCACCGAGCACAGCGAGGTGCAAGGCGTGGGGGTCCCGTCGTGGCTGAGACAGCTCACACCCTGAGAGAGCGCACACGGGAATACCTTTCCGCGCGCCTGCCTTCACTCTTACGACACGGGAAAGGAGAAGAGGCATGCGCACTCTGGCTGCAGTGATGATGCTGGCCCTGGGGGTCTCGACGGCCGGCGCGGAGATCTGCACGAAGGTGGTCGAGTACAAGCAGGGGAACACGGTGCTCGAGGGGTACATGGCGTGGGACGATGCCGTCAAGGGCCAACGTCCGGGTGTGCTCGTGGTTCACGAGTGGACGGGGCTGGGAAAGTACGTCAAGGAGCGCGCCGAGCAGCTCGCGAAACTGGGCTATGTGGCGTTCTGCGCGGACATCTACGGCAAGGGCGTGCGGCCCTCAAACCCGGCAGACGCGGGCAAGACCGCGGGTATCTACAAGAGTGACCGGCCGCTGACACGTGCCCGGGTCACCGCGGCCCTCGATCAGCTCAAGGCAAGTGGAATGGTAGACCCCAGGCGGATCGCCGCCATCGGCTACTGCTTCGGCGGCATGGTCGTGCTCGAGTTGGCGCGCAGCGGCGCAGACGTTGCTGGCGTCGTGGTCTTCCATGGTGCCCTCGACACGCCGAATCCCGACGACGGCAAGAATATCAAGTGCAAGGTGCTGGTTCTCCAGGGGGGCGACGATCCCTACGTCGGCCAGAAGGACGTCCTCGCGTTCGAGGAGGAGATGCGGCGGGGCGGGGTGGACTGGCAGGTCGTGCAGTACGGAGGAGCCGTGCACAGCTACACAAACCCGGACGCGGGCAACGACAACTCCAAGGGTGCTGCGTACAACGCGCAGGCGGATCACCGCTCCTGGCAGGCGATGAGGGGCTTCTTCGCCGAGATCTTCCGCTAGCGGCCGCCCCGCGGGGCAGCAGGCGTTTTCGTGCATCCTGCAGGCACGGGGGCATACCGCCGGCGAGCGGCCGGCCGCTACTGGTCGCCCACGGTGAACGCCACCGACGGGTGGCCGACAAAGTGGTAGAGGTTGGCGGGCGCCGTCGCCCCGAGGCCGACGTCGCGTACCGGCAGCTCGGGGACACCCACCGAGATCGCGTAGCACAGGGGGTGGGCGACCGGTGCCGGCAACCCCAGTGCTGCGGTCGTGCGCTGCAGCAGCAGCAGACCCATCGGGACCGAGAAGCGCCCGCACCAGGTGAGCTTGTACTCGCTCGGCTGCTCCGGGTTCACGCAGGTCGTGAAGAACCGTTCGGCCTTCGCCGTCGTCACTGAGCCGGCGAGCGCGTCGCGGATCAGCATGCGGTCGCGGTCCCACGCCTTGAGGTAGGCGTCCACCCCACCTTCGCCGTACGGGGTGTACTTGAAGTCGGCGCCGTAGTGCACCGCGTCCGACGAGATGACGACCGCCACGTCAGTGCCGAGCTGCCAGCCGTGCTTCTTCATCGTTTGCGCGAGGGCGGCGCCCAGCGCGCCCGCCAGCTCCTGCATACGGGGGAAGCCCATCGCGGGCACGATCACCGGCACGATCTCGACGTCGGCGCGCATGTGCCTGAGCCAGAAGACCAGCGCCTCGAGCGAGTGCTCGGAGTCATGAGCCGCGGCGTCTTGCACGAAGTCGTGCTTCGGAAGCTGCGCCAGCAGCTCCCCGCGCAGCGGCGACACCGGCACGTCGCCGTCGGGCGCGCGCCAGGCGCGGTAGGTGTCGAACACCAGCACGTCGTGCGCGCCGAACCGGCGATACTTGTGGAAGACGCCGACGAGCACCACGGTCCTGGCAGTGACGAGCGGCAGCGTTTGGCGGTACACGCGGCCGGCGAAGATGTAGTCGTCGTGTGGGCAGATCACCCCGGCCACGCCGGGCGCGGGCGGCTCGCCCAGCCTCTCGGGCGCCGGCGGCGTGGCCGAGAGCTCCCACACCTTCGCCATCTGCCCGGGCTTGGAGGCGAAACCGACGGCATCCTGTTGCCCGCGCACGTCCCCCGTGGACGGGATGCCCATCGTTTTGCGGACCTCGTCCAACGTGGGCGGCGTCGTCTGCGCCGGCTGCAGCGCCGCCTGGGCGAACACCGTCGCAGCAAAAAGTGTGCAGGCCACTATGGTCAGTAGATGTCGCATGCGTGCCCTCTCCTCGTCTCAGACGCTAGCGCGCCGCGTCGGCTCGCGCAAGCCAGCCCGTCCTGCGTCGTAAGGCACGCGCCGTTGCCGGCGACGCGGCCTGATGGCACTCCCAGCTCCGCAGCACGGGGTGCCTTCACGCGCGAGCCAACAGTGCGGCGGCGGCGCGGGTGCCGGAGCGCACGGCGTAGTTCTGGCCGCGGTCCTCGGGGTAGATCTGGGCCATGCATGCGTGGTAGAGGCCGGGCACCGGCGTCTCGAACGGCGGGATCAGCGGCCTGTAGCTGCAGGGGATCACGGGCTGCGCGTACGCGGCCTTGAAGTGGTGCCGGGCCAGCACCCAGGAATCGTCGAAGGAGGGGTTGATTCGCTTCAAGAACGGCCGGTACGCGCCCCAAACGTCCTCGTCGCGCATGCCCCACAGGGCGTGCTCGGTGAACAGGTACCTCGAGATGTAGAGCACGTGTCGGCCTCCATAGCGCTCACGGGGGATGTAGTTGGTGTGCTCGATCAGGCCACCGAACGGGAACTCCGGATCGGCGATGTTGAGCCAGTAGTAGGGCGAGAAGGAAACCGAAAGCTCGAGCACCACGCACAACGCCGCGGTGGCGGTCAGCCGTTCCAGGCGCGACCGCTGGTCTGCGGGGATGCCGTCCGAGGCGACTCGCACCAGCTCCTGCGGCGCGGCAGTGAAGAGGACCTTGCCGAAGCGCTCGGCGCCGTTACGCGTGTGGACCTCGAGCCCGCCTTCGACCGGGACGATCCTCTTCACCGGGGTGGCGAACTCCAGGCGCGCGCCCGCCTCGCGCAGGCGGCTCACGAGCGCGTCCACCAGACGGCCGAACGAGCCGCGCATGTAGCCCAGGCGCTCGCCCAGCCCGGTGACGGAGCGCGAGCGCCCCCGCAGGTAGACCTTCCCCCACAGCCAAACCATTGCAACCTCGTCGGCCTTCTCGGCGAACTTCTGGTGGAGCAGCGGCCCCCAAACGGTGTCGTACGCGCGGCGTCCTGCGTGCCGGACGATCCAGTCGCGCGCGGTGACGCTCTCGAACGGACGGTAGTCGTCGCTCCGGTTGAGGCGCAGCGTCGAGATCGCGAAGCGGACCTTGTCGGGCAACGGCAGCGGCCTGAACTTCAGCAGGGAGGCCGGCGTCCCGAAGTCCCACAGCCGCCCTCGCGAGTAGATCCCCATGCGCGAGCGGAGCCACTCGATCTCGCCGCCAAGACCAAGCTCCCGCGCCAGCGCCACATAGTCGGTGTCGGTGGTGAAGAGGTGGTGGTAGAAGCACTCGAGCCGCTCGCCGCCGACCTCGAAGGTGGCGACCAGGCCTCCGGGCTCGGTGTAGCGCTCGAACACCGTGACCGTCCACCCGGCCTTGGCGAGGCGATGAGCCGCGACGAGTCCGGTCAGCCCCGCGCCCACGATCGCGATGTCAGGCACGGCGTTGCGTCCAAGGGCTTATTCGACCTGTCATTGCCGCAAAAGTCCCGCACCCCAAGGTGTCATGCCCAGGAGCGACGCCGCCTGCGGCAGGACTCGGGATGACCCTTGCCGCCACGCGGCTCGGGTCAGTTGACATCGCCGCCCCCGTCGTCGATGAAGCCCGGTAACTGATACCGGCCGCCCTCAGGCAGCTCGGCCTGCGTCTCGGCCTCCTGAACCTGCCAGCGCTGGGTGGCCTCGTCGGGCAGTTCCGAGAGGAAGCGGGAGGGCTCGAGGATCACGTCCACCCGGTAACGGTCGCGCGCCACCAGCGGGTGGCAGAGCAGCAACTCGTCCTTGGCCCTGGTGCAGGCGACGTAGAAGAGGCGGCGCTCCTCCTCCATGTCCTCGGCGCGCGCGGTGGGGAAGCGACCTTCCGCCAGCCAGATCAGGAACACCGCGCGCCACTCGAGGCCCTTGGCCTGGTGGATGGTGGAGAGCGTGACGCGTTCCCGCTCGCCCTCCTCGGCAGCCACGTCCTCGCCGGAGAGCTCGTTCATGAGCGTCACCTCGTCCAGGAACGCGTCCAGCCCCTCGTAGCCGTCGGCGAACAGCGCGAGCTGCTCGAGGTCCTCCAGGCGCGCGCTCGCGTTGTCGAGCATGGCGCGCACGTGGTCGCGGTAGCCGGAGTTGATCACCTCGCGCACCATCTCACCCGGCCGGCCGCGCAGGGGGTCGAGGCGGGCCACCAGCTCGGCGAGCTGCTTGACGGAGTTGGCGGCCGCGCCCGGGAGGCCGAGGGCCTTGCCGTCCAGCTTTCCCAGCGCCTGCAGAGGCTCGCTCGACTCGCCGAGCGCCTGCCAGACCCTCGCCACCAGGCGCTGCCCGAGCCGGGGGCGCAGGCGCGCCATGCGCGCGAACGCCACCTCGTCGCGCGGGTTGGCGAGGAAGCGCAGGTGGGCGAGCACGTCCTTCACGTGGCGCTGCTCGAAGAAGCGCAGCCCCGAGCGCACCTCGTACGGGATGTTGCGCTTGGTCAGCTCGACCTCGAGCTCGAGGGAGTGTGAGTGGTTGCGGTAGAGCACCGCGATCTCGGGCAGCGGCACGCCCTCGTCCAGCAGCTCCAGGATGCGCTGCGCCACGAAGGCGGCCTGCGACTCGGGTGCGGGCGCCGCGCACACCACCGGCGGCTCGCCGCCCTCGCGCACCGGGCGGAGGTGCTTGGGGAACTGGTGCTCATTGTGCGCGATCGAGGCGTTGGCGAGCGTCAGGATCGGCGGCAGCGAGCGATAGTTGGTCTCCAGCCTGAAGGTGGCGCAGCCGGGGTAGCGCTCGGGGAAGGAGAGGATGTTGGCGTACTCGGCGCCGCGGAACGCGTAGATGGACTGGGCGTCGTCGCCCACCACCATCAGGTTGCGCTCCGTTCCCAGCATCAGGTCCACGATGTCGGCCTGCAGCCGGTTGGTGTCCTGGTACTCGTCCACGAGGACGTGGCGGAAGCGCGCCGCGAGCTGGCGCCGCACGTCGTCGTGACGGCGCAGGAGCAACAGCCAGTTGAGGAGGAGGTCGTCGTAGTCCATCACCTGGGCGGCGCGCTTGCGTTCGAGGTAGCGGCGGAACACCGCCTGCATGACCTCGAGGTCGCCGGAGAACTGTGGGAAGCGCCCCGCGATGACCTCTTCGAGCGACCGTCCCGTGTTGATGACGAAGGAGTACACCTCGACGAGCACCGCGGCCCCGGGCAGGCGCCGGTTCGGCGTGCTCGGCACCACGTCGGAGAGCGCGTTGGTCATCAGGTCGCGGGAATCCTCCCGGTCGAGGATGCCGTAGGTGGAGGGGTAGCCCAGGCGGTCCCCAAAGCGGCGCATCAGGCGGTTCCCCACCGAGTGGAACGTCCCGCCCATCACCCGGCCCGCGTCGGTGCCGAGCAGCAGGCCCACCCGCGAGAGCATCTCGCGCGCCGCACGGTTGGTGAAGGTGAGCAGGAGGATCGCGTTCGGCTCGACGCCGTCCTCCAGGAGCCGCGCCACCCGGTAGACCACCGTGCGGGTCTTGCCGGAGCCCGCTCCCGCGAGCACCAGCATCGGGCCCCCCTGGTGCATCACCACCGCGAGCTGCTCGGGGTTCAGCTCGCTGGTGTAGTCCACCTCGCGCGGGCGGCCCGCGGCCGGACGCAGCGAAACCTTGCGCGAGACCGGCTTATCTGCCACGTCGGGAGAATACCTCAGGGCGCGCTTAGAAAGTCTCCGCCGCTCCTCCGCCGCCGAAGCTCCCGCCGCCCGGCTTCATCGCGGGCGGGGCCTCCGCCGGGATCTCCCGTGCGGCCGGGGCGATCGTCGCCAGCGTCGCGATGACCTCAGCCGAGCGCTCAAGGCGGCCCTCGAACAGCGGCTGGGCCGTGATTCCACGCCGCTCGTGCCCGGAGCCCGCCTCGAGCCAGCGCTGGAGCAGCAGCGTGATCGCCACGATGGCCGCTCCGGCGCCCGCCAGCAGCATCCACAGGGGGGCGATGTGCACGTAGTGGCGAAGGGTGACCGCCGTTGCAGCGACCATGGCTATGCCGAGCCAGAGCCAGAGGCGGTCACGGCGCCAGGCGCCGAGGGCGATTGCCAGGAGCGGGAGCGCCGCGGTCAGGAGGATGGCGAGCATCCGGGGATAGGTAGGCGCCAGGCCCGCCCCGGATACGGCGAGGTGCTCGATCACGCGCTCGTCGAGCCCCCACACGTTGACTGAGAGGTAGCCGAGCATCACCGTCGTGGCCAGAGCCCAGCCTGCCGCCTCGCGGTGCGACGGAGCACGAGCGGGGCTATTGCGTACCGTCTCGCACCCGGCCGCGAGCGCTGTCGCGAGGATCAGCCACAGCGTGCGAGGGGCGGGAAGCTGGGTGACGAAAGCGAAGAGCGCCAGGCAGGCTGCTGCGCCATAGGCAGGCATCCCCCAGCGCCACGCCGCCGCGGCGGCAAGCGCGAGCACCACGAGGGCTCCGATCTGGACGCGCGTGGCGCCACTCGGCTGACTCGCATCGATGAGCGCCCAGATGAGGCCGCCCGAGGTGAGGGCCACGGCAAACAGCGAGGTGGCCTCCTCCGTGCCGCCGCCGCAGCGACGGAAGCGCCTGGTCTGCAGCTCGGTGAGCGCCCAGAACACCAGACCCATCATGAGGAGGACGGACCAGTGCCGGTCGATGAACCTGAAGAGCCCCACGGTCGCCGTGCACGCGATGAAAGCGAAGACGAACAGCAGTAACCGGAGGACGAGGCCGGCGCGCACGCGGTCGTCTGGGAAGCGGCGGTCGACCTCGGCGACCGCGGCGTCGTCCACCAGGCCGGCTTTGCGCCAGTCGCGCGCCGCGAGGCGCACAGCCCGATGCCGGTCGGAAACGACCGCGTCGACCCTCACGCGTCCTCCGCGAGGCGGCGTTGGCTGGCGACCAGCACGACGATGAGCGCGACCGAGGTGACGAGGAACCAGAGGTTGCGCATTCTGCCGTCCGGCACCGCCTCGACCACGAACCGGCTCACTGCGGCGTAGGCACCCAGCACGCCCAAAGCGAAGAGCCAGAACCGGCGTGCACGCGCGGCGCCCCACGCCAGCGCGGCACCGGTCACCAGCAGTACTACGGCCCACGCGGCCCACAGCCGGCCCGCCGGCCCCTCGACCATTCCGGATCCCATCCCGCCGAGCACGAGCAGCCAGCCCATGTGCGCCGCGACCGGCTCGAAGTGGGCCTTGCGCCGGAGGCGCATGAGCAGCCACCCTCCGACGACGAAGAGCACGCCACAGGCGATCGCGTTGGCGCGCACCAGACCGGGCTGCCAGTGCCCGAACGGGGCGCTCGCGAGCGAGCCCATGGCGACGCCCCTCCAGGCGGCGAACGTCGAGAGCGCGAGCGAGAGGACTACGCGCGAGTCGAAGCGCAGCGCCAGGGCGGCGTAGAGCAGGGAGGTGAAGAAGAGATGCCACGGCCACCCGGCGCCGAGCGGCGTGAACTTGACCTCAATGAAGGCGAGATCGGCGCCGACCAGCGTGGCGCCCAGGAGCAGGATGTAGTCGAACCCGAGGTTGGGCGAGGCCTGTTCGCCCCACGAGAAGCGCGGGGCGACGCGTGCCACCCACGCGAGGCACGCGGCGGCCGCCACGGCGAGCGCGACGGCGATCGCCAGCGGTCCGATGCGATCGAGGTTCTCCTTGACGAGCAGACCCACGCCAGCGACGACCAGGCTGACCGCGAGCCACAGAAGCGTGCGCAGCTCGAAGCACACCGAGAGGAGCTCGCCGCGAGCCGAGCGCAGCGGAACCGCGGCCTTCTCAGGGGGAAGGACACCCGTAGCGACGAGTCCTTCGACCGCCTGCGCTACCTCGCGTTGCACCTCGGCAGGCTAGCATTCGAGGGACGCGGAGCCGTCCCGTAACCCTACAGGTACAAGAGATAACGTCTCAATTATAAGATCCCAATCCTGGGAAAACACCGGTGTTGCCAAAGCTTTCCCGGCAGCCTAGTATGATGCGCTGCAGGGGGGCCGGCACGGTCGCACACCGGCATCGCGAGTCCGAGCCGCGCGTGGAGCAGCGGCGCGGGACCTCGGAGGAATGAGCGTGTTCAAGATCCTCGTCAAGGAAGAAATAGCGCCCAAGTTCCACCGCTTCGTCGTGGAGGCGCCCGAGATCGCGCGCAAGCATCGGCCCGGGCAGTTCGTAATGGTGCTCCCTGGTGGGGACGGCGAGCGCATCCCCCTCACGATCGCCGCCTCCGACCCGCAGGCCGGGACGATCACGCTGGTGGTCCAGGAGGTCGGCAAGACCACGATGTCCATGGGTGAGATGACGGCGGGGCAGGGGTTCGTCTCCGTCGTCGGGCCGCTCGGGACCCCGACGCACATCGAGAAGTTCGGCACGGTGGTCTGCGTGGGCGGCGGCGCCGGGATCGCGCCGATGCTCCCGATCGCGGGCGGGCTGAGGAAGGCCGGCAACACGGTGCTCTCCATCCTGGGCGGGCGCACGCAGGAGCTGGTGATCCTGCGCGACGAGATGTCCGCCGTCTCCGACGAGATCTTCTACACCACCGACGACGGCTCGTTCGGGCGGAAGGGTCTCGTGACCCACGCGCTCGGCGACCTCATCAACGAGCGCGGCAAGCCGGACCTGGTGGTGGCGATCGGCCCGGCGATCATGATGAAGGCGGTCGCCGAGCTGACCCGCAAGCTCGAGATCCCGACGCTCGCCTCGCTCAACTCGATCATGGTGGACGGCACCGGGATGTGTGGCGCCTGCCGCATCACGGTGGACGGCAAGACCAAGTTCGTGTGCGTTGATGGCCCGGAGTTCGACGCCCACAAGGTGGACTTCGACCTGCTGATCAAGAGGTTGCGCATGTACCTTCCGGAGGAGCAGGCGGCGCGCGAGCGCTTCATGGCCGCGCACCAGTGCCGCGCGATGGCGGGAGCCGCCAGTGGCTGACGAGATCCAGGGCGTTCCCGAGCTTCCGAAGGCGGCGCGCATGAAGATCCCGCGCCACCCGATGGCGGCGCAGGAACCGCTCGCGCGCATCCGCAACTTCGCCGAGGTGGCGCTCGGCTACTCGGTGGAGTTCGCCCTCGAGGAGGCGCAGCGCTGCCTGCAGTGCGCGAACCCGCCGTGCGTGAAGGGGTGTCCAGTCGGGATCGACATCCCCGCGTTCGTGGACCTCATCCGCATGGGCGACTTCGAGGGCTCCCTCGCCAAGATCAAGGAGACCAACACGCTGCCCGCGATCTGCGGCCGCGTCTGTCCGCAGGAGGAGCAGTGCGAGGTCGTGTGCGTGTTGGCGAAGAAGTACAAGCCGGTGGCGATCGGCAGGCTCGAGCGGTTCGTGGCCGACTGGGAGCGCGACCGCGGCCTGGTCTCGACGCCGCAGCTCGCCCCACCGACCCCGCACAGGGTCGCGGTGGTAGGCTCGGGCCCCGCCGGCCTGGCGTGCGCGGCGGAGCTGGCGCGCTTCGGCCACAAGGTGACGATCTTCGAGGCGCTCCACAAGCCGGGCGGCGTGCTGGTCTACGGCATCCCCGAGTTCCGCCTGCCCAAGTCCATCGTGACGTTCGAGATCGACAACCTCACGCGGATGGGGGTTGAGCTGCGCGGCAACTTCGTCATCGGCCGCACCGCGACCGTGCACGAGCTGCTCGACGCCCACGGCTACGACGCGGTGTTCCTGGGCACCGGCGCCGGGCTGCCGTACTTCCTGGGGATCCCCGGTGAGAACTACATCGGTGTGCTCTCCGCCAACGAGTTCCTCACCCGCGTCAACCTCATGAAGGCCTACGACTTCCCCCGCACCGACACACCCGTGCGCACGGGCCGCCGCGTGGCCGTCGTGGGCTCCGGCAACGTCGCGATGGACTGCCTGCGCACTGCGAAAAGGCTGGGCGCGGACGAGGTCATCTGCGTCTACCGTCGCACCCGCAACGAGTCCCCCGCGCGCAGGGAGGAGCTGGAGCACGCGGAGGAGGAGCAGATCGACTTCCGCTGGCTCTCGGCCCCGCTCGCGATCCTCGGAAACGACGAGGGGTTCGTCACCGGCATGCGGATTCAGCGCATGGAGCTGGGGGAGCCGGACGCCTCCGGGCGGCGCCGCCCGGTGCCGATCGAGGGCTCGGAGTACGAGATCGCCATCGACACCGCGGTGATCGCCATCGGGCAGGGACCCAACCCGCTCGCCACCCAGAGCACGCCCGGTCTCGAGTTGAACCGTCACGGCAACATCGTGGTGAACGAACAGACGATGATGACCTCGATCCCCGGCGTGTTCGCCGGCGGGGACATCGTGACCGGCGCAGCGACGGTCATCCTGGCGATGGGCGCAGGCAAGCAAGCCGCGCTCGGCATCCAGGACTGGCTCGCCAAGCTCGCGCGCGGCGAGGTCGCCAAGCCGCAGCTCCCGGCATAGGCCCGGAGAGCCTGCAGGACAACCCTCTACTGTTGCGCAAATCATGACAGGGCGCTAGGATGCAAGAGGTACAGCCGCGTTCGTACAATCAAGGACGCCGCAAGGAGGCTGCAACCGTGCCGCTGGAAGACCACAAGATCGCACTCTTCATCGACTTCGAGAACATCGCGCTGGGCGTCAGGGACACCAACTACAAGACGTTCGACGTGCAGCTCGTGCTCGCGCGCCTGCTCGAAAAGGGCAAGGTCGTCGCGCGCAAGGCGTACGCCGACTGGGACCGCTACGGCAGCTACAAGCGCGGTTTCCACGAGTCCGGCATCGAGCTGATCGACATCCCACTCAAGGCGTACTCCGGGAAGAACTCCGCGGACATCCGCATGGTCGTGGACGCCCTCGATCTCTGCTATGCCAAGGAGCACGTGACGACGTTCGCGCTCGTGTCGGGCGACTCCGACTTCTCGCCGCTGGTCTCAAAGCTACGCGAGAACGACAAGTTCGTCATCGGGCTGGGCGTCAAGAACTCCACATCGGAATTGCTGGTCGCGAGCTGCGACGAGTTCATCTTCTACGAGGACCTGATCCGCGCCGTGCAGGAGGCGCCGCCGCTCGTCGGGCTGCCGAAGAAGCAGAAGGAGTGCTTCGCGCTCCTCGCCGACTCCATCAAGGCGCTCATGCGCGACGGCAAGGAGGTCCTCTGGGGCTCGATGATCAAGCAGACGATGCAGCGCAAGAAGCCGGAGTTCAACGAGGAGTACTTCGGCTACTCGACGTTCTCCGCGCTGCTCGAGGACGCGGAGAAGCACCACGTCGTCAAACTGCGGCGCGACCAGCGCTCCGGGACGTACGTGGTGACCGGTTTTGACAGCGGCGAGGCGAGCGCCCGCGCCCCGGAGCCCGAGGCCCCCGCCGAAGAGAAGCCGGCGGCGAAGTCGCGCCGCCCGCGCCGCCGCTCCCGCAAGGCCGCCCCAAAGCCTGTCAACAACCAGGCATCCTGAGTCGGGATCGACGCCACTCCGTCATCAGGGCGATTGCGAACGCAGCCGCGCCGGCCGCGACTCCCGGCACGATGTAGCCGATGCCCATCTCGCGGACCGCGGGTGGGAACAGCTCGCCGAAGAGGCCGTAGCGGTCGAGCACGAACGAGATTACGACCGCGGCGAGACCGCAGAAAGCGCCCGCCCGCGCCGGGCGCTGCGGCGGTTCGTCCCACAGCAGGCCGAGCGTCGGCCAGAAGAGCCCCGCAGCCAGCAGCCCCGAGGAGAGGTAGAACAGCTCGGCGAGCGAGCGGGAGGCGAACGCCACCGCGAGCGCCGCGATGCAGGCGAGCCCGTTGGCCCAGCGTGCGCGGGAGAGGTCGCGGGCGTTCTCGCCCACGGCCCGCATCCCGTCGCGCGCCACCGTGATCGCCACCACGTTGGCCGTGGTGGACACGGTCGAGAGCGCCACGGCCGCCAGGCCGGTGAGCAGGACGACCTCCATCCCGGGCGGCAGCAGGGTGTGGAGCAGGGGACCGAGCACCGTGCCCTTCACCACCGCTGGATCCGGGAAGAGCACCCTGGCGCGCGCCGCCAGAACGGCGGGGAGCCCGAGCACGAACACCAGCGAGGCGGCGGCGGTTACGGCCAGCGCGAGGCGCGCCTGGCCGTCGCTGGGGGCGGCGGTGAGCCGCAGCCAGATGTCGGCCTCGGCCAGCCAGCCAGTGATGTAGGCCAGCAGCGTGATGCCGACGACGGCGGGTGTCGGGCCACCCGCGCCGAGCCAGCCCTGCCAGGTCGCGCCCAGGCCGCTGCCGGCGCGAGCGCCGACCACGACCAGGAACCCCACGATGAGCGCGAACTGCGCCACGTCGGTGGCGACCACCGAGCGGAAGCCGCCGGTCCAGGCGTACGAGGCGACCAGCACGGCAATCGCCGTCATCGCGAGGCGCGGCGAGACCGCGAGGAGCGGCGCGAGCAGGTCGCCCGCCGCGGCGATCTCCGCCCCGCACCAGGTGAGGAACACGGCGACGAGGACCGCGACGGTCAACCAGCGCAGCCCGTTGCCGTAGAGCTTCCCGAAAAGCTCGCCCTGCGAGAACGCCGCGAAGCGCCTCAGGCGCGGCGCAAGCACGGCAAACAGGCCGAGCACCGCGAGCCATGGAATCGCGAGCAGCCACGCGCCACCCGGCCCCCAGCGGTAGAGCAGCTCGACGCCGTAGACGAGCGACCACGACACCGAGAGCATCGAGGCCGAGATGGACATCCCGAGGCTCCAGCCGGTGATCGAGCGGTGCGCGGTCCAGAACCCCTCGGCGTCGCTGCCGATCCGCCTCTCGGCCCGCCACGAGGCGAAGCCGATCGCGATCATCGCGGCGGCGAGTAGCCCCGCTGCGAGACGCGCCAGCAGCACGGTGTCCATCTCGGGAGGATACCGGATCGGGAGGCCGCAGTGAGCGGCTACAGGCCGAGCGTCATCGCGATGAAGACGTTGCGCGTGGCGGCCGGGATGAAGACCGGGGCACCGTCGTCCCCGACGTAGCCGAACGCCGTATAGATCGCGTTCAGCAGGTTGTTGACCCGCAGGTCGAGCGTGATCTGGCCCAGTCCGATGGCCCTGCTCACCGAGGCAGGGAGGAGCGCCTGCACGCCGAGGTCCACCACGGTGAACGCCGGGTTGACGAGAGGCACGTAGCCGGGTTGCTCGCGCGCCTCGGGGTTGCGCCGGTTGTCCTGGGTGTTGTCGAGGTAGAATTGGCCGACGTACCTCCCGGTCAGGCTGAGGCGCGCGGGGCCGAGCTGTGTCCTGGCGGTGAGAGACGCGAGCACGTTGGGGTAGCCACCCAGGACGTTGCCGTCGTAGATGTTGGCCGTGCCGTCGTAGTTGTAGTCGCGGTACCGGACGAACGTGTTGTGCGACAGCGTCAGCGCCCCGTCGAGGCCCAGGAAGGACGAGGGCTGGAACGTGCCGTCGAACTCGAGGCCCTCGTGCTGCGAGTGGGCGCCGTTGCCGTAGATCGGGACGCCGGAGGAGTCCAGCCTGCCCGCGTAGACGATCTCGTTGGGAAAGTTCATCCAGAACGCGTTTGCCCGCAGGCGCCAGCCCTGGCGCCGGAGAGACGCTCCGGCCTCCCAGTCCCACACGTCCTCGGGTCGGAGTGTGACGCGCTCGCCGTAGTAGTCCTCGGGGTCGTAGATGGTCCGGAACGCGGGCTCGTGCATCCCCCGCGCGACGTTGACGTAGAGGTTCGTGTCTGGCGTCAGGGTGTAGACGGCCCCGGCGCGCGGCATGAGGAAGTTGAAGGTGTCGGTGAGCGCCATGCCCTTGAGCATGTCGTGCGAGAGCTGGTAGCTCTGCTGGGCGGCCTCGATCCCCGTGGTGATGGTCAGGCGGTCGCTCGCCCGCCAGGCGGCGGTCCCCAGGAGCGATGCCGTGCGCTTGTCCACCTGGTAGTCGTAGTAGCGATGGTTCGGAGACACTCCAGGCGGGTAGTACTGCGCCCATTCGACATCGCCGAAGTGGCGGCCGCTGTGGAAGCGCAGCTCCCCCTTGAGCGTCCAAATCCAGTCGCCCGTGGCGTGGGTGAGGGTCGGGACCCAGCCGGCGTCCCACTCATCGACCTGCCGGCGCCGCACGAGGTCGGTGGTGGTGATGACCGTTCCGTCCGGCTGTGAGATGTCGGGCAGGTCGTACTCGACGAGCGCGCGGTCGGTCTTGTACTCGTCGTAGAAGCCGCTCCCCGTGAAGACGAAGAACGTCTGTGCGAGCTGCGTCTGGGGCGAGATCGCAAGCTCGTGGACGAGCTGGAAGTGAGGCTGGGTGAAGTTGTCCTGCTCGCCGGGGTAGGTCAGCGGGTTGAACCGGCGGTCGCGGTCGGCGTTCCCGGTGAGGTCGCCTTCGAGCACCGACTTCGGGACGCCGTCGTAGGCGAGGTGGGTGTTCTCCGGGCCTCCGAACATCACGATCCGGACGCGGGAGCTCTCGCCGAAGTGGGTGAGGGAGAAGAAGTAGTTCCACATGTCCACCCACGACTGGTCGCGGTAGCCGTCGGTCGTGATCTTCGAGTAGCGGGCGGACAGGGCCCAGGTCCCGTTGATCAGGCCGGAGTCGAAGCGCGCGGTCAGCCTCCTGGTGTTGAACGAGCCGAACCCGCTTGTGAGGGAGAACGAGCTTTGCATCGCCGGGGGCGCAGTTGTGATATCAACCGCACCGCCGATCCCCGAGAGCCCAAACACGCCGCGCTGGATCTGGATGTCGCCGGATGTGGAGAGGAAGTCCGCCAGGTCGATGAAGAACAGCTCGCCTGACTCTGCGTCGTTGAGCGGCGCCCCGTTGAGGGTCATGCGGGTCTGCGCCTGGTTGAACCCTCGGATCCAGTAGTAGGAGTAGCCGATCCCGTTGCCGCTGTCGTTGTACGCGAAGAACGACGGCGCGACGTGGGAGAGCAGGATCGCGGGGTCCTGGGACCAGTATGTCTCGCCAACGCGCTCCGGCGGGACGTTGGTGAAGCTGACCGGATCGGTGCCTTCCCTGGCGCGGGTAGCGGTCACCTCGATCCGGTCGGCGAGCGAGATGATGGGTTCGAGCGTGACCGCCACGGGTCCTCCAGGCGGGGCGGCCAGGGCCAGGCGTGCGACGTGATAGCCAGGGTGCGACACCGCGAGCGTGACGGGGCCGGCCAAGAGGACCTCGATGGTGAACGAGCCGCCCTCGTCGGTCGTCGCCGCGTTGGCGCCGGTTGCGTCGAGAAGCTCGACGCGCGCCTGCGCGACCGGTTTGGCGGTGGCCGAATCACGGACTGTGCCGCGCAGCGTCGCGGCGTGTGAAAGAGCCGCGGCGCCGAGAAGAACGAAAGGCGCCAGAATCAACCTGCGCATTGCCTGCCTCCCTCCGGGTGCTGCGGGGGAGCGGTCGCGTGGTGAGCCTGGCGCCTTCGTGCCCGTTCCCTCCGCCGGCATGACCCGGATCAGGTTCCAAGGGTGTGATCTCAGCCCTGCCGAGGCAGGGCACCCCTACGGAGAAGTGAAAGCAGAACTCAAAGAGCGAAACTGCCGCTGACAATGTGGACCCGCGGCAGCGATCCGTCAAGTGGGGGTAGACTCGCAGGCGGGAGGTCTCGGAGCGATGCGCGTGGAGCTGGAGACGGTGGCGCTGGAGGTCGAGGACCACGGTGAGGGGGTCCCGGTCGTGCTGCTGCACGGGTTCCCGCTGTCCGCCGAGATCTGGACGCCGATCCGCACCGCGCTGGAACAGGCGGCGCGTCTGGTCACGCCGGACCTGCGCGGTTTCGGCTCCTCGGACAAGCCCGAGGGAGACTACGGCATGGAGACGCTGGCGGACGACGTCGTGCGCCTCGCCGACCACCTCGAGATCGAGCGCTTCGTGCTCGGCGGGCACTCCATGGGCGGCTACGTCGCTCTGCGCCTGGCGTCCGGCCACCCCGGGCGACTCGCCGGGCTCGTGTTGGTCAGCAGCAGGGCGGGAGCCGACTCCCCCGAGGGAAGGCTCAGGCGCGAGGCGGCGATCGAGCGGATCGGCCGCGGGGAGGCGGCGGCGTTCCTCGACGAGTTCGTGCCGAACCTGGTCGGTCCGTCGACCAGGCAGCGGGCACCCAGGCTCCTGGCTGAGCTGCGAGCGCTTGCCGGAGACGTCCCCGACCACATCCTGGCGGGCTGCCTCGCCGGGATGCGCGACCGCCCGGACAGCTCCGCGGTGCTGGCGCGGCTCGACGTGCCCGCGCTGGTGATCGCGGGGCAGGAGGACGGCATCGTTCCTCCGGAGGAGGCAAAGGCGATGGCCGCAGCGCTGCCGCGGGCGAGGCTCGCGGTGATCCCGCAGGCCGGCCACACGCCCAGCGTCGAGAGGCCAATCCCCACCGCCGAGGCGATGCTCGCGTTTCTTCGCGAGCACTTCCCGCCGCGAGCGAGAATCAGCGCCCCCGCGGGAACGCGCACGAGCTGAAACCTCTTGGCGGGAGAAGGGGTTTCTCCCGGCTCCGCGTCGGAGCGAATCCCTCGCCCCTCGTTGCTCGTGGCTGTATCATTACCGTATGTGCGGACGGTTTACCCAGGCGACTGACGCGGAGATCATCGCGAAGGTGTTCGAGCTGCCCGCCAAGCCCGTCCTCTCACGCCGCTACAACATCGCGCCGACGCAGTACGTGGCCGCGGTCCGGATGGGCGGGTCGGGAAGGGAGCTGGTCAACCTGCACTGGGGGCTGATCCCGTCGTGGGCCACGTCGACGTCCACCGGCTCCAGCATGATCAACGCGCGCGCCGAGACCGTGGCGGAGAAGCCGGCGTTCCGCTCGGCGTTCCGCGCCCGCCGCTGCCTGATAGTGGCGGACGGCTTCTACGAGTGGCAGAAGCTCGACAAGGTCAAGCAGCCGTACTACATCTCGTTCCGGGACCACCGGCCGTTTGCGTTTGCAGGGCTGTGGGAGCGCTGGCACGGAGACGGGGAGCATGCGGTGGAGTCGTGCACCATCGTCACGACGACGGCCAACGACCTCGTCGCGCCGATCCACGACCGCATGCCAGTCATCCTCAACCCCGAGGACCACAAGTTCTGGATCGACCCGACGGTGACGGAGCCCGAGCGCCTACTCCCGCTCCTGCGCCCCACCGATCCCAGGCCGATGGACGCCTACCCCGTGAGCCTCCTGGTCAACAACCCCGCAAACGAGCTGGCGGGCTGCCGGGTGAAGGTGGGGAAGTAGCTCCACAAAGGGCGAAGATCACACGCCAAGGGTCGCGGGCACGTGCTGGTACTCTCGCCACCGGCGGTGGTACCAGAAGTACTGCTCGGGGAAGGCACGGATCGCACCGGCGAGAGCCTCGTTGCACGCCACCGTGATCTCGTGGCGGAGCCGCTCGGGGTCATCGCCCGCGGGCATGGCGAGGCGCGTGATCTCGACGAGGTGCTCGCCACGGGTCACCCGCCGGCCCGCCATCAGGAAGATCGGGGTGTTGTGGCGGGCTGCGATTGCGCCCGGCAGCGGAAGCGTCGAGGCCACCTTGCCGAAGAACGGTGCGAACTCCCCGCGCCGGCCGGCGTTCTGGTCCGCCACCATCACCACCGCGCGTCCCTCCTGGAGGCAGCGCAGGATCTCGCGCGGCGCGCCCTTGCTCTTGGGCACGAAGCGCACCGCCGTGCCCGGGATCCCCAGGATGAAGCGCTGGACCTTGGGGTTGTGCTGCCTCCCAACGAGAAGCGCGCTCGGGATCCCGGCCGCGGCGAGCGCGGTGACGTAGAGCGCCCAGGCGCCCAGGTGCGCGGTGACGACGATCGCCCCACCGCCCTCGGCGAGGGTGCTTCGCAAAACTTCCGCGCCCTGCAGCCTCACCAGCTCCCCGACCCGGTCGCGGTCGGAGCCCGCGAAACGCACGAACTCGGCCACGGTGCGGCCGAAGTTGCGGGCGGCGCGCGCCCCAAGCGTGCGGTGCTCGCGCGAACTGGCCCCGGGGAAAGCCTGCGCCAGGTTGGCCAGCACGAGCCGCCTGCGGATCCTGAGCCACCAGCCGATACGGCCGAAGGCGGCGCCCAGCTCGAGCGCCGGGGCACGCGGCAGCGCCCGCAGCACCGCCGCGAGTGCCGCCAACGCGGCGTACTCCAGGTGGTAGCGCGCCTTCATGGTTTTCCAGTGACCGCGGTACGGGCCGCCGCCAGCGTGTCGCGGAACCCCTCCAGGTCCTCCGCGGCGACCAGCGCCACGAGCTCGTCCAGGGCCTCGCGAGTCGCGAGGTACACCTCCTCGCGGTGCGGGTTCAGGCGTTGGATGTCGAGGTAAAGCGCCGGGTCCTCCGAAAGCACCGAGAGCGAGGTGGCCGCCTGGCGTGTGAACGTCGTCGAGGCGCAGGCCTGCAGCTCGTGCGGGTCGAGCCCCGACCTGGTGAGAGCGCTGCCAAAGAGCATCCCGGTCAGGTGAGCGAGCCCTAACAGCCAGCCCATCAACCGGTCGTGGTGGGCCAGCGGGATCGTGATCAGGTGCGTGTACGGGTGCCGGAGCAAGGCCTCGATGCGCTCACGCTCCGCCTCTGGGTCCTCTCGGCATGCCAGCACGAAGGTCAGGGGCTGGTACGGGGACTTTCCCGGCCCGAACATCGGGTGCAGCGACGAGACGGCGACGCCCCGGCGGAGCGCCTTCTCCAGGGGAGGCACCAGGTGTGCCTTGATGGATGCGATCTCGACGACCACGCCCCGCGGGCGCCGCTCCACCACCGCGTCGAGCACATCCGGCGTCGACCCCAGCGGCACGGACACCACGATGTGATCGTAGGCATCGAGATCACGAACGTCCTCGAGCCTGGCGTGGCGCCCTTCGGAGCCTGGATTGGCGCTCCAGGCGGGATCGACGGTGTCCACGCGGTGGCCGACCAGGGGGAGAAAGTCGCATAGCCAGCCGCCCATCGCGCCCGCGCCCCCGAGCACCAGCACACGCCCGCCGCGTTGCGCGCGAGCGGCCACGCCCACGCGGTGCTGGCGTTCCACCGAACCGCGCATGATCGCGTGGAAGATCTCCTCCATCACGTCCTCGGAGACGCCGCAGGTCTCGGCGTGCTCGCGTGCCCGGGTGAGGACACGGTCCTCGACGTCGCGGACCACCACAGGGGCGCCGGTTGAGGCCTTGATCGTCCCCACGGCGTTGGCCAGCTCCATGCGCCGCCGCAACAGCTCGAGCAGGGCGCGGTCCACCTCGCCGATCGCGTCGCGCAGCCGGGAAAGCTCTTCCTTTTCTTGCATCGTGCCTCCTCGCAGTGGCTGCCGGAGGAAATCTAGCAGAGCGCCGGCTCGCTGCGCCGGGAGCGTGGTCAACGAGAGTTGATGGGTGTCTATTTGTGAACGTGTTCACAAGCGGAGTCAGACGACCAAGGCGACCGCGATGCCGGGCCCGAGCCGGATGTCGTGCGCCAGATCCGCGTCGCCATTCAGCCTACCCGGCGGCACTCCGATTTCAAAGATGCGGCCCTCTCTCCGGGCGAAGGCTATCCCCGGTTTCCGCGGTGAACAGCCCGGGTCCTGCGCGCCTGCCGGAATGCCTGGCGAAGCGGTCGTTGTTCCGTACTGGGAGGTCGCGAGGTGGAGTACGTCACGGTCGCACGAGTGGGGGAGATACCGGACGGGGAGGGCTGCGCCTTCGACGTCAACGGCGTAGCCGTGGGCGTTTTCAACTGCGGCGGGCAGTTCCTGGCGGTGGGCGACGTCTGCACCCACGCCGAGGCGCTGTTGCACGAGGGCACCCTGGACCGCGTCCGGTGCACCATCGAGTGTCCGCTTCACGGGGCCGAGTTCGACTTACGGACGGGCGAGGTACTCACCCCGCCGGCGACCGAGCCCATAGCAAGGTTTCCTGTTCGGTTGAAGGGCGACGAGATTCAGGTGGCCCCTTCCTCCGGGGAGTGAGGAATGACCGGCTACGTCAACCCCAACGTCCTCGTAAGCGCGGACTGGGTCTTTGAGCACCTCTCCGCCCCGGATCTGCACATCAACCCACACTGGCGCATGGGTGAGCGTTCGTCGTTGACGTGGTTCGTGCTCCGCGATCTGATGGACTACGCGAATGTGCGCAACTACGACGGCTCGTGGACGGACTGGGGCAACGTGGTCGGGCTGTCCGTCGAGAACCCGTCGCTTGAGGAGCGCAGGAGGTGCCACCCGGTCCCGCGGCGCGCCATACCGAGCAGGAGCCTGTCCGAGTAAACGACGAAAGCGAGAATTCCGAGGGCGCCGGATGGCAAGGAAGCCGAGCGGAAAGCCCGGAGGCGTAGCCAGAGCTACGTCGAGGACTTTTCGCGATGGCTGACACAGCCAGCCGGATGCCATCGGAATTCGCAGCCGGAGTATTACTCGGACAGGCCCCTAAGAGGCGCTGACCCGGCCTCGCGCGGATCCCGCACCGACCCTCAGCGTCAACGCAGCGCGGACGCCTGCTCGCGCGGTACCGCCGGGCGCAGAAGCTGCAGGTCGTAGAGCGCCCGGTACAGGCCGCCGCGAGCGAGCAGCTCCTCGTGCCGTCCCTCCTCCACAAGGCGCCCGAGATGGAGGACCAGCACGCGGTCGCACCCGACCACCGTGGCCAGGCGGTGGGCGATGATAAGTGCGGTGCGGCCCTGCAGGAGGCGCTCCAGCGCCTTCTGGATGATCTCCTCGGTGAGCGGGTCTACCGAGGAGGTCGCCTCATCCAGGAGCAGGAACTCCGGGTCGCCCACGAGGGCGCGGGCGAAGGAGACGAGCTGGCGCTCGCCGACCGAGAGGCCGGTGCCGCGCTCGCCGAGCGTGAAGTCGAGCCCCTGGGGCACGCGCTCGAGGAGCGGGCCCGCCCCGACCTGTTCGAGCGCCCAGCGGATGCGGGCGTCGTCGATGCCCGGGCGGCCGAGCGAGACGTTCTCTCGCAGGGTGCCGGCAAAGCAGTCGATCTCCTGGAGCACGACCGCGAATCGGCGACGCAACGCGGTCAGGTTCCAGCGGCGCACGTCCACGCCGTCCACCTCAACGGCCCCCCGCTGCGGGTCGTAGAAGCGCAGCAGCATGTTGACGAGGGTCGTCTTGCCGGCGCCCGTGTGGCCGACGACCGCGAGCCGCTCGCCGGGGCGCGCCTCGAAGGAAAGCTCACGCAGGGCCCAGCGTTCCTCCTCGTACGCGAAGGAGAGGTCGCGGAGGGCAAGCGTGCCCAGCCGCGCGGGCGGCCGGGGCGGCTCGGTGGGCGAGGCGATCTGCGGCTCCGTGGCGAGCAGCGCCTGGAGGCGCTCGGCGGCGGCGAACGACGCCTGGAGGATGTTGTAGTTCTCCGCGAGGTCGGCGATCGGCCGGAAGAAGCGCTGGACGTACTGGAGGAAGGCCACCAGCACACCGAGGGAGAGCGCGCCGGCGTATGACCACACGCCGCCGAACACCAGCAGCATCGCGGTGCCGCCCCCGATCAACAACTCCACGCACGGGTAGAACACCGCGTAGTAGAACACGCCGCGGATGTTCACATCGCGGTGGGCGGCGTCGACCTCGCGGAACTTCTCGGAAACCCGCTCCTCGGCACGCGCGAGCTGCACCACCGACATGCCGGCCAGGTGCTCCTGCAGGTGCGTGTTGATCGCCGCGATCCGCGTGCGTACCTCGCGGTAGATCGTCCGCGCCCGCTTCCGGAACCACGTCGAGAGTACGAGCATGAAAGGCAGGACCGCGAACGATACCAGGGCGAGCCGCCAGTCGAGGGTGAAGAGGATCCCTGCGATGCCGCCCAGCAGGACCAGGTCGGCGAGGATCTCCACCAGGCCGGAGGTGAAGAGCTCGTTGAGCGCCTCCACATCGGTGGTGAGGCGCGTGATGACCCGTCCGGCAGGGGTGCGCGAGAACCACGCCACCTCCAGCCTCTGGAGGTGTGCGAAGAGCGCCTCGCGCAGGTCCCTCATCACGAGCTGCCCGGTCATCATCATGGTGCGCGCCTGGAAGATGAGCAGCACCGCCGACCCGAGGAGGCTCGCGAGGAAGAGCATGGACAGGGTCGCGATCCCTCCGGCGCCGCTGCTGGGAAGGTGCAACGCCTGGATGAACTGGAGCACGCGCTGGGCGCCGGTGCTGGGCTCCGGCTTCATGTAGAGGTCGATGGCGGCGGCCGTGAGGAGCGGCCCTGCCACCTGAAGCAGCGACCCCGCCATCACCAGGACAGTCGCGGCGACGATCCTGCGCCAGTGCGGCCGCGCCCAAACGAGCAACCACCGGAGGAGGGAGCGGTCCGGCCTGGCTTCGGGCGGAGCCGCGGTGTCCGTCTCGAGCGCGCTCATCCTACGGGGCCTTCCCCGCGGGCGTGGCCTGCAGCGGCGGGACCAGAGGCCGGCCCCACCTCGTACCGAGGCGCTGAAAGTCCGCCAGAAGCTGCAGGAGGCGGTAGCGGCAGGTGCGGCGCCACCGCCCGGGGCCGGCCACGTCGGCCGCGAGCATCGAGATGACCGCCGCGCGCATCTGCAGCGCGTCGCTCGGGTTGAAGAAGAACGCCAGGAAGTGTGGGTCGTAGTAGGAGCGGATGAAGGAGAAGAAGAGCCGCTGCAGGGAGCGCGTGAGCGCGATGGTGGGTCCGAAGTCGCTCCCCTCGACCCTGTTGTGGCGTGCGAACGCCTCGATTACGTCCTGCGCCGCGGAGGCCCCGGAGGTCGTCCCGATGAACACCCCGGTGGAGAAGATCGGGTCGAGGAATCCGGCCGCGTCGCCGATCATGCAAAACCCGTCGCCGCCGATCTGCATCACGCGGTAGGAGAAGTTCTGGACCGCGTTGAAGGGGATCAGGCTCTGGGCGCCGGCCAGGCGCCTGGCGACCTCGGGCGTGGACTCCACGGCGGCGCCGAAGAGGCTCTCCGGGCCGCCCCCATGGGTGCGCCACTTCTCGACGTCGAGGACTGCTCCGACAGAAACGGTGTCGTCGGCGAAGGGGATCAGCCAGAACCACCCGCCGTCGGTGAGCGCGATCGTGATGTTGCCGGACTCACGGCCGGGCGGCAACCATGCGCCGCGGAAGTGGGAGACCGCGGCGACCTTGCGGTGCCTCTGGTAGGGGAAGCGCCAGCCCATGCGGCTCGCGAGAAACGAGGACTGGCCGCTCGCGTCGAGGAAGACCCTGCAACGCAGCGTGTACTCCCCGCCGTCGGGGTCACGCACCGTAAGGCCCACGAAGCGCCGCCCGTCCCAGTGCGGCGCGGACGCGCGCCACCCCTCCAGCACCTCGGCCCCCTCCGCGCGGGCGTGGGTGAGGAGGGCCTGGTCGAACTCGTCGCGCCTCACCTGATAGGCGTGGGGGAGCGCGGGCCGGAGCGCCTCGTCGAACCAGAACGCCACGTGAGCGCTCCCGTCCGCGGTCACGAAGCTCGCCCCCTCCTTCCGGCGCGTGTGGGGGAGGGAGCGCACCGTCTCGTGGATGCCGAGACGGTCGAAGAGCGGCAGGTTGTGGGGGAGCAGCGACTCGCCGACGTGGAAGCGGGGGAAGTGCTCGCCCTCCACGATCACCGTCTCGATCCCGGCCCCGGCGAGCAGGGCGCCGGCGGTGCTTCCCGCAGGCCCGCCGCCCAGGATCAGAACGTCCACGCTGCGGTCCCGCGCCATCGCCAAAGTATACCTCGTCTCGTTATAGTTTACCGAGAATCACCCCGAGGGCCTCCAGCTCGCCGGCGGTTGCGTAGAAGTGAGGGGAGAAGCGTACCCAACCGTGCCGCGAGGCGACCTCGATGTGACGATCGCGCAGGCGCTTGCTGATCTCGTCGGCGGGAAGGAACGGGTGGCGCGCGGCGACGATCCCCGCGATCGGATGGGCCGAGCCCGGCGAGCCGACGTGCCACCCCGCCTTGAGGAGCGACTCCGTGATCATGCGGGCGTGGCTCTCCACCCGCTCGTAGATGTCTTCGAGCCCCACCTCGAGCAGCAGGTCGAGGGCCGCGGCCAGGCCCGCCACCAGCACGTTGGACATCGCCCCCGGCTCGAAGCGCCGGCCGTCCTCGTGGAACACCAGCTCGTGAAGGAAGAACTGGCGCTCCGGGCGCTTTACGTTGAGCCACCCCGCGAGCACCGGCTGAAGGCCGGCGCGGAGCTGCGGGCTCGTGGCCATGATCCCGATGCCCTCCGGGCCCAGCAGCCACTTGTGCCCGTCGGCCACCAAGGCGTCCACGCCCAGCTCGTCGAAGCGGTCCGGGAGCACGCCGAGGCCCTGGATCGCGTCCAGCACGACCAGGATCTTGCGCTCATGCGCGATCCGGGCCAGCTCTGCCACCGGGGCGACCCAGCCGGTGTGGAACGCCACCCAGGAGATCGCGAGCACCTTGACCGGCGGCGCGAGGAGCGGCGCGACGGTCTCCAGCTCGATCCTCCCACCGGGGGTGGCAAACCTGCGCACGGCGACGCCGCGCCGGTTCAGCGCGAGGTAGGGCGCGACGTTGGCGGCGAACTCCTCCTCGCCCACCAGCACCGCGTCCCCCTTCCGCCAGGGCAACCCCTGGGCGATCAGGGACAGCCCCTCGGAGGTGCTGCGCACCAGGGAAACGTCCTCGGGGCGGCACCCCACCAGCTCCGCGGCGAGGGCGCGAGCCGACAGTTCGGTCTCCTTCCAGTCACGCCAGTTGTGCGAGCCGGTGGTCTCCTGTTCCACGATGCGCGCTCGCATCGCCTCGGCCACCCGCGAGGGCAGCGGTGCCAGCGCCGCGTGGTTCAGGTACAGGCAGTGCTGGCGGACGGGGAACTCGGGAAGCCAGCGCGCGAGGTCCAGGGGCACGCGGCGAGTATAGCCGCGCCGCCTTGTTCCCGGAGGTCACGCCGGTTACAGTCAGGCAGAGGCGGAAGAGGCATGTGCGGGATCGCGGGATTCGCGGGCCGGGAGCCGGGCGCCGAGCAGGCGCTGGTGGAAGCCATGCTCGCAAAGCTCGTCCACCGCGGGCCGGACTCGGGGGCGTGGCGCACCGGCCCTGGCTGGGCGCTCGGCGCCCGCCGCCTCGCGGTCATCGACCTGGTGACCGGCGACCAGCCCGTGACCGACGAGACCGGCAACGTGGTCGCGGTCTGCAACGGCGAGATCTACAACTACCGGGAGCTACGGCGTGACCTCGCGGCGCACGGCCATCGTCTGCGCTCGTCGGGGGACACCGAGGTGCTCGTCCACCTGTGGGCGGAGCACGGGCCGGCGATGCTCGGGAGGCTCCGTGGGATGTTCGCCTTCGCCATCGTGGACGTTGCCCGTCGGCTGCTCTTCATGGCCCGGGACCGGGTCGGCAAGAAGCCGCTCTACTGGACCCGCTCCGGGGGCGGGGTGGCGTTCGCCTCGGAGCTGAAGGCGTTGCGCGAGGCGCTGCCAGGGAAGCCTTCGGTCGACCCGGGCGCAGTGGCTTCCTTCTTGCGATTCGGGTTCGTGCCGGAGGGCTCGTGCATCCTTCCCGGGGTGGAGAAGGTTCCACCCGCGCACTGGCTGCTCCTCGACCTGCGCACCGGCACGGTGCAGACGCAGCGGTACTGGCGTCTGGGGTTCGAGCCCGACGAGTCGGTGTCGTTTGCCCAGGCGCGCGAGGAGCTCATCCCGCTCGTCCGGGACGCGGTCCGAGTGCGCCTGCGCTCGGACGTCCCGCTCGGCGTGTTCCTCTCCGGAGGCCTGGACTCGGGGACCGTGACCTGTCTCGCGGCGCGCGAGACCCCGGGCATCCAGGCCATCACCGTCTCGTTCGCCGGGGGCGAGGACGAGCTGCCCCTCGCGCGCGCCACGGCGGAGAAGGCGGGCGCGCAGCTCACGCCGGTCGTGGTCCGGCCCGAGGAGGGGCTGGGCCTGCTCCCAACGATGGCCGAGGTCTTCGACGAGCCGCTCGCCGACCCCTCGTGCATCCCGACCTACCTCGTGGCGCGCGAGGCGCGGCGCGCCGTCACGGTGGTCCTCAACGGCGACGGCGGCGACGAGGTGCTCGCTGGCTACAGGAGGTTCCTGGCGGCGCGCCTGCGAGGCTTGCCGGGTGCGCGCCTGTGGGGGGCGGCCGCGGCGCGGCTGCTGCCGGGGGTCCGGGCCGGGTGGCGCGGTCGCCTGGCGGAGGGGCTGCGGTCGGAGCGCGATCCCTATCTCTCCTGGGGCCCGGTCAAGTTCACGGCGGACGAAGCGGCGGTGCTGCTGGGCGAGGACGGGGCCGCGCCCGAGCCGCACCCGTTTGGAGAGACTCCGGCGACCGGCGGCGTGAACGCGATGCGGGCGCGGGAGATCGAGTTCTTTCTCCCGGGGGATCTGCTGGTGAAGATGGACCGCGCGACGATGGCCTGCTCGTTGGAAGCGCGCTCGCCGTTCCTCGACCAGTTTCTCTTGGAGCGGGTCGCGCAGTTCCCGCCCGGGCTCCTGCTGCGAGGGTGGCGCACCAAGGCGTTGCTACGCTCCGCCACCGCCGGATTGCTCCCCGACGAGGTCAGGAGCGCACCCAAGCGGGGCTTCGAGGTGCCCTTAGAAGCCTGGCTCTCGGGGCCATGGGCCGGCGAGGTGAGAATCGTCCTGGAGGACCCCGCGGCGGCGATTCGCCCCCTCATCCCGGCGCAGCGCCTCGCCGGGTGGCGGGCGTGGGACAAGCGTGACGACCCCCAGCGCGCCGCGCGCGCGGTCTACACGCTCCTCACCCTCGAGCACTGGCTGCGCAGGTGGGGGTGAGCGCGTCTACGGCGTCGGGCTCGCGGCCCAGAGGCGCGCTTCGTCGATCGGTAGGAAGCTTACCGAGCACCCCGATAAGCTGATCCCGCAATAGGCGAGGATGTCCCACCGCAGCTTATCCGGAGGCGGGACCAGCTCGAACACCTTTCGGATCCGGGCCGGCCTGGCATCCGGCAGGCCCCACATCAGACTGGCAAACGACGAGACCTTCAGCACCTTGCGTCCCGGGTCGAGTTCCCAGAAGCCGGGCGTGCGGCCGACGAGTTTGGCGTGGTCGGCGAGCTGCCAGTCGAAGGTGTGTCCCACGAGGGCGGTTTCGGGCAGCGGCGGCACGCCGCGCCACCCCGGGTTCAGGAAGAGCCCCAGCCGCGGCTCGAAGGGCGCACGCCGGGCGATCTCGTCGGTCAACCCCCGCAGGCTGGTGGTCGTGCCGTCCACCGTGATCGGAAGCTCGCGCACGGCCGCAAGGTTGAGCTTCGCGAACTCGGGGGCGCTGGCAAGTGCGATGGTCCACGCCACGTGGGCGTTCACCAGGTACGCGAGGACGTACTGGGGCGAGAGGAACAGCTCCGGCCTGCTGGCCGGGCCGCAGGCCGCCAGGGTCGCGAGGTAGCCTCGGAAGAGATCCCGGCGTTGCTGGTTCCAGGATTGGGGCGGGCCCGCCTTGACGATCGCCTCGAGGGCCGACGAGAGCTGCGGGTCGGTCGGGGGCGCCGAGGGCAGCGTCAGTTCGGATGCCGGAGGCTGCGGAAAGGTGGGCATGGGCGAGGGTGCCGTTTGCGCAGGCGGAGCCGAGCAGGCGGCGATGCCCAGGGCCAGCACGCAAGGGCCGGCGGCACCCGGCAGGATCCTCCGGACGAGCAAGCCGATCGGCGGCATGGTCCCCACGCCGCGATTGTAGCGGCCTCCGCGCCGTTAGTGGCGAGTCTGACCCCAGCCGCCGGAAGCCCGAGGGGCCGCCTGGGAGGTCCCTGCCGGCGAGCTGGCGCGCGGCGCAGAAACCGCACTCGGGGGCGAGGAGGCACGTGGGACGTAGCTCGGGCTCGGGGCGCTGCGGGTCGTGGCAACCTGTGCGGCCTGGACGGCAATGGGGCGGACCACCTCGCGCGGAGCCGCCCTGTAGCCTTCAAAACCGCGCGAGACCGCGCGGGGCTCCACCCTGGAGGCGTGCAACGAACCGGGCGAGGTCACCTCGCGCCGCACGGCCGTGACCGGAGTGCGCTCCGTGGTGGTGCGGTCCGCCTGCCACCTCGAGGGGTCGCGCGGGCGCACCATGCTGGATAGCTCGCGGGACGGCTGGCGGGCCGGGGGCGGAGGAGGAGGCGCCGAGGATGCCGGCGGCGGTGGGGGTGGCGGAGGAGGCGGTGGGGAGGAGGAGGACGGTGGCGGGGCCACAGGCCCTCCGGGGGAAGAGCCGGCCGTGTGACCGGATCCGGCATCACGGGCAGGGGCGCCGTCCCGGGAGGAAGCGCCGCCGCGGCCCTGGCCGCCGTCGCGGCTGGGCAGTGGCGCGACTTCACGCACCGGCGCGGTGCGTGCGCCTGCGTCGGGCCGCCCGCTCGGGGGAGCCGCGCCGTCCCTGCCGGTCCTTGCGCGGACGCCGCCGTAGGGGCGAACCCCGGTCGGGTCCACCGGGCTCACCGCGCCCGGCGCGCCTCTGGTGGTCGAGCCGCGCCCCCACCGGTCCACGGTACCTTCGCGGGCGGTGCCTGAAGTTGCGCCTGGCACTTGGGGGCGAACGCGCGTGACCATGTCGTTGGTGCGGGAGGGACGGACCCCCGGTATCTCTGACGCGATGCGGCCGCCGCTGGGAGGCTCACGCCGCAGGATGGACGACAGGTCAGGCACCTCCCGGGTGCTCGGGTTGCCGCGGAAGAACGACTCGACGGTGTTCCGGTCGCCGGAGCCGCGCCCAGGGGGCGGCGTGACCAGCGGGCCGGAGCGCACGAGACCGGTGCCGTCCTCCGGCTGGCCGCGCAGGAACCTGCTGGGTTCGAGGCGCACCCGCTCCAGATGCGTGCTGGTGAACTGCCCGGAGGACACGAACGTCCAGGGGTGCGGATCGATGCCGGAGAGCCGGACGCGGCCGGAGAAGTCGAACGCAGCCTCGCTCCAGCGCGCCGGGTAGCGCCACCCCTGGCCCCAGCAGTGCGTGCACTGGTTGTAGTACCACCAGTCGTAGTAGCCGCGCGGGCACCACCCGACGTACCCGGGCGAGTACATCCAGTACACCCATGCGGGCGACCACACCGGGTCCCAACCCCAGACCCAGCCGAAGCTTACGTCCAAATACCAGGAGCCGTAGTGGAACGGGTACCACCCCCACGGCTCGTAGGGGATCCAGGTCCATCCCACCGATGTCCAGTACCAGCGGCCGTAGGAGTAGGGCACCCACGTCATGCTCACGCGCGGGCGCCACATCCAGCTCGAGAACGACGAGACGTACACCCAGTCGCCATAGGAGTCGAGCACCGCTGCCCGTCCGGCGTTGCGCGTGTCGACGACCTGCGCTGTCCGGCTCCCGGGCGAGGGGTGACGCCTCTCCTGCACCCAGTTCCAGAAGTCGTCGGTCTGATCCGAGATGGCGGCCTTCTCCACGTCGCCGGACCGAGTGACCGTGGCTTCCTCGCCACCCCGCAGGATTGCCGAGCCGACCCCGACCGGGAGCTCGACAAGGCCGGTGTAGGCGACCACGCGGATCGCGTCTCCGCGCAGTTCGAGCCGGTAGAGGCCCGGACGGTTCAGGTACACGGTCCCGGCTGCCGACTCGAGGCGCAACGTGCCGTCTCCGGCCGCGGTCGCCGGGATCTCCACCGCCGCCCTGCCCTCCACCAGGTAGACGACCGAGCGCGGCGAGGTGTCGTCGCGGGAGAGGGCCAGGGCGTCGAAGTCCAGGGTCGAGAACTCGTCCACCCAGACCGTGCTGCCGTCCGCAAGCTGCACCTCGACCCGCGCGCCCCGCGAGGTGTCGAGACGGTCACCCGCGAGAACGGGCATGTTGACGATGGCGTCGATGGTCTCGTCGCCGTGCGCGGGCCGGATCGTCGCGTAGCGCTCGAGGTAGGAGATGTAGCTCAGCGAGGTCACATCGTCCCCGGCAAAGGCCACTGAGGCCAGGAGTGCAACGACCAGGGCCACCGTGATTGCGAGAAGTTGGCGTTTCATCGTCCGCCTCCCATCGCTCCTCGGCCGATAGTTGTGCAAGAGGCGTGCCACTATTTCGAGATGATCCTTTCGATTGCGACCTGCTGCTGCACCTGGCGCAGCTTGACCAGCGTCCCCGCCGGGTAGTAGCCGGAGCGCAGCGAGACGTTGGTGTAGGTGACGCACCCCGGTCCCATGAGCACGCCCGGGTTGAGCACCGTGTTGCAGCCGGTGCGGCACCCGTCGCCCAGGACCGCACCAAACTTCCTCAGGCCGGTGCGGACGGTCTCCCCCTCGTGCTGGAAGGTGACCTCGCGGCCGACGTTCTTGACGTTGGACAGGATCGTCCCCGCGCCGAGGTTGACGTCGCGCCCCAGGATGCTGTCCCCGACGTAGTTCTGGTGCGGTGCGTGCGCGCCTTCCAGGAAGATGGCGGTCTTGACCTCGGTGTGGGCTCCCGCGACGCACCCTTTGCCCATGACGATCCGCCCGCGCAGGTAGGCGCCGGTGCGGATCTCGCACCCGTCGCCGATGATCAGGGGTCCGCGCAGAACGGCGCCGGGCTCAATCCGGCACTCCGCCCCGATGAAGATCGGTCCGCCCAGCACGTGCACCCCGGCAGGGATCGGGGACAGGGAATCCCAGCGAGACCAGCCCTTCAGGTACGCCTCGAGCGGCTCTCCGAGCGCCTCCCATACCGGTCGCCCGGGCCGGAACAGCGCGGCGTGCTCGAAGTCGGCGAGTTCGAAGAACTCCTCGGGTAGAAATGTGGCCATGGACGGAGTATAGCGCCGCGCCAGCGGTGAGAAGCGGTAGCGCCTCCGGCCCGCCCCTACACCTTCACCGGCTCCGCCCGCTTGACCACCACCAGCGTCTGGTCGTCCTCCGGCGTCGGGGTCGCGGCGTAGCGGCTCATGGCGTCGAAGACGGTCCGCACGATCTCGGCGGCCGGTTTGTCCGCGTGGCGCGCCACCAGGCGCTGGAGGCGTTCGAGGCCGAACTCCTCCCCGGTCTGATGTTGATGGCACTCGGTGATGCCGTCGGTGTAGAGCACCATCACGTCGCCGGGGCCCAGCGTCGCGAACCCGCGCCTGTACACCGTGTCCGGGGAGGGGCCAAGCACCATGCCGCCCTCGCGCAGGAAGTCCACTTTCCGGTCGGCGTGCAGGATGAATGGCAGCACGTGGCCGGCGTTGACGTAGATGAGGTTTCCGTTGGTCTCAAGCTCCGCCAGGAACAAGGAAACGAACTTGGAGGCCAGCTTGGAGCGGTTGATGATCCCGTTCAGGCGCTCGACGGTGCGGGAGATCTTGTAATCGCGAGTGAGTCCCATGCGTAAGCCGACGTACACGTCGCGCACCTGGAGGGCGGCCGGGAGACCGTGCCCGGACGCGTCGGCGATCACGAGGTCGAACATCTCCGGTGTGACGGGGATGTAGTCGAAGAAGTCCCCGCCGACGACCTCGGCGGGGTGGGAGTCGCCCGCTATGTCGAAGTCGGCGTAGCGCGGTGTGCGCTTCGGAAGGATTGAGCTCTGGATCCGACGGGCGTCCTGCAGGATTTCCTCGAAGCGTTCCTGGCGCAGCTTCTGGTTGATCGCCAGGCGCACGATGTTGAGCGAGGACTGGAGGTCCTCCACCGAGCCCCGCGCCGCGTCGAGGTCAAAGGAGATCAGATAGTCCCCGTCGGCAACCGCGACCGCGGCGAAGCGCTCGCCGGTTCCGAGCTGGGCCTCCAGCGCGGGGTCCAGCTCGGGGGCGTTTCGGGCCATCACCACCAGGCCGGAGTCGAGAACGGCCTCGATGGGGGCGTACCCCGGCGGCACGCGGGTGCCGACGACTGCCGGATCTGCCGTCCCGAACACCTGCACGAGCTCGTACATATTGCCCTCGAGCCGGTAGATGCGGCCGCCGAGGATCCCCAGGTCGTCGCGGAAGTTCACCGTCATGTACGCGGCCACGTTGCGGATCGTGCCGAGGATGTCACCGGCGTCCTCGATCGCACCGAGGGTACGCTCCACCCTGCGGAAGAGGGATTTCGGCGTGCTGGGAGCAGGGGCCTGCTCGTGGGGCCTGCGACGGGTCAATGCGGTTTCCTCGTCTGTTGCGCCGCGTCCGGTTGAAGGCGGGGCTGCGGTGCAACCCAGGAAGCTTATCACTAGTGAGGGTACGTCGTAGCCTGCGGCCTGTTCATCTCGGCCAGGAGGCGCTTGGCGAGCTGGTTGCCGGGCTCGAGCGTGAGCGCCTTCTCGAGGTCCTTGCGGGCCCTGTTGAGCTTGTTCCGGACGATCTCGGCACGCCCCATGGCTACCCAGGCGTCGGCGAGCCCCGGCGCCATGCTCTTGGCCCTCTTGTACAGACTGAGCGCGTCGTTCACCTTCCCGCGTGCGAGCTCGAGGTCGCCGCGCACCAGCAGCACGTGGGGGGTCGCCTGGGAAAGGTTGACCGAGGCGAGGGCCGTCTCGGCCTCCTGCTCCATGCCCAGCGACCGGTACAGGGAGGCCAGGTTGCCGAGGATCGTCGGCTCGTTGGCCGAGATCTCCAAAGCCCGCCGGTAGGCCTCGAACGCACCGGGGATGTTGCCCAGGCGGCGCCGCGCCACACCTACGTTGCCCCAGGCGGGGGCAAACTCGGGTGCGAGCTTCGTGGCGTACTGGAAGTAACGGAGGGCGATGTCGGGGTGGACGGCGCGCAGCTCGTCGGCGCCGCGGTTGTTAAGGTAGAGGGCGGTGATCCAGAGGTCGTCCAGGGGTTCGAACCCCTGCGGCTTTTCGTGGGGGCGACGGTCGAAGTCGTAGTACCGCTTGTCCGGGGCGAACAGGAGGGTCGCGACCACGTGGTTGTTGACGATGATGAGATCGCCTTCCTTCTCGCTCCCGCGCACCCGCTTCACGAGCGCGGTCGTCACCGGGGCGCCGAGGGAGCGGCCCATCGCGACGAACAGGTTGGTGAACGAGAGGCAGTTGCCCTGGCGCCGCACGAAGGCCTCGATGGCGGTGAAGGTTCCACGGTACTCGTAATGGAAGGGAAATGTCGTTTGGTCGAAGAAAGCGTTCTGGAGGCGGTCGAGCTTCTCGGTGGCTCCCCCGACGCCCCCGATCTCCTTCGCCGCCTCGTACATCCCCTCCGTCATGACGAGCGGGTTCGGCACCTCCCTGGGGTCCACGCCCCGGCGCTGCAGCTCCTCCGCCCATTGCGCCGGCGTGAGGAACATGTAGCTGGGCCTGCCGGTGGAGCACGCGGCAGCCACCAGCACCACCACCGGCCAGAGCATCCTCGAGGGCCTCACACCATCAGTATACGGACGGCCGGAGCCGCGGTTCGGAGCGCTCATCCGCGGCCGTAGCGCGGCATCGAATGCTCCCTGCCGCCGGGAGCGGTGGTAGGCTGCTCGGCGCAGTTGCGGGGAGGAGACGATGTCTTTCGAGAACCTCTTGGTCCAGGATGATGGCGGCGTCCGGTGGATCGCGGTCAACCGGCCGGCAAAGCTGAACGCGCTCAACCGCTCGGTGATCGCCGAGCTCGAGGAGGCGTTCGGAGAGGCCGCGGCGAGCGGCTCCGTCCGCGCGGTGGCGCTCACAGGGGTCGGGGAGAAGGCGTTCGTCGCCGGGGCCGACATCGCGGAGTTCGTCGGTCTGTCCCCCGCGGGCGCCTCGGATCTTGCGCGGCGGGGGCAGCGGCTGTGCGACGCCATCGCGGAGCTGCCGAAGCCGGTGATCGCGGCCGTCAACGGCTTCGCGCTCGGCGGCGGATGCGAGCTGGCGATGGCCTGCCACCTGCGCGTCGCCTCGAGCAACGCGCGCTTCGGGCAGCCCGAGGTCAAGCTCGGCCTCATCCCGGGTTACGGCGGCACGCAGCGGCTGCCGCGACTGGTCGGGAGGGGGTGTGCCCTCGAGATGCTGCTCACAGGCGGGATGATCGATGCGGCCACCGCCCACGCCTGGGGGCTGGTCAACAAGGTCGTGGAGCCCTCTGAGCTACACGCAGCGGTGCAGAAGCTCGCCGGGGAGATCCTGGCGGCGGCGCCCACCGCCGTCGCGGGCTGCCTGCGGGCCGTGCGTCTCGGGCTGGAGCTGCCCCTCGCGCAGGCTGTTGAGCACGAGGCGGCGCTCTTCGGCCTATGCTTCGCCACGGAGGACATGCGGGAGGGGACCGCGGCGTTCCTCGAGAAGCGGCCCACGCGCTTCCCGGGAAAGTAGCGACTCGGGAATAGCACAGCGTAGGCGGCCTTTCCCTCTGTTTGTGGGAAGGTCGAAGCCCAAAGCGGGCGAGCGTGCGAGCTTGACGCGGGCGAAGGTCGGGTAATGATGGGGGCACAATGATGGGAGCACGATGAAGGAGCTCCTGCGCCGTCTCGTCTTCGACTGGAACAGCGTGGAGCTGCCCGCTACGCCGTTCCCCATGGCGATCGCCTTCGACGACGAGACCCTCCGCGACGGACTGCAGAGCCCGTCCGCCAGGCACCCATCGGTGGAGGAGCGCGTCCGCCTGCTCGAGCTTGCGGCGCAAGTGGGCATCACCTCCGCGGACGTCGGGCTGCCCGGCGCCGGTGCCCGCGCCGCGGCCGAGGTCGAGGCGGTCTGCCGCGAGATCTTCGCAATGGACCTCCCTGTCACCCCCAACTGCGCGGCGCGCGCGAACGAGGAGGACATCCGACCGATCCTCGAGATCGGGCAGCGTCTCGGAAGGCCGCTCGAGGTCGCCCTGTTCCTCGCCTCCTCGCCGATTCGCGCCCACGTGGAGGGGTGGTCGCTTTCCGACCTCCTCGAACGCACCGAGCGCCTCGTCTCCTTTGCCGTCAGGCACGGTGCGCCGGTCACGTTTGTGGCGGAGGATGGCACCCGCTCCCATCCGGACGACCTCCGCTGTCTCTACGGGGCCGCGGTGGCCGCCGGGGCGAGCAGGGTCTGCATCGCGGACACCTCCGGCCAGGCGATGCCCCTCGGGGCGTTCCGCCTGGTGGCGTTTGTCAAGCAGATGCTCGGGGAGATCGGGGCGCACGGGGTCGGCATCGACTGGCACGGACATGACGACCGCGGCCTGGCGGTCGCCAACGCGCTGGCCGCCGCCTGGGCGGGGGCGGACCGGCTGCACGCCACGGCGCTCGGTGTCGGCGAGCGGGTGGGCAACCCGCCGATGGAGCTGCTGCTGGTCAACGCCCGCCTGCTGGGGTGGGCAAAGCCCGACCTCTCGCACCTGATGGAGTACGTGGAACACGCGAGTCGCGTGGTAGGGCTACCGATCCCGCCCGGCGCGCCGATCGTGGGACGCGACGCCTTCCGCACCTCCACGGGCGTCCACGCATCGGCGCTCGTGAAGGCCGGCCTGTTGGGCGACGACAAGCTGGTGGACCTTGTCTACTCGGCAGTCCCCGCCTCCTGGCTGGGGCGCCTGCAGGAGATCGATGTGGGTCCGATGTCCGGCGCCTCCAACATCCGGTCGTGGCTGGCGACTCACGGCTACCGGGATGATGACAGGGCGTTGCGCCGCATCCTGTCCGCCGCCAAGCAGGCGGACCGCACCCTCACCGACGAGGAGCTGCACGCCCTCATGGCGCAGGACCCGGCAGGAAAGGGGTAGCGACGTGCAGAGAGGCGCCCCTCGCACCTTTGACTGGAGCACCGAGGCCGAGATCGCTGCGGCCGCCCGTGCGGTCGCGGCGATCGAGCCCGGCGCCACGGACGAGCCGGTTCAGGACGCTCGCCGGCTGATCTGGTCCTCCCGGCGGTTTTGAGATCGGGCCGCAACTACTGGCAGCCCCGTGTTGCGCAAGCTGGCCGGGGTGTGCACAATGCACCGTCCGGTTGCGGGTCGGAGGGCAGGATGAAAGTTCACGAGTACCAGGCGAAGGAGATTCTCGCGCGCTACGGGGTGGCGATCCCGCGCGGCAAGGTCGCCACGAGGCCAGAGGAGGCCAAGGCAATCGCCGCTGAGCTGGGCGGCAAGGTTGTGATCAAGGCCCAGGTGCACGCCGGCGGCCGCGGAAAGGCGGGCGGTGTCAAGCTCGCGGCGGGTCCCGACGAGGCGTTCAAGGTTGCGGGTCAGATCCTGGGCATGAGGCTGGTCTCCAAGCAGACGGGGCCCGAGGGGAAGATCGTGCACAAGGTGCTCGTGGAGGAGGCCCTCGGCATCGCCCGCGAGCTCTACCTCGGTGTGGTGCTCGACCGCGCCGTTGGGCTGCCCGTGCTGATGGCCTCCAAGTTCGGCGGGATGGAGATCGAGGAGGTCGCGGCGGAGCACCCGGAGGCGATCCTCAAGGAGCACTTCGACCCGTGCCAGGGGTTGCAGGCGTACCAGGCCCGCAGGCTGGGGTTCGCGCTCGACCTCAAGGGTGACACCTTCAAGAAGTTTCTCAAGTTCGTGACGGCGCTCGCGCGCGCCTACAATGAGAGCGACGCGACGCTAGCCGAGATCAACCCGCTGCTGATCACGGCGGATGGCGACGTGCTCGCCCTCGACGCCAAGATGAACTTCGACGACAACGCGATGGCCCGTCACGCAGACATCGCCGCGATGCGCGACCTCGACGAGGAGGAGCCCCTGGAGGTCGAGGCCTCAAAGTACGACCTCAACTACATCAAGCTCGACGGCAACATCGGCTGCATGGTCAACGGGGCCGGGCTCGCGATGGGCACCATGGACATCATCAAGCACCACGGCGGGGCACCGGCCAACTTCCTCGACGTGGGCGGCGGCGCGAGTCAGGAACGGGTGGAGAACGCCTTCCGCATCCTGCTCTCGGACCCAGGCGTGAAGGCCGTGCTGATCAACATCTTCGGCGGCATCGTCCGGTGCGACATGATCGCATCGGGGGTGGTGGCGGCCGCCAAGAGCCTGAAGGTGAAGGTCCCCATCGTGGTGCGGCTGCAGGGCACCAACGTGGAGGAGGGCAGGCGCATCCTGGCGGACTCGGGCCTGGCGCTCCAACCCGCGGACACCATGGCGGACGCGGCGGCGAAGGTCGTCGCGGCGGCGAGGTAGGAGATAGCGATGGCGATCTGGCTCGATCAGAACACCCGCGTGGTCGTGCAGGGACTCACCGGCAAGGAAGGGCAGTTCCACGCCGCCAAGTGCAGGGAGTATGGCACCAGGATCGTCGCCGGCATGACCCCCGGCAAGGGGGGTACCTCGGTGGACGGGGTGCCTGTGTTCGACACGGTGGCCGACGCGAAGGCGAAGACCGGTTGCACGGCGTCGCTGATCTTCGTCCCGCCGCTCGGTGCAGCCGATGCGATCCTCGAGGCCGCGGCCGCCGGCATTGAGCTCATCGTGTGCATCACCGAGGGGATCCCGGCGCGTGACGAGGTCCTGGTCAAGCAGGCGCTTTCGCGCTCCCGTTCGCGCCTCATCGGTCCCAATTGCCCGGGGATCATCTCGCCCGGGAAGGCAAAGCTCGGAATCATGCCCGCCCATATCCACAAGGAGGGCAGCGTCGGCGTGGTCTCGCGCTCGGGAACACTCACCTACGAGGCGGTGGACCAGCTCACCAAGCTGGGGCTCGGGCAGTCCACCTGCGTCGGGATCGGGGGCGACCCCGTCCCCGGCACCAACTTCGTGGAGGTGCTGGCGGCGTTCAGGGACGACAGCCAGACCGAGGCGATCGTGATGATCGGCGAGATCGGCGGCAGCGCCGAGGAGGAAGCCGCCGAGTTCATCAGGAGGAACGTACGCAAGCCCGTGGTGGCGTTCATCGCCGGTCAGACAGCCCCGCCCGGGCGGCGCATGGGCCATGCCGGGGCGATCATCTCGGGCGGCAAGGGCACGGCCAAGGAGAAGATCGAGGCGTTGCAGGCGGCCGGGATCCACGTCGCCGCCACGCCCGCGGAGATCGGCATCACCATGGCGCGGGCGCTGGGAAAGACATGAAGCACAGGGGCACGGGGCTCGGGGGTCGGGGCTCGCCACCGCAAACGAGGCGGCCATGACGAGAATCCCGCGCGCACGAAACCCCCGGATGCCTGAGCCCCCGATCACAGTGAAGGGAAGAGGAGCGACCATGAAGCAACGGACATTGACGATCCTGAAACCGGACACCGTGGCGCGCCGCAACTGTGGGGCGATCATCGCCCACCTCGAGCAGGAGGGTTTCGAGATCAAGGCCGCGCGCATGCTGCGGCTGTCGAGGGAACGGGCCGAGGCTTTCTACGCCGTGCACCAGGACAAGCCGTTCTACCGCCCGCTGGTGGAGTTCATGATCTCGGGGCCGGTGTGGGTGATGGTGCTGGAGCGCGAGGATGCGATCGAGCACCTGCGCAAGGTGATGGGAGCCACCGACTCGACCAAGGCCGCGCCCGGGACGATCCGCCAGAAGTTCGGCACCAGCATCGAGCGCAACGCGATCCACGGCTCCGACGCGCCGGAGACCGCCCGGACAGAGCTGGCGTTCTTCTTCTCGACCTCCGAGCTGGCCTGAGAATCACGAAGCGCTTTACGGGCGGGCGCGTGCAGGTGTCCGCCGTTCGATTCGGTGCGCCGTCACGCGTACGCCCGACGTGAGGCCGGGCAGGATCGGCTCACCCTCCAACGGCTCAGGCACGGCGGCGGCGTGCCGCCCACGGCTGTCACTCGATGCGTGAGGGGCAGAGCTCACCCGCGGGTCACTGTGCGGCGTGGGGTCGGGCGGTCCATCCCAGGATCACCCACAGCTCGTGCGACGGCCGCTCACTCTCGCCGCCGGTGACCATCAGGAACCGGGCACCATCGGCGCTGACGTCGTACGCCGGGCGCGCAGCTGCCCCCGCGTCGAACGCGCCCTCGAACAGCACGTGGGCCGGCTTCACGCTCAGGTTCGGTCGCGTCGTCACCTGCGCCGCCATCATCCGGTTCCCGGAGCGGAAGAAGAGCTCTGCGCCGTCGCGCCGCCACACCGGTTCGGAGCCGCCATCCGCGGAAACTCTCACCCGCCGCGTCGGGTCCTTGATCGGCGCGACGTGGACCTCGTCGCGGCCCGTTTCGTCCGAGACGTACGCAAGCCACTGGCCGTCCGGCGCGAACGCCGGGGCTTTTTCGTTCGCTGACGCGCTGTTCAGGAATGGGCGCACCACACGGTCGTCGGAGTCGAGCAACAGGATGTGGCGGCCGGCCGACGGGTCGTACTCGACGAACGCGACCGTCCGCCCGTCGGGCGATGAGGAGTTCGGGACACCCATGCGCGGGCGCCTCGTCAGCCGCTCGTCCGGGCCGCTCCCGTCGGCCTGTTTCCAGAAAATTCCGGGGGGACCGCCACGGCTGGCGCTGAAGATGATCCGTCGGCCATCACTCGTCCAGACCGGCGGGCCCCCACCCTCGAACGTAATCTGCGCCAGAGCGTTGTGCGCGATGTCGTAGCTCCACACGTCGTCTCGATCGGCGCCGGTGATGGTGACGGCAAGGGTCCGGCCGTCCGGCGACAGGCGCGGGGAGGAGTACGCGCGTTCGGGTGCGGCAAAAGGCTGCACGTTGCCCTGCCGGTCCACCCAGCCTAACGTCCGCCCTGCGGTCCCGGAATCACCGCTGACATAGGCGACGCTTCCCGCGCGGGAGGTGCTCAGCTCCATCGCGCCGTCACTCGACTCGAACACACCCGTGAGGACCGGTGTCGCTCCAGCCGTCGCGCGCAGGGTCCTGGCATCGAACGGCACCGCGAACACCGAACCGCGGCGGACGTAGAGGAGCCGGCCGTCGGGCAGGTACTTGGGGTTCGTGCCCCCCTCCACGACGGTGTGGCGCTCTCCGCTCTTCAGCGACTGAACGACGATCTCGGCATCGTCCCAGCTTCCCTCAGTGCCGACGGTGTAGAGAACGGCGTTGGCTTCCGGCAGCAGTTCGGGCCAGCGGTGGCTGAACTCGCCGCGTGCCGTGTCGAGCTTCGTGATGGCACGCGGGGTGCCTCCGTCGGCCCGGACCTGCCAGAGCGCCGACCCGTTTTCGGGAGCGTAGACGATCGTGCCGTCCCGCCCCCATGCGCCGCCGAAGCCGATAGGCGCGCCGCAAATCGTGCTCACCGGGCCGCCGGCGACCTGCACCTTCTTCAGCTTGCCGTCAGCAAAAAAGCCGATCCATTCGCCGTCCGGCGAGAAGAACGGGCTCATCGCGCCTTCCGTGCCCGGGATTGGCTGCGCCCCGAGCGCCGACAGGGTGCGAAGGAGGAGTCGGCGCTGACCGCCGCGCGACGCGACGTAGACTACGTGCGTCTCGACCGGCGACATCGCGACGGCGGGGAAGTCGAGGCCGTCGAGGTGCTCGCCGGCGGGCAACGGCAGCGCGAATTGGACCGCCGAGCGACGGGGCGGGGAAGGGGACGGCTTCAGCGCCCACGCCGCGATGGCCGCGAGCGCCGCGACGGCGATGATGCCTCCGGCGAGCAGCGCCCATTTGCGAGGGGCCGTCCGAGCGGCCCCGCGCTCCCCCGCAGACGACCCGGCTAGTTCTGCGGCTGCAATGCCGGCGTCCTCGATCTCGATACGCGCGTCCCCGATGTCGCGCAGCCGGTGCTGCGGGTCCTTCGCGAGCAACCGGCGGAGGAGACGTCGAATCGGCGCGGGCACGTCGCTTGGCAGCCGCGACCACTCGGGATCACGTGTGAGGATCGCGACGATCGTGTCGGAAGGCGTGTCGCAGCCGAACGCGGCCTCGCCGGTGAGCATTTCGAACAACATGGAGCCAAACGCCCAGATGTCGGTGCGCTTGTCCAAGGCTTGACCGCGCGCCTGTTCCGGGCTCATGTACGCGGCGGTGCCGAGGATTGTCCCTTCTGCGGTGCCCAGAGAGGTAAGCGTGGAAGCGCCGCCCAGCGCGGGCGCTGCGGAATCCGGGGCGAGCGCCTTGGCCAGACCGAAGTCCAGCACCTTCACGCTGCCGTCGGGCGTGATCTTGATGTTGGCCGGCTTGAGATCGCGATGGATGATACCGCGGTCGTGCGCCGCTTCGACGGCGCCAGCAATCTGTGCCGCGAGTTCCAGCGCCTGGTGCACCGGCATCGGACCATGCGCGATGCGCTCGGCAAGGGTGACGCCGGGCACCAGCTCGAGGACCAGGAAGCGGACGCCGTCGGCCTCCTCGAGGCCGTAGATCGTCGCGATGTGCGGATCACTGAGCGAAGCAAGCAGCTGCGCCTCGCGGGTAAGCCGGGCAATGCGGTCGGCGTCTTCCGCAAACGGCGAGCGGACGATTTTCAGCGCGACCTGGCGACGGAGCCGCGTATCGTTCGCCCGATAGACGGAGCCCATTCCGCCCTCGCCGATGAGCTCGAGGACCTCGTAGCTCCCGAGTCGTGAACCGGGATGAACCTCCATCGAGATACCGACGATATGGTAGCATCTTGGGCAGGCTTGCGGGATTCTGCATGAATTGAGGGGTGACATGCGAATGCTGCTCGTGGCAGTTGTTGTGGCGATCGCTTGTGGAGCGCCGGTCGATGTCGCAGGGGCGGGTGGAGCGACCGCGACCGGATTCGCCGCGCTGGCCCCTGGGGATCCCGCGCCCCCGTTTGTGCTGAGGGGATCGGACGGGCTCACCTACCGGCTCGCGGATTACCGCGGCAAACAGGCGATCGTGCTCGCGTGGTTCGCGAAGGCGTTCACCGGTGGTTGAACGGCCGAGTGCCAGTCGCTCCGTGTGAGCGGCGACGCAATCCGGGCGTTCAACGTGGTGCACTTTGCCGCGAGCGTCGACACGCCGGAGAACCTCGCGAGGTTCGCCGAGAAACTCGGCGTCGATTACCCGTTGCTCAGCGATCCGACCAGGGAGGTCGCGAAGGCCTACGGAGTTGTCCCCGACGACCAGTCGTATGCGGTGCGATGGACGTTCTACATCGGGGTTGACGGGAAGATTCTCTACATCGACAAGGCCGTCAGCCCCGCGAACGCCGGCCAGGCGATTGTGCAGAAACTCGTTGAGCTGGGCGTCGAGCGCCGCCCTGTGCGCAAGGCCGCCCGGTAGCCAAGAAGCGAATTGGCCGGTTCTTCAGCTCTGAGGGGCCTGAGACCGCCCGAACCGAGCTGGCCTGACGATCACGCAACGCGACGTCTTTATGGGCGCCGGAAGGCGCCCCCCGCACGGTCAACGGGCCCGCGGGTGGATCGTCTCACCCGGCGAACAGCGCGTCACGCAGGCGGTTGAGCATCGGCACCCCCCGGATTTCTGTCTCGAAGAGCGGCACGATGGCGCGCACGCTACCGTCGAACTTTTGCCAGACCGTTTGCATGTGCTCTTTCTGCATGGCGACACGGTTCTTCACGAAGTCGGCGGCGTCGGCGCCCACCAATGCCTGATCGATGAGCATGTTTACGAGGACACCCCCGACCGGGATGCCGAAGTCCCGGAACCACTGGATGAACCGTGTGATCACGGCGATCGGGAGCGCCTCGGGGAGCGTCACGAAGAAGAACGAGGTCAACTCCGGGTCCGTCAACAGCACGCGCGCCCGCTCCATCCGGTCGCGGAAGGAGAGCAGGTAGTCCATGAGCGGATCGCCTTCCTTCTTCTTCGTGAACGAGAGCATCTCTCGGAGCGTCTTCGCTTCCTCACGGCTCTTGAGCATCTTGTTGACCCAGAGCGAGTACACCTTCGACATGCCGAGCAGGCGCCGCGCGTTGGCGGTCGGCGCGGTGTCGAAAACGTAGACGTCGTACTCGTTCTTCAACATGAGGTCGACCATGTTCTCGAACATGGCCGACTCCTCGAAAGCCGGATTCATGGTGGCCGACTCCACGAAGTCCTCGGCCTTCGTCGAGATGTCGGCGAACTTGAGGAACCACTGGATCTTCTCCCTGATCTCGAGCTTGCTCCGCTCGATCGTATCCTTGGTATCGATCTCGTACGCCCAGAGGTTGGGCACGTCCTCGACCGGCGTGTGGGCGCCGAGCACGTCCTGGCCGAGGAGGCTCGACAGGCTGTGCACCGGGTTCGTGGAGGCGAGCATGGTGCGCCGACCTTGCTGCGCGTGCCACATCGCGGTGGCCGCGGCGAAGACGGTCTTGCCAACGCCACCCTTGCCGCCGAAGAAGATGAACTTCAGGCCGGCGTGCTCCCCGAGGTAGCCCCGCATGGACTTCTCGATCTGCGCCATTACCGTCCTCCCGTCGTTCTTCACCCTCAGCTATTGCCGTACATGATGCTGGCCAACTTCTCGATCATCGCCAGCCCCGTCACGTCGCGTTCCAGCTCCGGAACCGATGCAAGGACCTGGTTGCCGAACGCCGAGGAGATTTCGCCGAGGTACTTGTCCTGCATCTGGATGCGGTTGCGCAGGTAATCGGGGATGTTCTGCTGCATGAGGCTGTGGGGGATGACCCGATTCACCACGTAGCCGCCGATAGGCACGTCGAACTGCGCGAAAAGCTTGGCCGCCTTTTGCGTGTCGCGGATGATCATGTCCTCGGGGGTGATGACGAAGAAGAAGGCGGTCTTGGTCTTGTCGGTGAGGATGGACGAGGAGGCGTTGATGCGGCCCTTGATGTAGATAAGCTCGTTGAGGATCTGGTCCTGTTCGGTCTCCTTCTCGCGCTTGATTCGGCTGACCATCTCCTCGTACTCGCGCATCTGCTCTCGCAGGTGTGTGACCTTGTTGATCCACTCGTCATACACCTTGGCCATCGAGAGGTAGTACAGCGCGTGCCCCAGCGGCACGAGGTCGTAGATGTAGTAGTCGTAGTCGCGCTTAATCACGACATCGACCACCGCGTCGAAGATCGCGCTCTCCTCCATGGCCGGCTCGGCGCTGGCGGCCTGGATGTAGTTCTCGATCTCTTCCGGAACGGCATCGAGGCCGTACATGTCGAGGATCTTCTTGCGGATCTCGTTCTGGTACTCCTTGATGTGGCTGTCGGCGTCGATCTCCTGTGCCCACAGGTTCTCCATGATCTTCACCGGGCCCTTGCCGAAGATGTCCCGTTGGAAGATGTCGGTCAGCGAGGCCTGCGGATCGACCGAGAACACCAGCACCCGCTTGCCGCTCTGGGCCAGCCAGTAGGCGGTCGCCGCTGAGAACGTCGTCTTGCCGAGCCCGCCCTTGCCGCCGAACATGATGTAGCGGCGGTTGGGGTTGCTTTCAAAAACCTGTCTGAGCCCCATCGTGCCTGCCCTCCGATTTCCGGCCAGCCGTCTCGGTGTTCCCGCTAGAACATGGCGTCGGAAACGTCCTTCTCGCGAAGCATGCGGCGCTTCCACGTTGCGATCTGCGGCACCACGTACGGCAGGAGCCGCAGGCTGTAGTAGGGCGGCAGGATGGGGACGCCCAGGAGATCGCCCATCGTGATGAGGATGAAGAGGTGCTCCATGGAGGCGCGCGTTCGGAGAGCCGCCCGGCTCATGTCGTGCGCCGCCATGCCGTAGATCGTTTGCTTCAGGCCGCGCCAAATGCCCTTCACACCGCCTGTTTTCTTGTTCTCCTCATCTGGCATTGATGCCTCCTCGCGAAACCGGGCTCGTGGTCTCGTCAGATTCCGTGCAAGTGATGCTCATGGTCGTCGCCCAGCTCTCGCTCGCGCAGCACGCGTCGCTTCCAGGTGTAGATCTGGGGCACGAGGTGCGGGAGCAGGCGCAGACCGTAATAGGGTGGCAAGATGGGCACGCCGATCAGGTCCCCAAACGTGACGAGCATGAACAAGGTTTCCATGGAGGCGCGCAGCTCGACGGCCTGCTGGGCGATCTCGTAGCCAGAGAGGCCGAAGAGGAACTCGCGAAAGGCGTGCTTCCATGCGGTCACGTTCGCCAGTTTCCTGTGCCCTCCCAGAGAAGCTCCGGTCCTCGTTCCGCCGCCTCTTCGGGGTACATGCTACCATCCGGCAGCATTCCCGCCGTCGAGGGGCGAGAGGCCCACCGTCCCCGGCACGGCTGCGGTTTCCTAGGTGCGGAGGTCGAGGGTGACGGCCGTGTTGATGCTTTGCGCTGTTCTGGTTCTGGGCTGGTTCGCAGCCGGCTCGGTCTGGAACGTTCGCAAGGGAACGGCCGCGTTGCGCTGGATGCGGGGCGGCCTTCCCCTCCTGGGGGAGCGCACCACGGTGCGGTGGCTCGGCACGACGTCGGTCGACCTGGTCATCCAGAAGGCCGGAGCACCTTTCGAAAAAGCATCCGTGGTGATCTTCCTCGAGCCGCGCGACGTCCCATGGATCTGGGCGTTGACCCGGAGGCGTGGCCGGCGCGACACGCTCATCTTCCGGGCCACGCTGCTCACGGCGCCTCAAGCCGACCTCGAGGTCCTGGACCGCACGAGCTGGTCCGGGCGCGATGCTGCCAAGCGGATGGCGTCCGAGCGCTGGTCGTTTCATCAAGTGGCGGGCGGGGACGGGCGGGCGGTCTTCTACAAGTTCGACGGCTCCATTGCTCTCGGTGAGGCCCTCCTCGAGCTGGCGCGCCAGGCAGGTATGAACGTGCGCCGCCTTTCCCTCCGACACGGTGATCCACACCTCCAGCTTCACGTCGATCTTCCCGCCGCCTCGGCACCCGCTCAAGAGTTCTTCGCAGCGCTCCGCGCTATCGGTGAGCGCGCCACACCGGCCTAGGCACCCACCGGTGCGGCCTTCGAGGCGGCCGGTTTTGCGCTGTACTTTTGGTACGCCTTCAGCCCATCCCAACCGATCAGAAGCGCGGCAACCAACAGCAGTGCCGCGACCACGATCATCGCCCAGGCGCCGGCGACCGGCAGCCCGCTCATCTTCGGGTTGGCGGCGATCGTCACGTACAGGTTGCGCGCCGTGACCACCGTCGCGAACAGGGTGGTGATGTACATGAAGAGCATCGGCACCAGGGCAAAGGTCGGTTTGCGGTTCTCCGACTTGAGCCACACCGTCACGACGAGCAGGCTCAGCGCGGCCATGAGCTGGTTCGACGAGCCGAACATCTGCCACAGGTACACCCAGGTGCCGGTCAAGACCAGCGCTGCGGTGAGCACCATCGAGATGATGCTCGACACGTGCATGTTGCGCACCGGCGGGACGGCTTCGCCGACCCACTCGGTCAGGGTCACGCGCATGACACGGAAGACGAGCTGGGTCACCGTGAGGACGATCATGACGAAGGCGCCGAACCCGAGGGCTGTGCCGAAGACCTCGGGCAAGAGACCGAAGGTCCCCGCGTAGACGAGCTTTCCGACGCCGGCGGCGAACCGGCCCCCACCCCCGCCGACCCCGGCGATGGACACCGCGACGAGGGAGAGGAGCGCGAGGGAGTACTCGCCGAACATCGACCCGGCGCCGACCGGCAGACCGTCGGTCTCGTACTCGAGCTGGCGGGCCGTACCGACGGAGCCGACCAGCGCATGCCAGCCCGAAATCGCGCCGCACGCGATGGTCACGAAGAGCATCGGCCAAAGAGGCTGCCAGGCTTTTCCGGCCTGGATGGTGAATCCGAGATCCTTGACGGCGGTCAGCGCAAAGACGCCGATGGTGTTGCCGGCGACGTCCTTGATCCCGGATAGGGGCGCGATGAACGCACCGACGGCGCTGAGGAGAATCGTCAGGAGCATCACCCAGAACCCGATGTAGTTGACCGGCTGGGCGAACCGCCAGATGGGCATGTTCGCCCCCAGGTACGAGAAGACGAACAGGAACACCATCCAGAGAAGGTAGTTCGGGAGCGTGCGGACGAGCCCCGTTGCCGCGTCGTAGGCTGCCGTGTTCGGGCGCTTCCCGTCGGCCCCCGGAGCGGGGATACGCGGGTCGGAAATCGTCGGGTCGCCTATGCTGAACAGCGCCTGCTTGCCGGTGATGCCGTCAAAGGCGTTGTTGATCGCGACGATTGCGGAGCCAACCGGGCCCTGCACCAGGGCGCCCTTTTCGTCGCGGTGCTGGCCCATCGGGCCGAGCGCCATCGCCGCCACGGTCACGGCGACCACGAGGAGGGTCACCCCAATGATCCCCATCTTCCAGCGGTACATCATCTGCCCGGCGAGAAGGCCCATCAACGCCAGCATGATGATGCCGAAGGGCACGTCCGGGCGGGCCGAAAGGATGGCCGCCAGGATGCCGACGAAGGCGCCGGCGAGGAGCATCAGGTAGAAGAAGATGAAGATGAAGAGTATGGTCCGCGTTCGTGGCGCGATGAGCTTATGCGAGATCGCGCTCAGGCTGTTGCCGTCGTTCCGCACCGCAACCATGATGGCGGAGTAGTCGCTTGCCCAGCCGATGAAGCTCACCCCGAGCACAAGCCAGACCAGCGACGGCAGCCAGCCCCAGATGTTGGCGGCGGTGATGACGCCGACGATCGGCCCGGCCGCGGCGATGGACTTGAAGTGGTAGCCGTAGAGGATGTTCTTGCTCGTCGGCATGAAGTCCACGCCGTCCATGTACATTTTGGCGGGGGTGGCGCGCTTGGCGTCGGACCGGATGACGTTGCGATCGACCCTGCGCGCGTACTGCGTGTAGGCCAGATAGATCACGATGATACCGATCACGACGATCCACAGTGTGTTCATCGGATGGCTCCTTCCACCAGCTGCGGGAGGCCCGACAAGCGCTCCCCCGGACCTTCGGGACCAAGTTCCACCGTCCCGTTGCCCCCGGATCTCAGCAGCGACCGTCCATGACCGTCACCGGTGCGGTGGCGGGCAAAGCCCTTCAGTTTGTGTTGCACTGGCACGACAGCAGTCTCCGGTACCAACAACCGAGCCAGCGCGCGGGACGTTGCCCGTCGGGAACGTCCCGCGCGCCTCGCAAATGCATCAGAAGTAAAAAAGCTGGAACTGGATCGTGAATTCGTTCGTCTTCGTCCCGACCTTTGGCGCGATCCTGGTATAGCCGGCCTTGACGTTGAAGTTGTACCCGTAGGGGTAGTACCCGAATCCAGCCTGATACCTGGTCTGGTTCTTCGGCTCATTCACCGAGTCCGAGAAGTTCTGCTTCTCGTACCTCAGGAACGGCATGACTTTCACGGATGAGAGGTAGTAGCCGAACTCGGCAAAGGAGTCGTTCTGCTTCAGCAGAGTGGTAAAGGTCTTGCCGCCGTCGTAACGGATGTAGTCGACCTGCAGGGTAATGCCGTCGCCGTTTCCGACCGGGTGGTCGAAGAAGAAATCAGCCGAGGTGGCGCGGTAGTCCTGCTGCTCGTCCATCCCGATGCCGATCTCGAAGATCTTCTTCTTTCCAAGGTACGTTCCCGTGTAGAAGGGTCCTACCTCGACGTCGAGGAAGTTGTACTGGAGGCGGCCGGCGGTGCGGAAGCCGTTGCGCGAACCGGCCTGGCGGATGCCCTGGAAGACGCCAAAACGGTATTCGAGGTGCTTGTCGGCGAGGTAGCCCTTCGCCTGGAACCCGGTGTCACGGCCCACCGAGGACTGCGTTGGCACGCTGTTGAGGAACGAGAAGCTTCCGTAGTCCATCGAAACGAGGGTAGCCGCGCTCTGCAGGCAGTTCCGACACATGGGAATCAGGATCAGGCCTGCATCGAGGGCGAACGCGTCGGCCGGCTTCCACTCCATGAACGCGTCCTGGATGATGAACCCGGTGCCGAGCGACTTGGGAACCTTGCCTAGGTTCGGGTTGTCGGTTTCGAAGAAGAACGTCACGTCCTTGTTGACCTGGCCACCGAAGATGAACCGTGCGCGACGCAGGAAGAGGTTCTCCGCATACCCTCCGCTCGCCGCGTCCTGCGTCCAATCCCCCCACCCCTGGAGCAGGAGCCCGAACTTGATGCTGGCGTTCCCGTCGGGGCTCTTGATCTGGAACTGGGCGAGGGCGTTCCCCGCCGACAGCATCAGAAAAGCCACCACCGCCACCAGAACCCCACGCCGCAACCGAGGAATCCCCACTCTTTGGAACATCAGTTCTCCCCCCCTTTCGTGTTGAAGCTGGCCGCATCTTAGATTCGTTCTCCGCTTTGTCAACGGGTGGTCCGGACAGTCGGCCGGCAGCGCTCGGGCCGCTCGCAGCGGTGAGTCTCTGTTGCGACTACGTTTGAGATTCTCCCGTGACCGTTCTGGCCGCACAGCCATGCCACGGCAACATATGTGGGTGGATTGGAGAGACAGCGGGTTCGCCGCAACGTTCCGCCCCTGCGGCGGCCGGAGGTGGCGACCCGACGCCAGAGATGTCAGAGACTGCAACGTAATTCGTTTTGGCAGGTGGCCGGATCTCATCGGGATTCGCAGCCGGAGTTCTACTCGGACAGGCTCCTAGGGCCGGCGGTTCGCCTGGAGGATCTTCTTGCGCAGGCGGAGCGAGAGCGGTGTGACCTCGAGCAGCTCGTCCTCGGCGAGGAACTCGAGCGACTGTTCCAGGCTCATCACGCGCGGTGGTACCACGTGGATCGCCTCGTCCGAGGTGGAGGCCCGCATGTTGGTGAGTTTCTTTTCCTTGGTGATGTTGACGTCGATGTCCTTCTCGCGGGCGTTCTCGCCGACGACCATCCCCTCGTAGACCTCGTCGCCGGGCGAGATGAACAGCTCGCCGCGCGGCTGCAGGTGTTCGATCGCATAGCCGGTGGTGCGCCCCGGGCGGTCGGCGACCATGGCGCCGGTGCTACGGTGCGCGATCTCCCCCTGCCACGGCTCCCAGCCGTCGAATAGGTGGTTGGCGATCCCGGTCCCCCTGGTGTCGGTGAGGAACTCGGTGCGAAAGCCGATGAGGCCGCGGGAGGGGAGACGGAATTCCATGCGGACCCGCCCCGTCCCGTGGTTGACCATCTTCGTCATCCGGCCCCGGCGCATCCCGACCTTCTGCGTGACCACGCCGATGAACTCCTCGGGGCAGTCCACGACCAGCGCCTCCATCGGTTCGTGACGCACGCCCGCGATTTCCTTGGTCAGCACCTCGGGCTTCGCCACCGACATCTCGAACCCCTCGCGGCGCATCATCTCGATCAGGATGGCGAGCTGCAGCTCGCCGCGCCCGGAGACCTGGAAGCTGTCGGCGGAATCGGTCGGCTCGACCCGGATCGAGACGTTGGTCAGGGTTTCCTTTTCCAGGCGCTCCTTGAGCTTTCGTGATGTGACGTGCTGGCCGTCTCGCCCGGCCACCGGCGAGGTGTTCACCCCGATCACCATCGAGATGGTCGGCTCGTCAACCTTGATGTGCGGCAGCGGCTGCGGGTTCTCGCGGTTGGAGATCGTGTCGCCGATCCAGAGATCGTCGAGGCCGGCGACACCCACGATGTCGCCGGGACCGGCATCGGTGATTTCGACGCGCTTGAGACCCTGGTACCCGAACAAGCCGGTGACCTTCGCGTTGGCGATGGTTCCGTCGTGGCGGCAGAGAGCCACGTCCTGGCCTTTTGCAACCGTGCCGTTGAACACCCGGCCAATGGCGAGGCGGCCGACGTAATCGTCCCAGTCGAGGTTGGTGACGAGGAGCTGCAGCGGCATCGCCGGGTCGAACTTCGGGGCCGGCACGGCGGTCAGGATCGACTCGAACAGGGGCTCGAGGGTGGTCTCGGGACCGTCCGGTTCTAGCCGGCACGTGCCGCGGCGGGCGTTGCAGTAGAGCACCGGGAAATCGAGCTGTTCCTCGGTCGCGTCGAGGTCGATGAAGAGGTCGTAGACCTCGTTGAGCACCGCCTGGGGACGCGCGTCGGGGCGATCGATCTTGTTGATCACCACGATCGGCGGCAGGTTGGACTCGAGCGCTTTGCGGAGCACGAAGCGCGTCTGGGGCAGGGGGCCCTCGCTTGCATCCACCAGCAGCATCACGCCGTCCACCATCTTGAGGGTGCGCTCGACCTCGCCGCCAAAGTCCGCGTGGCCGGGCGTGTCCACGATGTTGATGCGGATCCCGCGGTACGCGATGGCGGTGTTCTTCGCCATGATGGTGATGCCTTTTTCGCGCTCCAGGTCGATCGAGTCCATGACCCGTTCCATGACCGATTCGTTGTCGCGGAAGATCCCGCTCTGCCAGAGCATCGCGTCCACGAGCGTTGTCTTGCCGTGGTCCACGTGCGCGATGATCGCGACGTTTCGGATCCCTTCACGTGCTTCGAGCGCCATCTCCTGCAACCTCGCCTTCCGACGGCGCCGGCCGGAAAGGCGGCCGGCGCCGGAAAAACAAATCACCGGCTGATCGCCGGCGGTACGCGACTCTACCACGTTTCCCGCTTATGCCTCAACGCATTTCGAGTCGTGCTTTTGTCTTGCCTCTAGCTCCTAGCCTATAGCCTGTAACCTGCACTTTTCACTCGTGCCCCGCCATGAGGCGCCAGGCGACCAGACGGTCCGTCATGGTACGCAGGCGGCGGCAGATGATGTGGCAGAGCAGGGAGAGGAACTGGTGGGCCGCGTCCGGGTCCATGTCCAGAACCTCTTCGAGGCGGTGGCTGTCGATGGTGAACACCGTGCACCCCGAGGCGTGGGCGCGGGCGTCGGCGCTGCGCGGCTGGGAGTCGATGAGAGCCGTCTCACCGAAGACCTCGCCCCGCCCGAGGATCGTCAGGGCCTCCTCGCCCATTCCCTGCAGGTGGCGGGAGATACGCACTTGGCCATCGACCACGATGTACAGCTTCTGGCCCATCTCGCCCTCGGCGAAGATCAGCGCGTCGGGGGCGAACCACTCCTCCTGCGAGTATGTCGCCAGCAGGCGAAGCTCCGAGGCCGACAGGCCCTGCTCGCGGAGCAGGTCCATCTTGGCCGACGGCTCGAGGAACACGCGCTCGCCCGGCTTGCCGGTGCCGTTCCGGCCTGGCGCCAGCCCCGGGGTGATGATCTCGGTCATCGCGCTGTTGGCCGCGCGCAGCTTGCCTGCCAGCGCGTGCCAGAACGACCACAGGAGGGAGACCCCGAGTTCGCGGTTGTTGGTGACCATGTGGTCCAGCTCGCGGGCCGGGAGGCGCAGGACCATGCCCGCATCGACGCCGAGGACCGTGGAGGGGCGGGCCTTGTGGTCGAGGTAGGAGATCTCGCCGAGCACCTCGCCGACCGCGGGCGTGCCGAGGACCTGCACGCCGACGGGGGTGTGACGCACCTCCTGGAGCTTGCCCTCCATCACGACGAAGATGTCGCGCTCCTCCTGGTCCTCGCGGATCAACACCTTGGCGTGCCCGAACGGCTCCCGGCGCCCGATCCGCGCCAGCTCCACGAGGTGCGCGTCGGAGAAGTGGCGGAAAACGCGGAAGCGGCGCAGGTCGAGCGCCACCTGCAGCAGCTCGTCCTGCTTCGGGGCGGCGGCTGGCTTTTCGCCGTAGCTCTCGGCCAGCGTGAGGGTAGAGAAGAGGCGGGCCCGGGTGAGGGCCACCTGCTCGCTGGCGCGCTGCAGCGCTGTGGCGCGCTGGCGGTGCAGCTCGGCCATCTCGTCCTTAGTCAGCCGGCACAGCGAGACGAGCGTCTCGACGCGCCGGCGGGCCGCGACCTCCTCGGCCTCGCCGAGCCCCTGGGTCAGCAGCAGCGCGTCCGTGGCGTTCCGGAGCGCCTCGGGGTAGTCCTCGAGCTCGAGCGCGATGCGGGCGGCCTCGATCGCCAGCTTCCGGTCGAGCGGGTTCAGGCGCCGGGCCTGCACGAACTCCTCGAGCGCCGCGCGGGCGTCCCTGCGCCGGAGATGCAGGTACCCGGCCCCGGCGTACGCGAGGTAGTGGAACGGGGCGCGCAGCTTGGCCAGGTCGAACATCTCCTGGGCCCGCGCCAGCTCTCCTCGGGCCTCGAGGATGCGGGCCATGCCGACCGCGTGCGAGGCCTCCAGGTTGCGGCGCTTGTGCTCGCGGTCGGGGTCCTCGGCCGTGGCGGCGGCCCGGCGGAGCGCGGCCGCACGCTCCCGGAACCCCTCGCCCCGCGGCGTGAGGCTGGCCACCATCTCGAACAACTCGGCCGCCAGACCGGGGTGCCCTTCGTGCTCGGCCTGCTCCGCGAGCGCCATGAGGCGCTGGGCGAAGATCGGGTGGGGTCGCACCTCGTTCGAGCTCATCGGCCCTCAGAACTCATTGCACTAGACTAAGATACCGGCGTGACGGTGTCAAACCCCTTTACCGCGACTCAGGGTGCAGGGAAGCGCCGGCTGCTCTCCTGCCGCGCGTGTCCCCGCCTGGTGGCGTGGCGCGAGAGGCAGGCCTCGGCCGTGCCGCCGCGCTTTGCGGCGTGGGTGGAGGAGCACGGGTTCTGGGGCAGGCCGGTGCCGGCGTTCGGGGACCCAGGTGCGTGGCTGGTGATCGTCGGGCTCGCGCCCGCCGCCCAAGGGGCCAACCGGACCGGCAGGATGTTCACGGGGGACCGCTCGGGGGAGTTCCTCTTCGCGGCGCTGCACCGCGCCGGCCTCGCAAGCGTGCCGCGCAGCGAGCACCGCGGTGACGGCCTCGCGCTCCACGGGGTGCTGATCACCGCTCCGGTGCGATGCGCCCCCCCCGGCAACAAGCCCTTGGCCGTCGAGCAGCGGCGCTGCCGCCGGTTCCTTCGCGCCGACGTCGCGCGCTGCCGCAACCTGCGGGTTGTGCTTGCGCTCGGACGGCTCGCGCACGGCACGGTCCTCGCCCTGCTGCGTGAGCAGGGGGTCGCGGTGGCCAGGGGAAGCGGGTTCCGCCACGGGGCCGCCTGGCCGCTGCCCGGGGGCGTCGCCCTGGTGGACTCCTACCACGTGTCGCAGCAGAATACGTTCACCGGCCGGCTCACGGCGGCGATGTTCGACGAGGTGCTGCGCCGCTGCCGTGAGCTCGCCGCCGGTTCTGAGGAGGGGGAATGAACGTGGCTGCAACGAAGCCGAGCCGCCTGGTGCTGGCGCTCAAGCTGGGTCGTGCCCACTACACGACGATCGTGGTCGCCGCCACCCTCGCGGGCGGGCTGTTCGTCTACTGGCGCGGAGCGCAGGTCCACTGGGTCAACCTGCCGCTCGCCATGCTCGGGGCGTTCTTCGCCCACGTGGCCGCCAACGTCATCAACGACGTCTACGACTTCCGCACCGGCGTGGACACACTGGCGCCGACGCGCGATTCTCCGGATTTCGGCGGCTCCAACGTGCTCACCGGGGGCCTGATGACGGTGGGGGAGGGGTTCGCCTGGGGTATCGGCTTCGGCGCGGTGGCGCTTGGGTTCGGCGCGCTGATTGCGCTCTCCGCGGGGTGGGGGGTGCTCGTCCCGGCGCTCGCGGGCGCGTTGATCGCCTTCGAGTACGTGGCGCCTCCGCTGCGCTTCGGCTACATCGGCCACGGCCTCGGCGAGTTGGGGATTCTGATCGCCTTCGGCCCTCTCACCGTCGGCGGGGCCGCATGGGCGGTGGGCGGTACCTGGAGCAACCGCGCGGCGGCCGTGGGGCTGTTCGTCGGGATCAACATCGTGGCGATCCTCTACTGCCACCACTTCACCCACCCGGAGGCCGACCGCCAAGTCGGCAAGATGAGCCCGGTCGCGGTGCTCGGCAAGGAGCTGGCTCTCCGCCTGGCCTGGCTGCTGCCGGCGCTCTCGGCCGCCACCCTGATCGTCCTGGTCGCGGCCCGCGTCCTCCCGGTGCTTGCGCTCGCGGGCCTCGCGGCCCCGGCGATGTTCTCAAGGGCGCTCGCCCGCACGAGGGCGGACGCGAGCCTGGAGGCGTTTGGTAACCTCACCCGCGCCGCGGCTGGGGCGGCGACGGTCGGCGGCGCCCTCCTGGCCCTCGCGTTGCCCGTCTCCCGCTGGCTGGGCTGGTGATGGCGGTCGCGGAGGTGTGACGTGGTGAAGGCAGAGGGCCGCAGCTTCCCGTTCGACGGCGTGGAGAAGATCGCGCCGGAGCTGCTCGAAACGTTTCCCTACGAGTACCCCGGGCGCGAGGCCGAGGTGGTCGTCTCGACCGACGAGTGGACGTGCGTCTGCCCGTTCTCGGGTCTCCCAGACTTCGGAACGCTGACGATCCGCTACGTCCCGGACGGGCTCTGCCTGGAGCTGAAGTCGCTCAAGTACTACCTCACGACCTACCGCACCGTGGGGATCTACCAGGAGCACGCAGCCAACCGGTTGCTCGAAGATCTCGTCGCGGGCTGCAGACCCCGCCGCATGGAGGTCCAGCTCGACTACCGCCTGCGCGGCGGAATCCACACGGTGGTCACCGCCCGCCATCCGTAGAAGCCGGGGTCCGGGCACCGGGAAACGGAGATCGAAGTTCTCCAATTCGGAATGATTCCGAATTGGGCCTGATTCGCTCTTTAGCGAGCGCCGAGCCTCGTTTACTTGCTTCTCTGGCGATGGACGAGGATCCATGCGCCGTCGTCGCGCAGCTCGAAGACGTCGGAGGACCACCCCTCCTGGCGGTGCCGGGCGCCCGATTCGTTCCAGACCTTGGTGTAGCGATAGCTGGCGATCGCGCTCGCGCCGTAGACGCGCACAACGAGGTGGTCGAAGCGCAGCTCCCTGACCTCCACGGAGCGCTCGCGGCGGCGGCGGATCGGCTCCAGGAAGGCGAAGGAGCCCGAGATGCGGTCGCCCCCCTCGATCACGGTGAAGGAGGCCGCGATGTGGGGCGCGAGCGCATCCGCATTGAGCATGAGCTCGCCCTTTCGCAGCTCTTCGAGCGTGACGGACACGGCGACCTCCGGGTAGGCCTTGGGCGGCGGAGCCGCCTGCGCCAGGGCGAGGGCGGTTATGACGATCGCGAGGCATGCCGGCATGGGCTCATTGTAGCGGCGCGCGGCCTCAGGACCGTTCGGGGGGCGCGAGCCGGAGCGCTTCGAGCTTTTCGCGCAGCTCGCCTTCGATCGGGACCGGCCGGCCGCTGCCGTAGTCGTACAGGACCTGCACGCTCTCGCCCTCTGCGGCGAGGCGCCCGTCGGCCTCAATCCGGTAGGCGAGGGTGAAGCTCGTCCGTCCGATCTCCCTGACGCCGACCCCGATCTCCACGCTCTCGTAGAGGCCGACCGGAGAGCGGTAGTCCACCGCTACCCGCGCGACGATGATGGGGATCGCGCGGGCCGAGCTTAGCCGGCCGATGCGCTCCTGCCACATGCGCATGCGGGCCTGCTCGAGGAAGGTGACGTAGACGGCGTTGTTGACGTGGTCCATGGCGTCCACATCGCCGTACCGCACCTCGACGGGGCAGGAGAATGGGAAGCCGTCCATCGTTCGATTCTTTCGGCGACGTCGCGCCCCGCCTTGAGCCGTGCCGGGGCGGCTCATGAGGGTGTGCTCTCCGGATCCGGCGGCGGCTTTCTCATCGCGAGCGCCCGCATGCGGTGCACGGCGCGCTCGGCGGCGGCGCGCCCGGCCGCCACCGCCTCCTCGAGGCGGCCGAACTCCGACCAGTGAATGCCCCCGACCGACGCGGTGATCACGAGCTGGGCGTCGGCGAGCCGCAGCTCCCGCAGCGCCGTGTGGGTCATGGTGGAGCCCCGCAGCATGGCGCGCGGCAGCGTGATCGCCCCGGGATCCTCGTGCGGCCAGGTCTCGCCCACATCGACCGCAACCACCGGGCGGTGCACGAGCTTCCGGGCCTGGGCAAGCGGCACGTCGGCCACCGTGCCGCCGTCGATGAGCGCATAGCCGTCGATCGTGTAGGGCAGCAGCGCGCCGGGCATCGCGGAGGACGCGGCCACGGCGCGCAGCAGGCTCCCGCTCCGCAGCACGACTGGCGTGCCTGTCTGGAAGTCGGTGGCCACGGCGGCAAAGGGAATGGGCAGCCGCTCGATGGGCTGGTCGTCCAGCAGAAACGCGAGCGCCTTCTCGAATTGCTCGTGGGAGATCAGGCTGGTCCGCTCGAGCGCGAGGGCGACCATGGCGGTCTGCCGCACCCGGCGCGCGAACTGAAGGAGCAGGTTGTCCCTGCTCGTGACCGTCCTCGTGAGCCGGACGTCCGGGAGGTCGGGGGCGAAGCCGGCCGCAAGGAACTCCCTCCAGCGGGCCTTGACCGCCGCGACGCCCCCGTGAGTGACCCACATGGCCCCCACGACCGCCCCCGCGCTGGTCCCCGCGATCCCTGCCACCCTGACGCCGGCTTCCTCGATGACCTCCAGCACGCCGAGGTGCGCAAGGGCGCGCGCCCCGCCGCCGCCGAGGGCGAGCACGATACCCCCGGGGCTTGTCTCGGCAGTCCGGAACAAGTCGAGAAGGCCCATGAGCGGCCATCATAAACCCTCGGCGGTGGGAGCGGCGTTCCGCCCCGGTCGGTTGCGCCCCGGTCGCGGCTTCCGTATCGTGGCGCCCGCGGGAGGGCTGGCGCGATGGCGGCGAGCGGCTCGTCGCGGGTGAGGCTCGCGAGTGCCTGGTGGCTGCTCGCGCTCCTGCCGGTCTTTCTCCTCGGGCAGCGCCACGTGCTCTGGGGGGCGGATGAGCCTCGCGAGGCGGAGATCACCCGCGAGCTGTACGCCTCCGGCGACTGGGTCGTCCCGCGGCTGAACGGGGTGCCGTTCCTCGAGAAGCCGCCGCTCGCCCACTGGGCCGCCGCCACTGTCTTCCACGTTCTTGGCGGGCCCTCCGAGGAGTGGTGCCGCGCCCCCGCGGCGCTCTGGGGGATCCTCATGAACCTGGCGTGCTTCTGGCTGGGGAGCATGCTCTTCGGGCGCAGGGTCGGGCTGCTGGCGGCGTTCGTGCTCGCGACCTCCCAGGAGTTCGTGATCCAAACCCACACGCTGCTGGTCGACCCGCCGATGGCCGCCGGCGTTGCGTGGGCGTTCGCCCTCTTCTGGAGAGGCTACACGTCGGGCAGCCCGCGCCACCGCGCGTTGTTCCACGTGCTGGGTGCGGCGGCCTGCGGGGTCGCCTTTTTCGGCAAGGGCCCCATCGGTGTCGTGCTGCCGGCTGTTGGTGTGCTCGTCTTCCTGGCGTGGCGGAAGGAGTGGCGCAAGGCCCTCCAGCTTCTGGCCCCCGCCAACCTCGTGGTTTTCGCGGTCCTCACCGCTCCCTGGCTCGCGATGGTGAGGTGGCGGGGAGGGAGCGCGGTCTTCCGCACGCTCTTCTGGGACAACATGGTGATGCGGTTCTTCTCCGGTTCCGCCGACCACGCCGCGCCCCCGTGGGACTACGCCTTCGGGATCTTCGCGGTGATGGTCCCCTGGGCCGTGTTCGTCCCGCCTGTGATCTTCGCCCTCGCCCGCCCGGGAGGCCTCGAGACCACGGAAAGCCGCCGCAGCTGGCAGTATCTCGTCTCGATCATGGCCGGGCCCCTCGTGCTGCTCTCGATGGCGAGCGCCAAGCGCCCCGGCTACCTCCTTCCCCTGATGCCCGCGTTCGCGGTGTCCGTCGCGGCGTGGCTCGACGGCGCGCTGCAGGAGGTGGAGGGCGGGTGGATGCGCGTCTGGCGCGCCAGCGGGACCGTGGCGCTCGCACTCGCAGCGGCCGCGGCGTGGGGCGCCTCGGGCTACCTGGCCGTGAAGGCGCACGCGGGCGTGGCCGTCTCGGCGGTCGGGGTGGCGGCGGCGCTGGCGGGCGCCGTCGCCCTCGGCCTCTCCCTCCGGCGGGAGGGGCAGCAACAGCTGCCGGTCATGGCGGCCGGCCTTGCGCTGCTGATCCTGCTTTCACTGTTCTCGCCGTCCACCTTCGCCGCCCTCGACGCCCGCCGCGGGTATGACCCGCTGAACGCCGCAATCATCGAGGTGGCGCCGCCGGGCACGCCGCTCATCGGCTTCGACATGGGGGAGCGGGAGCTGGGGCTCGTCGATTTCCTGCGCCGGGTGGCCACGCCGCAAGTCTCGAGCCCGCAGGGCCTGCGCGAGGTCTTGCGCCAAAAGGGGACCGTCGTTCTCATCAGCGTGGAGGCGATGAAGAAGCTGCAGGTGCAGGGGGAGTGGCCGGAGACCGCCGAGGTGGTCGTCGCGCCCAGGATGCGGAACCGCCCGTACGTTCTCGTGCGCGGAAGGCATAGTCTCGAACGCCAACCACTGCCGGGGAGAGGGTCCGATTGACCCGGAGCGCTGCGACGTGCTACACGGAACCCTCGTGGCGAAAGGAGCCTGAGATGGCGAGAACCTTCCGATGGGCCGCGCTCGCGGTGCTGCTCGTTGCGGGAGGGGCAACCGCGCAGCAAGCCCCCGCTCCTCCTGCGGCACTGCCCAAGATCCCCGTGATCGAGACAGTGCTGCCCAACGGCATGAAGCTGCTGATGGTAGTCCGGCGGGATTCGCCGACCGTCGCGTGCGGCTGGGTCGCGCGCGTGGGCTCGGTCAACGAGCCGCCCGGCATCACCGGCATCTCGCACCTGTTCGAGCACATGATGTTCAAGGGCACCAAGACGATCGGCACGAAGGACTACGCGAAGGACACCGAGATCCTGGCCCAGCAGGATGCGATCCGCGCCCGGATGGAGAAGGAGTACACGCTGCTGCGTGAGATGAAGCGCCGCGGCGAGACCACCGGCGACATCTACGATCCGGCGAACATGACCCCACGCTTGAAGGAGCTCAAGGCCCAGATCGAGAAGCTGTATGCGGCCGAGAAGGAAGTCATCGTCAAGGAGGAGCTGGACTCCATCTACACCGCGCAGGGCGGCTCGGGCGTCAACGCGGGGACGACTGAGGACCAGACCTTTTACTTCGTGACGGTCCCGTCCAACAAGCTGGAGCTGTGGTTCTGGCTCGAGTCCGACCGCCTCCTCGATCCCGTGTTCCGCGAGTTCTACTCGGAGCGGGACGTCGTGCGCGAGGAGCGGCGGCTGTCGGTCGAGTCGAGGCCGACCGGCAAGTTCGAGGAGGCGTTCGACGCTGTGTTCTGGGAATCCTCGCCGTACTCGCACCCTGTGGTGGGGTGGCCCTCGGACGTCGAGTCGATCACCCGCGCCCAGGCCGAGAGCTACTTCGGCGTTTACTACGCCCCCAACAACATCACCGCGGCCCTGGTCGGCGACTTCGACCCCGACAAGGCGGTCGAGCTGGCGAAGAGTTACTTCGGCCGGATCTCGAGTGGGAAGAACCCCCCGCCCGAGATGATTACGGACGAGATGACGCAGGTCGCCGAGAAGCGCTTTCTGGCCGAGGCCGAAACCAACCCCGAGGTGGAGCTTCGCTTTCACGCGGTGCCGTTCAACAACAAGGACATGTATGCCTTCCAGCTCCTGGCCGACATCCTGAACAACCGCACGGGCCGCCTCTACACGGCGCTCGTCGAGGAGCAGCAGGTCGCGGTGGGCGAGCCAGCGAGCTTCTACCGGCCGATGAAGTACGAGGGGTACTTCGAGGTCAGTGCCGAGGTCAAGGAGGGCAAGCGACCGGAGGAGGTCGAGGCCGCGCTCAACGCGGAGCTCGCGAAGCTCGCGAAGGAGCCGGTCGGGGAACGGGAGCTCCAGAAGGTCAAGAACCAGGAGCTCGCGAACTCCTTCCGTAGGCTTCAGTCCAACTTCTTCCTGCTCCTGCAGCTCCTTCTCTACGACTCCTCCGACACCTGGAAGTACCTCAACGAGTCCCCCGCCAAGGTCCAGGCCGTGACCGCCGCAGACATCCAGCGGGTGGCCGCGAAGTACTTCCTGCCGGAGAACCGGAACGTGGCCGTGTACGTCCGCAAGGCCGGCAGCGCGCCCGAGGACCCGGAGATCGCCGCGCTGCCGGGGGAAATGAAGGGGATGGTTAAGCAGCAGCTCGCACAGATCGAGAGCGTGACCGACCGGGCGAAGCTCGAGCAGATCCTCACGCAGCTGAGGGGAATGGCGGGGAGGGTGCCGCCCCAGATGAAGCCCGCGATGGACTACCTTCTCAAGAAGGCCCAGGAGCACCTCGACTCGCTGCGCGCGGCACCGCCTGTCGGCGGCGAGCCCCAGAAGAACCCGCCGGTCGGCAAGCCCCGGTCGTAGGGGCGGAAGGAGAAGAGAGCCATGCCAACGACCCACCGTCTGCTGACGTTCGCCCTCGTGCTGCTCTCGGGCGCGGCCGCCGTCGCCGGGGAGATACCGCCCAGGCCCGAGCAGCTCGCGTTCCCCTCCCTGACCTTCAACGTGCCCGACCCGGCGAGCATGCGGGTGAAGCTCGCGAACGGGGTGATCGCCTACGTCGCCGAGGACAAGATGCTCCCGCTGGCCAACGTGGTGGTGCTCTTCCGCGGCGGACAGTACCTCGAGCCCGCCGGCCAGGAAGGGCTGGCCGCGCTGACCGGCACCGTCTGGCGGACCGGCGGGGCGGGTAACCTCGACGCCAAGGCGCTCGACCAGGAGCTGGACTTCCTCGCCGCACAGCTCTCGACCAGCGTGAGCGAGGCGTCGGGCCGCGTGAGTCTCAGCCTCCTGGCCAAGGACCTGGACCGCGGGCTCGCGCTCCTTCTGGACGTCCTGAGGAGCCCGCGGTTCGAGGAGGCGCGCCTGGCCAAGGCCAAGGAGGACATGATCTCCGAGATGAAGCGGCGCAACGACGACACGGAGTCGATCGAGGAGCGCGAGTGGGACCGCCTCGTCTACGGCGAAGACTACTGGCTCAACCGCCTACCCACCAAGGCCTCGGTGGACGGCATCACCCGCGACGACCTGGTAGCTTTCCACATGCGGCTTGCCAACCCTGCCAACTTCGTGATCGCCGTGGCGGGAGACTTCGACCGGGCGGCGATGATCGCGAAGCTGGACGCGACGCTCGGCGGCTGGCAGGCCACGGGCGCCCCGGTGCCCGCGGTGCCGCAGCCCAAGGGATCGGCAAAGCCCGGCGTGTACCTCGTCAACAAGCCCGACGTCAACCAGGGGCGGGTCTCCATCGGGCAGATCGGCGCGAAGCGGCCGTTGCCCGACGAGTCCTCGCTCGAGGTCGCCAACGACATCCTGGGCGGCGGGGGTTTCACGGCCTGGATGATGTCGAAGGTGCGCTCCGACGAGGGACTCGCGTACTCGGCGTACTCGCGCTACGGCATCGGTGATGTCTTCCCGGGTACCTTCCGCGCGTACTTCCAGTCCAAGTCTTCCACCTGCGCGCGAGCGGCCCAGCTCACCGTCCAGCTGATCGGCAGGATCACGGCCACCAAGGTGACGGACAAGGAGCTGGCCACCAGCAAGACCTCATTCATCGAACGGTTGCCGCGAATCTTCGAGAGCAAGCTCCGGACGGTCACGCGCTTCGCCCAGGATGACCTCGTGGGCCTTCCCCACGAGTACTGGAAGAGCTACCGGCAGAAGATGGGCGCGGTGACGGCCGCAAGCACCGAGGCCGCGGCCAAGGCCCACATCAGGCCCGACCAGCTCGTCGTTTTGGTGGTGGGGAACGTCGACGAGATCCTCAAGGGCCACCCCGACCACCCGACCGCGAAGTTCGAGAGCTTCGGGCCGATGGTGAGGCTGCCCCTGCTCGACCCGCTCACGCTCAAACCGGTTTCAAAGTAGCCATGCAAACCTTCTGCGACGGCGCCCGGGCGATGCCGCCCGGGCGCCTCTGTTATCCTGACGCGGGCCTCAGACCGGTGGCGGCCGCGGGACCCAGGGTCATGACGGAGAAGGAAGCTCGCGAGCGGAAGGAGAAGCCGGCCAAGGTCGTGTTGCACCGCCTCGCCGGCACCAAGAAGGCGCTGGACGCCTGCCGGTTGGTGGAGCGTTTCTACCAGTCCGGGAAACGGGTGGCCGTCTTCCTGTCGGACCGCGGCCGTGCCGCGATGTTCGACGACTACCTCTGGACGTTCGCCCAGAACTCCTTCGTGCCCCACGTGCTCTGGGACGGCCAGGGCGAGGCCGACGACCCTGTCGTAGTGGTGACCGGAACCCTCGCCAACCCGAACCGCGCCGACGTTCTCGTCATCGGCGACCACCTGGGCGAACCCGGGCAGGCCAGCGCGTTCCCGGAGATCCACGACTTCGTCACCGCCTCGCCGGAGGACCAGGGCAAGGCGAAGGCGTGGGAGGCCGCGGGCTTCGCCGTTGCGGAGCCCCGCCGCTCCAAGAAGCAGCCGTAAACCAGGCCCTCAAACAAGTCATTCGTGCTCCTTGCCGGACGCATCTCTTTTGCCCTGCGGGTGCGTGGCCGGATTTTTCTTTATCTCTGCATGGCTTTGTGTTGCCGGTCCCGCGGGTGGGTGGGTGCGGCCTTGCGTCTCCCCAGCCGCTGCGGCCGCACACTCCTCCGCCCGCGACCGGAGGGCGCGATCCGCGCCGGAACCCCTCGGCGTCGGCATGAAGCGGCCGCACCGTCTCCCCAACGCGGCTCGCGCGTCCGGTGCCCGCGGGCTCCGGAGAGATGGGCCACCCACGGCACCGGCGGATTGAAAGCCCCCCTCCCGTTGCGCGCCGCGCTGCGGGGGGGTGGGGGTGAAATCCGCCCCGCGGGCGATAGGAGCCATTCCGCCGGAGCGTGCGGGAACCGAGCGGCCAGACCGGCGGGTGGAGACGCTGGCCGAGCACGAGCGCGCAGCGCGAGGGCGAGGAACAGCGAGGGTCCGCACGCCGGTCTGTGCCAGCTCGGTCGCACGTGGAGGCGGGTCGGAGGGCTGCGCTCGATGCGCGGCCCGAGCGACCGCTCCCAGCCCGCGGGGCAAAAAGAGCCACGCAGTGGCAGAGAGAACCGGCTCGTCTTTCGCTTTTAGAGGCGGAGGCCGGCGAAACCCTGGACCATGGTGTGCGGGCTGTGGTTGAAGCGCGCGAGGGCGCGCACCGCCTCGAGGTACTCCTCGCGGTTGATGATGCGGGACAGCCCCGGGTGGCCGGACAGCGAGGCCGCGCGGTGGCACGGGCGGTACTGGCTCATCAGGCTGACGGTTACCGCCGAGGAGAGGGCATCCGCGAGCCAGGCCAGGGTTTCGGGAACGCCGGCAAGGCCTTCCGGGAGGATCAGGAGGCGCACCAGGAGGCCGCGCCGCAGCGTGCCGTCCTGCGCAAGCTCCCAGGAGGGGCCGAGCTGGCGGAACATCTCGGCGATCGCGGCGCGCGCCGAAGACGGGTAGCGGGGGATGCCCGAGAGCTCCTCCGCGACGTCCTCGTCCGCGTACTTGAGGTCCGGCATGTAGATGTCCACGACGCCGTCCAGGAGCGCGAGCGCGGCGGGAGAGTCGTAGCCGTTGCTGTTGTAGACGATCGGCAGGCGCAGCCCCCGCTCCGCGGCGATGGCGAGCGCCCGGACGAGCGCCGCGAGCTGGTGGGTGGGCGAGACCCAGTTGATGTTGTGGCACTCCTGGGCCTGCAGCTCGAGCATCACCGCGGCGAGGTCCTCGATCGAGCAGGTGCACCCGATGTGGTCCGCGGGGCGCTGCGAGATGTCCGAGTTCTGGCAGAAAGCGCAGCGCAGGTTGCAGTTGGCGAGGAAGATCGTCCCCGAGCCGCTGGTGCCCGAGAGCGGCGGCTCCTCGCCCAGGTGGGGGCCCCACGAGGCCACTAGCGGTGTGGTCCCGGTAAAGCACTTGCCCAGCTCGCGCCGGCGGTCCACACGGCACGCCCGTGGGCACAGCTCGCAGCTCGCGAGCATCGCCTCCAGCGTGCCGGCGCGGCGGTGCAGCTCGCCAGCGGCGAGGAGCGAGCGGTAGCCGGCCTCGAACCCCACCCATGGCTCGGTCCGGCCGTTCATCAGGGTTTCAGCACCAGCGCCCCGGTCACGTGCGAGTGCTTGACTCGCTGCAGGGCCTCGTTGGCCTGAGAGAGCGGCAGTACCTCCACCGTCGTAGCGATCGGGATGCGCGAGGCCAGCTCCAGCAACTCCCTGGCGTCGGCGCGCGTGGCGTTGGCCACCGAGCGCACGCACCGCTCCTGGTACAGGTGGGAGTAGGGAAAGCCGGGCAGGTCGCTCATCGTGACCCCGGCGCACGCCACGGTCCCGCCCCGGGCCAGGTACTGCAGCGCGAGCGGCACGTGCTTGCCGGTGGGGGAGAAGATCACCGCGTGGTCGAGCGGAACGGGTGGTGTGTCGCCGGGCGTGCCCACCCAGGCCGCACCTAGCGAGCGCGCGTGCTCGTGGTGGCGCTTGGCGCGGGTGAAGACGAAGACCTCGCACCCGGCGTAGCGTGCGACCTGGATCGCGACGTGGGCCGACGCGCCGAACCCGAAGATCCCGAGCCTGCCGCGGCCCAGGGCGCCCGCGAGGCGCAGCGCCCGGTAGCCCACCACCCCCGCACACAGGAGAGGCGCGGCCTGCTCGTCGGAGAACACGCCGGGGAGGGGAAGCACGAAGTCGGCGCGCGCCACCGCGAGCTGCGCATAGCCCCCGTCCACGTGGAGGCCCGTGAAGCGCGCGTCGAAGCAGAGGTTCTCGCGCCCGGTGCCGCAAAAAGTGCAGGCCTTGCAGGCACCGCCGAGCCACGCAACGCCCACTCTCGCCCCGAGAAGGTCCTTCGACACCCGGTCGCCGATCTCGTCCACGACGCCGACGATCTGGTGCCCCGGCACGAGCGGCAGCCTTGCGAGCTCGAGCTCGCCCTCCACCGTGTGGAGGTCGGTCCGGCAGACCCCGCACGCGGCGACCCGGAGGCGCAGCTCTCCCGGCCCGGGGTGGGGGTCCCCGATCTCGCGCGCGGCCAGAGGCCTGGCCTCGGCTGGCGCGGGCGCATCCAGGACCATGGCCTTCATCGTTCTCCACTCCCCCTTGGATTGTACCGGGGTCCAGCGTGTTAGAATGCGCGGCCGCTGGTGCGGCAGGAGGTCGTCATGACGTTCATCAAGCTCGGTGGAGCGGTTCTCGTTGGGGGGTTGCTGGCCGCCGGGTCCTTGGCGCAACAGGCACCGGCCCCGCAGCCGGAGCCTCCCACCAAGATCGCGTTCGTTTACGTCCAGAAGGCCCTGGCCACCACGGACGAGGGGAAGATCAAGCTGAAGCAGCTCGAGGACTGGGCCAAGCCGCGCCAGCAGGAGCTCGAGAAGCTCGACAAGGAGATCAACGATCTCAAGGGCGAGATCATGTCCAAGCAGGGTGTGGCCAACGACGACTCAGCCGCCGAGCTGAGCCGGAGGCTCGTGTCGAGGCAGCGGGAGTTCGAGGACCGGCAGCGCATCACTAAGCGCGACTTCGAGGAGAAGCAGCAGGCGCTGCTCCGGGACATGGGCGGGAGGTTGCAGGAGATCATCACGAAGTACGCAGACCAGAACCGCTACACGGCGGTCTTCATCTTCAAGCCCGACGACCTCGCCTACCTGGCCACCTCCGCAGACATCACCGACACCGTCATCAAGCTCTTCAACGAGAAGTATCCGGTGGCGGCGCCGGCGCCGGCGGCGCCGAAGAAGTAGCTTCCGGCAGGAGAGTGACGCCGTGGGACGCCGACTGACACGCAAGCAGATCAAGAAGGACGAGTTCATCTCGCTGGTCGACCGTGGCATCCACTGGATGGGCGGGAACTGGCGCCAGGCCGCGATGGGGCTCGGCGCGGTGCTCGGCGTCGCCCTCGTGTACTGGGGCGTCACCGCCCTCCTCGGGAGCCGGAAGGATGCGGCCGCCCACGCCGTCGCCCAGGCCCTCGAAAGCTACGATGCCCCCGTGGGCAACGCCGCGCAGCCGGACGCAAAGATCAAGTTCGCCACCGACGCCGAGCGTCTGGCCGCGGCAGAGAAGGCCTTCCAGGCCGTGAAGTCCCGCTACTGGCTGACCCCCCAGGTCTCGGTGGCGGAGCTTTTTCTGGCACGGATCGCCGCCGACCGCGGCGACCAGGCGCAGGCCGTGCGTCTTCTGGGTGAGATCACCAGCCACCGCTCTTCGGACCCCGTGGTGCGGCTCGCGATGCTGGACCTGATCCGGATCCGGGTGGCCAAGGGCGAGGGGATGCAGCTCGTGAAGGAACTGGAGAGCATGGCGGCGGGGAAGGACCCCCGCCTGCCTCGCGATGCGGCGCTCTACCAGCTCGCGAGGGTGTGGGAGCAGGTGGGCAAGCCGGAGGAGGCCAGCAAGCTCTACCGAAAGCTGGTCGAGGATTTCCCGGACTCCCCTTACCGTCCTGACGCACAGCAGCGCATCGCGGCAGGCAGCTGACGGCCGCGACCGGCGGGTCGCCCGGACAAAAGCCGCACGGGCGACGCGGAGGGAGTCTTGTTGGCGCTGGAGGCCGGCCCCATCGGAGGTGACGGCTTGAACTTCGTCGAGATCATCGCGAGGAAGCGTGACGGGCTTGAGCTCTCGCCGGCCGAGATCCAGGCGTTCGTGCGCGGCGCGAGCAACGGCCACCTCGGGGACGAACAGCTGGCCGCGATGCTCATGGCGATCTGCATCCGGGGTGCGAGCGCGGGGGAGACGCAGGCCCTCGTCGAGGAGATGCGGGACTCGGGCGCCCGCTGGCGGGTGGGGGAGAGCTTCCCGGAGGCCGTGGACAAGCACTCCACCGGCGGGGTCGGCGACACCGTGTCGCTGGCGTTCGCGCCGCTGGTGGCATCCTGCGGCGTGCCGGTCGTGATGATGGCGGGGGGGGGGCTCGGGCACACCCAGGGCACCCTCGACAAGCTGAGCGCGATCCCGGGGTTCCGCCCTGCCGGCACCTACGCCCAGGCGAAGGGCCTGCTCGAGAAGTGCGGCATCTGCTTCGCGACGCAGAGCGACGAGATCGCGCCGGCCGACCGCAGGCTCTACCTGTTGCGCGACCTGACCGGGACCGTGCCGTCGCTGCCGCTAATCGTGGCTTCGATCATGTCCAAGAAATTGGCGGTCGGGGCCAACCGGCTCGTGCTCGACGTCAAGATGGGCTCGGGCGCCTTCTGCAAGACGCCGGAGGCCGCCCGCGAGCTCGCGGACGCGCTGGTGCGCGTGGCCGTGCAGGCGGGCGTGCAGGTGCGGGCTGTGATCTCCGACATGAGCCAGCCGCTGGGCGACAGGCTGGGCTGCGCCAGCGAGGTGCGTGCGGCGCTCGAGGTGCTGGCCGGACGGGGCGACTTTCGCCTGCGGGAGCTCACGCTCGAGCTGGCGGCGGAGGCGCTGGTGCTGGCCGGCAGGAAGCCGGAGGCGGCGCGCGCCGAGCTCCAGAGGAAGCTCGCGGGCGGGGCGGCTCTAGCCGCCTACGATGTGATGGTGCGGGCGCACGGCGGGGACCCCGACGAGGCCAAGCTCGCGCGCCCGAGGACCGCGGTGGTGGTCACGGCCACCCGCCCGGGCTTCGTTGCGTCGGTGGACGCGGAGGCGCTCGGCTGGATCGCCGTGAGCCTGGGCGCGGGACGACGCCGGCTCGGGGAGCAGCTTGACCTGGCCGCCGGGGTGGTCGTGCGGGCCCGCGTCGGGGACCGCGTCGGGCCGGGCCAGCCCCTCGCCACCCTCGAGCTGGGGGATCGGCAGGTGGATGCCGGGGCGCTGGCCGCCCGGACCGCCGAGGCGTTCGTGATCGCCGAGCAGGCGCCGGAGCTTCGCCCGCTGGTCTCGGCCCGCCTGGGAGGATCGGCCTAGCTTGCTGTACCGGCTCGAGAACGTACACGTCTCCTTCGGCGGGCGCGAGGTGCTGCGCGGCGCCTCGCTCCAGCAAAACCCGGGCGAGAAGCTCCTCCTGCTCGGCCGCAACGGCTGCGGCAAGACAACGCTACTGCGCGTGATCGCCGATGAGCTGCACCCCGACTCCGGCTCGTTCGAGCGGGCGCGCGGCCTCGAGGTCGCACGTCTCGAACAGCGCCTGGAGGCGCCGGCGGGCACCGTTGTCCTGGACTACTGCCTCTCCGCCTTGCCCCGCCTGATCGAGATCGAGGAGACCCTTGTGCGGCTCGCCCCGAGGCTCTCGGAAGGCGACGGGGAGGTGGCGGTCCGCTACCACGCCCTGCAGGAGGAGTTCGAGCGCCTGGACGGCTACCGCGTGCGTTCCCGAGCCCAGGCGGCGCTGGAGGGGCTCGGGATCAGGGAGCCGATGCACTCCCGAGCCCTCGACACGCTGTCCGGGGGGGAGCGCACGAGGGTGGCGCTGGCCAGGGCGCTGCTCTCGCCCGCGCCGCTGCTCCTGCTCGACGAGCCCACCAACCACCTCGACCTCGTGGGCGTGGAGTTCCTCGCCCAGGAGCTCTCCCGCAGGTCCGGCGCGCTGCTGCTCGTGACCCACGACAGGGAGCTCGTGGACCGCGTCGGCGGCGAGGTCCTCGAGCTGCACGGGGGGAGGATCGAGCGCTTCCCGTCCGGTTACGCCCGCTACCGTCGCGAGCGCGAGCGGCGCCGCGAGCACGCGCTCAAGGCGTTCCAGCTCCAGCGGGCCGAGATCGAGCGCCAGGAGGAGTTCATCCGCCGCAACATCGCGGGGCAGAACACGCGCCAGGCGCAGGCGCGCCAGAAGCTGCTCGACCGCATGGAGAGGCTCGAGGCTCCCGAGCCCGACCTCCCGCTGGTCAGGCTGCGCTGGCCGGCCGCCGGCCGCAGCGGCGAGCGCGTCCTCGAGGTCGAGGAGCTCTCGGTCGGGTACGACGCCCCGCTGCTGCGCGGGGTCACCTTCACGCTGCGGCGCGGGGAGCGTGTCGCCGTGGTCGGCCGCAACGGGGCGGGGAAGACCACGCTGCTGCACGCGCTCGGCGGCCGCGTCCCCGCGCTCTCGGGGAAGCTGCGCCTCGGGACCGGTGTCGTGCCGGCGTGGTACGACCAGGAGCAGGCCGACGTTCCCGCCGGCACCACGGTGCTCGCGGCGCTGCTGGACGCGCGCCCCGACTGGACGCCCGCCGAGGCGCGCGCGTGGGCGGGACGCTTCGCGTTCTCGGGGGAGGCGGCGGAGGCCTCCACCGACTCGCTCTCGGGGGGCGAGCGCGGCCGCGTCGCGCTCGCGAGGCTGCTCGCCCTGGGCCCGAACCTGATGCTCCTGGACGAGCCGACCAACCACCTTGACCTGGTGACCTGCGAGGTCCTCGAGCAGGCTCTGGCCGAGTTCCCCGGGGCCCTTCTCCTGGTCAGCCACGACCGCCGCCTGGTGGAGCGGGTGGCTACCGGCGTTCTGCTCCTCGACGGCGGTTCGGCGGTCCCCGTCAACCGGGTCGACGAGGCTTTCGCGAGGCTGGGGCTCTCACCCGTTCCGCGCGTCAAGGACCCAGAGGCGGAGAAGACGCCGCGCCGCAGCGCGGTCGAGGAGGAGCGTCGCCGCCTGCGGCGGGACTCCGCGCGGGCGCGCGAGCGCTCGGACGCTCTCGCCGAGGAGCTGGACCGGTCCGAGGTCCGCCTGCGCGAGGTCGAGGAGCTGCAGTGCCGGCCCGAGGTGTTCGCCGATCGCGAGCGGGCGCGCGCGCTGGCGGCCGAGGCCGAGAGCCTGCGTGCCGGGCTCGAGGAGCTGATGGAGCGCTGGGGCGAGGCGGAGGAAGACGCTGAGGCGCTCGCGCAGCGCCTCGCGGAGCTCGGTGGCTAAGGAGCAGGGCACAGGGCACCGGGCACAGAAAAGCAGACCCCGCCGGGCTTTGCCGGCGGGGTTCATTCTTTGTCGGAGCCCGGTGCCCGGACACCAGAGCCCTGTGTTTACAGGATCGCCTCGATCGGGCCCATCTCGCCGGCGCGGATCGCCACCGCCCGCGCCGTCACCTGCGGAAGCGCGCGGTAGGCGAAGTGGATCGCCGCCTGCACCTTGTTGTGGTAGAAGGCGGCCTCGGGCTTGTCTTGTAGGTACGCGCGCGTCGCCTCCTTGTCGTCGGTCTTCACGCCGTCCGCGGCGTACATCGCCTTGAGCTTGTCCCTCGCGATGACGGCCTGGTCGAGCAGGAAGTGCGCGCCCAGCACGTCCCCGATCATGTCCAGGAACGCGCACGAGTTCAACAGCACGACCAGCACCGCATCCGGGCGCTTGGTGAGCCCCTTGGAGATGTCCTCGATCTGCTTGAGCGCCGCGCCGAGCATCCACGCCGGCTCCATGAACTGTGGGTCGCCGCGCAGCTTCTTGAACGTTGCCTCCGCCATTCCGAGCAGGTCGCGGATCGGCTTGCCCCCCTTGGCGGGGAGCTTGCGCGCCACCAGGTCGAGCGCCTGGATGCCGTTCGTCCCCTCGTAGATCGCGGCGATCTTGGCGTCCCGCATGTACTGCTCGGCCGGGTACTCCGAGCAGTACCCGTAGCCCCCGTACACGTGCAGGCACCACTCTGTGACCCGGAACCCCCAGTCGGACGCCCACGCCTTGCAGATCGGCGTGAGCACCTCAACGTACGAATGGTAGCGCTCCTGCTCCTCGCCGGTCGTGGCATGCGTCATGTCGATGTAGTACGAGGTCTGCAGGAGCAGCGCGCGCATCGCCTGCACGTAGGCGGCAGAGGTGAAAAGCATCCGCCGCACGTCGGGGTGCTCGATGATCGGCACCTGGGGCGCGGAGTGGTCCTTCAGCTTGCTCCAGTGCCGGCTCTGCAGGCGGGTCTTCGCGTAGTCGAGGGCGGCGAGGTACGTGGCGGCGGCCACGGCCTCGCCCTGCAGCCCCACCTCGATGCGGGCGGGGTTCATCATTTGGAACATCAGTTTCATCCCGTGGTTCTCCTCGCCGAGCAGGAACCCCTCGCACTTGTCGTTGCCTCCGAAGACCAGCGAGCAGGTCGGCGAACCGTGGATCCCCAGCTTCTCCTCGATCCGCGAGCACACCACGTCGTTGGGCTCTCCCAGGGAACCGTCCGGGTTGACACGGATCTTCGGGATGATGAACAGCGACAGCCCAGCGGTGCCCTCGGGCGCCTTGGGGGTGCGCGCCAGCACCGCGTGGATGATGTTCTCGGTGAGGTCGTGGTCGCCGCCGGTGATGAAGATCTTCTCCCCCTGGATCAGGTAGCGGCCGTTGGGCTGCTTGACCGCCCGCGCCTTCGAGGCGCCCACGTCCGAACCGGCCTGCGGTTCGGTGAGGCACATCGTGCCCGCCCACTGCCCGGCGTACATGCGTTCGCAGAAGAGCTTGCGCATCTCGTCGGTGCCGAACTTCTCGATCAGGTACCCTGCGCCGCGGGTCAGGAGAGTGGTCAGGCACAGCGACATGTTGGCGCCGAAGAACAGCTCGTTGATTGCGGTTCCCACCGTGCCCGGCAGCCCCATCCCGCCGTACTCGGGGTTGTTAATGCAGCTGATCCACCCCCCCTCGCGCATCTTCTGGTAGACGGGGTGGAAGGACGGGGGCAGGGTGACGCGGCCGTTGTCGAACCGCGCGCCGATCGTGTCGCCGTCCTTATTGGTCGGGGCGAGCTGCTCCTGGGAGAGCTTGAGGGCTTCCTCCAGGACCATGTTGACGTCGTCCTGCTCCCACTGGGAGAACAGCTCCTTCTTGAGGAGCTCCGCCGTGGGCAGCCACTCGAAAAGTTGGAACCTGATGTCCCGCATGTCGGCCTTGTAACTCACGAAACCTCCCTCGTGAGCCGGGGGGCTCACCCACGTGGAATGAACGACGGTTCATTTTCGTCGCCGCGAGGCCCGAATGCAAGGGGGGCGCCGCCCGGCTGCCGGGCTCCGGCACTGGGACGTCGCCGCGGCGCTCATGCATAATGCTGGCTGGAGGTTCTCCGTGGAGCGAGCGCGTGCGGTGGTGACCGGTGGGGCGGGGTTCCTGGGCTCCCACCTCTGCGACAGGCTGCTGGCCGAGGGGATCGAGGTCGTGTGTATCGACAACCTCCTCACCGGCAGCCTGGCCAACATCGAGCACCTCTTCGGGGTGGATGGCTTCGCGTTCGAGAAGTACGACGTGACCAACCACATCCACGTGCCGGGGAGGGTGGACTTCGTGCTCCACTTCGCCTCGCCGGCCTCGCCGATCGACTACCTGGAGCTGCCGATCCAGACCCTCAAGGTCGGCTCCCTGGGCACCCACAAGGCGCTCGGGCTCGCCAAGGCCAAGGGGGCGTGCTTCCTGCTCGCCTCCACCTCGGAGGTCTACGGCGACCCGCTGGTGCACCCCCAGCCCGAGGGGTACTGGGGCAACGTGAACCCGGTCGGACCCAGAGGGGTCTACGACGAGGCCAAGCGCTTCTCCGAGGCCATGACCATGGCCTACCAGCGCTACCACGGCGTCTCGACGCGCATCGTCCGCATCTTCAACACCTTCGGACCCAGGATGCG
>JBGQAK010000030.1:0-17169 GCA_041494245.1 Thermoanaerobaculaceae bacterium
CCAGCCCAGCGCAAATCCGGGCGCGGACCGGGGGCGCATTCTCTCCGATGCCACCCGCGAACACCAGCGTGTCCAGTCCGCCCAACGCCGCCGCGAATGCGCCGATCCATTTTTTGACCTGGTAGCAAAACATTGCGACCGCTTCAGCCGCCCGGACGTCCTGCGTTTCACGGTCGAGCAAGTCACGCATGTCGGAACTGGTCTCCGACACGCCGAGCAGCCCGGACTGGAAATTGACCATCTCATTGAATCGTTTTGCATCGAGGCCCTCGGTGCGCGCCAGATACCAAAGCAGTCCGGGATCGAGATCGCCTGAGCGGGTGCTCATCGGCACCCCGGCTGTCGGGGTGAAACTCATGCTTGTGTCCACGGGTTTGCCGTCACGCACCGCCGCCAGGCTCGCGCCATTGCCGAGGTGGGCGAGGATGACCCGGCCTTGTGCCACTTCCGTTCCGGCCAGGCGGGCCAGTTCTCCCATTAGAAACGCATACGACAACCCGTGAAACCCATACCGCCGCACCCCCTGCGCTTCGTAGCGGCGCGGGATCGGCAACAACCGGGCCACGCGCGGCAGGTCATGGTGAAAAGCCGTGTCGAAACACGCCACTTGGGGCAGGTCAGGAAATCGGCGATGAAACGCCTCGGTCAACAGGATCTCCTCCGGCAGATGCTCAGGATCGAATGGACTGAGCCGGTGCAGCTCCTCAACCATTTCCGCAGTGATTCGCTGCGGCTCGCTATACTTCGGCCCGCCATGCACCACGCGATGCCCCACCGCGGTCAATGCATCACGCCCGCTGCGTTCCTCGATCCAATCCATCAGAGCGCCCACCGCCACCGTGTGATCCGGCGCCGTCACTAACCGCGAAAAGTTGTCCGCCTGGTTCAAGCCTTTCACCCGCAAGGTGGCCTCCGGCAGTCCAATCCGCTCAATCCCACCCTCCAGAATCCGTCGGAGCGAGTCACCGGCCTCGAACAGCGCGAACTTGATGCTCGACGAGCCGCCATTGATCGTCAGGATGCGTGGGTTAGCTGGTTTCATGGATGATTGCTTCGTCATTCTGCAATCCGAACGAAGCCAGTTTCGCGCACGTGGACCTGTAATCCGTGTGAAGAATGCTTCGAATCCCCAAACCTTCCGCGATCTGGACGAACATCGGGGTGTTTTCGATATAGACTACCTGCCGGGCTGGCGCCTGGGCGATGTCCAGCGCAAGCCGAAAGATGTCCGCGTCGGGCTTGCGGACGTGGACGAAGCAGGAGGAAATAAAGGCATCCACAAGCTTGTCCAGTTTGAACTTTCGAATCCGATACGCATTCAGTTCGCGTCCTTCGTTGCTGACCACGGCGATCTTCAGCGCGTGCCGGACTTTGAGCTGAGCGGCCAGCTCGATCATCTCGGGGTAAGGTTTCGATTGCGCGAACATAAAGCGTCGAAACTGAGCCCGGGTGAACGGTCGCTTTTGGTAGAAGATCACCCGACCCAAATACTCTTCCAGCGTGAGCTTTCCCTCCTCGTAGGTCTCGAAGGTCAGGCGATGCCGGGCCTCCATCTCGGCGAACTCCAGGTTGAAGTTCGTCGCCGCCCGTTTGCGGGCATGATGATTCCAGCCGTCGGTGAGCAAGACACCGCCGATATCCAGAAACACGCAGGTGATTGCTGTCGTTTTCTTCATCGCCTTTTCTTCCGTCGCTCGGATCATCGCTGCCACAGGATTCGTGCGTCTTCCAGTGGGATCGCAACGCCGTCGCAGTGCGGTATCACTCGCGCCGTATAGTCCGCTGGTGGGCGGGCCGCAGACACAGCCGCGCTGTAAACGTAGCCGCCCGACGCGTCGGCCAGTTGGCGAACGCGCGTCATCTCCTGCCGTACGGGAGCACTGCCCCTAACGCCGTCGGCGCAAAGCTCTACCCGCACCGCCTTGGGGTCGAGGTCATTGAGATAGACCTGAGCCTCAAATACGTGCTGCTCGCCACGAGTCTCAACCTTCACTTCGCCGAAGCGCAGCCTGCCCCATTTCTGTTCCAGGACATGCCGCCAATCGACCATTTGCCTGCCGATCGCGCCTTTGTTGGCAACGCGCAAATGGTAGGCGGCAGCAGCTGGGAGGTAGCGTTGCTCGGTGTATTCGCGCACCGTGCGGTTGGCGGAGAAGCGCGGTGTCAACCGCGCCATGCTTTCCCGCATCCGCGCCACCCAGGCAGTGGGAATGCCCTGTCCGTCGCGGGCATAGAACTCAGGGATCACCTCCCGTTCGAGCCGTTCGTAAAGCGTTACGACTTCGGCCGCGTCCCACGCCGGATCATCGCCATGCTCCCGGCCGTCCCCCAACGCCCACCCCACTTCAGGCGTGTATGCTTCCGCCCACCAGCCGTCCAATTCCGAGAGATTGATGCCTCCGTTGACGAGCACTTTCATGCCGCTCGTTCCACACGCCTCCCAGGGCCGCCGTGGCGTGTTCAGCCAGACATCTACCCCCTGCACCAGGTGCCCTGTCAAGTGCATGTCGTAGTCACTGAGGAAGATCACATGGGGGCGGGCCTCGGGCCGCTGGATGAAATGTATCCATTCCTGGATCAGGGCCTGCCCCGCCTTGTCTGCCGGATGGGCCTTGCCGGCAACGATGAGTTGCACCGGTCGCTGAGGATTGCCTAGCAGGCGAAGCAGTCGCTCCTGGTCGTGCAGCAGCAGGTTTGGTCGCTTGTAAGTCGCGAAGCGCCGCGCAAAGCCCAGTGTCAACGCGTTGGGATCAAATAGATGTTTCGCCCCGTCAACCTCCTCGGGCGATGCGCCGGCGGCGGCCAGTTGCCTGGACAATCGCTCGCGGGCGTATTCAACAAGAGACTTGCTGGCGGCGCTACGAAATTGCCACAGCCTGGCGTCGGAGACGCGGCGAATGTCCTGCTCCAGGGTTTTCGTCTTCCCCAGCCAGCGCTCCTTTCCACAGGCTTCCGTCCAAAGATCATCGGCCGGGGCCGAGTCCCAGGTCGGCATGTGAACCCCATTGGTCACATGTCCGACGGGCACTTCGTCCGCTGGCCAGTGGGGAAAAAGAGGCTCAAAGAGGTGCCGGCTCACCTTCCCGTGCAAGCGACTCACGCCATTGACCGCCCCACTCCCATGGATTGCCAGATAGGCCATGTTGAAACTTTCCGACGAATCGTTCGGGTTCTGCCGGCCCAGGGCCAGCAAGTCGTGGAGAGTTATGCCGAGCTTCTGCTCGGCATAACCACCGAGGTATTGCTCGATGAGAGCCGGACCGAAACGATCAAAGCCGGCGGCCACTGCCGTGTGGGTGGTGAAGAGGTTCCCCGCTCGCGTGACGGCCAGCGCGACTTCGAACGGCTGCGCGGTCTCTTGCATGAAACTGCGGGCGCGTTCCAACACGGCAAAGGCCGCATGCCCTTCATTCAGGTGACAGACTTCCGGCTGGATGCCAAGCGCACCAAGCAGTCGCCATCCGCCGATCCCGAGGAGCAGTTCTTGCTTGAGGCGCAGCTCCGGCCCGCCGCCATACAGCTCGCTGGTAATCCCTCGATGAGCGGGGAAGTTCGCCGCGTCATTGCTGTCCAGCAGATAGAGCTTCACTCTGCCGACCTGGACCTGCCAGGCGCGCAACCAGACCGAGTACCCAGGTAAGGCGATCTCCAACCGCAACCACTCGCCGTTCGCTTGGCGCAAAGGCGTGATTGGCAACTGGCCGGGGTCGTTATACGGGAAGAGGGCCTGTTGCGCTCCGTCCTTGTCGAGCACCTGCCGAAAATAGCCTTGTTGGTAGAGCAGCCCCACTCCGACCACCGGCACGCCCAGATCACTGGCCGCTTTGAGCTGATCGCCGGCCACGTTGCCGAGCCCCCCTGAGTAAATGGGCAGCGCTTCGCTCAACATGAATTCCATGCTGAAATACGCGACACGGGTCAGGGGCGACTGTGGATGATCTTGCTGAAACCACGCGGGGGCTTTCGCCGCCTGCCGTCTGGCTTGCACGAGCGCATCGACCTTCTTGCGGAAGGCGGGATCGACTGACACGCGCTGGAGTTTGTCCCTCGACACAGTCTGCAGGACGACCCAAGGGTTTTGAGTGAACTCCCAAAGCGCGGGATCAAGCTGCCGCCACACTTCGTCGGCGACATGGTTCCACGACCAGCGCATATCCAGGGCAAGCTCCGCCAGAGAATCGAATCCTTCGACGTCCGTAGGCAAAAGACCGTAGATTGGCTTGCTGACAGGTATTTGCTTGCTCATAGTTTCTTCTCCAAATTTGTATTGCTTGCGAGCCCTGACCACTGTGGTGCCGCAGCCAGAGCATCGTTGACGATTGTCTGCGCTTCCTCCAGGATGCGGCGCAGATGATCCGCTCCACGGAAGCTCTCCGCATAGATCTTGTAGATGTCTTCCGTCCCTGACGGACGCGCTGCGAACCATCCGCTCTCGGTCACCACTTTCAACCCGCCGATGGGAGCGCCGTTGCCCGGCGCGTGGGTGAGGACAGTCTGGATTTGTTCGCCCGCCACCTCGGTGAGCTTAACCTGCGGGGGTGAGAGTTTCGCCAACAGTTCCTTTTGATCCGGAGTGGCTGGCGCCTCAACGCGGTCATAGGCAGGTTCTCCGAACTCGCGCGTGAGTTCGCGGTAGATTTCGCCGGGATCGCGGCCCATCCGGGCCGTGATCTCCGCCGCCAGCAAAGCCGGGACGATCCCGTCTTTGTCCGTCGTCCAGACGCTGCCATCCCGACGGACAAACGACGCGCCCGCACTCTCTTCTCCGCCGAAGCCCAGCGAGCCGTCGAGCAGGCCATCCACGAACCACTTGAAGCCGACCGGCACCTCGTAGAGCTTCCGTCCCAGCTTCGCGGTGACGCGATCAATCATCTGGCTGCTCACCACCGTCTTGCCAACCGCCGTTTCCGTGCCCCACTTCGGTCGGTGTTGGAAGAGATAGAAGATGGCGACAGCAAGGTAGTGGTTGGACGGCAGCAGTCCTGCGCTCGGGGTGACAATACCGTGCCGGTCGTGGTCGGTGTCGCAGGCGAAGGCGATTTCGAAGCGATCCTTAAGATCGATCAATCTCTGCATCGCATAGGGCGATGAGGGGTCCATGCGGATCTGGCCGTCCCAATCGACCGTCATAAATCGGAAAGTCGGATCGACAGCCTCGTTGACGACGGTGAGGCTCAACCCGTAGCGCTCGGCAATCGGCTTCCAGTAGTGGACCCCAGCGCCGCCGAGCGGATCGACGCCGAGACTGATCTTCGCGCCGCGAATGGCGTCCATGTCGAGCACGTTGGCGAGATCAGCAATATAAGCATTGAGATAGTCGTGCCGATGCGTCGTGGGGGCGCGAAGAGCCTTCTCGAAAGCAATCCTCTTCAAGCCCCGAAGGCCGTTCTCGAGAAACTCGTTTGCCTTCGCCTCGATCCAGGCGGTGACGGCGCGTTCCGCCGGCCCGCCGCTTGGGGGGTTGTACTTGAAGCCCCCATCATGGGGCGGATTGTGCGAGGGCGTGATCACGACGCCGTCGGCGAGTCCGGTCGTGCGCCCACGGTTGTAGGTGAGAATCGCATGAGATACGGCAGGGGTGGGAGTGTAATCGTCTCCCTCCGCGAGCATGACATCCACCCCGTTGGCTGCCAGCACCTCCAGCGCGCTGGCAAGAGCCGGAACCGAGAGCGCGTGCGTGTCCATGCCGAGAAACAGCGGACCATCGATCTTGTGCTGCCTACGGTACAGGTAAATGGCCTGACTGATGGCGAGAATATGCCATTCGTTGAAGGACTTTTTGAGTGCGGAACCGCGATGTCCCGATGTGCCGAACATGACCCGTTGCTCGGGTACGGAAGGATCAGGACGCTCCGTATAGTAGGCGGTGATGAGCTTGGGCACGTTGACGAGCATTGATGGCTCCGCAGGCTTTCCTGCAAAAGGACTCACTTGCATTGCCATACCTCCTCGAGGGGACTTAAGCGTCGCTGAACAGCGCTGCGCGTGCTCACCCCCTTGAGCACCATCTCCACCAACGCAGCCATCAGCGCCCGCTCCGACCGCCGCCGGTACTCCAGAAAGCTCGGAAAGTACCCGACCTGCCCTCGCACCCGCGGCACCGCCGCTCGATCAGCCCAACCCGCGTGTTCCAGTGCCGACTCCGCGTCCCATTGCGCCCCCCGCGGCTCACGGCGTCCTGGTGCTCGCCTGGGTTGCTGGGGGCTGTGCGGAGCCCGACGGCGCGTCGCGGCCCGCGCCGAGCACGACCCGCACCCGATGCGCGCGCCCGTCGTCCTCGAGCGGAATCGCCGCCGGGTCAGCGGGCGATCCATCGAGCTCCACGCTCGCCACGCCCCGGCAGCGCCGCTCCGGGTTCTCCACGGCGATCGTGTAGTGCGTCTTCCCGAAGCGCCATTCGATGAAGTAGGTCGGCCACGACGACGGGATGCACGGGTTCAGCGTGAAGAATGCGCCGCGGCGCTGGAGTCCGAGGATCCCTTCCAATCCAACCCGGTACATCCAGCCGGCCGAACCTGTGTACCAGGTCCAGCCGCCGCGCCCCCGGTGCGCTGGGTGGTCGTAGACATCCCCGGCGACCGAATAGGGCTCGGTCATGTACTGCTCGACCTGGCTCGCCGTCCGCGAGTGGTTGATGGGGTTGAGCATGTGGAAGAGCTCCACCGCCTCGTCGCCGCTCCCGAGACGCGAGAGCGCGAGAACGACCCACGCCGCCGCGTGCGTGTACTGCCCTCCGTTCTCGCGGATCCCCGGGATGTAGCCCTTGATGTATCCCGGGTCGAGAGCCGTGCGATCGAAGGGCGGCGAGAGGAGCAGGATGACGCCCGAACCGCGCCGGACCAGGTGGGCGCGCACGGCACCCATGGCGCGCTCGGCGCGGTTTCCCGGCGCGGCGCCCGAGAGAACGGCCCAGGTCTGGGCCACCGAGTCGATCTTCCCCTCGTCGTTTTGGGACGACCCCAGCGGCGTGCCGTCGTCGAAGTACGCGCGCCTGTACCACTCGCCGTCCCAACTTTGCTGCAGCATTGTTCCCAGACGCTCGCGTTCGGCGCGGTAGCGCGCCGCTCGCGGCGCCTCACCCCGCTCCTCGCACAAGGGGGCAAAGGCTCCCAAAACGGCGTGGAGGAACCAGCCGACGAAGATGCTCTCCCCGCGACCCTTGGGGCCGACGTTGTTGAAGCCGTCGTTCCAGTCGCAGCTCCCGATGAGCGGCAGGCCGTGCGCGCCGGCGGTGAGCGCCCGATCCACGGCCCTGAGGCCGTGCTCGAACAGCGTGCCCGTCTCGCGGGAGATGGCCGGTATCCCGTACACCTCGGGCTCTCCGGGCGGAAGGGCAGGCGCCTCCAGGAAAGGCACCCGCTCGTCGAGGACGGCGCGGTCTCCGGTCGCCTTGACGTACTCGGCAGCCGCGTAGGGGAGCCAGAGAAGATCGTCCGAGCAACGCGTACGAATGCCCTGGCCGCCCGGGGCGTTCCACCAGTGCTGAACGTCCCCCTCCACGAACTGGCGCGCAGCCGCTCTCAGGAGATGCTCGCGGGTGAGGTCCGGCCGCGTGAACATGAGCGCCAGCACGTCCTGGAGCTGGTCACGGAAGCCGTACGCACCGCTCGACTGGGAGTAGCCGGAGCGCGCCCAGACGCGGCACGCCAGGTCCTGGTAGAGGAGCCACCTGTTCATCAGGAGGTCGAAGGAGTCGTCTGGGGTGGTGACGCGCACGGCGCCCAGCGTGTCATCCCAGGACGCCTCCACCGCGACGAGTTCGGCCTCGGCAGCCGCCGCACCGTCCTTGCCCGCGAACCGCCGCAGGAGCGCGCGGGCCTCCGCCGCGTCCCGCCCCTGCCCGAGGAGGAACACGACGCGCCGCGTCGCACCGGGCTCGAGGTCCACCACCGTCTGCAACGCCGCGCACGGGTCGAGGCCGGCGCCGAACCTGTTTAACAGCAGCGGCCGGCCGAGCGCGGCCGCACGCGAGAGCGAACCGTTGCGGCCGAGAAACTCGAGACGATCCCCCGTGGCGGAGAGGAGCGGTTCGCTCGCGGCGGCGAACGCGACGCGCCCCCTCTCCTGGCTGTACAGGTCGCGCGCCAGGACCGCGCCGGTTGAGCCGTCGCGCTCGGTCGCGACAAACCTTGGGCCACTCGCAATCGGTGGGCCGAGCAGCCATTCGCTGTACGAGAAAAGGGTGAGGCGCCGCGGCCGGTCGGAGCGGTTCGTCAACGTCAGGAGAGACAGCTTTACGGGCTCGTCCCGCGCCACGAAAACCGCCAGCTCTTGCGCAATGCCGTGCGCGGCGCGGGAGAACCGCGTCACGCCCGCCGCGTGGCGCACCACCCAGCGCGGAGAGCGCGGCGTCCGCCGCAGGGGCGCCGGCGTGGCGCCCCACAGGGCGCCGCTCTCCTCGTCGCGGACGAAGATCGCCTCGGCGGTCGGGTCGGTGACCAGGTCGTTCGCGAACGGCGTGAGCCGGTTCTCGCGGCTGTTCTCGGACCAGGTGTGGGCCGCCCCGGAGGTTGTGACGATGCTCCCGAAGCGCGGGTTGGCGAGAACGTTGATCCAGGGAAGGGGCGTCTCCCGTTCGCCCTCGAGGACGACGACGTACTCGCGGCCGTCACGCGTGAAGCCGCCGAGACCGTTCTCAAGGAGAAGCGGCGGTGGCTCCGGTTCAGCTTCCGGCTGCCCCGCATCCGGGGCCTCGTCGACTGGCACGTCGCCCAACGGGAGTGGAGGCTCCGCCTCCGGGCGGTCGAGCTGCTGTTCCAGGGTGCCGCGGTCGCCGGAGAGGACCGCCTGGGCGACCACGCTCAGAAGGACCCTCTCGGCCTCCGGGATCGAATCGCCTTGGAGAAGAAACACGCCGCCGGGCTTCCCTTTCCAGGCACTCCACGGTCCGCCGTCGACGAGCTGCGTGAGCTGCTCATTCACCTCTTCGCGGTAGCTTGCCGAGTGCTCGTTCAGGATCACGGCGTCCGCCTTCAGCCCCTTCAGGCGCCAGTGCTCGTGGGCAATCAGGATTTGCCGAACGAGCTGTGCGTCCTCCGGCTCCTTCACGCGGACGAGGACGATCGGTAGATCGCCCGAGATACCGAACCTCCAGAGACCGTCCTGCCCGAGCGTGTTCTTCGCCAGGGTCTCCCCGTCGGCCCGGAGGGATGCGTCGGAGAAGAAGACACGGGAACCGAGCCGTTCGGCGAGTTGGGCCTGTTCGATGGGGATGCCAAGATGTCGCAGTGACATCTGCGCCTGCGTGTACGCTAGGGCGAAGGCGCGGGCGGCGACGCCGTGGTCGTGGTACTTCTGTGCACACTCGCGTGCGGTCGGTTCGTCGCCGGCAACTCCGGTCGTGAACGAGACGCGGGCGAACCCCCCGGGTGCAATCCGCAGCCGGGTCCGGAGGCTCAGGATCGGGTCGAGTACCGCGCCGGTCGTCCCCGAGAGCGCGCGCCCGTCCATGGCCTTTGGGTTGTCGGGGCCGCGCCCGCGCCCCAGGAAGCGCATCCGGTCGGTCTCCCACTCGACTTGCGCTTGCGTCGGTCCGTGGACGGAGAGGACGTGGAATAAGACGAACGCCGGGTCGTGCGGAGCGCGCGGCCGGCGCCGCGCGAGGAGAGCTGTATTCTCGGCAATCCACTCCGTCTCGACGAAGAGCTTGCCAAACGCGGGGTTGGCGATGTCTTCGGCGACGGACCCCAGACCCAGTTCGACGTAGCTCGTCAGCTCGATCTCGCGGAGGCGTTCGCTCCGATTCGTCAGCGAGACGCGCCGGACCTCGGCGTCGTCCCCTGGTGAGACAGCGACCTCGAGGCGCGTTGCGATGTCGTGGTCGAGCCGCTCAAAGGTTGCCTTCTCAGCGAGGAATTCCACGAGGTAGCTGTCGGGCTCCTTGCCGATGGGCTGGTAGGCCGCGGACCAGACGGCCCCCGTGTGGACATCGCGCAGATAGACAAACTGGCTTCCGGGATCGCGGGTGCGGTCCTCCCGCCACCGCGTCACGGCACGGCCGTGGCAGAAGCTCGTTCCGCCGCCCCCGTTCGTGACGATCGCGACGTAGCTGCCGTTCGAGAGGATCTGCGCACGTGGGTACGGCGTGTGGGGCGAGCGGAGACGGCGTGGGGCACGCGCCAGCGCCGGCGGTTCGGCTCGGGTCTCCTCAGCCGGACGCGGCTCGATGATGGGCGCCTCGCGTGGGATCCGCTCCTGCAAGAGGAGTTCGGTCGCTTGGATTCGCCGGTCCGCATGGAACCGGTCGACCATCACGTCGCCCAGAAGGACGTTGGCGATGGCGACAAGCGTCATCCCCTGGTGGTGCGCCAGGTGGGTCTTCACGATGACGCCGGGGCCGGGTCGCACGCCTGCTGAGTCGCCGGTCTCGTCCGGCTTCCGCACCGTGTAGTCGATGGCGTCGTAGTATCCGAGCGGCCCCTCGGCTCCCTCGCCCGTCAGGCGTCGCAGGTTTCGTGCGGCTTCGGCCGGCTCCAAGAGAGCGGCCAACGCGGTCGCGTAGGGAGCAACGACGAGTTCGTCGGCCAGCCCTCGCCTCAACCCGAGGCCCGGGACGCCGAACTCCTTGTACTGGTAGTTACCGAACCGGTCGATCAGATCGTAGGCGGACTCGGAGATTCCCCACGGAACGTGCCGCTCGCGACCGTACCGGATCTGCCTCCTGACGACCATGCGGCAACTCTGGTCGAGGAGCGTTCCCGGATACGTTCTCATCAGGAGGAGCGGCATGAGGTACTCGAACATCGTCGCACCCCAGGAGACGAGCGTCGGGACGCCTTCCACGCTGACGACGAGCCGTCCCAGGTGGAACCAATGGCTTTGCGGGACGTCGCCCTTGGCGATGGCGAAAAAGCTCGCAAGGTGCGACTCCGAGGCCAGGAGGTCGTAGTAGGCGCTGTCCGCTTGCCCCGGCCCGCCGGCGTCGGCCATGCGATAGCCGATCGAGAAGAGCTGACGCTGGCCGTCGTAGAGGAAAGCGAAGTTCATCCCGTCCGCCAAGGCCGCTGCGCGACGGGCAACGTCGGACAGGCGTGATGCCAGGTCCGGTCGCGAGGCGGCCAGCTGCCGGCACCCTTCCGCCAGGGCGAGAAGCGCCCCCGCGAGGTTGCCGCTGTCCACCGTGGATACGTAGCGCGGGAGGAGCGGCGAGAGGTTCTGCGTGTCGTACCAGTTCAGGAGGTGTCCCTCGTGGCGCTCCAGCCCTTCGACCGTGGTCAGCGTCCGGTCGAGCCTTTCGACCATTGCATCCGCCGGCAGCAGGCCCAGATCGTGCGCCGCGAGCGTGGAGAGGAGGCCCAGGCCGATGTTGGTCGGTGAGGTCCGGTGGGCCACCATGGGCACTCGTTCTTCCTGGAGGTTGTCGGGAGGGAGCCAGTGATCCTCAGGGCCGGCCAGGGTCTCGAAAAAGCGCCACGTCTTCCGGGCCACCTCCCTCAGGAGATCACGGTCCTCCGATGATAGCTCCCGCCGGCGCGGCACAGTTGGCTGGCTGAGCCAGTACGCGCAGGCGGGCGCCGCCGCCCACAAGGCGAGGAACGGCAGTGCCAGAGGAAGAGCGCCGGGACGCGCGGCGATGGTGAGGGCGAGGAGCCCCAGGGCCGCAATCGGGCTCGCGGCCATCTCGACGAAGAAGGAACGGATCCCTTCCCGCAAAAGGCCAGCGGCCCGTGCTGCCTGCGCGGCCGCCGTCTCCCAGTCAAGGAGGCGGCGTTGCGTGATGACGAGCCGGACGAGCGTCAGGGCGATGGCATGCACCATCTCCCAGGCGTGGAACGGGAGGAAGACCAGCGTCAGGAGCGCCTGTGCGAAGGCGGTGCTTAGATCCTCCACGAGGCCTCGAAGGTGGACGCGAGCCGGCTCGTGCGCGGGGCGCCGCTCCAGGAGATGGAAAAGGGAGGCAACGAACGGGAACGCAACGACCGCGAGACCGCCAAGGGTCCAGGCGAGGGGGCTCCCCGGCAGGAGGGTCCACGCGGCCCCGAAGAAGGCGAGGAGCGAGGGTGCCACGAGGCTGCGCCGGAGGTTGTCGATGATCTTCCACTGACTGATGAGCGGGAGGCGGTTCTTCGCGAAACCCTGTGGTGTCGGGACCACCGGGAAGAGCCAGGCGAGGATCTGCCAGTCGCCGCGCACCCAGCGGCGTTGCCGCCGCGCGTGCGCGAGGACGTTAGCAGGGTAGTCGTCCACTACCTCCACGTCGGAGACGAGCGCGGTACGTGCGTGCAGCCCCTCGAAGAGATCGTGCGACAGCAGTGCGTTCTCGGGGACGCGCCAGCCGACAGTCGCCTGGAAGGCGTCGACGTCGTACAGTCCCTTGCCCGTAAAGATCCCTGCGCCGAACAGGTCCTGGTAGGTGTCCGAGACCGCCGTCGTATAGGGATCGACGCCGGTGTGCCCGGCGTACACCCGTGCGAAGAGCGACCCGGCGGCGCTCGCAAGGTTGACGCTCACGCGCGGCTGGAGGATGCCGTAGCCCTCCGTGACCCTCCGGAGGGCGGCGTCGACCACGGGCCTGTTGAGCGGGTGCGAGATGATCCCGATCAGGGTCCTTGCGGCGCCCCTCGGGAGTCGCGTGTCGGCGTCCAGGGTGAGGACGTAGCGCACCGACGGGAGTATCGAAAGGTCCCCGACCTTGACGGAGAAACCGGTGTCGGTAGAGGAACGCAACAGGCGGTTGAACTCCTCGATCTTCCCCCGCTTGCGCTCCCAGCCCATGAAGACGCCCTCTTTTGGGTTCCACTGGCGATCGCGGTGGAACAGGTAGAAACGGTCGTTCCCATCGGGCACGTGCCGGCGGTTGAGCGCCTCGATACCGGCCACCGCTGCGGTCAGGATCTCGTCGTCACCGGCAACCGAGAGCGTCCGCGCGTCCTTGAAATCGCTCAGGACCGCGAAGTGGATCCGGGGGTCGAGGTTGCCGAGCGCCTGCACCTCCAGGTGCGCCAGGAGCCGCTCGACGTCCCCCACGCTGCCGAGGATTACCGGCACGACCACCATCGTGCGGGCGCTCTCGGGGATCCCTTCGCCGAAATCGAGGCGGGGGAGCCGGCGCGGCGGCACGAGCGCTGCCACGATGCGTTGGACGACGAGCACAGCGAGCTCGCTCGCGGGGAGCAGCGCGAGCAGGGCCGCGGCCGTCGCCATCCCGGCGGCGCCCGCGGCGCCTGCGTACGCGTACGCACTGAAAACGCCGAAGCCGGTCAGAAGACCGATGCCGCCGAGGTACGCCGCGGTTGCATGGGCAAAGGCCCAACGGCGGAGTCGCTTAGCGAGGCGCGGGCGGTACGCCACGTCGATCTCGAGGCCGCGCCGGCCCGGGCCGATCAGGTGATGGCCGACGTGCGTTGCCTTCTCGCCGATTCCCTTCCGCTCCACGGCCCGGCGGGCGCTCTCGACGGTGCGCAGGGCAACGCGCATCTGCGCCTCCCCGGTCGGCTCGGCGAGTTCCTCCACGGCGTGCCGGTAGCGGTCACGACTGGCGAAGTCCATCCGTGGGTATACCCCGGACGGGTCCCGCCGCAGGATCTCGTCCACCGGGCTGACCAGCTCCACGAAACGGCTCCAGTCGAGCGTCGCACAGAGCCTGAGGCTCGTCACCGTGTTGGCGGTGGAGACCTGATCGGTGGCGTGGCGCTGGTTCTCGGAGCGGACCGCATCCTCGGGCGTCGTCCCTCGCGCGGCAAGTGCCTGCTCCACCGCTGCAACGAGGGGGGACACGCGGGGGTCGTATTCGCGCATCCGCTGCCGGAGCTGCGCCACGAAGGCGCTCGGGAGCGGATCGGGCAGAGAACCGGGAGTCTCACCGTTTTCCAGCCGCGCGAGAGCAACGTCCGCCTCCAGGCGTGCCGCCCGCCCTGCAAGGATTCCGTCCGTCAGGAGCCTCAGGTTCTCGAGGAGCGCGAGCTTGAGCATGCTGGGCCACGCCCAGAGCTCGCCGATCGTCAACGGCGCCACGGTCTGAAATGCGAGGACGAAGCGCGTGAGCCGCTCCGCGTCGAGTCGTCCGTCGCCGTGCCGGATCAGCTCAAGCGCCATCGCATGGATGCGGGCCTTGCCCGAAAACTCGCGTGGCGCGAGCTTTGGCAGCTTCCGGTAGTACTGGACGGGGAGGTCGTGCCGCACGGCGCGCGCCTGCGACTCGACGAGGTGAAAGTTGTCGAGAAGCCACTCGGCGGCCGGAGGGACAGCGACGCCCCGGTGGACGTCGTCAGCGAGCGAGCGGTACGCCGCGTTCAGGACGCGGATGTTTCCTTCGAGCCGTGGCAACACGTCGCGCCCGCCCGCCCGCGAGGCAGGTACCAGCGTGAAGCCGGCGGCGAGCGTCTTCGCTCGCTCCTCGAGGCCCTCGAGGCTCAGGAGCTCGCCCCTGAGAGGCACGGCTTGTTCGGGACGGCGCCGTCCGAACAGTGATCACCTCCTGCGTGGTCTTCAACGTCTCGCCGGCGCCGCTGCGTGTCGTCTGGCTGATCCCACGTCCGCCACCTGGAGCACCGCGGCGTTGCGCACGGGCACTGTCCCCCTGCGTACCAGCGCCGGGACGGACACCTGCTTTCCGCCTATCTCAACCTGGCCCGCCGCCAGTGCGTTCCCGAGCGTCTCCAACCGCACACCCTGCTCGGAAAGCCAGGCAAGAATACCATCGTTCCCGGTGTCTCTCGCCGGCAGGCGGGGGCACTGACCCTCCCAGGCACGACCAGGAGTGTCCGCCAAGGGGGCCTTGCGGCGTCCGCGGTCCACACCCTCGAACAACCGCCCGACGAGGTCGAATGCCTGCTCGCGCAAGGCCTCCTGCTGCGCCCTTAGTGCCGTGTTCTGCCGCCTGGCCGAGTTGACTGCGAAACGGGTCAAAAGCCCATCGAGACCGGCCAGCAACCCACCGGCGACGACGACCAAACCGGCGATGCCGAGGGTAAGCAGCAGGCGCCGCGCGCCGCACCAGGTGAAGACCAGGCGACGGATCCTGGCGCCGCTGGCGGGATGCCACTGCACCTCCCACCGGATGCGGTCCTTCACGCCCACCGCAGTACCTCGCGCGGTTCCCTACGCGATTCGCGGTGTGAGCGCGGCGCAACACCGACCAGGAAGCCTCCAGCTGCGATGACTGGACGTGTCAAGGGAAACCGCCCTTTCCAGAACGCGCCTCAAACCTAGTCTTCCGGCCCTGCGTCGTGAAGCGCACTTTCTACCCGAGAGCGAAGCCGCGGACTAGGTAGGAACTACCCGGCCGATGTCCTGCCCAGCCCCGGCCGGTGCGACAGCAACGCCGAAGAGTCGCTCGAGATCGAGGTCGCCCGATCGCAGCCGGCGCGGTCTGCGGATGAGGTAGTTGTAGCGCACACCGAAGAAGAGCAGCGCCCGCTCGAGAAACCGGCGGCCGCGGTAGAGGTGCGACATTGCGGTGCCGACCGGAATCGAGTGGATCGCAACGATCTCCCTGTAGGCATGGCCCTCGATGTCGGCGAGGAGGACCACGACCCTTAAGGCGCGGGGGATCTCCGCCAGCGCCCGCTGCACCTCGCCGTCGAGGGAGGCTTTGATGACCTCGTCGGAGATCTTGCCACATACGACGTGCGGCTGCAGCACCTCGGCGCGGAGGAGCTTCTCGACCTTGGAAGAACGCCCGGCGACCGCCGCTTCGCCTCGTCGGACATCAGGCCGGCTGCGTTTGTCTGCGGCACTCCGAGCAACTCCCCCTGCGGCCGATCCCCAAAACCCACCAAAGGCGTCTCGCGTGGTCCCATGCGCCCTTGCTCTGTCACTGCAACATTTGTCAGACTCGTGGGCGTTGCCTACTACGCGATGGCTTTGGCGATCGCGAAGGCCGCAGCCGCCGCGAGCCCGCCAATCAGCACGGTCTGCAGCCCGCTACGCGCCGGCGAAGTGCCGGTGAAGTGGCCTTTGATGTAGCCGAACAGCGCCAGGGCCGCGAGGGTGACCGCCACCGAGACCGTGAGGGCAGTCTTCGCGCTGGCGGCGATGAGGTAAGGCCCCAGGGGGATGAACCCTCCGGCGATGTAGGCGCCGGCGATGGTCAGTGCGCTGACCAGAGCGCGGTGCGGATCAGGCTTCTCGAGGCCCAGCTCGAAGCGCATCATGAAATCGACCCAGGCCTCGGGGCGTTCTCTGAAGGCGTCTACGATGGGCGTGCTCGCTTCCGCGGTCAGCCCGTAGGACTGAAGCACCTGCCGCACTTCCTCCGCCTCTGCCTCGGGTTTCTCGCGGACTTCGAGGTCCTCGCGGACGCGCTCGCTGGCGTAGTGTTCGGCATCGCTCCTGGCCGCGAGGTAGCCGCCGAGGCCCATTGCAATCGAGCCTGCCGCGATCTCGGCCAGGCCGGCCGTGACGATGATGCCGGTCGAGTTGACGGCGCCCGAAAGCCCTGCCGCCAACGCAAAGGGAACCGTCAACCCATCCGACATCCCGATGACGATGTCGCGGACGCGTTCGCCGGCCGTGAAATGCCGCTCGATATGGGGCGTCTGTGGCATGGCTGTCTCCTTGGTCCACTGGTTCCGCCTGCTGGTGCCCGATCTCCATTGTACGGGTCGGTTCGAAGTGGCGGCTCGGCCCAGGTCAGAAAGGAGATTCCTATTTATCACTGACGATTCACGAACCGTCGTTTGGGCGAGGGCCTGCGGCGGCCATTCGGGACCAACCGGGTAGTCCCTACCTAGCTCGCGGTTTCCCTCCCGGGTAGAAAGTGCGCTTCTCGGATGGGGTGCCGGAGGACTAGTCTTGGGAAGGCTCCGAAAGGAAGGGAGAAATCATGACGCTGCTCCTCGTGATCGTCCTGCTGGTCCTTCTGTTTGGCGGTGGCGGCTACTACTGGCGGAGGAGACGGTACTGAATAGCTCTCCCAGATCCTGGTGTCAGATCCCACAGCCAAGGAATTGCTTCGTTCCGCTCTCAATGACTGCAGAAGACCCCGGGGGGTGCTTCGACCGTTTCGCGGTTCCGCGATGACAGCGAGTCTTCAAAGCACCTCGAGAACCACTCAGGCGTGCGATTTCTCGGCTGCCTCCGCCTCCGCCTTGGTCTTGTGCACCGTTCCGTCCGGGTGGTTGGGCGGAGAGTAGATCGTGTAGAGCTTCAACTGTGCCGTCTTCGATGCGTTGATCACGTTGTGGTAGGTCCCCGCTGGCACCATGACCCCGTCGCCGCCGTGCACGA
>JBGQAK010000005.1:0-231250 GCA_041494245.1 Thermoanaerobaculaceae bacterium
AATGAGGCCAGAGCCCTGGCAAGAGCATTCGGTGGGTGCACGTGTACGGGGAATCGGGGGGGTGGAGGTGAAATCCGCCCCGCGGGCGATCGGAGCCATTCCGGCGGAGCGTGCGGGAACCGAGCGGCCAGACCGGCGGGTGGAGACGCTGGCCGAGCATGAGCGCGCAGCGCGAGGGCGAGGAACAGCGAGGGTCCGCACCCCGGCCTGTGCCTGCTCGGTCGCACGCGCAGGCGGGTCGGAGGGCTGCGCTCGATGCGCAGCCCGAACGACTACTCCGAGCCCGCGGGGCAAACAAAGAGCCACGAAGTGGCAAGAGAAAGAAGTGGGTCACCCGCGGCACCGGTACAATGGCCGTCACGCAGTGACAAAGTGACCTCCCCCGCACGCCCACGGGACAACAAAAAACCGGTCACGCTGTGACAAGGAAGAAACCCACCATGAACGTGCGGGCCAGAAAAGAGTGGGGGAGGCGGCGTCAGCTGGGGCGGGCCTTGGCGCGCTGGCGCAGCACCTCGATCACACCCGGCAAAACCGAGATCACGATGATCGCGATGATGACGAGGGAGAAGTTTCGCTGGACCACCGGGATATTGCCGAAGTAGAAGCCACCCAGAACGAACAGCAACACCCACAGCATGCCGCCGGCCACGTTGTAGGTGAGGAAGTGGGTATAGGTCATCTTGCCGATACCGGCCACGAACGGCGCAAACGTTCGCACGATCGGCACGAACCGGGCGATCACGATGGTCTTTCCGCCGTAGCGTTCGTAGAACTCGTGCGTGCGTTCCAGGTGCTTCTTGTTGAGGAACCGTACGTTCTCCTTGTGGAAGACCTTCGGCCCCACGATGGCGCCGATCCAGTAGTTGACCGTGTCGCCCAGGATGGCTGCCGCGCCGAGCACGAGCAGGACGACAACCACATCAAGGGAGCCGCGGGCGGCGAACGTCCCGACCGCGAAGAGCAGCGAGTCGCCCGGCAGAAACGGGGTGACCACCAGGCCGGTCTCGCAGAACACGATGACGAACAGCAGCACGTAAGTGAGAAGCCCGTAGTCCTGGATGATGACGTCGAGGTAGGCGTCAACGTGGAGGACGATGTCGAGCAGTCGGGGGATGAAACCCATTCTGGCTCCCGGTCGCCCTAGCCCTGGGCCGGACGCCCTCCCGGCCGTGCCGGAGCGGCCACCGTAGACTCAAAGGCCCCGGAACGCAACCGTGCGGCGCGCGGAGGGCGGCGATCACGCTCCTCCGGCCCGCTTCAAGAGCCTTGCCACGGCCGCGTCGCGGGAGGCCAGCGAGCCGGCCTTCCCCTGGAAGACCCTGCCGGAACCTCCACCACGGCCGCCGAGGATCTCCGCGATCTCCCGGCCCACGGATTGCACGTCCAGCGCCAGACCCTCGGCCACCACGAGGAGGAAAAACCCCTGTTCGCCCAGGCTTGCCGTGAGGAGCGCCACCTTGCCGGAGGTGGCGAGCTGGCGGCCGAGCCGCTGCAGAAAGGCGGCGTCCTTGCCCTCGAAGTGAGCGTCCACCACGCGGTCGGGGGCCGCGCCCAGCGCCTCCCCGACCGCTTTCGCAAGCTCCTCCTCAAGTGCACGCGCCCGCCTCTCCAGGAGGCGGCCCTGGTCCAGCCGCGCCTCGACCGCCGCGACAATCTCCTCGTCGGGGCTTCCGAGCAGCGCGCGCAGTCTCGCGGTACGCGACTCATGCGCCGCCAGGCGGGCGCGCACGCGGCCACCGGCGATCCAGAACAACCTCGTGCCGCCGCGCATCGGCTCGGTACCGAGCAGCTTGACGGCTTCGATCTCCGCGGTGGAGGAGAGATGCGTGCCGCCGCAGGTGTTGAGGTCCAAGCCCGCGATCTCCACCAGGCGCACATCGCCGCGGTGGCCGGCCGGAAGGCCGCGCGTGCGCACCTGGAGATTCGCGAAAGCCTCGGGCGAGACCCGCCGGGCGGTCACGCGGTGCGCGTCGCGGATCTCGTGCGCGACCGCTTCCTCCAGCATCTCGAGCTCCAAGGGTGCGAGGCTCCCCACGCCGAGCTCGATGTCGCAGAGCTGCTCCCCGAGGTGAAATGCGGTTGTCGGCCAGCCGAAGCGGTCGTCCGCAATTGCGGTGAGGAGGTGCTGGGCGGTGTGCTGCTGCATGTGGTCGAACCGCCGCCGCCAGTCGAGGCGCACCGTGACCGGGCCCGGCTCCACGGGGCGATCCAGGTAGTGGCGGATCACGCCCTCGCGGGTCTGCATGTCCACCACCGCGACCTCGCCGAGGTGCCCCCGGTCGGCGGGCTGGCCTCCGCCCTCGGGGTAGAGGATCGTGTCCGCGAGCACCGCAAACGGCCTGTCGCCCTCCACGCCGAGGGACACGACTTTGGTTTCGAGTTCCTGGAGATACGGCTCCCGTTCGTAGGCAGGCGGCGTGTGCATGCCCTCATGGTACGCGACGCTCGCGCCCGCCGTGGTTGAAAGGCCCAATTCGCCGTTTGCACTGCGTGACGTCTCTTGTTTTGCCCCGCGGGTGTGCGGCCTCTCGGTCCTTGCGCGCCCCGCGCGCTGCAGACCGCGACTCCCTCGACCGCGACCCGGCAGCGCGTCCCGGGCCGGGGCCCCTCGGTGTCCGCCTGGGTCCGCGTCACCGACACCCCGTCCCGGACCGCGCGCCGGGTCCCCGCGGCCTCGGGAGGCATGGCCGCTGACACCCGCGGGGCCGAATGAAGACCCCCCACCCGCGGGCTCCGGAGAGATTGGCCACCCGCGGCACCGGCGATTGAAGCCCCCCATCCTTAGGCTAGAGGCATCAAAGCTGGAGCGGAAATGCTCGGGTGATAGGGGCGCTCAAGCAGGCCGGTGGCAGAGCGGCGGGGCGGGGGTGGAATTCGCCCCGCGGGCGGTAGGAGCCATGTCGCCGAAGCGTGCGGGCCCCGAGCGGCCAGACCGGCGGGTGGAGACGCTGGCCCCGACCGAGCTCCTCATGCGAGGGAGGGGAACAGCGAGGGTCCGCACGCCGGGCTGTGCCTGCTCGGTCGCACGCGGAGGCGAGCCGGAGCTGCGGCCTCGATGGCCGCAGCGAACGACTGCTCCAAGCCCGCGCGCCACAAAAAGAAGCCACGGAGTGGCAAACAAGGACCTGCTCACCCGCGCATCGGCACAACCACCGTCAAGCAGTGACAAGAACATCCAGAAGAGCGCCTGCAGGGCAAGTCACGTCACGATCCGCGGTGGTTGGCGGGCTGCAGGGCCTCACATCTCCTGGGGGATCGGGATGCCCAGCAGCTCCTCCAGGATCGTGGTGATGGTCGCCGCGAAGGCGCGGAAGGTCGCGCGCCGCAGGGCGCGTGTGGCCTCGTCCTCGGCGTGCAGGACCGGGTGCTCGTGGTAGAGCTTGTGGAACGCCTGGGCGAGGTCGCGGGCGTGGCCGGCGATCAGGGAGAACTCCAGCGAGGCCAGGGCCTTCTCCACCATCTCCTGAGTACGGGCGCAGGCGAGCGCCAGCTCCCAGAGGTCGTCGGGGATCTCGGCCGCCGCCGCAGCGCGCGCGTCCTGGTCGGGTGAGCCGGCCAGGCCCTGCGCCGCGAGCTTCTCGAATATCTTTCTGGCGCGCACCGCCGAGTACTGCAGGTACGGTCCGGTGTCCCCCTCGAACGCGAGCGCCTCGTCGAAGTCGAAGGCGAGGACGCGGTTGCGCCCCTGGCGCGCCATCTGGTAGCGCAGCGCCCCCACGGCGATGGCGCGGGCGCGGCCGGCCAGCTGCTCGGGGGAGAGCGGGGCGTCGGGACTCTGGCGCTCGCGGATCGCCCTCTCCGCCTCGCGGATGAGGGTGATCAGCAGGGCGTCGGCCTTCACGCCGATCCCGCGCCGCCCCGACATCTCGATGAAGGGCTTGCCCATGTCCTCCGCGCTGAGGCGGAAGTCGACCCCCTGCGACTGCTCGAGGCGCCGCACAGCGGCCGGCGTGAGCGCGACCATCTCGTAAGCGAAGTGGATCGAGCTGTCGGCCGCCTCGTGGTGGCCGAGGACGCGGATCGCCTCCTTGACCACCTTCTGTGGGTAGGACTGGCGCACATCGATCACGTTGTAGACCTTGGCGCCCGCCCCGAACGAGGCTCCGGCCGGACGCTCGGCGGGGTTGGAGGTCGTGCGGTAGAGCGTGCGGTCCCCTTCACCGTAGCGGAGCGGGGCCGCCGGGCCGTCCTTGCCGAAGGAGGCGAAGGGAACGTAGCCGAAGTCGTGAGGGGTCCCGTCCGGATCGCGCAAGAGGCCGAGCTTCCAGAGCTGATACGCGATGTCCTTGGCGGTGTAGGTCACGGTCCCGTTGGAGCGCACCAGGATCTTGTCGGCGTCCGCCATCCCGGCGAACTCGGCCGACTCGGTGAGGGACATCACCCAGCACCCGGCGTTCTTGCCCTCGCGCTCAAGGCGGATCGCTCCGGCCGCCTGCAGCAGCTCGAACGCCCGCCTCCAGAAGCCGCGGTGGAGGATGTCGGACTCGTGGGGCAGGACGTCGTACGGCACGCCCAACCGGCCCATCGTGTCGAGGTGGCAACGCAGGTTGGCCTCGGCGACCGTCGCCCCCAGCCGTGCGATTTCCAGGCGCGCGCTTTCGCTCCCCGCCTCGATCTCGCCGGCGGAGAGCCTCTCGACAGCGGCGTCGAGGGTGAGGTCCGTCGGGAAGCCGCCCTCGATGGCGTGCAGGACCTCGGAACGGTGGGCGGCGAAGGCGGGGTCCTCCTCGTAGCGCCGGGTGACCTGGGGGTAGAGCTCCCAGCAGAGGTCGTCGAAGTCGGCCGTACCGAGTTCCGGCGATGAAAGGATGCCTGCGGCCGCGCGAGCCGCGAGCGCCCGCAGCACGCGTGCGCGCGCCCCGGGTCCGCCGACGACCTCCGGCCACACCGGGGCGGCCGCCGCCAGCAACCGGTCGTCCGGGAGGTGCAGCAGCCCTACCACGATGTCCGCGACCTGGACGCCGGTGTCGTCGATGTAGTTCTGCACCTCGACGGAGTGGCCGAGGAAGCGCAAACAGCGTACTAGCGTGTCACCAAGCACCGAGTTGCGCAGGTGGCCGATGTGCGCCGCCTTGTTGGGGTTGATATTTGTATGCTCGACGATCGTTTTGGTTTTGGGGCTCACCACCGTTGGCGTATGGTGCGCGCCCGCCGGGCACACTTGTCCGCTCGGTACGACGCCGCCGACCAGGAGCCTGGCGAGCGCCGGGCCGCGGCGGAGGCGGAAGTTGAGGAACCCCGGCCCCTCGACGGTACAGCCGGTCTCAAGCAGGGCAAGTGGGTGGTCCGGGGCGACCCCAGTGAGGCGGGCCTGAAGGCGCCCGGCGATCTCTTCGGCGATCGCGCGGGGCGCACGCCGCAGCGCCTTGGCCAGGGGCAGTGCACCGGCCCAGGCCAGGTCGCCGAGCTGCCGGCGCGGGGGCACCTCCAGCGCAACCTGGGGAGCCGTCACCCCCATCTCCACCAGCACCGCACCGATCGCGGCGCCCAGCTCTCTGCGGATCCCCTCGAGCATCCATCCTCCGTGGCCGAGGATTGTACCGCGCCGGGATGCGGCCTCCGCGGCGGCCTGGAGCGGCGCGGCTCGCCGCCCCGTTTCCAGGTGGTGATTCCGGTCACACGCGACAACCGTGCCCGGCGCGACACTGGATTTGCGAGGGGAAGCCTCGGTCGGAGACCGCGTGGAAAGCGGGCGCAAGCTCTTGATGGTTGGGTTTGAGAGCGCGACGAAGGGGCGCGTCGACGAGAGCCTTGCGCCGCTCGGCCACCGCCTCGTCACCGCCGGCAGCGGGGCTGCGGCGCTGCGCCTCGCATTCCGTCGGCGCTACGACGCCCTGCTCGTCTCCCACCCGCTGGCCGGAGCCCCGACCTCGGGCTTCCTCCACGCGGTGCGCAACCCGGAGTCTCCCTGCCGCACCTCGGGCCTCGTGCTGCTGACTACGGAGAAGTGGCGCAGGGAGGCTGAAACGTACCTGGGGCGCGGAGCCAACCGCGTCCTCGCCATGGAGGAGGTCCCGGAGGCGCTGCCCGAGGTGCTGCAGCCCCTCTTCCAGGTCGCGCCCCGCGTCGCGATGCGGATCCCCAGCAGAGTCGAAGTCATCGGGCAGGCGTTCCCGCGCCGTGTGATCTGCGAGACTGTGAACATCTCCACCACCGGAATGTTGCTGCGGGTGCCACACTCCGTCCCCCCCCCGACCCAGTTGCGTTTCGAGCTCTTCATGCCGGGGCTCGAGCACGCGATCCGCGGGGAGATCCGGGTCGTGCGCCAGACCTGCCAGGGGCGGGAGCCGTACCCCGGGATTGCCGTGACGTTCTGCCGCTTCGAAGGTGGAGGCGGGGAGCTGCTCGCACTGCATCTTGGCGAGCACGGCGGCGCGAGCGCCCAGTAGCCCCGCCCGCTACGTCTTCGTCTCCTCCTGCTTCACCTTCGCGCGCTCATGGAGGAGCTTCTCCAGCGGCGGGCGGCGCCGGTTGAAGTCGGTAGCCTTCTGGTAGGCCTGCGCCACCGCCAGCACCTCCGTCTCTCCGAATAGCCGGCCCGTGAAGGTGATGCTGGTGGGCGTGCCGTCGGAGGAGCGGTAGCCGTTGGGGAGCACCACCGCCGGATGGCCGGTGAGGTTCGTGAGCAGCAGGTTGCCTCCGCCGAAGCTTGGGCAGACGTAAGCGTCCACCCCTGTCATGAGCTTCTCCATTTCCTGCATGAGGAGCGTACGGATGCGGTTGGCCCGGATGTACTCGACCGCTGGGGTGAACTGTGCGCGGCGGAAGGTCGTCGGCCAGGCGTTGGGGTCCTGCCTCTTGAGCAGCTTGTCGCGCCCGCTGCGTGTCAGCTCGTCGAACGCTGCAGCGGCCTCCGCCTGCAGCAGGAACCGTAGCGATTCAACCGGGTACCCCTGCGGGAGCTTGACCGGAAAGAGCTTGAAGCCGATGTCCTGCAGGACCGAGAGGGTGCGCTTGTCGAACTCCTGCCACTCGCGGGCTTTTGCCTTGTCCTCCTCCTTCTCGGGGCGCTTGGAGCGGTCCTCCTCGAAGGCCTCCTGGACGAAGCCGACGCGCAGCGTGTGGGGGTCGCGATCGAGCGGCCAGCGGAACGGCCTGTCGACCGCCGTGGGGTCCTGTGGGTCGGAGCCGAGGATCGCGGCGAACGCAAGCGCGCAGTCCTCAACGGAGCGGGCGATGGATCCGAGCTTGTCCATCGTCCAGGCCAGGGCCATGGCGCCATGACGGCTCACGCGCCCGAACGTCGGGCGCAGGCCGGTGGCCCCGCAGCGCGTGCACGGGGAGACGATGCTCCCCAGTGTCTCGCTTCCGATCGTGAAGCCCGCAAGGCCCGCCACCACGGCTGCGGCAGGCCCGGCCGATGAGCCGCTCGATCCCTCAACCGGTTTCCAGGGGTTGCGGGTTGTGCCCCCGAACCAGACGTCGCCCATGGCCAGCGCGCCCAGGGTCAGTTTGGCGACCAGCACGGAGCCGGCCTCGTCGAGACGGGCGGCCACGGTGGCCGTCTCTTTGAGCACCTGGTCCTTGTACGGCTCTGCGCCCCAGGTCGTGGGATAACCGGGTACCGCCAGCAGGTCCTTGGCGCCCCAGGGGATCCCGTGCAGGGGGCCGCGGACGCGACCCGCTGCGATCTCGCGGTCGGCCCGGGCGGCCTGCTGCAGCGCGAGCTCCTCGGTCATGGTGATGACACACTCCAGCAACGGGTCGTAGCGGCGCAGGCGCTCGATGTAGAGCTTGGTGAGCTCCACGGACGAGACCTTCCGACGGCGGAGCAGAGAGGCGAGCTCCGTGACCGGGGCGAAGGCCAGGTCCTCGGAGGAGGCCGGGAGCGCGACGCTCGAGGACGGCTTAAAGGTGACCTTGGTCTCGCGCCGCGCGGCGTGCTGGTCGTTGGCCTCGGAGGTCGAAAAGCGGAACGCCGGCGCGACCGCGTTGTCGAGCGCGACCTCGCGGATCTTCGCGAAGTCGTCGAGGGTGTCGTTGAGGCTTGACACCATCTGTGTGCGCTGCTCCTCGGTGAGGTCGAGCCCCGAGATCCACTCCGCCTGACGGATCGTCTCCTCGGTGATCGAGAGCTTCCCGGCGGCCAGTGCGGCGAGCGCCCTCCCGAAAACCGCGGAGGCGACCCCCGCCGCCGAAACCCGATGAAGCACCTGGCGCCGCGTCCAGGCCCTTGAGCCTGAGTCGGTTCCCGTCACGGTAGTCTTGCTGGGACGTCCTGAGCCGCGAGGTGCCATCGCTTCTCCCTCTGTCGCAACGGTCGCACGACCGAACTGCCGCAGTGTAGCCCAGCCTCGCGCGCGGCGAGCCCTCGGGGAATAGCGGCGGGCGGCGCCCCCTTGCCTCGCATGTGGTTCCCGTATCCAATGGCAACCGAGGCCCGGTTCGTGGCGTATAACCTTCGCCACGGGGAGAGACCGTTGATGAGACCTTCGAAGACCCGACTGGCAGCCCTCGCCGTCGCGTTCGGCGCCGCGTGGGCTGCATGCCTTTCCGCGCAGACGAACACGGCCCAGGACGCCGCCTCTCGCCGCATCGCCCTCGAGAAGCTGTCGGTCGTAGGCAGCGCGCTCTACATCGGCGCGCACCCCGACGACGAGAACGGCGCCATGCTCGCGTACCTGGCGAGCGGCCGCAAGGTGCGGGCCGCATACCTCTCACTCACCAGGGGCGACGGCGGCCAGAACCTGATCGGCACCGAGCAGGGCGAGCTGCTTGGCGTCCTTCGCACCGAGGAGCTGCTCGACGCCCGTCGCATCGACGGGGCGGAGCAGTTCTTCACCCGTGCGGTGGACTTCGGCTACTCCAAGACGGCCGAGGAGACCATCGCCATCTGGGGCCGCGACGCGGTGCTCGCCGACGTCGTGTGGGTGATCCGCTCGTTCCGTCCCGACGTCATTATCACGCGCTTCCCGCCCAACGGCGACGGGGGCCACGGCCACCACACCGCCTCGGCGATGCTGGCCGCGGAGGCCTTTACCGCGGCGGCAGACCGTTCGCGCTTCCCCGAGCAGCTCGCCTACGTCAAGCCGTGGCAAGCGAAGCGCCTCGTCTGGAACGCCTGGCGCCGTCAGGGCCAAGCGCCGGCTGCCACCGAGAAGCCCCGTCTCATCATCGACCTCGGAGCCTACGACGCATTGCTCGGACAGGGTTGGGCGGAGATCGCCGCTGCATCCCGCACCATGCACAAGAGCCAGGGGGGAGCGATCCCCGCCAGGCGCGGCAGCGTGCCCAACGACTTCGAGCTGGTGGCAGGGGAGCCTTTTTCGAGCGACCTCTTCGACGGCGTGGACCTGACCTGGAAGCGGATGCCGGGAGGAGAGGCGGTCGCGCGGGCGGTGTCTCGGGCGCTGGCGGCCTACTCGGACGAGAACCCCGCCGCGGCCGTGCCGGCGCTGCTCGACGCCTATGGCGCTCTGGATACCCTCGAGCGGAGTTCATGGGTCCAGACCAAGAGGGGGGAGCTGCTCGACGCGATCCGCCTGTGCACCGGCCTATGGCTGGAAGCCGCAGCCAGCTCACCGACCGCGGTCCCGGGTACCAGCATCGAAATCAAGGCCACGGTCCTCAACCGTTCGAACGTGCCGCTCTCGCTCCTTCGCGTCGAGCTGCCGTTCACCTCGGTGCCGCACGCCGACCGTCCGGAAGTGAAGTCATCGACGGTGGACGGCGGCCCCGCACCCGCCCTTGCCCTTGCGAACAACCAGCCGGTGGTCACGACGGTCGCGCTCGCGCTGCCCCGTGATCTTCCCGTGAGCCAGCCGTACTGGCTGGCGCGCCCCAACGGAGGCGGCGTCTATGCGGTCCCCGCGCAGGAGCTGGTCGGCGCGCCGCATAGCCCCCCCGCCCTCGTCGCCACCTTCGTGCTTCGCGCCGGCGACCGGCAGCTCGACTTCCACGTGCCGGTGAGCTACACGTGGCTTGACCCGGTGGTTGGCGAGCGCAACCGCACGCTGGTGATTGTGCCGAGGGTGACGGTCAACCTCGAGGCGCCGGTCCTGTTCTTCCCCGACCGCAAACCGACCGTCGTCCACGCCGTGGTGACCGCCCACGCCCCCAACACCAAGGCCACCCTTAACGTGCAGGCACCTGCCGGCTGGCGGCCGGAGCCGGAGGAGATCACGGTCGCGTTCGCAAAGGCCGGCGACGACAAGAGCGTCAGCTTCACCGTCACACCCCCCGCCGGCGAGCAGAGCGGCGCCCTGACTCTGTCGGTCCGGACCGAGCGCGAGGAGCCCGCGCGCAGCCTGGTCACGGTGGACTACCCGCACATCTCGCCCCAGACGCTGCTCCCGCCGGCCACGGCAAAGCTCGTGCGGGTCGATATCACCCGCCCGGTGCGCCACGTCGGCTACGTGATGGGTGCCGGTGACGAGATACCCGCCGTGCTGCGGCAGCTCGGGTTCGACGTGACGCTGCTGTCCGACGGCGACCTGGCCAACGGGGGCCTGGCGGCGTACGACACCATCGTGACGGGGGTGCGCGCCTACGACACCCGGCAGGTGCTCGGACAGGCGCAGGAACGCCTCCTCGCCTACGTCGAGAACGGCGGCACGCTGGTCGTTCAGTACAACACCGAGCGTGGCCTGGTGACCGATCGCCTCGGGCCGTACCCCCTCACGATCGGACGGGAACGCACCACCGATGAGACGGCCGCCGTGCAGGTCCTCCTCCCGGGGAACCCGCTGCTCACGACGCCCGAGGTCATCGGCGGCGCCGACTGGTCCGGCTGGGTGCAGGAGCGCGGGCTCAACTACCCCGCCACGTGGGACCCCCGCTACCAGGCGCTCCTCGCGATGGCCGACCCCGGCGAGAAGCCAAACCAGGGGGCGTTGCTGTTCGCGACCTACGGCAAGGGGAGCTACGTCTACACGGGGCTCGCGTTCTTCCGCCAGTTGCCCGCCGGGGTGCCCGGGGCGATCCGCCTGTTCGTGAACTTGCTGGCCGGGGGGAGGCCGCATGGCTAGTCCGAGCGACGAGCCCCGAGGGCTCCTTTCGGAGCCCGAAGCCTGGAGCCCGGAGCCCGGTTTCCACGAGGAGCCTCCGCCTTTTGGCCGGAGCTGGGCCGCCCTCTACGCCGCGGTGGCGGGCACCCTGGTGGCGCTGATCGTCCTCTTCTATGCGTTTACCAAGGCCCTCGAATGAGCCAGCTCGACTGGGTGGTGCTGGCCTCGGCGCTGCTCGTCATGGTGGTCTACGGCGTCTGGCGGGGCGGCCGGAGCAGCGACACCAAGGGTTTCCTGCTCGCGGGAAGGGAGATGCGCTGGGGGACCGTGGCGCTCTCCATCATGGCCACGCAGGCGAGCGCCATCACGTTCCTCTCGACGCCCGGTCAGGCGTACGCGGACGGGATGCGCTTCGTGCAGTTCTACCTCGGGCTGCCGATTGCGATGATCGTGCTCTCCATCACGGCGGTCCCGCTCTACTATCGCCTGAAGGTCTACACGGCGTACGAGTTCCTGGAGGGCCGCTTCGACCTCAAGACCCGCGCGCTGACCGCGTTCCTGTTTCTGATCCAGCGCGGGCTGGCGGCCGGCCTGACCATCTTCGCGCCGTCGCTGATCCTCTCGGTGATCCTGGGCTGGGACATGCGAGTCACGATCCTGATCATCGGCGGGCTGGTCATCGTTTACACGACCTCGGGCGGGACGCGCGCGGTGAGCCGGACCCAGGTGCTTCAGGCGGCGATCATCCTGGCAGGAATGGGCGCGGCGTTCGTCGTACTGGTGACGTCGCTCCCCGCCGACGTGTCGCTCCTCGACGCCGTGCGGGTGGCAGGGAAAGCCGGCAGGCTCAAAGCGATCGACCTCTCGTTCAGCCTGACCGACCGCTATACGCTGTGGTCCGGATTGATCGGCGGGACCTTCCTGGCCCTCTCGTACTTCGGCACCGACCAGTCGCAGGTGCAGCGCTACCTCTCGGGGCAGTCGGTGACGCAGAGCCGGCTGGGGCTGCTCTTCAACGGGATGGCCAAGGTCCCGATGCAGTTCGCCATTCTCTTCCTGGGCGCGATGGTTTTCGCGTTCTACCAGTTCAAGGCGCCGCCGATCTTCTTTGACCCCGCGGAGACCGCCAGGGTGCGGGCGTCCTCCGACGGCGTCCGCTTCGGCGAGCTGGAGCGGCGGTACGACGAGGCCGTCGGCGTTCGCGAGCGGCGGGCCCGCGAGCTGCTGCGGGCACTGAAGAGCGGGAGCGGCCGCGCGGAAGCGCAGCGGGCTTTCGCCGAGGCGGGGACTCATGCGGACGCGGTCCGCGGGGAGGCGATCGCCCTCATCCGCGCCAACGATCCCCGCGCCGACCCAAGCGACACCAACTACGTCTTCCTGAGCTTCGTGGTGAAGTACCTCCCGGCGGGGCTGCTGGGGCTGGTGCTGGCCGCGGTGTTCGCGGCCTCCATGTCGGCGTCGTCGGCCGAGCTGAACGCGCTCGCCTCGACGACCGTGGTGGACGTCTACAAGCGGCTGCTCAGGCCCGAGGCGGGGGAGGGGCACTACGTCCTCGTGTCGCGGCTGGCCACGGTCGTCTGGGGGGCGTTCGCGATCACCTTCGCCGAGCAGGCCAGCCGGCTGGGCTCGCTGGTCGAGGCGGTGAACATCCTGGGTTCGCTGTTCTACGGGACGATCCTGGGGATCTTCCTGGCCGGCTTCTACGTGCGGAGGGTCTCGGGCACCGCGGTGTTCGCAGCCGCGATCGTGGCCGAGGCGCTAGTGGTTGCGTGCTTCCTTTTCACCGGCGTCTCGTTCCTCTGGTACAACGTGGTGGGGTGTACCGCCGTAATCGCGCTCGCGCTGCTCTTCGAGCCCTGGGTCGGCGGTCGCGCCGCCCATCACGAGACGGCACCTGCCTGATCGTGCCGGCTTGTCGGCGCGTCCCGTCCCGCCGACGGCGGGACCGCCGCAAGAAAAGAAGCGGCCCGCTGGCGCGGGCCGCTTTGTCATGTGCTCTAGTTTTTCCTGTGCCCCGTGCCCTGACCCGTGTTACTTCTGCCACTCCTTGATCAGGTTGTCCACCATCGCGGTGTCGGCCTTGGGGTCGGCCGCCTTGCCGACCACGATCGCCTTCTTGGCGAGGGCGATGGCGTCCGCCTTATTGCCGTCGAGGGCGAGGAAGCGCGCCTTACCGGCCAGGTTGTACATCGTCTCCTTCATGGCGATCGACTTGTCCATCCAGCCCCTGGCCTCGGCGAGGTTCACGTTGTTGTCGAGGCAGAAGGTGGCGGCGCGGTAGGGGAGACGCCAGTCATCGATCGCCCTGCGGGCCGCGGCGAGCACCTTTTCGACGGTGTCCACCTTGATCGTGAACGGCACCGTGAGCTTCTCCCAGCAGATTGCCACCGTCGCGGACTCGGTGGAGACCGCCGGGAACCACAGCGTCAGCAGCTCGCGAAACTCGTCACCCTTCGGCTTCACCTTGATCCGCAGTGCGTCCTGGTCCTGCTTGTACTCGTAGGCGCCCCACTGCTTGGCGCCCTTGTTGAAGATGACGGTCCAGTCGTCCTTGCCCGGGATCGTGAACAGGCCGTACGTCCCGGCGGGCAGCTTGGTGCCCTCGATGGTGACGTCGTCCGTGAACGTGATCGTGGTGGCCTCGTTGGCACCGGTCCGCCAGACCTGGTCGTAGGGAACGAGCCCCCCCCAGATCACGCGCCCCTTCACGCTGGGCCGGCAGTAGGTGATGGTGACGTCAGTGAGGCCCACGGTCTGGGAGACCGTGGCCTTGGGGCTTGGACGCGGCAGGTCGAGCTGCTGGGCCCACGCCGTGGACACGAGCATTACCGCAGCGATCGCGGCGACGAGACTGAGCAATTGCTTCCTCATATGTGACCTCCCTTGCGCCGTGAGGTTAAGACGGAGTCGCATCCACGTCAACCCTCGGCGCCCCGCAACCCCTAGTGCAGGCGCGCCCCGGACGACTTGTCCGGGTGCTGTGCGAGTCCACCGCTCGCCGACGCTCTCCACAGGTCGCCCTCGGCGGTGAAGATGACGGTGCCCCCGTGGATCGCGGGGTACCGGTAGGAGCCAGGTGGAGACTTGGCCTGGGCCGCCAGGGCTGCAACCGCATCCGGCCGAGGACGAGTGAGGCTGCCCCGTCGACGTCGCTCGATCGGCCGCGGGCGGCGCCCCGAGCCGGCGCCTACTGCAGGTGGCTGGCGATGAACTCCTCGAGCGCGCGCCTGTCGCGGTCCTGCATCTGGACGAACTCGATGCCCAGCAGGCTGACCCTGCCTTGCTGCGCGTCGGGGACCTCCCGCGAGTTGGCGACGCGGCCCCGGGCCTCCAGGGTAACGCCGTGCAGGTCTGCCTCCATGTCAAACACGGTGCCCACCGCGGCCGGCACGTCGGTTTCGATGAGGACCCCCGAGGCGCTGATGGTCTTGACCGTGAACCGGTAGGCGGTGTCGAGGTCCACGGGCTTCGCGAACTTGAGCTTGAAGCGGCCCGAGATCCTCTGCTCGACCGCGATTACCGCCGTGGCCTCGAGGAAGTGCGTCAGCTCGATGGCCTTCTCGGTGAGCGTGTCGTCGAACCTGAAGCCCGCGTGGTAGACGCTCTTGGTCTCACCGCTCTCGGTCTTCCGGAGCGTCCGCAAATGGCACCACACGACGGTCCCGGAGAGCCTGACCACGAATTCCTCGCCGTGCCTGAGCGCGAGCGAGTAGGAGCGGCTCACCCGCATCTGGGTGTCGGTTTCCACGGCCATCCCGGTGAGGCTCATGTTCAGGATCTTCGCCCCGGTGCTGATGTGCAGGGTTCCCTGCACGCCCTCGACGGGGTAGCGGGGGCTGCGCCGCCTCTCGACGATTGGGGTCTTGCCCTGCTCCATCTTGAGAAAATCATACCAGAACAGGCTTTTCCCCCTTCGTGCGCCTCGTGTCTGCAGGCGCGGGTTGTTCCGGGGGAGAGGGTTCTTAAGTGATGACGTCGCCATCTCTTCGACCGACCAGGTGAGCATCGCCGAACAGGCACCCTCGGGCGTGAAAACCTTCGAGTTGGATCGGATGGCGGCGCTAGTTGATCGTGGGCCCCTTGGGCTCGTCGTCCCGCCGCACCACCCGCAGGCCGCGGCGCCTCGCGAGCCGGTCGACGTTGCGCTCGAGGCGGGTGCGGCGCCACTCCAGCCAGCGCCGCCGCAAGGCCCGCTGCACCCCCGAAGGCGACAGCACGAGCACGCTGATCCCCGTCCCGGCGCAGATCCCTGCAAAGCCGGCCACGTCCTTGCTTCCTAGGTATGCCACGAAGCCGATCAGGACCGAGAACCACAGAAACCAGCGCGCCCTCATGGGCAGGACGAAGAACAGCAGGATCGTGGCGTCGCCGTAGAGAGTCGCAAAGGCCGCGATGATGACCACCAGAAGCATCCGCTGCCCTTGCATGAGCTGGAACGGGAAGGGGGTGGGGCTCGCCCCGCCGATCGCCTCCGCGGCGAGCTGCACGAGCACCGCGGCGGCCGCCGCGCCGGGGACCGCCCAGGCGAGCAGCCTCCAGAAGCCTTTGCGGCCGAGGCGCGACCGCACGTCGCTGCCGAACCAGTAGAGGACGAAGAGCTCGACGACGATCCACGGACTCGGCCCGCCGAATCCGACGAACGCGTAGGTGAACGGCTGCCACAGGAAGCCGGCACGCCAGACCGCCGGTGTGAGCCTGAGCAGCGCCGGCACGATCGCGGTGGCTGCGAAGAACTGCAGCGCAAAGGTCGCGAAGAGGACAGCGAGCACCGCCGCGAGGTCCTGCGGCGGGCGCCCTCGCGGCCCCCCGAAGCCGAAGTCAACGGTCGTGCGGTAGCCGCGACCCGAGTCCACGCCCCCTCCCTGAAAAGCCATCTTTCACGATCGGCGCGCCCGGCGCAACTGGCAGGGCGGCGGCGTGGATGCAATAATCGGGGGCGGGTGCCGTTACGGTTGGCATGGGAGCCGGAACGGCGGCGGGAGGGCCGGTATGAGGAAAGCAGAGCGGAACAGGCTCATCGAGCGCTACGCCTCGGGCCCAGACGAGGTGGCGAGCAGCCTCGAGGGCTTTTCGACCGAGGGGCTCACGACCAGTCCTTTCCCCGGGAAATGGAGCGCTGCCGAGATCGTGCACCACCTTGCCGACAGCGAGACCATCGCGGGGATCCGTCTGCGGAAGCTTCTCGTGGAGGAGCTGCCGGTCATCGAGGGGTATGACCAGGAGGGCTTTGCGGTGCGGCTGCGCTACAACAAGCGCGATCTGAGACCGGCGTGGGAGGCGTTCCAGAGCACGCGGGGGACGACCCTGCAACTGCTCCGTGAGATGTCGGAGGAGGACTGGAGGAAGACCGGCTGGCACACCGAGTCCGGGGTGTACACGGCCGAGCGCTGGCTCGAGATCTACGCGGAGCACGCGCACACGCACGCCAAACAGATCCGCCGCATCCGCAAAGTCCTCGGCGGCAGGTGAATCCCCTCTAGTGGACGCAGCCGCCGTCGCCGACCGGCCGCGCAACCATCCCGCGCTTGAAGTCCTTGGCGTGCGTCACTTCCCAGGTACGTCCTTCGAAAACGAAACGGTCGCCGGGCTGCGGCGAGCTCGGGAGCCTCACGGTCACGACGCGGGCTTCCTCGCCGCTGTCGAGGATGACCGCGGTGGGCAGATCGGCCCGACTTTCCCGGAAAGGCCGCGGCCTTGCGAAACCAGGTAGCACCACAGCCATCCACTGCCTCCTCTCGTGCTCCAGCCTCTCGTTCGAGATGTGCTGGCCGGCTCGTTCCGGCACTCCAGTAGACGCAAAAGGGGGCGCGAAGGTTCACGCCGGCAACGCCTCCCAGCCGGAGGGCCGGCCGCTGGGAGGGGGGAACCGCGAAGGTCGGTCCGCCCGGCTGACGGTCCTGTGACTCCTGGGGGGTGGGTGCGGCTCGGGTCGGGCTAGGAGCCTGTCTCTAGTAAACGACGAAAGCGAGCATTCCGAGGGCGCCGGATGGCAAGGAAGTCGAGCGAAAAGCCCGGAGGCGTAGCCAGAGCTACGTCAAGGACTTTTCGCGACGGCTGGCACCGCCAGCCGGGTGCCATCGGGATTCGCAGCCGGAGTATTACTCGGACAGGCTCCTATGGCTTCGGGGTCTGTGCGACGGCGGCCACGGGCAGCTCCACGACAAAGCGCGTGCCGCGCCCCACCTGGCTCTCCACCGAGATCGTCCCGTCGGCCTCCTCGACGATCTGCCTGGAGATCGCGAGTCCGAGGCCGGTCCCGCCGTGGGCCTTCGTGGTAAAGAACGGATCGAAGACCCGGCCCACCACGTCGGGTGCGATCCCCGAGCCGTTGTCCTCCACTTCGAGCCGGACGATGTCGCCAGCACGCCTGAGCCGCAGGGCAACGAGGTTCTCCCCGCGCGGACGGTCAGGCAACGCCTGGAGGGCGTTGATCAGCAGGTTCATGACGACCTGGCCCAGGCGGTTCGGCGAGCCCTTGACCGGCGGCGTGGGCTCGATCTGCGCCTGAATCTCGGCGTGCTTGAGCAGCTCGGCCCTCACGCACCGAAGGGTCAGGTTGGCCACCTCCTGCATGTCGGTGGTCTTGACCTCATCGTGCCTGCGATGGCTCAGCTCGATGCCAGAGGTGATCTCGGTGATCTGGCCGATTGAGCGCTTCGCCCGGGTCACGTGCTCCACCAGCTTCTTCACGGTGTCAAGGTGGTCGCGCGGCGGCCGGTCCGAGGCCAGCGCATCCAGGAGGCCCGTCAGGCGCATCTCGGTCACGTCGAGGGCCGTCTGGAGCGTCGCAAGAGGGTTCCGGAGCTCGTGGGCCACCCCTGCCGCCACCACGCCCAGCGAGTAGACGCGCTCGGTCTCGAGCAGGCGGCGCTCCAGCTCACGGACTTTCCGTCTGGTTTCGTACACCTCGAGACCCTCGCGCAGCGAGGCCTTCAAGTGCTCCGGCTCCCAGGGCTTGCGGAGGTAGCCACGGATCTGGCCCCGGTTGATCGCGGCGATGGCGTCGGAGAGGTCCGAGTAGGCGGTGATGAGGATACGGACGGTGTCCGGGTAGAGGCCGCGCACCGCCTCGAAGAGCTCGACTCCGGACATTCCTGGCATGCGCTGGTCGACCAGGAGCACGGCGATCTCCCGCTGCCGCAGGATCTCCAGGGCAGCCTCCGCGCTCGGCGAGGTGATGACGTCGAACTCATCGGCACAGGCGGCCTGCAGGACCGTCAGGTTGGCGACGTCGTCGTCCACGTACAGGATCGTTCGAGCCATGGCCAGCCTTCCCAGGCCCGGTCTGGAAGCACGGTCGGCGCTTCGCAGCCCTGGGCCCCTCGTCCGCGCCAAGGGGCGGTCGTGCCCCGCTAGTGTTTCCGCACCAAGAGGAAGTAGTACGCGTTCCCCGGCTCGACCGAGACGCTCATCTCCGCGTTTTCGGGCAGCCACTTGCCCAGGCGCAGCATCTCCTCGCGGGTCCGGTAGAGCATTGTCCAGTCAAGTATAAACTCGGCGGGCCAGAAGTGGTCGTTGGGGCTGATCGCGTTGCCGAGCGCCACCAGGCCGCCCTCGGCCAGCTGGTCGTAGAGGGCCCGGACCAGGATTTGGGCGGTCGACTCGCGCAGGTAGTCCAGCATGCCGGTGGCGAAGATGAAGTGTTGCTTGTGCTCCACAGGGACCAGACTGGGGTCGCGCAGGATCTGGATGAACGAGAGGTTCAGGCACTGCAGCACCCCGTTGCTGCCGGTCGCGAGGATCTCGCGCTGGCTCTCGTGGTAGGCGATGCTCAGCGCCTCGTCTTCCTGGTCGATCAGCGTGAATACGACCTGCCCCGGCCATGCCTTGCGGCGCTTGACGAAACCGGAGACCTCGCGGGCAGGGCCGCACCCGAGGCTCACGACGCGGAAGACCCCGTCGCCATTTGCCCGCGTCAGGTGCCGCTGGTGCTCCTCCTCAATCAGGTTGATGATGTAGTCCTTCCGGGTGCGCACGCCGTTTGAGAGCGGGTGCTCAACCGCGATCTTGTGGAAAACCCGCGCGAACGCCGAGTCACCCTCGAGGGCGTTGTTGTAGTAGTAAAGCATGACCTGGTAGTCGCCCGAGTACCCGAGCGGCTTTGTGTAGGCCCGGTGGATCAGGGGGGCATCAATCATCAGCGGCGTGACCAGGGTTTCCGTGTAGTCCTTGGCGGCGCGGAGGACCTCCCGGTCGTTCAGGCACTCCATGGCGGCGCGGGTTGCGACCCGCTCAATCTCCCTCCACGGCTCGCGCATCGCCGCCAGACCCTTCTCCTCGAGTGCGGCGATCGAGTGGCTGCCTCCGCCGCCCGGAGCCTTGTAGCGGGCCTCGTGCCTATCGAGGACCTGCCGGTAGAACTGCAGGAAGTGGACGGCACGTGCGACGGCGTCCTGGAAGGGCTGGGGGATCTTGGCCCGCCAGTGCTCAGGGCCGTACTTGAGCTCGTTCTCGAGACGGCCCTCCTCGTCCTGGCGAAGAATCTCCGGGAGGTCTAGAAAGCCGCTGCTAAGCCCCACGCCGATCCGCATGCCGGTCTTCGGGCCGGGCTCGAGGCGGGCAACGCGGCCCCGACCTCCGTAGACCTGCTTGTTGTAGAGGAGGAGCTTGATCTCGAGCTCCGTGCCGACCGGCCACGAATGGCTGGCTTCGCGGGAGACGAAGGAAACTCCGTTCATCGACAGGTCGAAAAGCGGGAACTCATGGTCGTTGACCAGAAGCTGCGGCTGCGCGTCCCGGGAGAGAAGGTCCCGCACCCTGCGCCGCTCCGGGCGAAAGAAGACCGCCCTCCCGAGGGCCCCCATCAGCTCTTCGTACGACTTCGTCATCCTCTCCTCATTCTATCCTCAAGCCCGGTCCTGGCTGCCGGGCACACTACCGAGTACCGAGTGTGCCACACCTTTGTGTTTCGGCACAGCTGCGGGTGCAGCCGAGCGGTCACGCCCGTAGCACTGAAGGCAGCTCCACGACGAACTCGGCCCCTCCACCGGGGCGATCCTCGACCCAGATCGCTCCGTGATGCGCTTCGACGATCCTGCGGGACAGGTAGAGTCCGAGCCCGATGCCTCCCCCTGCTTCCCGCGTCGTGAAGAACGGATCGAAGATGCGCTGCGCGACCTCGGGCGGAACCCCAGGCCCGTCGTCGCCGATCCGGATGACGAGCCGCTGGTCGTGGAGAGCGACGCGCAGCCAGAGGTTCTTCGCCCCCATCCGGAGGGCGTTGTCGAGGAGGTTCATGAGGACCTGGTTCAAGGGGCCGGGCGGGGCGGCGGCCCGCACGTCGGTCGTGTACTCGCGATGCACGGTCACGCGCTCCATGCGGTGCTCGAGCAGCTGGAGCGTCGCGTCGAGGCCCGCCCGGACGTCGCAGGGGGTGAGGCCCCCGGCCTCGGCCGGCCGCGCGTGGATCTCGAGGGCGGAGGTGATCCCCTGGATACGCTCCGCAGCGTCGTTGATCACCCCCAGCAGCTTGGCGGTCAAAGACCGATCGACGTTGCTGCCGGTCAGAACGCGCGCCGCGTTGAGGATCGCGTTCACCGGGTTGCGAACCTCGTGCAGGATTCCGGCGGCAAGCGTGCCCACAGCAGCCAGCTTTTCGCGCTCGACGAGCTGCAGGCTGAGGGCGCGCAGCTTGAGCTGGGCGCGGACGCGTGCAAGCAGGACCCGCGGGTGGAACGGCTTGGCCACGAAGTCGTCCGCGCCGTGGGCGTACCCCTCCAGCGTGGCCTCGGAGCCGACGCGGGCCGTGAGGAGGATCACCGGGATGTTCTTTAAGGCAGGTTCGGCCTTGATGTCCCGGCAGAGCTCGGTGCCGCTGCGGCCGGGCATCATGACGTCGGAGATCACCAGGTCCGGCATCTCCCGGCACACCAGCTCCCAGGCCTCGTCTCCGTTGGTGGCCGTCATCAGCTCGAACTCGGGCTCAAGCAGGCCCCGGATGAACTCACGAACGTCACCGTGGTCTTCGGCGAGGACGATCCGCGCCCTCCGCGATTCACTGACGGGGGTCCGCTCGGCGACCACGGCCGGCAGCCTGCCCTGATCCGTGTAGCCCGTCGGTTTGGCGGTGGAGGCAGTGTCCTCGGTCCTGCGCCTGAGGTCCTCCCGCGGCGTGAACTCCTGCCGCCTCTCGATCACCTCGGGCCGGATATGGTCCCTCCCGAACGGGAGGATGAAGGAAAAGGTGCTCCCCGCGCCGACGTGACTGGCAACGGTCACCACCCCGCCGTGGAGCTCGACCAGCTCCTTCGCCAGCGCGAGGCCGATGCCGACACCCCCGTCCCGCCGCTGGCCCGTCGGAGCCGCCTGGAAGAACCTCTCGAAGACGTGGGGGAGAGCGTCCGGAGGGATTCCGCTCCCCGTGTCCTTCACGCGGACCCGTACGCCGCTGGTCAGGTCCTCGACCCGCAGCTCGATGCGACCGCCCGACGGGGTGAACTTGATGGCGTTGCCGACGAGGTTGGTCAGGACGATCTCGAGGCGGTGGGCATCGGCGAAGATCTTCTTCGTCGAAGGCTCCGCTTCGAACGTGAAATCGATGCCCTTCGCCATCGCTGCCGGTCTGCTGTTCTCGTGCACCGTTGCGGCAATCGTTCGGATGTCGAGCTCCGCCAGGTTGAGCCTCAGGCCCCCAGCGTCCAGGTGGGAGAGGTCGAGCAGGTCGTCGATCAGCCGCAGCAACCGGTGGGCGTTCTTGCGCACGACACGCAGGTACTGCAGCTGGTTCGGGTTGGTGGTGGCCTGCGTGAGCTCTTCGACCGGGGCGAGGATGAGCGTGAGCGGCGTCCTCAACTCGTGGGAAACGTTGGCGAAGAACTTGCTCTTCAGGCGGTCCAACTCCTTCAGCTTCTCGAGGGCGCTCTGCAGCTCGTCGGTGGCGTGAGCCAGGCGGGCCCGCGCGTCGGCCTCGCGCCGGGCGACCGCGTACAGCTCCGAGCGCGTCAGGAAGTCCCTCCGCGCCAGGTCGTACTTGAAGAAAGCCGCCGCGAGGCTAAGGCCGGTCGCCGTTGCGACGAAGAAAGCACCGCCAACGAGGTCGCGCAGGGAAATGCTCGAGTCCGACAGGGCGAACGCGACGAGTGCGCTGAGGATGATTGCGGTCAGGTTGGAGATCGACCACCGGGGTTGCCACACGGGCAGGACCCCCGCGCCGAGGATCACGACGGAGAAGCCCATGATGTACGCGGAGAAGCTGTCCTTGCTCAGTTGGGGCAGCATGGGCGCGATGAAGCTCCCGAAAATGAACGCGACGGTCCACAGCGCCTCGTTGGAGTACCGCTTCAACCGTTGGCGATTGACGACCAGCACGACGACCAGGTTCAACACGGCCGCGGAGATTCGAAGGGCCAGGAATTCCCGCCAGTGGATCGGGACCAGCAGGAAGTCGAAGACAGCCCACGTCAGGTACACGACGTCGAAGACCGCCACCGTCCAGATCAGCACACGGAGGTTGGTTTGGCGCAGCTCCTTGTGGAAGTTCGCGAAATCGACCCTCACGCGAGAGTGCGACACGACCGTGGGCTCGAAGGCGGTATCCATTTGGGGGTCGGCCCCGGGGATGGCTCCGTCGGCCGGAGGCGCCTGCTGGGCGGACAGCTCCTCCACCGCCGCTGTCCTGTCTTCGGCCGTGGTTCCGCCTCCGGGTGCCGGTGTGCCGGGACGCGAGAAAGGCATGGGACGCTCATCCTGCCGTAATCGGCAAAATTCAGTTTATCACCGTGGGCGCCGGCGGTCGCCTCAGGTGTGGCCGGCACGGGTGGGATCAGCTCGTCGGGTGAAGCGCTCCCGTCGGGACGAGTGTCAGCGTGTGCACCGTGGCCCCGGGGAGGAAGGGGGTCGGCTCCCCGCGCACCCACGCCTCGTGCCCGGCCCGGTAGAACGGCGACAGCGGATGTCCGCTCTGGCCGCACGGCATGTGGAAGAGCCCTTCGGCCTCGCGGCCCGGCGACACGGCCATCCGCTCCGAGGCGCCTACGGACGGTGCCTGGAAGCGCGGCATGTTGCTGTCGCCGGGGAGCTGGTCCTTCGGCATATCGAGCGCCTGCCCCAGCCCAGGGATCGAACTGGAGAGCAGGTGGCGAATCGCGACGGTGTTGCGCTCCCCCCAGGTGTGCTGCGCGAGCGGGCCGCCCAGCTTCCGGAAGTACTCCGCCGTGGCATCCACCGCGGCAAGGAGCTGGTCGTCCCAGCTCTTGAACCTCGGGTCGAGGAGGTTGGCAGGCCTCTCGGTGAGCAGGCGCCAGACCGGGCCCTCGAGCTGCGTGAGCGTCTGATACCGGAAACGCGCGTCGGCCTCGCGGCAGGAAGAGGTGAGCGCCGTCATCACCTGATCGGCAAGGAAGTACCTGAACATCCGCACGATCCGGTAGCCGACGGAGCCGACGGACGCACGGGCTCCCCACGCCTCGGCGAACCTCTTCAGCTCGGCCCGGCGCGGATCGGCTGCAATCGCCTCCGGCGTGAGTGTCCGCATGAGGAGATCGTGCCAGCGCTCGAGGAAGAGCGCGCGGTCGTCGAGCTGGATCGCCAACATGTCCCGCTCGGTCGCCTTCCCGAGCGCCTCGAGATCGTTCCTGATCTGGCGGGCGCGTGCGCCGAGCGCGTAGCCGCCGTCGCCGATCTTGGCGAGCGCATCCCCGGCGACCACCCGCGCGTTCGCGCTCCACAAGAAGCCCGACGGCGGATCGACCACGCGAGGCGCCTCGCTGGGTGCCAGCCACCCATCCCAGCGCCGCGTGCCATCCCGCCACGAACCGGGCAGCCGCCCGTCGAAGCCCACGCGCCTCGGGATGATGCCCGCGATCGTCCATCCGACCCGGCCGTTGGAGGAGGCGCACACGAAGTTCTGGGGCGGGATGCCGCACGTGTTGGCGAAGTCGAGGGCTTCCTCCAACGTGCGGGCGGTCTCCAGCCGCAGCAGGTTGAGGTTGAGGGCCGTGGGATCGTGGGCGGTCCACCTCAGGGCACGGGGACGTCCCAGGTGGTCCTTGTCGATCACCGGGCCCCAGATGGTGGACGTCACCTCGAGGCTCTCGCCTTCGCCCCCCTTCACCTTGATGGTCTCGACGGCCCGTTCGAACCTGAGACGGCCCCCGGGTGCGAAGTAGAAGCCGCTGTCGGACGGGTCGACCTCGACGATCACGAGGTCCTGCCAGTCGCCGTAGCTGTTGGTGAACCCCCAGGCCACACGGGCGTTGCTGCCGACGACGACGGCCGGCGTCCCGGGCAGCATCACGCCCGTGACGCGGAAGCCCTCGCCGGGCCGCGCGGGGTCGGCCCAGGCGAGGGACGCCCGGTACCAGGTGTTGGGGACGGAGATGCCCAGGTGCATGTCGTCGGCGAGGATGGCGCCGCCGTGCGTCGTGCGGCTTCCGGCGACCGCCCAGTTATTGCTTCCCTCGGCGACCGGCTCTGCGTCGGTCTCGGGTTGAGCGGAGGGTAACGCCTCGGCCTTCCGGGCCTGTCGGAGGTCGAACGCTGTGGGGCCCGGGACCGGCGGCGTGGTGAACGGCTCGCCGACGATCGGCGCGTCCCACTCCGTACCCGGCGCCGCCAGGAAAGCGAACATCGGCCCGGGCAGGAGATCGTGGAGAAGGCCGAGCGCCGACTCGAACGACGCGTCCGTACCCTGCAGCTCGATGAACATCGAAAGCAGCACCAGCACCGTGTCCTCGGGCCGCCAGGGGGCGGGGTCGGCGCGCAGCGCGAGGTACTCGAACGGCTTCTCCCGCAGCGCGGCAAGACCCGTGTTCACGCCCTCCGTGTAGGCGTCGAGGAGCGCGCGCTCCTCGGAGCCGGCTCCCGCCACCACACGAAGCGCGACGGAGCGGAGGCGGTGAACCCGAATCCTGCGATCCAGCCCCACGGTAGCCTTCCCGGCGATCTCGGAGACCTCACCGGCGGCTTGCCTTCGCATCAGATCCATCTGGAAAAAGCGGTCCTGTGCGTGCACGAACCCGGTGGCCCGGGCGACATCCAGGCGCGAGTCACCCCGGATGGTGGGTACGCCGAGCGCGTCCCTCTCGACGGTCACGGCGGCCGTCAGGCCGGTGACCGGCGCCCGTCCGTCGAGCGTGGGCAGGCTCGCGCGCACCTGCACGATGATCCACGCGGCTCCCGCCGCAACCACCACCAGGACCGCGGCAAGCGTGGCGGCAGCGATCCGCGCCACTCGCTGACCTGGCCGCAGCTTCCTCCCGGACGTCGGCTCGATGGGTTCCGATCCGTACCTTTCCGAACTCTCCATCGCCTCACCTCCGGCGCGTTTGCGGCAGGACTCGGTGCAGCCTACCACCGACTTCCTCGTCAGCGTCGTTATGGCCTCGAGGCTGCTGCTAGACTCCCCACATGAGGAAGCCGCGGCCCGACGAGCTCGCGGCACGGATCGAGGGCGAGCTGCGGAGCATTGGCACACCGGAGCGCGCCGCCGGTGCGAAGAGCTACCTGAAGAGCGATCTCGTCTTTCTCGGCGCGGATACGGCGGCCTTGCGGGGCACCGTCAAGTCGCTGCTGAGGGAAGCGCCGGAGCTCGATCGCGCCGGCTTGCTGTCGCTGGTCAGGGCGCTCTGGCCGCGCGGGATCTTCGAGCTGCGCGCGGCGGCCGTCGAGCTGCTGATGCTGCGTGGCCCCCTGCTGCAGGCGGCCGACCTCGCGGTGGTCGAGCGTCTTCTGCGCGACTCCCATACCTGGGCCCTGGTGGATGCGCTCGCGGCGCACGTGGCCGGCCCGCTGGTCGTGCGCTTCCCGGGTCTGGGTACCACCCTCGATCGCTGGGCGGAAGACGCCGACTTCTGGGTGCGGCGAGCGGCGATGCTGGCGCTGCTTCTGCCGCTCCGGCGCGGGGAGGGCGACTTCGGGCGCTTCTCGCGCTACGCCGACCGAATGCTCGAGGAGAAGGAGTTCTTCATCCGCAAGGCGATTGGCTGGGTGCTGCGGGAGACCGCGAAAAAGCGGCCGGATCTGGTCGAGGCGTGGCTGGCGCCGCGCACGAACAGGGCCTCCGGCGTGACAATGCGGGAGGCGGTGAGGTACGTACCGAAGGCTCGGCGCGAGGCACTGCTCGCGGCGTATCGCGAACGGCGCCCTGCGACCGGGAAGCCTGACAGGAAGGAACGGAGATGAGCGAGACCGGGAAGGCCGGAGTGCATAAGCAGGAGGGGTTGAGCCGGCGCGACCTGCTTCAGGTGGGCGTGGCGGGGGGCATGGCGGTGGCGGCCGGTTCGGTGCTCGGCGCGGGAAGCGGGGCCGAAGCGGCTGCGGCGGCCACCGTTCCGGCGTTCGAGCTGGACGAGGCGACGATTGCCGAGCTCCAGGCGGGCATGCAGATGGGCAGGCATACGGCGCGCTCCCTTGCGGAGGCCTACCTGGCCCGCATCGAGCTCGTTGACCGTGACGGCCCGACGCTGCGGTCGGTCATCGAGGTCAACCCCGACGCGCTCGCGATCGCGACCGCCCTCGACACTGAGCGCAAGGCCAAGGGTCCCCGCGGTCCATTGCACGGCATCCCCGTGCTGATCAAGGACAACATCGCGACCTCCGACCGCATGATGACGACCGCCGGCTCCCTCGCGCTCGCCGGCGCAGTCGCCCCGCGCGACTCTTTCGTGGCGGAGCAGCTCCGCAAGGCTGGGGCGGTCATCCTGGGCAAGACCAACCTTTCCGAGTGGGCCAACTTCCGCTCCTCGCGCTCCTCCAGCGGGTGGAGTGGACGCGGCGGCCAGTGCGCCAACCCCTACGCCCTCGACCGCAACCCGTGCGGGTCCAGCTCCGGAACGGGCGCCGCCGTTTCCGCGAACTTGGCCGCGGTCGGCGTCGGCACCGAGACCGACGGCTCCATCGTGTGCCCGTCGCACGCCTGCTCGGTGGTCGGGATCAAGCCCACGGTGGGGCTTGTCAGCCGCTCGGGGATTGTGCCGATCTCGCACACCCAGGACACCGCCGGCCCGATGGCACGAACGGTTGCCGACGCTGCCGTGCTGCTTGTCGTGCTCGCGGGTGTCGACCCACGCGATGTGGCCACCGCGGCCGGTAGCGGCAAGGCGGCGGACTACACAAAGTTCCTCGACCCGAAAGGGCTGGAGGGGGCGCGCATCGGAGTGGCACGCGCCAAGCTCTTCGGCTACAGCCCGGATGCGGATGCCCTGGTGGAGGCGGCCATCAAGGAGATGGGGCGGCTCGGCGCGGTGGTCGTGGACCCAACGGACGTCCCTCACCTCGGGCAGTACGACGATCCCGAGTTCGAGGTGCTGCTCTATGAGTTCAAGGCCGACCTGAACGCGTACCTGGCCGAGTGGGCGCCGGGCGCCCCGGTGCGCACGCTGGCGGACCTCATCGCCTTCAACGAGGCGAACCGCGACAGGGAGCTGCGGTACTTCGGGCAGGACATCATGGAAAAGGCCCAGAAGAAGGGCCCGCTCACCGACAAGGCGTACCTCAAGGCGCTTGAGAAGTGCGGCAGGCTGTCGCGGGAGAAGGGGCTCGACCCCGTGATGGCGAAGCACCGCCTGGACGCCATCGTCGCCCCGACCGGTAGCCCGCCCTGGGTGACCGACCTCGTCAACGGGGACCATTTCCTGGGGGCCAGCTCGACCCCGGCCGCCGTCTCCGGCTACCCCAGCATCACGGTGCCGGCTGGGTACTCCTTCGGTCTGCCGGTCGGGATCACGTTCATCGGCAGGGCCTGGGGGGAGGGGAGCCTGATCCGGCTCGCCTACGCGTTCGAGCAGGCGACGAAGGTGCGCAAGCCGCCGAGGTTCCTCCCCACGGCGGACCTCGCGCACCGCTGAGCTCGACCCATCGGAAACCGGCCGCCGACGGCCCGCGGCCTGGGCGCTTGGAACTCTTCAGCATCGCCTGCGCCCTGGTGGGGACGAAGGCGTAGTTGACGCTGAAGCCGTTGTAGTTGGCCGCCCGTTTGAGCGCTTTCTTTGCGGCCTCGGCGTTCCCGGCGCCGGCGTACGCCCGCGAGAGATTGAAGAGCACGCGGGGATCCTGCTGGTTGGCCTGCTCGAGCTCGCGCACGGATCACGTGTGCCTCCCCGGAACTGACCTGACCGACCAGCCCCGTTGGCCGGCGGACCGCGTCGAAGAACTCGCCTGCCGTGGAGGCGGTGTTGGCGAGACCGACGTACGCGGGAGCGTAGCTCGGGTCGTCGTTCGCCGCTGCGGAGTAGTGGGCGCGTGTGTCGGTGACCCGGAGCTTCTCGGCAGGGTCGCGCCGCTTGAGGTACTCCTTGAGGGCTTTCTTGGACGCGGTCGTGATCGGTACCTTGTTCTTGGCCGGGGTGGTCGCGTCGTTCGAGCACCCGAGGAGCCCGGAGCCGGCAAAGGTAACGGCAAGGAGTGCAAGGGCTGCGCGCGCCACGCGCATCGCATGCCTCCCTCTGGGGCATGCCCGCACGCTGGCGCCTCTACCTCCCGGACGGGCGTCAACCCTGGATACGCGAGGGGAACGGCCGGGGTTTTGAGGCAAAACGCCAAGGGACGCGGAATGAGCGCTGGCGGGCCGCCAGCTCCGGCGAGGATCGTCGATGCGAAGGGACGAGATCCCTCGCCTTCGGCTCGGGATGACCCAGGCTTGCTCTAGCGAGCCGGGGTCAGTTTGCGAGGACCATACGGTAGCGGGCCTGGTTCCGGCGCGTCCTGTCCAGGGCCTCGTTCGCCTGGCGCATCGGCGCGACCTCACTCCTGGCCGTGATGCCGTGCTTTGCCGCGAGGGCGAGCATCTCGCGGATCACGCGGGGGCTCCCGATCGCGCTCCCCGTGACGGAGCGGCTGCCGGTGATGAGCGGCATCGCCGGAACCACGAGTGGCGCTGGCGGCGCGCCGAGCTGGCAGAACACACCCTTTGGGCGCAGCGCGCCCAGGTACGCGTCCATGTCCAAGGCGGCGTGGGCGGTGTTCAGGATAAGGTCGAGCGAGCCGTCGGCCGGCTCGCCAGTCACGAAATGGTCGGCGCCGAAACCCCGTGCCTCGGGCTCCTTGTCGGCCGCGCGGGAGAACGCCGTTACCTCGCAGCCGAGGGCCTTTGCGAACTGGAGAGCCAGATGCCCCAGGCCGCCGATTCCGATCACGCCCACCCGTGACCCCTGGCCCGCAAACTTCCGCAGCGGCGTGTACACGGTGACGCCGCCGCAGAGCAGGGGCGCCGCAGTCTCGCTGGGCAGCTCCTTGGGGATCCTGAAGGCAAAGCGCTCATTGACCCGGATCCGGTCGGCGAAGCCGCCGAAGTTGCCCTGGCAGGTCGCCTCGTTCTTGGAGCAGAGGACCTCGTCGCCGGCCCGGCAGTACTCGCACTCGCCGCAGCTGTTGCGCTGCCAGCCCACGCCGACCCGCTCGCCCGGGGCAAACGCAGTCCCGGTCGTCACGGTGCCGACGATCTCGTGGCCGGGGACCAGGGGGAACCAGTCGCCCCACTCGCCGTCAACGAGGTGGACGTCGCTGTGGCAGATCCCGCAGTGGCTGATCGCGATTTCGACCTCGTCACCGGCGAGCGGTTTCGGCTCGTACTGGAAAGGCTCCAGCCGTGCCTTTGCCTCCTTGGCAGCATACGCGTTGAACCTCATCGGGACGCCTCCGTGTGCAATCCGGCCTCGTAGCCGTGTCGATGGTAGCAACTCGGCGGGCCGCCGCATTCCCGCCCGCTGCCATTGGGATTCGCAGCCGGAGTTTTGCTCGGACAGGCTCCTAGCCCGGACACCAGCCAGCCCCTATGTTCGTGGGAGAATGCCCGCCATGGTGACGCCGACCTGCCGCGAGGACGCGCTTGCTCTGGACACAGCGTACCGGCTGCGTGCGATCCGGGAGGTGGGGAGCCGGGACAGGCCGGAACTGCACGTGCGGGCGAAGGCGACGTGAGCGGCGGTCCCTGTCTTGAGGGTCCGATCGAACCTTTGACGCGCGGACGCCGCCGCGGAACGAGCCCGGCACGGACGGAGAAGAGGGAACGGGCGTGACACGACCGATCGACCCCGAAATCACAATCGAGGACCTTGTACGGCAGCTGCCCGAGGCCGCGGCCATCCTGCGCCGCTTCGGGATTGTGTGTATCCAGTGCGGCGAGCCGGTGTGGGGCACGCTGCGCCAGGTCGCGGCGGAGAAGGGCATCCGCGATCTCAGCGAGGTCCTCGCCAGCCTCCGCCGCGGCTGCTGAGCGCCGTACTGGTGGCGCACCCGCAGGGTGCTAGCATTTGATCTAAGTGGACCGTCTCTTCAGGTCACCATGAGCGAGGGCCCCGACAAGACCGTCGAGCTTGGCCGGCAGGGATCGCCTTTGCCGCCGGGAAGGACCGTGGCTCACTATCGAATCCTCGACGTGCTCGGACGGGGTGGCATGGGGATCGTCTACAGGGCGGAGGACCTGAAGCTCAAGCGCACGGTCGCGCTCAAGTTCCTGCCGCCGGAGCTGACCGGCGATCCCGAGGCGAAGGAAAGGTTTATCCGCGAGGCGCAGGCCGCCTCGGCCCTCGACCACACGAACATCTGCACGGTCTTCGAGATCGCGGAGACCGAGGCAGGCGCGATGTTCATCGCGATGGCCTATTACAAGGGCTCGACCCTGCGCGAGCGGCTCCGGCAGGGATCGCTCTCGGTGCGGGAGGCGGCGGACGTCGCGCTTCAGGTCGCCCGGGGCCTGGACAAGGCACACGAGCGTGGCATCATCCACCGCGACATAAAACCCGAGAACATCATTACCTCCGATGACGGCGTTGCCAAGATCCTGGACTTCGGTCTGGCGAAGCTCGCCGGTCAGGCGAACCTGACGAAGACGGGGGTGACGGCGGGCACAGTCAACTACATGTCGCCGGAACAGGCGCGCGGCGGTGACGTGGACCACCGGACGGACATCTGGTCGCTCGGCGTCGTCTTGTACGAGTCACTGGCGGGGCGGAGGCCCTTTGCAAGCGATTCCTCCCAAGCCGTCATCTACTCCATCCTGCACGAGGAGCCTCCTTCGCTTTCAACGCTTCGTCCGGGCCTGCCGAAGCCCCTCGTCGCTGTCGTGCGGAAGGCAACAACCAAGGACCCGGCCGGGAGATACCAGAGTGCCGCCGATCTGGCTGCCGACCTCGAAGCGGTGTTGCACACGCTGGGAGGGCGCGCGGAGCCCGGCCGTGTCGGGCGGCCGACATCGAGGCTCTGGTCTAGGAGATCCCTGGCCTGGGGTGCGCTCGCACTCGCCGTCCTCGGTGTCGCGCTGGCCGTTTTCCTCCGCCAAAGGTCGCGGGCCGTCGGAGACCCGGGCCGAAAGTCCCTTGCTGTGCTTCCGTTCAGAGATCTCTCCGAGCAGAAGGACGGCTCGTACTTCAGCGACGGCGTCACCGATCAGGTCACCTCGCAGCTGTCGAGGCTGGGGGATCTCCGCCTGATCTCACGGGTGTCGGCGAAGCGCTACGGGAACTCCCCAAAGAGCCTGAAGGCGATCGCGGGTGAGCTCGGCGTCGCCTGCGTCGCGGAGGGCAGCGTGCGGCGTGCGGGGGGCCGCGTCAAGGTCGTCGCGCGCCTGGTGGATGCGACGAACGACCGTCAGATCTGGAGTGAGACGTACGACAGGGATCTTGCCGAGATCTTCGCGATCCAGGCAGATATCGCCGGACAGATCGCGTCGAGCCTCGGCGTGGCGCCCTCGGCCGAGGAGGGCAAGAGGATCCCGCAGCGAACGACTGCCAACCTGGAGGCCTACGACTACTACCTGCGCGGCATGGACTACTACGACCGCCGCCGAAAGCAGGACAATGAGCAGGCCATTGCCCTTTTCAACAAGGCGGTCGAGCGTGACCCGAGCTTCGCCCGGGCCTACGCCGCCCTCGGGGCCGCGTACGCCCAGCAGCACTACTACGAACCCGGTGCGGGGGCCACGCTCGCAACCTCCATCGCGATGAGCCAGAAGGCGCTGGCGCTCGACCCCAACCTCCCCGAGGCGCAGAGAGCCCTCGGTACCGCCTACTTCTTCAAGGGTTGGGCCACCCGCGCAATCGACTGCTACTACCAGGCGATCAAGCTGGATCCCAACTACGCCTCGGCGATGGCGAATCTCGGAGTGGCGCTCTTCAACGTCGGCCAGCTCGACGAGGGCCTGAAGTGGCAGCAGAGGGCCGTGAGCCTCGAGCCCACGAGCATCGCTCAGTACGCGTTCGTGGGCGACACCTACCTCGATCTTGCCGACGACGAGGAAGCCGAGCGGTGGTACGCGAAGGCCCTCGAGCTACAGCCGGAGCTGATGGGAGCACGTGGGGGGCTCGTGCAGCTTCGGCTAATCCAGAACCGGCCCGACGACGCGCTCAAGGAGGTGGAGCGGATGCTCACCATGGCGCCGGAGGACCCGCTCAGTGCCTGGTACGCGGGGTTCGTGCACCTCGTGCGGGGTGAGTACAAGAAGGCCGAGCCGTTCCTCGAGAAAGCGGCAAACACCGGCGGGCTGGCGATCGTCTATCAGCACACCGGTCGTCGGGACGAAGCGCGCGAGGAGCTCGAGTACGAGATCGACGCGCAGCAGAGCTTCCTGCGGGAGGGCTATGAGTTCTACAGAGTCCCGTACACGCTCGCCCAGCTCTGCGCCGTGTGGGGTAACAAGGATGCCGCGTACACGTGGCTCGACAGGGCGGTCAAGGGGGGTTTCCCCAAGTACCGCTTCTGCAGGGTCGACCCCGCGATGGCGAGCCTCCGAGGGGAGGAGAAGTTCGAGCAGCTGATGAAGAAGGTCCAGGACAACGTCCAGCGGATGCGCAGGGCGGCCGACGCCCCGCCGTCGCCGCGTCGAGGGCCGTAACGGCCGGCACGAGCTAACTGCAACATCGTCTCAATGACTGAGAAAGACAAGGTCCGCCCGGTCGCGTAGAATGAACCGTCTGCTCCTCCGCGCGTCCCGCAGCCGCCCCGGGCCGGCCGTCGCGGAAAAAACCCAGACGAGGAGGTCGCACCCATGCGCAAGTGGTTAGCCCTGGTTGTCCTGGCACTCGCGGCCCTGCCGGTCTTCGCGCAGCAGGCCCTGGTGTCGCCGGCCGCACCAAACCCGTTCTTTGAGGAATGGAAAACGCCGTTCGGTGTCCCGCCGTTCGGGCAAATCAAGGAGACCCACTACCTGCCGGCGTTCAAGGAAGGAATCGCCCGCGAGCGTCAGGAGATCGACGCGATCGTGAAGAGCGGCGAGGCGCCCACGTTCGAGAACACCGTTGGGGCGCTCGAGCGCTCCGGCGAGTTCCTCGACCGGGTGCAACCCGTCTTCTACGGGCAGCTCTCGGCGGAGACCAACGAGACCCTGCAGGGGATCGCCAAGGACGTGGCCCCGATGCTGTCGGCGCTGAACGACGACATCAACCTCAACGAGACGCTCTTCGCGCGCGTGAAGGCGGTCTGGGAGAAACGCGACACCCTCGGGCTCTCCCAGGAACAGAAGAAGCTGGTGGAGGAACGGTACAAGGACTTCGTGCGCGGCGGCGCCAACCTCGATGCGGTCGGGAAGGACCGCCTGCGCGCCATCAACAAGGATCTCTCGCTGGTGGGTTTGAAGTTCGGCGATAACGTCCTCAGGGAGACCAACGCCTTCAAGCTCGTCATCGACAAGAAGGAGGATCTGGCCGGCCTCCCCGCCGCCATGGTGAGCGCCGCGGCCGACGCCGCGAAGGCTGCCAGGCTCGAGGGCAAGTGGGCGTTCACTCTGCAGGCCCCGAGCATCTGGCCGTTCCTGCAGTACGCCGACAACCGCGACCTTCGCAGGCAGATCCTCACCGCTTACATCACGCGGGGCGACCACGGGGACGCGAGCGACAACAAGGCGAACCTCACCAGGATCGCGGCGCTGCGGGCCGAGAGGGCCAAGCTCCTCGGCTTTGCGACCTGGGCCGACTTCGTCCTCGACCGGAACATGGCGAAGACCCCCGCCAGGGTGTACGGCCTCTTGAACCAGCTCTGGGCCCCTGCGCTGGCAGTCGCGGGCAGGGAGGCTTCCGACCTGCAGGCGGCGATCAAGGCGTCGGGAGGGGAATTCAAGCTCGAGCCGTGGGACTGGCGCTACTACTCCGAGAAGGTGAAGAAGGCGCGCTACGAACTCGACGAGGGTGCGCTGCGCCCGTACTTCAAGCTCGACAACGTGCGCGACGGCGCGTTCTACGTCGCCAACAGGCTCTACGGCATCACGTTCACCGAGCGCACAGACATCCCCAAGTACCACGCGGAGGTCCGCACGTTCGAGGTCAAGGATGCCGACGGGTCGCACCTCGGTGTGTTCATGACCGACTACCACCCGCGCCCCGGCAAGCGCGGCGGGGCGTGGAGCGGCCGCTACCGCGACCAGTACTTCAGGGACGGAAAGGACATCCGGCCGATCGTGGTCAACGTCTGCAACTTCTCCCGGCCTGCAGGAGACGCCCCTGCGCTCCTCTCGCTTGAGGAGGCGGAAACCCTCTTTCACGAGTTCGGGCACGGTCTGAACTCGCTTTTCTCCCGCGTCCACTACAGGGGCGCCTCGCGCATCCCGCGCGATTTCGTCGAGCTGCCCTCCCAGATCATGGAGAACTGGGTGCTGGAGCCGGAGGTGGTCAAGGTCTACGCCAAGCACTGGAAGACCGGGGAGTTGATCCCGGCCGACCTGGTCGCCAAGGTCGAGAGGGCGCGCAAGTTCGGCCAGGGGTTCGAGAGCGTCGAGTACCTGGCGGCCTCGTACCTGGACATGGACTGGCACACGCTTCCACAGGGGAAGGAGCAGGATGCCACCGTGTTCGAGAACGCCTCGATGGCGAAGATCCACCTGATGCCAGAGATCGTTGTGCGCTACCGGAGCCCGTACTTCTCGCACATCTTCGGGCCGGGCGGAGGGTACTCGTCGGGGTACTACAGCTACATCTGGGCGGAGGTGCTGGTCGCGGACGCCTTCCAGGCGTTCAAGGAGAAGGGGATCTTCGACCAGGTTACCGCGCGCTCGTTCCGGGCCAACATCCTGGAGCGGCCCGGCATCGAGGATGCGATGACGGTCTACGTCCGCTTCCGCGGTCACGAGCCGAGCGTCGAGCCGCTGCTCGTCATGCGCGGGCTCAAGGAAGCGCCGGTCGCCAAGGCGAAGTAGAAAACTCGCGTTCGATGGTGACAACGGCGGGGCCTGCGGGCCCCGTCTGTTGTGCTTGACCCGGGTTTGACGCCGTTCGGAGCGCAGTCGCGACCGGCTGGGCGACGCGCCGCCGCCTTACCGCACCGGGGCGATGGTGACATCCCCGCTGCCCGTGTCCACCTCGATCCTGATCCTGCCGTCGCCCCGACGGTAGCCCACCACCGTGCGCTTCTTGACGATCGGCTGGGCGTCGGTGAAGCGGCACGTCAGGTCGCCGCTGCCCTGGTCGGCAACGAGCTCGAACGCGGCGTCGGCGGGCAGGCGGAGCGTGATGTCCCCGCTGCCGGTGTCCCCCTTGATCGTCCGGAGCCGTGCGCCGGTGGCCTCGAAGATGATGGTCCCCGACCCGCTGTCGCCGCTGAACTCCTCGGTGTCAGCGTTCTCGATACGAATGCTGCCCGAGCCGGTGTCGGCGTGGATCGTCCTGGCCGCGGCGCCGGTCACCCGGATGGCACCGGAGCCGCAGTCGAGGCTCAGGGCGTCGCCCTCGAAACCGTCCACCTGGCAGCTTCCGCTGCCGGTATCGCACGTGTACGAGCCCCTGATCTGCTCGGCCCGCACGTCACCGGAGCCGGAGTCCGACGTGACGGTGCCTTCAAGCTTGCGGGCGGTGATGTCGCCGCTGGCCGTGTCGAGCAGGAGCTTGCCGGTGATTCCCTCGGCGGTCATCGAGCCGATGTAATTGCGGAAGCTGGCCGAAACGGCGCGGCGCGGGACGCGGATCTCGACGTCCGCGTACACCATGGCACCACGATGGCCGCTCACCGTGACCCGGCGGCCATCGTACTCGACGGTGGAGTGCCCGGCCGATGGATAACGGAATGTGCCGTGGCGGTCGAGCGGGTAGCGGACGCGCAGCGCCGGCTCGCCGTCCTTGCCCGTGACCTGCTCGAAGCAAATCGCGGCGGCCAGCTCCTCGCTCTCCGCGTGGACCGTTGCGACCGCCACCACCGCTTCGCCGTCGCCCGCGAGGACGGTCATCTTCCCCGCGAGGTTCTCGACCGAGAACGGTGCGCCCGGGTCGCCCGCAAGGGTCACCCGCAGCGTGCGGGTCACCTCCGCGTACGTGAAACCGGCAGTCAGGATGGCCGTCGAAGCCAGGGCTAGAGCTCGTCGAAGCATGGTCGTCCTCCTCATTCCCTCTGGATCATTCAACGCGCTCCCGCGGAAAAAGGTTCGCGGTTCGCCAGGAGCGGCGGGCCTTTCTGGCGCGGCGCTCATGATGGATCGTCGCGGCGGACCCAATGTGGACGTCACGGAGGCGAACGCCTGACCGGGAACCGGAAAGAGCGCGCACTTTCTGTTTTCGGGTCGGTATTCGGCATAGAATGCAAAACGAGGAACGGCTGTCACAATGGGTACGCCCGGCGCACACCAGATGCGTACGGCGTCCAGGGAGGGAGGAAAAGATGGCCGAGCAGAAAATCGGCCGGGTCACGCACTACTGGGCCAAGATCGGTGTGGCGGGGATCGAGATCACCGGCGGCGAGCTGCGGGTTGGGGACACGATCCGCTTCAAGGGCCACACCACCGACCTCACGGAGAGGCTGGAATCCATTCAGGTGGATCATCAGCCGGTCGCGGTTGCCCGCGTCGGGGACGCGGTGGCGCTGAAAGTCACCGACCACGTCCGCGACCACGACGAGGTGTTCAAGGTCACAGGGGAGTAAGCCGAGGCGTTCGGAGTGCAAACCGGCCGGGTCAACCGCCGAGCCCGTTGAGCGCGTCGAGCAGCGGGTCGAGCATGGTGAGGGTCAACCCCCAGATCAGGCGGCCCTCGTAGCGGTAGCACGGCATCAGGAGAGGGAACCCGCGGCCGTTCCAGAGGAAGTCCCCCCGGTTCGCCCGATCGAGCAGGAACGACAGCGGCACCCAGACCGCCTCCTGAACCTCGCGGTTCGGGACGAGGGCCGGCTCGCCCCGCACCTCGAAGACGAACGGCACCACTACCATCGCCCCGCGCCCGTGGCGCATGTGCGTGTGCACTTCGGGGAGGGTGCCCACCAGGGTGGCGTCGCGCCCGAGGTCGAGCGCGAGCTCTTCGCGAGTCTCGCGCAGGGCGGCGGCGAGGGGGTCGGGATCTCCCGGCTCCACGCGGCCCCCCGGAAAAGCCATGTGCCCCGACCACGGGTCGTGGGGGTGCTCCGCCCGGTGGATGAAGAGTAGTTCGGCGCCGGCGGCCGCCTCGCGCAGTATCGCGGCCACCGCGGCCTTCCGCTCGTCCGGCTCCTGCCCGCGCGAGGCCGGCCTGAGCACCCGCAGGGCGCGCCTCACGTCCTCTAGGCTCGCTCTCGTCCCCACGAGAGGGGATTCTCGCACTCTTCTGCCGAGGGAGAGAAACGCGTCCGAGCCCGTTCGGCGTGCGGACGCACGAGAGGGTGACGCCCGACGGCGGGAGAGGTCATACTGCGCGGGCAACGAGACGCGGGAGGGAGGGCACATGGCGCAAAAGGAGGAGTGCCTGTTCATCGGGATCGGTGGTCACGTCGTGGCCATCCGTCCCTCGGATGGGCAGGAAATCTGGCGGCAGAAGGTGAAGTCTGCGATGTTCATGACGGTTCTCGTTTCGGGCGACGTGGTGTACGCGGGGGCGGGCGGCGAGCTCTTCTGTCTGGACGGGACGAGCGGCCGGATTCGCTGGCGCAACAGGCTCAAGGGGCTGGGCAGCGGCCTCGTCTCGTTCGCGGGTGCCTCGCAGGTGGAGGTGGCCTCGGCGATGGCTGCCACCGCCGCGGCCGCGGCAGCCGCTGCCACGGTAGCCGCAACGTCCTGACCTGGCCGGGGCGCCGGCCGCGCGGGCCCGCCGCTAGCGCGAGGTGGCGCGCTCCCGGTACTGGGCCGGTGTGAGCCCGACCGCCGCCTTGAACTGCCTCGTGAAGGCGCTCTGATCGCAGTAGCCGCACGCGAGGGCGATCTGGGCGACCGGGGCCTCGCCCTCCTGCAGCATTCGCCGCGCCGCGTCCACCCTGGTCTTGATGATGAGCTGCACGGGCGTCAGGCCGAACAGCGCGCGAACCCTCCGGTTGAGCTGGTACGCCGACATGCGGGCCATCGCCGCCAGGCTCTCGACGCGCAGCGGCTCGCCGTACCTCTCCTGGATGTGGCGCACGGTTTCGGCCAGGTCCTCCATGGAGACGGCCCCCGCCCCGGGCGGGTGCACGTCGCGGGAGGTGCCGGCCAGCCCGATGATCCGGCCGTCGCTGCCGTGCAGCGGGACCTTCGCCGTGATGCACCACCCCTCGTGACGGTCGGGGTAGAGGTGGAGCTCGAGCAGGTCCGAAATCTCCCGTCCGGTCCGGCAGACGGCGAGGTCCTGGGCGAGGTAGCGCTCCCCGAGCGGCTCGGGGAAGAGATCGCGCGTTGTGCGGCCGAGTGCCTCGGCTTTCTCGTGCAGGCCCAGGCGCCTCACCAGGGTTTCGTTGACGGCGACGTACCGCCCCGCCGTGTCCTTGGCGAAGAACACGAGGTCCGCCAGGCGGTCGAAGAGCTCCACCGCGAAGCCGGCGGCGGCGACCCTCGCCTCGAGCTCACGATTCCGCGACATCGTCTCATTTCCGGGGCCCGTTGTGCGAGAAGCGCAGCGTCCCCTCGCCAATCGTACAAGACGCCGTGCGCGCCGCAACCTATCTTGATCGGTGGAGGGGTGAGAGAGCCATGCGGGCGGACCCGATGGCCGGGGGGACGACCGGCACTGTCTTCAACGTCCAGCGGGCCTCATTCCACGACGGGCCCGGCATCCGGACGACCGTCTTCCTCAAGGGGTGCCCCCTGCGCTGCCCCTGGTGCCACAACCCCGAGGGAGTTGCCTCCGTTCCGGAGGTGCTCGTCAGCGCGGCCCGCTGCCTGAGCTGCGGCTGCTGCACCGACGCGTGCCCCCGCCCGGAGGGGCCGCTCCCGGCGGGTTCCGCGCTCGGGTCCGACGGCTGCATTGCGTGCTCGCGGTGCGCCGAGGCGTGCCCCTCGGGCGCACGCGAGATCGCGGGACGCCGGTGGAGCGTCGAGGGGCTGCTCGACGAGGTCCTGCGCGACTCCCTGGCCTACGAGGAGTCGGGAGGCGGCGTCACGTTCTCCGGCGGCGAACCCCTCTCGCAGCCCGTGTTCCTCATGGACTGCCTGGACGCATGCCGGGGGGCCGGGCTGCAGGTCGCGGTGGACACCTGCGGGTTCGCGAGCCGCGCCGTCGTGCTGGCGGCGGCGGAGCGAGCCGACCTGCTGCTGTGGGACCTCAAGGTGCTGGATCCCGGACGGCACCTCACGCTCACCGGCGTGCCGCTGGAGCCGATCCTCGACAACCTCGCCGCGGCCTCCGACCGCGGCGTTCCGATCTGGCTGCGAGTCCCGGTGATCCCGGGCGTGAACGACGACGAGGGCACGATGCGCGCCGTGGCGGCCGTCGCGGCCGCGACGCCGTCGGTTCGCAAGGTGAGCCTGCTCCCGTACCACCGCACCGCCGGCGGCAAGCGCACCCGGCTCGGCAGGGAGGACGCGTTCCCCGGCACCGTGCCGCCGACCGCCGATCGGATGCAGGCGCTGGCCGCGTGGTTCGAGCCCACCGGGATCGAGACGGCCATCGGAGGATGAGCCCGTGAACGCACGCACCGAGCGGCTGCGCAAGGAGAGCCTGGAGGCGGTCCCGACCATTTCCAGCGAGCGCGCCGAGCTGATGACCGAGTTCTACCGCGACAACATCGGCCGGCAATCGCCGCCGGTCATGCGGGCACGAGCCTTTGCGCACCTGTGCGAGCGCAAGACGATCTGGATCGGCGAGGGCGAGCTGATCGTGGGCGAGCGCGGCCCGCGCCCGAAAGCGGTCCCAACCTACCCCGAGCTGACCTGTCACTCCCTCGAAGACCTGCGGATCCTCGACTCGCGGCCGCTGACCTGGTACCGGGTGCCGCCGGGGTGCCTCGCGGCGTACGAGACGATCGTCATCCCGTTCTGGCGCGGCCGCTCGATGCGGGACCGCATGTTCGAGCTGCTGCCGGCGGAGTGGCACGCGGCCTACCGCGCCGGCGTGTTCACCGAGTTCATGGAGCAGCGGGCGCCGGGGCACACCGTGCTGGACGACAAGATCTACCGGAAGGGGATGCTCGACTTCAAGGCGGAGATCACGGCGGCGATCTCCAAGCTCGACTTCGCCCGTGATCCCGAGGCGCTGGACAGGCGCGAGCAGCTCGTCGCCATGGGCATCGCGTGCGACGCGCTCATCCTCTTCGCCGCGCGGCACGCCGCGCTCGCCGAACGGCTCGCGTCCGAGACGAACGACCCGGTGCGCAGCGCGGAACTCGAGCGCATCGCAGCCGTCTGCCGGCACGTCCCCGCCCACGCGTCGCGCGACTTCCAGGAGGCGCTGCAGTACTACTGGTTCTGCCACCTGGGCGTGATCACCGAGCTGAACGGCTGGGACGCCTTCAACCCCGGCCACCTCGACCAGCACCTGCTGCCGTTCTACCGCCGGGGGCTCGTGGCCGGTACGCTCACCACCGAGTCGGCGCGCGAGCTGCTCGAGTGCTTCTTCGTCAAGTTCAACAACCACCCGGCCCCGCCCAAGGTTGGCGTGACCGCGGCCGAGAGCGGCACCTACACCGACTTCGCGAACATCAACCTCGGCGGGCTGCTCGCGGACGGCTCCGACGGCTCCAACGAGGTCTCGCACCTCCTGCTCGAGATCATCGACGAGATGCACCTGCTGCAGCCCTCGTCCAACCTGCAGGCCTCGCGCAAGACGCCGGACGCCCTCCTCAAGCACGCGCTGACGGTCGTCCGCAAGGGGTACGGCTTCCCATCCCTCTTCAACGCCGACGTGGTGGTCGAAGAGCAGCTCCGCCAGGGCAAGACCCTGGAGGACGCGCGCGCAGGCGGGTGCTCGGGGTGCGTGGAGACGGGGGCGTTCGGCAAGGAGGCCTACATCCTGACCGGCTACTTCAACCTCCCGAAGGTGCTGGAGCTGGCGCTGCACGACGGCGTGGACCCCCGCACCGGCGAGCGGCTGGGCCCCGCGACCGGGCAGCCTGCGAGCCTCGCGGGCTTCGACGGCCTCTTCAAGGCCTTCGAGACGCAGCTCGAGCACCTCATCGAGGTGAAGATCCGCGGGAACCAGATCATCGAGCGTCTGTACGCGACCGAGATGCCCGCACCTTTCCTCTCGGTGCTCACCGACGACTGCATCTCCAGGGGACGCGATTACAACGCCGGCGGCGCGCGGTACAACAACACCTACATCCAGGCGGTGGGCATCGGGACCATCACCGACTCGCTGGCCGCAGTGCGCCGGCACGTCTTCGAGGAGAGGGCGCTGGCGTTAACGGAGCTCGTAGCGGCGCTGGACGCCGACTTCGCCGGCAATGAGCGGTTGCGGGCGCGCCTCGTCAACAAGATGCCCAAGTACGGCAACGACGACGACGAGGCCGACGACCTGATGGTCCGGGTCTTCGATGGCCTCTTCCGCCTGATCGACGGCCGGCCCACCGCCAGGGGCGGCACCTATCGCCTGGTGATGCTGCCCACCACCTGCCACGTCTACTTCGGCTCGGTGTGCGGGGCCACCCCGGACGGGCGGCGCGCCGCAATGCCGCTCTCCGAGGGGATCTCGCCGGTCCAGGGCGCGGACCGGCGGGGCCCCACGGCCGTGTTCCGCTCGGCCTCCAAGATGGACCACGTCAAGACCGGCGGCACGCTCCTCAACATGAAGCTCGCCCCCTCGCTGCTCGCGGGGGATGAGGGGATCGAGCGGCTCGTCCACCTGGTGCGCAGCTACTTCCGGGCCGACGGCCACCACGTCCAGTTCAACGTGGTCTCGGCGGACACGCTGCGGCAGGCAAAGGCGGACCCCGAGGCGCACCGCGGGCTGATCGTCCGTGTGGCGGGCTACTCCGACTACTTCTGCGACCTCTCCGACGCACTGCAGGACGAGATCATCACCCGCACCGAGCACGCCGGGATCTAAGCGGGGTCAGTGGCCGCACCACAGGGGGCTGCCTGATGTCAACCTCCGCCCTGCTGGTGAGAAGCGTTCGCCCAGCGCGCTCCTTGAGAAAAGGTTGATCCTGCTTCCCTGTTTCGACGGGCTTGACTTCGGTGTGTTCCAGGATAGGCTTTGCGAAACACTGGGAAACCAGTCAGAGAAAGGGGGAGAACCGATGCGTCAAGAAACGCGATGTCTAGTCCCACACACCCGTGCCCTGATGGCAGTGACGGCGCTCCTGGCCGTCATCGCCCTTGGGATCGGGGCGGCCGGCGGCGCAGAGACCGGCACGTGCGGCACGGCAGCCGCGCCTCCGCAGAAGCCGGCGGTGTCCGCACCCGCGCAGAACGAAGTGGCGAAGCCGGCACAGGTGCCCTCCACCGAGGCGGCGGGCCAGGCCGGAGTGCGGGCGTTCATCGACCCGGCGACCGGGCAGCTCCGCGAGCCGACACCCGAGGAGGCGGCATCCCTGACCCGCTTCCTGGTCCGGGCGTTCGCCCTTCCAGCGGCGCCGCAGGTCGTCCAGTACCCCAACGGGATGCTGAGCGCCCAACTGGGTGAGGAGTACATGAACGACGTCATCGTCCGGAAGAACCCGGACGGCACGCTTTCCTGGGTGTGCGTGCCACGTCCGCTGAGTGAGATCGTGCTCAAGACCCCGGCTCCTCCGAAGAGCCCGGACCTCGAGAAGGAGTAGGCCCATGAGAGCGCACATCATGAGAAAGAGCTTCCTCGCCCTCGTGACCCTGCTCGTCCTCGCGGCGGCTCCTGCCTTCGGTGCCGCGACGATCACGATCGTGAACGGCAACGCCCCCGGCGTAGGCTTCAACGACCCGACTCCGGCAACGCCGGTCGGCGGCAACACCGGCACGACGCTGGGGCAGCAGCGCCTCATCGCGTTCCAGTACGCCGCCGGCATCTGGGGGGCGACCCTCGACAGCAACGTCGAGATCCAGATCCTCGCCACGTTCGAGGCGCTCTCCTGCAACGCCACGTCAGCCGTCCTCGGATCGGCTGGAACGCGGTTCGTCTGGTCCGATTTCGCAGGAGTGCCGCCGTTCCCTGGGGCGGAGTTCCCGAACACCTGGTACCATCAAGCCCTCGCGAACAAGCGGGCGGGGACGCAGCTCAATTCCAATGCCGATCATGCGGATATCCGGGCCCGTTTCAACGTCAACCTGGGCAATCCAGGGTGCCTCACAGGCATCGGTTGGTACCTCGGCCTCGACAACAATGCTGGCACTCAGATCGACCTCGTGACGGTTCTTCTCCACGAGTTCGCCCACGGCCTCGGCTTCTCCCAGTTCGCCAGCGTCACAACAGGGGCGGAGCTTGGCGGTCTGACGGACATCTATGCGCGTAACATCCTGGATACGACAGCTGGGAAGACCTGGGACCAGATGTCCGACGCCGAGCGCAAGGCTTCGGCGATCAACCCGCGCCGCGTCGTGTGGGAGGGACCGGAGGTCACGTCGGTCGTCCCCGCCGTCCTGAGCCCGGGGACGCCACTCCTCAAGGTGGCCTCGCCGCCCTCAATCTCTGGCGTCTACCAGGTCGGGGCCGCGTCGTTCGGCCCGCCACTCGCCTCGCCCGGCGTGTCGGGAGATGTTGTCTACGCTATCCCGGCCGGCGGCTGCGCACCAGTGACCAACTCCGTGGTGGGGAAGATCGCCCTCATGGATCGCGGGGTCTGCACCTTCGTCGTGAAGGCGAAGAACGCGCAAAACGCCGGGGCCATTGGTGTCCTCATCGCCGACAACGTGGCTGGCGCCCCGCCGGCCGGCATCAGCGGCACCGACCCGACGATCACCATTCCCTCCGTCCGGATCAGCCTGGCCGACGGGAACACCATCAAGACCGCCCTTGCCGGAGGAGCAGTGAACGCCACGCTGGGCGTGGACCTGTCGGTGCGCGCTGGGGCCGACCCGTACGGGCGTGCGCTTCTCTACACGCCCAACCCGGTGCAATCCGGCTCCACGATCTCGCACTGGGACACCATCGCGTTCCCCAACCAGCTCATGGAGCCCGCTATCAACAGCGACCTGACGCATAGCGTCAAGCCTCCGCAGGACATGACGCTTCCCCTGATGCGTGACGTGGGCTGGTTCCCGGACTTCGATCTGGATGGGGTTCCCGACAACATCGACTGCGAGCCGCACTCGGACCTCAGCCCGACGGTCGTGACCAACGGCTGCGACTCTGGCGTGCCGAACACGTTTTTCTCCAGCGGCTGCACGATCGCTGATCTGATTAACAAGTGTGCCGTCGGCGCCAGCAACCACGGCAACTACGTCAGCTGCGTCGCGCATGTCACGAACGACCTGAAGAAGTCCGGCATCATCACCGGCGCCCAGAAGGGAGCCATCCAGAGCTGCGCTGCAAAGGCCAGCATTCCCTAGGGTCTTTTCCGCCGTGTGGCGGGAAGAACGAAGGGCCGGCCTCAGGGCCGGCCCTCTTTTCTTGGAGATGTTCCCGACAGTTGGCGGGCCGCGCCGCCTCACGGCGGTTGTTGCAATGGGTCTTCCTGGCCCGCCAGCCGGTGCTATCCTGCGCACCAGACCTGCGCAGTTGCCGCGCACCGGGGGGGCCGTCGTCATGGTGAAACGGTCTGTGGGTCCAGCACGCCCGGCACGGGGCGCGGCGCGGGCCCTGGTTGCCGAGCTCGAAGCTCTCAAGGGCCGCTTCGACTCGACGGGGGCCGCGGCCCGCGGAAAGCTGAAGCTGCTCACCCGCTTGCGCGGGCTCGCGATGAAGAGAGCCGGCCTGCTCCATTCGTACCATGACCTGTTGCTCTTCCTACGGGCCTACCCAGACAACGCGGAGGTCCTCGAGGAGGTCGAGCGGCAGCTCGCGGGCTTCGGTGCGCGCGTCGAGGCCTACAAGGACGCGTCGGGCGATGCCGATGCTTCGAAGCTTCTGGACAGCGGCATCGTCGGTACGCCGGTCAGCAACGTCTTCACGTACCGGTTCGTCTCCGCGATCGCCCGTCGCTACCCGGGCCGCCTCGACGTCGACTGGAACGCCTACAACGAGAGCGAGAGCTCGAACGCGCTGGCGATGCTCGCCGCCACGGTCTCCTGGCACGAGAACGACGCGATCGAGAACGATGACGACTTCGAGCCACAGTCCTGGCTCCGCCTCAGTGCCGGAAGCGGGGGGGCGAACTCTCTGGACGCCCTTCTCCGGCTCCTGTCTACCTCCGGCCTCTCGTGGGAGATGCAGCGTACGCTTTACGACAGTGCCGAGATTCCGACGCGCTGGACGCTCTCGGACGTCCGCGCCTCGCGCACGGGCAAGCGCGAGCCATTCAGCCACGTTCATTTCCAGGACCGCCCGGTTTTGGGTCGCACGTCAGACCTTCGCGCCGACCTCGCGCGTCCGGCCGCACCGCTCCTGCCGGTGCCGAAGACTCAGGGCCGCGAGTACGTTCGGACGATCACCGAGGTCCTGGGGTCGCGCTGCCGCGAGCTGTTCCCGCTGATCGGCGCCAACCCCGGGGAGGTCTACCTCTACGAGCCCGGGCGCGGCGTCCGGGTGGTCGTGTACGGTAGCCTCCCCGAGATCCGCCTGCCTCTCGAGGCCAACCACGGGGTCATGCTGATCCGCAACGGCGTCCCGATCGGGTACGGCATCGGGGCGATGCTGTTCGACCGGTGCGAGGTCGCGATCAACGTCTTCCCCGAGTACCGTTCGGGCGAGTCGGCGTTCATCATCGAGTGCCTCATCCAACTCTTCGTCGCGCACTTCGGTGCGCGCGTCCTGCTGATCAGGCCCTACCAGATCGGCAAGGACAACGAGGAGGCGCTCGAGTCCGGGTCGTTCTGGTTCTACTACAAGCTCGGCTTCCGACCGGTGCGACCGAGCGTGCGCGCGCTCGCCGAGGAGGAATCGAAGAAGATCGCCGCCGACCGCTCGTACCGTTCGCCAAGGTCGACCCTGAAGAAGCTCGCGACGAGCGACATATTCTTCCACCTCGACGGCGAGAGGATGTCCGGCTACCGCGAGCTCTCGGTCGCGCGGGTAGGGTGCGCCGTCACCGCGTTCATCGCCCGGGAGTTCGGCGGCGACCGGCGGCGGGCCGAGCGGGAGTCGGTGGCTCGCCTGGCGCGCTCGCTGGGGATCTCGGAGTGGAAGCGTTGGTCGGCCGACGAGATCACCGCGTTCCACCGCATGGCCCCGCTGCTCGCCTGCCTCCCGGGGGTCGAGCGCTGGAACGCGCGCGAAAAGAGGCTGCTCGCGCGGATCGTCCGGGCGAAGGGATCCCGCCGCGAGCGCGACTATGCGCTTCTGGCCTCCCGGCACGGGCGTTTCCGGGAGGCGGTCGAGCAGCTCGCCGGCGAGACGGGCCCTCCCTCGTCGTAGCTGCGATCCGTCCCGTGTACCCTTGCGGGGGGTGCCTCGGCGCCCACCATGGAGGGCGTCCCGATGACAGACTGGCAGCCAACCTCGCGCTCCTGCTTCCTGTGCGGGAGGGAGAACCCTGTCGGCCTCAAGGTCCGCTGGGAGAACGACCGCGCGGCGGGGGAGATCCGGGGGACGGTCTCGGTCGCGGACCACTTCAACGGCTACCCGGGGGTCGTGCACGGAGGGATCGTCGCGGCGCTGCTCGACGAGACCGCGGGCCGGACGGTGCTGATGGACGGCGCGTTCGACGACCTGATGGTGACGCTCAAGCTCGAGGTGGCCTACCGCCGGCCAACCCCCACGCTGACCGCGCTCACCGTCGTCGGGCGGCTCCTGCACCGCGGCGCGAGCCGCGCCGAGGCCGAGGCCGAGCTGAGGCTGCCGGACGGCAGCGTCACGGCCCGCGCATCGGTCACCCTAGCGCGCCCGCCCAAGGCCGTCTCCTCGCGCTGGGAGCCCGAGCGGGAGCACTGGAAAGTCGAAGGGTCCTAGGGAATCTCCTTGAGGATCGCGTTGGCCGAAACGACCCGCGCGTAGGTGCCGTTCATCGCGGCGAGCGCGGCCGCGTGTACCTGCGCCGCCGGCACCTCGACGCCGTTGAAGGCGAGGGCGCGCGTGGCGCAGGCGTCGTGGATAACGGTGACCTCGAAACCGAGGTCGGTCGCGGCGCGCGTCGCCGCCTCCACGCACATCTGGGTCTGCATCCCACAGATGACGAGCTTTGTGACCCCCAGCCCCTTGAGGGTGGCGAGCAGCTCGGTGTCGCGGAAGGAACTGGCGTAGTGCTTGCCGATGACCTTCTCGCCGGGGGCGGGGAGGACGTTTGCATGGATCCGGTACTGCGGATCGCCGGAGTCCGGGCGCGGCGTAGCCTGCGTCTTCGGCAGGTGCTGCACGTGGACCACCGGCCAACCGCGGGCGCGGAAGCGGTCGAGCACCTTCCTGGCCTGCACGCTCGCCTCGACCGGGCCGACGAGGGGCACCTTGCCGCCCTCGAAGTAGAAGTTCTGGATGTCGATCACGAGCAGCGCGGTCGTGCCTGCGTCCACCTTCCCCTCCGTCTTTTGGGGCGCGGCCGGCGCCGATGTCAGGGTCGCGGCTGCCATCACGGCCAGCGCGGAAAACAGGGCGGTCATCGTGCGGGTCATGCGTGTCTCCTCGGCGGAACTCTATCCCAACCCCGCTCTTCGGGGAGCAGGCCTGATCCGCCGAAAGGGGTCGCAACCAGTCCGCACAACCGCCTTGCACAAAAGGTGTATGCTCAAGATCGGCGTCGATGTTGAGAAGAGTCTCAGAATTCCACGTTTCCGCCCGTCGGGTGCCACTGACGCCGCCGATGGCGGAAGTGCCGGGAAGGAAGGTCGTGAAGACGACGCTGCTCATCGTTGGCGCACTCGCCGTCGTCGTTCTGATCGTCATGCCGGCTGTGGTCGCGGCCCAGGAGGCCAAGCCGCCGGTGGAGGAGAGCTTCTTCGCAAAGAGCCTTCACTACACCAACCGCGGCATCGAGTTCATCTACTCCAAGGAGCAGGGGGGCGTGGAGCGTCTCACCGGGGTCCCGTTCAAGGACACCGGATGTGGCGACGAGAAGTGCCACGTGCGCACCTGCGACGTCTGCCACAGGAAGGATGTCGAGGGGAAGGCGAGCTACACCCTGGACCCGGAGGTGGCCCAGAAGGCCTGCGACCGCTGCCACCCGGTGGAGAAGGACGTCCCCGACATCCACCGCGCAAAGGGCATGAAGTGCATGAGATGTCACAGCACGCGGGAGGTGCACGGGGACGGCGTCGCCCATGACAGCTACATGCAGCCGGGGGTGCTCGACACACGCTGCGAGAAGTGCCACGCGGAGATCAGGAAGTCGGTCAGCCACGCCGTCCACAAGGCCACGCTCGACTGCGCCGCGTGCCACACCGACCAGTTCGAGAACTGCCTCAATTGCCACCTGGACACGAGGCTCGCCGGGAAGAAGGGCGGCCAGATCCCGCTTGCCGGGATGCTGTTCCTCGTCAACCGCAGCGGCAAGGTGACGACCGCGAACTTCCTCACCTACGTCTACAAGGGCAAGACCATGATCACCTTTGCCCCCGCGTTCTCGCACTCGATTGCGAAGCAGGGGCGGACGTGCGCCGACTGCCACGGATCGCAGATCGTGCGGGACATCGTGGGGGGGACGTTCGTCCCGGTGCGGTGGGAGAACGGCCGTGCCAGCAACGTGAAGGGGGTGATCCCCGTCGTCGAGGGAATGAAGTGGAACGTCCCGTTCCTCGACTACCGCGACGGGAAGTGGACGCCGCTCCCGAACCCCGGCCCGCCGCTATTGAACTACTCGGGCTCCTGCTCCCCGCTCACCAAGGAGCAGCTCGCCAAGCTGGCGAAGCCCCGCGGGGCGAGCTGACCTACCGGCCGTGCGAGTGGTTTCCGCGGTCGAGGCCGTGCGTGGCCGTCAGCGTTTTCCGGGTGCTTCCGCGGTGGTACCCCTCCCGGCGAGGTTGGCTCTTTCGTGGTCGAGCAACCATTGCTTGCGCCACAGCCCGCCACCATAACCGGTGAGCGAGCCGTCGGCCCCGATCACGCGGTGGCAGGGGACGAGGATTGCGATCCGGTTGTCCCCGTTCGCGCGTGCCACCGCGCGGATCGCGCGCAGGTCGCCCACGATCCTCGCCTGCTCGGAGTAGCTGCGCGTCTGGCCGTAGGGGATCGTGAGCAGCGCCGACCATACCTTCCTCTGGAACTCGGTCCCTTTCAGGTCGAGCGGGACCTCGAAACGGCGGAGCGAACCAGCAAAATAGCGTGAGAGCTGGTCCGAAAGCTGGTCGAAGTGACGGCTCTTCCCCGGCACCAGCGTGGCGCGGAAGAGCCGGTTCAGCCGCACGAGCTGCGTCTCGATCATCCGGCGATCCACGAACTCGAGGAGGCAGATTCCTTCATCGGTTGCGCCGGCCAGCATCGGGCCGAGCGGCGTCTCGATCCGCGTCATCGGGATTACGGGCCCGCCGGCGCGCGTCGGCGCGGCGCCCATCACCCTCCGGAACGCTTCGCCGAACCCGCTCAGGGACTCCCACCCTTGGTCGAACGCCGCCTCCGTGGCCGTCGCGCCGTGGCTGATCTGGCCGAAGGCCGCGCCGATCCGCAGCGTCCTCACGTACCCCTGGAACGTCATCCCGTGGTTCCTCTTGAACCAGCGGCGCACGTTCGCGGGCTCGAGCCCGCGCGCCCGCAGATCCCCGTCCCGCAGGCGCAGGCCGGGGTCGGATTCGACATCGGCCAGGAGCCGCCGGATTGCCACGGGCGTCGCGTTGGGCGGCTCGACCGGGCGGCACACCAGGCAAGGACGGTAGCCGGCCAACAGCGCCTCCCGGGTCGTGGGGAAGAAGACGACGTTTTCGCGGCGGGGCTTCCTGGCCGTGCACGTGGGCCGGCAAAAGACGCCGGTCGTCGTGACGCCGGTGTAGAACAGCCCATCGAACGCCGGGTCCTTCTCCACCAGCGCCCGGTACATCGTGTCTCCGTCGGGTAGCAGTCGCTCGCTCATGCGCACAACCTAGCGCGCCGGCTCCACGATCGCCAACCGGAGAATGGACAAGGAATTCCCCCCTACCGCCGGGTGCAGCTGCCGCACGGGGTTCAATGGGTGCGCAGCACGACCGTGCCCCGCGCGCCGCGAAGCCTCACGAATTCGGGACTGATCTCCGTCACCTCGAACCCTTCGATGACGCTGCCGATTCGGACCTGCTGGTCGTTGATGCTCGCGAACGGCGCACTCGGCCTGTAGACGATGTAGTCGAGGTGGAACTTCACGCGGCCGAGGTGTGCGTCGAGGACGTACTCGCGCTCGTGGGTTCCATCGGCGGCCGGCTCCTGGAGCGACCCCGGGGAGGGTGCGCCGCCGGCTTGTTGCTCTGGGGTTGGTGAGGCGATCTTCCCCGTCGGTCGTGGCGGCGCGGCAAGGTATTCGTGCGGTAGGGAAGCCGAGGCCGACGCGTCGGCCGCTGGCTGCGTGACCAGCTTCTCCGCCTCGTTTGCCAGAGCCGGGGCGGGGGAGGGTGCGGGGGTGGCCGCCGGCGCGGCCGGGGTGCCGCCCTCGGAGCGCGCCGCCTTGGCGGCGCCGCGCCCGCCGAGGAGCCACCACGCGGCGGCTGCCCCCCCGATGGCGGCGGCCAGCACGACCACCAGGCCGACCGCGAGTGCCGAGCTGGAGCGGGAGCGCCTGCCGAGGAGTGTGGATGGAACGACCCCGCGGACCTTGGTGTCCTTCCTCGCCTCGTCCTGGCGCGCCTTCCGCAGGGCCTCGCTGATCAGGCTCACGAGGGTTTCCCCTCCAGATCGCGGACTGCGCGCCGGACCTGGGGCCAGCCGAGGTGATCGCGGCCCTCCACGTACCCGGCGAGCAGCGTCTTGTCGCAGATCGCGTTGATCAGGCGCGGCACGCCCCGCGACTGGCGTTGAATCGCGCGGAACGCGGCCGGGGTGAAGGTGGGCCGGCCGTTGGAGCCCGCGATCGAGAGCCGGTGCAGGATGTAAGCCTCGGTCTCCTCGCGCTCGATCGGGCCCAGGTGGTAGCGCACGGTGATGCGCTGCCGGAGCTGCCGCAGGTCAGGTTTGTCCAGCTTTTTCTTCAGCTCGTTTTGGCCGATGAGTACGATCTGCAGGAGCTTCCGGTCGTCCGTCTCGAGGTTCGACAGCAGCCTGACCTCCTCCAGGAGCTCGTCGGAGAGGTCCTGCGCCTCGTCAACGAACAGCACGACGTCCTGGCCGGCGTGCGCCTTCTCCAGCAGGAAGGCGTTGAGCCGCTGCATCAGCCTGACGCGGTCGTTGCCGCGGTCTGGGAGCCCGAACTCGTGCAGGATCGCGCGCAGGAGCTGGATCCCGGTCATCACCGGGTTCAGGATCAGGGCCGTCGCGTACCCCTCGTGGAGCTGCTCGAGGATGGCGCGGCAGAGGGTGCTCTTCCCGGTGCCGACCTCGCCGGTGATCTGGATGAACCCCTTGCGCTGGGTGATGCCGAACAGCATGTGCTCGAACGCCTCGCGGTGCCGGCGGGAGAAGAACAGGTACCGCGGGTCCGGCGTGATCGAGAACGGCGAGGCCGAAAGGCCGTAGAACTCCTCGTACATCGGTCGTTTTGCCCCCACCTCCGCAGGGTATACGTTGCCGGGCGCCCCATTGTACTCGCCGCCGGGTGCGCGTGTCGGTCCAAGGCTTCTCAGCCGGCCGCCTCCCGGGCGCGCTTCTTTCGGCGAAGCCAGTGCATGAGGAGCCCGTAGAGGGCAACACCGTCGGGCTCTGGCAGGAGGGCGGGCGCTGATCCACACCGTGCCCGCCGCCGCCCTCAGCCTTCCAGGATCAGGCTGCAGCAGGTGACGGCGCCCTCGGCCTTGGCGAGCTCCGAGACGTCCGTTTGCACGAGCGGAACACCGGCACGTTCGAGTCGGTCCGCGGTGCGGGGGAATGCAGTTGGGTAGATCACGCCCGCGCTGACCAGGAGCGCGTTGGCGGCGTCGGGCTCGGCGGGGTCCACCTCGAGGCGCTCGTACCCTTCGAACGCCGCCCGGTCCACCCATTGCGGGTTGAAGAGCACGGCGTCGGGCCGCACTTGCGTCGCTGCCGATTTGAGGTGCAGGCATCCCGACACGGGTAGGGCTTCGACCGAGTACCCGTTGGGCAGGAGGAGAGCGCGGAGCTGCTCGATCCCCTCACGGTTGCTGCGCGCCGAGAGGCCGGCGAACACCCGCCGGCCCACGCGCAGAACGTCACCGCCGTCGAGCGTCCCCGGCGCCTGGATCGCCGCGACCGGGCGGAACCGCTCGAGGACTCGCGCGATCAAAGCGGTCTCGGCGCGGCGCGACTCGGCGCCCGGGCGCGTGACGACCGCGAGCTCGTCGAGAACCACCGCGACGTCCTCGACAAACACCGAGTCGGGGAGATCGGGCTCTGCGGGCAGGCTCACGATCCGGCAGCCGAGCTGCGCGAGGCAGCGCTCGTACGCCTCATGCTGCCGGGTTGCAAGCGCCACGTTGATCGGCTCGCGCCTCAGGTGCGTGAGCTCGCAGCGGACGATGCCCGGGCTGACCTTGCGGGTGATCGCGATAGGCATGCCTCTCCTGGGCGCCGCCCGGATGATACGCGACTGCGGCCGCGGGGGGTGCGACGGAGGCAGCGTATTCCGGTACGATTGATTCGATGCTCGGCGTCGTCCTGCTGCAGGTGGCGCTTGCCTTGCCGGGGCAAGTGGTCGCGCCGGATCCTCCCGCGACACCCGTCGCGACGGCGGCGACCGCGGTTGCGGGGCAGGAGGCCTACGAGCCGCAGGCTGGAGACGTCGTCACCGTCGGCGACTGGCCGCCGTTCGGCAGGTGGATGCTCGACCGCCACCTGCGCCCCGCCAGCTGGCTCGGGACCCTGTACCTCGGCAGGACGTTGAGAGAGCCTATCAACGTCGTCATCGTCGACCAGGTCGCGAGTTCGGCCGCGGACGCCGTGGCGAGGCTCTTCCACGTGTGCAAGGCGGCGGGATACGAGGTGCGCGAGGGGCACTCCGGGGGGTACCGAGCGTACATCGGCGGAGCGTTGTACGCGCAGCTACCCGGTGGAAGGGGCAAGGCGTTCGCGAATCGACCCTTCGAGCTCCACAACAACCACGGGCGCATCTTCGGCCCGGTCCGGGTCAGGGAGGGGTGGCTGTTCATCGGCGCGGTCAGCCGCGAGAAGCTCGTGCCGTTCACGAAAGCCGAGCACCAGTTCATGTCTTTTGCCCAGGCTCGGGACCACTTTTCCCGGAGGCTCGATCGTGCGACCGACTACAAGATCGTCGGCGTCGTGAACCTCGGCAACGCGGTCGTGAGCGACCCGGCGGTGACCACCGCCGACCACGACGGCAAAGCCGTCCTGCTGAAGGCACAGAAGTAGCGCGGCGGCGGGAGAGACCGCTCGGGCCTCCCGCGGCCGGAGCGGTTCACCGTGCCGCGGCCAGCGCGATCAGGGTGCGCAGGATGTTGGCACCCTCCAGGTAGTCCTGGGTCGTGAACGCCAGCACCCGCGCCTCCGGGCGCGTGACCATCGGCAGCATCGCGCCCGGCTCGGCCTGGGCACTGGTCAGGAACGCCACCGAGAACTGGTACGGGGGGTTGAGGCGGTACGGCTTGCACTGGGCGTGCTTGAGGAGCGCCTCCCGGGCGGCTTCTTGGAGCCGCCTGCGTGCCTCGGGCAGGGGGACGAGCCTGGCGGCGGTCCTGCTCAACCCCTCCTTCACGGGGACCGTGACGAGCGAGTCGCCCAGGACGGACTTCGCCTGGCGGCAGGCCGCGCCGTCGCCGCTGAGCATGATCACCGGCACGCCGAAAGCCCCGGCGATCCCCGCGTTGAGCCCGAGCTCGGGCATCTCGATCCCATTGACCTTGATCTGGGAGACCGTGGCGCCGGAGATCGTGTGGTCGAGGATCGCGGAGGGGGTGCCGGCCTCGGCGTGGTAGCCGACGAACACGCACGCATCGAAGGTGGCGTCAATGCCGGCCATCATCGAGAGCGGCTTGGGGGAGCCTGAGATCAGCGCCGCCTCGGGGCGCAGGTCGTCCGGCGAGATGTTCCTCATGCTGCCGTGCGAGTCGTTGACCACGATCTGGGTGGCGCCGGCGGCCAGCAGCCCGGCCACCACGGCGTTGGCGTCCTCCGCCATCCACTTGCGCGCGGCGGCGTACTCGCGCGACTCCGGGTTCGTCTGCTCGGAGCTGACCACGCCCGAGATCCCCTCCATGTCCACCGAGACGTAGACCTTGAGACCCTTTGTCTGGGCCGACCCGACGCCCGCCAGCAGCATCAGCACGACTGCCGCGACAGCAATGGTCTTTCTCATCTTCGAGCTCCTTCTTCCGCCGGCATTGTAACCGGCGCACCGGCCTCTGAATGAATGTGGGGCCCACCCGCCGGGCGCGCAGAGCAGCGTGACGGGCGGTTCTAGTCGGCCGGCACGAGCAGCGTGGGCACGGGCGGGCGGACCCCGACGCGCAGGACCGGGTACGGCGCCGGCTCGTTGCTCCACTGACGGACCACGACCGCCTCGTCGGGCAGTGGGGGAGCCCCCGTGCCGTCGATGAGCGTGCCGTCGGTCAGGACTACCAGTTGCAGCTCGACCGCTTGCAGGTGTTTGCGCGGGCGTCGCTGGCCCGCCTGTGGGCTTTGAGGCGGGCGCAATCGTGGCTGCGCCGAATCGTGGTTGAGGGCAACCTTAGACCGAAACTCCGCGTAGACTTATTGGCGGTGAGGCAGAACATGCAGTTGCTGCGTACCTGGTTGAGATCTGTTTTGCTACTCTGCGCGGCGGCCGGGATCGCGTCCGCGGCCGAGACGCGTATCGACTTCGACCGCCTTTCAATCGACGAGGGTTTGTCGCAGAGCATCGTCGAGCAGATCGTCCAGGATCGCCAGGGCTTCATGTGGTTCGTCACAGAGAATGGGTTGAACCGGTTCGACGGATACACCTTCACCGTCTACAGGAACGTCGCCGGTGACCCGACGAGCCTCAGCCACAACGAGCTCAAGAGCATCTTCGAGGACCGCTCCGGGGTCCTGTGGGTGGGCGCATTCGAGGGGGGCCTCAACCGCTTTGACCCGATCACGGAAAAGGTGACCCGCTACCGCCATGACCCGAGCGATCCCGGGAGTCTGGCCGCCGACACGGTCCGGTTCATCGCCGAGGACCTTGCCGGACGCCTCTGGGTCGGCACTCAGGGGGGCGGTCTTGACGTGCTCGACCGGGCGACCGGGAAGTTCCGCCACCACCGCGCGAGCCCCGGCACGCCGGGTGCCCTGAGCCACGACGATGTCCGGGCGATCTACGAGGATCGCTCAGGGGTGCTGTGGATCGGCACCAACGGCGGGGGGCTGAACCGCCTGGATGCCGCGACGGGGTCGTTCACATGCTACCGCCACCGCCCGGATGATCCGTCGAGCCTCGCCAACGACGCCGTTTTCGTCATCTTCGAGGACACCAAAGAAACGCTGTGGGTCGGCACGTATGGAGGTGGCCTCGACTCGTTCGACACGAGCACGGGCCGGTTCGCACACCACCGCGCCAACCCCTCCGTTCCAGGCTCCCTGAGCAGCAATCTCGTCAAGGCCATTTGCGAGGACCAGAACGGTTCGCTGTGGGTCGGGACCGACGGGGGTGGGCTGAACCGGTTTGATCGCGAGAGTGGCACGTTTACCAGCTTCAGGCACGACCGCGTCAACCCGACGAGTCTCAGCGCCGATCGTATCTACTCCCTGTACCAGGACCGGTCGCGGGTGCTGTGGGTAGGAACGTATGGGGGTGGGCTCAGCAAGTTCGATATCGGTCGCAAGAGATTCCGCCGCTACGCGAACGATCCGAACGGCCCCAACTCCTTGAGCCACGACATCGTCTGGTGCTTTGTCGAGGACCCTGGCGGTGTGCTGTGGGTCGGTACGGACAGCGGAGGCCTGAACCGCCTCGACCGACGCACCGGCCGGTGGCGAAGCTTCCGGCACCGGGCCGATGACCCCTCAAGCCTCAGTCACGATACGGTCCGTAGCCTCCTCGTGGACCGGGACGGCGTCTTGTGGGTCGCCACGAACGGCGGGGGTCTCGAGCGTTTCGAGCGGCAGACGGGGCGGTTCACGCACTACCGCCACGACCCCTCCGACCCCGGCTCGCTGGCCCATGACGAACTGCGATCCATCTACCAGGACCGTTCAGGTGCCCTCTGGGTCGGCACCTTCGGGGGAGGCCTCGACCTCCTCGATCCACGAACCGGCCGGTTCACTCACCACCGGCATGAACCCGGCAACCCTTCCAGTATCAGCAACGACTTCATCCGCATGATGGTGGAGGACCGGGACGGTGCGCTCTGGGTCGGTACCCAGGGCGGCGGGGTCAACCGCCTCGACCCCCAACGGCGAGCGTTCAAGAGCTTCCGGAACGATCCTAACAACCCCGCGAGCCTGAGCAACGATCACGTCTTCGCGATCCACGAAGCACGCGACGGGACCCTGTGGTTCGGGACGTTTGGGGGTGGGCTCAACAGGTTGGACCAGGCAACTGGCCGCTTCCGACGATACACCGCCCGGGATGGCCTGGTGAGCGACTCGGTCTACGCAATGCTCGAGGACGAATCTGGGAGGCTATGGATCAGCACAACCAGGGGGCTCTCGCGGTTTGACCCGCGCTCTGGCGAGTTCCGCAACTACGACGTGCGGGACGGCCTTCAGAGCAACGAGTTCAACGGCGGCTCGGCCTACCGCGGCGCCACCGGGGAGATGTTCTTCGGAGGGATCAACGGCTTTAATGTCTTCTTCCCCGACGAGATCGGCTTCAACCCCCTCGTCCCCGAGGTCGTGATCACCGACCTGCGGCTGTTCAACCGTTCCGTTCGCGCCGGCGAGCGGTGGGAGGGGCGCGTCATCCTTCAACGGCCGATCAACCGCACCGACGCCTTCGAGCTGTCGCACCGGGACAACCTCTTCTCTCTGGAGTTTGCGGCCCTCCACTACTCCGCGCCGGGGAAGAACCGGTACGCCTACACGATGGAGGGCTTCAGCGACGCGTGGATCCAGGTCAACGCCGACCGCCGCTTTGCAACCTTCACCGGCTTGGCACCTGGCGATTACGTCTTTCGCGTCCGCGGCGCCAACAGCGATGGTGTCTGGAACGAGCGTGGGGCCTCGATCCGAATCACCATCACGCCGCCTTTCTGGGGCACGTGGTGGTTCCGGCTGGTGGCTGGGGTGGTTGTACTGGCTCTCGGGGCCGCGGCGTTCCGCGCCCGTGTCCACAGCGTCCGGATGCGGGCCGAGCTTCAGGCCGCCCGCGATGCCCAGATGGGGATCATGCCGCAGGCGGCGCCCGACGTAGAGGGCTTCGAGGTGTCCGGGCTGTGCATTCCGGCCCACGAGGTGGGGGGCGACTTCTTCGACTATTTCTGGCTGGAGGGCGAGCGGCGCCACCTGTGTGTCGTGGTCGGGGACGTCGCGGGCAAGGCAATGCGCGCCGCCATGGCGGCGCTGATGTCCGACGGGATGATCTTCTCCCGGGTGCGCCAGGGGGGAGACATCGAGGAGATCATGGGCAGCCTGAACCGGTCCATTCACGAGAAGATCGGGAAGCGCATGTTCACCGCACTGTGCGCGATGGTTCTCAACCCCGAGACCGGTGAGCTGACCTTCGCGAACGCCGGCCTGTGCGAGCCGCTCATGAAGTCCGGAGCAGGGGTGGAGTACCTGACCTCGCCGGGCGCAACTCTGCCGCTCGGCGCCCTTGCCGACACCTCTTACGAGCGTCGAACGGTGCACCTCGCTGGAGGGGACGTGATCGTCGTGTTCTCGGACGGGATCCCCGAGGCTCGCAGCCACTCCGGTGGTCTGTACGGCTACGACCGTCCCCGTGACCTCCTGGCCCGACTGGACATCGCAACGCTCTCGGCCGAGAGCATCAGGGACACGTTGATTCAGGATGCGCGTCGCTTCGCAGGTGGCTCGCACCAGAGCGACGACATGACCCTGGTCGTGATCAAGGCCGAGCAGGGTCCTATCCAATCCGCGCCCACGCCATAGACGCGAGGCCCGCGTCACCCAAGGCCACGAATCGTCGCCGCAGAGCCAGGCCCGCAGACAGGAGTCTCGTGCCGGGAAGGAACAGTGCGCCGCCGGCCTAGTCCGCGCTGGTCAGGACCAGCGTGGGCACGGGCGGGCGGGCCCCGACGCGCAGGACCGGGTACGGCGCCGGCTCGTTGCTCCACTGGTGGACGATGGCGCGGTTGAAGAAACCCCAGGCGGCCAGGCTGTCGGTGGAGCTTGGCTCGAGCAGCACGGCGACGAGGCGGGCGAGCGGCTGCCGCATGTCCACGAAGAGGGAGCCGGCCGGGACCTGGGCGTCGGCCTTCTCGTAGCGGCCGGTGAAGGTGTTCTGGACGTGTCCCTGGAAGATGGTCTTGGCCAGCTCGATCTTCTCGATGACGAACCGCTCGGCCGGAAGGTTGCAGCCTTCGACCAGCCTTTCGACCACGATGCCATGCGCCAGCAGATTTCCGACGACCTCGTCCTGCCCCGGCAGCACGATGTACCCGAGGGGGAGGGGAACGGTCGTCTTCGGCACGGAGAGCGCGAGGTAGGGCACCGTGTAGTCGCGCGGAACGTCGGTCGGTATCACCCGGACGTCGCCCCTCCACGGGTACTTGGCCTTTTCTTCCGGCGGGACCGGCTCGGTGGTGAACTCGTAGCCCTTGACGGTCACATCCCACATCCTCCCGAGCGTGGCCTCGGCGACGAACTGCTGCTGGAAGTACGTCGCGGCCGTCTCGCGGTCTACCCGCTTGACGAGCGCCGCGATCTCGGCGGCGTTGGCCGAGGTGAACTCCAGCACCCTCTTGATGTAGGCGTACGAGGCAAGCACCCTGGTCTTGAAGTCGGCGTAGGAGTAGTTCTCGTCCAGGATGGAGAGCCGGTTGCGCAGCCCGACGTAGTTGGTCCCGTAGCGCGCCTCGATCGCCTCGTTGATCCACCCCTTGGCGGGGTTGGCGCCCTCGACGAACTCGCCGTACGGGACGCTGTCGTAGCCGGAGTCCTTCTTGAGCCGCGCGGCCGCCTCCGGGAAGAGCTTCTTCCACATGTAGTCGGCCAGCGCCTTCGGCCCGTTGGCGTTGGCGCAGGTCGTGTAGGTGACCGGCTCGCAGTGGTAGGAGCCGTTGGTCGTGTGCATGTCCACGAACAGCACCGGGTCCCAGGTGTTGAAGACGCCCACCAGCGCCCTCATCTCGGGCGACTCGAGCTTCGTGTAGTCGCGGTTCAGGTCGAGGAGCTGACCATTGTAGCGAACGCCCGCTACGTCGGGACCCTTGTCGCGGCGGTTCTTGCCCAACTTGTCGTTCCCGTCGGCGTTGAAGATCGGGATGACGAGGATCACCTGGTGTTCGAGCAGGGAGGCAAGCCGTCCGCTCGCGACGTCGCGGATCAGCATCTGGCACGCTTCCTTGCCCTCGATCTCCCCGGCGTGGATGTTGGCCATGATTAGCACGGCGGGCTTTCCGGTGTCGCGCATCTCGGCGGGCGTCCGGACGCGTTCCTTCGACAGGACGACCAGCGGAACCATGCGGCCCTCGGTCGAGGTGGTCAGGGGCACGATGGCGACCAGGCTCGAGGACCTCTCGACCTGGTAGAGGAAGTCGAGCACCTCCTGGTAGAGCGAGGTGCGGGCGTAGCCGGTGGCCTCCACCACTGTGAGCGGCTCGCCGGCAAACGCCGGCACGGCAAGGAGCACGACGAGAGCGAGGCGCGCGATTCTCACGTACCCTCCAGGGCGGCGCGAACGACGTTCTCACCCCTCGCCGCGCGCGGAAGAGTAGCAGGGGTGCTCGCGGCTGGTGTGCCGCCATCTCGGCCATGCCCCGAGATCCTTTCGCTGAACACCCCTGCCGCCAAACCGCCTAAACCTTGCGCGCTCTGGAGCGTAGTATTAGATACCCCGGAAAGGAGAGGGAAAATGAAAGCAAAGCGTTTCGCAACCGTGGCCCTCGTCGCCGCCGCTCTGCTGGTCGTGCCCGTCCTGGCGTCGGCGCAGGTAGTCACGCTGCCGCCGGACGGCAAGAACCAGAAGGCGTCGGTGTCGCAGTGGATCGGCCTCGTGGAGGTCAACATCACCTACAACGCCCCCAAGGTCACCGCGCCCGACGGGACCGACCGCACCGGAAAGATCTGGGGGAAGCTAGTCCCGTACGGGATGGCCAACCTGGGCTTCGGCACCTGCGGGGACAAGTGCCCGTGGCGCGCCGGAGCGAACGAGAACACCGTCTTCCGCATCTCCCACGATGTGAAGATCGAGGGTCAGCCGCTGCCCGCGGGTTCCTATGGCCTTCACATGATCCCAGGCGAGGAGGAGTGGGTCATCATCTTCTCGAAGAACTACACCTCCTGGGGGAGCTTCTTCTACAACCAGGCCGAGGACGCGTTGCGCGTCAAGGTCAAGCCCAAGAAGTGCGAGTACAACCACTGGCTGACCTACGAGTTCAGCGAGCGGCAGCCCGGCCAAGCCACGGTGGCGGTGAAGTGGGAGTACCTGGCGGTCCCCTGGACGATCACAGTGGACAACCCCAATGAGCTGTACGTCGAGAACCTGCGTCGCCAGCTCCGGAACGCGCCGGGGTTCAACTGGGAGGGGTGGCAGGAGGCGGCCGACTTCTGCTTCAACAACAAGACCAACCTCAAGGAAGGCCTGGTGTGGGCGCAGAACGCCGTCACCCTCCCATTCATCGGGCAGGAGAACTTCTTCACGCTCCGCACCCTCGCCAACCTCCAGGCGGCCAACGGCCTGAACGCCGAAGCCGACAAGACCTTTCAGAAGGCGATCAACTATCCGGGCGCCACCCCGATCGACCTCCACCAGTACGGGCGGCAGCTCCTGGCGGCGGGCGAGAACGACAAGGCCCTGAAAGTGTTCGAGGCCAACGCCAAGCTGCACCCGAACGTGTGGCCGGTCAACGTCGGCTTGGCGCGGGGCTACGCCGCGGTCGGCCGTACCAAGGAGGCGATCAAGTACGCGAAGCTCGCGGTGCAGCAGGCCCCCGACGAGGGCAACAGGAAGAACCTCCAGAAGATGGTCGAGGAGCTGGAGGCCGCGGCGCAGAAGAAGTGAAGAGGTAGCGGGCGGCCGTCCTGGAAAGCAGGACGGCCGTGCGCGCTCGGCGGTCGCGCCCCACAGCTTATCTGTGGGTTACGGGAGAAGCGAATTGCCAGGGGTCCTGCACGTGGCAGGCAGCGCCGTTCTTGGCGATGTACTCCTGGTGGTACTCCTCGGCGGGCCAGAACGTCTTCGCGGGCTCGACCTGGGTGACGATCTTCCGGCCGGCGTAGCGGTTGCTCGCCTGCAGCTCGGCGATATACGCCTCGGCCTCGCGCTTCTGCTCGTCGTTGACGTACCAGATCCCAGACCTGTACTGGGACCCGAAGTCCGGTCCCTGCCGGTTGAGCTGGGTCGGGTCGTGCATCACGAAGAACGCCTCCAGGAGGCGCCTGTACGTGATCTTGCGCGGGTCGAACACCACCTTCACGGTCTCGGCGTGCCCGGTCGTGTTCGAGCACACCTGCTTGTAGGTCGGGTGGTCCACGTGCCCCTGCATGTAGCCGCTGATTGCGTCGATCACCCCCGGCCCCCGGCGGAAGTAGTGCTCCACGCCCCAGAAGCACCCTCCGGCGAAGTACGCCACCTCGTTTCTTGCAGCGTGTCCCTCGGAATTCGCGGCTTGGCCTTCGACCTTCGCGGGCAGGCTCTCGGGAGGTAGAGCCGCGCCCTTCTCGTAGAACTTCAAGGCGGCCGAGTTGAGACAATGGCGCTCCCCGGTGGGCGGCGGGCCGTCCTCGAACACGTGCCCGAGGTGGGAGCCGCAGCGCGCGCATAGGATCTCGGTGCGCACCATGAGGAGGCTGGCGTCCACCTTCCTGATGATGTGGTCCGCGTCGAACGGCCGGTAGAAGCTCGGCCACCCCGTGCCCGAGTTGAACTTGTGCTGGGACGAGAACAGCGGCAGCCCGCAGACCACGCACACGTAGGTACCATCCTTGTGGTTATCGAGGAGGTTGCCGCAGAACGCTGGTTCTGTCCCGGCCTTCTGCGTGATCCTGTACGCCTCGGGGTCGAGCTTCGCGGTAAGCTTCGCCACCTGTTCGCGCGAAAGCGGCGTGATGTCGTAACCGGACTTGGAGTATCGGGGTGTCATCGAACCGTTCCTCTCCTGCGCGTGGGTGGGCTCTGACGCGGCTGCCGATGCCGCAGCCGGCCCGCCCATGCGCGCGACCAGCGAACTCGCCAGAAAGACGCCTGCCATCACCACGGCGAACGCCACGACCAGCGGAAGAACCCTGGAACCGCTCATGCCCTTGAGAAGCCCCGCGAGAGCATTGTCATTCCGGGGCAGCAGACTACGTGATCCGTGTGTCATGTGCATCTCCCCCCGTCGCCTCGGAATATGCCTGACCCGTGCGGAACGTTACGGGCGTAAAGACGGCGCCGAAAGGGGCGCCCTATCGGGGGTACGCGACGAGGGCGAGCGGAACCTTGCGCCACCCGCGCCACGCCTTACGCGCGCCGGAGGCGTCGGTCAGCGCGAGCTGGGCAGAGATGCCGCCGTCGAGCATCATCGCCTGCCGGCACCCGATCGCACCGAGGATCGCCGCCATCTCGGGGACCGTCGGGCCGAAGGGGAGAGAGCCGAGCGCATCGCCGGCCGCGGCGAAGCGGGTGATGGCAAGGACGATCCGGCCGTCGCGCAGCTCGCCCACCGCGAGACGGGCGTCGCGGTGCGCGAGGTCCACGCCGAGCCCGGGTTGGGTGAGCTGTTGCGGGACCTCGCCGTCGCCGCGCAGGAGGACCGGGTACGACTGAAACGCCTCCACGACCGGGCCGCTGCCCGGGGCGGGTATCTCCGTCAGCGGCACGAACCGCACACGGCCGTCGGCGAGGATGGCGAACGCCGCGGAAAGGCGCCCCGGTCCCGGGGGCTGCTCGACCTGCCCGCGACGGACGAGCCATCCCCAGGGCTGGCCGCCCGTGAACTGCCCGGCATTCACACCGAGCACCGCGTTTCCCGGCAGGTCGTCGAGCGACCACTCCGCGAGCGTCCCCGCCTCGCTGCTCGCCTCCACCAGCTCCATGCGGAGGCGCGAGGGGTCGAGGCGGGCAAGGACGACCTGCAGGCGCCAGGCCTCGCCGGTTCCGCCGAGCTCCAGCTCGGCCCACTCCGTCCCCGCGGCGGCCGGACGCCACGCGATGACCCCTACGACGGTGGGGTCGGGGGCCGGCCACGACGACGGCGCTCGCCCCGAGGCCCACCAGGTGACCCACTTCCCGCCGGCGAACACCTGCAGCTCCGACTCGGGCAGGCCAGCGGCCAGCGAGGCGCCCGCGGCCAGAGCGAGTGCGCACGCGGCCACGAGCGCCACGCGCATCAGTAGAGGGTTCAACCCCCGAGCGTGCACCGGAGCTCAGCGCTTGTTGGGGTACATCGCCTTGGTGAACGCCTCGCAGCGCGGCTGCAGCACCGCGACCTCGCTCGCCGAGTAGACGAAGAACACCGGTCCCTCACCCTTGATCTTGACGCCGTTCGCGCCCGGGGTCATCGGGTCGGCGAAACAAAACGGCGTGATGCGCTCCCTGAGGATCGCGTACTGGCGGTCCGTGAAGCCGTTGCTCTTGGCCGCTTCCACCTGGGCCCCGCGCAGTTCGCTGCCGACGTCGGGCTTGGTGTAGGTCTTGTTCGGGTCCGGCCCGCAGGCCTTCATCATGGAGGCCTCCATCTTCGCCGTCGCGGCCTTCGCAGCCTTCGCGCTGGCCGCCGGGTCCTTCGAATTCCCTGATATGGCCCGGATGTTAGCCTCCATGAGCTGCTGGAACTCGGGGGTCATCATCACACCCATCTGGCACTGTTGGTACTCCTCCTTGGTCTTCGTCGCCTTGGGTACCGGCTTGGCGGCCTGGGCGGCGATCTCCTTGCGCGCGGCCTCGTACGCGGCGAGCGCCTTGACGAACCGATCGAGCGTCCCCGGCGTCATCTCCAGCACCTCCTCGTCGAACTCCGGACTCGCCCCGCCGGCAGATTGCGCCGTTGCCCCGCCCGACGTTTGCGTCGACACCCGTCCGCTCTTGGGTCCCGGCAGCCCGGAGCTCGGCGTCAGACCCTGCGCCGTAAGGGCTGCGGGTGCGGCCAGGCTGGCCGCGAGGACAATAACCGACACCACGTACACACGTTTTCTCATCGAAGCCTCCCGTGGGCGCGCATGCCTCGTACGCCCGTGTTCCCTTTTCTAGGGACTCCCCCTGCGGTAAGTATGCCACGGGCGCAGCAATTCCCCGGCGGGTCGTCGGCAAGACGGGTGTCGCCGGTTCGCGGGCATGGGGGGCGCAACTTCGTAATTGAGAAACCGTCGCAAATATAATCTTTCATGTTGACATCGTTTCCGGCGGGGCGTAAGCAATGCGGTGAGTCTTCGCCACCTGCGGGCCCCGGCGCCCGCGCAACGAGCAGCTCGACGTCGTGAGGGAGGTCTGGCCATGGTTCGCCCCGTGTCCTTCACTTTGAACGGTAAGCCCGCGCAGGTGACGGTGGATGACGAGCGCATGCTCCTCTGGGTGCTGCGCTACGACCTCGGTCTGACGGGCACGAAGTACGGGTGCGGTGAGGGGTTGTGCGGCGCCTGCACGGTCATCGTGGACAACGAGGCCGTGCGCTCCTGTGCAACCAAGGTCAAGGACGTCGCCGGCAAGCAGGTGCTCACCGTCGAGGGCCTGAGCCGCAACGGGCAGCTGCACGCGCTGCAGCAGGCGTTCCTCAAGGTCAACGCCTTCCAGTGTGGCTACTGCACCTCGGGGATGCTCATGAGCGCCTACGCGCTGCTGCAGAAGAAGCCGCGGCCGACGCGCGCCGAGATCATCCAGCACATGGACGACAACCTCTGCCGATGCGGCTCGCACAAACGCATCCTCGAGGCCATCGAGAGTGCGGCCCAGGGCGCGAGGGGAGGTGCGCGATGAAAAGCGAGCTCACCATCAACCGTCGCGACCTCCTGGTCTCGCTTGCCGGAACCGGGCTCTACATCTTTTTCCGGTTCGACCCGCTCTGGGCGCAGGAGCCGGAGCGCTTCCTATCCCGGCCGAGCTACCCGACCGACTTCAACGCGTACCTGCACGTCGGTGAGACCGGCCGCACGACCTGCTTCGTCGGCAAGGTCGAGCTGGGGCAGGGGTCGATGACCGCGCTCGCCCAGCTGTGCTCCGAGGAGCTGGACGTCGCCTTCGACACCGTGGACATGGTGATGGGCGACACCGACCTCTGCCCGTGGGACATGGGCACATTCGGCTCGCTCACGATCCGGAGCTTCGGGCCTGTGCTGCGCGCCGCCGCGGCCGAGGCGCGGGCCGTGCTCCTCCAGATGGGCGCCGAGAAACTCCAGGCGCCTGTCGAGAAGCTCGTCGTCAAGGACGGCGTCATCAGCGACACGCGCGACCCGAGCAAGAGGATCACCTACGCCCAGCTCGTGCAGGGCAGGCGCATCGAGCGGCACCTCGAAAAGGTCCCGTTCAAGGCAGTCTCCACGTTCGGCGTTGTCGGCAAGTCTCCCGCGCGCAAGGACGCGCTCGAGAAGCTGACCGGCAAGGCGAAGTACGCCGGCGACATGGGGTTCCCCGGAACCGTTCACGGGCGCATCCTCAGGCCGCCGACGCACGGCGCGAAGCTCACGGGCGCCGACACCAGCGCCGCCGAGGTGATCCCCGGAGTGCGGGTTGTGCGGGACGGCGACCTGGTCGCGGTGTTCCACCGGTATCCGGATGTGGCCGACGCGGCGCTTGCTCTCGTGAAGGCGCAGTTCGACGTGCCCACACCTACGGTGGACGACACGACCATCTTCGACCACCTCGTGAAAGCCGCGCCGGAAGGCAGGATGCTGGGGGAGAGCGGAAACCTCCAGGAGGGCGAGAAGCTGGCGAAGGCCGTCTTCGACCACACCTATCTGAACAGCTACGTCTCGCACGCGACCGTGGAGACGCACTCGGCGGTCGCGAAGATCGAGGGCGGCAAGGCGACTGTGTGGGTCTCCACGCAGGCGCCGTTCATGGTCAAGAACCAGGTCGCGGAAGGGGCGGGCTTTGCCCCGGCCGACGTCCGCATCATCACGCCGTACGTCGGCGCCGGTTTCGGCGGGAAGACCGGGGCGCGGCAGGCGGTGGAGGCCGCGCGCCTCGCGAAGATCGTCGGTGTGCCGGTGCAGGTGGTCTGGGATCGCGCCGAGGAGTTCTTCTACGACACCTTCCGCCCGGCGGCGGTCGTCAAGATCCGCTCGGGACTCACGGGCGCGGGCAAGATCTGCCTGTGGGACTACAAGGTGTACTGCGCGGGCGACCGCGAGGCGAAGCAGTTCTACGATGTGCCCCACCAGCGCACCGTTTCGTCGGGCGGGTGGCAGGGGCAGCAGCCGCCCGGGCTGCACCCGTTCGGGGTCGGGCCGTGGCGCGCGCCGTCGGTCAACACCAACACCTTCGCGCGCGAGTCGCAGATTGACATCATGGCCGCGAACGCCGGCGCGGACCCGCTCGAGTTTCGCCTCCGCAACCTCACCGACCAGCGCATGGTGCGGGTCCTCAAGGCGGCCGCGGAGAGGTTCGGCTGGATTCCGAAGCGCGCGCCGAGCGGGCGCGGGGTGGGTGTCGCCTGCGCGATCTACCTCGGGACCTGGGTGGCGATGTGCGCCGAGGTCGCGGTGGACAAGGCGACCGGCCGCGTCAAGGTCAAGCGGGTCGTATGCGCGCAGGACATGGGCGTCATCGTCAACCCGGACGGCTCCCGCCAGCAGATCGAGGGCGGCATCACGATGGGCCTGGGGTACGCGCTCACAGAGGAGGTGCGTTTTTCGGGCGGGCAGGTGCTCAACAAGAACTTCGACACCTACGAGATCCCGCGGTTCTCCTGGCTGCCGGCGATCGAGACCATCCTGATCGAAAACCCCGGCGTGGCCGCATCGGGGTGCGGCGAGCCGCCGATCGTGTGCGTGGGCGCCGTGATCGCGAACGCGATCCACGACGCCGTGGGCGCAAGGCTCTTCCAGCTCCCGATGAACCCGGCGCGCATCAAGGCGGCGCTCAAGGCGTAGCGCTTCCCGCTAGGGCGGGGATGGCCCGATCGACCCTCACCCCGGCCCTCTCCCGGGGGGAGAGGGAGAAGGTGCGTGGGGCGCGACCGCCGGGCGCGCAACCTTACTCGGCGCGCCGGCCCGCATCGAACTGCACGGCGCGAGAGCCACAGACCGGCCGTGCAGGCTAGAATCGCCGAGTGAACCTGCCGAGCGAGCTTGCCGCGCACCGCTGGCGCCTCCTAGCCAGCGCGATGGTCAGCTTCTTCGCCGTGGGGATGACGTTCTTTGCCGTGCCCCCGCTGGTCGAGACGTTACGCACGACCTTTGCCCTCTCGAACCTCTCCATCGGCCTCCTGATGGGTGCCATCGCGGTGCCCGCCATCGTCCTCTCGATCCCTTTCGGAGCGGCGCTCGACCGCTGGCCTCCGCGCGCCGCCGGCCTGGCCGGTCTCGCGGCGATGCTCGTGGGGGCGGTGGCGTTCGCGGCGGCGCCGGGGTACCCCGTGCTCCTGGCCGGCCGCCTCTTCTTCGGCGTCGGCGCCCTGCTCATTAACCTGCTGCTCGCGCGCCTGATCTCGATGGCGTTTGCGGGGCGCGAGCTGGCCCTCGCGATGGGGCTGTTCACCGGCACGTACGCCGCCGCGATGATCGTGCTCTTCTCGCTCCACCCCTGGCTGCAGGCAACCCTCGGGTGGCGCGTTGAGATGGGGCTGCTCGCCGTCCTCGTCTTGGTGGCGATCCCGCTGCACGCCGTCTCGGTGCCGAGGCGCGCGGAGGCAGGGGAGGGGACGCCCAGGCCGGAGGGTGCGCCGGCGGTCCCGCCCTCGCTTGCCGCCCTCGGCCTCTCGTGGATGCTCTACTTCGTCGGCTTCTCCGCGGTCACGACGTTCGGACCGGAGTGGGCGGGCGGCGGCGGCAGCGGGCTCCTGGTCACCAGCGTGATCACCTGGGTGGCGATGTTCGGCACGCCGCTTGCGGGCGCCATCATTGACCGCTCCGGCCGCCCCCAGGTGTGGTGCGCGGCCGGCGTCGGCCTCATGGCCGCCACGCTCGCACTGATGGCCGCGCGCTCGCTGCCCGCGGTCGCCGCGATGGTCGCGCTTGGCGTGGTGGCTTCGGTTACGCCGCCTGCGTTCTACTCGCTGCCCGGGCGGCTCGTGCCTTTCGAGCGGGTCGGCTTCGCCTTCGGGTTCATCACCGCGCTCTCGAACCTCGGCACGGTGCTTGGGCCCGCTCTCGCTGGGGCGGTGCGCGACGCGACGCCCGCCTGGGCCCCCCTGTGGCTCACCCTTGGCGGAGTGGCGTTGGCGGGTGCGGTGGCGGCAACCCTGGTCCGTCCGGCGTCAGGTGGCCCGGCGCGCGGCCCCTCGTAGCGGCCCCGCCCCTCCTTGCGGCATTGCGGTGCCGCGTCCCGCCTGGGCGGGATCGCACCCCACATTCAGCCGGGGGCCTGCCTGCGCATCTCGTTACAGATGAATCATTTGCAGCAGCCGCCCATGGGGCGGCCGGCGTTTCCGGCGGCGCCGCGACGAGGCGGGAATTCGCCCGCTCGCGGGCGGTTTGTGGATTCCGTGAACAGTCCCGACCCCCGCGGAGACATCGAGGAGGAAGTCATGGCCAAGAAGGTAAATCCGATTCCCGAGGGCATGCATACCGTCACGCCGACCCTGACGATCAACGGGTGCGCGAAGGCGATCGAGTTCTACAAGAAGGCTTTCGGCGCGGAGGAGGTCGACCGGGCGGTGGCGCCGGACGGGAAGTCCGTCTGGCACGCCGCGCTCAAGATCGGCGACTCGGTCGTTTTCATGAACGACGAGATGCCGGGGATGTCCTCCCCGTCGCCCGGCCCGGGCCGTCCCTCACCCGTGCGCCTCTGGCTATATGTCCGCGACTGCGACGCCTCCTTCAAGCGGGCGGTGGACGCGGGCGCCAAGGTGAAGGGTCAGGTTGAGGACATGTTCTGGGGCGACCGCTGCGGCATGGTGAACGATCCGTTCGGCTACGAATGGATCTTGGCCACCAGGGTCAAGGAGATGACCAGGGAGGAGATGAGGGTCGCCGGCGAGGAGTTCGCCAAGAAGATGTCCGCCGGCCGCTGAGCGCCGCGGACGGTCGCTCGTAGCGGCCACCCGCTGCTGGATCTGTCATTCCGAGGAGTGCAGCGGTCGTAGAGCCTGCCCTGGCGGAGGGAATGGGAGGAATCTGGGTGGGGGAAGCGCTGATCCGGAGGCCCCCCAGATCCCTTGTATCTTCGGCATGAAGAGGTGAGTTCGATAACGTGGCATTGGCGGCGGCGCGGTAGACCGCAGATTCCTCTGTGGAAGACCGCGAGCGCGCGCGTCAGCTCAACGACGACGCGCGTGGCCTCCGACGTGTCACGCCGGTCGAACACCCGCCCGTGCCAGAGCGCGTTGTCCACGATCAGCACGCCGCGCGGCCGCAGCTTCCCCTCGATCACGGGCAGGGAGTCCGGGTACGCCTGCTTGTCGATGTCGCTGAAGATCAGGTCGAACGTGTCCTCGGCCCAGCTCAGCGCCTCCACCGCCTCGCACACCTGGAAGCGGACAATGCCGTTGAAACCGAGCCGTGCGAGGTGGTGGCGGGCGCGCGCAGAGAGGGCCGGGGTGAGGGCGCAACCGGATCCGGGTAGAGCACGTATCAACTCTGTGTGAGTGTCCTAGAATGAAAGAGGGACAGCCATGAGGAAGATCCCAGCCCTCCTTATCCTGGCGCTGACTTCGGCAATGACCGCGGCGCCGGCGTTCGCGCAGGCGGAACCGGTGCGGCGCGTCCTCGAGGCCTCCTCGTACTTCCCACTGCATGAGGGTTACCGCTGGGTCTACACCAGGACCGGACTGACCGGCACGACCACCTGGCAGGCGAGCGTGGTCGAGGCGGGCGGGAGCTTGCCGCGAGGCGGGTTCCACGTGCTCACGGGTTACTTTCTCGGCCCGCCGAGAACGGTGCAGAGCGACGCCAGGGGTCGCGTGACGGAGACCGACTTCAACCGGGAAAAGACCTACCTCTGGTACCAGCTCGGCGCACCGGTGGGTACGACGTGGGAGCTGGAATGGGCGCCATCACCGCTGATGACGCCCGTCGCAGGGTGCATCGCGGGCTCGAAGCTGCGAATCGTCAGCCGCGACGAGACGGTCACGGTCCCGGCCGGCGAGTTTCACGGGGTGGTCCACGTTGAGTTCCGCGCTCCGTGCGTCGACGCCGGCATCACGGGGGAGTGGTTCGCCCCCGGGGTCGGTCTGGTGCGCAGGATCGAGACGACGATCGCGGGTCCGGTGACCAGCGACCTCACGGAGGCCGATCTCGGCACGCTCGTGCTGCCGCTCGCGCCCTACGCCACGACGCTCTCGCTAGCCTCTTCACGCTATGTCAACGACCTGATGCCTCCTGTGGACCTCGGCGCGCTGCCGGTGGTTCGGGGGTCGTTCACGCTTACCAACTGGACCGATGTGCCCTTGGAGCTGACGTTTTCCGGCTGCACGAGCGCCACAATCACGGTCCAGGACAGCACCGGTGAGACGGTTCTCACCGCTCACGCCGACGACGGTGGGTGCTGCACCTGCAAGGCACTTCAACGGGTGACGCTCGGGCGCTCGGCCCTGCTGTTGCCGTTCTCCTTCAAGCTGATCTCGGACAAGGGGATGCCGCTCCCCGACGGCCGTTACGGCGTCGCCATCACGCTCGAGACGCTCGACGTGCCATCGCTCCGCCCCTCCGCCCGGGCGCTCATCGAGATCGCCTCGACGTACTGATCGCCGACTCGCCGTTTGTGCCCTCCCCGCGCAGCCGTGGGGCGCGTGCGCTCTTCTCCCGTTCCCGCGTGCGGGAGAGGGCGGGGTGAGGGTGGAAGCGGGCGCCCCGCGGTGAGGGACGGCTCTGGTGAACCTCGACCGCCCTGTGGCCGTATACCAGGCATGACGCCTCTTGAATCACAAAGGCCGATCCGGTGCGACCGGCCCGTCCTGAACCGATCCGAAGCGGGAACTCGAAGACAAGGAGGAGTGATCATGCACGTCGCAACGAGACGCACATCAGTAGCAGTGAGGGCCTGGGTCGCCGTACTGGTCCTCGCGACGCTCGCCTCCGGGACGGCCCTGTTCGCCCAGGAGATGGACGTCGCCGCGAAGCTCCAGGGGTTCGACGCCTACATGGAGAAGGTCCTCAAGGACTGGAACGCGCCGGCCGTCGGCGTGGGTCTCGTCATGGGGGACAAGCTCGTTTTCGCCAAGGGGTACGGCTACCGGGACTACGGCAAGAAGCTGCCGTTTACCCCCACGACGCTGTGCCCGATCGCCTCCAACAGCAAGCTGTTCACGGCGGTGGCCGCCGGTCTGCTGGTGGACGAGGGCAAGCTGACGTGGGACAGGCCGGTCCGCGACTCCGTCCCCACGATCCAGTTCTACAACGACCAGCTCAACACCTCTGTCACCCTGCGGGACATGCTCTCGCACCGCACCGGCATCACCCGTCACGACACCATCTGGTACAAGTCGGACTTCACCCGCAAGGAGCTGTTCGAGCGGCTCAAGTACCTGGAGCCGAGCCAGCCGATGCGGCAGACCTTCCTTTACAACAACATGATGTTCGCCGGCGCGGGCTACATCATCGAGCTGCAGTCCGGCAAGGCCTGGGAGGAGTTCGTCCGCGAGAGGATCTTCAAGCCGCTGGACATGAACACCACCGTCTACACCATCGCCGACCTGAAGAAGCAGCCGGACCACGGCGTGCCCTACACGGAGAAACGCGACACCAGCGAGATCTACGAGATCCCGTACTACGAGGAGACGGTGGGCGTGGCGCCGGCCGGCGCGATCATCTCCAACATCCAGGACATGTCGCACTGGCTCATCGCCCTGATGAACGACGGGAAGTACGGCGGCAGGCAGGTCCTGCCCGCGGATGTGCTCCAGGCCACGCTCGCTCCGGCGATCGCCCTGCCCAACACGATGGGTGAGGCGAGGGGGTACTGGGAGCTCCTGAACCCCGCCTACGGGATGGGCCGGTTCACCGGTTCGTACCGCGGGCACCTGCTGACGTTCCACGGCGGCGACATCAACGGCTTCCACTCCCAGGTCTCGTTCATGCCCCAGGACAATATCGGAGTGATCGTCTTCGTCATCGGCGACCACTGCGCCAGCCTCTACAACACCGTCAGCTACAACGTGTACGAGCGCCTGTTGGGCATGGACCAGACCCCGTGGAGCGACCGCATGCTGCAAGCCAGGCTGAAGGGGAAAAAGGCGGGGACCGAGGCGCGCGCCAAGGCCGGCGCGGAGCACGTCCCGAACACCAAGCCCTCGCATCCCCTCGCGGCCTACGCGGGCGAGTACGACCACCCCGCTTACGGCGTCCTGAAGATCGCGATGAAGGACAGTCAGCTCCAGTTCGACTTCCACACGCTCGTCTTCCCCATGACCCACTTCCACTACGACCGCTTCGACACGCCCGATGACGAGCAATACGGCAAGTGGTCCGTCAACTTCCTTACCAACCCGCAGGGGGACGTGGACAAGGCCGTCATGTCGCTCGACGAGGCCGAGGCCACCTTCACGCGCAGGCCCGATACGCTTGACCCCAGCTTGCTCAAGAAGCTCCCGGGCACGTACGAGACCCCGACCGGCGCCAAGTTCCAGGTGGTGCTGAAGGAGGACGGCAGCCTTTACCTCGTGTTCGCGGGGCAGCCCGAGACCAAGCTCGTTCCCTACAAGGGGCTCCAGTTCCACATCAAGGAGTTCTCCGACCTGACGGTCGAGTTCGTCGTCGAGAACGGCCAGGTCAAGGCCATGAAGCAACGGGATCCCTCCGGGGAGTACGTTTTCCCGCGGAAGTAGCCGACCGTCTTCCCGCCCACTAGCCCCCTCTCCCGCTCGCGGGAGAGGGCCGGGGTGAGGGTCCTGGAACACGCCGCTGATCGGCCGACGCGTCGCGTGGGCGTGACAGGAATACCCGGCCCGCTGTAATGTTTTCTCAGGTTGCCGGCCGAGCGCCGGCGGCCCCCCGGGAGGAGAACATGTCCATCCGTCCCATCAGGAGACTGACCCGATCGACGCCCACGATCGAGGGCGCCGGCGTGCGGCTGCGCCGCGCCTTCGGCTTCGGCGACACCAGCGAGACCGATCCATTCCTTCTGTTTGACGACTTCCGCAACGACCGGCCGGAGGACTACCTCGCCGGTTTCCCTTGGCACCCGCACCGCGGGATCGAGACGATCACGTACGTGCTCTCCGGCACCGTCGAGCACGGCGACAGCCTCGGCAACCGCGGCGCGCTCGGGGCCGGTGACGTCCAGTGGATGACCGCGGGGAGCGGCATCATCCACCAGGAGATGCCCAAGGGCGACCCCGATGGGAGGATGCATGGCTTCCAGCTCTGGGCGAACCTGCCTTCTGCGCTGAAGATGACGTCGCCGCGCTACCAGGACGTGAAGGGAGCCGACGTCCCCGAGGTCACCGACGACGACGGCACCAAGGCTCGCGTGCTCTGCGGCAGCTTCTGGGGCGCCACCGGGCCGGTCGATGGCATTGCCGCCGAGCCCGCCTACGTTGACGTGTGGGTCCCGCCGGGAAAGAAGAAGACCCTCCCGATCGAGACCACGCGCCACGCGTTCGCCTACGTGTTCGCGGGCTCGGGCCGTTTCGCCAACGCGTCGCCCCCGCGTGGTGTGCTCGCGGATAAGGTCGGGGCGTGGAAGACCCCCGCCTGGGAGTTGGCCGAGGATCGCTGCCTGGTCGTGTTCGACCGCGGCGACGAGGTCACGGTGCAGGCCGGGGAGCAGGGGATCCGGTTCCTCCTCGTTTCGGGCAAGCCGCTCGAGGAGCCTGTCGCCTGGTACGGTCCGATTGTGATGAACACCCAGGCTGAGCTGAAGCAGGCCTTCACGGAGCTCAACAACGGCACGTTTCTGAAGCACCAGGGCGGGAAGCGTTAAGGGCCTGTTTGAGCCCGACCTGCCAACCGGTCAAGGCGGCTCGCCCGCGCAGCCCAACATCCAGCGACTCCGGCGCCCCGCGGTCCCAATGGTGAGAAAGTGGTACCTGGTACCGGTCTGGTACCGGTCGACTCTCTCGTCCCCTGCGCGGGGCGCTCTTACAGGCACTCCCTAGCGGCTTGCGCGATATGCTCGGCATCGATTCCAGCCGCGCTCAGGAGTTCTGCGGGCGTGCCGGAGGTCGGCATGGAGCGCACCGCCAGCTTGATCACCGTGGGGACCTTCTCCATCACACCTACGAAGGCATCCAGAACGGCGTCGCCGAGTCCGCCCTCAGGCCAGTGATCTTCCACTACAACGAGCCGGCCTCCCGTGACCTGCGCGGCCTGGTGCAAGGACTCCCTGTCGATCGGCTTGACCGAATAGGCATCAATGACCCGCACCCGGATCCCTTCTGACTTGAGCTGCTCGTACGCCCGGAGGCTCTCGTGCAACGTGATCCCCGCGGCGATGATTGCCACCTGATCCGCATCCGAATGTCGCACCACCTTGCTCCCGCCGATGGGAAACGTCTCACCCGGAGGATAGATGACCGGCGTTTTCGCGCGAGTCATTCGCAGGTAGGAGATGCCTGGCAGAGCGGCCATGGCACCCACCAGGCGCGCCGTCTGGTTGGCATCGCACGGGTACAGCACGGTGCTGCCGTGAACGGCCCGCATCATCGCCAAGTCTTCCAGAGCCATCTGCGACGGCCCGTCCTCGCCGATGCTGACGCCGGCATGCGACCCGCATAAGCGAATGTTGGCGTCGGACACGGCAGCCATGCGGATCTGGTCGAAGGCGCGGGTGAGAAAGGCGGCAAAGGTTGCCGCAAAGGCGATCTTCCCCAGAACGCTCAGGCCGAGGGCGGCACCGACGAGCTGTTGCTCCGCGATGTATACCTCGAAGAATCGACCCGGATAGGCCTTGCTGAACTCCTCCGTGAACGTCGAATTGGACACTTCGCCGTCGAGGACCACCACGTCCGGCCGATTGGCGCCGACCGCCACGAGCGCATCCCCGAATGCTTTCCGCGTAGCTTCTTCGGTCCCGACCTCGTAAACGGGCAGCTTCAACGGCTGGGCTGCGGGTGGGGTCGCCGGCTGCAGATGTGCGGGCTTCGCGACATGAACGGTGATGTGGCGCTCACCGCCCAGTTCCTTGATGGCCTCTTGAGCCTGGTCAGGGCTGAGGGCCTTGCCGTGCCATCCTTCCTTGTTCGCCACGAGCGAGACGCCCGAGCCTTTCACGGTCTTCGCGACGACGCAGGTGGGTTTCTCGTCCTGAGCGAGCGCTTCCTTGTAGGCCGCATCAATGGCGGCGATGTCGTGGCCGTCGATCTCGATGGCGTGCCAACCGAAGGCGCGGGCGCGGGCGGCGTAGACCGCTGCATCCCAACCGAGTTCGGTCGGCCCCCGCTGGCCCAATCGGTTCATGTCCAAAATGGCGATCACGTTGTTCAGCTTGTAATGGCCGGCTTTGTCGAAGGCTTCCCAGATAGAGCCTTCGGCGACCTCGCTGTCACCCAGCAGGACCCACACGTCGAACGGCAGTTTGTCCACGTACTTGCCACTCAGAGCCATTCCGACGCCGATCGGCAGGCCTTGCCCGAGGGAACCGGTGGCCACATCCACCCAGGGCAAGCCGCGCGGCGTACCGTGCTCTTCGGTGCTCTGCAAGGGTTTCGGATGTCCTTCGAGGCGGCTGCCGAACTTGCGCAACGACATCAGCTCTTCGTCGGTGATGACACCCGCTGCCTTGTACATCGCGTAGAGCAGCGGGCTGGCATGTCCCTTGGAAAAGATCAGGCGGTCGTTGTTCGGGTCGTCTGGATTGTCCCAGTCGTACTTGAAGTACTTGACCAGGAGCACCGCCATCAGATCGGCGGCCGACATCGAGGACGTCGGGTGGCCCGATTCGGCCGCCGTCGTGCACCGGATGCTGTCCACCCTGAGTTGGCGCCCCAACTCCGCGATGCGTTGCAGTTCACCGGTCATCGGAACACTCCTTCCTATGCGCGCCTCGCCATGCCCACCCGCGTTGATACCCATGATCTGGTGCAGCAGGCGGACCCCGTCCGTCCCGGGCCGCTCGAACGAGTCCCACGTGGGGTCATGTCTTGGCTCCGGTTGTGTGGGCAGCCGGGAGGATGAAGCGCTCGACGGCGTTGGCGAAGCCTTCCTCCTCGTTGGAGGTCGTCACCTGCATGGCATCTTGCTGCACCTCGTGGCTGGCGTTGGCCACCGCAATGCTCAGTCCGCTCTTGGCGAACATGAGCACGTCGTTGGGCTGGTCGCCTATCGTGGCAATCTGGTCGGCCGGGATGCGCATGAAGTTGGACATCCAGGTGACCACGGCGCCCTTGTTGGCGCTCGGATGCGTCACGTCCAGGTAGTAGGGCTGCGAGCGCGCCGCCGAGACCTGCTGGGCGAATGCCTTTTGCGTTTCGGACTCACAGCGCGTGACCGCATCTGGGTCATCGCTGACCCCGACGATCTTGACCACGTTGTCCAGCAGTGGCTCAAAGCTGGAAACGACCGTCGGAGCGAACTTGACGGTCCACTGCTCTCGGGCGACATGTGGCGCTCCTCCTTCTTGGACGAACCAATCGATGCCCCGGTAGATCCACACGGTCAGGCCCTGCGCTGCAATGGTCTTGACGACCCGTGCGGTGACACTGGCCGGCAGAACGTGTTGCTCGATGATCGTCATATCAGGACGGACGAACATGCCGCCATTGAAGCCTGGGATGGGCGTGGTCAAGGCCAGCGGCTCAATCAGCATGGTCATCCCGCGTGGTGGGCGTCCGCTGGTGATGGCAAAGGCGATTCCGGCGTCATGGAGATTGTGGACCGCCTGGATGGCACGTCGGGTCAGGACCTTGTCCTGCGTGACGAGCGTGCCATCCACATCCGCGATCAGCAAGCGGATCTGCGGCGCTCCCGCGTTGGAGCGATTCTTCTGTGCGTCCCTCATCGGGTTCTCTTGCGCTTTCATCTCTACTACCCCTCCGAGGGCCAATCGGCGTCTATCCTGAGCGTGTCAGCCGACTGGCCGCGGCTTCATCGACGAGCCAGGTGAGTGTGCCGTCCACGGGACGGACGCACACCGCCGGGCGCTCCTCGCGGCTGGGCCGGCCTTCCAGCACCTCGTGCAGCGCCTCTGCCTTGTTCTGGCCGGAGACCAGGAACAGGATCTCGCGCGCCGCATTCAACACCGCAAAGGTCAGTGTAATGCGCTCCACTGGCGGGGGGAGGGTTCCCGGCGGGCTGGCCACCACCCACCGATCGGTGACCCCCAGGGATGCTGCTCCGGGGAAGAGGGAGGCCGTATGCCCATCTTCGCCCAAACCCAGCAGGATCAGATCGAACCGTGGCGGATCATGGCTATCACCGATCCCGAAAACCCTGGTGAGCGTGGCTGCGTACTCTGCAGCGGCGGCGGCGGCTGTTCCAATTTGCGTTGGTACCGGAAACGCATGCCCGGCAGGCACAGGGACCGGCGCCAGCAGTGTCCGCTGCACCATGGCGAAGTTGCTGGATGGATCATCCGGTCGCACGAACCTCTCGTCCCCAAAGAACAGATACGTGTGAGCCCAATCGATCCGGCTGCGGCGGCCCGGCCGTGCCAGCAAACTGTACGTCTTCTCCGGGGTTGAACCGCCCGCCAAGGCCAGCATGGCGCGACCGCGTACCCGGATGGCTCCCTGCGCGGCCTGGGTGATGAGATCGGCCGCATGCATCGCCAGGTGGTCGCTGTTTTTGAAGATCGTCACTGCCGGAGACATTGTGTTTCCCTTTCGAGCCTTTTGCAGCGCCACACCATGCTTCAGCCATCATCGGTCTGCGACTCAACCGGCTTTCTTGAACACGTCGCTCTTGGACGCGATGCACTGCATCAGGTCGTTCCAAGACTTGACGAACGACTTGGCGCCTTCATCTTGAAGTTGGGTGGCGAGGGCGTCGGCATCAATGCCAGCCTTGGCGAACTTGGCGAGTACCTCCTCGCAGTTACCACCGCGCACCGGCAGGGTCGCCCTGAGCTCGCCGTGGTCCGCCAAGGCTTTCAAAGTGTCCTCGGGCATCGTGTTGATCGTGAACGGAGCGGCAAGCGCCTTGATGTAGAGCAAGTCGGAAGCCTTTGGGTCCTTGGTGCCGGTGCTGGCCCATAAGAGACGCTGGGGTCGGGCGCCGGTGTTCAACAGGCGCTGCCAGCGTGGCGAGTCGAGTAATTCGCGGTACGCCTTGTACGTCCGCTTGGCGATCGCGATGCCGAGCTGGCCGCGCAGCGTATCAGGTGTTTTCCCCATCACCGCGACGTCCCAACGGCTGATAAACAGCGAAGCGACGGAGAAGACGTCGGGTTTCAGCCCGGCAGCGACTCGCCGCTCGATGCCCCGCACGTACGCCTCGGCGGCTGCAACATATTGCTCTCGGGAGAACAGGAGCGTCACGTTGATCGGCACACCCGCAAAGATCGCTTCCTCGATGGCGGGGAGACCTTCTTTGGTGCCTGGAATCTTGATGAAAAGGTTGTGCCGTCCCGCCCGGACGTGGAGCTCCCTGGCCGCGGCGACGGTGCCGGCCGTGTCGTGGGCCAGCAGGGGCGAGACCTCCAGCGACACCCAGCCGTCCAATCCGTTTGTCTGGTCGTGGATCGGCCGGAACAGGTCGGCAGCCTGCCTGAGGTCCTCGAGGGCCAGCTCGAAGAACAGCGACTCACCCGACTTGCCCTCCTTCACCTTCTGGCGGATGGCGTCGTCGTAGTCGTGACTGTTCTTGATGGCGTGGTCGAAGATCGTGGGGTTGGAGGTGAGCCCTGTGACCGAGAAGTCCTGAATATCGCGGCGAAGGGTGCCGCTCGTCAGCAGGCCGCGGGTGATGTTGTCGAGCCAGAGGCTCTGGCCCATTTCGTGGAGTTGTTGGGTCGCTTTCATCATTCCTCTCCTAGCGCGGGTTCTGATGCGGGTCTGGTGCTTCCGGCCTGATCGGACGGGAGCAAAGACGCTCCTCGCGCTCGGTTGCGAACGCTCGCGTGCGACGTCGCCTCAGATTGCCGACGATCCCATGATTGTCGAGCAGGGTGTCATCGACGCCGAGCAGGGATGCGACCGGGCCAGGTCGCGTCATTCGGACGCCTCCCTGGGCTTGGGGTTGTGCCAGCAGCCGTCTGCTGCGATGAGCGCGTCCGCCTCGTGCGGCCCCCAACTGCCGCGCCTGTACGGGCGGATCCGGTTGTGGGCCTTGAGGACCGGGTCGACCACCGCCCAGGCGGCGTCGACCGCGTCCTCGCGGGTGAAGAGTGCTCCGTCGCCGGCCATGGCGTCGCCCAAGAGCCTTTCATAGGGCGCTTCCTCTCCCGGCTGTTCGTCCGCCAGGTAGAGCTCTCGCTGGTCGCCGACGAACTCCTTCCCTGCGCGCTTGACGCGAGCGGCCAGGGCGACGGCCGAGCTTGGGGAGAGCCTGAAGCGTAGATAGTTGCCCAGGCCGGTCGCCGGCGCCGAGTCGGCGAAGAGCCTCTGCGGCGGCCGCTTCAGCTCCACCAGGACCTCGGCCGCAGTTTCCGCCAAGCACTTGCCGGAGCGGAGGTACCACGGCACCCCCTCCCAGCGCCAGGAGTCGATGAAAAGCCGCAGGGCGCAGAAGGTCTCGACGTCGGAGCTCTTCGCCACGTCCGGCTCCTTCCGATAGCCGGCGTACTGGCCGCGCACCACGTCCTCGGGCCTGAGAGGGCGCATGGCCTGGAAGACCTTGGCCTTCTCGGTGTGCACGGCTCCATAGCCCCTGTAGGCCGGCGGCTCCATGGCCAGCAGGGCGACGATCTGGAACAGGTGGTTCTGGATCACGTCGCGCAGACAGCCAACGGTTTCATAAAAGGCGCCGCGGTCCTCCACGCCGAAATCCTCGGACAGGGTGATCTGGACGCTGGCCACGGTGTTGCGGTTCCAGATCGGCTCCAGAAACGAATTGGCGAAGCGGAAGTAGAGGATGTTCATGATCGCTTCCTTCCCGAGGAAGTGATCGATGCGGAAGATCGCATCTTCCGGAAAGACCGACCGCGCGACGCGATTGAGCTTTCGCGCGGAGGCCAGGTCGCGTCCGAACGGCTTTTCGACAATGACGCGCGCATGCTCAGCTAATCCGGCGGCGCCGAGCCCTTTGATCACCGTCTCGAACAGTGCGGGCGGGATAGCGAGGTAGTGCGCCGGGCGCTGGGCACGGCCCAGCGCCCGCCTGAGCGCTGTGAAGGTCCCCTGGTCGTTGTAGTCGCCGCTCACATAGCGGAGCAGGGAGAGCAGATGGCGCAGGGCCCGCCGATCATCGATCCGGCCGGCCTTCCGTATCCCGTCCGTGGCGCGCTTGCGGAGTTGCGCCAGACTCCAACGTGAAGAGGCGACGCCAACGACCGGGACCTTCAGAGCACCTCGTTTCGCCATCGCATAGAGCGCCGGGAAGACCATCTTGTGGGCGAGATCGCCCGTCACGCCGAAGAGCACCAGAGCGTCCGAACGGGGAGCGGCCATCACGCGCCTCCCTGCGGGGCAGCAGCCTTTTCCTCGTGGCCGCCGAACTCGTAACGCAGGGCCGACAGCACCTTGTCGGCGAAGTCGGCCTCGCCGCGCGAACCGAAGCGTTCGTACAGCGCCGTGCTGAGAACGGGGGCCGGGACCGCTTCGTCGATGGCCGCCATGATCGTCCAGCGCCCCTCGCCCGAGTCCGACACCCGGCCGGTGAACTTCGTCAGGTCGGGACTCTCGAGGAGCGCTATGGCGGCCAGGTCCAGGAGCCAGGAGGCGATGACGCTGCCGCGCCGCCAGACCTCGGTGATGTCGGCCAACTTCAGGTCGTACCGGTAGTGCTCGGGGTGGCGCAGCGGTGTGGTTTCGGCATCGACGGTGCGCCGCTGCTTACCGGCGTTGGCATGGTGGAGGATGTTCAGCCCCTCCGCGTATGCGGCCATGATGCCGTACTCGATGCCGTTGTGGACCATCTTGACGAAGTGGCCCGCGCCGCTCGGCCCGCAGTGCAGGTAGCCGTGCTCCGCGGTGCCGCTCACCTTCTCCCGACCGGGTGTTCGTGGTGCCGCCTCGACACTTGGAGCCAGGGCGGCGAAGACGGGGTCGAGGCGTCGGACGACGGCTTCCTCACCGCCGATCATCAGGCAGTAGCCCCGCTCCGACCCCCAGACCCCGCCGCTGGTCCCGACGTCCACATAGTGAATGCCTTTCGGTTTCAGCTCGGCGTCACGGCGGATGTCATCGTGGTAGTACGAGTTGCCCCCGTCGATGACCACATCGTCAGGTTCGAGGAGAGGGACGAGGGTCTTCAGCGTCGGATCGACCGCCGCCGCCGGCACCATCATCCAGGCGGCACGCGGTTCTTTCAGCTTATGCGCGAAGTCTTCGAGCGACGTCGTCCCGACCGCCCCCTCTTTGACGAGCACACGCACGGCTTCCGGATGGAGGTCGTACACGACGCACCGATGACCGAACCGCATAAGGCGTCTCACCATGTTGGTTCCCATCCGGCCCAGTCCGATCATGCCAAGTTCCACGTGGTTTCCCTTTCTTTCAAGAACCGTAACGCCGGCTCCTCGCAGACGTCAGATGCTGGCCAGTTCGCCGAAGTACTCGTGGTCCTCCTTGTAGCCGCCTTCCCCCTTGTTGATCGCCTGGAGGCCCTCGACGAACTCGATCGCTTCAATCCACTTAACCATCGTGTAGCCGAGCTGATTCTCGACAAGCATCGGAAAGCCGCAAGGCTCCGCTGCTGTTTCGAGGGTCGTTGTGGGGCCGGTCGGCGGCGCTGGGAGACCGACCGTGCCCCACTGAATGTAAGCTCCGGCAACCAACAGCAGCAGCGGCGTGACGAGCAACAGGAGCGTCTTGAGCCTGATGTGCATAGTCAACTCGGAAGGATAAGGGATGAGTCAAGAACTGTCTGATTCATCCTTAGCACCGGGGTGGCACGCGTTCCGGAGCCGCGTAATCCCGAGGTCGCGGCCGGAGGCGGGTTCGCAGCGTCTGACAACCGCGCGCCCGGCGGTCGCGCCCCACACCTGCACGGCCGATGTGGGGCCGGCGCGCCGCGCCGGCTGTCCAGATGGTGAGAAAGGGGTACCTGGTACCTATCTGTTTCTGGTACCTATCTGTTTCAGCGCGAGGTAGGTCATCATGCCCCCTCGCGACCACCCCGCCTTACCGATTCGCGCGCGTTCCTCTCAGATAAATCTCAAGGCCAACGCGGATGTTTCGGAATCGACGGAGTCGAACGGGACGGGGGCGCCGGCCGATAGGCGTGGCGAGATACCTGCTGCGAGCGGGACTGGGGCGCCGGCCGAACGTCGTGGGGAGGCAACTGCTCCGGGCGACGTTCGCCGCCGCGGGGCGGTGCCACGTGATAACCCGGTCCCCAGCCGCCGTAGTCGCGCCCGTACGGCTCGTAGTAACCCCCGACATAGGCGACACCCACGCCTCCGTCATATCCCGGGCCGGTTGCTATGCAGGCACACAGTCCCGCGAACAGCAGGAGCCCGAGCGCACTCACCATCCAACGTTGATGCACGATGTTCATTTCGGCTCCTTTTTGCTGTCGGTGTCCGACCACTCCATCAATCCAAAGGGTGCTCCCGTCGGATCGGCGACGACCGCCACCTTGTCGCCGTGGCGATCGATGTGCGGTTCGACCAGCACGCGCCCGCCGAGCGCAACCGCCTTGGCTGCCACGGCGACGGCATCCACGACCCGCACGAAGTTGAGCCAGTGGGGATGACGGTGGGACGCCTTGCGGGGCAAAGGATTCACGCTCGCGCGAGCGTAGTCGTCGCTCGAAAGGATGACGTGTTCTTTCCCATCGTCACTCGGCACGTCGAAAACGTCATAACCGAAGAGCGTCTGGTAGAAAGCCGCGTCCGTGTCTGGATTCTTGGTGTGAAGCGAGCTCCAGATCCACTCTCCGGGCGCCGCCAGGACGTCGGCTGGGTCACCACTGCTGGAGGCGAGGACTGCAAAAACAGCCCCTTGAGGATCAGCGAAGACCGCTTGGCGGCCGCGTTGCGGGAAACTCCTGGGTTCGAACACGACCTTGGCCCCGTGCTCCAGCGCGGTCCGCTTCGCGGCATCGACATCGCGAACGGCGATGAAGGCCAGCCACGCCGGCTGCCGGTGCTCACCACGCGGCACGAGCCGGTGGAGCAGACCCCCCACTGGCCGGCCATCGAGAAGCGCGACGGCGTAGTCGATCTTATCGCCATGAATGTCGCGGAAGGTCCAGCCGAACAATCCTGAATAGAACTGCTTCGCACCGGCAAGGTCCGGGGTCACCAGCTCAACCCAGATCACTTTGCCGACGTGGTGCTCGGTGCTCGCGGGCTCAACGAGCGGGGGCAGTTCAAACGGTGCCGCCATGACCGTTGCAGCGCAAGTGGCGTACAGGAGCAAGGCGCATAGGCCGTGCGAAAGAAGGTGTCGGGCTTGATGGCAATGGATGTTCATTCTCGTGTCTCCACAACAATCGTCCGCCCCGCCGCTGGCCGGCTTGACCCGAGGCCTACAACCGGGACAATCGCAGCAAGAAAGCTCACCGGTGTCACCAGGTTCGTCTTCACTCTTCACCTCCGTGTCCCGAGACGTGCGCTTTCGGTAGTTAGGCTACATTTCCAAGCGAAGGAACCAAGTCTCACGATTCTCGTAGCGCGCCTTCTTTCTCGGCTGTCTACGAATCTAGGCCCTTGGTGCTGTGCGGGATAGCGTATTTTTCCCCAGAATCGAATCCGCAACTTAGGTAGAAACTACACGGCGGGCATCCGAACACCCTCGCTTTCCGAGGAGCGCACGCGCTTACTACTGTCGTGGCGCCACAGCGAATTGCGGGGTCATCGCGACACCGATGCCGGACAGGACACACAGCCTCCACCCAACCCCCGCGGCTTCGGGCCCATGCACGGACAGCCCGCGGCTCGCCCCCCACCCCGCCTCCGTGAGGTCTCGGTGCACACCTCGGTGACCGTGCCGCCCGACGACCGCCTGCTTTTCTCCCTCTCGCTCGGGGAGCAGGGGATCCGGTTCCTCCTCGTTTCGGGCAAGCCGCTCGAGGAGCCGGTCGCCTGGTACGGTCCGATCGTGGTGAACACCGAGGCCGAGCTGAAGCGGGCCTTCGCCGAGCTGCACAACGGTACGTTTCTGAAGCACCAGGGCGGCACGCGTTCCGGAGCCGCGTCATCCCGAGGTCGCGGCCGGAGGCGGGTCCGCAGCGTCTGACAGCCGCGCCCCCGGCGGTCGCGCCTCACACCTGCACGGCCAATGTGGGGCCGGCGCCGCGCCGGCTGTCTCACCTTGGACCCCGCCCAGACACCCGCCGACGGACCCGCCACACCCCAGGCCCCCGTGCCTTGGCACCTTGCCGGCGACCACGTCAAACGGCCCCGCGTATTTCCCCGATGCGGCGATCCGTCCCAGGACCGGGCCCATCTAGTGCGCCGGATCACAAGAAAAAGGCCGGTGTCTGGGCTCAAATTCCAATGGGCACCCTGAGACAGCGTTTTCGAGGCGCTCGGGTGGGGGGAAGAGCTGAAGCACGGTGTTGACCTCGGTGTACGCAAGGCGGGCCCGCCCGAGGTGACGGAGCCTCGCGCGGGCGAGGCCCGCGTTCTCCGCTACGTCGGTTCGAGCCAACGGCATCTCTCCACGACGGACGATGGTGAGGCGCTCCCGGCTCAGCGGGCCGGCCACAACGTGCCTGGCGCCGCGGCGGCGCGCCTGCCGGCTCCACCCACGACGCCCACGGGTGCGCTGATGCCGGTCGCCCTCGAAGCGGCGGAGGAGCTCTTCTCGCGGGAGATCCCACGCTTCCGGAGGTCGGAGAGGGCGCTCCACTGGGCGATCGCCATCCCGTTCCTGGTGTGCCTCGCATCCGGTGTCGTGGTGAAGCTGTTTTTCAATAGGCTCCACTCCGGCATCCTCGTGCATGGCGCCCTGTTGTGGGTCCACCGGGCCTCGGGGGTTTTCCTGATCCTCCTCCCGATCTGGGTCGCGGTGCGCCACCGCAAGGAGCTCTCGCTCTACCTCTACAACATCAAACGGGCGTGGAGCTGGACGACCGACGACCTCAAATGGCTTGCCCTCGTAGGTCTCGCTTCCCTGAGCAAGAGGATCGCCCTTCCGGAGCAGCACAAGTTCAACGCCGGCGAGAAGATCAACTTCATGACGCTGATGTTGACCTACCCGGTGCTGGTCGCGACCGGCGTGTTCCTGTTGACGCCGGGGATCCATTTCCTCAGCTGGATCGCCCACGTGTCCGTGGCCATCCTGGCGGCCCCCCTCATCATCGGGCACCTCTTCATGGCCATCATCAACCCGGACACCCGAGTGGGCCTGAGCGGGATGCTCTCCGGCAACGTGGACCGCGAATGGGCCAGGCATCACTACGCGAAGTGGTACCGGGAGAACTTCGGCGAGGACGAGAGGCGGCGCGCCGAGCGCGAGGAAGCCGTGGCGGCGCCGCCCGCGCAGGCGGTCATCCGCTGCTCGTCCTGCGGCGCCACAACCCCGCTGGTCTCATGGACCACGCTGCTGGAGACCGTCTCGGAGCTGCGGCCCCTCGACTGTCCGAGTTGCGGCGCACCTTCCCCGGTCGTCCAGGCGGTCGTGAAGGCGGAGGAGATCGAATCGATCCTCGAGGGCCTGGAGCACGCCGACGTCAGCGGGCCCAACCGCGCCCTCTCGCTGGAGGATGGCGACTCGCCGGCGGCTCCCGCAACCGAGCAACCCGTCCCGACGTTCCTTCCCCACCTCAAAGCGACCTGACGCTCCGAGACCTCCCCGAAACGCCGAGCTCGTGAGCAAGGCACTGCCATGAGCCGGTGGCGAGATCGCCGCCGCCTATGCCCAGGCGGGCTCGCCACCGCACACCCGATCATCCCGCAAGAATGCTGTCGCCGTGGCCCCGCGCTCAGGCTGCCACCACCATAGCCTTGGGCCGGGCAAGCACAAACAAGATCAGAAGCACAACGTCGACGACCAGATGAATCCACCAGAAGGTGGCCATCGAGCCGGGCGTGAGCAGCGTAACGATGTAGGCCCCAAGACCGAGGGCGTACCGCACAATCCCCATGTCCACGATCACCCTGTACTTCACTGGATCCTTGGAGGCCACGAAGAACATCACGCCGAACACAAGCATCAACGCACCAAAAGGATGAATGTAAACGAGCGCTCCGGGGATGTACTCAAGGCCGAAGACCTTTGCTATCTGAGCGGAAGCGAAAAAGGCCGGGAGCCCCCGGAAAACGAACTCAACGATAGCCGCGATGATCAGGACGACCTTGGCCACAACGTCTTACCTCCTTCTCCCTCTCCCTTGGTTCGATTTGACGCGGCGCACAGGGCCACAGCGACACGCAGCATAGCGGCGTGGGAAGACCACGCCTGCACCCACCCCCCTTCGACAACGTGGCGTTCTCTGAGAACCAATATCGAGCCTGCGAGCCTGTCCGTCAACGTACCCGAGGCCGCTGAACGAGGGCTGCGGAGCGCCTTGAGTGGGGGCACTCGGCTCGAACTCACCAGGGACAGGGAGGTGTGCAGGGTGACCGATGGCCACCTTCAACGTCTCGGAAATGTGCCCGCGTTTCGGCTGGCGAAACGCTCGAGGTAGGAGGCCAGACGGCCCTCGTTGCTCTCCTCGAACGCGACGAAGACCACGCCCCCACCGCAAGTTCCTAGAATGGCACGCCGACACGGTGTTCAAGGGTCTACTTCAGGCTGCCAGCGCGCCGAAGGTAAGGCCTCCACCACAATGCGAGCTGTTTCGCGAAAACCTATTTTGGGATTCCATCACCGTCCACCGTAACATCGCAAACAAAGGATGGGGCGCTTGACTCGACCGCACCAAACAGGGCCGGCAACGGTCGATGAACAGCTTCGACTCCTACTGGCTGAAGCGCGCCGTGCTGCCGGTCTTACGCAGGCACAGCTGGCCAGGCGCCTTTCCAAGCCGCAGTCGTTCGTGTCGAAGTACGAGCGGGGCGAGCGGCGCCTCGACGTGTCTGAGTTCATCGAGGTTGCAGAAGCCCTTGGTCTCGACGCCGCTAAAGAGGTTGAGCGCCTGGCTGGCATTCGGAAGATAGACCGCCGTTCGAGGACCCGATGAAGGTCATTCACGTGGAGACCCTAATCTCACGCGGGTCGTTCCCTTCGTCGGGAACCTGGGAATCCATCCGCGAAAAGGTGCTAAGCGCGATCCGGGCTGTTGACTGGCCACTGGGGAGTGGAGCATTCACCATCTTCCCGGAGTCGGGAAAGAAGCGCAGAGCGGGCAATGGTGTGAAGCCGATCAAGAATGGCTTAATGACGCGGCTCGCAGACATGGGCTGGAAGCTGGAACAACGACTCGCCCTTGCAGCTAGGAAACAGCCAGGAAAGGTCGACGCCATCCTACAGACTGATGAGGGTCCGGTTGCGGTTGAGTGGGAGACGGGCAACATCTCGTCGAGTCACCGTGCACTTAACAAAATGGCTGTGGGCATGCTTCACGGTGCCCTCGTTGCCGGCCTTCTCGTCGTCCCATCCAGGGTTCTTTACCAGTATCTGACGGACCGAGTGGGCAACTGGGACGAATTGGTTCCTTATCTCGACCTTTGGAAGGCTGTCCAGTGCAAGAACGGCGTGCTGGAAGTGGTGGTGGTTGAGCACGACGCCGAGAGTGAGGACGTACCGCGGATTCCCAAGGGGACGGACGGAAGAGCCCTCGAATAGCGGCCCAACTCTCGAACTATTCTCGGTCGAACAAGGTCCGCTCGTGAACTCTCGGTGGCCCGGCCTCGTCTAGGCGGTATTTCGAACTATCAAACCCGTGGCGGCGACGCAGGGCCAAGCTGGACGACGTGAAGAGGACGTTGATGTTGGCCCTTACGTCGGCTAGGGTTTCACGTTCCCGGTCGAGGGCACGAAAGCGCTCCACGATCGCGGTGCAGTCGCCAACCTCGCAGCCAATCCAGCGTCGACCCTTCAACTCGGCCACGACATAGGTCGTACCGCTGCCCCCGAAAGGATCAAGCACCAGATCGCCTTGCTCACTCGCAATGTCAAGCACGCGATCGAGCAGCCTTACTGGTAGTTCGTTGGCCCTACGGCGCTTGAATCGGGCGTGACGCACCGGCGAGATGTCGGTCCAAACGTCGGTCAAGTTTATGCCCCGAGGGTTCATGCGGTCTTTGTATCCGCCATAGTCGCGGATCTCCCCGCCGCAGTGGCGGCAAGTCTCGATTGGCAGCCGCGGCGGTGCGAACACCTTGGGTCGGCCCCCCTTGGTGAAGTAGAGGAGCGAATAGTGCGATGGATAGAGTCGACCAGGAATCGGTAGTGAGAACTTGATGTCGACTGCTATCCAGTGCCGGAACTCGAGATACTGGGACAGCCAATTGGCTAGCGGAATGCTCCACCTAGGGATGTTATAAAGAAAAAGGGAGCCACCAGGTTTCAAGACCCGCACCACCTCTCCTAGCCATTGGCAACTCCACTCAAAGTAGTGTGTTTCGGAGAGGCTATCTTTGACTTCAGGGCCATAATCCTTGTTCAGGTTGAAAGGGGGATCGGCAAACACAAGGTCAATGCTGCCTTCGTGAAGGCCGCGCAGGAGGGTAACGCAGTCGCCGTGGTGCAGCCATCCCAGGGCGGTTTCGAGGGCAACTGATGGTGCCTCAACTGGACGGCCCTCGAGAGCATGGCCGATGGGGGGGCTCTGAGACAATGAAAGCAGAGCACTGAGCGCTTGTTTCGGATGCTCCCGCAGCTCCTTTTCTGCCCACTCAGGGACAACACCGGAGACGAGGAGCAATTCGTCGGTGCTTAAGGAGAAGCAATCCGCGATCGCAGCTACGATTCCCTTGGGCGGGACAGGAGCGGAGGCCTCGATTGCTCCAACTTCGGCCCCGCTGATTCCCAAACGCTTTGCCAACGCTGAGCGCGACAGGTGGTGCTGGGCTCGCAGGCGTGAGAGCGCTTCACCAAAATGGGCAAACACGGCCTACGTTCCTTTCCGGAGGACGACGATATGCTCATCACGCATGGAGTTCGAGATGCCCACAATCAGCCTCCGTATGGCGAGTTCGAGCCGTAGGTCCACCTCCCCAGCGATCTCAGTAAGGCGCGCCTCGATGCCCAAACGGGCCTCTATGGACTGCGGGTCGATGCCGAGCGCGCGAGAAATCTGGTTTGAGTTCGATCCCACCACGAGGGTGCAGCAGCGGCCGCGCTTGAGCACCCTAGCACATTCCGCCAAGACGCACCGCATGTCTTTGAAGTAGCTAGTCACCTGGTCCTTCCGGCTCCGCGGGTTCAGTCCTACCATGCCTGGACGAAGGTCTTCTGGCTGGTACCCGAGGTAGCGCAGATGCGATGCATCGTTGGCCAGATAGTCAATTGCAAAGCTGTAAGGCGGAGAGAACAACACACCGTCGACTGACCCGTCAGCAAGATCGAGCGAGCGCGCATCACCATGGATCACCGCTGCCGAACCAAGGTGGGAGCCAATTGATTTCCATGTCATCTGGAAGCGCTCGATCGTGTCGACGTACTTCTGGAGGACATCTCTAAAGAAATCCTGTTCGCTCTTTCGAGTACTCCGCTCTGCATAGCCACGGGCGTCGAGGAAAGCCAGCGCAAGCACATCGAAAGCGGCGCGTGGCATGCCTCGTGGAACATAGGTAGAATCGCGCACCTTCTTGGCACCATCGTCACTGCGAAGCCCTGTGTAGGCGCGCCCCAATGCTCGAGCGTTCGCCAGGAACGGGCGTAGCGCGGACACGTCAGCGGATAGTGCCTTCACCTTCGTCGTTGCGAGGAACGCGCAGAATGGGCTGGCATCCACCGAGATTGAATCGATGCCCAGCAGGCTTGCCTCGACCGACGTCGTGCCGCTCCCAGCCATGGGGTCGAGGACCAAATGACCTGGCTTTAGTCCCATTACGTTAAGTAGAGCCTTGACCATCTGAGGGTGGAACTTGCCGCGATAGGGAAAGAGCCCGTGCGTGGCATAGCTCGACTTGAACTGGTGAGTGGCAAGAAAGGACCTTAACCGCCCTCCCGTATCAGATGGCAGTTGGACGGCGCCGCCGGTGCAAAGCCGGAAGTGGTTGGTGGGCTTGCCGTCGATCTCAAGAAAGTATGCACCGCGCGTTACAAGCTCTTGGGGATCGAGCAGGTGCGCCTCAAGCATCGCGAGCTTAAGTTCGTATACCTCGTTGATCTCCGGGGAGAGACGGTAGCCGAGAGGGAAAAGCTCAGTGAAGGGGTCGGCGAGACGCGTGAATCGGTCAGTTGAATCGACCGTGGCAAGCGGCGAAGGTGACTCGGCAACTGTAATAGTCTTGGAGGTTGCCAGAGGATACTTGCCACCTCGCAAGGTTCGCCTCACCGTAGATCCTGGCGCAGCCGCCTCGGCTTGTCTCCGCCATGACTCTGGGAGGTGGCCGGCAAGTGCTAAGAGGTTATCTTCCTGCAGCTGGAGTTCCCGGCATAGTGACGCAACAAGTCCCTTCGACGGCCGAACCCTGCCCCTCTCCACTCGGGAGAGGTAGGCCGGATCAACCTGCACCAACCTGGCAAGCCCTCGCAGCGTCAATTGAGCTTCTTGCCTCGCTTGCCGAAGCACGGTCCCGAGGGGCATAGCGTGATTGTCATCGACCGTTGACTGAATTGTCAACACCGGAGCTACCTGGGGTCCCCAGCCTCGCAAAGAGTACCCATCCTAACAGTACGCACTCTCCCGACCATGTGCCGTGTCTGATGGGTGACTCACATCAACAGGGGGGCAGGATACGGAGCAGAAGCGGAGGGACGCCGGCACCTTCTAACCAGGAGGTGGAGGAAACTGGGGGCCGTGAGGGGGCCAGAATGACAACCACGAAGCGCGCGCAGCACTCGCGTCCTCTCGTAGAGGCGACCCTCGTGGCCGCCCGGTCGCCCGCGAGTGCGATCGACGAGCGGTTTCTTCTCGACTTTGGTCGTCCTCAGCTACCGCAGGCACTCGCGACGCTCGTTGCGAGCTGATAAGGCCGGGAGTGGCCCCGCATGGGGCCATCGGAAGGTGAGATGGAGGTATCTGGTACCGCTCTACGTGCCACGTGTGACCTTCTCACCAGCTCGCCGGTCGGGCGCGGCTCTTTGACGTGGGGCCAGACGGCGACTCCCCCCGGCCGGCGATGAGCACGCCGATGGCGCAGAGGCGGGCTGGGGAGCCGGCGGCGCAGAGGGTGACTACGAGGGGGCCCGTGCAACCGTCACGACAATCAAGCGTTGGGCAGCGGTCATTGGGTTAATGGTGGTCCGAGGCGAGAAGGTGTAACCCCTACCTGCGTGCGCAATTCTGGGCCCGTCCGAGAGGAAGAACAGCCAAAGCGCTGTGTGCTCACTGCCGGCGCATGGCAGCCTGTTCGTTGTTCATCTCCGCGATCTTCTTTTCGGCGACTGCCAGGCAACTGCTCATGCGTCTTTTGCGGTAGAGCGCGGCGGCATTACTCATACTGGTGATGGCCTCTTGCATCCGCGTTGGATCGTTCAATCGCTTTGCCAAGGCCTCCAAGGCGGATGCCAGCCTTTGTTGCGAAATGGCCCAATCGAGGGGTACGCGCTCGCGCGTCCTTTCCTGGAGCGCCACACGATACGCGGCAACCGCCTCCTCCAACCGGGCCATGCTACCTTCCCGTTCCCCGAGCGTCTCAAGGGCATCGCCAAGGCTGGTCTGCGTCCTGGCCCATTGGAGTGGCACGCGCTCTCGCGTTCCCTCTTGGAGCGCCAGGTGAAAGACGGTGATCGCCTGCTCCAGCCGTGCCGTTCCGCCTTCCCGCTCACCGAGTCTCCAAAGCGCGTTCGCTAGGTTGCTCTGCGTCCCCGCCCAGTAGAGCGGCTGGTGTTCGCGTGTCAACTTCTGGAGCGCCAATTGAAAGGCTGCGACGGCCCCCTCCAGCCGCGCAGTGCCACCTTCCTGCTCCCCAAGCGAAAGAAGCGCAATACCGAGGTTGTTTTGAGTCGTTGCCCATTCGAGTGGCGCACGCTCCCGCGTTCTCTCCTCGAGCGCCAGGCGAAAGGCGGCAACCGCTTGCACCAACCGTGCAGTACCGCCCTCCAGCTCTCCGAGCTTCAAGAGCGCGTCGCCAAGGTTGTCTTGCGTCGTCGCCCACGCAAGTGGCACCTTTTCTCGCGTTCTCTCCTCGAGCGCCAGCCGAAAGGCAGCGGCCGCCTCCTCCAGCTGTGCTGTGCTACCTTGCCGCTCTCCGAGCGTCACCAGCGCAGTGCCGAGGTTGTTTTGCGTCCCCGCCCAGTCGAGTGACACCTTCTCTCGCGGCCTCTCCTGCAGCGCCAGGCGATAGGCGACGACTGCCTCCTCCAGCCGTGCCGTCCTGCCCTCCCTCTCCCCAAGCAGAGAGAGCGCGTTGCCGAGGTTGATCTGTGCTGTTGCCCAGTCAAGCGGGACCCGCTCGCGAGTCAACTCCTGGAGCGCAAGGCGAATGGCGGCGACGGTCTCATCCAACCGAGCCGTGTTACCTTCCCGCTGACCGAGTACCAGAAGCGCGTGCGCGAGGTTGTTCTGTGCCCTCGCCCAGGCAAGAGGGGCGCGCTCGCGGCGCAACTCCTGGAGAGCTAGGCGGTATGCGGCAACCGCCTCCTTCAGCTGTGCTGGATCGCTCTTCCGCTCCCCGAGTGTCACCAAGGCGTTGCCGAGGGTGATCTGTGCTGTTGCCCAGTCAAGCGGGACCCGCTCGCGAGTCAACTCCTGGAGCGCAAGGTGAATGGCGGCGACGGCCTCATCCAAGCGAGCCGTGTTACCTTCCCGCTCACCGAGCGTCACTAATGCGTTGCCGAGGTTGATCTGTGCTCTTGCCCAGTCAAGCGGGACCCGCTCGCGAGTCAACTCCTGGAGCGCAAGGCGAATGGCGGCGACGGCCTCATCCAACCGAGCCGTGTTACCTTCCCGCTGACCGAGTATCAGAAGCGCGCACGCGAGGTTGTTCTGTGCCCCCGCCCAGGCAAGAGGGGCGCGCTCGCGGCGCAACTCCTGGAGAGCCAAGCGGTATGCGGCAACGGCCTCCTGCAGTCGTGCCGTTTCGCTCTCCCTCTGGCCAAGCAGGGAGAGCGCGTTGCCGAGGGTGATCTGTGCTGTTGCCCAGTCAAGCGGGACCCGCTCGCGAGTCAACTCCTGGAGCGCAAGACGATAGGCGGCGATTGCCTCCTCCAGCCGTGCCGTTCCGCTCTCCCGCCCCCCAAGCAGGGAGAGCGCGTTGCCGAGGTATTCCTGCGTCCCCGCCCAGTAGTATGGAGCGCGCTCGCGAGTCAACTCCTGGAGCGCAAGGCGAAAGGCGACGATTGCCTCCTCCAGCCGTGCCGTGGCACTTTCCCGTTCCCCAAGACGTGCAAGTGCCCTGCCGAGGCTTTTTTGCGTTGTCGCCCAGGTAAGTGGGACCCGCTCCCGCCTCCAGACTGCCAGCACCTGCCGGTAGGCATCGATGCTTTCAATCAGCGCCTCGTTGCTTCCTACCTGTCCGCCGTAGTCCTCCAAGGCGCGGGCAAACGCGAAGCGCACCCCAGCGTCGGTTTCGCCCGTCCAGCTACCCTGACGGGTTTGCAGGAGTTTGCGTACCTGGGCAATGAGCGGAGCCAGTCGGGCTGCTGAGTAGTGACCAGTGAGTTCCCGCGTAACCGAATCGATCCGCGATTGAACAAGGATCGCGAGCACCTGCTTGAGGTCGTCCCAGAATAATGCCGGAAGGGCAATCGTCTCCCCCGAAACCGAATACAGCTTGCCGGGTTGGACGCCGACAGGTTCTTCGCCCGTCGTCCAGTGGAGACGCATGGCGCTCTTGCCATCCAGAGTCACCACCTTGCCCCAGAGGAGGACATCTGCCCTTGCTTGCTGCAGCAGGTGACGGGCCTCTTCCGTGGCCCTTGCCAAAGCGACCTGTTCAGTCTCGGCGTCCGGCAAGGTTACAAGCCGGTCAAGGGCCTTGGTATCAGCACCCTCGAACTCGTTAGAGAGCGCATCGCGCAGCAGCTTCTCGTGCGTTTGGTTCTTGTCGTCCTCCAAATGGGCAATGGCAATAGTGAGGCGACCCGACCTAACTGAGATGATCGGCTTTCGCCGGACCCAACTGACAATCCTTTCAACGCCTGGTTTCTTCGCAATTTCGTCCCATCGCCACCATGAAATGCCCGCGATTACAGCTGCCGCCACTGCCGTGACGATCAAGATCGCTACATTCTTGCCGACGCGGCGACGAAGCCGGCCATAGAGAGACCGAAGCCAAACGTAATACCGCCTAGGTCCTTCCGCAGGTGGCAGCAGGTTCGGATCCCTGTCAGGCAATCTACCTCCCACGTTAGCCCCGCGACGGGCCGCGAGCTATTCCGCCAGGTGACGCGATCAATAATAGGACCGCGAAGAAGGACAAACCAGAGGTAAAGTGCCAGCCCTCGCACTCAGCGATCCGGCTGGGGCAGGTACCAGGTCCGGCTCAGTTGACAGGTATTGCATCGGTCCCGTGCACCGCTCCCGCCCCGCCCGAGAGCCGCCCAGCGAAAGTCGACCGCGCCAAGGTCTTCCCGGGGCGGGCGCCTCTCGGCCTCAGGAACCCCTCTTTACGCCGGGGCCCGCCACCGCGCGGGTTTCGTCCTGCTCCATCATCTTCCTTCTCAGCGTGCGGAGGGCCCTATCTATTGTGCTCTTGACCCAGGCGGGGGAGCGGCCGAAAGCCTTCGCCACATCGGCGGCAGAACGCCCCTCGAAGTAGATGCTTACAAGTACCTGCCGGTGCAACTCCGTGAGCTTCGGCAGCGCCTGCAAAGCCCGCTGGACTAACGCAGGCGCGAGCGTCTTGTCACTCATCACCTCCAGGACGGCTGCCTCAAACACTGGCGACCCTTTGCCACGAGCAACGGTCTCGATCGCCCTCTCTGCGTCTTCCAGGGCGTAGTTCCGAATGCCGTAGTGAGGATCGAGCCGCCGGGCGATCTCTCGAACCTTGGATGCCCGGATCCCTTTCTTTGCGAGGCGCTTGATAACTTTCTGGAGCTTCTCCTCGTCCTGCCTGGCTCCCTCGAGGTAGTCGGCCAGAAGCCTCGTAATCAGCGATGAGAGGTTGCCGCCGGCGGTCTGCTGCGCACTGTCCCAAATGTCCCGGTCGCCCTCCTTGACGTAGATGTTCCGCGTTGGCGTCATGCTGGACCCCCTTCTGGCAGGGCACCGCCGATTGAAATCGTCCTACCTGCGCAGAGTATAAAGAGTCTATGCGCATACGTCAAGGGCCACGGGACAGGTACCAGGTCCGGCTGAGACAGGAACCAGGTCCGGCTGAAAGGATCGTCCCAGGGAGGCATCACCTCAAGGCGGGCTACGGCGAGGTCTTACAGGTGATGGACTTGGAAACGGTTGATCTTGCCCTTCTTGAGCGAAAGCAGGCTCACAGTCCCCCGTGGAGCCGACCGAATCCGCGGGCAAGCATGACCGACATGATCAGGATGCCCGCCGCGAGGGCAAGCACGTGCCGGGTCTTGCGCAGATCGAATCTCCCAACGCGACAGACGAGCAAGTAGCCGACGGCAAGGTTGGCGAGACCCCACAGGACGTTCACCGTCGAGGAGGACAAACCTACCCCGGGCGGTGACGCGAATGGACTCTGGAAGGCGTGCCCTGAGATCCCATTACCGAGATGGGGCAGGGTGTTCGCGAGAAAGGCCCCTCCAAAGAAGTAGGCAACATCGTGGTACCAGCGCGTCATTTTATCCATTCTGGACTGCCTCCCTCCCGCCAGGTTCAGTCTCACGCAGCCTCGCAGCATTGTACCTAGCTTCCTTCACAAGCGAAGCACGTACCTGCTTCGATAACCAATACGAAACCGGGCTTCAACTGTCCACGCAACGGTGGCCTGGTGTATAGTTCCAACCGTCCGGCAAGAATGGAAATCCCGGATAAGGAGGGTGCGAAATGGCGGAAATTCGGATTAGGGTTGCACCCAATACAGTAGCGTATGCTGACGAGGAGAGCCTCAAGCTAGTCGTGGAGTTCGCCATCCCAGGAGCGCCAACGGATACCATCGATGTGAAGATCCTGGAAGACAGCGTCCACCTGACGGCACCAGCAAGGGACGTCGAGTATGTTTCAGCACTGGCTTTAGGTTGGCCGGTTAAGCCTGACAAAGCCGAAGCGACCTACGAGAACGGCCTGCTCCGAATCGAGGTGCCCTTCAAAGATCCGATGGAAGATGCTGTGAAGGTCGTCATCAAAGCAGGTGGCGCGGAAACCAAGACCAAAGCAATCAAAGGTCAAGCTGACTTGCCGAAGTTGAAGGCCCCTAAGGACTGATGGGGATGGGTGCCAGGCCCAACACACTTCACACGATCGGTACCAGGTTTCACCATCTCACCACTTGATCGCCGAGCGCGCTCTGGCCTGGACTTTGAAGCCCAGGTGGGTTGCGACGCACCTAAGCTCGAGACACCGCGTCGGCGTGCCATTGGGGGAAATCGCCGCAGGGGCGGTCCTCGACGGTGGGCCGAAGCCAAGGTTCGCTGCCCGGAGCCGCGCGGCTTAATTGGAGGTGCGAACCGGGAGCACCGTGCGCGCGTCCTGGCTGGACCGGTCCACGACGGAGGCGACCACGGCGATCCCACCGGTCGCCGTGAAGAACAGGTCCACGAGCTGGGGCGGCTGGCAGATGGCCGGTATCGCTCCCCCCAGCTCCACCTTGAGCTGCCGGAACGCCCCCGCCTCCACCGTGACCGCGTAGGGCGTCGTGACGTCCATCCCGTTGACGAGCAGCTCGCCAGGGGCGTCGTCGCGGGACTGCTGCAGGGTCACGACAACCGGGGCGGTGCCTGGGTTCGCCAGGTACAGGTAGATCTCGAACGCCGGCGGCCCGCAGCGGAAGGGGTCCCAGACGAGCCCCGGCAGCTGATACACGGAGCCGGGGCCCGCCAAGTCCGCCGCCCCGAGCGCGGGGACGTCCTGGCCCAGACCTGAGAGCACGCCTGCCGAGGGCGCAAGGCCGCGGGTGTTGACCACGCGGCTCGAGATGACAACGGGGCCGTCCGCTTCGTACGCCATCGCGCCGAGTGCCGCAACCGGGCACTGGAGGTCGATGTCGAGCGTCTGAGGGGAGAGCACGATCGTCGAGTAGGGCGCCACCGGGTGGAACGCAACGATCGGCGGGTAGCACGGGACGTCAACCCTCAGGGTCCCGGGCAGGAACCGGCCGTGGCTCACCATCACCGTCGAGGGCCCGGGGTTCGTTAGGAAAACCTCCGAGCTCCACTGGTTACCGGCCTTGCCGGGCCACTGGAGTGCGAGGATTGGCAGCACGAGCTCGTCGGCCGCGGCCGGGACGGCGGCGGCGACCGTGAGAACCAGGCAACGCAGTGCGTTTCGGTTCATGGCGACCTCCGAAAGGGGGGATCTCGGGGTTCAGTCTATCAGCCTCGGCGCTCCGCACGTTCGTGCATCGCGACCATCAGGACTCGACCGTGGGCCCGGAAGCGTTGATGGAGGTCGATGCCTGCCTGTTCTGCCTCGGCGTCTCGGCGACGCAGGTCTCGAGCGAGCGGGAGTGCCGGGTCGTCACGCGCGACCTGATGCCAATAGACCCAAAAGGACCCCTTCCTCCATCTTGGTCAAGCGACAGCCGCCGTGGGGAAGTTCACGTGGGGAGTTTCGGTTAACCTGCAAGGTGCGGTGATGCGACAAGAGCCCGAGCACTGCTGAGGAGGCCCAATGACGACCAAGGTTCCAGCCTATGCGGCGACCGCCGCGAAATCCCCCCTGGCGCCGTTTGCCATCGAGCGACGCGAGCCGGGGGAGCACGACGTGCTCATCGACATTCTTTACTGCGGCGTCTGCCATTCGGACATTCACCAGGTCCGCGACGAATGGGGTGGCTCCCTGTTCCCGATGGTGCCCGGTCACGAGATCATCGGCCGGGTGATCCGGGCGGGTGCTCGCGTCAAGCGTTTCAAGAAGGGCGATTTGGCGGGGGTCGGCTGCATGGTGGATTCGTGCCGCGAGTGCGACCCGTGCCGCCGCGACCTCGAGCAGTTCTGCCAGAAGGGCGCCGCATTCACCTACAACGGCACCGAGATGGACCGGAAGACGCCGACCTTTGGCGGCTACTCCACTCAGGTCGTCGTGGACGAGCGTTTCACGCTGAAGGTACCGGAGGGCCTCGACCCGGCCGGCGCGGCCCCTCTCCTGTGCGCCGGCATCACCACGTATTCGCCGCTGCGCCAGTGGAACTGCAAGACCGGCGACCGGGTGGGCGTGGTGGGCCTGGGCGGGCTGGGCCACATGGCGGTGAAGCTGGCCGCCTCGATGGGCGCGGAGGTCACCATGCTCAGCACCTCCCGCCGGAAGGAAGAGGACGCGCGCCGTCTGGGGGCGCACGCGTTCGCGCTCACCTCGGATGAGGCGACGTTCGCGAAGCTCGCCGGCCACTTCGACCTCATCATCGACACCATCTCGGCCCCGCACGACTACAACCAGTACCTGGGGATGCTCAAGGCCCAGAGTGCGATGGTGATTGTCGGTGTCCCGCCCCAGCCGACGCCGGTGCACGCATTCTCCTTGATCGGCGGGAACAAGAGATTGGCCGGCTCGCTCATCGGAGGCATCGCCGAGACACAGGAAGTCCTCGATTACTGCGCTGCGCGCAAGATCGTCTCTGAGGTTGAAATCATCCCGATCCAGAAGATCAACGAAGCCTACGAGCGGATGCTCAAGGGCGACGTGCGCTACCGCTTCGTCATCGACATCGCGAGCCTGAAGGGGTCTTGAGTTCAAGCAGGCGCGTGGCTTCCCGATTCTTCCGCCGGGGACGCCGACCAGGCTCCGTTCATAAGTGCGCCGCAACTGGTGTCCGTGACGGATGCCGAAGAGACGGAATAGACCATCGGGGGCCCGTGGCGGTGGTCTGACCGAAGTGGGCACCCACCCCGAGTGCCGCGTCCGTAATGGCCGGCGTTGCGCAAGGGCGTCGGGCGACGTCTGAGGGTGTTGAGATATCCCTTCGCGTATCGCTGTCCATGGGCGTATCCTCGGGTAAGGGGTGACACACGGGATACCTCAGGAATGCCCGCCTGCAGGGCGTCTGTTGGCAAGCGTCACGTGGCCGCGGAGGCCGGGTGGCAAACCGGGGGCGCCAGTGCGTACGGCGCAAACCCTGGCAACAGCAGTGAGGGAGACAGATCATGGCAAGGATCTCGTTGTTCGCACCAACAAAACTCGGCTCATTGCCGCTGCGAAATCGTATCGTCATGGCGCCCATGACGCGCAGCAGGGCGATCGAGGCCAACACCCCCAACGACCTGATGGCTGAGTACTACGGCCAGCGCGCCAGCGCCGGATTGATCATCACCGAAGGCACCTCTCCGTCGCCAAACGGGACCGGCTACCCGCGCATCCCCGGCATCTGGTCGCAGGCACAGGTTGCCGGGTGGCGGAAGATCACCGATGCGGTTCACGCGGAAGGTGGACGCATCTTCGTCCAGCTCATGCACACCGGCCGCGTCGGCCACCCGCTCAACCTGCCGTCGGGCGCCGAGTTGCTTGCCCCCAGCGCGGTCGCCGCCGAGGGCGAGATGTACACCGACGCCAAGGGCCTGCAGCCGCACCCGGTACCGCGCGCCATGACCGACGCCGAGGTGCGCGCCGCCGCCCAGGAGTTCGTTCACGCCTCGCGCAACGCCATCGCAGCGGGCTTTGACGGCGTCGAGCTGCACGGCGCCAACGGCTACCTCATCGAGCAGTTCCTGAGCCCCCAGACCAACCAGCGCAGCGATGCCTGGGGCGGTTCCGTCGAGAAGCGCCAGCGCTTTGCCCTCGAAGTGGCGAAAGCGGTGGCAGCCGCGATCGGCGGCGAGCACGTCGGCATCCGCCTCTCGCCCTACGGCGCCAATGCCGGCATGAAGCCCTACCCCGAAATCGAGGAGACCTACACGACGCTGGTGCCGCGGCTCGCGTCCACCGGCATTCAGTACGTTCACATCGTGGACCACTCCGCGATGGGCGCACCGCCCGTTCCCGAGGAGCTCAAGCGCGCGCTCCGCCGCGCGTGGCCGCGCACCTTCATCCTCGCCGGCGGCTTCGACCGCGCCACAGCGGAGGTCGCGCTCAACGAGGGGCGTGGCGACCTCATCGCGTTCGGGCGACAGTTCCTCGCCAACCCGGATCTCGTGACCCGGCTCGAGCGCGGACTGGCGCTCAACGCGCCGGACTTCGCGACGTTCTACATGCCCGGGCCGAAGGGCTACACCGACTATCCGACGGCGTCCTGATCCGGAGGGCTTGGAGTAGCCTGGCGACTCGCCCGAACGCAGAACGCGGTTCGGCGCGAATCCGCGGCCGGCATGGGACATCGGTCCTCACTCAGGTTCTCAGCCATTCTTCAGACACACCATCGGGCTCGGGCCAGGAGTCACCAAGAATCGTCGGCGATACATTAGACCGCTGTGGAAGTTGACGACGCGGAGGCCCGTGCTACCGTCGAAACGATCATGCGTTGAGCGGCGGGATGGCGGCGGCGCCGCCGCGAGGAGGGGGTCATGGGCGGATCCGGGGATCTCCACGTCATCCTCGGCGCGGGCGGCGCGATCGGCACGCCGCTAGCCGCGCAGCTCATCGAGAGCGGCGCGCGGTTGCGCACGGTGTCGCGCACGGGGCGCGGACCGGAGGGGGCGGAGAGGGCGAGCGCGGACCTGACGAACGCGGGCGACGTACTGCGCGTGGTCGGTGACGGCGCGATCGTGTACCTGCTGGCGGGCCTGGCGTACGAGCGGCGCGTGTGGCGCGAGCAGTGGCCGCTCATCATGAAGAACGTCGTCGCGGCGTCCGAGTCGAAGGGCGCGCGGCTACTTTTCCTCGACAACGTCTACATGTACGGCAGGGTCGAGGGGCCGATGACGGAGGCGACGCCGGTGCGGCCTTCGAGCGTCAAGGGCGCGGTGCGCGCCGAGATCGCCGGTTACCTCCAGGACGAGATGGCGGCCGGCCGGATCAGGGCGATAATCGCGCGATCCGCGGACTTCTACGGCCCACACGCGGAGCACAGCAGCATCCCCGCGATCCTCGTGTTCCAGAAGCTCGCTTCCGGGAAACCGGCACAGGTCCTCGGCCGCGCGGACGTCGTGCACTCGTACACCTACACGCTCGACTGCGCACGGGGGCTGCGACTGCTCGCCGGGGCGGACGACGCGTACTCTCAGGTGTGGCACCTCCCGACCGCACGCCCGCCGCTCACGGCGCGACGGTTCGTCGAGCTCGCGGCGCACGAGCTTGGCGTTCCGGCACGCCTGACGCTAATGGCGGGTTGGATCGTGCGGACCGCGGGGGTGTTCAGCACCCTCCTCCGCGAGGTCGGCGAGATGCTGTACCAGAGCGAACACGACTACGTCTTCGACTCGTCGAAGTTCGAGCACCGCTTCGCCTGCACGCCGACGCCGTACGAGGAGGGGATCCGCGAGACGGTCCGTTGGATGAAGGCGGCCGGCGCGTGACATAAGTACCCGTCGCTCATGACGGCAAGCCGTCACCACGGAGATGACAATGCTGAGTATGGGCATGTTGTCCTTCGCAGTCCGACCAGTCGTGGCCCGAATTTAGGGATCAGATCCGGGTAGGTTGCCGAATCGACACTCGCCCTCGCTCATCGCGTCCTCAGCTTCTCTTCGAGCCTGTCTGCGAGGTCTCCGAACGTCTCCTCCGACATCCTCCGCTGCGCCGCGGCAGAGGTGCCTGATGGCAGGAGCAGGTCGGTCTCCTGCTATCCCCATCCTGGCGTGTGGGGACTCAGGTCTTCGCCAGCTCTTCGGCAAGCCGGTCGAACATTTCGGTCCACCCCTGCTGAGTCCCTCCGCGCTCCTCGACCGACTCGAGGATGGAGTGCCGCAGGGTGAGCTTCGTCTTGCCTTTATGGCCGGCAAACGTCACCGTCACCAATGTTTCTTGCGGGTGGCTCAAGCTCATGCCGTAGTGCGCCGGCGAGACCGTGTTGCCTTCCGCATCCGCAAAGGCATCGGTGTAGACGATCCGCTCCGGCTCAACGATTTCACGATAGATGCCTATGCCCCAAATGTCTCGGCCCTCGGGCAATCGAATGCAGTAGTGAAAGGCGCCGCCAACGCGGAGATCGATTTTGCAGAATGGCGTCGTACAGCCCTTCGGGGCCCACCAGCGCATCAAGCGCTCCGGCTCCGTCCACGCCCTGAACACGAGCTCGCGAGGCGCGTCGAAGATACGTGTGATGACGAGCTCCTGCTCCGCGGGCTCCGTGGCGCGACGGCGTAATGGTGTTGCCATGCTTCCTCTCCTTTCGCATCAGCCCTCGGAGGCTGTCGGTGCCGACTGCCCCGACAAGACCTCCGAGCGAGTCACCGCGCAGCCGCCCGACGGCGACGGATCACCTGATCCAGACTGAACGGTCCAGCGCCGCTGGCCGAGAGGAACAGGAAGATGAAGCAGAACAGCACCGCGGGCTCGCCGTGGTTCTGGATAGGCCAGAACCCGTTCGGGAAGTGCGCCATGAAGTACGCGACCGCCATCTCGCCGGACGTGATGAACGCCACCAGCCGCGTGAAGAGCCCGAGCAGGATTGCGACACCGCCCACGAGCTCGATCCAACCGGCGGCCACAATCAATGGGGGCACCCCCCCGCCACCCGGCTGGGGCGGCATACCGCCGAACCAGCCCAGCAGTATCATTCCGCCGGGACAGATGAACAGTGCGCCCGCGACGATCCTCAGCAGTGCATGGGTTGCGCCCGCAAGACGGTCCATGATGGGTGTCCTCAAGGGATCGCGGGATCCAGGTGTATCGGGAACGCTACTCATGAGAGACCTCCCTTCCACGTCCGACCGTGGGCCTCCGCCAGGTAGGCGGCGAGCTGGTCGAAGGTTCCGCCAAAGCCCTGCTGCATCGACGTGTGACCGGCCTCGAACGTCTTGCGCTCCTCTTCCGTCGCGTTGATGGGGCCCCCCTGCAGCTTGAGCGTCGTCTTGCCTCCATGCTCGGTGAGGGTCAGGGTGTTGAGGACTTCGAGCGGCCAGCTCGGGCTCAACGGGTGCCGCGTCAGGCCGCCGTTGGCGTCCGAGAAGGAGTTGACGAACACGATCCGCTCGGGCGCCACGATCTCGCGATAGACGAACTTGCCCCACATCTCGCCGCCGTTGGGCGCCCTCATGCAGTAGTGAAAGACGCCGCCCGGCCGGAGATTGAGCTTGAGGGTACGCATCGTGAAGCCTTTCGGCCCCCACCATTGCTTCAGGCGCTCGGGCTCGGTCCACGCCTTGAACACGAGCTCGCGCGGCGCATCGAAGACGCGCGTGATGACGAAATCGCGGCCCGTCGAAGCCTTGGGTGTGTTCCCCGCCGTCGTCTGGAGGTGCTCGCCGAGGCGCTCGAGGGTCTGCTTGCCGCCCTCGATGGCGCCGTACTCCTTGACCACGCGGTCGCGGTCCTCGGCCGTCGGGAAGACCGATCTCATGGTCACCCTGGTGGTGCCGCGATCGAGGTCCTCGAACGTCCACGTGGCTTCGAAACGGACGCCGCGCGCCCCCTTTCGGCCGCCACCGTGCGAATAGACGATGCGTTCGGGTTTCACGACCTCGGTGAACACGCTCTTGTTGGGGTAGTCCGTGCCGTCGGGGCCGTGCATGACGTGTTTCCACACGCCGCCGGGCCTGACGTCCATGGTTTCGATCGTGGTCGTGAAGCCCTTCGGCCCCCACCAATGAACCACGTGCTCGGGATCGGTCCATGCCTCCCACACGAGCTCGCGCGGCGCATCGAAGTCCCGCGAAATCACGATCTCCCGATCGGCCGCGTTCGTCACGACCTTGTTTCGCTCGGTCATGCCGCTTGCCAAGCTGCCTTGGGTCGAGGCCAGGTGATCGCCGAGGCGCTCCAGGCTTTGCGTCCAGCCCTCTTCCATCCCTTGGAGATGCGGAACCCCTTCGGGGGTCGTGCTGAGAACGCGCGCGTGCAACGTGAGCTTCGTCTTGCTGCCGTGCTCCGCGAATGTCGCGGTGTTCAGCACTTCCAACACCGGCCGGCCGCTGTCGTCGAGCGCCGAGGCGGTGAACGCGAGCAGCTCGGGCTCGATGACCTCCCGGAAGACCCCGGTCATCGGGTAGACGGTGCCGTCGGGCCCTCGCATGTGGATGAGGATGGCGCCGCCCGGCCGCACGTCCACCTCGCAGACGGGGTTTGTAAAGCCGCTCGGCCCCCACCACTGCTCCAGGTGCTTCGGGTCGGTCCACGCCTTGAACACCAGCTCTCGCGGTGCATCGAAGACGCGGGTGAGGACAAGCTCCAGCCCTACGGGGTCAACGTCAGGCTTTCGTCTTGTGGCCATGTTTCTTCTCCTTTTCCTTCAGCTCGACCAGATACTGGTCCAAGCGATCAAAGCTCTGCTCCCAGAAACGCCGATAGTGTTCAACCCATTCTGCGACCTCGCCGAGCGGGGCCGCCGCGAGCCGGCAGGGCCGCCACTGGGCCTCGCGGCTCCGTGAGATCAGCCCGGCGCGCTCGAGCACCTTGAGGTGCTTGGAGACGGCGGGAAGGCTCATCTCGAAGGGCTTGGCCAGCTCGGTCACCGATGCCTCGCCCGAGGCGAGGCGGGCCAGGATCGCCCGCCGGGTGGGATCGGCAAGGGCCGCGAAGGTGTTGCTCAGGTGATCCTGTTGCATGGCGTTTAACCCTCCAGTTAATTAACCCAAGAGTAAAATAAGTCCTCACGTGGGACTTGTCAAGGGGTCGAAGGAGCGGCTCATCACCGCCGATGGACGGAACCTTTTGACTCCCTCTCCCGCGAGCGGGAAGAGGGCCGGGGTGAGGGAGCTGCGGCGCTTGTGCCCGCCAGTTGGTCGATCTGTCATTGCCTAGAAAATCCCGCACCCCGGGGGGTCATCCCGAGGAGTCCCGCCTGTGGCCGGACGACGAGAGATCTGGGGGGGGAAGTAGGGAACGCTGCAGCCCGCGCCTCGCCCCCTGACCGGCCCCCCGCGAGGGAGTGTCCCGTCGAGTGTGGAAAAGAGGTGGAGGTCGTCCTTGGTTGCACGGTCCGGTGCAGGCGGGACGCCGCCCAACCCTTGCAAAGGCAGGCCAGCACGCCGTGAACTCGGTTACCAGGCGCGCTTCTGCTCCACGGAGAGCAGTCTTCCTCCCACCCTGTGTTCGGGAATTCACCGCCCCTCTGTTTCGGTTTGCCTACAGAGTCACCAGAGAAGTGCCTAAGAACAGGAGGGAACTGTGGTGGGTGCAGCGTACTCCCGATGCTCCCTGGATTGCGGCGGTCGCGGACCCCCGGACGGACTGACTCCAGCGCGGAAAGTGGTTGGTGCGAGGGCAGGTAATCACGGTTTCCCAGGGCTGATCTACTGGAACGAAAGGAGCCTCAAGTGAACGGTTCGAAGAAGTATCTTACTCCAACATCAACACTTGTGAGAGTCTTCGCGATGGTTGTCCTGTTGGTGCTGCTTTCGGTCAATCTCGCAACGGCGGGCGGGCCCAAAGGCAAATCGGTCACTGTCACTATCTTCGCCACTGGGCTGAACAATCCGCGTGGGCTCAAGTTTGGGCCCGACGGCAACCTCTACGTCGCTGAAGGTGGCACGGGTGGCACGAACTCGACCGTGGGCCAGTGCGACCAGGTGGTGCCACCAGTCGGGCCGTACACGGGCAGTCAGGACGGTGGGCGAATTTCGAGAATCGACAGGAACGGCGTGCGCACGACCTTCGTGGACAATCTCCCCTCCAGCGAAACCAGCCCGGCTGAGGGCAGTCTCATCAGCGGTGTGGCCGACGTGGCCTTTATCGGCCATACCCTCTACGCGGTCATCGGCGGGGCCGGTTGCTCGCACGGTGTCCAGGATTTTCCCAACGGTATCATCCGCGTGCGTAGAGACGGAACATGGACGCTGATTGCCGATCTCGGAGCATTTCAGAAGGCCCATCCAGTGAAGAATCCTGAACCCGACGACTTTGAGCCCGATGGAACCTGGTACAGCATGATCGAGGTACGGGGCGATCTTTATGCCGTGGAACCCAATCACGGCGAGTTGGACAAGATCACCCCCGATGGGAAGATCAGTCGGGTGATCGACATCTCGGCGAGCCAGGGGCACATCGTTCCGACCTCCGTTGCTTACCACGGCAACTTCTACGTCGGAAACCTGAATGTGTTCCCGATCGTCGCCGGCTCATCCGAGATCTACAAGATCACCCCCAGCGGGCAGATCAAGGTCGTCGTCGAAGGGCTGACCACCGTGCTGGGTGTGGCGTTTGACCATTGGGGCCGCATGTATGTGCTGGAGAACACGACGGACAATCCTTTTCCGACGCCGTTCACAGGCAAAGTCCTTCGTGTGGGCGAGCGAGGCGAGCTGGAGGTCATTGCGTCGGGGCTGTTCCTGCCGACCGCGATGACCTTTGGACCCGACGGAAACCTGTATGTGTCCAATGTCGGATTCGGCCCACCTCCTGTTGGACTGGGAGAGATCCTGAAGATCGAGCTCGCGGACTGATTGCGCGCACGGCGACGCGATTGCCCCGGGATCCGCGGCAGGCTCCTCGAGGGTCGTCACGGACGGACCCGTGCCTCTGGGCGGGCCCGTCCGCGAACCCGGGTCAGGGTCGCGGGTCCGGCAGGGTGCCGGCCGGGGTGCCGCCGTCCGCTGCCCGATCTGTCATTGCCTCGAAGGTCCCGCACCCCGGGGGGTCATCCCGACGAGTCCCGCCTGCGGCGGGACGAGGAGAGATCTGGGTGGGGGGACACCTGCACTCTCGCAGATCCCTCGCCCTGTCTGCGGTAGGACTCGGGATGACCCAGGGAATGGAGAGCGACAGCCGGCCGGGGGCGGGCCGCTACATGAACGCTGCGAGGTTGTAACGGCTGCACGCGGCGCGCATGACCCACAGAGACAGGTGCCGGCGCTCCCGGCGCGGGGCGGTGGGAACAACTGGCCCATTGCGCCGGTTATCTTGCTAAACGGGAGGTTGCCATGAAGAGATTGTCGTTGCTGCTTATCGGATTCGTCGTTGCCGCGCCGGTGCTCGCTCAGGGGATGAAGGACGCTCCGGGGGCCGGCATGGTTGAGACGATGCGACAGAACTTCAACTACGCGAAGGACATGATCACAAAGAGCGCGGACCAGATGCCGGAGGCCGATTACGCCTTCAAAGCGACGCCGGACGTCCGCAGCTTCGGCCAGATCGTCGCCCACGTCGCCGATGCCAACTACGCGCTCTGCTCGACCGTCCTCGGCGAGGCCAACCCGTCACCGGGCGTCGAGAAGACCAAGACGTCGAAGGCGGACCTGGCGGCGGCGCTCAAGGCCTCGTACGAGTACTGCAACCGGGCGTTTGCGCTCCCCGACGCAGACACCGGCACGAAGGTCAAGCTCTTCGGACAGGAGCGCACCCGCCTCAGCGCTCTGCTGCTGGACGTCTCGCACAACTGGGAGCACTACGGCAACATCGTGACCTACTTGCGGCTGAAGGGCCAGGTGCCGCCGTCCAGCCAGGCGAGGCCGTAATCCAGGCCACGGTTCGGCCGGTGAGCCGGGAGCGGTGGCTGGCTTTTCGCTCCTCGTGGTGCTGGCGCAGCGAAGGTCGCCGCGGCCGCGCACCGCGGCGGCCCCACAGGACGCTGCGGGACGGAGAGGGAAAGGAACTCGTGCGCGCCACGGCTGACCACGCTGTCGTATGAGCCAAGACGGCGACTTGAGCGAAGCTATCCGCGCTGCCAGGCGTGCGCCGTCTGGATCGCGGTGCGGAGGTTCTCCCAGGGCGTCTCGGCGGGGACCGTGCAGTCGGCCCCGAGGATGAACCGTGGGGGCGCTTCCCGGAGAACGGCCTCGACCTCGGCCCGGATCTGCGCCTCGCTCCCGGTTGCGATCACACCGTTGCGGTCGAGCCCGCCCATCACGGGGCGGTCGAAGAACCGGTACGCCTCCGCCAGAGCCAGGGGACGGCCGCCCACCCTGAGAGGGCAGCTCACCACGTGCCCCGGGTAGTCCTGGAAACGCGTCAGGTCATCGTACTCTCCGAGGTAGTCGCAGATGTGCAGGATGTTGAAAGCGCAGGAGCGATCGGCTTCGTTCATCACGGCAAGGTCGTAGGGGCGGACCAACGTGTCGAAGAGGGCGCGCTCAGCCAGCCGATTCTTCTCGCCGCCCTGGGTCGAATGGTAGAAGCCGTCCACGCCCAGGCGGATGCAGGCTTTCACGAAGCTCATGAGGCTGTCGGTGACGACCTCCATGCCATTCGCCACCGCCTCGTGGTCGTCTAGGAGGTGTTCCAACAGCCTTTCTTCGCCCACCGCGTACCCGGCGCACATGGAAGGCGAGTACAGGGTCACCACCACCACGGCCTCGTGCTTGACGGCCTTGAGGATGCCCTCGACGACCTCGAGCTGCGGCTCGAAGAACTTCTCTCCGTAGAACCGCATCCTGGTCCAGTCGGCGGGGCGCTGGATCCCGGGAAAGCGCGGGAAGCCACGCTCGTACTGGATCTTGACGAGGTCCATGCCGGTGGCGCGCACGAATGCCAGGTGCGTGTCCACCGCCGCCTGGCCGAGGTGGCAGGAGGGGTCGAAGTGCAGGAAGAAGGCGGCGGGGACGGTGGCCTGGGGCTTGCCGGGATCCAGCAGGCCGAGAACGGTGTCGCGCCTGTTCATTGGGGTTCTCGCATCCCTCCGATCCAATCGTACACGCTTTTCCCCACGGCCGGCCCGCGCCCGGCAGGTACTACCGGGCGAGCGAGAGGACGCCGCCCGCGCCCCGGGCGAGCACCGCGCGCGCCTTCTGGTAGCCGGCCTCCCAGAACGCGCGGATCTTGGCCGGGTCGAACTCGAGCGCCGAGTAGGGCAGGGAGTCGGGCTCGAACAGGCGGATGGCGGCGTACAGCCTTCCACGCAGCACCGGCGGCCTCTCGTAGCCCGGGTGCTCGTCGAAGAACCTGACGAGGCTGTTCATCTCGAGCGCCCCGTCGATGTCCCACGCGTAGTTCTCGCCCTCAAGGATCTCGATCGAGCGCAGGCCGACGTGCCAGAGCGCGGCGCCCGACCACGCCCGCGTTTCCGGCTCGATGGCGCGCGGCGATGCGAGGGCCACGTACATGTTCACGCCGTCCCACCCTCTTGCTCGCAGCAGCTCCGACGCGAGGTCGAACGCCGTCGAAAGCGGCGCGATGTTGCGGACCCCGCCGTCGACCAGGTCCGGAGACACCGCGGGAAAGAAGACCGGGATGGAACAGCTCGCCAGGATCGCCCTCCTGAGCTCCGCGGCGGTCGTCGGGCTGGCCGCGTGGTACCGGCTACTCTCGAGCTCGACGACGCCGAGACGGACCGGCCGCCGCGGCTCCGAAAGGACGTTGCGTTCGAGCAGCTTCAGCAGTGGCGCAAAGGTATAGAGGCTGGGCTTGCCGAGGGCAACTCTCGCCAGCATCCCGACCATCCCGAGCGGCGGCTTCTCATAGATGGCCGAGTCACCGTCAAGGCCGAACCAGATCTCGCGGAGCTTCTCGAGCTGTCTCTGCTGAGGTTCGATGCCGGACGGGGCCAGGGACATGAAGCCGGCCTGGATCGAGCCGGTGGAGACTCCCACGAAGCCATGCAGCTCGATCCCGGCCTCGCAGAGCGCCTGCAGCACGCCGCCCTCGAAGGCACCCTTGGATCCCCCGCCGGACGCGCAGAACACATTGAGGGTTTCGGGCATCCTCGTGCCTCCCTTCTGTGCCGTGTCCCTGGAGTGTGACGTGCGGCCGGGCACGTGTCAAACGAACCGCCGCTCGCGGGCGGCGCCCGTACGCTGCGTGACGTGGCGACGGGCCGCGATCTCGGTCTGCTCGCGGCAGGCTTCCCGGCGATGTGGACGATCTGCGCGGTGTGGTCCTCGGGGCGCGCGCCCGTGCCGTACCGGCTCGGGCCGGACGGCGCGCTCACGGCGGCCCCTGGCCCCGGGATCTCTCGAACTTCCAGCCCCCGGGCCCCGGAACGGAGTCGAGGGTGACGACCACCCGTGGCCGAGGGCCGGTGCCGAAGGCCTTGATGACCGCGATCCGCCGGTAGCCCACCCTGAGCCACGGAGGGAACGCCCACGGGTTGTCTGGAAGGACGGCAGCCAGCACCGCCCGGTACCCCTGTTCGCGCAAGGCCTGCAAGCACACGGTTTGTGTCGCCGGTCCCAGCCCCAACCTGCGGTACTGCGGCCCCGTGTAGGCGCGGTAGACGTACGCGACGTGGTCGTCCAGAAGCAGCCGGCACCTCAGGTACTCCACCCGTGTTTCTCGGAACGCGAGCCAGGCAACGTGTTGAAGGCCGCCCGAGCACCAGGCTCCCCAGCACTGGTGTCCGGCCTCGAGCCGGTTCCGGAAGACACCCGCATCGCCCTGGCCAAGAGCCTCGAAGGCGGCCTCGTCCTCGCGCCGAAGGAGGCGGGCGTCCACCCTCGTGCGGGGCGCTACCGGGGTCATCGGCTCGTCGAGCCGCCTCGCAAGCAGCACCAGGCGGCGATACCCCGCGCGAGAGAGCGCGCCGAACCACACGCCGCCCAGCCCCTTCTCGCGGTAGACCTGACGCAGCCGCACCCAGATGGGAGCCTTGCAATCGGTCATCCTGTGAGACCTCCGAGCGCTGTCGGGGAAGAGGGTAGCACTGCGTCCAAAGGAGTGGCGGTCCGGTTCGGGCGAGCCGGGCGGCGTGTCGCGGGTCGTGACGGCATCTGAGGCGGCAGCGACGGCGGGCACGTTCGCGCCGGCGTCTTTGCGCTCCCGAAGGTCCGCGAGCGGGGAGCGAGGTCGTTAGCTTGATAAACTCTGTTCGTGGGGCCTGCGATAGACCGGCCGCCGCGCGACTCCGTGAACGGGTTCGGCGCATCTCCGGCCGGATCGCGGGCGTGCGCGATTTCCTGGTAAGAAGGAAGGCACGTGGAGGGCGACGACATCCAGGCGGCGGTCAGAGAGGAGACCCACCTGGGGGGGGCAGGCCGCGGCCAATGGCACGCCGAGTACCTCGGATCTTCCTACCGGTTCGCGGTCGAGATGGCGTTGGCCACGGTCGAGCGCAGGCCTCTGGCTGTCCTGAAAACCGATCTCTGGAACGAGGTGCTGGGTGGGACGAGAGACATCGCCGGCCACTTTCGAGAAGAGCACGGGTGCCGTTTCTTCGGCATTGACCTCGTACACGAGGTCTGCGTTCTCGCACACTCGCGTGTCCCGACGGTACACGTCGTCCAGGCGGACATCAGGGCGCTCCCGTTCCGCGCCGGGTCGTTCGACGCCGTGCTCGACCTCTCGACGCTGGATCACGTGCCCGAAGCCGGGGCGGTGCATGCGATCGGCGAGTACCGGCGCGTGCTACGAGACCGCGGTGTGCTGCTGGTCATCTTCTGGCAACGCAACTTTCTCATGAAGCTGAGGCTGTTCCTCAAGCGCCTGCTCGGGAGGCGCGAAAAGCCCGACCAGCAGTACTTCGCGCGCGCCGCGGTGCGGGCGGGGTGCAAGGATGGCTTCGTCGTCATCAAGGAGTTCGTAACAGGATCGCTTCTCGCTCCTCCGTACCCAGTGACGAGCTTTCTCCTGAGGATGGTTCCGGCCGGAGCACTGACGCGGTTCGTCCGGTCTCTGGTGGATCTGGAGTACTCCGACGCTCTGCGCCCTGTGCTCAAACACCTCGCCGGACTGTATGGAATCGCGGCGCTTCGGCGAAAGGACGTCCCCGACGGCAAGCCGGACGCCGTCCAGGTCCAGGCGTACCCACAGTCTCGCCCCTGATGCCTCGGAATCGGCCGTTACCTGAGGTGCGGGTAGAACTCGATCTCGGCCTGCTCGCCGGCGAGCAGCTTGGTGACGTAGACGATCTGGCCGGCGTGGTAGGACATGTGCTCGACCGCGTGGAGCAGGACGCCGAACCCTTTGCGGGTGTACCCTTGGATGACGAACTCCCGGTGAAGGTCCTCATCGGAGAGGTTCTGGGCAACGTTGCGGCACGCGGCGACGACCTCACCGAGGCGCCTGATGAGCACCGCACCGTCCTCGCCCTCCACGGCGGCGAACTCCTCGCGCCGGTGGCGCTCGAACGGCACGCCGCCGAGGCCGGTCAGCACCCACTGCGAGAGGTTGCCGCACAGGTGAAGCACGAGGTTGGCCACGCTGTTGCACCGCGCATTGGGCCGCCACCAGAGCTGCTCGGCCGAGAGCAGGCCGACGCACCGCTCGATCTTGTCGAGGTACTCCGCGAAGAGGCGTTGCGCATCCCGGGCCAGGGCAGGGCATGCGTCGGTCATGCGTCGGATGCTAGTCCAAACCGGCGAGTTGCGGGTGGTGGAATCCGCGCCCCGACCGGCCCGTTGTAGATTTAGGACGTCGGTGCGAGAGCACCGGGAGGGGCTCTGGCCGTGCAATCGGGATTCCCTCTAATATGTCCGGGGACGGTGTCGGAGGAACGCAGAGTACGAGGCTTGGACAATCTGGGGCAGGTCAGCACGCCATGGATTTGCGTTTGGAGAGCGCCCGAATGCCAGATCTATCGCTCGGTCCGTCGGCTGCAGTCTTGGACGAGGTGAAGCAACGCTGGAAGGAGATCGTCGCCGCCTATCAAAGGCCGGACCTCAAACGCAGCCTGTGGCAACTGGCAGACAGCGTGGTTCCTTACGTGGCCCTTTGGTACCTCGCGTACCGCCTGCTCGCCGTCTCCTTCTGGCTCGCGCTGCCCGTCGAGATTCTCGCCGCCGGGTTCATGGTGCGGGTCTTCATCATCTTCCACGACTGCGGCCACGGTTCCTTCTTCAAGTCACGGGTCGCCAACGACGTGGTGGGCTCCATCACCGGCTTCCTGACGTTCACGCCCTACTACGACTGGCGGGCGGAGCACGCCCTGCATCACGCCACTGCCGGCGACCTCGACCGGCGCGGGACCGGCGACGTGTGGACGATGACCGTGAACGAGTACCGGCAGGCCTCGTTCTGGCGCCGCCTCGGCTACCGGCTCTACCGCAACCCGCTCGTGCTCCTCGCCGTCGCCCCGCTGTACGTGTTCGTCCTCAAGCAGCGGCTGCCCCGGCGCGGCGCCGGGGCGCGCGAAGTGGTGAGCGTGGTGGTGACCGACCTCGCGCTCGCCGTCATCTTCGGGCTGCTTTTCGCGACCATCGGCGTGAAGAAGACGCTGCTGGTGGAACTGCCGCTCCTTGCGGTCGCGGGCGCGGCCGGCATCTGGTTGTTCTACGTCCAGCACCAGTTCGAATGGGTCTACTGGGCGCGGCACGACAGGCGCGACTACGTGGCCGTGGCAATGCAGGGCAGCTCTCTTTACGCGCTGCCACGCGTGCTGCAGTGGTTCGCCGGCAACATCGGCTTCCACCACATCCACCACCTCTCGCCGCGAATTCCAAACTACCGGCTGCCGAAGGCGTTCCGCGAGCAGCCGACCCTTCAGCAGGTGGACCGCCTCACGCTGCTCTCGAGCCTGCGCTCGCTGCGCCTCCGCCTCTACGACGAGACGTCGCGCCGCATGGTCGGCTTCCGTGAGGCGAGCGCGTAGGAACCTGTCCGAGTGATACCCCGGCTGCGAATCCCGATGGCATCCGGCTGGCTGTGTCAGCCGTCGCGAAAAGTCCTCGGCGTAGCTCTGGCTACGCCTCCGGGCCCGAACACCTCAAGACAGAGCGGGGCGGGCTCAAACGCTACCGACAGCTTCCCTGGGAAAGGAAAACCCGGGATCCCGCAATAGGCGGGACCCCGGGCTCGTTCACTTGGTGCTTGGTCGCCTACATGCGCGGTGTGCGGTCAGACCTTGGTCCGGACTTCTCGTTCCGCGACTTCGCGGCGTTGACCGTGAGCGGCTTGCCGTCGAGGGGCTGCTGGTTGAGCTTGGCGATCGCCCCTTCCGCTTCGGCGTCGGTGGACATCTCGACGAAACCAAAGCCGCGCGACTGCGCCGAGTCACGCTCCGTGACGACGGCGGCCGACACGACCGTCCCGCACGGCGCGAAGTGCGCGCGCAGTGCTTCTGAAGTTGTGGAGTAGGACAGACCGCCGACGTAGAGTTTTGAAGCCATATGAGCCTCCCTTATGGTCCTGAGGGTTCCGGGACCGGTCATCTTCCGCACTGCGAATCCCACCTCGGATCTGCGGAAGGTCCGCTCGGAGGCGAGGCCGGCGGTGCGCCCGGTGGCGCGATGCCCGGCTGAGGACTGAAGTATACACCAAAGTTCTGAAAAATCAAGAAAATACACTTTACGTCACCTGCCGTGGGCGCGGGACGATGGGAGGCCGGCGCTCGCCGCCCGGCGATCTTGCGACCGAGGCGTGGGCCGCGCTCCGGTCTTGGTGGCGAGGAGGGCGGCGCATGAGCTGAGGGAGGTCACACCTTCCTCGGCGGATGCCTTCCGCCGGTCGCCCATCACCCCGTTCGAGGTGAGGGCGGGCATGCCTTCTTCGACGATGATCTTCACCTCGTTCTCGCCCACATGCGCCTCGGAGTCCTCGGCCTGACCCGATACCCAGCGGACAGCGTGTTGAGTGGGCGGGTGAAACCCATCGGGTCCGCGTCGGCGCCGTTGACCGTTCGACCGGGGCCGCGCGTGAGGAACCCCCAGGTCCTTTGGTGGTAGCGTTGCGGGGGAGGAAGGCATGGAGAAGATCGAAACGCCGCGGGCCCCTCGCCCCGGCGGGCACTACAGCCAGGCGGTCGTCCACGCCGGCCTCGTGTACGCGGCGGGCCAGCTCCCGGTGGACCCCGCCACCGGCGAGGTATGCCGCGGCCCGGTCGAAGATCACGCACGGCAGGCCATCGCCAACCTGCGTGCCGTTCTCGAGGCGGCGGAAAGCGGGCTGGACCTCACGCTCAAGGTGACCGTGTACGTGAGCGACATCGCCCTCTGGGGGCGGGTCAACGCGGCGTACGCCGAAGCGTTCGGCCCGCACCGGCCCGCCCGGACCGTCGTGCCCACCCGCGACCTCCACCACGGCGCACTGGTGGAGATCGACGCCATCGCCGCGCTGCGCGATGCCCCCGGGCGCCGGTAGGGCGTTAGGAGGGTACCGAAAGGAGGGGTGAATAGTGAGACAAGGTCTCATGATGTTTGCCATCGCCCTGACGTTGCTGTGCTCTGAGGGAGCGCATGCTGACACGGCGGTTCCGGCCGGGGCGAGGAAGATCCGGATTGCCGTCGCGACGTTCTCGCACGAGACGTGCACGTTCTGCCCCGAGCCGACGGGCATCGCCGAGTGGGAGTACTACGGCCCGCCGGTGCGCGGCGCCGAGCTCCTCAAGGAGCGCGGCTACATCGCGGGTTTCGTTGCCGCAGCTGCCGAGTACGACGGCGTCGAGCTTGTGGGCATCCTCTCCCCCCGCGACTCGAAGGGAGGCTCGTCGGGCAGCTGGATCACGCGCGAGGCGTTCGAGAAATACGCCAACGGCATCGTCGATGACATCCGGCAGCAGGGTCCGTTCGACGGCGTGTACCTGGCGCTGCACGGCGCGATGGCGGTGACCGGCGTCCCGAGGCCCGAGGCCGAGCTGGTCAGGCGCGTCCGCGCGGCCGTCGGGAAGACGCCGATCTACGTGACGCTCGACCTGCACGCCAACGAGGACTCCGACCTGACGGATGTCGCCGACGCGGTTTTCATCATCAAGCGCTACCCGCACTACGACGAGGCGCTCCAGGGCGAGCGGGCGCTGCGCGTGATGCTGCGCCAGATCAGGGGTACGTACAGGCCGACGATGGCGACGCGCAAGCCGGGCGTTCTGACCCCGAGCGTGGCTCAGGGCACCGGGACGTCGCCCGCGATGGAGATCATGGAGCGGGCGCGAATCTGGGAGGAGCGCCGCACGGACGTCTACGTGTCGGTGGCGTTCGGCTTCGCCTACGCGGACGTGCCCGACATCGGCGCCACGGTGATGGTCCTGACCAATAACGACCCCGGGCTCGCCGCCCGGATCGCTGACGACATGTCGGCATTCATCTGGAGGAACCGGGAAGAGTTCGCCGGCAGGAAGCTGCCGAAGACAAAGGAGGGCGTGGCGCTGGCGATCGCCGCGGCGAAGGCCGGGAAGACGCCCGTCGTGATTGCAGATCACGCGGACCGCACCGGCAACTCCACGCACATCCTCGAGGAGCTGATTCGCCAGGGCGCCAGGAGGTTCTGCATCGCCACGATCTCGGACGAGAGGGCAATCAACGAGATCAAGGGGAAAGCCAACGTCGGCGACACCGTGACCGTGAACGTCGGCGGCTACCAGGACCGGTTCGCAGGACGGCCGGTGTCGATCACGGGGAGGGTCGAGGCCCTGCGCGCGTATGAGCGGTTCCCGACCGTGGCGGTGCTCCTGTTCGGCGACGGCAACCGGGTGATCCTGACCCCGGAGCTGCACCAGGTGACGGACCCCGACATCTTCGACACGCTCGGGATCGGCCTCGGGACGATGGACATCATCGTCCTGAAATCGCGCGTGCACTTCTGGCGGGGGTTCGTCGAGGACGGGCTGGCCAAGGCCGTGTTCCAGGTAGATGCGCCGGGGCTGGGGCCGGCGGACGTCACGACGATCCCGTACAAGAACGCGCCGAAGGACCTGTACCCGCTGGTGCGGAGGTGAGGTGGACAGTTGCCGGTGCCACGTATGACCATCTCACCGTCTGCGCGACCAGGTGGGTTCAGCCGCCTCTATTTCTTCGGGAGACCGACGCTCTGGGCGAAGGCGATGATCTGGCTGGCTCCGAGCTTGAGCGCCTTGGCGAGCGCGGGGCGGTCCACCATCGCGCGCACGCCGGTGGCGAGGCCCTCGGAGGCGCAGAAGAGGTAGACGTTCTGGCTGATGAACGCGGCGTCGGCAAAGGCGTACGCCTGTTGCGTGTCGGCCTGCGAACCCTTCATGCGGGTGGTGTCGGCCACGAAGACCAGCGTCACCGGGGCCTCCTTGACGAACTCCTGCGCGCCGGTGAGGGCCCGCAGATCGCCCGCCACGATGGGTTTCAGGGTGTTGGCGGCTGCGTTGTACAGGTAGGCGCCGCTCGCAGTGACCACATAGACGTCGATCTCCTGCCAGTTGCGCGCGGAGGGCGCGGTGCGCTTCCCCTCTTTCGGCCGGTTGATGCCCCAAGCCGCCCACAGCAGGGTGGAGAGGGTCTGCTTCGGGAGCGGATCGGGGGCGAAGGCGCGGGCGGTCGCCCGCAGCTTGAGGGCCTGCATGAGCGGCTTGCCGCCCTCGGTCTGCGGAGCCGGGAGCTGGATTGGTGCAAGCTCCTGGGCCGCCGCCGCACTCGCCACGAGCACCACGACAAGCTGGGCAATCGAGATCCTCATCATGCGACGCATGGCTCCTCCTCCGGACCGGAGGGTACACGCTTCGCAGACCCTTGGCCACAGCGTCTGCCCCGGGTGGCAACGGGCCCGCGGCGCGAGTCCGCGGCGCCGTTCAGATCGGCAAGAACCCGTTGACCCGTTGCGGGGAGCGGCGCGCGCCGCCGGGTCCACCACAGGAGCGCTCAGGTGACGGCCAGCATGAGTCACTCATACTGAAAAAATGGACTGTTGGCTAGAGCCAATACCGCGGTGTGCCGGCCGGTCCAATCGCGGATACGACGGGCGCGATCGTGAGCGGGCATTTTGATACGCGCACCCGCGGTGCCGTAAGGCTCGACTCCCTCTCCCTCCTGGAGAGGGCGGGTTGAGGGTGCGGATGGTCGTCTACGTCGTGTTGGTGTGCGCGCCCGGCGGATGCGCTGGATTGCCGACCCTTCTACAAGTTGCAGATGAGACGTAAAATCCATATTGCTGGAGCCTGGCCGCATCTCAGGATTCGGGGATATACTCCCGCGCGTGTCCCGCACAAGTGACCGACCCGACGGTTGCTCCGCATGATCGCCGCGAAGCCCCGAAGCTCGCGGTCCCTTTTGAAAGGAGAGAAAGTGATGAGACGCGGTCCCCTCGTGTTCGCCGTGGTGGCGCTGCTCCTGGCGGGGTTTGCCTACGCCGCCTCCCCCAACGTCGTTATCAGCCAGGTGTACGGCGGCGGCGGCAACTCCGGTGCGACCCTGAAGAACGACTTCATCGAGCTGTTCAACCGAGGCGCCGCCACGATCGATTTGTCGGGATGGTCCGTGCAGTACGCCGCCAAGGTGGGCACAAGCTGGCAGAGAACTAACCTGCTCGGGACGATCCAACCGGGCCAGTATTACTTGATCCAGGAGGCAAAGGGTAGTGCAGGCACAGCCAGTCTACCAAGCCCGGATGCCACGGGGACCATCGCCATGAGTGCCACCGATGGCAAGGTGGCTCTCGTGAACAACCAAACAACGATAGCCTCCGGCACGAGTTGCCCTGGCGCTGCCGAAGGGGTCGTGGATTTCGCAGGGTACGGAACGGCCAACTGCTTCGAGGGCAGCGCCGCGGCCCCCATTCTCACCAACACGACGGCCGTGCTCCGGGTAGGTGACGGCTGCACCGACACCGACAACAACGCCACGGACTTCACCGCCGGCGCACCGAGCCCGCGCAACACCGCGAGCCCCACTCACGACTGCGGCTCACCCTCGGGCGTTGGGTCGGCAAGTCCAGCCGTCGTATCCGCCGGCGACATAACGCTGCTGAAAGTCACCATCACCCCGGGGAAGAATCCGCCCAGCACCGGGATCGTGGTATCCGCGGATCTCTCGGCCATCGGCGGCTTGGCCAAGCAGGCCTTCTTCGACGACGGCACCAACGGCGACTTGACGGCAGGCGACAACGTCTTCTCCTTCCATACCACGGTAGCCAACGGCACCCCGGAAGGTGCCAAATCGCTGCCCGCCACCATCACCGACGCTCAGTCGAGGATTGGCAACGCCACCATCTCCTTGACCGTGCTGCCACCCCCTATCGCTATTCACGACATCCAGGGTCCCGGCACGACCTCGCCGCACGTCGGGGAGTTCGTCGCCACGACCGGCATCGTGACCGGCGTCAAGTACAACGGGTTCTTCATCCAGGCCCCCGACGCTCAGGCGGACAACGACCCCGACACGTCGGAGGGCATCTTTGTCTTTACGTCGAGCACCCCCTCCCCGGCCCTTTCGGTTGGGGATGCCGTGATCGTCGGGGGAACCGTGCAGGAATACATCCCCTCTGCTGATCTGGCTAGCCCGCCGATGACGGAGATCGCCGGATCGCCGGTGTTTGCCGTGCTCTCTTCGGGTAGCACCCTCCCGAACCCGGTCACGCTGACAAGTGAGGACACGACACCGGACGGTGGGCCGGAGCAGCTCGAGCGGTTCGAGGGGATGCGCGTCCACGTAGATTCGCTGACGGTGGTCGCGCCGACGGAAGGAAGCATCACCGAGTCGACTGCCACGTCAACGTCGAACGGCGTCTTCTACGGCGTCCTGCCTGGGATCGCCCGCCCGTTCACCGAGCCCGGCATCCTCACGCCCGGTTCGTTGCCACCCGACGCCCCGTGCTGCATCCCCCGCTTCGACGGCAACCCCGAGAAGCTGCGCGTGGACAGTGATGCTCTTGCCGGAGCGCTGGCCTTGGAGGTCACCAGCGGCGCAACGGTCACGAACCTCACCGGGCCGCTCGACTACGCATACCGCACGTACACGATTGACACCGATCCGGGGACGCTCAGCCAGGCCAGCGTCACGGGTAACATCACCGCGATCCCCGTACCCGACGCCTGCTCGGCGGAGCTGACCGTGGCGACGTCTAACCTGCAGCGGTTCTACGACACGACGAACGATCCTCTGATCAGCGACGTCGTCCTCACGCCGACCGCATTCGACAACCGGCTCAACAAGGTCTCGCTGGCAATCCGCAACGTGATGAAGTTCCCGGACATCATCGGCGTCGAGGAGATGGAGAACCTCCCGACGCTGCAGGCCCTCGCCGACAAGGTCAACGCCGACGCCGTGACGGCGGGGCAGCCCGATCCGCAGTACGCGGCCTTCCTTGAGGAGGGCAACGACATCGGCGGGATCGACGTCGGCTTCCTGGCCAAGACGCCCAGGGTCATGATTGTGGCTGTGACCCAGGTCGGCAAGGACACGACGTACATCGATCCCACCACCGGGCTACCGGCCATGCTCAACGACCGGCCGCCGCTCGTCATGCGCGCGATGGTCCAGCCGCCCGCCGGGCCGGCGTTCCCGGTGACGGTGATCGTCAACCACCTCCGCTCGCTCTCGGGCATCGATGACCCGGTGGACGGGCCTCGCGTCCGCGCCAAGCGGGCCGCGCAGGCGGAGTCCCTTGCCGAACTGATCCAGCAGCACCAGGCGGCAGGCGAGCATGTGATCTCGATCGGCGACTACAACGCCACTCAGTTCAACGACGGGTACGTGGACGTCATCGGAACGATCCTCGGTACACCTGCCGCGTTTGACCAGGTGATCCTGGCGACGACGGCCGGTCTCGTGACGCCGACGCTCACGAACCTGACCGACACGGTGCCGGCCGTCCAGCGCTACTCGTACGTGTTCGACGGTAACGCGCAGCAGCTCGACCATATCCTGGTGACCGGCGACCTCGTTCCGCGCGTCAACGGGCTCCACTACGCGCGCAACAACGCCGACTTCCCGGAGTCGTACCGCGGCGATCCGACGCGGCCCGAGCGGTTCTCGGACCACGACATCCCGGTGGCGTATGTTCAGCTTCCGACGTTCATCGCCAACGCCTCCACCAACCCGACGGTGCTGTGGCCGGCAAACCACAAGATGGTGCCCGTCATAATCAACTACGAGCTTGCGGACGTCTGCACGGTCGATCCGGTGACGGTGAACCTCAGCATCAGCAGCAACGAGCCGGTCAACGGACTCGGGGCTGGTGACACCGTCCCCGACTGGATCATCGTGGACGCCCACCACGTGCAGCTGCGCGCCGAGCGAGCCGGGACCGGCAGCGGCCGCGTCTACACCATCACCATCACGGCAACCGACAGCAAAGGCAACGTCACGACCCAGGCCGTGACGGTGACCGTGCCGCACAACAAGTAGTGAGCCCGACCCGCCCGACCGCCTCCGGATCTGCCCGGGGGTGGTCGGGTCGGGGACACCCTGCCGAGCGCCTCGACCCCGTGACATCGCAGCTCAGGTGCTCGGCTGGCCGCTGGCCGGCCGAGCGCCGAGCGAGCCGAGGAGGATTCACCCTTACCGTTGTGCGGAGCGGGCGGGCATGGAGTAGTTGCCGCTGATGATCAGGTCGGCGATGTCGAGGCCCTGGACGGCAAGACTGGCGAACGGAGTCCCGCTGTCGTTGCCGACCACGGTGCCGTCCGCGAGCACGGCGAAGTCCCGCCTGGTGTTCAGGAGGTTGCGCCCCATGGCCGTTCCCGCGGTCACCCCCTCGTCCACACCGAGCAGGTCGAGGAGCGTGGGCATGATGTCAACGTGACCGCCGGTCACGGTGAAGCGCTCTCCGGCAAGCCCCGGTGCATAGACGATGAGCGGGACGAGGGTGCGGCTGTCGCGCATCCACGGCTCGGTGCCCTGGAGCGCCGCGACCTCGTCGTTGAGGAACCTGTGGACCGAGGCGTGATCGCCGTAGAACACGACCGCGGACCGCTCGAGCACGCCGCCGGTACGAAGCGCGTCGAGGAAGCGCCCGATCTGGCGGTCGGTGTACCGGAAACACTGGAAGGCGGTGCCCAGGCTGGACTCGTCGAGCTTGGTGTCGAGCTTCAGCTCACGGTCCTCGTCGGGGAGCTCGAACGGAACGTGGGAGGTGAGGGTCACCAAGAATGCGTAGAACGGCTCCGGCAGGGGCAGCAACCGCGCGGCCGCCTGGGGGAGGAAGTCGGCGTCGGACAGTCCGAGCCCGAGGATCTCGTCGTTGGAGAAGTCGCCCATGTCGAGGCAAGCGCCGAAGCCGATCGCGATAAGGGCGTTCCTCCAGTTCCAATAGGCGCCGGGGTCGGGGTGCATTGCGATCGTCTTCCTGTACCCCGCCTCTCGCAGGATCCTGGGCAGCGAGTTGTAGGAGGTGTCCGGGAACCGGAAGAACGTGGAGCCCTTCCGCACGGGATACACCGACGTGTTGATCATCAGGTCGGAGTCGGAGCTCAACCCCTCGTGCGCCTGGTCGTAAATGGTCGTGAAGTACAAGCTGCTCGGGAGCAGCCCGTTGAGGACCGGCGTGATCTCCTGGCCGGCGACGCTGTGGCCGATGACGAAGTTCTCCAGCGACTCCACCTGCACGACGATCAGGTTCCTGCCCTTGAGTAGTGCCCTGTACCGGTTGTCCGGGAGCACCTCGCGCTCGGCCGCGAACCAGGAGCGGATCTGCTCCCGCTGCGCGGGTGAGAGGTTGACCGGCCGGTTCCTCAGGTACACGGAGTAGAAGTCCAGGACGTGGAACCCGAGCGGCGACTGGTAGGAGATGGTCTGGCGCGCCTCCCAGCACGGCTCGATAAAACGCACGGCGGCGATCGTGCCGTCCTTGTCCAGCTCGAGATGTTTTATCCAGAGGAAGCCGGTGGCCACCAGCGGCAGCAGCAAGGCGAGGGCCACGGCGCGTCGCGTACCGCGGTAGAGCGTGCGCCAGAAAAGGCAGAGGGGAACCAGAACGGCGAGGTCGGCGAACAGAAGGAGGTCGATGGGACGAAACATCGCGAGGACGCTCGCCCGGAGACCCTCGAGGTTCGTCCTCTGCTGCCAGAGCAGAAAGGAGAGGAACGTGCTGAAGGTGCGGAAGTACCAGAGGTCGACGAGCATCAGGAGCGAGAGCGCCAGGTCAAGCGCCACGTAGTACGCGAGCCGCCCCCGGCCGCGCAGCAGGAACCCGAGGGACACGGGGATCACGATGAAGGAGACGAAGATCGCGCGGGACGTCTCGTAGTCCTCGAAGTGAGCGGTATCGAGGGCGGAGTGGTCTGGGTTGTTGATGAGGGTGACGACCATCATGGACTTCAGGAGGAGCACGACGACCATCACGAAAAAGAAGGGGTCTCGGACGAGACTCGTGAGCTCCGCGCGGACGGCCTCGAGCAGGCGACGCGCGGACGCGGCGCGCGAGACGGAACGGTCCGGTTGCACGTGCCCGATCCTACCAGCCGGTGCCTCGGACGGTAATGGTCGGTGCGAGCAAACCATCCCCGGCCTCAGAACGGGAACTCGAAGCTGATCCGGATCCCGTTGAACATCTCGCCGAACCGATAGCCCACCGCGAACATCGCCAGCACGCTCACCGCGAAGTCCCGGTTCGAGGTGTGCGGCGCCACGATGACCACGGCCTTGGCGATGTCCGGGAAGGTTCCCGCGAACCGCCATCGGGCGCGGTAGAGCAGCCAGCGCGCCAGGGCGCGGGTTACCCGGTTCCCGCGGCGCGGTGTCTCGGGTCCGGCATCCGGCGCTTTTGATCTGGGGTCCACCACCACCAGCGTAGCACCGGCGATGGCCGGCTCGCGCGAGTGTCTGGCAGAATGGGGCGGCGGTGGATCGCGGGGCCGCGGAGGTGAGGCATGGCCAAGCACGTGTGCCCGTGGTGGCTCGGCTACTGGCTCGTCAGCCCGCTGCGCCGCCTCTGGGAGCACCCCGTGAGGATGCTGGGCCCGTTCGTCCGCGAGGGCATGCTCGTGCTCGAGCCGGGGTGCGGGATGGGGTTCTTCACCCTCGACCTCGCGCGCATGGTGGGTCCGAAGGGCCGGGTCGTGGCGGTGGATGTGCAGGAGAGGATGCTCGCCGGCCTCAGGCGGCGGGCCGGCAGAGCGGGCCTGCAGGATCGCATCGAGGTGCGCCTCGCGCAGCCGGAGAGCCTGGGGGTCGCGGACCTGGCGCGGCGGGTCGACGTCGCCCTCGCGCTTCACGTCGTCCACGAGGTGCCGGATGCTGCCACGTTCTTCGCCGAGATCGCTTCCGTGCTGAAGCCGGGGGGCACGCTGCTGTTCGTGGAACCGAGGGGCCACGTCGCGTCAGCCGCGTTCGAATCGTCCGTGGCTCTCGCGGAGCGGACAGGCCTCCGGGTCGTTGCACGCCCGGCGATCGGCCGCGACCGTGCGGCGCTCCTGACGCTGACGGCGAACCTCTGACCGGCTGTCGCGCCCACTCCTGCGCGGGCACATCCCAAGGGGGGTGCTGCACGTGCCGGCCGATGGTTGGTGCTGATTTTGAGATTTGTCTCAATAAGCACGGGACGATATCGGGAGTCGCGCACCCGCGGCGGTACGCGAGCCTCCTCTGCTAGCCTGAACCCGGGGGAACGGGTGCGAGGCGACAGGCGGCTCTGGACGATACAGGCTGGCGGGGCGTTGACGCTCCAGGCACGACGGGGTCGTCGCTTGTGCCCCGCGCAGGGCAGGCTTCCTCGGTGGTCCTCGGCGTCAGGATGACGAAGCGCTGGGTGGTTGCGATCGCGCTCGGGGCGGTGCTGGCGCGCGCCGCCATCGGCCAGGAGGCTCCCGTTTTGCGGGTCGAGGCGCCTCCCGAGCTGGGTCGGCAGGCCGCCGCGGTGCGCGCCCTCGCGCAGGGTGGATGGTCCTCCCTGCTGGACCTGGTCGGGCTGGCCGCACCCGGCGCGCCGGTCCGCGTCGTTCTGGCGCCGGAGGGCTCGCGTCTCGCAACCAACGCGCCGTCGTGGGCAAGCGGTTACGCCGCGCCGGCCCTCGACGCCGTCGTGCTGTTTCCCGGCCGCGTGCCTTCGTACCCCGACCGCAACCTGGAGGCGCTGCTGCGCCACGAGATCGCCCATGTACTACTCGCCCGTGCCGCCGGTCTGGGACGGGTTCCCCACTGGTTCGACGAGGGCACCGCCACGGTGGCGGCGCGCGAGTGGGGCGTGGAGGACGGAGCACGGGTCGCACTGGCCACGATCGGACGCGGGCCGCGGTCGCTTCGGGAGGTCGATGCCTCGTTCTCCGGGGACGCCGCGGCCGCGTCCCGAGGCTACGCGGTCTCGGCCGCCCTCGTGCGCTACCTGCTGCGGCGCCACGGCGATTCGGTCGTCGCGCGTATCCTCACCGGCGTCTCCCGTGGTCTTGACTTCGACGGTGCGTTCGAGGCCGCCACGGGCGAGGCGAGCGCCGAGTTCGCGCGCTCCTACTTTCGGCGCGAAACGCTGTGGAACTCCTGGATTCCCTTCGTGAGTAGCTCGACCGCCCTGTGGATGGCGATCACCGCGCTCGCGCTGCTGGCGATCAAGCGGCGCCGGGAGCGCGACGCTGCGACGAGGGAGACGTGGGCGGAAGAGGAGCGCGGGCGCGCTTCGGGCGACGTCTCGGCGAGCCCGAAGGACAACCCGGCGCGCTGGAACTGACCGCGGGGCCTCCGCGGCCAGGTGTTCCGGCACACCCGCGAGTGCCGTCACTCCTCGCCAAGCGGGACCGGCTCGCGCCGCCGTAGGCGGGCGAGGAGCAAGGTGGAGGTGACGATCACCGCGGCGCCGGCGGCAGTCGTGAGCCGCACTTTGTCACCGAAGAACACGACGCCCCAGACGGCCGCGAAGATGATCTGCAGCTAGCCCTCCGCGGTGGCGGGCCCGGCCCGTTCGCGCTGAAGGCCGTGCCCGGATAACGGCCAGCCTCAGGCGGCGGTCGGCTGTCCGCTTGACACGAACAAAACGAGGACTAGACTCAATTTCGGGCGAGACGTCCATGAAGAAACAACGGTCCTGCGGTGTCCCCCTTGCCACGCCGGCCGCCCATTGCGCCGCCGCCCTGGTGCTGGCCGCCGCGCTCGCAGCCGCGACCGCCGCGCACGCCGGGACGCTGCCGGAAACCCTCGCAGCCGGTCCGTTCGGGCGCACCATCGAGAGCCTCGCGCTCTTGCCTCCCGAGCCCGTCGCCTTCGGTCTCGGGCTGGAACGGAACGGTCCCTGGACCAGCGACGCGGGGTTGGGTGCGGGCCTGGCCCCAGAGGCCTCGTCCGATCCGGGGCGTGCGCCCTCGCCACCGGGGATCCCCACGCTTGCTGCGTTCCCCGGCCGCGTCGGGCGCGATTTCGTCCGTTTGGTGGCTCGCCCCCTCGAGTTCGACACCGTTGACTGGTCGAGGTTCGCTGTGGGTGCCGGGGCGGTGGGCGTGGTCGCGGTCTTCGACACGCGGATACGCAACTCGGTTCAGGCGCACCGCTCCGCGGGCTCGCCCAGCTTCGCGAACACGATCCGCCCGTTGGGCACCTGGGGAGGACTCGCGGCGATGGGCGTGGCGTGGGCCGCGGGGGCGCTGTCCGACAAGCCGGAGCTGGCTGCCACGGGCGCCGACGGCATCGAGGCAAGCCTCTTCTCCGCTGCCCTTATCACGCCGCTGCTCAAGGAGCTGGTGGGGCGGCCGAGGCCGAATTCCGGCAACCGGGCCGGTGATGTCGAGCCGGTGTCCGGCAACGCGTCGTTCCCCTCGGGTGAGGCCACCGAGGCGTTTACCCTTGCGGCGGTGGTCTCGGCGCATACCGACAGCGTCGTCCTGCGCGTCGTGGCCTGGGGCCTGGCGGGCCTCGTTGGGTGGGAACGGGTCACGCTGGACGCGCACTGGGCCTCCGACGTGGTCGCCGGGGCGTTGATCGGCACAGCCGTGGGGACATGGGTCACCGGCATCCACCGCGGCGGGGAGGGCACGCAGCGGGCCGTGATGGTGATACCGCTGGTCGGGCCGCGCACGCTGGGCGTGAGCGCCTACGTGTCCTGGTGAAAGCAGCGAACCGTCGCCGCAAGCTCCGGGCTCGGCGTGCCGGCGGCATAGAATGCACGCATGTCTGACCTCGAACACCCGGGACGCGATCGGCTGTCGGTGCGGGCGCGGCGGCTGCTGGCAGACCCGCCCAACGCCGAGTACCTGCGGGAGCACTTCCTCCGTTCGGCTGCATCCTACGACGCAGCCACGAACCCCGACGGGTACATGGCCCTGTGCATCGCGGAGAACCGGCTCGTCTGGGACCTCCTGCGGCCGAAGATGGCGGCGTGCCGGGACGTCCCGCACCGAGCGCTCTGCTACGACTCGATGATCGGCTCTTTGGAGTTCCGGGCGCAGCTGGCTCGGTTCATGGGGAGGGCTTTCCTGGGACGCGGGATCCGCCCCGAGCAGGTGGCCGTGCTCGCAGGCGCGGGGAGCGTGCTCGAAATCCTCTTCCACGCCCTCGCCGACCCCGGTGAGGGGGTGCTCGTGCCCACGCCCAGCTACGCGGGGTTCTGGCCCGACCTGCAAACGCGCGACGAGCTCGCCATCGTCCCGGTGCACTGTACGAGCGCGGACGGGTTCCGGCTCACGACCGGACTCCTCGACCGGACCGTGGCGGCTGCCGGGCGGCCGGTGCGGGCACTGCTGTTCACCTCGCCCAACAACCCCCTCGGGACCGTCTACGCGGCGCAGGAGATCGAGGACGTCCTGCGGTGGGCCGAGGCGGCGAAGGTACATGTGGTGTTCGACGAGATCTACGCGCTGTCGGTGTTCGGCGAGCGGCCCTTTGCGAGCTGTGCATCGCTGCGCCCGGCCCTCGGCGATTCGGTGCACATCGTGTGGGCGTTTTCCAAAGATTTCGGTGCGAGCGGGCTACGCTGCGGGGTGCTGATGACCGAGAACGAGGCCCTGATCGCTGCCGTGGACACCCTGGCGTATTGGGCGTGCTGCTCCGGCGACACCCAGTTCCTGCTTGGCGAGATGATCTCGGACGACTCGTGGGTGGACGGCTACGTTACCGGGATGCGTGCGCGGCTGGGAGCGGCGTACCGTTCCGTCACGACGGCTCTCGAGGCGGAAAGCATCCCGTACCTGCCCGCCCAGGCCGGCTTCTTCTTCCTCTGTGACCTGCGGCGGTTCATGCCCGAGCAGAGCTGGGAGGGGGAACGTGCCCTGTGGCGGCGCATGCTCGAGATGGCCAACGTCAACCTCACCCCGGGCTCCGCGTGCCGGGTCGCCGAGCCCGGCTTCATGCGCTTGTGTTTCGCAAGCGTGCCGACCGAAGCGGCGGTGCGGGGCGTGCACCGGCTCGGCAAGGTGCTCAGGTGACACACGGACAACGCGCGTGAGAGCGGGCGCCGGCCACGGCGCTAGAAGAGGATGTGCAGGCCGACGAACGGCAGCAGCACCATCAGGCCGAACACGACCAGCGCGAGCACGAACAGCACCCACCCGACCGCCGCCAGGATTGCGTCCTCCTCCAGCATTGCAACCGCGGTCGTGGCGATCACCAGTGCCGGAAGCGTGTTGGTGAACGCGATCGGCAAGGGCAACGCGAGCTCAGCCCCGGAGATCGCGATCACGATGCCGGCGATGGGGCGCGCCCAACGGTGGCGGTGAAACCAAACGCCACGCGGCTTGATGAAGCGCTCGACGCGGCGCAGGAGCCGCTGCCCGGTGCGCACGATTCGGACTAGCTGTGCCGAAGGCAGATCGCGGCGGAGCCATCTCCGAGGCAGCCAGGTCGGACGCCCCAGCGCCATGAGGAGGCCGAGCACGGCGATCGCGGCCCCGAACGGCGTCGATAGCCCCGGGAGCGGCACGGGCTGTAGGAACGGCAGGGCGAGGAAGAGCGCGAGCAGGGCGTGGCCGCGCGTGCTGAGGTGATCGACCAGCACCTGGGCCGTGACCGTCTCCCCCGAGGCGAGGCGAAGAACGTCCTCCAGCTCCTCGGAGAGGCGGCAGTGGTGACCCGGAGGCAGCGCTGCACCCTGCCCTCCTTGAGAGTCACCCGTCACGTCCCGCCCACGCACGCCGGCTACTATCGGCCAGCCTCCTGCGGGAGTCAAAGGGGTGGCGCCGACGGGCGCAGTGTGCCGACGGGTTCCCGGCTTGACGCGGCCGAGGGCCGCAAGGCAACCTTCGCCGCGTATGGCCGGGGAGGAAGCCGTCGCGAAGTTCCTGCACATCAGCGACACCCACCTGTGGGTGGAGGGTGATCCGCTGCCCCTGGTGGTCTTCGTTCCGCTCCGGGGCCACAACCCCGGTCCCTGGGGGGCGATCTGGACGCTCGTGGAGCGCGAGAGGCCGGACGCGATCCTCTGGAGCGGCGACGTGGCGACAGCCCAGGAGGCAGCGGCGTACGGGCTCGCAAACGAGAGGCTCGCGGGCGTGAAGGGCAAGCCGGCCGCGGTGCGCGCCCAGGCGTCAGGAATACCGGTGTTCTGCGTGCCCGGAAACCACGACCACTACTCGATGGTGGGCCGGGCGGCGTTCTACCTCAGGGCCGGCTCGACGTACGCCCGCACCATGAGCAATCCGGCCCCGAGCGTGCACAGCTTGAGCATCAGGGGAAAGCAGTTTTTCATCTTCCGACTCGACTCGTCGAGCGGCATCAACGTGGCCGACTCGCTCCGGCTCGCGACCGGCAGGATCCACAAGAACGACCTCGCGCTGCTGGACCTCTGGAGGGCCGTGGCCCGGAAGGGCGGCGAGCTCGACGGCGTGAAGGTGACGCCCGAGAGCCTTCGGACGTCGTGCAACATCGTGCTGATGCACCATGACCTGAGCTCGACGAGTGCCTTTTTCGATCTCGACGCCGCGAGCGCGACGAAGCTGCTCAAGTTCATGGCCGCGATGCCCATCCACCTCCTCGCGTGCGGCCACCTTCACACCCCCGACGAGCGGGTGTACGAGCTGTTCGGCCGCGGGCGCCTGACGACGCGTCAGCGCGGGGCGCTGGCGAAGAATGATTCGCTGCGGGCCGAATCGGTACGGATCTCGCGGGCGGGGACGGCCTCGCAGGTCGAGGCGGTGAGTCACACCGTCCACCTCATCGAGTTCGCCACGCCCATCCGAATCCGGCGGCTGCGTTACGACGGCAAGGGCTTCGCGTAGCCGCGCTGCACGGTGCAGCGGTCCGATTCTCCCCGCCCGGCGGCCGGGGGTGTTGACAAGTGCTCCGGCCAATGGGAACATGCAAGCGAGATGAGGATCGAGGTAACCCAGAACTTCGCCGTCACCGCCGCTTCGTGGTGGTGGTATCGCAGCGCAAACGGAGGGCGTGTGGCCGCCGGCTGAGTCATACCGAAACGAACCCACAGCCCTCCGGAACACGGAGGGCTTTTTTGTTGCGCAGAAAAGGGGGGACGACGATGGAAGCAGTCACCAGGAAGGCCGCGACGAAAGTCGACAAGAGAGAACGCAGCAACGTGATCACCCTGCCCGCGAGCGAGCTGCCCACGAACTGGTACAACGTCCTTGCGGACCTGCCGGTGCCCCTGGCGCCGCCGATCAGCGCGGCCACAGGACAGCCGGTGACGCCCGCAGAGCTCGAACGCATCTTCCCGCCCGGGCTCATCGAGCAGGAGATGAGCCCGCAGCGGTTCATCCCCATCCCCGAGGAGGTGCTGGAAATCCTCGCCATGTGGCGGCCGACGCCGCTGATTCGGGCGCGCCGGTTGGAGAAGGCGCTTCGCACTCCCGCCCGCATCTACTACAAGTACGAGGGCGTGTCCCCGGCCGGAAGCCACAAGCCGAACACCGCGGTGGCGCAAGCCTACTACAACAAGGTTCACGGCATCAAGCGGCTCGCCACGGAGACCGGAGCCGGCCAGTGGGGCAGCGCCCTCGCGTTCGCCACCAAGATGTTCGGCATGACGTGCAGGGTCTACATGGTGCGGGTGAGCTACGACCAGAAGCCATACCGGCGCACCTTCATGCGCCTGTTCGGGGCCGAGGTGTTCCCAAGCCCGTCGCCCCACACTGCCTCCGGGCGGGCGATTCTCGCGAGCGATCCCGATTCCCTGGGCAGCCTCGGCATTGCCATCAGCGAGGCGGTGGAGGAGGCGGCCGGCCGCGACGACACCAACTACTCGCTCGGGAGCGTGCTCAACCACGTCCTCCTGCACCAGACGGTGATCGGCCAGGAGGCGAAGCGGCAGCTCGAGATGGTCGGCGAAACCCCGGACTTCATCTTCGGCTGCCACGGGGGCGGCTCCAACTTCGGCGGTATCGCACTGCCGTTCGTTCCCCAGATGCTGGACGGCGAGCGGATCCGAGCCGTCGCGGTGGAACCCGACAGCTGCCCGAGCCTCACCCGCGGGCGCTTCACCTTCGACTTCGGCGATACCGCCAAGCTCACGCCGATGGTTCGCATGTACACCCTCGGGCACGACTTCATGCCGCCCGCCTCACACGCCGGGGGGTTGCGCTACCACGGCGCCGCGCCACTGGTCTCCGCATTGCTGAACGCGGGCGTGATCGGAGCCGAGGCGGTGGCGCAGGGGAAGGTTTTCGAGGCTGCCATGCTCTTCGCCCACACCGAGGGGATCGTGGCGGCCCCGGAGTCCGCTCACGCGGTCGCGGCAGTCGTCAGGAAGGCCGAGGAGCTGCGCGAGGAGCGGCGTGAGGCGACAATCCTGTTCTCCCTCAGCGGTCACGGTCTGTTCGACCTCGCCGCCTACGAGGCTTATCTTGACGGCACGTTGCGCGACCAGGACGACCCCGGCGAAGCGATCAAAGTGGCGCTGCACAACCTGCCCGAGGTACGGCTGTGATCATCATCCTCGAACCCGACCTGGCCGACCACGCGACCACCGTGGCTGCCGTGCGAGCGGTCGCCCAGCACTACCCGGGCGTGACGGTCAAACCCTACGAGTTCAAGGGGACCACCCACCGGTTCACCGAGGTGCACCTGATTGGGTCGACCGCCGGGGTTCCCGCCGCACCGTTCGAGGGGCTGCCGGGCGTCCGCCAGGTGGTGCGTGTCTCGGCGAAGTACCGCCTGATCGGGCGGCACGACCCCGCCCACGAGACCGTCGGGTTTGAGCACAACGGCGTGCGCATCGACGACAGCGCGGTGCACCTCTTTGCAGGGTTGTGCGCGGTGGACACGCCCGCCCACGTGGACGCGATGATGGCTGCGTTGGCCGGAGAGGGCATCGTCACCACGCGCATGGGCGCCTACAAGCCGCGCTCGTCACCGTACGACTTCCAGGGCCTCGGTAAGGAGTGCCTGCCCTGGGTGTTCGAAGCAGCCGGAAAGCACGGCATCAAGCTGATCGCGATGGAGGCCACCGACGCCTCGCACCTGGACGAGCTATGGGAGGCGCTGGAGGGCGCGGGGCATCCGACGGCGGTGATGGTCCAGGTGGGCACCCGCAACGCTCAAAACTACGAGCTGCTCAAGCAGATCGGGCGACAGCAGGAGTTCCCGGTCCTGTTCAAGCGCGGCATGGGGATCACCCTCGAGGAGTCGCTCAACGCGTGCGAGTACATCGCCAGCGAGGGCAACCCGCGCATCGTCTTCTGCCTGCGCGGCGTCAAGTCGCTCCTCGGCGAGCCCCACCGCAACCTGGTGGACTTCGCGCACGTGCCGGTGGTGAGGCGGCAGACACGGCTGCCGGTGTGTATCGATCCCTCGCACAGCGTGGGCACGCGCCTGCGCGCCCCGGACGGCCTCCCGGACATCTTTCACGTGGTGGGGCAGGGGGTCATCGCCGGTGCCTCCGCCGTGCTTGTGGACTTCCACCCCCACCCGGAGATCGCACTCTGCGACGGTGGCCAGGCGCTCACGCTCGACATGCTCGGCCCGCTCGCCGAGTACATCCATCGCGTCCGGACCGCGTATCTGGAGTCGGTCGCCGCCATCGGGGGGCTGGACTTCGCGGCGCGCGCATCCGCGTAGGGTTCGTCAGGGGTTGAGATTCCAGATCACCGCGTTGAGCGCGCCGGCGAAGGCGACCCAGGCGAGGTAGGGGAAGAGGAGCAGGGATGCCTTCCGGTCGAGCCACCACCACCAGAGCACGAGGGCGAGGATGGAGATCCAGAGCAGGATGATCTCGGCGAAAGCGAAGCCGGGGACCCGCGCGACGAAGAAGAGGAACGACCACGTGCAGTTGAGCGCAAGCTGCACACCGAACAGGACGAGCGAGAGCCGGCCGCCCTTCGTGCGGCGGCGATGGATCCAGACCCGCGCGGCGGCGATCCCCATGAGGGCGTAGAGCACCATCCACACCGGACCGAAAACCCAGTTCGGCGGCGTCCACGAAGGCTTGACGAGCGCGGGATACCAGGTTGCGACCGCGTGGAACGTCACGATGCCGCCGAGGAGGCCGGCGAGCTCGCAGACTGCAACCCAGAGGAGGTACGGGCCGAAGCGCTTCATGGGAGCAGCCAGCGCGCGTAGCCGCGCCCCGCGGCGGCGGCGCCCCACTGCACGCCCGGGGCGAGAAGGTGGCCGAACTCGCGGTGGTACGTCTGGCGGGCGACCAGGCCGAGCCAGACCGCGTCGAGGGCGAGAAACGTTGCAAGGGTGAGAATGTGGACGCTGACCAGCCTCAGAAGGTGCATGGCTTCTGATGCTAACACGCATGTAGTTCGCCCAGGCCAAACGACGGAAGTCCTGAAAGGACTGAAACTTTGACACCGGGGTGACGATCGTTCCTTTGCTGCGCGTGACGAACGGCGTCACGCGCGCTTGAATGCGGGTCGGTAAGCATTTAGATTGTGCTTTGAAGCCCACGTATCGGGGGGGACGGTGTGATGGGTCTCAGGGTGCTCTTGGTCTATCCGGAGATGCCTCCGACGTACTGGAGCATGAAGTACGCGCTGCGGTTCATCGGCAAGAAGGCGTCCCTGCCCCCGCTGGGGCTGCTGACCGTGGCGGCCATGCTCCCTGAGGACTACGAGATCACGTTGGTGGACATGAACGTGGAGCCGCTCTCCGAGGAGGCCGTTGCCGACGCCGACCTCGTGTTCACCTCGTCCATGATCATCCAGAAGGAATCACTCGAACGGGTCATCCGGCTCTGCAGGAATCACGGCACGCGCGTCGTGGCCGGCGGGCCCTATCCCACGAGCTGCCACCAGCGCATCCAGGGGGTGGACCACTTCGTCCTCAACGAGGCAGAGGTCACGCTGCCGCAGTTCCTCGAGGACTTCGAGAGGGGGAGGGCAGAGCGCATCTATTCGGACCCGACCAAGCCCGACCTCGCCCTCACCCCGCCGCCACGGTTCGACCTGGTTCGCGGGAAGAAGTACTCCTCGATGTCCCTCCAGTTCTCCCGCGGGTGCCCGCACTCCTGCGAGTTCTGCGACATCATCGAGCTGTTCGGGCGCAAGCCGCGGACCAAGACTCCCGCACAGTTCCTGAACGAGCTGAGCATCGTCTATGAAGAAGGGTGGCGGGGCTCCCTGTTCGTGGTGGACGACAACTTCATCGGGAACAGGAAGCAGGTCAAGGCGCTCCTGCCCCAGCTCGCCCTCTGGCAGCAGGAGAGGGACTACCCGTTCAGCTTCTTCACCGAAAGCACCCTCAACCTCGCCGACGACGACCATTTGATGGATGGGATGGTGAGCGCCGGATTCAACATGGTGTTCCTGGGCATCGAGACCCCGGACCTGTGCACCCTTGAGGCCACGGGCAAGAGGCAGAACCTCAAGTCCGACATGCTGTCGAGCGTGCGCAAGATCCAGGCCAAGGGGATGGAGGTCTCAGGTGGGTTCATCCTCGGGTTCGACACCGACCCCGAGGACATCTTCGACCGCCAGATCGGCTTCATCCAGGACGCCGCGATCCCCGTTGCCATGGTGGGCCTCCTGACCGCCGTCCCCAACACGCAGCTCTACCGGCGGCTGGAAGCGGAGGGGCGCCTCACGCGCGAGTCGGTCGGCAACAACACCCATGACCTCCGGCTCAACTTCGTGCCAAGGATGGACCTGGGAAAGCTCCTCGCGGGTTACAGGCGGGTCCTCTCCGAGATCTACAGACCCGACCGGTACTTCGATCGCTGCCTGAAGCTGCTGAGATCCCTGAAGACCCACAGGACGTCGCACCGGAGGGTCAAGGCCGCGGAGCTCAGGGCCTTCGTTCTCTCCCTCGTGCGCCAGACGTTCTCGTCCTACTCCTGGGCGTACTGGAAGTTCCTCGTGAGGGGGTTGCTCGCCAAGCCTGGGATGATCGCCGAGACCGTGACCATGGCGGTGAAGGGGCACCACTTCTTTAAGATGACGAGGCAGGTCCTGGAGGTGGACCGGTTCGTGCGGACCCTGGAGGGCGTTGCACGCTCCTTTGAAGACGCGGTGAGGAACGTGTCGGCAGCGGAGCTCCAGGTCAGGGTCGCCGAGCTGACGGCCTACAGGGACCGTGTGGTCGCACGGATGCGCAGCCGGTATCGCCGGCTCCACAGGGATTCCCGCGTCTACGCCGATGAGGCCATCGCCGACTTCCAGGCGACCATGGACGACCTCATCGCCCGCCTGTCGGCTGGTCTGCCTCCGGCCACCACCGCTTGACGCCGACTCCCAGAGCCCGGGGTTTCACACCCTTCGCAGAGCATCGCTGTAATCCGCTGTCCTGCCGCGGGCCGGGCGACAAATCGCCTTCTGTTGTCATCCCGAGTCCTGCCACAGGCAGGACGAGAGATCTGGGAGGGGGAAGGTTTGTGTCCGTTCCCACACTCAAATCCCTTGTCGTCCCCTCACTGGCGGGACTCCTCGGGATGACCGCCTGAAAGCCGGGAACTTTCTAGGCGATGACAAGCTTGTCGCGGAATCGGTATCATAGCCCCGAAGGAAGAAATCGGAATGAACGCCTCCGAGTTCATCGCAAAATGGCGCCGCGTCGAGCTGCGCGAGCGCCAGGCCGCACAGGAGCACTTTCTCGACCTCTGCGCGCTTCTCGGCCAGGATCCGCCTGCAAAGGCAGACCCAAAGGGGGAATCGTTCTGCTTTGAGCGGGGAGCCGGCAAAGAGAGCGGCGGCGACGGCTGGGCCGACGTCTGGAAGAAGGGCTGTTTCGGCTGGGAGTACAAGGGCAAGCACAAGGACCTCGACGCCGCCTACAGCCAACTGCTGAAGTACCGGGAGTCGCTCGAAAACCCGCCGCTGCTCGTCGTCTGTGACATGGACCGCATCGTGGTCCACACCAACTTCACCAACACGCCAAACCGGGTGCACGAGGTGCGCCTGGAGGACCTGGGCACGCCCCGCGCTCACGAGATCCTGCGCGCCGTCTTCTTCGAGCCGGAGAAGCTCAAGCCCGGCGTGACCAGCCGCACGGTCACCGAGGAGGCGGCCCGCCGCATCGGCGAGATCGCCCAGGCGCTGCGCGAGAAAGGCTTCGCCGGCGAAGAGGTCGCCCACTTCCTCGACCGTCTGGTGTTCTGCATGTTCGCCGAGGACGTTGGCCTTCTCCCCGAGAAGCTCTTTTCCCGCCTGGTCGAGAAGTCGCGTCGTGATCCGCCGCGCTTCGGCAAGCTCGTCAACGACCTCTTCGCGGTCATGGCGCACGGCGGCGACTTCGGCGCCGACACCGTCCGCCGCTTCAACGGCAACCTCTTCAACAACGGCGGGGCGATCGCCCTCACCGAGGACGAGGTCGAGCGCATCTACCAGGCGGCCCTCCTGGACTGGAGCACGGTGGAGCCGGCGATCTTCGGCACCCTGTTCGAGCGCGGCCTCGACCCCTCCAAGCGGTCGCAGATCGGCGCCCACTACACCAGCCGCGAGGACATCGAGACCCTGGTCGATCCGGTCGTGATGCAGCCGCTCCGCCGCGAGTGGGCTGAAGTTCGCACACTTATTGAGAATGTTCTCACCACCGGAAAGAAACGGCCGACCGGCAAAGAGAAAGCCCCTACTGGGCCAGCGCTCGCCAAGGCGCGCAGCGAGGCCGACATCATCGTGCGCAACTTCCTCGACCGTCTCGCCAGCGTCAAGGTCCTCGACCCCGCCTGCGGCTCCGGCAACTTCCTCTACATCACCCTCCAGAAGCTCCTCGACCTCGAGAACGAGGTGTTGCGCTTCGCCGACGAACGCGGAGTGGGCAGCCACTTCCCGCGCGTGGACCCGCGCCAGCTCTACGGGATCGAGATCAACCCGTACGCGTTCGATCTCGCCCAGATGACCGTCTGGATCGGCTACCTGCAGTGGACGAGCCAGCACGGTTTCCCGTGGCCCCAGGACCCGGTCCTTAAGCCCTCGGACACAATCCGATGCCGGGACGCGATTCTCGATCTCTCCGACCCCGAACACCCCAAGGAGCCTGAGTGGCCGGCGGTGGACTTCATCGTCAGCAACCCGCCGTTTCTGGGCGGCAAGCTGCTGCGGCGCGGCCTCACTGACGAGTATGTGGACAAGCTTTTCAAGGTTTGGCGTGACCGCGTGCCCGCAGAGGCCGATCTGTGCTGCTACTGGTTTGAGAAGGCGCGCAGGCATATCGAGGACAAGAAGTGCCACCGGGCGGGATTGCTTGGCACGCAGGGTATTCGTGGTGGGGCAAACCGCAAGGTGCTGGAAAGTATCAAGGAGACCGGTGACATCTTCTTCGCCGTGAGCGACCGCGAGTGGATCCTCGACGGCGCCAGCGTTCACGTCTCCATGGTTGGCTTCGATGATGGCGCCGAGATCTGCCGGACGCTCAACGGAACGGACGTCGCGGCGGTCAACACCGATCTCACTTCTGGAGTGGACGTTACCGCAGCACAACCGCTCGCGACGAACCTCGCCCTTTGCTTCATGGGCGATACGAAGGGTGGGAAGTTCGAGCTGGAGGAGAGCGAAGCCCTCGGGCTGTTGGACCTCCCGAACCCGCACGGGCGGCCCAATTCCGATGTCCTCGTTCCATGGGTTAATGGCTTCGACGTAACCCAACGGCAACGCCGCATGTGGATCATCGACTTTGGGACGACCCGGCGCGAGGCCGATGCGGCGCTCTATGAGGTGCCTTTCGCCCTCGTGCGTGAGCGCGTCTGGCCGGATCGAAGGGAGAACAAACGCGAAGCCTATCGGGACTGGTGGTGGCGCCATGTCGAGGCTCGCTCCGGCATGCGTGCTGCCCTCGCGCCCCTACCGCGCTTCATCGCCACGCCCTCCCTGACCAAGTTCCGGTTCTTCGTCTGGATGCAAGCTCCGACGCTGCCTGACCACCAGGTTTTCGCGTTCGCACTTGCTGCTGATGCCGCCCTGGGGATCCTGCACTCGCGTGTCCACGAGGTGTGGGCGCGTAGGCAGGGCACGCAGCTCCGCGAGCGTGAGTCCGGCTTCCGCTACACCCCGACCACCTGCTTCGAGACCTTCCCGTTCCCTTGGCTGCCGGGAAAAGAAGCACAGGAGGACCCGCGTGTGCAGGCAATCGCCGAGGCTGCGAAGGAACTCGACGCGCTCCGCCGGGCCTGGCTCAACCCGTCCGAGTGGGTGCGCGAAGAGGTGCTGGAGTTTCCTGGCTCGGTGGACGGCCCGTGGGCGCGCTACGTGCACGACCCCGACGACCGCGGCATCGGGACCGTGCGCTACCCGCGCCTCGTCCCCAAGGACGCTGAGTGCGCGGCCAAGCTCAAGACCCGCACGCTGACCAACCTGTACAACGAACGTCCCACCTGGCTCGCCCTCGCGCACGAGAAGCTCGACGCCGCCGTCTTCGCCGCCTACGGCTGGGACCCGTCGCTTTCCGGCGACCAGCTCCTCGAATCCCTCCTCGCGCTCAACCTGGAGCGTTCCAAGAGCAAATAGCGGAGGTCAGATGGACGAATCGGTGTTGATACGAATCCTCCTCGCTCGCGAGTTCATCCGGTCCGGTGTCGCCCTTTCGCAACGCCATTTGCCGATCGACCGAATGACATGTGTCATCCAACTTGACCTCGCCCTGGAACTCCTCCTCAACACGGTCCTATCCCATAACCAAGTCGAAGTGGGAGAAAGGGACGTGTTTCCGACCCTCGTGGGAAGGGTGTGCGAACTGGACCAGAGGTACGGAGCCCATCGTTCTGCGCTGGGACGGCTGCATAGCCAGCGAAACCGAGCGCAACACGATGGGTTGCCCCCCTCAGAGGAGACTTGCCGCGTAATCGCTGTCGAGGCTGAGGCTGCGTTCAGATCAATCGCTGAGACCGCGTTCGGCGTTGAACCGGATCAGCTGTCCCTTGAGATGCTCCTTGAAGACGAGAGAGTCCGCACATACCTCAGCGCCGCTCGGTTGGCGCTGGCGGATGCAAACCCGGACCAAGCGTGCGCGGAGGCTGCAACCGCCTTCAACGTCGCGCTTGGTGGTGCCGAAAGGCAGTTCTTCCCGCACGGGACCTGGACCGTGTCGCGGAACGCGGCGGCCTCGATCCTCCGCGCTGTTGCCGACGCCGCGAGTCACGCCCACATGCAGATCGGCTCAACGCGGGACAGGGAGCTTCCGGGATGGGTTAGCAGTTTTGTTTCGAGGTTGACGCAGGGGACAGGGTCCGGCCTTGACGATCTCTTTCAGCCCCTTCTCGAGCCGCTTCTGCTTGCAGCGGTGGGCATCGACCTTGAGGAGTTCCGGAAGTTCAAACAGATTGTTCCGTCTGTTGTCTTTACGCTCACTGGGGACCGAATCCACACCAGGTTTGGCGCTGGGCGCACAATCGACGAGGCTCATTTCGCCGTTGAGTTTGCCACCCGGACCGCCGTGAGGCTCCAGTCCCTGGGCAAGACGGCGGTGGAGTCGTCCGGGTTTGCTGCTGATCAAGGCCTGTCGAACGGGAGCAGCAGCCCGCATGAATCGAGCGAGCATCCACGACAAGGCTCGTGATGGGGGCGCGCCGACTACCGATGACAAGCCCACCGGTAGAGATCACTGTCCGCCGCTCCCAGTGCCTTTGATCTGGTTCCGAATCTGGCGGATGTACTGGATCTCGGCAGCGGATGACCAATCCGCGAGTTGTTTGAACCACGTGAGCATTGCGACGAGGGAGGCGACCTCTTCGTCCGAGACTTTCATGTCCAGGAGCCTTCTTGGGTGGATGAGTCGGTTGCGGACTCGGACGCAGGTATCGAATTCGGACGGAATCTGCAGGGTGTTCCCAAGTGGCATGGTGGTGCCGCGAGCTTGGGCATAGGACCGGAACGCCACCTTCAGTGCATCCCTGAGCCTAGGTGCTGGGTCGTTGAGCTCTTCCAGTGCCTTCTCGGTAAGCGTTACCTTACCATACTTGTGCGCCTCAACCGCTCGGACCTTGAGGTGGTTGAGGAAAGCCTCGAAGACCGGGAAGAAGTTCCTAATTGTCAGGCGTCGGAAGAACGGCTCTTCCACCTTGCCCTTGAACTTCGCTAACTCGCCGAGGTCCTTGGCGAGGAGCACAATCAAGCCGAGGCTTTCGCTGAATCCAGGTCGTTCGTTACTCATGGGGGTCTCCCTGGGCCGCCTAAGGCCGTGTTTCACCTGGCACGGGGTAACATGCGGGGAGTTGGCATGGCGCGATCATGAGAAAAGCGAGGCCCGCCGGGCAGCAAGCTCCGCATCGGGTCAGATCGAAAGCCTGGTCAGACGCTCTCGTCACGGTCAATCCAGTGTATGCCAAGGGCCGCACAGATGGCCCTGAACCGCGCTTTGTTTGGAGGGCGGACGTCGTGCACGACAGTCGGCCCAATACGCACCAACAGGCTCTGGGTCATGATGACGCTCTGGCCGAGGGTATGTCGCGCGGCGTGCTCGACGCACTGAGCGTAGAAGAAGAGCATGTCCGGGACGCTGGTCTTCGGCGGGAGTTGGGACAGCAAGAGGCGAAGCCCACGGTCCCGCCCTAGGGCTTGACCATCCTCGACGAACACGACATATCCCCTGTCCCCAGTTGAGATGCAGATCGAACTTGACGCGAGAAAATGCGCAAAGGCGAAAGGCTGGGGCGACGCGAAATCGAAGACGAACACTGAGCCGAAGGGATCGGGGTCCGTTCTGAAGTCCCCCGCGACGCAATGGAGGAAGTGGCGACTCTTTTCGAACGGATCATCTGCGTTAAGGACATCGCCGATCTTGAGGTTCGCGTTTGCCCGGTCCCAGGCGAGGAATCGGTCCTTGTGACCGAGCCCATAGTGGATCTTGTTGGCCCACCGCCAAATCTCAGCGTCCGTAGCGGCTCCTGTGCTCACACGCTGCTCCAGTGCGCCGAAGATCCGGGTGTTGCATTGCGTGCACGCTGGAATCGTGAGCTGGCGATATGGGACGGCTGTGCCGTTCGGGAGCCGGAGTTCCTGGTCCCATAGCCCGAAACGCTGCTGCAGCCACGCCGGGATTATGTGCTCAACGCTGTTCGCGGGGCGGCCGCAGATGAAGCATGTGTCCGCATCGGCGACGGCAGGCGGGCCAAGCAGGGGTATCGTCATGCAGAAGCCGTGCTGACGTGCCTGACGCCACTCTTCAGCGGCACGCCGACTGGGATGCAGGGACCCCGCATAGCACGATGATGAACGGACCGATGCCCGCAACGCAACCACACCGGTCAGCGTACGGCTGCAAGCACTGGTCAAACGGCGACGTCATCAGGGGCACGGGGGTTATACGTGGGGACTGACCCAAGCAAGAGGAGCCAGGTACACATCTAGCGGATTTGTGGCCACGACATGTCATCGGCTGCGGCTCCCGGCGAGACGCCGATCAAAGCCGCCCATCCACTCGGCGCGCTCCACGGCGGTGGCCTATCTGTAGACCTCGCGGCGGTGGCCGATTTTCACGAGGAGAACCACCAACTCCGCATCGCGGACCTCGTAGACAATGCGCCAGTCTCCAACGCGGAGCCGGAACGTACCGTGCTGACCTGCCATCTGACCGGTACCAGGTACCTCCATCTCACCATTGTCCATCGGTACCCGATATCACTTTCTCACCATCTTGAGCCAATCGAGGCCGCGCTGACGGACCGGTCGGTTCTGGTGACGCACCGCGACCTCCCGGCAACAGCATCCTCCCACAGACAGACGGGCGAGTGCGTCCCGAGTTTGCTCGGCCTCCGGGCTAGGGCTCGATCTTTGGCGCAGGTACCAGCCGCGGCAGCTTGAGGCTCTCTGCGGCGAGGGAGAACCCCGCGACGTCACCCGCGAGGAACGCCTCGAATTGGGTGCGCACCGCGTTGAGCTTCCCCTTCAGTTCACGGTAGATCTCGAGCGAACCGGGCGTTGGCCTGCGATCGGCGCTGGCGACGATCGCCGCGAGGTAGGTGAAGTCGTGGTCGAGCTTGGGCTCGTAGTTCAGGTCATCCTCGTCGGCCTTTATCTCGGGGTTGGTCAGCTCGATCTCGATCGCCGTAAGCTTCGCGGCGATGGCGGTGGCCTGATTCGCGAGAGCGTCCCCCTTGCCCAGCCGCTTGGCCCGCGCTCCCAGGTCCACGACCTGGTCGCGCACGTCGCGGATTGCCATCACGGTCTCGTGCGCACTCGAGAGGGCGTCCCGAATCGCCTCGAGCAGGTCGAACTGCGCCCTGAGGTCCTCGGGGGTCGCCGGGCTGGTCGGGTTCGGCTTCACCTCGATGGTCGCGATGAAGCTCTTCCCCGCCGCCGTCAGGCGCACCCGGTAGCTCCCCGGCCCGACCCTGGGCGGCGCCTTCTCGCCCTCGTTGAAGACCGCTTTGGGCACGAGCGTCGGTTTGAGGATGCGCATGTCCCAGACGACGCGGTTGAGGCCTTCCTTGAGCTCGAGGGGCTTGTCCAGGTCCTTCCGCATCTCCTCCTGCTCCGACCTCTCCTTGAGATCACCCGCAAGGTCCTTCTTCTGGCTCGAGAGCGTTCGGATCACCTTGTCGCCCGAGAGGATCTCGAGCGTCACGACCTGGTCCTTCCCCGGCTTGCCCTTGAGCCAGAAGTCGACGATGACACCCGCGGGCATGTTCTTGCCGACGCTCCTCGGGAGCGCGTCCTCCTCTCTGGGTGCCTCGGCCGCGAAGCGCGGCGTCGGCCGTGGTGGGAAGAGGTACGCGTCGCTGGTGGCCAGACGATCGTCCCAGAGACGGAGCGGCGTGATGTCGTCGAGGATCCAGAACGAGCGTCCCTGCGTCGCAACGACGAGGTCCCCGTTCTTGATCACGAGATCGGTGATTGGTACCACCGGGAGGTTCCTCTGGAACTGGCGCCACGAGGTCCCGTCGTCGAGGGAGAGGTAGAGCCCGGTCTCCGTCCCGGCGAACAGTACCCCGCGTCGCACCGGGTCCTCGCGGACGACTCGCGTGAAGGCGCCGTCTGGGATCCCGGTGTCGATCCTGGTCCACGTCGTGCCATAGTCGGTGGTCTTGTAGAGGTAGGGGCGGAAGTCGTCGACCTTGTAGCGCGTCGCCGCGAGGTAGGCGGTCGCCTTGTCGTGTGGCGAGAGCTCGATCGAGTTGACCTGGATCCACTCAGGGAGGCCCTTCGGCGTGATGTTCTGCCACGTCCCGCCGCCGTCCCGCGTGAGCTGCACCAGGCCGTCGTCCGTCCCGGCCCATATCACGCCCTTCTCGTGCGGCGACTCGGCGAGGGCGAAGATCGTGTCGTACAGCTCGACGCCGGTGATGTCGTACGAGATCGGGCCGCCCGAGCGCCCCTGCTTGGACGGATCGTTGCGCGTGAGGTCGGAGGAGATGACCTCCCAGGTCTCCCCCTCGTCCCGGCTGCGCAGGAGCACCTGTGACGCGTGGTAGAGCGTCTTCGGATCGTGGGGGGAGATAAGGATCGGCGCGTTCCACTGGAAGCGGTACTTGAGGTCGCGCCCGGCGCGCCCGTCCGCGAGCTGCGGCCACGCCATGATCTGCCGGGCCTCGCGGGTACGGTGGTCGTAGCGCGTGATCTGACCGCCGTACTCGCCGCCGTAGACGACGTCGAGGTCGGTCGGGCTCGGTGCGATCCAACCGCTCTCGCCGCCGCCGACCGAGTGCCAGTCGGTGAAGCCAATGCCGTCGCCGGGTACGCCGCTCGGGATTCCGACGCTCGAGTTGTCCTGCTGCGAGCCGTAGACCCAGTAGGGGAAGCGGTTGTCGGTGGCCACGCGGTAGAACTGCGCGGTCGGCTGGTTGTTCAGGGTGGACCAGGACCGTCCGCTGTTGAACGTGACGGTCGCGCCGCCGTCGTTTCCGAGGATGAGCCGGTTCGGGTCGTCCGGCGCGATCCACAGGTCGTGGTTGTCGCCGTGGGGGTCGGGGACGGCCGAGAACGTCCTCCCCCCGTCGATCGACTTGTGCAGGGAGACGTTGGGAAGCCAGACGACATCCGCGTTCTTCGGGTCCGCGTAGACGACCGAGTAGTACCACGCACGCTCGCGGATCTTGTGGTCGTCGTTAACCTGCTTCCACTTTTCGCCCCCGTCGTCGGAGAGGTAGAGCCCCCCGCGCTTCTTCGCCTCGACGATCGCCCATACACGCCCTGGCCGAGCGGGAGAGGCCGCGACGCCGATCCGCCCGAGCATCTCCTCGGGCAGCCCCTCGGTGAGCTTCTTCCAGCTGTCGCCGCCGTCGGTGGACTTCCAGAGCCCACTGCCCGGACCGCCGCTGACCAGCTCCCAGGGGTGCCGGACCACCTGCCAGAACGCCGCGTAGAGAATGCGCGGGTTGCTCGGGTCCATGGCAAGGTCAGCCGCGCCCGTGAGGTCATCAACGAACAGCACCTTCTGCCACGTCTTGCCGCCGTCCTGAGAGCGGAAGATCCCGCGTTCCGCGTTCGGCCCCCACGCGTGCCCCTGGGCCGCGACGTAGACAAGATCGGGGTTGGCCGGGTGGATCCTCACGCGGGCGATCTGGCGCGAGTCTCGCAGGCCCACGTTACGCCACGAACGGCCCGCGTCGGTCGACTTCCAGACCCCGTCGCCGTGGGAGAGGTTGCCGCGGATCGGCGACTCGCCCATGCCGACGTAAATGACGTTGGGGTCCGACTCCGAGACCGCGATGGCGCCCACTGAACCGGTCGTAAAATCCTTGTCCGAAACGGGTTCCCAGTTCGCACCCGCGTCGGTCGTCTTCCAAACGCCGCCGCCCGTACCGCCGAAGTAATAGGTCAGCTGGTCGTTTCGCACTCCCGCGACGGCGGTGACGCGCCCGCCGCGGTAGGGGCCGATGCAGCGGAACTCCATGCCGGCGATTTGGTCGGAGAAGGTCCTGGGCTTGTCCGTGGCGGCAGGGACAACAGCTGCGGGCGCCGCCACCGCCAAAGAGAGAGCCAGAGCTGCGAGGAAGGCCGTTGAGAAGCGTCTCATCATTTCCTCCTGGTGCGCCTCGAAAGCTGTCCCGAGGACTCTACCCCTCCCTCGGGCCTGCTGCAAAGGAACGGGTGCCGTACGCGGGGCATTTCCGCGGGGCTCCGCGGCCGCCGGCCCCTCGCCCCGGGAGAGGGGAGGGGGAGCATCGGATGGCCGTGGGACAATGACGCGCGGGGAGGTACGCGTCGTCGCCGAAGGATGACGCGCGGTGTCGTCGGGAGGCTCCCGTGTTCATGACAATGCTCGTGGCCGCCGGAACGTTGCTCCAGACGTACGTCTTCTGGCGCGCCGCGTCGGTGCCGCTTGTCTCACGGCACGTGCCCCGACCGCTCCTGATCGGCCTCGCAGCGGCGCTCTGGGCGGGCCTGTTCGTGTCGTTCTACCTCGGTCATTCAGCTTCTTCCGCGCCGGCGCGGTGGCTGGAGCTTTTCGGCATGACCTGGCTGGCGGTGCTCTTCCTGGCGTTCGTGTCGCTCCTCGCGGTGGACCTCGTGACCGGCTTCGGCTTCCTCCTGCCGAAACTTGCGCCCACTCTTCGGGGCTGGGCCCTGATCGTCGCCGGCGTGCTCTCCGTCGTCGCGATGGTCCAGGGCCTTCGCGCTCCGGTGGTGCGCGACTACGAGGTCCGGCTTGCCGGCCTGCCGCGGGAGATGGACGGCACCGTGCTCGTCGCCGTGTCCGACCTCCACCTCGGCAGCCTGCTCGGCGAACACTGGCTGGCGGCCAGGGTCGCCCAGGTTCAGGCGTTGCGTCCCGATATTCTTGTCCTTCTCGGCGACATCGTCGAAGGGCACGGGCCAGTCGAAAGCGACCTCCTTGCGGACTTTCGCCGACTCTCGGCCCCACTCGGCGTCTGGGCGGTCACCGGCAACCACGAGTTTCACGGCGGGCGCGGAGGCAGCGCCGGTCTCCTCGAAAAGATGGGCTTTCACGTGCTGCACGACCGGTGGGCTGAGGTCCGGCCCGGCCTCGTGCTCGCGGGCGTCGACGACCTCACGTCCCGCCGCCGTTCCGGGCAGGGCGGGGACCCGATCGGGAAGGCGCTCGCCGGGCGCCCGGCGGGCGCGACGATCCTTCTCTCGCACACACCCTGGCAGGCCGAGGAGGCGGCAGCCTCCGGGGTGGGCCTGATGCTCAGCGGCCACACGCACGGCGGGCAGATCTGGCCGTTCGACTATCTGGTCCGGCAGGTCTACCCGCTGGTGGGCGGGCGCTACGAGGTGAAGGGCATGCCGGTCATCGTCTGTCGCGGAACCGGCACGTGGGGACCGCGCATGCGCCTGTGGCGCCCGGGCGAGATCCTGAGAGTGAGGTTAAGAGCGACGAGGTAGACTGCCTGGCGGAGGCAGGGCGATGAACGTCAGACCAACGGTTGCCGCGGCCGTGGCGCTTCTCGCGGTGACCGCACCTGCAGGCGCGCAAGCCGTCGCCGCCAAACCCGTGTTCGAGGTGTACGCCCTCCGGTACGCCACGCTCCCCGACTTTCCCGTCGAGGCTCTTATCGCGGGTGCGGACCCCGCCCGCAAACTGGACATCGCCATGGCGGTGTGGCTGCTCAAGGGACCCGGGGGGAAGAACGTCCTGGTGGACACGGGTTTCTACCGCCCGGAGCTCCTCAACAAGTGGACGGTCAAGGGCTTCATCACGGTCCCCGAGGCGCTGGCGAAGGTCGGCCTCAGGCCGCAGGACATCTCGGACGTGATCATCACCCACATGCACTGGGACCACGCGGGCGGCGTGGACCTGTTCCCCGATGCGCGGGTGTGGATTCAAAAGGACGAGTGGAGCTTCTACTCGGACCCGAAGAACCAGAAGGCGGGGATCTCGGCCGCCGACGTGGCCGCGTTGCGCGCGATCCAGGAGCGCGGCCGCCTCACGCTGGTCGCCGGCGACGCGGAGGTGATCCCGGGCGTCACCATCTACCTCGGTGGGAAGCACACCTACGGTGCACAGTACGTAGGCGTGACGACGGCGGCGGGCACGGTGGTCGTGGCCTCGGATGCCGTCTACCTTTACGAGAACCTGGAGAAGGGCCTGCCGATTGCGCAGACACTCGACGCCCAGGCTAACCTGGAGGCACAGAAGAGGATGAAGGCGCTCGCCTCCAACCCGAGGTTGATCGTTCCCGGCCACGATCCCGACGTGTTCGTGCGGTTCCCCACGCCCGGCAACGGCGTTGCCCGGATCGAGTGATCCTCAGGAATGCGATGGCCGGCCCCTTCATCTCGGCCGCGGTGCGCGTGGGTCTTTCGTGGCGGCCGGCCTCCGGACGGGCAGCCGTCGTCGGTCGTATCATCGGGGGCATGAAGAAGACGCCTGCAGTCCCTCCGCTCACCACGGCGCGCCTCGGTGCGCTGCCGGAGTTCATGCTCGAGCGGTTCTTCGACCGCTTCGAGTTCGACCTGCCGTACCAGCTCGGCTCCTCGGATCCCGAGACGCTCTCCGTGCCCGAGCTGCTGGACCATGCCGACCCCGAGAGCCGCCGGCGGTGGGCCACGCTTCGCCTCGGGTACCGGACCTGCGCCGGCGATCCCGAACTGCGTGCCGCGATTGCGGCCACGCACCCGGGCCGAGGCGCGGACGAAGTGGTCGTCGCCAACGGTGCCGCCGAAGCGCTCCTGGTCACATTCGCAGCGGCGATCGAGCCGGGTGACCTCGTCGTGGCCCTGACGCCGGCGTTCCAGTCGCTCCTTGAGGTCCCCCGAGCCATGGGAGCGAGGCTCGCACTCGTTGAGGTCCGCGAGGACGGCCCCGACGGCGCGTGGCGATTCCCTATGGACCGGCTGATGTCCGCGCTCGATCATCGCGTGCGCCTCCTCGTCCTGAACGTGCCCCACAACCCCACTGGCGTGGCGGCGACCCCGGAGGAGCTGCGCACGGTCCTGGCGCGATGTGAGGAACTCGGGATCCGGGTCGTCGGCGACGAGGTCTACCGGGGGCTCGAGTGGGCGGGGCCGACGGCGCCCTCGGTCACCGAGTGTTCGGAGCGGGCCGTTGCTGTCGGGGTCACCTCGAAGGTATATGGCCTCGCCGGCCTACGGATAGGCTGGCTGATAACCGGCGATGTCCTGCTTCGGCGGCGGGTCGTCGCGATCAAGGACTACACGACGCTTTGCGCGGCGGGTCCCTCCGAACTCCTTGCCACGATCGCGCTGCGAGCCCACGGGGATCTGCTCGAGCGGACCCGTGCGCGCTGCCGCGCCAATTGCGAGGCGCTTGAGACTTTTCTGACCGGTCATGCGGACCTCATCTCGTGGCGGCGCCCGCGCGCGACGACGATCTCGGTGGCGGGTATCGCGGCGCCACTGCTGGCACGCCACGGAGGCGACCCCAAGCGCGTGCTCGCCCACTGGCGCCAGCGGGCCGGCGTGCTGGTCGTGCCCGGTCCCGCTTTCGGATGCGCACCCGACCGGTTCCGCCTGGGCTTCGGGCGGGCCGACCTGCCGCAGGCGCTCGCAGCGCTCGCCGCTGCCGGGTCGTCAGACCGAGGGGCCGAGGGGACATAAAGTCGGAGCGTGGGTCGGCGTCCGCTACGTGTCGGGCGGCTCCTCCACCGCCACCGAGGCGGCGGTCATTCCGAAAGCGAACTGCTTCAGCGATCACATCCTGGCGCGGCTGAAGGCGTACGGCGTGGGGCATCTCGCGCCGGTTGCCTCCACCGATACCGGGTAAAGCCGCGCGAGGAACCGGCGGGTCGAACCGGTCAAGCGCCCGTGCAGGTGGTGGCTTCCGGCTGCTTGTAGATCCTGCTGTCCTTCATCACGAAGCGGAGGGTCTCGATCGCCGTGATGTCACGCGTGGCGTCGCCGGGCACCGCGATCAGGTCGGCGAGCAGGACACCTCCCCGGAGCAGGCGCTTCCAAGGCGCGGGTCGAAAGCCTATCGCACGTACTTTCCCCGGTTCATGGCGGAAGGGTACGCCCGCGATGGTCGAGAGGCTCAAGCCGCTAGCGTCGGGCTGCCGCGTCGAACGACCGGCGCTCCGGCGGGAGCGTCAACCTCTCGGCGTGGCGTTCGTCAACAAGCAGGATATAGTTCTGTTCGCGGGAACGGCCGCGACGTCTCCCGTGGTACGGCAGCGTGTGCGGTGCCCCTCGAAGCCGGCCTGCAGGCCCGGCGAACGAGCGCGATGAACGCCGCGCCCTCCCGAGGGCTCGGTGAAGGGAGTCGACGATGATCCGATCAGGAACTGTTCTTGCGGTCGCCGTGTGGGTGGGCGCCACGGCCGGCGCGACGGCGGCCGAACCGGTTCGTACGCGCGGCAACGTGCAGGCGCTGGACGAGCTCTCGGCGTCCTTCGAGCATATCGCCGAGCGCGTATCGCCGGCGGTGGTCCAGGTGTTCACATCCGGTTACGCGGTCGGCTATGGCCCGTGGAACGTGGCGACCAAACAGGCGGGCGGGGCCTCGGGCGTCATCATCGACTCGTCGGGGTACATCGTGACCAACGCCCACGTCGTTCACGGCGCGACGCATATCCAGGTCCAGCTCGCACGGCGCTTGGAGGGCCCCGGCTATCAGCACCCGTTGCTGCGGCCGCAGGGCAGCAGGATCGATGCGCAGGTCGTCGGGGTTGACAGCGATACGGACCTGGCACTGCTCAAAATTCCTGTGAGCGGTGCGCCTTCTCTCGAGCTCGGCGATTCGGACGCGCTGAGGCAGGGACAGGTGGTCCTGGCCTTCGGCTCCCCGCTCGGCCTCGGCAACACGGTGACCATGGGCGTCGTGAGCGCGGTGGCCAGGGAAATCAGACCCGACGACACCATGGTCTACGTGCAGACCGACGCGCCGATCAACCCCGGCAACAGCGGAGGGCCGCTGGTGGACTCCCGGGGCCGTGTGGTCGGGATCAACACGATGATCATCTCGCAGTCCGGCGGCAGCGAGGGGGTCGGTTTGGCGATCCCGAGCAACATCGTGCGCCCCATCGTCGAGCAGCTGAGAGCGAAGGGCAAGGTCCGCCGGGGCGTGATCAGAATGCAGGCGCAGAACATCACACCCACCATGGCCGCGGCGCTCAGACTGCCCCAGGATTGGGGCGTGATCGTTTCCGAGCTCGAGCCGGGCGGACCTGCCGACAAGGCGGGGCTGCGGATCGGCGACATCGTCCTCACCATCGACGGTAATCCGGTGGACAATATGCGCCAGCTCGGCATCAACCTCTACAAACACGCCATCGGCACCGAAGCGACCCTCGACGTGCTCCGCGGGTCCCAGCGCCTCACCCTCCGCGTTCCGGTCGTCGAGCGTCCGGACGACCCGGGACGGTTCATGGAGATGGTCGACCCCGCGAAGAACCTCGTGCCCCAGCTCGACATCTTCGCCGTGGACCTCAACGCCAGCCTCCTTGAGACGCTGGGGCCGTTGCGGGAGCCGGGCGGCGTGGTCGTGGCGGCGATGTCAGCCGACGCCGCACCGCCGGCCAACCGCTTCCTCCCGGGGGACGTGATCCACGCCGTGAACGGCACCGACGTCCGCAACCTCGCGGAACTCACGGCCGCCGTGGCCGGTTTCAAGGAAGGCGACGCGGTGTCCGTTCAGCTCGAGCGCGAGGGCATGCTGATGTTCGTGACGTTCGAGGCCGACTAGCCCGCTCGCCGCGGTGTGCTCCAAGAGCTACGCCTTCGCGAAAGGACATTTCTCGAGCGTCATGGAGCCCGCCATTGGCGTTTGCATGGGGGCTTTCTTTGTCGCCGTCTGAATCTTCCCTGCCCATCAGATGGTAAAGGGGATGACCACCTGGCTCTCTGGCAGGTGGATCAGCAGCTCGTAGTTCCCCTTCTGCACGCCGCCGGGCAGTTGGAAGAAGAGACGACCGTAGTTGTTGTGCCACTCGTCCAGCCACACCGAGGGCCATGCGAGGCCCACGCCGCGCCTGGGGAAGTAGTCCAGGGGCCGGTACCGGTGGGGGATCAGGTAGCCGAGCGGCTCGCCGATCGCGTTGTCCCGCATGATCTTTGCTGCCACATCCGAGTAGCCCTTGCCGTACGCCTCGTGGGAGGCAAGTGGAACAACCTGCCCATCCGGTACGCGCACGGAGATGGCGCTGCGCGGGATCTCGATGGGCCCCTTGGTGGCCGTCATCGCCGCGTCGAGCATGAGCCAGCTCCCGCCTGGGTTCAGCTTGGGTGACCTGTACGAGACTGCGACCTGCACTTGCGGTCCCCTGTAAAGGATCGCCGTCGCGCCGACCTGCTTGACCTCCGAGGTCGGGTTCGCATCCGCCCAGCTCACAACAGCGCACAGCAGGAAGACCACCGCCGCGGCAACCAGACCTGCATGGCGCAGCAAGCCCTTGTTCATGTTCCCTCCTTGCCGGGCGAGCACCTGATTCTCGCCCGGCGTGCGGTGACGTACCTGCCACCGCCCGCCACGAGGGTCTGCATAGAGCGTGCCAATGCGACCGCCTCCATGTCGCGGCGAAAAGCCATGAGATCTCACCCTGCCGGCCAGGCCGAACGTTGAGCCGACCGCTCCCCCGCAACATGTCTGGTCGGGGCGGGGTACCTGGAGAGGTCACCCGAGGTCTTTGCAGGGGGACAGCTGTGGCGACGCCTCCGCCGCGCCTGACACGAAAACTCCGGAGCTCCCCGTCGCGTACTAGAACCCGGAGCATCGGGCTGCAGTCCCGGCACGCCGGGGTGGTTCGACGACCGGGGGCGGCTCGCGAGAAGCGTCGGCCAGTCCGGTCCGACGTCGGAGGAGGGGCCAGCGATGAGCGGGCACGGTCTTGCTGCGAGGATCGAAGGCTACAGGGAGTGGGCGATCGAGCTGCAGCGGGGGCTCACGGCGATCCCCGCGATCTGCCCGGACAGCGGCGGGGCGGGCGAAGTCGACAAGGCGGCGTGGCTGGAGAGGGAACTCGCCATGCTCGCCTTCGACGAGGTGAAGCGCTACGACGCCCCGGACCCGAAGGCGAAGGGCGGCCTGCGGCCCAACATTGTCGCCCGCTACAGGGGTACGAGCTCGGCGCGCACCCTCTGGATCATGTCGCACCTGGACATCGTGCCTCCCGGCGAGGCGAGTCTGTGGACGAGCGACCCGTACACGCTCAAGGTGGAGGACGGCAAGCTCATCGGCCGGGGCGTGGAGGATAACCAGCAGGCGATTGTTTCGAGCCTCCTCGTGGCGCGCGCCCTCATGGACGCCGGGGAGCGACCTCCGGTGGATCTCGCACTGCTGTTCTGCGCGGACGAGGAGACGGGCTCGGCCTACGGTGCCGAGTACCTCGCCGCGAGGCACCGCGATCTCTTCGGGCCGCACGACATGTTCATCGTCCCGGACGCGGGCAACGGCGAGGGTTCGCTCGTCGAGGTTGCCGAGAAGTCCATCTGGTGGCTCAAGGTGCGCACGCAGGGCAAGCAGTGCCACGCCTCGGTCCCGGAGCAGGGCGCCAACGCGTTCCGCGCTGCCTCCGACCTCGTGACCCGCCTGGGCTCACTCATGCCGACCTTTCCCCAGAGAAACCCGCTCTTCGAACCGCCGACGTCCACGTTCGAGCCCACCAAGAAGGAGCCGAACGTACCCAACATCAACACGATCCCCGGTGACGACGTTTTCTACCTCGATTCGCGGGTGCTGCCCGAAGTGCCGCTAGCCGACGTCGAGGCCGAGATCCGCCGCCTCGCCGGAGAGGTCGAGAGCGCGCACGGTGTGAAGATCACCCTCGAGGACGTTCAGCGCGCCGAGGCCGCCCCGCCGACCAGACCCGATGCCGAGGTGGCCCGCCTGGTGGTCGAGGCGATCCGCGAGACGCACGGCATCGCCCCGCAGCCGAAGGGGATCGGGGGCGGCACGGTGGCCGCGATCTTCCGGCGGCTCGGGCTGCCCGCCGTCGTCTACTCCAAGCTCGACGAGACTGCGCATCAGCCCAACGAGTACTGCGTCCTCGACAACCTCATCGCCGACGCCAAGGTGTTCGCCTCGGTCGTGATGAGCTGCACGGCGGAGGGAAAGAACCAGCCCCTGCCTTGATGACGTTTTGCCGCGAGCCAACGCGGCGGACCGTCACTTCTTCTCGGGGCTCTTCTCGCCCTCGCCATCCTTCTTGGTGACCGGCGGCTTCTCAATCTCGTAGGTGCAGCCGTACAGGTATCGTTCGAACCAGGCAAGCTCGCTGTTGACCTTGTGCAGGCGGTGCTTGAGGGTGCGCAGGCCGTGCGGCTCACCGGGGAACACCAGCAGCTCGGCCTCGACCCCGCTCGCCCGCAGCGCGCGCAGCATCTCGATCGATTGCGCGGTCGGCACCCGCACGTCGTTGCCGCCGACGAGGAGCAGCGTCGGGGTCCTGGCGTTCGACACGTAGGTGATCGGTGACTGCTGCAGGTAAAGCGCGGTCGGCGCTCCCTTCTGCCACGGGGTGCCGCCGAACCACGGTGTCCTGGTCGTGCGCACGTCGCTCTGGGCGTACATCGAGATCCAGTCGGCGGCGCCGGCGCCGGAGGCGGCGGCCTTGAAGCGGCCGGTCGTCGCCACCAGCCAGTTGGTCATGTGCCCCCCGGCGCTCCACCCCATAGCGACCAGCTTGTCGGGGTCGGCGAGCCCCTTCGCGACCAGCGCGTCCACGCCCGCGAGGACGTCCTTGTCGGCCTCGTGGAAGTAGTGGCCGACCATGTCCCGCAGGAACACGTCGCCGTACCCGGTCGAGCCTCGGTAGTTGGGATCGAGGACCATGTACCCCTTGGCCGCCAGCACCGGCGTATAGGTGCCCCAGCTCGCGAAACGGAACGTGGACGAGGACGCGGGTCCGCCGTGCGTCTGCACGACGAGCGGCGCGCGCGTGCCCGGCGTGTAGTCGAGCGGGTAGGTGAGCAGCCCTTCCACCTTCCGGCCGTCCCGCCCGGTCCAGGCGAAGACCTCGACCCTGGGCATCCGGAACGCCGCCGCCACCTCCTCCGCAAAGTGCGTCTCCTGCACCGGCGGGGCCCCGATGTTGAGCGCGATCCACACGTCCCCCGGCGAGGAGGCGGTGCCGATCACCGCGGCCCAGCCGCCAGAGCGCGGGTCGACGCTCACGGAGAGGACGGAGCTGTCGCCCTCGGTGAGGCGCGACCGCCGGCCGCTCGCCAGGTCGAACGCCCACAGCACCACGCGTACGCCGGCGTTGGCGCGCACGAGGATGGCGTTCCCGTCGTGCGACCACTCGGCGCTGTCAATCTCGTCGGACACGTCCGCGAGGAGCATGCGCGGCGCCCCGCCGGCCGTCGGCACGGTGAACAGATGGTTCTGGTAGTACGGCTCGAAACGCGCGTTGGTCGGGGCGATGAAAAGCGCCGACGTGCCGTCGGGCGACAGCGCGACGCCGTGCTCGCCGATCCTGTTGTCGGTGAGGCGTCGCGGCTCGCCCCCGGCCAGCGGCCGGACGTAGATCTCGGCCTTGTCCCCGTCATCCACCAGCGGCGTCGGCGCCGCGCGGTAGACGAGCTTCGAGCCGTCCTTCGAGATCGTGTACTCGAGGACCGAGAACGGTCCCTCGGTGACGCGCTTCTCGGTCTTCGTGGCGAGGTCGAGCACCCACAGGTGCTTCTGCTTGTAGTCGCGGTCGTACGAAATCACCTCTCCCGAGCGTTTCTTCGCGTCCTTCACCTCCTTGCCCTCGGCGTCGTCGGCTATGAACGCGATCCGGGTGCCATCCGGGAGCCACTCAGGGTCGGAGACGGAGGTCTCGTGCTTGGAGACCTGAATCGCCTCGCCGCCGGCGACCGGCTGGACGAACAGCTGCGCGGTGTCGCCGTCGCGCGTGGCGACGAAGCAGAGCCGGTTCCCGTCGGGCGACCAGCGCGGCGAGCTCTCACCGGCCTTGCCGTTGGTCATCTGAACCGGGCCCGTGCCATCGGGATCCACCTTCCAGATGTGGGAGATGGTTTTGTCCTGGTCCCAGTCGGCCTGGGTACGGAGGAAGAGTGCGGCGGAGCGGCCCGGCCCGAGCTGCACGTTGGACTGCGTCGGGACCGAAAGCAGGTCCACGGCCGTCATTAGGTGCGGTTGCTCCGCGGCGGCGGCGACAGCGGCGACGGTGGTCAGGAGAACGAGGACGATCCTGTAGACGCGCATCGGTTGATCCCTCCGGACAACGGGCGGATTGTAGCTCGCCGCCCTGCGCGCGTCGCCGGCACGGGTGCCCCACCGGCCGGCCGTTGGCCCCCGGGTGCAGAGGCCTGCTAGGCTTGAGCCGATGCGGATGGAAGATCTGCGCACCCCGGCAGCGCTGGTGGACGTGGACGTCCTCGAGCGCAATACCGCGTCGATGGCGGAACGGGCGAAGCGGCTCGGCGTCCGCCTCCGCCCCCACATCAAGACCCACAAGACGCTCGAAGCGGCGCGCCTGCAGGTGCGCGGGCACTTCGGCGGGCTCGCGGTCTCGACGCTCGCGGAGGCCGCTTTCTTCGGGGCGGGCGGTTTCCGCGACATCACCTACGCGGTGCCGATCGCGCCGTCCAAGCTCGGCGAAGCGCTCCAGCTCACAGCGTGGCTGGACCGCCTCAACCTGCTCGTGGACCACCCCGAGGCGGCCGCCGCGGTCGAGGCAGCCTCCCGGGACCGCGGGCTCCGCCTGTCGGTCCTCCTCAAGGTGGACTGCGGAGCGCACCGCGCCGGCGTTGACCCGGGTCGGGAGGAAAGTGTCGCCTTCGCGGCGCGGCTGGCGGCTTCAAAGTACCTCGACTTCCGGGGCATCCTGACCCATGCGGGGCAGGCCTACCTTTGCCGCACCGCCGACGAGATCCGCGCGGTGGCCGCGCACGAGCGTGACGTGATGACGGCGTTCGCCGCGCGCCTCGCCGCCGCCAACGTGCCCGTCGAGGAGGTTAGCATCGGCTCGACGCCGACGCTGGCCGTGGCCGAGGAGCTCCAGGGGATCACCGAGGTAAGGCCCGGCAACTACGCGTTCTTCGACGCCTTCCAGGCGGCGATCGGCAGCTGCACCCTCGAGGACGTCGCCTTTTCAGTGCTGGTCAGGGTCATCGGGCGCTACCCCGAGCGCAGCGAGCTCCTGGTGGACGGGGGAGCGCTCGCGCTCTCCAAGGACCCGGGCCCGACGCACGTCGACCCGGCGTTCGGGTTCGGCGTCGTGCTCACGGCGGCGGGGGAGCGTCTCCCCGGCCTGCGCGTGGTCTCCCTCTCCCAGGAGCACGGGCTGCTGCGCTCCGCGTCGCCCCTCGCCCAGGGTGCGTTCCGTGTGGGGTCGCTGTTGCGGATCGTCCCGAACCACTCCTGCCTCGCCGCGGCGCTCTTCGACCGCTACGCGGTGATGCGCAGCGGCCAGGTGTTCGACGAGTGGCGCCCCGTCCGCGGGTGGTGACGACAGGCGGCGGTCGGGAGGCGGAGCGCTCGCGCCCGGTCCTGGCGCTCACTGCGGGTCGGGGGCCGGACAGAATTTCGGAGCGTTGGTCCTGGTTGGCGGGAACAGAAAAGGGTCGCTCGTGACTCGGGCCGGTCATAATGGGACCGTGAACGCAAAGGAGGGCACAATGACGCTCCGTCATCACGCTATTCTTGGACTTGCTTTGTTCGCGGCCGCGGCCGTCACAGCCGCACAGCCGGCGCCCGGCGGGTACCACCTCGCCCGCACGATCTCACTCGGCGGGGAGGGGGGGTGGGACTACCTCACCGTCGACGCCGCAGCTCACCGCCTTTACGTCAGCCACGCGACGCGCGTGCACGTCGTGGACACCGAGAAGAACGCCGTGGTCGGGGAGGTCCCCGACACGCAGGGCGTGCACGGCATCGCCCTCGCGCCGGAGCTGGGCCGCGGCTTCACCAGCAACGGGCGGGGCGGGACGGTGACGGTATTCGACCTCAAGAGCCTGGCCGTCATCACGACGGTCAAGGTGACCGGCGAGAACCCCGACGCGATCACCTTCGAGCCGGTCTCACGCCGGGTCTTCACGTTCAACGGCCGCAGCGCCGACGCCACGGCGATCGACGCCGCGAGCGGACAGGTGATCGGCACGCTCCCGCTGGGCGGCAAGCCTGAGTTCGCGGTCGCCGACGGCAGGGGTCGGATCTTCGTTAACATCGAGGACACGAGCGAGCTCGTCTCCTTCGATGCGCGCACCCTCAAGGTCGAGGGACGATGGAAGCTTTCGCCGTGCGAGGAGCCGAGCGGGCTCGCGATCGACCGCGAGCACCGGCGGCTTTTTGCCGTCTGCGGCAACAAGCTGATGGCGGTGGTCAACGGGGACAACGGGCACGTCATCACCACCCTGCCGATTGGCAGCGGCGTCGACGGCGCGGCGTTTGATCCCGCGACCGGCTTCGCCTTCAGCTCCAACGGCGAGGGCACGGTGACCGTCGTGCACGAGGACTCGCCGGAGAAGTTCACCGTCGTGGGCAACGTCCCGACGAAGCGCGGGGCGCGAACGATCTCGTTGGACGAGGCCACGCACCGCATCTACCTCCCAACGGCCCAGTTCGGCCCTCCGCCGTCGCCGACCCCTGACCGCCCGCGGCCGCGTCCGAGCATCCTCCCCGGGACGTTCGAGGTGCTCGTCCTGGAGCGTTGACGGCTCTCACCTGACCCGGCTGCGTTCTGCCCTTCAGGGCTTTGGGAGATCCTTCAGGAGGCTTCCCCTCCGCCGGGATGACCGAAGGTTGCTCTGAGGGTGGGGGCGGGCCCTGCCGCTACCTTTTCGTAGCTCTGGGGTGAACGTCTACCTGCCGGGCTTGCGGCCGTAGCTGCGGGAGCGCCCGGCGGTGCGGCCGGCGGCGTGTCCGCCAGAACTCGTTGAAGCGGCGTGATGGCCGTCTCTCCTCGGTGGGCCGCCCCTCGTGGCGCCGGTGCGGGGTCGGCGATCAGCGTTGGCGCGTGTCCGCGTCCGCTCGCCGGCTCGCTGGGCGCGCATGGCCGCGAGGCGCTCGGCGAGGGGGATCTCGAGGCGACCCTCCGGGTGGACGGCGTAGTCGAACCCCTCCAGCTTGCGCCGCTCAATACGGCGCCCGACCGCGCGCTCGATCGCCGAGATCGCTGGCTCGTCTTCGGGCGAGGCGAACGTCACGGCGTTGCCGGTGGCCTGGGCCCGGGCGGTACGGCCGACGCGGTGGATGTAATCGTCGGTCTGTGCGGGCACGTCGAAGTTGATGACGTGCGGAAGGTCTCGGACGTCGATGCCGCGGGAGGCGAGGTCGGTGGCGACCAGCACGCGGAGGCGCCCGCTCTTGAAGGCGGCGAGGGCGGCCTCGCGCTGCGCCTGGCTGCGGTTGCCGTGGATCCGCTCGCACGAGATGCCGGCGCCGTCCAGGTACTTGGCGAGACGGTTGGCGCGGTGCTTTGTGCGGGTGAAGACGAGCGCCGTGCCAACCTCGTCGCGGCGGAGCATCTCGAGCAGCAGCATCGGCTTGAGCTTCTCGGGCACGGGCAGCACGGCGTGCGTGATGCCGGTGGCCGGCGCGGAGCGCCGCTCGATGTTGATGCGGACCGGGTTCGCCATCATCTCGCGGGACAGCTTCACAATCGGCTCCGGGAGGGTGGCCGAAAAGAGCATCGTCTGGCGCTGCCTCGGGAGCCTGGCGAGGATCCGGCGCACGCTCGGGAGGAAGCCCATGTCGAGCATGCGGTCGGCCTCGTCGAGGATGAGGATCTCGAGGCGGTCGAAGCGGGTCCACGGCTTTCCCATGTGATCGAGGAGACGGCCTGGGGTGGCGACCACGACGTCCACGCCGGCGCGCAGCGCGCGCTCCTGGGGCCCGGCGCCGACGCCGCCGAACACCGCGACGGAGGTGATGCGGGTGTGGCGCCCGAGGGTGCGGAGGTGCTCGTGCACCTGAGCCGCGAGCTCCCGCGTCGGGGTGAGCACCAGGGCGCGGGTGGCCCGGTCGGGGCGCGCAGCCAGGCGCTGGAGGATCGGGAGCACGAAGGCGGCGGTCTTGCCGCTGCCGGTCATTGCGGCGGCCAGTATGTCGCGGCCGGCGAGCGCCTCGGGGAGGGCAGCCCGCTGGATCGGGGTCGGGTCCGTGAATCCGAGGTCGGAGATTCCGCGCAGCAGCGCGGGGTCGAGACGAAATTCGGCAAAACTCATCTGCACACTGTTTCCTTCTGCGGGTGCATGCACACGGGGTACGTGCACAGTCGCGTCTGTTTCCGGCTGATTGGGAACGGGAGACTTGCCGGCGAGGCTGCCGTCCGGGCCCGGGGGCCCTGCATCATGTCCTGGCCGCCTCGGCCGACCACGCGTTGCGTTGTCGAGGCTGCAGCGGAATACGTACCATCCCATACTTTTGTGCTCTTGGCAAGCCCCCTGGCTCCGACATGGGTGCGGGGCGTGGCGGTGGGCCGGTTCGCCGTGGCGCTGGAAACGTGCTAAAGTACCCGGCGCATCGTCAAGCGGGCGGGCGGTGGCGGCTTCTTTACAGTCCGGCACGAGAGCTGGTCTGAGCCCGCGAAAGGGGTTTCGAACATGAAGCTGTACGTAGGAAACCTGTCCTATGACACGACCGAGAGCGAGTTGCGGGATGCCTTCGCTTCGTACGGTGCCGTGGAGTCGGTCAACGTCATCACCGACAACGCGACCGGGCGCTCGAAGGGTTTCGGGTTCGTCGAGTTTCGCGACGACAAGGAGGCCCAGGCCGCCATTGCCGGACTCAACGGCACGGAGATGCGTGGTCGCACGATCAACGTCAACGAGGCGAGGCCCAAGGCCGACCGCGACGGGTTCGGCGGCGGCCGCAGGCGTTTCTGAAGATCGCCGCGTCCCGGTGTCCGGGGCTCGCGGGCGCGCCAGGAGCGGCGTCGCCTGAGAGCCTGGATTCGGGTCGTTCCTCGGGGAGGTAGGCGTGGCAGGCAAGCACAGAGCTACGTTCTCGAAGCGTGAGCGCGAGCGCGCCCGCCAGCAGCACCGCGAGGAGAAGGCCGCGAAGCGTCTGGAGCGTCTGGCGGAGAAGAAGAACAGGCCGTCGGACACTTCGGGCGAGGACCCCGATATCGCCGGCATCGTCCCCGGCCCTCAACCGCCCCAGGACGACTGAGCTGCAGGCGAGCGCGCACCGGCCGGACGCCGTGCTATGGGCGGACGAGATGGCGGCGGGTCTGTGGTAGCCTTCTCCTCGGCATAGGCCGCACCCTACGGGCAGATCGGCCGCGAGACGTCCGAGGGTGCTTTGGATTCCCCCCTGTGGGCCGCGAACGCGCTGAGGTTCATCTCGCAGCCGCACAGCCGGCACAAACCAAGAGCGAATCTCACAGACGCGGCGGATGACTTCGGCCCGTCGCGATTGAGCCGCTCGCAGGCCGGGGTTGGTCGGCGCGTCCTATTTTGTCGCCGGGATGTAGCTCAGGTCCGGCCGGTAGCGGAGGAGCTCCGAGTATGTGTAGCGCGTGTTGTCGCGCACCGCACCCACAACGGCAATCGCCTTCTGTGGTCCGTACACTTCGGCCAGCGCCTCGTCCAAGGTCTTCGTGCCAGGCTCGAAGTCGGCCCAGCTCGAACGAGCCACGACGAGGACAAACTCGGGACCCTCGCCCCCGGTCACCATCTGGTACCAGAACGTGCGAACCGGCCAGTTGACCTTGTCGAGGCCCTGCTTGGCCTCCTTGATGGCGGCCATGAAGGCCTGAACCCCCGATAGCTTTACGTAGAAGTGCGTCACCTGAGCGAACGACGTTGGCTCCTTACCCTCAGGTGGATGGCTCGCGTCCGGGAGGTACGCGTAGTAGCGGGGAAACTCGGCCTGAATGTACGGCCCCATGGTCGCATCGGCGTCCGCGGAGTCCGCCTTCTCGAGCTTGTCCCAGGCGTCGAAGTCCTTCCAGTGGTGGCCAAACGTGCCAGTCACGTACCTGCCGGTGTGCTCACCGCTGATCACCTCCCAGGTGAACCAGGCCCATGAGTCGTTGTTCTTGCGATGGAACTCGAAGTGCTTCTTGCGCGCCTGCTCGAACTGTTGGGCGGTTCCCGGTTTGGGTTCGAAGACCCCAACCCGTGCAATTGTCCCGGGCTTGTCTTGCGCGAGCACGAGACCCGATGCCAGGGTGGCGACGGCTGTTGCCAGCGAAACTCCAAGTCTTCGCATCGTAGACCTCCCTTTCCTTTCCTGTCTGAACCTGGACCCCCTAACCGCATCGCCCGAGCAGATATTCCACTGTCCGGGGCGAACTGCGGGTAGCGCGCCAGCAACTCCGCCATGCCGCCCGCGTAGTGCGAATCGGTGTGGCCGGGCGCCATCGTCCTACCCATCAGCGCCTGCGGGCAGCATCGCGAAGACAGGGCCAAGAAGCGTCTGCCCGTGCCTCACTTCATCGTGCGGACCCGCACATCGATCCCCTTCTCGTCCTTTAGGAGCACGACGAGGCGGGCCGTGTCCGTCTCCCCGAAGTGGTAGGGGTAGAGGATCTTGGGCCGGATGGCGCGGGCCGCGTCCGCGACCATCTCCGGGGTCATCGTGTAGGGGAGGTTCATGGGAAGGAAGGCGACCGTGATGTCCCTGAGCGCCTTCATCTCGGGGGTGTTCTCGGTGTCGCCGGCGATGTACACGCGCGTGTCGCCGACGGTCAGCACGTAGCCGTTGCCCTCGCCCTTCGGATGGTACGGGGCGCCCCCCGGCCGCGTGTGGACGAGGTTGTACGCGGGCACCGCTTCGATCTTGACGCCCGCCGCCTGCGTCGTCTCACCGTTGCGCAGGACGGTCGCGCCCTCGACCTTGCCCTCGCACACCGGCGCCACGATCACCCCAGTCGCGGGCGTCCGGACCGCGGCGAGGGCCGCTGGGTCGAGGTGATCGCCGTGCGCGTGGGTGATCAGCACGAGGTCGGCCTTCGGCAGCTTGGAGTAGTCGGCTAGCCTGCCGAACGGATCCACGTGGATGACCTTCCCGCCATGCGCAAGCATCAGCGTGCCGTGGCCGATGAACGTGATCTCCAGGTCGCCGGCCGAGGTCTTGATCACGTCCTTCTCGAAGCCCTGCCCGGAGGCCCCGGCCGCCAGGGCCATGACAGCAATCGCAACCAGAGGAATTCGCGCGTCCATTCGCACCTCCGAGGGTCGCTACCGTTCCCGCGGTGGCACCCCGTCCGTCTCATTTCCACACATGGTAGGCCCTGCCGGCCGCGCGAGGGAGCTTGTAGCGATTCGGACTCTTTCTAGGTTAGAATCGGTCGCGAAGGGAGGCGGGTGTGGCGAGGCGACGGGTGTTGGGCAGGACGACGATCGAGGTGACACCGGTCGGGCTCGGGTGCTGGCAGTTCTCCGCCGGCAAGGGGCTGGCGGGGGGGTACTGGGAAGCCCTGGCGCAGCCGGCCGTCAACGAGATCGTGCGTGTCTCCCTCGAGGGCGGCATCAACTGGTTCGACACCGCCGAGATGTACGGCAACGGCGCCTCGGAGCGCGCGCTGGCCGCGGCGCTTCAGGCCGCGGGCAAGGCGAACGGCGACGTGGTCGTGGCCACGAAGTGGTTTCCGCTCTTCCGGACGGCGCGCTCGATCAAGGCCACGATCGACACGCGGCTTGCCTGCCTCGCACCCTTCGGGATCGACCTGCACCAGGTCCACCAGCCGGCCGGCTTCTCCTCCGTCGAGGCGGAAATGGGCGCGATTGCAGACTTGGTGGCGGACAAGAAGATCCGGACGGTCGGCGTGAGCAACTTCAACGCGTCCCGGATGCGCCGGGCTCACGCGGCGCTGGCCTCACGCGGGATTCCCCTCGCCTCCAACCAGGTGAGGTACAGCCTGCTCGACCGGCGGATCGAGTCGAACGGCACGATGGCGGCGGCGAAGGAACTGGGCGTGACGATCATCGCGTACTCCCCGCTGGCGCAGGGGGTGCTCACCGGCGCCTACCACAACGACCCCGGCTACATAAGGAGACGCCCCGGTCCGCGCAAGCTGATGGGGCCCTTCAGGGCGAGGGGACTGGAGCGCAGCCGCCCGCTCGTCGAGGAGCTCAGGAAGATCGCCGCCGCGCACGGCGCGACCGCGAGCCAGGTGGCGCTGGCGTGGCTCTGCGGGTTCCACGGCGACACCGTGGTGGTGATCCCGGGCGCCAGCCGTCCGCGCCAGGCCCAGGAAAACCTCGGCGCCATGGACCTCGCGCTCTCGAAGGCGGAGGTCGCCAGGATCGACGAGCTGTCCCGCCGGTTCCTGTGAACGGCAGCGCCCGACGCGATCCTCGAGCGGGATGCTCCTGCGGGCGCCGTCTACCGAGTCAGCAGGAGCAGCGTCTCGAGGTTCGCCGTGCCGGCGAACAGGTCGAGCGGCAGCGCGCGGCGCAGGCGGCAGCCGGCCCGCGACCAGGCGGCGACCTCGCGTGGGATCTCCTCGGTGCCGCAGCAGATGTGGACGACCCGCTGTGGCTCGCGCGCCGCGAGGGCCGGGGCGACGTCGGGCGCCGTGCCCTGCCGCGGCGGATCGAGGATCACCGCCTCGGGTGCATTCGGGGGGCGCAGGCGGCCGGTGAGGAACCCGCCGTCGATCCGGCCGGCGAGGAACCTCACGCGGCCGGCGCAGCGCAGATGTTCCGCGTTCGCGCGCGCCGCTTCGATGGCCGGGCCGTCGAAGTCCACTCCCACCACCTGTAGGGCCTCGCGCCCGACGGTGAGCGAGAAGAGCCCGTACCCGCAGTAGAGGTCGAGGAGGGCGCACCCCTCGAGCGGAGCGAGGAGCGAGCGTGCGCTCTCGGTCATGATCTCCAGCATGGCGCCGTTGACCTGTGAGAAGACGGTCGGCGGGAAGCGCAGCCGCATCCCGCCGGCCTCCACCTGCAGCCAGTCGGGGCCGAAGAGCCTCTTGAACGAGAGCGTCCCAGCCGGGCGCCGTGCCTCCAGGTAGTAGTCCGAGCCACTCGGGTCGAGGTAGAGGAAGCCGGCACGAACGCCGAGGGGAGCCTCCTGCAGATCCTCGGCGAGCTGCTTGCCGGCACGCACCACCCGGGCGTCGAAGACGCGCACGTTGAGGATCACGGCGAGCGCTTCAGGCGAGCCGCGGACGATCACCCAGTTGAGCGCCGACGTCATGGCGCGTGCGGGGGGCCGCGACAGCCGCTCGATGAGGAACGCATAGACCGCCATGTGCTCAGGGAAGTCGAGCGCCGATGGCGAAACGCCACCCGCTGAGGTGCCGGCTCCGGGGAAGGTGAGGGAGAGTCCCTTCGGACCGAGGGCCGCCCGGCGCTTGGTCGTCGTGCGGTAGCCACGGGGGAGCGGCGCGGCCACGACGGGCTCGGGCCTTCCCGGCAGATGCTCCTCCCGCCAGAACGCCGCCAGCGCCTCGCCCTTGAGCGAGAGCTCGTCGGGGTAGTCAAGCCCGGCCAGCGGTTCGGGGTGTTGTACGGGCGGCAGGGTGAGGCCCCGCCGCTCGGCGAGGGCACGGAGCGTGTCGGCGAAGCTCACGGCGTGAGGGTACCCCAGATCGCGGGCACCGCCGTCGTGAAGCCCGCCCCCGGGGGGTGACCCCTGGCAGGGCGGCATCGCCTGCAGCTTCCCATGCGGGACGATGCGCGATTTGTACCCGGTTCGTCGCCGGTGCGCTACCCTAGCCCGGATTATTCATGAGGGGTCGTCGCGAGAGCGCGGAGGTGACGAACATGCTGACGGCAAACACCCTGAGCGAGAAAGCGAGGGCCGTGCAGGCCGAGATGCGGGAGCTCGCCGCGAGCGTTCCCCGCCAGCTCCTCCTGGACATGGACGCCGACCGCGTCCGCTTCCCGCGCGAGTTCCTGCAGGAGGCGGGGCGGCGTAACCTGCTCGGGCTGCGCTTCGATCCCAGCCTCGGCGGGCGCGGTTTGCCGTGGACAGCGGAGATGGTGGCGCTGGAGGAGATCGGCGTGCTCGGCACCTCTCTCCCGTGCCTGTGGTCGCTGGTGTCGATCGTCGGCGAGGCGATCGCCGTCTTCGGCACGGAGGAGCAGAAGGCGCGCTATCTCGTGCCCATGCTGCGCGGCCAGCTCGCCGCCGCCGAGGCGCTCACCGAGCCGCGCGGCGGGTCGGACTTCTTCGCGGCCACCACCGTCGCCAGGCGCCAGGGTGACGCCTTCTTCATCACCGGGCAGAAACGGTTCGTGGTCGGTGCCGAGGGCGCCGACGTGATCCTCGTCTACGGGCGCGTCGAGGGGATCGCCGATCCCAAGCAGGCCATGACGGCGTTCCTCGTCGAGCGCGGCGAGGGCGTCGAGGTGCACCACGTCTACGGTCTCATGGGTACGCGCGGGGGCGGAACCGGGAGGTTGGTGTTCAAGAACGCCCGCGTACCGCTCGCCAACGTGCTGGGGGGCGAGGCCGGGATCGGCCGCGGCACCGACGTTTTCCACCGCATGATGGTGCCGGAGCGGCTGACCTCGGCCGGCGGCGCGGTCGGCATGGGACGCGCCGCCATCGAGATCGCCGCGCGATACGCCGATCGCCGCCACGCGTTCGGCGAGAAGATCCGCCGTTTCGAAGGGGTCTCGTTCAAGATCGCGGAGAGCCTCACGCTGCTCGACGCCGCGCGCGCCCTCAACCACGGCGCGGCCCGCGCCGCCGACGTGGGCGACGACGCGGGCGTGGTGCGGCGCCTCGTCTCCGAGGCCAAGAAGTTCGCTACCTCCTCGGCGTGGACCGTGATCAACCACGCCATGCAGATTCTGGGCGGCATCGGCTACACCGACATCTACCCCGTGGAGCGCCTGCTCCGCGACTGCCGCTTGATCACGATCTGGACCGGCACCAACGAGATCATGGACCTCGTCATCCAGCACGAGTTCTACCGGCAGTTCCTGGGCCAGCCACAGGCAGGCCGCGACGTCGAGGCCGATGCCTCCGGGGCCGGCCTCGCCGAGGAGAAGGTCTACAACGAGCCCGAATCGTAGAGGCGGATTTGTCCGGGTCGCCGATTCGTACGTCGGTCCTCCGAATGAACGAGATCGGCGCGGGCGCTGGGCCTCACTCGGCCGCTGCGACCGTGTACTGCTCGAGCGCGCCGTCGGGCGTTGTGAAGGTCGTGACGCGGAGCGTCGTCTTCGGGAAACGGACGGTGAAGCGGCGCAGCGTCATGCCGCCGCGGAGCGACTGCGACTGCTGCGTGAACTCCTTCCAGGCGCCGAGAGGTGCGAGGCTCGCGCTGAAGTCCTTGAGCGCCTGATCGGTGAAGTAGGAGTTCGCGTTCGCGGTGAACAGCGAGCGCTCGATCCGGCCGTGCTTCAGGCCTTCGAAGACCTTGCGTGCCAGATCGAGCGCGGCTGCCTTGCCGCTGTCCGCGTTGGCGAACAGAAGGTTTGCGATCTTGGTCGCCATCTGGTCCGAGGCGTTCGTCGCGTCCAGGTTCGTCATCACGACGACCGCGGCACGCTCGTCCGGAAAGATGTTGTTCTGCGCCGTGAAGCCGGACACCTCGCCGCCGTGCGAGATCCTCCGGCGCCCGTCGGTCATGGCGACCGACACCCCGAGCCCGTACCGCGTGCCGACGGCGCTCGTCAGAAGCACCTCGGTCTCCATCTGGCGGTACGACGCCGGCTGCATCACGGTGTGGTCGATCAGCGAGACGTCCCACAACGCGAGGTCGTGCGCCGTCATTGCGAGTTCGCCCGCCGCGTACATCCAACCCCTGCCCTCCTTCGGTGCCGGGCGCAGCGGCCCGAGGCCGTAGCGCATGGTGCGGGCAGGCTCGTCGGGGCCGAGCGGGGACTGATCAGTGTCGGTGACCGTCGTCATGTGCAGCGGAGTGAAGACCCGCTTCTTAAGGAAGTCCACCAGTGGTATCCCGCTGACCTTCTCGACCATGACACCAGCGATGACGTAGTTTGTGTTGCTGTACTGCCACTTCGTCCCCGGCTCGAAGTCGAGAGGCTTGCGCGCCCAGCGGTCGAGGATTCCCTGGGGCGTGACGGGCTCCAACATCATCGGCATGACGTAATCCTGCGGCCAGAAATCCTGGTACCCGGAGGTCATCGAGAGGATCTGGCGGAGGCTGACCTCGTTCGCACGCGTCAGCTCCGGAAGCCAGCGGACAAGCTTGTCGTCGAGCGAGAGCCTTCCTTCTTCGGCGAGCATCAGGACGGCCGCAGCCGTGAACTGCTTGCTGATCGACCCGATGCTGTAGCGCATCTGCGGCGTGGCCGGCATCGTCGGTTCGAGCCTGGCCGTCCCGTACGCCTGCTCGTAGGCGATCGTGCCGTCTTTGACGACGGCAATCGAAGCGCTCGGCGCCCCACTCTTCGTGAGGACCTCACCTACCGCCTTGTCGATGCCCGAGCGTATCGGGGCAGGCAGACCCTCCTGTGCGGTGAGCGGCTGCGCCGCTCCGGCGAGGGAGAGAGTTACGACCAGGACACCCAACGACCTCGTGGCTACGCGCATGGGAACACCCTCCTTGTGGATCACCGGCAACGATTCTAAGGGACGGGCGGTTCGTTTCGCGATGCGCGACCCCGGCCCGACGCGTGACCTGTTTGCGGAACGAGCGCACGCAAGAGCCCATGCGGGTCTCGAGCTGGCGTATGATCTACAAGCGGGGGAGGGGAAACTCCGACGCGCTACCGGTGCCTGATCATCGATCATGACGACACGGCCGTGGACGGCACGCGGCGGGTCCACTACCCGGCGCACCTCCGGGCCATGGAGGTCCTGCGTCCCGGCCTCACGCCCGTTGACCTCGATACCTGGTTTCGCAAGAACTTCGACCCGGGCATCATGGGCTTCCTCCTCGACGAGCTCGGCCTGACGCCCGAGGAGCTGGCCGTCGAGCACGCGATCTGGCAGGAGTTCACCTCGCGCGAGACGCCGCACTTCTATGCCGGGTTCCTCGAGGCCCTGGCGGCGTACAAGACGCGCGGCGGGCACGTGGTCGTCGTGTCGCACTCTGAGAGCCACATCATCCTGGGTCACTACCAGGGTGCGGCCGACGGGCACGGCGTGGTGCCCGACCTCGTCTTCGGGTGGGATCTCGAGCCGCACAAGCGCAAGCCGAGCCCATTCCCCGTCCGCGAGACGATCCGGCAGCTCCACCTCGAGCCGCGGGACGTGCTGGTCGTGGACGATCTCAAGCCGGGCGTGGACATGGCCAAGGCGGCGGGCGTGGACGCCGCGGCGGCCGGCTGGAGCCACGACATCCCCTCGATCCGCGACTTCATGAAGAGGACGTGTGTGGCCTACTTCGCCACCGTCCCCGAGTTCACCGAGTTCATCCTTCGCTGAACCTCCTCCGGCCGAACCCCGCCCGCGGACCGCGCACGACGAGCCCGGCTGCGAGGGCATCCGGCCGGACCGATCCGGATGGTACGTGGAATATTGTCGTTTGATCGGCTCCGGGAACCTGCACGTTCTCAAGCACCGTCGCGATGCCTGTCCGAGGTCCGCTCGTTGCCGGGGCGACCCGCTACTTCGGGGTGCGTGCAGGGGCGAACGGCGGCAGCTGCTCGGCGAGCCCCATGTCTTCGGCCGAATAGTACGCGGCCACCATTTGCCGGGCACCCGAGCGGGTGTAGACGTCGGCGCGCGGATGATCCATGACATCGGCGATCACCTGCGCCACGTCCTCGGCCGTCTGCGCGCCCGGCATCTGGCGGGAGTCGGTCCCGCCGTGGCGCGCGTGAACTCCGAACTCGGTCGCCACCAACCCGGGATGCACGCACGTCACGTGGATTTCGGGGTAGCTTCCCCGCAGCTCCATCCGGAGGTTGGCGGTGAGCGCGTTCAGCGCGTGCTTCGCGGCGCTGTACGCCGAGCGGACGACGGCGAACGGCAACCGGCCCAGCATCGACGAGACGTTGATGATGTGCCCGCTCCTGCGATCGCGGAAGTGCGGCAGCACCGCCTGCATCCCGTAGAGCGCCGATTTTGCGTTGACCCGCATCATCTCGTCGAAATCCTCGTCGGAGAGCTCGGAGACCAGACGCGTGATGCCCTGCCCCGCATTGTTGACCCACACATCCACGCGACCGAAGCGCGCCAGCGACGCGGCAAGCGCTCCCTCGACCTCCTCGCGCCGGGTGACGTCGGCGACGACGGGCAGGGCGTTCGGGCCGCAGCGCCCGGCGACGGCCAGTAGCTCCTTCTCCCGCCGCGCGAGCAGTGCCACTCGCGCGCCCCTGCCCGAGACCAGCTTGGCGAGTGCCGCACCGATCCCGCTGCTCGCACCCGTGATGACGATGACCTTGCCGTCCATAGGTCAGCCAACGCTCCCGGCGGCCAGGATACTCCCGAGTTGCGTCGGCCGCGCGCCCGCCCGTGGCTATGGACCCACGGGGTTTACGGATGCACGCCGGCGATCTCGCCCTCGCCCACCGGCTCCTGCGTCACAAAGACCTCGATGTGATGGTTGGGCGTCGTCCAGATCCTGGTCTGAACCGGCGGGTGCTCCGGTGTGCGCGGGTGGTGTCAACCGCGAGGCGGCCCCGACCGTCGCCCCTGCAACAGGATCGGCGTGGGCCGAGCCAGTCCGTCCTCGACTCGCCGTCGGAGTAGAGCTTGTGTGTGGTTGTACCAGGTACTCGTGCTCGTGAGTACTCGTGGGTACTGGTGCCGTACCCGCGCCTTGCCCGGCGGCCTCGCATGGTGTTGGCTCACCTGGGAAGTGGTGCCCAAGCGTCATCGGTTTGTCACGCCCTTTTCAAGGCGGACTCATGACGAGGTGTATGATCAAGAAAAATCTTTGCCCCCAGGACGGAGGAGGACACTAATGAGATTCGTTTCCCCGAGACCTTTCATCCTATTTCTGATGTGTGTGGCGGCCGCGACGGTGGCATCGGCCGGAGATGCGCCGCGCGCCAGGCTGGCGACGGTGCGCCACGGGATCAACCCGCCGGTGACCGAGCGTGACGTGCAGACGCGTCTCATGCGGGTCGCCAGCCAACTCGGAGACGTTCCGGGCGTGCTGCTCGGCCACCAGTTCTTCCCGCAGTCGGTGGCCTCTGGCGACCCGCGCCCCGACAGCCTGGTTGTCTGGACGCGCCTCGACGACAAGGACGTGGGGCAGAGCGACGTTCCGGTGCTGCTGATCGTCACCAAGGACAGGTTCTTTCAGCACGTCGTCTACAACAACTGGGTGATGTCGCTCGCAAAGTACGACCACTGCATCAAGGTCAAGATCCCCGGCCTCGACCCGCGCACGAGCTACCTCTACTTCTTCGCGTACTTCAAGAACGGCGTGATCTACCTGTCGCAACTGGGGCGCACCAAGACCGCGCCGGCGCCTGGCGATGACGTCTCGGTCAAGTTCGCGTTCTTCTCCTGCCAGGACTACGAGGGCCGCTACTACAACACCTACGCCAAGCTGCTGCTCGACCACCCTGACGACCTCGACTTCGTCGCCTTCCTCGGCGACTACATCTACGAGACCACCGGCGATCTCTCGTTCCAGACGCCCGTCCCGGGTCGGACGGTCGACTTCACCGACAAGTCGGGAGCAATCCAGCTCGGCGACCCGGCGCATCCGTACTACGCCGCCTCCAGCCTTTCCAACTACCGGCAGCTGTACAGCACCTACCGGAGCGACCCGATGCTGCAGAGGTTGCACGAGCGGTATCCGATGGTCGCGATCTGGGACGACCACGAGTACTCGAACGACAACCACGGTGCGACCGCGACGTACTTCGACAAGCGCAAGGACGAGACCGATCCGGCGCGGCGCAGACGGGCGGAGCAGGTGTTCTTCGAGTACGTGCCGATCTCTGCGGGGCTCGGATCCGACGGCGCGCTCAAGATCGACGACTCGATCCTGTACCCGAACGCGAAGATCTACCAGGACCTCCGCTTCGGCGCCAACCTCGACCTGGTGCTCACCGACTACCGTTCCTTCCGTCCGGACGTGGTGATTCCCGAGGACGGCTTCCCGGGCACGATCGTGATGGACCGTGCGGTTCTCGAGACCGTGCTCACCCCGGCTGGGTACGGCGCGGTCAAAGGCAGCCTGGACCCGTACGTCAAGATCGAAAATGTGCCGCCGCTTCAGGCGGGCGCGACTGCGATCGCCACACAGCTTTACATGATGTCGAACCCTTTCCTGACCCAGGCCCAGGCGGTCGCCAAGGCGCAATCCGTGATCGCGGGCAACCTCTCGGCGACGTATCTCAACGCCTTGTTCGTCGCCGTCGGCCAGCCTGCGCCGTTTGGCGACGCCGCGCTGGCCGCAATGGACCGTGGTCTCTCGTACCTGTTCTGCGGCAAGCGCGACCTGTACTCGTCCACCGGCTCGCGCTACGTCATCGCGAAGAACAGCTTCGATCTCTTCTCCGGCTTCAAGTTCGCGATGACCGGCGGGGCGAGCGAGGACGCGTATGGTGCTGCGCAAGAGAGCTTCATCAAGAACACGATCGGACAGAGCACGGCGACGTGGAAGGTGTTCACGAGCTCTGTCTCGATGACGCCGATGATCCTCGACTTCACCAATCCGATCATCGCCCCGATGTTGCCGCCGGATTTCCCCGCGGCGTTCAAGACTCGGCTGATGATTGACGCGGACGAGTGGGACGGCTTCCCGCACAAACGCCAACAGCTGCTCGCCTTCCTGCAGAGCGTGCCGAACAGCGTGGTGATTTCTGGCGACATCCACGGCTCGTTCGTGGCCGACCACGGCAAGGGAGTGTTCGAGTTCACCGGCGCCGCGGTGTCATCGCAGACGCTCGAGGAAGAGGTCCTGGGACTGGCGATGTCGGACCCGATGCTCTCGGGCGTTCCGGGGATCGACCAGCTCGTCAAGGCCGTGGGCCAGATCATGCAGATCTCGGCGAGCGACCCAAAGGTCTCCTCCTCGCAGATCGTCTATGACAACCCGCGGGTCCACGGCTGCGTGCTGATCGAGGCGGGCAAGGAGGCTCTCACCGCCACGTACCTCCAGGTTGATGCGAGCAAAGTCGCCGCGTCGTACTACGATCAACCCGACGCGCTCAACGCGATGTTCTCCACGACGTCGTTCAAGGTGCAGGGCGGCACGCTCACGAAGCTTCCGTAACGAACAAGATACAAGGTGAGGCGAGAGGCGCGCGGTAACGCGCGCCTCTCCGCGTACGTCCGCTGCACTTGTACCAATAGGAGTCAGGTGTGCCGTTGTTGCTCGGGCGGAAGACGTAATCAAACGGGGGCTTATTGCGGGATACAATCTCCGCCATCGATTGGCGGATCTTCCGCCCCGGCGTCTCGGCAAGGACGTGCCACGTCGTTCCAGCTCGTTCATCCGCAAAGCACTTCGGGGAACCAGAACGACGATCCTGCGCCCGCGACGCAATGTCAGCACATGGTCCAGTAGGCAGGCGGTGCTCGACAGGGTGACGGCGGAGTCAGCCTCCCGGGGCCGGATGGTGGGTCGGGGCCGTGTGGACGGACCAGCGGTGGTGCGGGATCACGACGGTCCAGCCCGCGGGGTTCCGGGCCGGTGTCAGCCGCAACCGCGAGAGCCTGACCGGGTTACGGAGCCGGTCACGCGCCCGCGTGCGTCGACTCCGCCTACAATGACCGCGGCTGTAGAGCGGAGGACGACATGAAGACACTGGTGCTGTCGGCGTTGCTCCTGGTGGCGGTTCCGTCGCTCGTCACCGCGGGCGAGATCTACGGGTCCATCAGGGAGGCCGGGAAGCCGGTCAGGGACGGGTTGAAGGTGGAGGTGGCGTGCGGCGGGAAGACGGTCGTCGGCGAAACCGACAAGTTCGGTGCGTACCGACTGTTCGCGCAGGAGGAGGGGAAGTGCACGCTTACGGTCAGGATCGGGGACGAGAGGCCCTCGATCGTAATCCACTCCTTTGCGGACTCGGCCCGCTACAACCTGGTCCTCGAGAGGAAGGACGGCAAGTACGCGCTGAGGAGTGAGTGAAATGGACAAGACAGAGAAGGACTGGTGGGACAAGGCGGCGGTCATCCTGCACCCGGTCGGCGGGCTCCTTGCGGCGCTTGCGGTGGCCGGCCTCGGTTTCTTCGGTTCACAGTTCCTCGAGAGGCGGCAGGCGGAGGAGACGCGCGCCCGCTTTTATTCGGACTTGATCAGCAAGCGCGAGGAAGCGGACTCCGCCCTCCGCAAGGACATGTTCATGACCATCATTCAATCGTTCCTCAAGCCGGATGCGACCTCCATCGAAGACCGGACCGTCAAGCTCGAGCTGCTGGCCTACAACTTCCACGAGTCGCTCAACCTCAAGCCGCTCTTCGCCCAGCTGGAAACCGAGATCTCCAGGTCGGCGGTGCCCGGGAAGCGCGAACAGAAGGACCGCCTCGAAAAGGTCGCTCGGGAGGTCACCCGCAAGGAGATGGTCGTGCTGGAGGGCGTCGGCAAATCATTCGAGCGCACGGTGGATTTCGACGAGGTTTCCAAGAGCCCGGGTGGCCTGGCGCTCGAGCCGGCGCGGCTGACGCTCAACCAGATCAACCGCGACTTCGCGATCGTCGTCAAGAAGGTCGACGTGGACCAGAAGGAGATGCAGATCAGGCTCGAGGTGCGGACCCTCAGAGGGCAGTCGGGAGACTACGACACGGACGAGGCCGAGTTCTGGACCGGGTTCTTCGACTTCCCGATGATCGACCACACGCGCCTCTCGCACGACCAGCGCTGCGCGGTCGTGGTGCGGAACTTCGGGAGTTCGAGCGCGCGAATCGCGCTCGTGGACTTCCCGGGGGCATACGCGAGCTTGAAGGAGAAGCCGTACATCCAGGAGATGATTCAGGACCTCATGGGAGCCAAGAAGCCGGCGGACGGGGAGCGCCCGTAGGAGGAGCGCCGGGCTGGCGGTCGTCGCGGTCGCGACGGGCAGTTGAGGCATGTCCTGTCCCCCTGTCGCCTCGGGCGAGGAGCCCAGCCGAGTACCGCGCCCAACAACTCAACCTGGTGGCTTGACGTGAGGGGGTCACTACACTGGGGCATTGTTTCCCGGGCCGAACCCTCGATGACCTCGGGCGAGCTTTGGCATGTCACGTCGTCAGCCTCCTGTACGGAATTTTGTGCGGCCGGGTGGCGGCGTCGCCGAGGGTCTGCTAGCGCCATTCCTCGTACTCGGAGAAGTTGCCATCGAAGAAGGTGACCATGGAGTCGCCCTGGAAACCGAGGAGTTGGGGATAGAACAAAGGCGCGGGGGTTCCGAGAACATGGTGAGATAGTCATACTTGCTACGAATGGACGAGGGGCCCTCTTGCTCGGCCGTGCCCGCCAAGAAGGAACAGGGCCGGTACCGACGGATCGCCTCCTTTCGTTGGGCGGGCGGATCCCGGGAAGGAGCAGCTTCCGCCGTGGAGAGCGGCCCTGTCCAGTGAAGTAGTACACTCAAGTGGTTGGGGGGCTCGTCGACGAGCAGGTTGTTCGTGCAGGACATGCTTACCAGGCATCAATCCATGCGGCAGCTCGCTTCCGGATGGAGACGTCGACTGGCCGATCGGAATGCCCAGATGGGGTGGCATGACCCGGCGGTTCCTGCGGGAGGTGTGCCGTAGCTTTGCCGATGATCATCCAGGGTGGATTGGGCGCCGGCGTATCCAACTGGGTGCTGGCACGGGCCGTCTCGCTGGAGGGCCAACTCGGCGTCGTGTCCGGCACCGGCGCCGAAGCGATCATGGCGGGTCGTCTGCGCTCCGGCGACGAGGGCGGAGACACCCGCCGCGCGCTTGCTGCGTTCCCCGACCAGGAGGTCGCGGCGCGTATCGTCGCGAGCTACTTCGTCGAGAACCCCGCCGATCGGAGTTCCGCCAGGATGCCAAGGCAGCACCTGCTGCGCGATCCCGAGGAGCTCATCCATGACACCATCGCGGCCAACTTCGTCGAGGTGTTCCTCGCCAAGGAGGGGCACGACAACCCCGTCGGCATCAACCTCCTGACCAAGATCCAGCTCCCGGTCCTGGCTAGCCTCTACGGTGCAATGCTGGCTGATGTGGACGTTGTCATCATGGGCGCCGGGATACCTCGCGAGGTCCCGGCCATTCTCGACGGGTTGGCAGGGCACAACGACGTCTCGATGGCGTTGCAGGTCGAGGGTGCGACGGCCCAGGACGACTTCCGCGCCCACCTTTCGCCGCGTAGCGTGCTGCGCGGCGCACCGCGGGAGCTGCGGCGGCCGATCTTCTATCCAATCGTGTCCTCCAACGTCCTCGCCGTGACCATGGCCAGAAAGGCCTCGGGCCGGGTCGATGGCTTCGTGATCGAGGGGCCGACGGCGGGCGGACACAATGCGCCGCCCCGCGGCGGTCCGAACTTCGACGCCGACCGCCAGCCGATCTACGGGGCCAGGGACGCCGTGAACGTGGCGAAGATCCGCGAGCTCGGGCTTCCCTTCTACCTCGCGGGCGGGTACGGCGAGTCGGGAAGGGTCAAGGAGGCTCTCGCCCTCGGGGCGGCGGGTGTGCAGGTGGGGACGCTGTTCGCGTTCTGCCGGGAGTCCGGCCTCCTGCGCTCGATCAAGGAGAAGGCGCTCGGGTTGGCTTCGCAGGGACTCGGCAAGGTGAGAACGGACGCCTTCGCGTCGCCGACCGGATTCCCGTTCAAGGTCCTCAGCCTCGAGGGGACCCTCTCGGAGATGGCGGAGTACCTCAGGCGCCCGCGCGTCTGCGACCTCGGGTTCCTGCGCCGCATCTACAAGCGGGAGGACGGCGAAGTCGGCTATCGCTGCCCGGCCGAGCCGGCCTCGAGCTGGCTGGCCAAGGGCGGTGCCCCGGGCGAGCTGGAGGGGCGCAAGTGCCTCTGCAACGGGCTCATGGCGAACCTGGGTTTTGCCCGGGAACGGCGCGGAGGGTACCTGGAGCAGCCGCTGCTGACCGTCGGTGACTGTTTCAGGCAGCTCAAGGCGTTCTTGTCCGGGAAAGGCGAGAGCTACTCCGCCAAGGACGTCCTCGACTACCTGCTGCGGGATTACACCGTGGCGCCGATCCCCGCATAGATCGGGGACCAGATAGCACCCTTTTACCTTCCCCCATCTTAAGTACCGATTACCACCATCTCGGTTCCAGGCGCCAGCCTTGCAGCCCGCACCGTGCCGCCCGCCAGCACCGCCGCGCTGTCGCCCTCGAAGCCGAGGATGTGCGTGGCGATCCTGTCGAGGAACCAGCGGTCGTGGGAGATGACGACCGCGCAGCCGGCGAACCGCTGGCACCCGCTGTCCATGCAACGATGCACCTATGCCAGCGTGACCTCGCCCCAGGCGGTGGCACGCACTCCCCGGCTCGGTGTGGCTCGGTTTTGCGATCCTTCCGCTGGCAGTCGCCCTCATCCCGCTGCGACGCACGGCCGGCCACAAGCCGGCGCGACCATGGCCGAGAGGTCGCCTACTCCGCGGCCGCGTTTGCGGCGCAGCGGTTGCAGAGCTACGATCGGAAGCTGAGAATGTGGTTGGCCGGAAGGGAGGAGGCATGACGAAGACTATTCGGTTCTGCCTCAACGGCAAGCCCACGACACTCGAGACCGACGGTGAGCGCACCCTGCTGTGGGTGCTGCGCGGCGATCTCGGGCTCACCGGAACTAAGTTCGGGTGCGGCGAGGGGACCTGCGGCGCGTGCACGGTGGTGGTCAACGGGCAGGCGGTACGCTCGTGCACCGTGCCGGTGTCGTCGGTCGACGGCGCCGAGGTGATCACCATCGAAGGCCTCGCCCGCGACGGCACGCTCCATCCGCTGCAGCAGGCGTTTGTCGAGCACGGCGGCTTCCAGTGCGGCTACTGCACACCGGGAATGGTCATGAACGCCTATGCTCTCCTGCGCGCCAATCCGAAGCCGTCCCGGGAAGCGATCGTCAAGGGGATGGAGGACAACCTCTGTCGCTGCGGCGCCCACCAGCGGATCATCGCCGCGATCGAGGACGTCGCCCGCGGGAAGGGAGGCGCGTCATGACCGAGCATCGCGGTATCGACCGGCGCGAGTTCGTCAAGATCGTGGGCGGCGGCGTGGTGGTGCTGGTCAGCGTCGGCCCATCCGCCCTTCTCGCCCAGGACCGCCGCCGCGTTTACCCGGAGGACCTCAACGCCTACCTGCGCATCGGCGAGGACGGCCGTGTGACCGTGTTCACGGGCAAGATCGAGATGGGGCAGGGCGTGATGACGTCGCAGGCACAGATGGTGGCCGAGGAGCTGCGTGTCGCCCTCAGTGCGGTCGAGATGGTCATGGGGGACACCGACCGCTGTCCCTGGGATATGGGCACGTTCGGGTCGCTGACCACGCGGATGTTCGGGCCGGTGCTGCGAGCCGCGGCCGCCGAGGCGAGGGCTGTGATGCTACGGCTCGCCTCCGAGAAGCTTGGCGTCCCGCGTAGCAAGCTCGTCGTCGCTGACGGTGTCGTCTCCGTCGCGGGGGATCCTTCCAAGAGAGTGACGTACGGCGACCTCGCCAAGGGGAGGCGGATCCTCCGCACGGTGGACGACAAGGCGGTGCTGCGCAAGGCCTCTGAGCTCACGGTGATGGGGACTTCGCCGCAGCGTCTCGACGCCCACGGGAAGGTGACCGGGGGTGCGCAGTACGCCGGGGACATCCGGCGTCCCGGGATGCTGTACGCCTGTGTGCTGCGTCCGCCGGCGCACGGCGCCAAGCTCACACGGCTTGACACCGGCGCCGCCGCGAAGCTGCCCGGCGTGACGATAGTCGACCAGGACGGCCTGGTCGCGGCGCTCCACGCCGACCCCGAGGCGGCAGCGAAGGCGCTCGCACGCATCGATGCGTCGTGGGAGACACCGAAGCCGCCGTTCGACTCCGAGACGGTCTTCGAGCACCTCGTGAAGGTGGCGGGACCGGGGGAGGTCGTGAGCGCGAAAGGTGACGTCGCCGCCGCGCGGAAAACTGCCGCGCGCGTTTTTGAGTCGATCTACCACAAGGGGTATGTGGCGCACGCGCCGATAGAGCCGCACACGGCAGTGGCCGAGTTCAAGGACGGCAAGGTGACGATCTGGGCGTCAACGCAGACGCCGTTTCCCACTCGCGACCGCATCGCCGGCGAGCTGGGGCTCGCGACCGAGAACGTGCGGGTGATCACGCCGTTTGTCGGCGGCGGCTTCGGCGGCAAGAGCGCCGGGCTGCAGGCGAGCGAGGCCGCACGCCTCGCGAAGATCACCGGCAAACCTGTCCAGGTGAGGTTCAGCCGCGGCGAGGAGTTCTTCTACGACACGTTCGATCCGGCGGCGGTTGTCGAGCTGGCCACGGCGCTCGACGGTGCGGGCAAAATCACGCTGTGGGACTACCACGTCATCGCCGCGGGCGACCGCGGGGCCGAGCTGTTCTACGACACCCCCAACGTCTCCATTCGGGTGTCGGGTGCTTGGAGGGGGGAGGGCACTGGTCTCCACCTGTTCGGGGTGGGACCGTGGCGCGCTCCGGGCGCCAACATGAACATCTTCGCCAAGGAGTCGCAGGTCGACATCATGGCCTCTGCGGCGCGCATCGACCCGGTCGAGCTGCGCCTGCGCAACATGACCGACGAGCGGATGCGGCGGGTGCTGCAGGCGGCCGCCGAGGCGTACGGCTGGAAGCCGCGCGTGGCGCCGGCCGCAACGGGTCGCGGTCGCGGGGTGGCGTGCGGGATCGACGCCGGGAGCTACGTGGCGCTGATCGCCGATGTGACGGTGGACCGCGAGAAGGGGACGGTGAAGGTCGAGCGCGTGGTGGCGGCGCAGGAGATGGGCGTGGTGGCGAATCCCGAGGGCGCGAAGATGCAGATGGAGGGGTGCATCACGCAGGGTCTCGGGTACGCGCTCGCCGAGGAGCTGCGCTTCCGCGGCGGCGAGATCCTCGACCGCAACTTCGACACCTACCAACTGCCGCGCTTCTCGTGGGTGCCGCGGATCGAAACAGTGCTGGTGCGCAACGACGACCTGGCACCTCAAGGGGGCGGCGAGCCCGCCATTGTTCCCATGGGTGCGGTAATCGCCAACGCCGTCTTCGACGCCACCGGCGTTCGCTTCTTTCGCCTGCCGATGACCGCCGATCGGGTCCGCGCCGCCCTGGCGAAGGCGCAGGAGCCCGCGCCGAAGCCTGCGTAGCCGGTCGGAACGGCTGCCAGGTGTGGTGAATTTGACGAGCCCTTCGCGGCGCGACGATACACCCGATGCCGCCATCTCAGCGTCTGATTACCTCGTCAACCTCATGTACGTGATCCGGTGCGGGCGGGTGGCCGCTTTGCCGAACGTCTTCTTGCGTCCATCGGTACCTGGTATCCGATTTCAGTCAGTGTATCGTTGGCCAGCAAGTTGTCTGGTGTTCCGGGGGTCAGGCAGGAATGGGTGCCAATGAGAGAGAATCTGTCGAATGCGATACCTGCTCCGACCACACTCACCGTCTTCATTTCCCGTGGTGACGACGAGTCGTCGTGAGCGACTGGCACTGATGCTGCCTACCGTGTCCACGGCTCGGGTGAAGGAATGAAGCATCGCGGTCAACCGAGCAGGAGCAAGAGGAGTCAGGCGTCCAGAATAGGCGGGGCAGCTCCCCTGTGGCACTCCTCTTGGCTTTTCGCTCCAGTCCTCGCGATCGTGACATTCCTCGCATACCGACCGGCGTGGTACGGGCAACGGCTCTGGGACGACGCCGCCCACATGACCCGCGCCGGCCTGCAGTCGTTCGAGGGTCTCAAGCGCATTTGGCTGGAGTTCGGGGCGACCCAGCAGTACTACCCGCTGACCCACACGGCTTTCTGGATCGAGCACCGGTTGTGGGGCTCTGAGACGCTCGGGTACCACCTCGTCAACATCGCACTCCACCTGGTCGTTGCGTTGTTGCTCGTGAGGGTCTTGCAGGCACTGGGGATCAAGGGAGCGTACCTAGCGTCGGCCCTGTTCGCCCTGCACCCGGTCCATGTCGAATCGGTCGCCTGGATCACCGAACTCAAGAACACCCTTTCGGGGGCGTTCTTTGTCGGCGCCGCGTTGGCCTACCTGCGATTCGACACGTCTCGGAGGAAGCGGATGTACGCCCTGGCGCTGACGGCTTTTGCTCTGGGCTTGTTGGCCAAGACAGCGATCGCGACCTTGCCGGTGGCGCTCCTCGTGGTCCTGTGGTGGCGGCGGGGGTGGCTGGCGTGGCGGCGTGACGTGGCGCCGCTTGTCCCGTTCCTTGCATTGGGTCTCTGCGCGGCTGCCCTGACCGCGTGGGTCGAGCGGCGCTACGTGATCGGCGGGCTGGCGATGCACTTCGGTCTGGGGCCAGTGGAGCGGGCCCTGCTGGCGGGACGGGCTCTCTGGTTCTACCTGGGCAAGCTCCTCTGGCCGGTTGACCTCATGTTCTTCTATCCGCGCTGGGAGATCACCCGGTCGGTGTGGTGGCTCTATCTCTTTCCCCTCGGCGCGCTGGGCTTGATGATCGGGTTGTGGGTGCTGCGCAAGCGCGCGCGCGGGCCGCTGGCGGCGTTGCTCTTCTTCGTTGCAGCACTCCTTCCGGCCCTTGGCTTCGTCGACGTCTATCCGTTCCGCTACTCGTATGTCGCCGATCACTTCCAGTATCTCGCCAGTCTGGGCGTGATCGTCTTCCTCTGTGCCGTTGCCGCGTCGTGGATGGAGCAGCAGAGCGGACGGCGCCGGATGGCTGGCCAGGTGTCGTGTCTGGTCGTGTTGGCAGTGCTTGCGATGCTTACATGGCGGCAGAGCGGGCTGTATGCGGATAGCGAGACGCTCTATCGCCGGACCCTGGAGCGCAATCCCCGGTGCTGGCTGGCCCTCAATAACCTCGGTGTGATCAGTCTGGAGCGTCAGGACTACAATGAGGCGGAGAGGCTCTTCTTCGAGTCCCTTCGTCTCAATCCGGGGTACGAGGCGGCGCTGAACAACTGCGGCTTCGTGCTGGCACGTCACGGGCGGGTCGACGAGGCCATCGCGTACTACCATCGTGCCCTGCAGATCTGGCCCGAATACCCCGACGCGAACGTCAATCTTGGCAACGCGCTGTTCGCGCAGGGCAAGTTTGATGACGCGATCGGACATTACACACAGGCCCTCCGTCTCAGTCCGGGACTGGTCGAGCCCCACAACAACCTGGCTTTTGCCCTGCTCGCCCAGGGCAAGCCCAGAGAGGCGATCCCGCAGTTCGAGGAGGCTCTACGGCTTGATGATTCGTCCAGGACGGCGCTTGCAGGTCTCGCCTGGACCCTGGCGGTGAGCGGTGATCCCGGCATTCGCAACGGCGCGCGGGCCGTCGGCCTGGCCGAACGAGCTGCATGGCTCTCACGCCGGAGCGATCCGCTGGTCCTGGACGTGCTTGCCGCGGCCTACGCGGAGGCCGGCCGGTTCGACGACGCGGTCTCCGCGGTAGGGGAAGCGCTCGACCGGGCCCGTGAGACCAATCGGGGTGATCTGGTCATTGAGCTCGAGAGGCGACTTCGTCTCTACCGGTCGGGCCTGCCTTTCCACGAAAACAACTTGTAAAGCCTGCCCGCCGCGATCGCGAGAAGCGCTCCGGCCAGGAGGGGAAAGACCCGTCGGGAGATGGCCGGCCTCATGTCAGGGATAAGGGATTGGAGTTTCCTTTCACCTTGACCAACGATAGGCGCGACCACGGCACGATCAAGGCCTCTACAGGGTAGGCGAGGCGCCAGGCGGTGCCTGGTTGCCCGCGAACTCTGGCGCGTCGCACCTGTCTACAGAAAGTGGCTAGCCGGGAACGTCCTCACCTCGTCAACTTCCGATACGTGACCCTGTGCGGGCGGGTGGCGGCGTCGCCGAGGGTTTTGCGGTGCCACTCCTCGTACTCGGAGAAGTAGCGGGAGTACCGGGCTCCTGTTGGCCAGCGCCGCTCGCGGCCCACCCTGCCGCCTCGGCTCCGATCGTCGGCATTGCAGCCCGCGTCGTGCTCCCGAGCCCCTTGCCCCCGCACGGTGCGGTCGAGGAACCAGCGGTCATGCGAGATGGCCACAACACAACCGGAACGTACGTGAACTCGGTCACGCTGTTGGTTCAAGGTTTGTCAACTGTGCCGGACCTGGCGCCTACCTCAAAGATGGCAAAGAACTCACGATGGGCGCCTGACTTGACGCGCTGAGAGCACATCCCGGGCAGTCGTCCAATGCATGCCGGGATAGCGATCGTTGTCGAGCGGCTCTAGCTTTGCCCGGCCGTCGAACATGTTACGCGTGTACTGCATGCCCTGCCATGCCGGGTAAAGTTCCTTCTCTCCGGGAGCGACCGTGCGCGCGACCTTGATAAGCGTGCCGAGCATTCCCAGACCTCCGGCGCGAAACAGACGGAACTTCTCTCCGGTCACCTCACTCACGACCGCTGTCAGATCCCGGGCGCTGAGTTGATCGCCAGCGATTCGTAGAATGCGAGGGGTGGACGGATCAAGAGCCGCGCTCGCCGTGAATGCGGCCGTGTCGTCCATCGTCGTGAAGTCCATGCGCTGGTCCGCGTCGCCCCAATAGAGGACTCGCTTCAGTTTGAAGAGAATGAGCGGCATCTGACCGGTCAGCATATCGGCAAACGCACCGTTGTAGATCGTGGTCGCTGAAATCGAAGTCTTATCCAGACGCTGGTGGAATTCTCGGCGCAGATCGAGATTGCGATTCTCTCCGGGTGGAAACTTGGTGAAATCGATCGAGTAGTCGGACGGAATGAAACGTGGCACGTCAGCCTTGATCGCAGCGTCGAGCAGAACCGTTTGCGTTTCCACGATCACATCCCGCAATCCCTGCAGCGCGGACACCACGCAGGACGCACCCGAGCATGCCGGTCTCACTTCGGAAGCGCTGCTCAAGTCGACACTGGCAATCGTTACGCCGAGCTCCTGCAGTCGCTCAATCTTGTCTCGCGCAGTGCCGTGGCGAACAAGCGCTCTTACGCTGGCTCCCCGTTCGAGCAAAGCTCTCGCGATGCGTCCGCCGAGATTACCGGTAGCTCCCGCCACGACGATAGTCGAGGCATTCATGACTTCGATAGTAACCGATCCCCGGGAAGAGCCTGGGGCTTCCTCAACAGCTTCGTTACTCAACCAAAGCTCTGCCATCGGGCTACGGCGAGGACTTACGAAGAAGGTGACCTTGGACTCGCCCTCGAAGGCGAGGATGTGCGTCCCGATGCGGTCGAGGAACCAACGGTCGTGGAAGATCACGACGACGCCGCACGCGTTAGTCAGGTCTGCCGGACCTGGCACCTATCCTGTGAACTTGCCAGTTTGAACCCCATGATGGAGGCAATCCGGCCAATTGCGTAAATAGCACCCTTAGTGCCGGGCACCCATCGGTACCCGGCACTGATGGACAGTCCTAAACAGCCGCTCACTCTGCACGACGCGGCATAGCCAACATCGACCGCGCCAGGGCGCGGGTACGGGCTCAGTCGCCAACGACGCGCAAGCCGTAGATGACAAAGCCGCTGTTGACCAGCGCTGCGTTGCCGCGCAGGCCGAAGCGCAGGGTCATGTCGTGGCGAAAGAACGCCGTCGCCTGGGCGTCGGTCAGGCCGTACGTTGACATCAGATTGGCCTTGCTGAGGAAGCCTCCGATGCAAACGCGGGTCTCGCTGAAGCGGCGCGTCGCGCTGTGGCCCGGGTCGAGGCTCTGCGTGTCCTGGTACGTGGCCGCGAAGCTGGTCTCGAGCTTGCCGTTAAACGGAAGGGTGGTCGTCGGGTCGATCAGCGCTGGGTCGTTCAGCACGTCGCTCTCGACGATGAGGTAGGGAGCCAGGCGGAAGTTCGCGTTGGGCTGGAAGACCCCGGTCGAGTTCTGGAAGCTGTAGAAGGCGATCGGTGTGAGCCAATGGCAGAGCAGCGAGTGGGCGCTGCGACCCGGGATGGTGAGGCGGCCGATGTCGGAAAAATCGAAGGACGTAGACGCCGGCGCCAGATTCAGCACGACGCAGCGATCGTCGGGGCCGGGGGTTTCACCGGGGAGGGGCGTGCAGTCCGCAAGGAGACTCACGGTCCCGGCCTGCAACAGGCCGTCGAACTGCACGTTGCGCCCAAACGAGTCGGTATCGGCGCCGCCCGGTGACACCCGCGCCGCCGCCGCCGCCGCGGTGAGTTCGGCGCGCACCGCCTTCACCTCGGCGCGGAAGTCGGCGCGGTCGGTCGCGGACTGTGCGACGGCGGCGCCCGCGGTCGCGCCACAGATAGCCAGGATGATCCAGAAGTGCTTCATTGACATGCTTTTCTCCTCTCTCACGTGAATCGTTATGGATAGGAATTCCCTTCCTAACCTTGCTACTTCTTACCCACCCCCAAGCCAGATGTGAGGCTGCGAGTTGCATTCTGCTACTGAGCCTCGGTCTTGTCAAGCCGCCGAGTTGCCTGACCAAGGGACTACGCGAAAGGGGGATCGTTGCCTCACTGCGGGTGTCAGGCACGTACTTGGCGGAGTTGTGCGTCAACACGACGAGGATCAGCTAGATGCGTACCCGGCACCACTTCCTGACACCCGTCGGCGCGATCCGGTCGAAGGATCAGCGGCGCGCCTCGCAGCTGACCGACACCGTGGGCGCCGCGCGCAGGGTTTGGAGCACGACGCAGTATCGCTCGGTGAGGCGCTGCAGCGTGGCGAGCTGGTCGGGCGTGGCGTCCGTGTCGAGGTCGAAGCGCAGCCGGACCGCCGCGAACCCGACCGGAGCATCCTTCGAGACCCCGAGCGTGCCGCGGAAGTCCAGGTCGCCCTCCGCGGTCACCGTTCCGCCCCGAACCGGCGCGCCGATCGCGGTGGCCACCGCCTGGAGTGTCACGCCCGCGCATGCCGCCAGGGCTTCGAGCAACATGTCTCCCGAGCACGCCAGCGACCCGTCGCCTCCGGTGGCCGGATGGAGTCCGGCCTCGATGAGCGCCCGCCCGGTCTCGACCTTGCACGACAGCCGCTCGCCCAGCTGACCGTGCGCGGACAACGTCACGAACGCCGCCGCCGGTTCGTTCTTGTAGCGCTCCTTCAACGGTGCCTGTATCGCCCGCAATGTCTCGGCATCCACGGCGCCCTCCCGCCCTGTCATCGGTACGCCGTGGTCAACAGCGGCAGGTGCGTCGGGATTCCGGTGGCGTGCGACCTCGCCAGCCTCGCCGGCCCGGGCACTGATTACGGCCGCGAATGGGCACCAGGTACGCATCCAGCGGAATTGAAGAAGCGTGGGCTAATTCGGCTAGGTACGTACCTGGCACCCCATCTGCCAGATTCCGGGTTCGGACACGCATTCTCACTCGTGTTCTCCGACGGGAGTCGGGTAAACTGCGACGATGTCGCTGCAACCCGGCACGCGTCTCGGCCCGTACGAGATTGTCGCCCCGCTGGGCGCGGGTGGAATGGGCGAGGTGTACCGCGCCCGTGACACGCGGCTCGGCCGCGAGGTGGCGATCAAGGGCCTGCCCGAAGCGTTCGCGAAGCATCCCGAACGGCTGGCGCGCTTCGAGGGCGAGGCGCGGCTGCTGGCGTCGCTCAACCACCCGAACATCGCCAGTATCTTCGGGCTCGAGGAGTCCGCGGGCACGCCGTACCTCGTGCTCGAACTCGTCGAGGGCGAGACGCTGGCGGCAAGGCTCGCGCGCGGCCCGCTGTCGGTGCGCGAGGCGCTCGAGCTGGGCGGACAGGTGGCCGCGGCGGTCGAGGCGGCGCACGACCGCGGCGTGATCCACCGCGACCTGAAACCCGCCAACGTCATGATCACCCCGACGGGGAGTGCCAAGGTGCTGGACTTCGGGCTCGCGAAGCTGGTCGCCCCCAGGGGCGTCGGGGAGACGGCACGGGCGGACACCGTGGTCGAGGCGACCGAAGCGGGCGTCATCCTCGGCACCGCGGCTTACATGAGCCCCGAGCAGGCGCGGGGCAGGCAGGTGGACCGGCGCAGCGACGTGTGGTCGTTCGGCTGCGTGCTGTACGAGTGCCTCGCCGGACGTCCCGCGTTCGAGGGCGAAACGGTCTCGGACCTGATCGCGCGGATCCTCGAGCGCGAGCCCGATTGGTCGGCATTGCCCGCCGGCACGCCCTCCCGCGTGTGCGAGATCCTGAAGCGCTGCCTGCGCAAGAACGCCGCCGAGCGCCCGCGGGACATCCGCGACGTTCGCCTCGAGCTCGTCGAGGAGGCCGGGGGCGGCGTGACGAGCGGCCGGGCCGCGCTGCCGTCGGTGGCGGTGCTCCCGTTCATCAACCTGAGCGCCGATCCCGAAAACGACTACTTCGCCGACGGCATCACCGAGGACGTGATCGCTCACCTCGCCAAGGTTCGTTCGCTCAAGGTCATCTCGCGCACCTCGGTGATGGTGTTCAAGAAGCGCGAGAAGGGCATGCGCGAGATCGGCACCGCTCTGGGCGCCGGCACGATCGTGGACGGAAGCGTGCGCCGGGCCGGGAATCGCGTCCGCATCGTCGCGAAGCTCATCGACGCCACAACCGACGAGCACCTCTGGGTCGAGACCTACGACCGCGACCTGACGGACATCTTCACGATCCAGACGGACGTGGCGCTGAAGATCGCTGCCGCGCTGCAGGCCGAGCTGTCGCCCAACGAGCGGGCGCGGATCGGGCGGCCCCCCACCGCCGATCTCGAGGCGTATCAGCTCTACCTCCAGGGGCGACAGTGCTTCCTGAGGTTCACCCCGGAGGGGTACCGCCAGAGCATCGCCCTCCTCGAGCAGGCGATCGCGAAGGACCCGGGGTTCGCCTTGGCGCATGTCGCGCTGGCGCACACCTACACCCACCTTGGCATCGAGGGGATCCTCGGGTGGGAGCCCGAACTGGTCTACCGGCGGGCCAAGGACGCTATCGCCAAGGCCCTGGCGCTCGACGACGGCCTTGGGGAAGCGCATGGCATCGCCGGACTGCTCCGCTTCGTATGTGACTTCGACTGGGCTGGCGCCGAGAAGGAGCTCCGCCTCGCCCTGGAACTCAGCCCGGGCAGCGCCGACGTTCACGACCATTACGGCTGGCTGTGCTCGGCGCTCGGCCGCTACGACGAGGCGCTTGGGGCCGTGCGGCGCGCCCGCGAACTCGACCCGCTCGCCCATCGCTCCGACGTCGCCTCCGAGCTGATGCGCGCGGGCCGGTACGAGGACGCACTCCAGGAAGCGGTGCGCATCGTCGAGCTCGATCCTGGGATCACCCGGGGACACTCGCTCGTTGGCTGGGCCCACCTCAAGCTGGGACACGTGGGCGAGGGTCTGGCGGCGCTCGAGCGCGCCGCTGCGCTCTCGCCCGAGGTCACCATGTTCCGCGCCCAGCTCGGCCAGGCGTTCGCGATGACGGGCGACGCCGAGAAGGCTCACGCCGTTCTGGGGGAACTCAAACGCCTGGCAGCCGAGCAGTACGTCTCCCCGTATCACTTTGCGTACGTGTACACCGGCCTCGGCGAGTACGACGCCGCCATCGATTGGCTCGAGCGCGCCTTCGCGCAGCGCGCCGGCTCCGTCTACGGCATCAAGGGGTCGTTCCTCTTCGCCGACCTGAGGGAGCACCCCCGCTTCGTCGCGCTGCTGCGCAAAATGAACATCGCGTGAACCCCGCCGAGGCGGCACGCCGCTGCTTCGTTAGGTCCCCGCGGCCGCGGGTTGACAGGTGTGCGGTCAGTATCGGTACCGAAGCGGTACCGTGTATCACCATCTCACCATTCCGATGAGAGCGCTGTTCGAACCGGCTATCACCCCGTCAGCTTCCTGTACGTGAGCCGGTGCGGGCGGGTGGCGGCGTCGCCGAGGGTCTGCCTTTGGCGCACCGCGTGGGCGTTTTGGGCTCACCTTCGGGGAACGAAGGTGATCGGGGTGCTGGGCGGCACCCGCAACACGACCTGCTGCTCACCGCTTTGCAGCGTGACGAGGTGGACGTTGCTGTCTGGCTCCGGCTCGACAGCGGTGACGACCCACCCCGAGCCCGCCGACAGGCCCGACTCCGACCAGAACTTCTGGAAGCGGAGCTGATAGGATTCAAGCCCGGCCATGTCGAGCTTCTCGACGTTCTCCGACCACAGGCCGATGGCCTTCTGCTCATCGTTGTCGGCCATCGCCCGGACTACAGCCTCCGCCCGCATCTGAGCGACGCGCGCCCCCTGCTTCTTGTCCCAGGCCTTAAAGCCGTAGATGCCGGCCGCGATCACAATTATCGCCACGAGGATCTTCTTCATGGTGAGCCTCCGCTCCTCCGAGCATACCGCTGCTGCGTTCGACGTGCGCTATTCGCGCGGCGCCGGGTATCTTTCTCCCCTGTTGATTCCCGCCACCACTGAGACATGGGCGCTGATCGTAGGAGCTCATCGCCCGTGATCCGCCGGCGCCGAAGATCGCGGTGCGGTCGAGGAACCAGCGGTCGTGGGAGATGACGGCCGCACAGCAGACGAGGTCTGTCCTCGTGAGGAAGCCTGACGAAAGGTGAGATAGTAGTACCTGGTACCCGTCCTGAGCCAGTAAGGGTAATGACCTTGTTCGAGACGGGTTTGTCAACTTCGCCGGACCTGGTACCCCACCCCGACCCGGCGGCACAACGAGGTCGTCTGTGAGAACGAGTTGTGGCAGACTGCGCCGCTGGTGAGGGGGAAGAATGACACCACTGCTGCGGGCCGGGGTGACGATCGTCGTGCTGGCGCTCGCCAGCTACACGGTGGGTGTTGTGTTTGAGCAACGCGCGCGGCGGGTTGGCCGGCGCGCGCTGGCGTTTCTCGTAGCCGGGGTGGTGTTCGACGTCACCGCCACCGTCTGCATGATCCTCGGCTCGGGCAAGGTGTTGACGCTGCATGGCGTCCTCGGCTACTCGGCGCTTGCCGGTATGCTCGTCGAAACGGTGCTCGCGGCGCGCCATCGTCTCCGCTCGGGCGACGCGGAGGTCCCGCGCTGGCTGCACCTGTCCACGCGCGTCGTCTACTCTTGGTGGGTGGTCGCCTTCGTCTCCGGCGGCATCCTGGTCGCGACCGCGAGGTAGCGCCCAGCCCGCCTCGCGGCGCACCGACGGCACCGGCGCACCCGTCGCTCGCATCGCATCCGACACGCACAACGGGTCACCTAGTTAACTTCCTGTACGTGATCCTATACGGTCTCGTCGCGGCGTCGCCGAGGGTCTGTCTGCGCCACTCCCAGTACTCGGAGAAGTTGCCATCGAAGGAGGTGACCTTGCTCTCGCCTTCGAACGCCAGGATGTGGGTGGCGATGCGGTCGAGGAACCAGCGATTGTGGGATTTCAGGACGACCCAGCCAGCGAACTGCTCGAGGGCGCCCTGGAGGGCGCGTAAGGTGTTGACGTCGAGGTCGTTGGTGGGTTCGTCGAGGAGGAGGACATTGGCGCCGTCCTTGAGCATGCGCGCCAGGTGGCGTGCCGCTGAAGCGCAGCGTGAAGCACCAGTGAGCTGCACCCGGTCCTCAGGTCCGCAGTCGGAGGACCGGGTCGGGGGTGTAATCTTGTCGCGGAGGCTATATGCGGTTCGTACCCATGACCCTCGCGGTGCTCTTGCTCTCCTTCCCGGTCCTCTCCTTCGGGGACCCTCCCGAGGAGAAGGGCACACCTCCCGGACTCGCCAAGAAGGGAGGCGTCCCTCCGGGTCTCGCCAAGAAAGGTGGCCTGCCTCCCGGGCTGGCGAAGAAGGGCGGCCTGCCTCCGGGGTTGGCCAAGAAGTTCGGCGCCCATCGGCCCGAGAAGGCGTACGTGGCTTTCGACCCGTTGCACGAGGACCGGGCCTGGTTCCTCATCAACGGCAAATGGGTCCTGATGAAGCGTTTCGACGCTAGTCTCAGGGCCGAGGTGCGGGACGCCCTTCAGCTGCCTCCCGTGCCGCCACCGGTGCCTCTGCCTTCCGTCCGCGTTCAGCTTCGGGTAGTCCTTTTCGAGTAGCCAGCTTCTGCGCGTCGATCCGCCCGCGCATCCCGCAGCGGGGTGCCTGATCCGGCGTTGCAGCGGACTCGGATTGCACTCGCGCGGCCCGGCCCATGGATAGGAATTTGCTTTTCACTGGGTCCGAGGGTGCACGCACGCAACGGCGGGGTCAACGCCAAGTGGGCGGCCTCGAGGCGGATTTTGGGAGAGGGACAACGGTGTCGCCTGGGGGTGGCGCGGGCGGTAGAGCGTGCAGTCGGAAGCAACCCCGGCTCAATTCGAATTCGTGGCGTGGACGGGTGAGGCTGTGATCTCACACGGCGAGCTGGCGAGCCCAAACTGCGGCGTGGGGCTCCAGCGATGCGCGAATCGCCGGCCGCCGAAAGGCGCGACGGGGCCGGCGCCTACCTCGTCAGCTTCCTGTACGTGATCCGGTGTGGCCGTGTGGCCGCATCGCCGAGAGTCTGGCGGCGCCACTCCTCGTACTCGGAGAAGTTCCCGTCGAAGGACGTCACCTTGCTCTCGCCCTCGGACGCCAGGAGGTGCGTGGCGATGCGGTATGGGGACCAGCGCTTGGCGCCGATAACGCGGGCCGAGGACTGTTGGTCAACTTTGCCGGACCTGGTACCTATCACTTGCTCAGGCTGGCGGTTGGAGGTCTGTTAACGGCGGTCGACCTCGTACCTATCCTGGCACCTATCTGGCGGGCGGGCCGAACCTGGGCGGCCTACGCGACAATGGGCGCGAATTACGCATCTAGTACCTATCTCGGGCTACGAAAAAAGCTCCGGTCGTACGTCCGCTGCTCAATTACGGCCGCTACCTCGAGCCAACGCTGTTCCCAGAGGTCCACGAGGCACAGAAGATCCTGGCGCGTGTACTGGCGGCCGACCTCGTCCGCCCGTCGTCGCCCGTGCGCGATCGCGTTTCGCTCATCGACGATCGTGTCAAGCCGGTCCCACGCTTCGCGGAGGATCGACGCCGGGTCACCCAGGTCAAAGAGATCGAAGAAGGAAGACACCTGGGTTCTCTTCATGTGCGTACCATCGTCAGGAAACCAGTTGACGTCCACTGTGCAGCCTCGGGACTCGTCGAGAGTGCGCACGACTTCGCGTGCTGTGTTGGGGCGAACTCTGCCGCCCCGCGAGTCGCTGATGGACTGGAGTTGGTTGACGACAGCGGCGACACGGAAACCCGTCTTGAGGCGCCGATTCCCGGACCGGATTGCGACAGCAGCCTCTAGCAGGCCCCTAACAAGGCTGTGAAGCAAGTGTTCGTATGCAGCGTAGAGGAGAACGATTCCCAAGCCACGAGCCTCACGCGAAACGTCGCTTCCATCATTTGATCCATCGCGGGAATCGGTCGCTGCAAGGAATTGGCGTACCTGCGACATTCTCTCCTGGAACTCGGTCCGGTATGGCGAGCAGTTCACTGCTTTCGCTCAAGAAACCGGTCGCGACAGAACTCGATTCGGCCCCTCACACGACGCAGGCTGTTGGTAGCGCCAGTGGTCAGGCGACGCAACTCGTCGGAATGGGCCCACCCAGGATTCACGGAGGGTGCCAAGGTTGGGATTTCCGCAAGTGCAAGAGCTGCCCCGACCGAAATGGCCTCGAAGAGGTTCACGGGTGTCGCGCCCTTTCGAGTCCGGAGTCCTTTTGGGAAGCACCGGGTTAGGAAGCCAAATGCTCCATGGAAAAGCGCTTGGCGGCGCTCTAGTTGTTGGTCCTTACTTGCGTCTCTTGCGAACGAGTTCAGAAAGTCCTTGACCGAGTGCTGGAAATCCTCATAGCGCTCAAGGAATGCAAAGAACCGAAGGATGAAATCCTCTGGCGTGCCATCTTTCCATTTGTTCTCGGGCAGAATCACCACGGTTCTGAACTCCTCGGCTGTGGCAAGGTGACCGAGGAGATCCATGAAGGGCCCTCGAAAGACACACTCCCGAATCTCCTGCTGAGTGAGTAGTACGCCACCTGTGTTGAGGCGCTCAAACAGGTCAAACCGTACTTGAAGATCGCTCTTGTCGTTCAGAACGACGACCTTAAGGGGCCTGTCCTCGAAAGCGGTCCGGATGTCTTCAGGAAGTTCCAGAAACCGCGCCCCCTCGAACGTCGTAAGCTTTTCCAACCCAGAGAGCACCAACGGGTGGCCATCCAGGCCGGCTACGGCCCGCCCCCGCTCGTCGCCCGCAAAGTTCACAAGCGTCAGCAGGCGTTGGAGGCCATCGACGACCTCCCATTCGCTCTGCTGGTCTGGAGCACGGTTCGTGGCCATGAAGAGAGGGGGCACGGGGATGCCAAGCAAGACCGACTCGACGAGGCGCGACTGGCGCTGCGCGTCCCAGCGAAACTGTCTTTGGTAGACAGGTGCGATGTTGATGCGGTGACTTGTGACCCTCCTAAGGAGTTCATCAACGGTCACATCGTATGAATCAAAGTCAACTGTCCGTCGCTGATCCGTGAGTTCCTGTCGCCGGTCTACCGCTTGGAAGCCTTTCACCAGAGTCTCCTTAGGGGCCTGGCGTGCATGACCCCCTTTGCGTGATTCCTCCTGAACCAACCCTGAAGCTGATGATAGGCTCGAAGGCGAATGAGTCAAGACACTTGACGACACGGTGAAACCGCTCGTCCGAAGCACTGGCCCGCCTGCCTGCGCACCGATCTACCGCTTGGCAAGAAGTCATTGGGTGCCAGGTACGCATCTAGCGGAGTTGAACAAGCCGAGGCTAGTTCGGCTGAGTACGTGTCTGACACCTCGTTTGCCCCTCAGCCCGCTTTGCGGGGCGTGGTGACCCTTCGGGGGCCCGGAGCGGTCCTGGTGGTGCGCTTCCACGGCTGCGGCTGCGTCCGAGGTGGCGGCGGTGTGTGCTGCGAAGGCGCGTCTTCCGGCGGCGCCGTCGGCTCCGCAGCGCTCGCCTGTTGCTCCCGCGACACGCGATCGGCGTCCTCGTCCTTGGCGAGACAGCAGTGCTTGTACTTCTTTCCGGAGCCGCAATGGCACGGCTCGTTGCGACCCGGGTGTTTCGCAGCTGGCTCAGCCATCACTCTCCGCTTTCAATTCTTACCTTATCACGGTGCCGACGCGCAACGGATCGAGTGAAGGTGCCCCCTGGCGTGAAAACACGTTGAGTCCTTGTCGGGTGCGAGCTAGTTCGGCTAATTACGTACCTGGCACCCATCCCGACGGCATCCGCCGCAACGACGTCGTCGTCTACGGGGTCTCGCGGGGCCCGCTGCCCGAGCTCACCGTCAATCTGCCCGCGGGATTCGACGTCGAACGCGACGAAGGTTTTGCGACGCGCGCCCGGTGTTCTGGTTGTTTCCGGCTTGCTTGGGCCAGCGGCTTGCGGCCAATCCGGTCGAGCCCGTCCTCATCGCCACCAGACCCACGGCTGGGTTATACGACCCGTAGTACAGAATGCCTGCGTCGTCGATCGCGAACCCGCCGTGCATCACGTTTCCCCAGCGGTCATTTCCGGGCGCGAACAACCGTTTCCAGACCACGTCCCCATCCTCGTGGATCGCCCACATGGCGCCCACCTCGTCGGCAAAATAGACCACCCGATTGGAGTCGATGCTGGCGCCAGGGTAGATGTCGGGCGGATTGGCCCTCGCCGCTGGCCAGTCCGCCACGTCCGGTGCGGTGTCGTACTTCCATTTGAGTGTTCCGTCGGCACGAACAGCGAAGAACACGCCTGGCGTGCTCAATGGGTGCTGGGATGTGCCGACATAGATGCTACCGTCGGTGCCGATGACGGGCGCGGCCATGATCCAATGCCCGGTCAGGAGCTCCCACTTCGTCGTGCCATCGGGAGTGATGGCCACGAGCTTTGGTGGCGTTCCGCTTGGGTCGTAGGATCCGTAACCAGCGTAGATGGTCCCGTCCGCGCCGATAGCCGGCGGCACACAGCCCGAACCCGGGTGATGCCAGCGCAGCTGCCCTGAAGGGGAGAATGCATAGATGCCACCTACAACATTCGAATGAGTCTCCTCGAGGGTGTTCACGTAGACCGTGCCATCGTCTCCTACGGACGGCGAGCTCCGAAGCGAGCTGAGGTGGTAGCGTGTACCGTCGCCGAGGACGCTGTCCAGATCCGGGAAGTGGTAGGTCCACTTGACGTTGCAGCCGTTCTGCAAGGCAAAGAGATCGTGAGCCCCACTCACGTAGATCGTGCCATCCTTGGCGATGGCCGGCGAGTCCGGCACCGGTCCGACTCCGAACGAACCCAGGTTGGGGCATTCCCACTTCTTCTGTCCCTCAGGGTCGATCGCGTGCAGGCTGCTGTCGAGACCGTTCGCGTCTGTATCTGTCCCAATCCCGACCATGATGTAGATGGTGCCGTCAGGCCCGATGACGGGAGAAGACTTGATTGACTTGCCGGTCGTGTACTTCCATTTCGTTCGGCCATTGCGATCCACGGCGTAGAGACCATGGGTCGTGAGCGCGTCGCTCACGCCCGCTTCCGACGTCCCGATGTAGATGGTCCCGTCGGGGCCGATGGCCGGACCACCGAAGTAGACCCCTTCATTGGGCACGTTCCACACGGGGGCGTCGGGACCAGTGGACGTTGCATTGCTCTGTGCCCGGCTGGAAGCGGTGAGCGGCACGGAGAGGAGAAGGGCGAACACCGCGCGAAACGTATATTTGCTCCGAAGGGGATAGCTCATGAACATCACTTCCTCCGCAAGCACAACTTAGAAGGCCCGTAGGACGGCGCCGGAGCACGGGCGGCCGAAGGCCGAATCGCGTTGTACCAGTGAGAGATAGGAATTTCCTTTCTCACCTTGGGGCATGGTAGCAGCGTGGGAGGCTCAGTCAAGGACGGGGGAGGGCAGGATTCCGGCGGTGGAGGGAGGGCAAGGCGGCCGGGCAAGGCTCTCGCCGTTGCGGTGCGGTCAGGCACGCGCGGGGCGTCTCAACAGTGGAGCGGGTGACTGCCGGCGGAGCCGCTGAGGTGGGCGGCGGGCTCAGGCGACGGGCCGCTGGTTGTGAATGGGTGCCAGGTACCCATCTAGCAGAATTGAATAGCTCGCGGCTAGTTCGGCCAAGTACGTACCTGGCACCTGTTCCGCCGCTTTGACCACAAAAATCAGTGCTTCAACAGTGAATTCCTGAGGCTGGCAGTGGCCAAATGGCCGTCAAATGGACGCCGTGGTGCCACATCCTGACAGAGCATTAGGGCAGCGCGTGATTGACTGTCGCGCGCTTGGATGCCAATCTCTTGGCATGCTGTCCCACAGAGCCATCCATTGCCTCTTGCTCGCGGCATTGAGCATCGCTGCGTTTGCCGGCACTGCATCGGAAGCGGCCGCCCCATCTCAAGTTGAAGGGTCATGGAAGAGGGTCGCCTGCCCATTCGATGCGTGGAAGGCGCTGCTTCGGGTCGAGTGCGGCCGGCTGAAGGTGCCTGAGAATTATGATGAGCCGGTTCGAGACATCGAACTTGCATTCATGATCGTCCACCCTCGTCGAAACAAGGACCCGGAACACCCGGTCATCTACTTGAGCGGAGGTCCCGGGGCACCGAGCCTTGTTTATGCCGAAATGCTGGTCGCCAACCCGCAAATCCATGACATCGTCGTCGATCGCGACTGGGTGTTTTACGACCAGCGAGGGTCCGGCCGGTCAATTCCCGCGCTGCGTTGCGATCGAGAGAACGACTATCTCAAAAAGGTGCAAATCTGCTGGGACAAATGGATCAAGGAGGGCGTCGATCTCTCCCAGTACAACAGCGCGCGGTCTGCCCGCGATATCGAAGCGCTTCGGAAAGCACTGGGCGTGAGGCAGTGGAATCTCTGGGGCATATCATACGGAAGCCGGCTGGCCTTTGCGATGGCGCGCGATTTTCCCGCGAGCGTGCACTCCATCATCCATGACGGCCCCTCTTATCCTGAAGGTCTCGAGATCATCGACGACTTTCGCGGCACCGATGTCGCGATCAACAGGCTGCTCTCGAAATGCGCGGTCGATGCGGCATGCTCGTCGCGGTATCCAGACCTGCGAACCCGATTCCTCGCCGCGCTGCCTCGGCTCAGGCAGCAGCCAGTGATGGCTGGAGACGAGCGGATCGACGACCATGTGCTGATCCACCACATTCGCGGCTATCTGTTTACCGGTGACCCAGCGATCTTTGAAAAGCGCGTTCAGAACCTGCTGGCCTATATGGATGCGGCGGCTCGGGGCGACAGCGAGTTGATGCGCCAGATCAAGCTGAGAATGCCCGAAGAAAGGGACAATGAAACGCCCGGGCCGGTCGAAGGCTGGTACGACATGGGGCAGAACCTATCCATCGAATGCAACGAGGAACGGTCGTTCGAATCCCTTGATGACTATCAGCAGGCGGCGGCCAAATCTGAAATCGTCCGCGCCTTGTTTGGGAAGCGAGGAGGGGCGGAGATGTTCCAGGACTGCGCCATATGGCGCTCTGGGCGAGCCGACCCGATCCGCAAGACCCGTGTCTATTATAATGGGCCGCAACTGGTGTTTTCCGGAGAACTGGACGCATCCCTGTCGGGACTCTCCGGCTACCAAATCGCGATGCTGTATCCCAATGCCAGGAATGTCGTTTTCAGGAATGCCGTCCATGGCGAGGTCGAGCTGGCCGATTTTCCGCCCGCTTCGGTAGATGACTACAGGAGTTGTGCCCTGAGCCTTGCGCGCCAGTTTCTCGCCGATCCGAAAAGAGCGCTGGATACCCGCTGCGCAGAGACGCGAAAGCTGCGACTGGTTCAGTGATGCGACGCCCACAGTGATCGCGCTCCCTGAAGCCCGTCCGTAGGACATGAGGTTCATCCCGCCAGCGGCGCACTACCGGAAGATATCAGACACTCGCCGGGTTGGCCGGGTCCCGCCCGCGGCGTTTCGCCCTCTGTGTCGTTCCTGATCACGGGAGATTGGTGCCAGAATAGGTGCCACTTTGGGTACCCCGTATCACCATCTCACTATTCCGATGAGAGCGCTGTTCGAACCGGCTATCACCTCGTCAGCTTCCTGTACGTGATCCGGTGCGGGCGGGTGGCGGCGTCGCCGAGGGTCTGCCGGCGCCAGTCCTCGTACTCGGAGAAGTTGCCATCGAAGAAGGTGACCTTGGACTCGCCCTCGAACGCAAGGATGTGCGTCGCGATCCTGTCGAGGAACCAGCGGTCGTGGGAGATGACGACCGCGCAGCCGGCGAACTTGTCGAGAGCGTCCTCGAGGGCGCGGAGGGTGTTCACGTCGAGGTCGTTGGTGGGCTCGTCGAGGAGGAGCACGTTGGCGCCCTCCTTGAGCATGCGCGCGAGGTGGACGCGGTTCCTCTCGCCGCCGGAGAGCTGGCTGACCTTCTTCTGCTGGTCGGCCCCGGAGAAGTTGAAGCGGCTGCAGTAGGCGCGGGCGTTCATCTTGACTTTGCCGAGGGCCACCTCGTCCATGCCCTCCGAGATCACCTCGTAGACGGTCTTGTCGGGCTCGAGGTCGGCGCGGGTCTGGTCGGCATAGGCGATCTGAACGGTCTCGCCGAGGCGCAGGCTGCCCGAATCCGGCTCCTCCTCGCCGACGATCATCTTGAAGAGCGTGGTCTTGCCCGCGCCGTTGGGGCCGATGACACCGACGATCGCGGCGGGCGGGATCGAAAACTCGGCGCCCTCGATCAGCAGCTTGTCGCCGTACCCCTTGCGCAGCCCCTTGCCCTCGATCACCACGTCGCCCAGGCGAGGCCCGGGCGGGATGTAGATCTCGAGGTCGCGCGCCACGTCCTCCTGCTTGGCGGTGAGGAGCTGCTGGTAGGAATTGATGCGCGCCTTGCCCTTGGCGTGGCGCGCCTTGGGCGCCATGTGGATCCACTCCAGCTCGCGCTGCAGCGTCTTCTGGCGCTCGGACTCCTGCTTCTGCTCCTTGCGCAGCCGCTCCTGCTTCTGCTCGAGCCAGCTCGAATAGTTGCCCTTCCACGGGATCCCCTGGCCGCGGTCGAGCTCCAGGATCCACCCCGCGACATTGTCGAGGAAGTAGCGGTCGTGCGTCACCGCGATGACCGTGCCCTCGTACTTCTGCAGGTGCTGCTCCAGCCACGCCACCGACTCGGCGTCGAGGTGGTTGGTCGGCTCGTCCAGGAGCAGGATGTCGGGCTTCTGAAGGAGGAGGCGGCAGAGCGCCACGCGGCGCAGCTCGCCGCCGGAGAGCACCTTGACCGGGGTGTCGCCGGGAGGGCAGCGCAGCGCGTCCATTGCGAGCTCGAGGCGAGAGTCGAGGTCCCAGGCGTCGAGGGCGTCGAGTGACTCCTGGACCTCGCCCTGGCGCGCGAGGAGCTTGTCCATCTCGTCGGGCTCCATCGGCTGGGCGAACTTGTCGGAGATCGCCTCGAACTCTGACAGCAGACGTGACGCTTCACTTGTGCTTTCCTTCACAATCTCCAGAACGGTCTTGGAAGGGTCGAGCTGGGGCTCCTGCTCGAGGAAGCCGACCGAGTAGCCGGGGGAGATGGCCACCTCACCGAGGAACTCCTTCTCGACGGCCGCCATGATCCGCAGGAGCGTGCTCTTCCCCGAGCCGTTGAGGCCGATGACGCCGATCTTGGCGCCGTAGAAGTAGCCCAGGTAGATGTCCTTGAGCACCTGCTTGCTGCCGTGGACCTTGCCCACGCCCACCATCGAGTAGATGACCTTGTTGGGTTCGTCCTGCTTCGCCATGGGCGTATTGTCCATCGCCCGAGCCCGATTCGCCAGCAAGAAATGTCATTCCGAGTCCCGCCGCAGGTGGGACGGGGAATCTGGGTTGGAGGATGCCTTGCTGCACACCCACCGCCAAGATCCCTCGCTGCGCTCGGGATGACAAAAGGCTGCGCTCGGGATGACAAGAGAAGCCTTCGGTTGAACACGAAACGGCGCGAGGCCTCTCAGGACCAGTTGGAAATGGTAGATAGAAGCACAGCCTCTCTGGTATACAGGATGCAGATGAACCGGGTCCAGCGGCTTGCGAAGTTCCTTCACGGCCTGCCGAGGCTGGGCAGCTACGCGGCCGAGATGGCGTTCTACCTCGCGCTCTCCCTGGTGCCGTTTCTCGGGCTGACTGCCGTGGCAGCTGTTACGTGGCTGCCAGCAACGATCGGCGAACCTCTGGCCGACACCCTGATCGGGGTGTTCGCCCCCCAGGCCGGGCTCGACCCCGCGGCCATCGCCTCGTGGGTCGGCTCGATCCGCAGCTCGGGGTGGCTCGCGGCCGGCGCGCTGCTGGCCGCCTGGGGCTCGTTCCGCTTCATGGCCGCGTGCGTCAGGGCGCTGGCGAGCCTCGGCGGCGGCGACCCACAGGACCTGCGGCATCGCCTGCGCGCGATCGCGAGCGCGCTCTTCCTGGTGTTCGTCTGGATGCTGGCGCTGCTCCTGTTGTCCTTCGTCATCCTCGTTGCACCGGCCCTCGAGGAAACGCTCGGCAACGACGTCCTGCTCGGCCGCGACGCCCCCACGGCGACCGCGCTGACGCGGGCCATGGCCGCGATCGTCCTGCTGCTGGCTATCGCTCTCACCTATCGGGCGATCCCCGGGTTGCTGGCGCGCGGCTGGCGGCTGTGGCTGATGGCCGCGCTCGCAACCGGCGGTTGGGTCGCCGCCGGGTGGACGGTCACGCGGCTGCTGCCGTCGCTGTGGGGTGCCCAGGCGCTGTACGGGGCGCTCGGGAGCTTCCTTCTGTTCCTGCTGTGGTTCTACGTCGACGCCTGGGTGCTCCTCGTGTGCGGTCGGCTCTCCGGTTCGGCCCCCCGCCCCGCCGCCGCCCGCGCCGAACCGCGCTGAGCGCCGATGCGGGGCAGGCGGCTCGGCGCGGTGAAGCGCAATCCGGGGCGTCTCGCGCCGACCGTTGGTTGGTGGTCGTAAACCCAAACCGTCGCCGAACGTATCTACCCCAGGGGGTGCGATGACCTCGGACGTGCTTCCGTGGCTGGAGTACCGATGGGCGTTTGATTTGCCGGTTGGGATGTACCGCGCCGTGCTCGAGCGCCTGCGCGGGACGCCGTCGCGGCTCGAGGACCTGATTCCGGGCGCTGCCTCGGCGCTGACCCGCCATGCGTCCGGGAAGTGGTCGGCCCAGGAGCATGCCGGCCACCTCTGGACGTTGGAGGTCCTCTTCCAGACGCGCATCGGGGAGTATGTCCGGGGCGAGGGCGTGCTCACCGTCGCGGACATGGGCAACCGGGCGACCGCTGCGGCGAGCTACAACGATCGTTCGATCGGCGAGATCGTGGCGGAGTTCCGAGCCGCCCGCGCTCGAACCATGGAGACGCTCGACCGGCTCACCCTGGACGAGGCCGCGCGTGTCGCCCGCCACCCGCGCCTCGACCGCCCGATGCGCCTGGTGGACCTCTGCTTCTTCTCCGCGGAGCACGACGACCACCACCTGGCGTTGATCCGCGAGCTGCTGCGGTGAGTCCTGCGCGTGTGGGGCTCTGTCGGCTGCCACCAGACGAGCGCGCCTCGAGCTCGCAAGCCTGCGGCCCGGATCTTTAATGACTGTTCGCGTCCCCGCGAGGGGCCGCCCGAACGTGGCGAGAAGCGTTCTTTGCGACCGGCTGCTCGGCGGCACCGGTAGGAACCTTCGGGGCTCCTTTGCGGCTTCCGGTGTACGCTGTTGCGGTGTGCAGGAAGCCGCAAGACCCAGGAAACGTGTGTGGTCATGCGAGGAGCTTGACCCCGAAGGGAGGCCAGTGAGCCTGAAATCCGAAATCCTCGAGCAACCGGAGGTCGTCGCGCGCCTGCTCGAGGGCCAACGGGAGGCGGTCTGGTCGGTGGCTCGCGCCGTGCGTACCCGGGGCTGCTCGGGTGTTTTCCTCGCGGCGCGCGGCAGCTCAGACAACGCCGGCCTGTACGCGAAGTACCTCTGGGGTGCCTACAACCGACTCCCGGTGGCGCTCGCGGCACCGTCGCTCTTCACCCTCTATGCGAGCCCGCCAATCATCAAGGACATGCTGGTCGTTGGTATTTCGCAGTCCGGGCAATCTCCGGACATCGTCAGCGTGATCAAAGAGGGGCGCGCTCAAGGAGCCCTCACCGTGGCGATCACCAACGACCCAGCGTCGCCGATCGCGCACGCGGCGGAGTTCGTGGTCGACACCTGTGCCGGCGCCGAGCGCGCCGTCGCGGCGACGAAGAGCTATACGACTCAGCTCGTGACGGTCGCCATGCTCTCGGTAGCCCTGGAGGAAGCCCCGGAGCGTCTGGGGCAGCTCGGAAGAGTCCCGGATCTCATGCGCGAGGCGCTCGCGGAGGATCCCGCCATCAAGAATGTCGCGGAGCGCTACGTCTCGATGAGCCGGTGCGTGGTGCTGGGGAGGGGCTACAACTTCGCGACCGCGTACGAGTGGGCGCTCAAGCTCAAAGAACTCGCGTATGTGGGGGCCGAGCCGTACTCATCCGCGGACTTTCAGCACGGCCCGATGGCGATGGTGTCACGTGACTTTCCGGTGCTCGCGGTGGCGCCCGAGGGTGCCATCTTCGGGGACGTCATGGCCCTCCTCAAGACCCTCGTCGCCGACCGTGGTGTCGATCTGGTGGTCATCTCGAACCGGGAAGAAGCGCTGTCCATCGCGAGCGCGCCGTTGCGCCTGCCCTCCGGCCTGCCCGAGTGGCTCAGCCCCGTGGTGAGCGTGGTGCCGGCCCAGCTCTTCTGCTACCACCTGACACGCGCGAAGGGGTTCGATCCGGAGAACCCACGCCAGTTGAGCAAGGTGACCCTGACCTGGTAGACGTCGGCGGTCAGCGAGGCCCCGGGGAGCGGGAGCCCCCGCCCGTCGCGGTCAGGATCTCGCTGGCCGCGAGGAGAAACGCCCCGGAGCCGTACTCGACCGTGTCGTCCGCACTGACCGAGCGAGGGTCGTACCCGATCTGCTGCACCCAGCCGAGCTTCCCGGATGGGTGGAGGGCCCAGTTCAACCCTTTCCAGGCTTTCCGCACCGCAGGCAGGCAGGTCTCGGCGTCCAGGACCCCATGGTTGATCCCCCATGCGAGCCCGTAGGCGAAAAACCCCGTGCCGCTGGTCTCCGGGGCGGGGTACTCCTCGGGATCCAACAGGCTCGAGCGCCAGAGACCGTCCGCTCCTTGTACCTCGACCAGGCGCGCGGCCATCGCGCGCATCTGCTGCACGTACCGGTCGCGATCGGAGTAATCGGCCGGCATGTGCTGGAGCACCCTCGCAAGGCCGGCCATCACCCAGCCGTTGCCCCGGCTCCAGAACACCTTCCGACCGTGGGGCGTACGCGGTTGGGAGCGGTCGGGCTGGACGACGTAGCGCCCGTCTCGGTACCACAGGTGCTCGTCCGGATCGTACAGAAAGCCCGAGGTCTCCCACCACATCGCGTTCATGGCGTCCAGGTAGCGGCGATCGCGAGTGGCCTCGCTGATCAGCGCCATCGTCGGGGGTGCCATGAAGAGCGCGTCGCACCAGGACCAGTTGTCGTCCTCGGTCCACCCAACTACTGGTCCAGGCCGCGGCTGCGCCAGCATGGCGTCCAGGCGCTCGACCGTCGGCCGGATCCGGCGCGGGTCGGGCTCCAGAAGGTAAAGCTCGGCATAGGTCTGCGCGATACACAGGTCGTCGGCGTGCCGCGGGCGGGGGCCCGGCTGCCAGCGGTTCTTCTCGGAAAGGGCAAGGGCGGCCTCGAGGTAAGCTCGCTTTCCGGTTGCCCTGAAGGTCGCCATCACCCCGGCGAAGAACGCGCCGCGGACCCACTCCGTGTCGGTGACCGGCTGCGTCCCGCCATCCGGCAGCGGCGCTTCGTAGGCGATGTGAGCGAGCTGCCAGTCGGCCACCCGCTCCATGGTGGCCAGGATTCGTTCGCGCGAGAAGAGGTCGTCGTGTGCTGGTTCTCGGCTTCGGGTGCAGCTCAACGAGAGCAACGCCGACGCACAGACCGCAGCGATCGCCACCAGCCCTCGGGCCAGAATATCATGCCTGCTCATCGCGGTCCTCCTCGGACACCAACTCGGATCGCCTCCGGCCCCTCGGCGACCGTGGTCGCGGACCCAACCGTGGTCCGTGCCGTGCTCGCGGTGTTTTCCTCGGGCAGCCTCGGCAGCTCGCCGTCGTCCGCCACGCTGAGGCCGAAGCCGAACGGGAACAGCGGGTCGTACCTCGGGTCGCCGCGGTTGAGCGGGCCCTCTCCGGGCCAGCGCGGCCACGAGTAGGAGAGCCTCCCGGTGAAGTCGTGCGCGACCGAGCCATCGGCGGCGCGGAAAAGCACGTCGGCGACCCCACGCCCCTCCGAGCCGGGAAGCCAGACGGCCACGAAAGCGTCCGAGGCGTTGAGCTCGCGGTTCACCCACAGAGGCCGTCCGCTCAGGAACACCGAGACCACCGGCAGCCCGACGGCCTTGAGCGAACGCAGGAGCCTCGCTCCGCCGCGCTTTCCTGAACGAAACTCGAGGGTGTCGCGGTCCCCTGGGGTCTCGGCGTACGGGTCCTCGCCGAAGACTGCGATTGCCACGTCGGGGCGCGCCTCGAACCTGCCGTCCTCGCTCAGCGTCGCGGTGCCGCCGGCACCCTTAACCAGCTCCCGGATGCCGTCCCAGATCGATGCCCCGCCAGGGAAGTCGGCGTTGGTGTTGCCGTCGCCCAGCCAGGAGATCGTCCAGCCACCGCACTGTTTGCCGATGTCGTTGGCGCCGTCGCCCGCTACGAGGACGTTGAGATCGCGTCGCAATGGGAGAAGCCGGCCATTGTTCTTGAGCAGCACCAGCGATTCGCGCACCGCCTGGCGGGCCGCGGCGCGGTGCTCGGGTGAGCCGAAGAGGTCGGTCCTGCCGGCCAGCGGCCTGCTCGAGGGCCGTCCGCGCTCGAACATCCCGGCGCGCATCTTGACGCGCAGGATCCGGCGCACCGCGTCATCGAGCCTGGCGATCGGGATCACCCCCGACCTCACCTGGGCGAGCGCGTGCCGGTAGAGCGCCCGCCACTCGTTCGGGACCATGAACATGTCGACGCCGGCGTTGATCGCGGCCGGGCAGTTGCCGTCGGAGCACCCCTGGAGCTGGCCGTGGCCATTCCAGTCTCCGACCACGAAGCCGTCGAAGCCCATCCGATCCTTCAACACTCCGGTCAGAAGTTCCTGGAAGCCGTGCAGCTTGCGCCCATGCCAACTGGAGTACGAGGCCATGACGGTCTGCACTCCCGCCTCGAGTGCGGCCACGTACCCGGCGGCGTGGATGTCCCGCAGCTCCTTCTCGCTCGAGGTGTTGTCGCCCTGGTCGCGGCCGCCGAGCGTGCCCCCGTCGCCTATGAAGTGCTTCGCGGTCGCGATCACGTGGTGCCCGTCAAGAAAGCCGGCCGAGTGGGGATCGCCCTGCAAGCCACGCACCATCGCCCCCGCGCACCCTCGCACGACCTCGGGATCCTCCGAGTACCCCTCGTACGTGCGGCCCCAGCGGTCGTCGCGCACCACCGCCACCGTCGGCGCGAAGTTCCAGTCCAGACCGGTGACCAGGATCTCGACCGCGGTCACCTCGCCGATCCGCCGCAGCAGGTCGGGGTTGCGGGTCGCACCCAGGCCGATGTTGTGGGGGAAGACCGTCGCGCCGATCACGTTGGCGTGGCCGTGGACGGCGTCGCACCCCCAGATGACGGGGATCGCCGGGCCGCCGTCCCAGGTGTCCATCGAGGCGTCGTAGAAGGCATCCGCCAGCGCAAGCCACTCGGCCGGCGAGGTGCGCTTCTTGCCTCCGGGGTGCGAACCGCCACCGTTGAGGATCGAGCCGAGGTGGTACCGCCGCACGTCCTCCGGGGTCACCTGGCCGATCTCGGCCTGGATCACCTGGCCGACCTTCTCCTCGGGCGACATGCGGGCGAGGAGCGCGGCCACCGCGTGCTCGACCTCCGGATTTGGGGGCAAAGCTCGCGGCACTTTCGGCCAGAGCTCGGGGTGGACCCGACTCGAGCCCACGACGGATCCGGCAGCGCTCCTCGGTGCCGGGTGGCTGCACCCGAGTGTGCACGCCACGCCGACTACCAGCACGAGCCCGAGTTTGTTACGCGTGGTGCCCTCCCTTCGGTGTTGCTGCCACGGCGGCGGCGCACCTAAGGAGCCTGTCCGAGTAAGCGGGTGCGGTCGCGTTACGAGCGCCGCGGGGCCAGATGCAAGGCACCGCGACGAAGGCGATGCTCCCCCATCGGCAAGGAGCGGCAACGCAGCAGATGGCCCCGCGCCGCCGTAACCCTTCGGGCGCAGGGGTGTTGCGGGCGCATGCTGCGTTGCTCGTCGGCCACGATGCTCCAGCATCGCCTGCCTCCTCGCGCCTTGCCTGCGCCTCGCAAACCCCCTGCGCGCGACTCGCCCCATTACTCGGACAGGCTCCTAGCCCGTGAAGTAGAGCCAGACGAGGCCGACGCATCCAGCCAGCACGATCGAAAGCCACACATCCCGCCGCCGCCACACGGAGTCGGACGCCGATTTCCCGCCCGCTGGCAGGTCGCCCGTTCCCACATCCGCAGTCGCGAACGTCAGCCCCGCCAGCTTGGCGTCGCCTTGGGGCGGCGTAAGGAGGCTGACGACCACCAACACCGCAGTGCACACCGCGAAGAGTAGGACGGCGAAGTGCAGAAAGTTGACGTCGGCGTACCAGCGTAGGACGCCGTGGAGCGAGCCCTTCGTGAGCTCGAGGACAAGCCGTCCCATGCCGAGCACGAAGCCGGTCAGGAGCGACGCGATCGCTCCGTGAGCGTTCACCCTCCGCCAGAACACGCCGAACAGGAACACCGCCGCGATCGGCGGCGAGATGTAGGCCTGGACGCTCTGCAGGTACACGTAGAGCTGTCCGGAGATGTACTTCATCAGAGGGATCCAGAGAAGGCCGAAACCGACCAGTGCGACCGTTGTGACCTTGCCCACCCACACCAGCCGGCGCTCCGAGGCGTGGGGGCGCAGCTTGCGGTACACGTCCCAGGTAAGGAGCGTCGAGCACGCGTTGAACACCGCGGACAGCGAGCTCATGAGCGCGGCCAGGAACCCCGCGACGACCAGGCCGCGTACGCCCGCTGGGAGGAGGGCGCGGACCATCTCGGGGAAGGCGTGATCGGGCCTCGCGATGTGCAGCTGGCCGCTCTTGACCAGGCCGGCAGCGATCACGCCGGGGATCACGAAGATGAACAGAGGCAGGAGCTTGAGGAAGCCGCCGAAGATGCTCCCCCGGCGCGCCTCGTCGATCCCCTGAGCCGAGAGCACCCGTTGCACGATGTGCTGATCGGTGCACCAGTACCAGACCCCGAGGATCGGGGCACCGAACACGATCCCGGTCCACGGGAACGACGGGTGACTCGCAGGCTGCCACATGTCGAAGAAGGCGGGCGCCACCGCGGAACGCATCGCGCCCCAGCCGCCGAGCTGGACGAGCCCGAACACCGTGACCAGAACCGAGCCGCCGATGAGGACAACCGTCTGCAGCGCCTCGGTGTAGAGGACGGCGCGGAGGCCGCCAAGCACCGTGTACACACCGGTCGCCAGCACGATGACGAGGGCGCCGGTCCAGAACCTCCCGCCGAGCAGCACCTCGTACACGATCCCGCCAGCGTAGAGGGTGACCGAGATCTTGGTGAGCACGTACCCGACGATCGAAACCACCGCCAGGTACCACCGCGCGCCGGCCGAGTAGCGCCGCTCGAGAAACTCCGGCATCGTGTAGACGCTGCTCCTCAGGTAGAAGGGGACGAACACCCACGCGAGAACGAGCAGGATCAGCGAGGCCAGGACCTCGAACTGGCCCACGGCGACCCCGCTGTCGTACCCCGTGCCGGCCAGGCCCACGAGGTGCTCGGAACCGATGTTGGAGGCGAACAGCGCAGCGCCGACCACGAACCAGCCGATGTTCCGGCTGGCCAGGAAATAGCCTTCCGAGGACGCGTGGGTCGCCGTTTTGCGCCACGAGGCCCACCAGGCCACGCCGAGGAGCACCGCGAAATATAGACCGATCATCAGCCAGTCGAGAGGGGGGAGGTGTCCCACTGGAGCGCTCTCCTTTGCGCCATGATATCGCCTTCCCCGGGCGCATCGGGCATCCGCGTGGAAGCCGGGGTATTCCCGGCGACCCGACTAGCGGTGAACGACGAAGTAGCCGGGGGCCTCGGTGCCCCACGAGCCGTACAGGCTCTTCCCGTCTCGGGAAACCGAGCCGCGGACGACGAGCTGCGGGCGCTGCGGCGACCGTAGCGTCACGGTGCAGCGGGCGTCGAAGTCGCCGACCACGATCTCCTGGCGCTGCGCGCCTTTCGCGTCGGTCAAGCTCAGAGAGCCCGCCAGAGTGCGCTCACCGGTACGCGCGAGCGAGAGAGTGGCCTTGCCGACGTCGGAGCTTTGCGCGCTCGTGCCGCCGCTCCCCTCCCAGACCCCACCCGGGTCGCAGGTCGAAGGCGTCCCGGCGGCCGGCTCGGTCAGCACGAACGCTTCGGTTCGCCGGGCGAACGAGATCAGGTAGCCGTTGCAGTCGATGATGGCGTCGAGGTAGGACGGGACGCTGCCGGTGCGCGCTAGGGTGCCCAGTTGCGACCTGTACGCCCTGATGGCCGCCACCTTGGTGGCCGTCTCACCCCGGTACAGCTCCTCCGGGAGGCAGAGCTGCCGTGACGTGCCGTACGGTGCGTCGTCAGGGAGCGCGGCCGGCAAGCCCGGCTGCATTCGGTGCCGCCTCAGGTCCGCGACCCAGGTTGGGTCCGTTGTGGCGCGCTCCTCGTCGGCGCACGGGCAGACAAAGGCCTGCGGCCCTGGGTACCAGCAGTCGCCGTGGGAGGTCGACTTCGGGGTGTGGGCATGGATCACGGCGTAGACGACCGGGCGTGGAACCGCGAGCGCGTCGTTGAGGGTCTTGACGAAGTTTCCGAGCGCGGCGTGGTCGCCATGCCCGTCGAGCCAGTGGGTGGTCGCAACGAGCGTGTTCTCCGAAGTGGCGGCGAGGAGCGAGGACAGCGAGCCGATGAGCGAGGAAGCCGTAAGATCTGTCTCCGGCCCTCCGCCGTAGCCGCTCTCACAGGTCTCGCAGTCGGCGCAGCCGGAGAAGTCCGAGCGGCGCAGCCGTTTCTGCAGCTCGCCCCGCCGTGAGTTCAGCCATGCCGCCCCCAGGCCGGTGTCGGGGTAGCCGAGAAACGTCGGCGGCCGGCGACCGAGAATCGCCGCGGCCGCGGCGCTTTCGCCGCGACGGACCTCGGCGAAGCTGTCCAACGCTGGCGTGGCGAAGTTCGAGAGGTCCAGGGCGCTGCACGTCGGTCCGTGCACCGAGGTGCTCTTCCAGAACCGGCAGGCGTCACAGTAGGCGTCGCCGTCGGTGACGACTACGACCTGAACCGGCTTGCCCTGGCGCATGTACGCCGTGATCAAGCCGGCAAAGGCCAGCGTCTCGTCATCCGGATGGGGCGCGAGAACGAGCAGTGCGCGGTACGCCGTGAGGGTCTGGTTGTCGCACGAGGGCTCGGGTGGTGGGACCGCGGGGGGAGCGGCGAGGCCCGGGCTCGGGGAAGGGCCGGGAGGATCCGCCTGGGCTGGCAACGGCGCACCCATGAGCAGGATCGCCAGAACGAGGTTCGCGACGATGGCGTCGCCACGAAGCTGGGGGGCCGCGTGCCGGGACGCGCCAGGGACCGGGCTCTTGAGCTGTGGCTGCATGAGTCTATCCTAGCAATGAATGGCGTGTGGAAGGGTACGCTCTCAGCTTGCACGTGGCTCGCACCGAACGGAGGAAACATGTTGAATGAGTCTCAGGCATGGCAGACGCGCGTTCACGCGCGCGTCCCTCGCGTCGCGGCCGCCGTTCTCGCCTGCGCAGTGCTGTTCCCTGCGTTCGCGACGGCGGCGGAGGCACCCCGCCAACTGGCGGTCCGCTGCGACGACGTCGGCATGTGCCACGCGGTGAACCTCGCAGTTCGCAGGCTGCTCGAGACGGGCATCCCGTTCTCTGCGTCGGTCATGTTCGCATGCCCCTGGTACCTGGAGGCGGTGGAGATCCTGGCACAACACCCCGAGATCAGCGTCGGCGTCCACCTCACGCTCAACTCCGAGTGGCAACACTACAAGTGGGGCCCCGTGCTCGGCCGTACGACGGTGCCGTTGCTGGTGGATGCGAATGGCTATTTCCTCCCCTCTGAGGAGGCGTTCGCGGTGCGTGCCCCCGATATCCGCGAGGTCGAGGCGGAGCTGCGTGCCCAGATCGGGCGCGCGCTCGGCAGCGGGCTCCGCATCGACTACCTCGACGCCCACATGCAGACGGCGTACTCGACGCCAGAGCTGCGGGCGCTCGTGGAGAAGCTCGCCCGCGAGCGCGGGCTCGGCATCTCCACCTACTTTGGCGAGCGCTCGGCGTCGTTGTGGGACGTCGCACCGGAGCGGAAGCTCGCAACCCTTCTCCGGTTCATTCGTGAGTTGGGCCCGGGTCTGACGCTGCTGGTCGCTCACCTGGGCCTCGACAACGCGGAAATGACGGCGCTGGTCGACACCAACTACCCGCAGGACCCGTTCCGGGTCGGGCGCCACCGCCAGGCCGAGCTGCACGCCCTCACCTCGCCCGCCTTCCGTGCGGCGGTCACCACCGCCGGGTTCGAGCCCGTCACGTATCGCCAGGTCGTCGAGCGGAAAGGACTGGCGACGATGGCTCCGCCCGCGCAGCGCTCCGGCTACTCGGTCGAGCTTCCGCGCCCAAAATGACGCCGCATTTGTGGGTGCAGGGGAAAGGAGCCGAACGGTGATCGCGAGCCGCGCAATCGCAACAGGCATGGCGCTGGCGATTGCGTTGCTGAGCTCGTGGGCCCGCGCACAGGCGCCGTCGAACCGGGCGCCGGTGTTCATCAACGCTCGCGGCGACACGCTGTACGAGGGAGACAGGCAGTTCCGGTTCCTGTCGTTCAACGTCCCGAACCTCCACTACGTCGAGGACGACATGCGCTTCGCGCAGGCGATGCCCTTCCGGTGGCCAGACGAGTACGAGATCGACGATGCGCTGGAATCGATTCGGCAGATCGGCGGGCTGGTCGCGCGGACGTACGCGCTCTCGGTCCGGAAAGCCGGCGATCCCGAAGGGATGCCGCGCCACGTGCTGGGACCGGGGAAGTTCAACGACGACGGATTCGCCGTCCTGGACCTGGTGCTGGACCTGGCACGTAGGAGGGGTGTTCACCTGATCATCCCCTTGGTCGACAACTGGAGCTGGTGGGGCGGGGTAGGGGAGTACGCCGCGTTCCGCGGCAAGGGGCGTGAAGCGTTCTGGTCGGACCCGCAACTCATCGCTGACTTCAAGGAGACCGTACGGTTCGTACTCACCCGGGTCAACACGCGCACAGGCGTGATGTACCGGGACGACCCGACGATCCTGGCGTGGGAGACCGGAAACGAGCTGCAGTGCCCACACGAATGGACGCGGCAGATCGCCACGTACCTGAAGGAGCTTGACCGCAACCACCTGGTGCTGGACGGCAGGCAGGCGGAGGTGCTGGACCGCGATTCGATCGAGGACACAGCGATCGATCTGCTGCAGACCCACCACTACGAGAAGGACCCTCGGGAGATGATCGCTCACGTCCGCAGGAGCGCCGCGATGGCGCGGGGCCGCAAGCCGTACCACGTCGGTGAGTTCGGTTTCCTGACCACGGCGGGGATGACGGCGGTGATGGACGCCATCGTCGAGGAGGGGATTGCCGGAGGGTTGGTGTGGTCGCTGCGCAGCCACGATCGGGACGGCGGGTTCTACTGGCACCACGAGCCCCACGGCGGCGACCTGTTCAAGGCGTACCACTGGCCGGGTTTCGCCAGCGGCGAGGCGTACGACGAGGCTCGGCTGATGCGCGAGGTGCGGCGGCGGGCGTTCGCGATTCGCGGCATCCCCGAGCCGGATCGAGACGCTCCCGCTCCACCCCGCGTGACCGAGGTCACCGCGGGCGGGCTGGTGACCTGGCGCGGGTCGGCGGGCGCGAGGGAGTACGACGTCGAGCGGAGAGATTCGCCGGGCGCAGCGTGGCGCACGATCGCGCATGGAGTGTCCGACGCGGCGGTGCAGTACCGGCCCCTGTTCTGCGACGAGATGGTGACGCCCGGGCGGCAGTACTGGTATCGGGTGGTCGCGCGCAACCAGGCCGGAGCGTCGGTGCCATCCGAGGCGTTCGGGCCCGTTACGGTGACTCGCCGGACGCTGGTCGACGAGCTGGCAAACGACGCGCGGACGTTCTTGAAACAGGGCAGACTGGAGTTTCGCGGCGACGGGGCGCGCAGGTTCAAGGAGGACGCTCACGGTGTCGAGGGCGACACAGACGCGGCAGTGGTCTACCGGACGGACGGACCGCTGACCGGCGGGCGCGTGTACGCCTTCGCGGAGAGAGCCGGCAATGACCTGGCATTCGCGGTGTCGCGGAACGGGACCGAGTTCCAGGCGTTCGAGCCGCGCGTGCAGGCGCTTGCCGCGGGTGACTCGGCGACGTACGGGTACTGGCTGCCGATCGTGTACCGGCTGGAACGGCTGTTGGAGGGCACGCGATTTCTGCGGATCGGGCTCCGCCGCGGCCTGCGGATCGCGCGTGTGGAGCTCGACTACGGGGAGGAAAGGGCCATGGACGCGGTGGCACTTCGACAGGCGATCGAGGGCGAGTTGCGGTCAAACCTGCTCCCGTTCTGGCGGGAGAAGAGCCTCGATCACGTCCGGGGCGGCTTCATCGCGGAGATGGCCAACGACGGGACCGTACGTGGCGACGCGGCAAAGGGCCTGGTGCTCAACGCCCGCCTGTTGTGGACGTTTGCGGCGCTGTACCGGCAGCTCGGGGACCCGCTTGACCTCGAGCTGGCGCGCCGGGCGCACGAGTACCTGGAGGCGAAGTTCCGCGATCGCGAACATGGGGGGTACGTGTGGCGGGTGGACCCCGATGGCCGGGTGCTGGACCGTTCGAAGAAGGTGTATGGCGAGGCGTTCTGCATCTACGCGTTGAGCGAGTACTACCTGGCAAGCGGGGAGCAGGGAGCGTTGGAGGCGGCGCGGCAGCTGTACGAGCTCGTTGAACGGCACGCCCGCGATCAGCGGTACGGTGGGTACATCGAGTCGCGCGCCCCGGACTGGTCGGCGACAAACAAGCTGCGGCTGTCCGACGGGGACATGAACGCACCAAAGTCGATGAACACTCACCTTCACCTCCTGGAGGCGTACACCAACCTGTACCGAGCGTGGCCGGATGCGGGGCTCGCGGCACGGCTGAGGGAACTGGTCGACCTGTTCGGGCGCCACATCCTCGAGAGAGGAAGCCGGCCCGGTAGCGGCCACCTCCGCCACTTCTTCGATGAGCGCTGGAACGTGTGCTCGGACACCTACACCTACGGCCACGACATCGAGGCCTCGTGGCTGCTCGACGAGGCTGCCGACGTGCTCGCCGATGAGCGGCTGGCGGCCGAGGTGCGTCAATGGGGGATGGAGATCGCCCGGGCGGTGCTGGGTGAAGCGCTCGGTGCCGACGGCGGCCTTGAATACGAGGGGCGCGGCGGGCACGTGATCGATTCCCGCCGCGACTGGTGGTGTCAAGCCGAGGCGGTGGTCGGGTTCTGGCACGCGTTCGCCCTGATGGGCGAGGAACGGTTTTCCGAGGCGGCTGCTCGCGTGTGGGCGTTCATCGGCCGGCGCGTCGTGGATCGGGTCAACGGCGACTGGTTCTGGCGGGTGCGGGCGGACGGTTCGGTGGATCCCGTGCAGCCGAAGGTCTCGGAGTGGAAGTGTCCGTATCACAGCGTGCGGATGTGCCTGGAAATGATGCGGCGTCTCGGGAAGGCCGCGAACGGGACGGGACGATGAGGAAGACGGATTTCGAGAGGCGGAAGCGGCAGTTGTTCGACGACTACGAGCGGCTCGTCGCACAGCACAACGAGCAGGAGGAGACGACCAACGGTGTGGTGCAGCGGTGGAAACACCCTGTACTGACGGCCGCGCACGCTCCGGTGTTCTGGCGCTACGACCTGGATCCGGGGACGAACCCGCACCTGATGGAACGGCTCGGCGTCAACTCGGTGTTCAACCCGGCTGCGATCTTCCTGGACGGAAGGTTCTTGCTGGTGGCGCGGGTGGAGGGGGTGGATCGCAAGAGCTTCTTCGCGGTGGCCGAGAGCTCGAGCGGCGTGGACGGTTTCCGCTTCTGGGACTACCCGGTGGTGATGCCGCCCAGCGACGACCCCGACGTGAACGTGTACGACATGCGCCTGGTGAGGCATGAGGACGGGCACGTCTACGGGCTCTTCTGCACGGAGCGGAAGGATCCTGCCGCGCGGCGCGGGGACCTTTCAGCAGCGGTGGCGCAGTGCGGGATCGCACGGACGCGCGACTTCAAGACGTGGGAACGCCTGCCGGACCTGAAAACCCGCTCGCCGCAGCAACGCAACGTGGTCCTGCACCCCGAGCTCGTGAACGGCAAGTACGCGTTCTACACGCGGCCGCAGGACGGGTTCATCGAGGCGGGTTCGGGTGGCGGGATCGGCTGGGGGCTCTCCGACAGCATCGAGAACGCGGAGATCGGGGAGGAAACCATCGTCCACGACCGGAGGTACCACACGGTCGCGGAGGTCAAGAACGGCCAGGGCCCGGCGCCGATCAAGACACCGCACGGGTGGCTGCACGTTGCGCACGGGGTGCGCGGTACGGCGTCGGGCCTGCGCTACGTGCTATACGCTTTCATGACCGCGCTGGATGAGCCGTGGCGAGTGACCTACGAGCCCGGCGGGTACCTCCTGGCGCCTCGTGGGGAGGAGTACGTCGGGGACGTGATGAACGTGATGTTTTCGAACGGTTGGATCGCACTGGCTAACGGCGATCTCTACCTGTACTACGGCTCGAGCGACACCCGCTGCCACGTCGCGACCACTACGGTGGAACGGCTGGTGGATTACTGCCGCAACACGCCGCCCGACCCGCTGCACTCGGCGGCCTGCGTCCGGCAGCGGATCGACCTGATCGAGAGGAACATGAGGATTATCCATCGGTGAGGCTCAAATCCCGTGCCCAGGGTAGGCACCCGACCACATTTCGCGGGGAGGTGAACGCATGAGATGGCTGATCGTGGTGATCGCTCTCGCGGCCTCGGTGAGTGCGCACGCCCAGAAGTTCGAGGGGCTTGCGGCCACTCCCCCGATGGGCTGGAACAGCTGGAACCGGTTCGCCTGCACGGTCGATGAGAAGCTGATCCGTGAAACGGCCGATGCCATGGTCTCCTCGGGGATGAAGAAGGCCGGGTATCAGTACGTCAACCTTGACGACTGCTGGCAAGGGGAGCGCGAGGATCTCGGGCTCATCCGTCCCGATTCGAAACGCTTCCCTTCCGGGATGAAGGCGCTGGCCGAGTACGTGCACTCGAAGGGCCTGAAGCTCGGCATCTACTCCGACGCCGGCTCGAAGACCTGCGCTGGCCTGCCCGGCAGCCGCGGGCACGAGTACCAGGACGCACTGACCTTCGCCCGGTGGGGAATCGATTATCTCAAGTACGACTGGTGCGATACGCAGGGGCTTAGCGCCGAAGCGGCCTACACGACGATGCGGGACGCGCTCTTCGCCGCGGGCCGACCGGTCGTGCTCAGTATCTGCGAGTGGGGAGACAACCAGCCGTGGAAGTGGGGAAAAGCGATCGGCCACCTCTGGCGAACGACCGGTGACATCCATCACTGCTGGGATTGCGAGGTCGGTCACGGGAACTGGTCTTCGTGGGGGATCCTGCGCATCCTGGCCAAGCAGGAGGGGCTCCGGATCCATGCGGGACCGGGTCACTGGAACGATCCCGACATGTTGGAGGTCGGCAACGGCATGACCCCGTCCGAGGATCGCGCCCACTTTTCAATGTGGAGCATGCTCGCGGCGCCTCTGATCGCAGGCAACGACCTCCGGGACATGTCGGAAGCGACCGTGCTGATCTTAACCAACGAGGAGGTCATCGCGGTCGATCAGGACCCGTTGGGTGTCCAGGGGTTCAGATACCTCGACGAGGACGGCCTCGAGATCTGGTTCAAACCCCTGGTCGGAGGAGACTGGGCGATGTGCGTGCTGAACCGGGGCGGCGCATCACGGCCACTGCGGTTCGACTGGGGCAAGGAGGCGGTCGTTGATGACTTCTCGGGGAGAGGGGCCAACTTCGACACGACGGTGTACCGCATCCGGGATCTTTGGACGAAGCGCGAGATGGGCTCGACGAGGGAGATTCTAGCGGCGGACGTTCCCGGGCACGACGTGTTGATGGTCCGGCTGAAGAAGGCCACGGGGGAGGCTCGGCCGTGAGCACTCGGCCCCTGGTTGCCGCCTTGCTTCTGACTGCTCTTCCGGCAACGGCCCGGATCTCGTACCCCGCGGAGCTCCGCGTCATCGGCCCGGTCGGCGACCACATGGTGATCCAGCGCGGCGCGAAGGTACCGATCTGGGGCTCGGCAAAGCCGGGTTCGCCGGTCGTGGTTACGTTGGGTGACCGGACCTACGCTGCCCGGGCTGACGCCGGTGGAGGCTGGAGGGTCACGCTCCAGCCGATGAAGGCCGGCCCACCCCGGGAGCTGACGATCGAGGGCGAGGGGGAACGCCTTCAATTTCGGGACGTCGCCGTTGGCGACGTTTGGGTGTGCTCGGGGCAGTCCAACATGGAGTGGCTCGTCGCGGATTCTCTGGATGCGTCGAGGGAGATCGCCGCGGCTCGTGATCCGATGATCCGGCACTTCAAGGTGCCCCGCTCGTGGGCCGCAGCGCCCGAGGGATCTCTCGCAGGAGGAAGTTGGGAACCGGCCGATGCCGCCCATGTCGGGAGCTTCACCGCCGTCGGCTACTTCTTCGCCCGCGAGCTCCGGCGGCACGTCAAAGTTCCCGTGGGCCTGATCAACATCAGTTGGGGCGGCAGCCGGATCGAACCGTGGATGAGCGCGTCATCGCTGGGGCTCGGCGCCGATCGCGTGGGGGCGATCCTTGCCGAAGAACGGGTGTACGAGAAGGAGGTGCTGGAGAGGATTCGCGCCCGAGCCGGGGTTCTTCCCGATCGGGACGAGGGGCTCGTGGAAGGGCGCGCCCTCTGGGCCGACCCCGAGCTCGATGACTCGACGTGGGATGCCCTGAGCGTGCCGTCGCGCTGGGAGGAGGCCGGCTTCGATGGCATGGACAGCATCGCATGGTATCGGACCTCGTTCGAGCTCACGCCCGCCGAGGCGCGGGCGGGGCTCCGCCTCGGCCTCGGGAACATCGACGACTCCGACATCTCCTGGGTGAACGGGCACGAGGTAGGGCGCACGACGCTGGCGTGGAACCGGGCAAGGGTGTACGAGGTGCCGCCGGCGTTTCTCCGCCCGGGGGGCAACGTGGTCGCCGTGCGGGTCGAGGACACGGGCGGAGGGGGCGGCATCTGGGGAGACCCCGGCCTTCTGTACGTCGAGGTTCCAGGGCAGAGGCGCTCGCTCGTCGGAACGTGGAGGTTCAAGCTCGGCGTCGTCACGGTGAACATGGACTTCCACAAGAACCAGGTACCGACGGTGCTCTACAACAAGATGGTGTATCCGCTCCTGCCATATCCCATCAGGGGGGTCCTCTGGTACCAGGGTGAGTCCAACACCGCCCCTGAGGACGCCCTCGCCTACCGCAGGCTCTTTTGCGCCCTGATCGAGGACTGGCGCGCCGGGTGGGGTCTCGGTCATGTTCCCTTCCTCTTTGTCCAGCTTCCCAACTATCGCCCGACGGCGGCCGAGCCCTCCGACGGCAGCTGGGCACTGTTGCGGGAGTCGCAGTCGACGGCGTTGGCACTACCCATGACGGCTCAGGCGGTGACGATCGACATCGGTGAAGCGAACGACATCCACCCGCGGAACAAGCAGGAGGTGGGACGGCGCCTCGCCCTCGCCGCCAGGAGCGTGGCCTACGGCGAGGATGTCGTCTTTTCGGGGCCGGTGTACAAGCGACACGAGGTGCATCACGGGCAGGTGGTGGTCGAGTTCTCTCACGTGGGCCGCGGGCTCGTGGCGAAGGGTGAGGCGGCGGGGCGCCTGACCGGCTTCACCATCGCCGGGGCTGACCGGTGCTTCCTCCCGGCCCACGCCGAGATTCGTGGACGGCGGATCGTCGTGTGGAACGATCTCGTGCCCGATCCGGTTGCGGTTCGCTACGCCTGGGCGGACAACCCCGAGGGCGCAAACGTGTTCAACGTCGAAGGCCTCCCCGCGTCGCCGTTCCGCACGGATTCCTGGTAGGTGCAGCACTGGCGCTGCCCGCAGGAAGAGCAGTGAACGGAGGTTGACATGAGCAGCATCAGCAGAGGCGTTCTCAAGTGGATCGCTCTCACCGCCATCCTGTTCGTCGCGTTCTCACTCGCCGCCGTGATCTCGGGCGTGGCCGGGCCGCAGCCGTCCCCGCCGGCTGGGGTAGCGGGCGGCACGGCGGGCGGAGCGCCGGCGGCCGATTCTGGACCCGCGGCCGGCGTCCTGAGCCTGCTGCTCATGTGCGCGCTGGTGTCGGGCGCCTTCTCCTGGGCGATCGAGAGATCGACCGCATGGGGCCTACGCTTGGTGCTCGCGCTGTTCATGGCCTACTTCGGGTTGGGGACGTTCTTGCCGCAGATCGAGTCGGCGCTCTTCCTGCCGCGCCACCTGCCACCCGGATTGGTGACGCGTTTGTTCGTGATGGGTGCCATGACGGCCGTCGTCTTCGCTCCTGCGGCGGTTCTGATCTGGGGGCGGCACAGACCACCCACCGCGACGACGCCCGATGTCGCCCGGCTGCGGTTGCCGGCTCGAAGCGTGCTCGTGCGCACCGCCCTCCTGGCCGGGGCGTACGTAGCGGTCTACCTCCTTGCGGGCTACTTCATCGCGTTTCGTAACCCGGAGGTCCTGGCGTATTACAGCGACACGGATCCCGGGAGCTTCGCCGCCCAGGTCTCGAAGATCTGGGCGGGAGCGCCCTGGTTTTTCGGGTTCCAGTTCGCGAGGGGAGTCCTCTGGGTGGTGTTCGTGCTGCCTCTGATCGTCTGGTTTCGCGGGGCCCGCCTGGAGTCGGCGCTTCTGACGGCCTGTCTCTTCACAGTTTGGGTGGTCATGCTGCTGGCGCCGAACCCCTACATGCCGGCAGCGGTGCGCATAACGCACCTGGTGGAGATCACCTGTTCGAACCTCCTCTTCGGCGCCCTGGTCGGCGCTGTGTTGGCTCGGAACACCGCTGCGGGTCGCACTCGGCTCACCGGCACCGCGTAGGCTACGCAGCCTCGAGCCTGTCCAGCCAGGTTTTCTTCAGGATCACGCTCGTGACGGCGAGGATCAGGATGGAGATCCACAATCCCTTCCAGTCGCGCAGGATCATGTAGAGCGGGATGGTGACGAGCGTCATCTGCGCCGCGATGCCGACCCCGACATTCAGCGCGTCCCGCGCCGCGTTGCGGTTGGCCTGGAACGACGGCTCCTCGGAACGCACCTTGCGGAGCACCGGACCCCAGAAGCCCCACGGCCGCACCTGCCGGTAGAAGCGAATGAGCACGCTATCCGGCTCGGGGTCGCTCAGGAGGCTGCCGAGGATGCTCGCGATGATCGACACGATGAAGATCGGAGCGAAGCCCGCGAGCGGGGATAGGGTGGGGAACAGCTTCGGCACGGCCATGGCGGCGGCGATGCCGGCCAACATGCCCCAGAAGTAGCCGAAGCCGTTGAAGCGCCACCAGTGCCACTTGAGCAGGTTTGGCGCCGTGTAGCCGCCCCACAGCCCGTTCACGATCCACTGCGTCACCTGGTTGATCGAGGCCGCCTGGTAGCCGAAGAAGATGCCGAGTGCCAGGATGGCGATCTGCGAGACGTAGCTGACCCCGATGTAGTGCCTCGGCGCCGCGTTCTTCTTGATGTAGCGCTTGTAGAGGTCGTTGACCAGGTACGCACCGCCCGCGTTGAGCGTCGCGCTGAACGTGGACATGAACGATGCGAGGAGACCCGCCAGGAGTACGCCGAGGAGGCCAACGGGGATTTTCTCGCGGATGACCCAGGGCAGAACCATTTCGAAGTCCGCCGACGACATCGTCTTGAAGGCGGGACCCAGGTGGTGGATGGCCAGGACCGTGATGCCGCCGATCATCCACCAGCGGGGGAGGAGGGCGGCCGAGACGACGGCACTCATGAGCGACGCCTGCTTCGGGCTTTTGGCGGCGAGGACTCTCTGCATGTCGTAGTTGGGCGCCGGTCCGGCGATCGAGACGAGGATGCCCTTGAAGAGCATGGCCATGAAGAAGAGGCCGAAGATCGAGTAGCCGTCGTTGTCGATGTTTTTCATGATCGCAGGGATCGTGGCGGACCAGTCCAGATCCAGCTTCCACCCGAAGAACACGTCGCTCCAGCCGGCCGGCACCACGGCCGCGATCTGCTCGGGCGAGACCTGCGCAATCGCGATGCCGGCAATTACGAGCGAGCAGATCGCCATGATCACGAACTGCGCGACGTCGGTGATCACCACGCTGATCATGCCTCCGAGCAGCACGTAGATCGCGGTGATCGTCATGATCAGGATGCCGTACGTGTTGGGCGAGAGGTTCCACGGCAGGAACGAGGCCGTGAACTTGCCCATGCCCTGGAAGTCATAGGCGATGAAACCCACGACGCTCACGAGGGCGAAAACCACGACGATGACCCGGCTGAGCTCGGCGCCGCGGCCCTCGCCGAAGCGGCTGGTGATCCACTCCGCGCCGGTCAGCACGTTCGAGCGGCGGATCCAGCTCGCGAGGTAGACGGCCAGGAAGACCTGGTTGAAGGTCGGCCACAGCCAGGGCAGCCAGATGCCCTTCATGCCGTAGACGAAGATGTTGTAGACGAGCCACATCGTCCCCGTGATGTCCCACATCGCCGAGGCGTTGGAGATGCCCAGGATGTACCAGGGCAGCTCCTTCCCTGCAAGGAAGTAGCTTTCGAGCCCCCGGGAGGCCTTTCTCATCACGGCCACGCCGATGCCCACCATCGCCGCGAAATAGAGGGCGAGGACGGCGATGTCGATCGGGTGCCAGATGCTGGCGATCTCCTGATTCATCGGTCCTCCCACAGGCGGTGGCGCATGACAGGCGACGCCTGGGTAATCCCGGTCAGCATAACGGGAAGGTAAGCGTTGTCAATGCTGTCGTGACGCGCTAATCTCAGCTTGCAGCCCGGCACGGGGAGATGGTCCGCCGAGGAGGAGCCGATGCGCTTCGGACGGTTCGACGACGACGCCCGCGAGTACGTCATCACCACGCCACGGACCCCGTACCCGTGGATCAACTACCTTGGGACAGAAGAGTTCTTCGGCCTCATCTCCAACACCGGGGGCGGCTACTGCTTCTACCGCGACGCCCGCCTCCGCCGGCTCACGCGCTATCGCTACAACAACGTCCCCACGGATGTTGGGGGTCGGTACTACTACATCCGGGACGGCGAGGACTTCTGGTCCCCCGGCTGGGCGCCGGTCAAACGCGAGCTCGACCACTACGAGTGTCGCCACGGCCTTTCCTATACGGTGATCACCGGCGAGCGGAACGGGGTCCGCGCCGAGGTCCTGTACGTCGTCCCCCTCGGCACGAACGCCGAGGTCCACCGCGTCCGCTTGAAGAACCTCGGCAAGAGGTCCCACTCACTCAAGGTGTTCTCTTTCATTGAGTTCTGTCTTTGGAACGCGTGGGACGATCAGACGAACTACCAGCGGAACCTGTCGACGGGCGAGGTCGAGGTGGACGGGAGCGCGATCTACCACAAGACCGAGTACCGCGAGCGGCGAAACCACTTTGCCGTTTACGCGGTCAACGCGCCGCTCGTCGGGTTCGATACCGACCGCGACAGCTTCATGGGCCTCTGGAACGGCTGGGGCGAGCCGCAGGCCGTCGCAGAAGGGCGCTCGCGGAACTCGGTCGCGAGCGGGTGGGCCCCCGTCGGCTCCCACCAGATCGCCGTGGACCTCGCGCCGGGTGAGGAGAAAACGCTCGTGTTCGTCCTCGGCTACGTCGAGAACCCCGTCGAGGAAAAGTGGGAGAAGCCAGGGGTCGTCAACAAGACCCGCGCGAAGGAGCTCCTCGCCCGTTTCTCGACGCCGGAGCAGGTGGACGAGGCGATGGCCGAGCTGCGGGAGTACTGGGCCGGCCTTCTTTCCAGGTACTCGGTGGCCACGGGCGATCCCCGCATCGACCGGATGGTGAACATCTGGAACCCTTACGGGTGCATGGTCACCTTCAACGTGTCGCGGAGCGCGTCGTACTTCGAGACCGGCATCGGCAGGGGCATGGGGTTCCGCGACTCCAATCAGGACCTCCTGGGTTTCGTGCACCTGGTCCCTGCGCGGGCGCGCGAGCGCATCCTCGACATCGCCGCCACCCAGTTCCCCGACGGGAGCGCATACCACCAGTACCAGCCGCTCACCAAGCGCGGCAACCACGACATAGGCTCCGGCTTCAACGACGATCCCCTGTGGCTCATCGAGGGCGTCGCCGCGTACGTCAAGGAGACGGGTGACGTAGCGATCCTCAAAGAAACCGTGCCGTTCGACAACGATCCCGACAGCACAGGAACCCTGTTCGATCACCTCAGGCGTTCTTTTCACCACGTGCTCGAGAACCTTGGGCCACATGGCCTGCCGCTCATCGGACGCGCGGACTGGAACGATTGTCTCAACCTGAACTGCTTCTCCGAGAAACCCGACGAATCGTTTCAGACGACGGAGAACCGGGCAGGCGGCAACGCGGAGTCGGTGTTCATTGCCGGGCTCTCTGTGCACGCCGCTCCGGACTACGCCGACCTCGCCGAGGTGATGGGTTTCTCGGAGGAGGCGAGGGTGGCCCGCGACCACGCCGCTCGGATGACCCGGGCCGTCCTCGAGCATGGTTGGGACGGGGAGTGGTTTCTCCGTGCCTACGACTTCTTCGGCAACAAGGTCGGCTCGAGCGAGTGCGAGGAGGGACAGCTCTTCATCGAGCCGCAGGGCTACTGCGTCATGGCGGGGATCGGCGTCGCGGAAGACTACGCGCGCAAGGCTCTCGACGCCGTGAAGGCGCGGCTCGACACCGCCCACGGTATCGTCCTTCACCAACCCGCCTACACCCGCTACCACATCGAGCTGGGCGAGATCAGCAGCTACCCTCCGGGTTACAAGGAAAACGCCGGCATCTTCTGCCACAACAACCCCTGGATCATGATCGCGGAGACGGTCATCGGCCGCGGCGACCGCGCCTTCGAGTACTGGAAGAAGCTCGCTCCCGCCTTCCGCGAAGAGATCTCGGAGGTGCACCGTCTCGAGCCTTACGCCTACGCCCAGATGATTGCGGGCAGGGATGCCCGCCGGCATGGCGAGGCCAAGAACTCCTGGCTCACCGGCGCAACCGTCTGGAACTACGTTGCCATCTCACAGCACATTTTCGGCGTTCGGCCCGAGCTCGGCGGCCTGCGGGTCCACCCATGCCTGCCCGATCAGATCCGGCAGCTCACCATAACCCGAAAGTGCCGGGGGGCCGAGTACCGGATCAAGGTGACCAACCGTGCAGCGGGCGGTACACCCCGCCTCGTGGTGGACGGCACGCCGATCGACGGAACCCTCGTGCCGTGGGCCCCTCCTCGTGCGGTGGTGACCGTCGAGGCGGTGGTGTAGCGGCGGGCCGGTTGGGAGCCCGCCTGTTGTTCGACATCGATGAATAGCTGGGCAAGACCACAGGAGGTGAGCGATGCGCGCACTCGTACTGGGACTCGCGGTGCTCACGGCGGCCACGGCACAACCGCAGGCCACGATGGAAGGCGACGCGGCGGCGGAGCTGCGAGCGGGAAAGACCTTCATCGCCACGCCGGTCCACTCGGAGGAGGCGGACCGCAAGCTACTCGGTCTGTTCGACGGCCTGCGCGTGGCGGACGTGACCGACGGGATGGACGCCGTGGGGCTCCCCAACATCGGCCTCATGGACCCCGAGATCCGTCCGCTCTGGAAGGACGCCAAGACCTTCCGGCACCGCTTCGTGGGGATCGCGGTCACGGCGCGGTACGTCCCCACGAACCGCCCCCCTGCAGGGAAGCGCACGTTCGAGGAGTACAACGCGTGGTCGGGGCAGTGGTACGAGACGCTCTCGCCCGAGCCCTTCGAGAGCCTGATCCGCACGGGCAGCGCGCTGGTCATCGACGATTCCAACCGCGTCGACGTGGGCTCCATCGGCTCCTACAACATCCTCGCCTGGAAGCTGCGTGGCTTGGTTGGCGTGGTGACCGACGCCACCGCCCGTGACACCGACGAGATCGAGACGGAGGGCGTGCCTCTCTACTTCCGCGGCCCGGGGCGCGGGATCCGCCCCGGCCGGAACGAGATCGAGTCGGTCAACCGGCCCGTCGTTTGCGGCGGGGTCCTCATCGTCCCAGGGGACGTGATCGTGGCGGACGGGGACGGCGTTGTTGTCGTGCCGCGCGCTCGCGCCGAGGAGGTGGCCCGCTACGCGCGCACGGTCTTCCAGCAGGACAAGGAAGGCCGACGAGAGCTCTATCGCAAGCTCGGCCTCCCGGTGGACCCGTCGGTGCGCTGAGAGGGACCGATGCTCCTCTTTGGAGGTGGACCAACGGAGGGAAACATGAGAAGAGAGTTGATGTCGATCGTGCTGTCGTTTCCGCTTCTCGTGGTGTTTCAGGTCAGCGGCGCTCTTGCCCAAGAAAGGGCCAGTGGACGCCCAGAGTGGTGGAACGTTCCCTACCCGGGGGTCTTTGACGCGGCGAAGCTCGGGAAGGCCCAGGGTTTCATCCGCGTCGAGGGCAACCGATTCGTGGACGACCAGGGGAAGACGATGGTCTTCCGCGGCGTCAACATCTCCGACCCGGACAAGCTGGAGAAGGGAGGCCACTGGAGCAAGAAGCACTTCGAAGTCATCAAGGGTTGGGGCGCGAACATCGTACGCGTGCCGGTCCACCCCGTTGCGTGGAAAGAACGAGGAGAGGATGGGTATTTCAAGCTGCTCGACCAGGCCGTGCAGTGGGCTTCGGAGCTCGGTATCTATCTCATCGTCGAGTGGCACTCGATGGGAAACCTCGAGGCCGGAATGTTCCAGCATCCCATGCACGAAACGAGCAAGCAGGGGACGTTCGCGTTCTGGCGCAGCATCGCGCATCGCTACGCCGGCGTCTCGACGATCGCGTTCTACGAGATCTTCAACGAACCGACCCTCTTTAACGGGCAGCTGGGGAGAATGACCTGGGGGGAGTGGAAGAGGATCAACGAGGAGATCATTCAAGTGATCCGCGCCCACGACGCCAAGGCTATCCCGTTGGTCGCCGGCCTCGACTGGGCGTACGAGCTGCGCAGCGTCAAGGAGGCTCCGATCGACGCGACCGGGATCGGCTACGTCTCGCACCCCTACCCGATGAAGGCCCAGCAGCCATGGGAGCAGAACTGGGAGAAGGATTTCGGGTACGTGGCCGACACCTACCCGGTGTTCGCCACCGAGTTCGGTTTCATGGCGGCGACCGACCCGGGAGCGCATATCCCCGTCATGAGCGACGAGGAGTACGGCAGAAGGATCATCGCGTACTTCGACAAGAAGGGGATCTCCTGGACGGCGTGGTGCTTCGACCCGGATTGGCCGCCGCAGTTGATCTCGGATTGGAACTACACGCCGACCAGACAGGGAGCGTTCTTTCGGACCATGATGCTGCACAAGAGGTAGGGGAACAGCGCCGAGGCGGCAACGTCATGGGGTGCGGTCGCGGCGCAACACCTTGCGGATCACGCGGGGCGTGGGTGACGGTTGCATACTCACGACCGTAGCCGAGTACGGGGCGAACGTCGCGGTGAAGGTGGAACCCGGAATCGGTAGCGTGCACGACGCGAGGTCGGGTGAGCCGTTGCCGGTGCGGGCGGCGTCGTCCTGGGGGATTCCGTAGGAGTCGACCACCGCGGAGGGGTGGGGAACGAAGCCGGTGATGTCGATGGCCGCCGTGAACGTGGCAGCAGGACTCTTGTTGATCACGAGCAGGCTGAGCGAGCCGTCGCTCCCGCGCACGGCGAAGACGGGGAGCAGCAGGTGGTCGCTCCTCGCCTGGACGACGCGGTCACCACCGTGTGCAAAGCGCGACACGAGCTTCGCGACATAGTACGTCGGGTACGGCTCGTACGACGTCGCGGAACCGCCGGCCGACAGCGTTGAGATCACACCGTAGTCGCCGTACGGACGCCATCCGTACAACCCGCTGCTGTTGTTGTTACCGGGCTCCTGGCTGTTCCGCACGGCCCACCAGAGAAGCACGTTGAACTCGGTCTGCAGCAGGTTGCCCACGCTGTCGGCCAGGAAGAGGCCGTTCACCAGGCTCGTGGTCTGCTTGCCCGGGTTGGTGTAAACGGAGTTGTTCTCCGTGACGACCAGCTCCACGCCGGCGCCCGCCGGGCCGAGGTAGTCGGTCAGTTGCTGTCGCAAATCGCGAGCGTCATCGGGCCACGTGCGGGCCGACTGCAGTAGCACCGCGTCGGATTCCCTGCCGGGTGCCTGTTCGTAGCGGTGGTAGATGGCGAAATCCGGCGTGATGCCGAGCGACCGCAACGTGGTGAGGAGGACAGGCGTCCAGCCGTTGTGCACTCGGCCGGTACGCGGGTTGGTGGCCGGATGCCGGAGGTTGTTGACGTACGAGTCCTCGCCGGTGATCACCACCACGCCCACACGCACCGTGGGATCGGCCGCCTTCATCTGCGCGATGTACTCCTTTGCCCGCATCGCGTACGTGTAGGGGTCGTGCGGAACGGCCTGGGTGTCGGTCTCCCAGAAGCCGTAGTTCTCGTTGCCGATCTCCCAGAACTTGAACCCGTAGCGGTTCGTGACGTTGGAGTAGGTCACCCACTCGGCCGCCTCCTCGGGTGTGCCGGTTCCGTAGTTGACGGTGAGAAACACGCACGCGTTCAGGGCAGTGGCGACCGTTGCGAACTCGTCGAAGCTCGTCGCCCACGTCCAGGTGTTGCCGAGCGTCGTGTTTGTCTTCCAGTGGTACTCGTTGGAGAGCGAGCCTCCGCTAAAGCGCAGGACGCGAGTGCCCGCGGAGGCGAGCAACGCCTTGGTTTCGGCCGTTGCGAAGGCCTCGTCCCAAATGGTTGCGTTGAGGCCGAAGAAGCGTCCGTCCACCGCGCGAACGACGGCCGTGGCTTCGACGGTTAGGTGCGCCGTCTCCGGCTCGGCGGCAAAGACATTCCGGCCGCCGGAGATCGTTTGCAGCACGAGCGCTGCGGCCAGTGCCAGCCTGGTCGCGACCGCGCAAAAGGGAGCAGAGCTACACGGGATCATCCGTGCGCTCTCGACCGCGTCACTCACGGCCCCAGGGTATGGCGGAGCGGGGTGTGGGCCGCCCGGGCTTCAATGGATCCTCGAGGGCTCTTTGACCGGAGCGGTGCGGGCCTTGTAGGTCCGCGCGTTCCTCAGTGCCTCCTCGAGCTCGGCGCGGCGCCCCTGGCGCGAGTAGATGTCCGCGAGCAGGAAGTATCCGAGCGCCTTCAGCTCGGGTGCGGTGGACGTGTCGAGGCCCTCCTTCACGAACGGGAGCGCTTCCTCGGGGCTCGCCGACCGTGCGAGCAGCGCCCGGGCCAGGAAGAGGTTCGCGCGCGGTTCATCGGGATTGGCCTTCAGCAACTCCCTCAGCTGGGCCTCGGCCCCGGCGATGTCACCCGCGCGCAGGAGCAGGTTCGCGAGGTTGAAGCGGGCGGCGACGATGTTGGGGTGCAGCTCGACCTCCTTCTCGTACGCGCTGCGCGCGTCCCCGAACCGTCCCTCCTCCTCGTACAGCAGGCCCAGGTTGAACTGCGCGAGCGGGACCTTCGGGTGCTCCGAGAGAATGCCCTTCAGCTGGGTCTCCGCCTCGTCGAAACGCCGCAGCCCGATCAGGCAGGCCGCCAGGTTGTTGCGGTTGCGCGTGAGCTTGGACTGGATCTCCACCGCCTTCTGCAGGTACGGCAGCGCCGCCGCGTAGTCGTTCGCCCCCATGTAGGCATCGGCGAGCAGGGCGTAGGCCTGCGTGTTGCGCTCGTCCTTGGCCAGCGCCCGCTTGCAGATGGCCACCATCTCGGCGGTCTTGCCCTCCTTGGCGAGGATGCCCGCCATGGCAATCATGGCCCGCAGATTCTCCGGATCATCCTTGAGGACGCTGTCGAAAATCGCTTTTGCCTCGGTGTTCCGGTCGGTCTTCTCGTAACACATCGCCAGCAGCGCACGCGCCTGCGGGTTCTTGGGGTCCTCCTTGAGCACTGCCTCGAGCTTGGTCGCCGCGCCGGCGTAGTCCTTCTCGACGATCAGGCCGGACGCTGCTCCTACGGCGTTGTACAGGGGCAGCATGTCCTTCGGGTCGGCGAGGACCTTGGCCTCGCTCTTCTTCGTCGTCATCGTGCCGCCGATGTAGCCGAGCGAGGCAAGCCGCCGCATCGTCTCCTCGTCGATGTTGGCCTCTTGGGTCTCCGGCTTCTTGGCGTTCATCCCCTTCTGGATCCTGATCAGCTCCTCACGCAGCTCCTTGGCCACTTGGGGAAGCCGGGAGAGCCGGCTCTCGCTCTCGTCCGGGTCCTGGCGCAGGTCGTAGAGCTCCGGCTTCGGCGCCTCGATGTACTTGTACGAAAGGGTCTGCACGCCGTAGAGCGCACTCCATCCGTACTGCAGGCTCGGCGACATCGACTCGCTGTAGGCGTAACGTGGCCCCTCTCGACCGGGGTGGGCGAGGATCGGCGCCAGCGACTCGCCGTCGATCTCCGCCGGGGCGTTGGCACCGATCAGCTCGAGGAGGGTGGGCACGATGTCGATCGTGCGCACCTGGGCAGGGACCCGAATCCCGCGGAACCCATTGAGGGGGAGCCTCACCAGGAACGGGACGTGGACCGCGTAGTCGTAGACGAAGTACCCGTGCTCAGCCTCGCCATGACTCCCCAACCCCTCGCCGTGGTCGCCCACCGCGACCACGATCGTCCTCTTCTCGAGCCCTTGCGCCGCCAGCCAGTTGAGGAGACGGCCGACCTGGGAGTCGGCAAAGGCGATCTCGCCGTCGTAGAGGTGGCTCAGGCTGTCGTTGAGACGGGAACGCCACGGCTCGGGTGGCTCGTAGGGGGTGTGCGGGTCGTACAGGTGAACCCAGGCGAAGAACGGGCGCGTGTCGGTCTCCTGCAGCCACTTGAGGGCGGCGTCTACGACTTTGTCGCCGGGGCGCTGGACGCGGGCCAGGTCGAGCTGCTCGCCGGGTTTCAAATCGAAATTGTCGTCGTAGTGCTCGAACCCCTGCTTGAGCCCCCACCGTCCGTCCAGGACGAAAGCCCCGATGAAAGCGCCCGTGCGATACCCCTCTTTGGAGAGGCGCTCCGCCAGGGTGGTCTGGGCGTCCGCAAGCGCCAGGTCCCCGTTGATGCGGACGCCGTGCGAGGCCGGGTACCTGCCGGTCATGATCGAGGCGTGGGAAGGGAGGGTAAAGGCGGTCGGTGTGATGCAGCGCTCGAACAGCACGCCATCCCGGGCGAGGCCGTCGAGCACCGGCGTCTCGGCGTCGGTGTAGCCGTAGCACCCAAGACGGTCGGCGCGGGTGGTGTCGAGCGTCACCAGCAGGACGTTGGCCCCTTTGAGCCGGTGCAGGGCCGCAAGGTGCGCGGCCGAGCGCAGGAGAAAGATCCCTGCCACGGCTCCCGCGCCAGCAGTGGCAGCCAGACCGGCGGTGATGATCCAGTGTGACCGCTTCACGTCGTCCGGACCCCCGCGCTACGATAACAGACCTGGAGGGCCCGTCCGGGCCCTCCAGAGTTTGCGGTGAAAGTGCTTGCCTCGTGCCTAGAACATGAACTTGACCCCGAGCCGGTAGGTGCGCGGCAAGACCAGCGAGCTCACGAGGCCGTAGTTCGCCTGTGTGTAGACGACGCGGTTTGGAGCGGAGGAGTTGAGCGCGTTGAGGGCGTCGAAGGAGATGTTGAGCTGCCCGACGTTGCCGAGCTTGAACGACTTCTGGAGCGAGAGATCGAGGATCGTGGTCGGGGACGACCAGTCGGGCTTCGTGGGGTCGGTCGCGACCATGATGTCCGATTCCGCGCCCGTGTTGAGGTAGGAACCCTCGGTGCTTGACTTCCAGGTCGCCCAACCGGGGACGGCCTCGACCGGCCAGACCGGAACGCCGGAGTCGTACCGGATACGGAGCCCGATGTCGGTTTCGATGGTCGGGACCGTGTAGCTCCCGGCGATCTTCACCGCCCACACCGGTGTCATCATCGCGGGCCCGCGCGTGTTGTTCTGGAAGTGGTCCTTGGTGCCGCCGAGCGGGGTGTCCATGACCATCGGGCCGTCGATGAACCAGGTCTGGTCGACGACCCGCGGGTAGAAGCCGTCGGTCTTGTTCCAGTTGATCGCCGCCATCCCCTGCCACCGGTTCGAGTAGCGCTTGTTGAGCACGAGCTGGAGCCCCGTGTATTTGCGGCCGACATTCGTGCCCGCGAACGAGCTGGCGTTGACGGTCTTGTAACGGGTGTGGTCTTCGGTGATCACGTAGTTCCAATCGTTGATGTCGACCACCCCGTCGCCGTTGAAGTCCTTGGGCTTGATCTGCCAGACCTGGGTCTGGTACCCGGTCCAGGTCGTGTACGGCAGCGCCTCCCACTCGTAGAACTCGCCGGTCGCGGTGTCGTACGGCTGCAGCACAAGGAGGTCCTTCTCGGCCTTGTAGATGTAGGTGAACTCGATGGCGAGGTCGTTGGCGAGCTGGCGCTGGAACGAGACGTTGAACTGGTCGGTGGAGGGGCTCCTGGTGCCCGGCGCCACCTCGAGGCTGAACGACGGATTGACGGTTGCACTGCCCAGGAGGAGGTCGGGCGTGCGTCCGTACAACGCCCGCATCGCGATCGGGGTCTCCTCGGGGTCCCAGTACCCGTTGCCGTTGACGTCCACCGCCGACGCCGGGAGTTTGTAGAGCCAGGTGTCCTGCACGAACGGGTCCAGGTCCGGCCCGGCCGTCCTCAGGCTCTCGAGTCCCATCGCCGCGTAGTAGCGCCCGTAGTGCGCGCGCAGCACGGTCTTCCGGTCCTCGGTCGCGGTCCATGCGATGCCGATGCGCGGCGACCAGGTCGTGAAGTCGTAGACGGTGCCTTTACCCCCTCGCTCCCGCTGCACCGTGAGGTGGTTGATGTCGGAGGTCGGCGTCATCGGCTCGTAGATGTACCCCGTGCCGTACCCGGCTTTCATGCGGTCGTAGCGCAGCCCGAGGTTGACCGTGAACCGGTCGTCGACCATCCAGGTGTCGTCCGTGAAGACGCCTCTCGAGTCCGAATTGCGGACCGTGAGGTACGGATTCGTCTTGGTCACGATGTTGTACATCGGCCAGCAGGGGGGGGCACACGTGAAGGAGAACCCCGACCCCGGCTGGTTCCACGGCCAGTCCGTGGCAGGTTGCGTGTAGTACGACCCGTACGGGTAGGCGTTGTTGGCGTAGTTCTGGAAGTAGCCGCCCACGTAGTTGCCGTCGGCCTTGCTGTACTGCACGCCGAACTTCAGGTCGTGCGAGCCGAGGAAGTTCTCCGCGTAGTGCGAGATGTCGGCCTGGAACGTCTGGCGCTTCGACCTGTCCCCCTCGATCCACGGGAAATCGCCGCCGACGCCCGCGTCCCGGACGGGAACCCACTTCCACCAGTTGACGTACCCGGGGTGCCCGGTCACTCCGGAGGTGCTCGGGTTCTCTTTGCTGTCGAACGCGAGGTATTTGAAACTGACGATGTCCTTGGAACCTGCCACCCACTGGTACTGGAACTGGGGCGAGAAGCTCGGGGTCTTCGTGTTGTAGGACATGCTGGGGTCCCACCCGTAGCCCCAGGTGGTGTTGTACCCTTTCACCTCTTCGTAGTGGAGCCCCAGCCAGGCACGGTGGTTGACCCCGAACTCGCCGGTCAGCTTGAGGTCGTAGATTTGTGATGCCGACTTGGTGTCGAGCGTGTACAGCGGTTCGTGGCCCTCGCTCTTGGGCTGGCTCCAGCCGGCGTAGAACCACAGCTTGTCCTTCATGATCGGGCCGCCCAGCGTGACGCTGGGTTCCGTGTTGCTCTTCGGGTCCCAGTTGATCTGGAGGGTCGGGTCGGCGAACAGCCAGCTCTTGGAGAAGTGGGTCGTGCTGTTGTCCGCCGCGTTGCCTATCTGCGTGTAGTAGGCGACATCGCCATGGAACTCGTTGCCGCCCGACTTGGTGATCACGTCGATCGCGGCGCCCGAGTAGTTGCCGTACTCGGCCTTTGCGCCGAGCGACAGGACCTTCACCTCCTCCACCGTGTTGTAGTTCACGGCCACCATCGAGCCCCAGGAGGAGCCGCGGGGGTTGGTCGTGTTGACGCCGTTGACCAGCATGATGTTCTGGCTGTTGGCGCTGCCGTAGGCGGTCGGGCTCGGCAGCCACGACCCCTCGGCCCCGACCGATCCCATCCCCGGTGCCGTCAGGGCGAGGTCGTAGAAGGGGTTCCGGCTCGTCGGCACCTTGGCGAGGAGCTTGTCGCTGAAGGTCGTGGAGATCGTGGACGAGCGTGTGTCCATCATCACTGTTTCCGCCATGACGACGATCTGCTCCTCGTAACGGCCCATCTCCATGCGAATCGGGATATCGAGAGCGGTGCCGCGCTCGACCACGAGGCCCGACGACGTCGCGGTCTTGAAACCTTTCATCGTGGCAATCAGGGCGTACGTCCCCGGCGGGACGCTCATGAAGATGAACTTCCCCTCGGGACCGCTCGTCGCCGTCCGCTCGCCCCTGACCAGCGCGTCGCTGGTGAGCTTCAGGGCCACGCCGGGGAGAACCTCCCCGGTCGTCATCGAGACGGTCCCCGTGATCGTTCCCTCGGAGACCGACTGGGCCCATCCCGGCGGTGCAGCGACCAGCAGCGCCGCCCCGAGCACCAGGAAGAGGCCCGTCCGTTGCCACGTACCTCGTCGCATCCGTGTCCCCCTTTCCCCCTGTGAAGCAGGTTGACGTCGCGGCAGGCGCGGCCGGCCACCGGACGGACCTACCGACGACAAACCAATTCGACGAGGCCTGGAGGTTCC
>JBGQAK010000011.1:0-152057 GCA_041494245.1 Thermoanaerobaculaceae bacterium
AGGTAGCTCAAGCGCGTTTGGAACGGTTCATTGGCGCGTGCCTGCTTGAAATCACGACGCCCGGCCGCAGCCAGGCGTCGCTCGAGGAAGGGTTGGCGGGGTGGACGAGACTCGAACTCGCGACCTCCGGCGTGACAGGCCGGCGTTCTAACCAACTGAACTACCACCCCAAACGCTTCACCGTCGGGTCAGCCCGGCGGGTGGTGGGAGGTGTGGGATTTGAACCCGCGACCCCCTGCGTGTAAGGCAGGTGCTCTCCCGCTGAGCTAACCTCCCGCGGACGTTGTCCGCCCCGGGGATGGTCATGCTAGAGACCCGTGGCATTTGTGTCAAGCCGCGGTCTCACCTACATTGTGGGTAAGGAAAGCACGCGCTGGAGGTGCGGCATGTTCCGCAAGGTCCTGGTCCCGGTCGATTTCACTGATGTGACGGCGCGCCCGCTCACGCTCGGTCTCGAGCTCGCCCGGGCCGGGGGAGGCAAGGTCGTGCTACTGGCGGTCGTGGACGACTCCTTCCCGAACCCGGACATCCTCTCCTTCCAGCTCCCCTGGGCCGACTACCACCGCCACCTGCGCGACGAGGCCCACCGGCGGATGGAGCAGCTCGCCCGGGAGGTCGCCGCCGGCGACGCTGAGATCTGCGTGGTGCGCGGCCACCCGGCGCGCACCATCGTGCGCTTCGCCCTCGAGGAGGGTTGCGACCTGATCGTGATGGGCACCCACGGGACGCGCGGGCTGCAGCACGCCCTGCTCGGCTCGGTGACCGACAAGGTCGTCCGCCAGGTGCACTGCCCGGTGCTGGTGGTGCGCCTCCACGACGTCGAGGCCGGCGATCCGCCGGCAGCGCACCACTGACCAGGAGCACCTGGAATCTAGTCGCAGAATCACCGCAACTGTGCTGCATTCGGCCCATAGCGACGCCGCGTTCTTCAACGTCAACCGCCACCTCAACCCCACCAGCGTGTGCGTGGCCTCGTGCACGCTGTGCGCGTTCGCGGAGAAGTACGGCGGGCAGCGCGGGTGGACCGGCACCGTCGAGCAGATGGTGGAGGTGGTCGAGAGCGACTCGCTCTACAGGGCGCTGCCACCCGCTTCGTCCCCGGCGAGCACGGCCGCGGCCGGCTAGTCTTTCGCGAGCCAGTCGGGGAAGGCTCTCGTCTCCAGGAACTCCGCCACACCCCGCCGGCACTCGGGGTGCACGCGCTGGCGGGCGTTAGCGTGCACCGCCTCGGCGAGCTGCTGGTCCAGACGCGGCAGCGCCGCGGCGAGCAGCAGCCGCTTGCTCTCCGCGATGGCGCTCGGGGCGACCTTGCGGCAGATCGCGAGGGCCCGGCCCTCGGCGGCCTCGAGGGGCTGGGTTGCGATCTCGTCCACCAGGCCCACCGCCCTGGCGCTTTCGGCATCGAGGGGCCCGGGGTCGAAGTACAGGCGGGCCAGGGTCGCCGGCGAGACGCGGCGCGGCAGGAACGTCGTGATCAGCGCCGGTACGAACCCCAGCCGAAGCTCCGAAAACTGGAACACCGCGTCGGGCCCGGCGATCACCACGTCGCAGGCGGCGGCCAGCCCGGCGCCGCCCCCGTAGGCCGCGCCCCGCACGGCCGCCACGGTCAGCAAGGGGCAGCGCAGAAGCGCGGTATAGAGGGCGGCGAGCCGGGCAGCGTCGGCGGCTTGCTGCTCCGCGGGCGCTTCGGCGCTGGCCGCAAGCTCGCGCAGGTCGGCGCCGGTGCAGAAGTGCTTCCCGCCGCCGGTGAGCACCAGCGCACGCACGCCGCCGCCGTGGGCGGATGCGAGCGCGGAGCTGAGGTCGGCGACGAGCTCCGCCGCCAGCGCATTGCCGGTCGCCGGGCGCGCCAGCTCCAGCACCATGACGGCGCCGCGCCGGTGGACGTTCACGGATAACATTGCCGGCATGCTACCACTCGAGCAGGATGCTCCCTCCCTCGGGAGTCAGGTGCCAGCGTGCCGTCCGTACGGCCGCGAGGGCCGGGGCAGCGCGCGACAGCGCCCGGGCGAGCGCGGCGCCGCCAGGGACGCCGTCCGCCGCTTCCGCGAACCTCGAGCAGACGCGCGCCAGATCGGGCCCCCGTACGAGCCCGGAGTCTTCGGTAATTCCACCGGTCGGAAGGCGTGCGAGCAGCTCGGGGCGCGAAGCGATCGCCACGCCCGCCCCGGGCAGGACCCAGAGATCGCCCAGGAATCCGCGCCAGTGCCGCGCCCCCTCGGGCGCCTCGGCCGGAACGTCTCCCCCCATGCGCAGCACGCGCTGTACCTCCCCTGCAAGGGTGGTGTCCGGCAGCGCCAGCGCCCAGCCGCCGGCCTCGGCGACCACGACGGCCGGGGTGTGCGGCAGCCACTCCGGGGGGTCGGCCGCGGCCGCCAGAGCCGCGAGGTCCGGGGTCGAGATGGTGGCCGGCCCGGTGGGATCGGGCAGCGCAGGCGGGCGGCCCGAGAGCAGCTCGAGCCGCGAGCGGCCCGCGCGGACGAGCCACCAGCGCGGCCCGACGCGGGCGAGGGCGGAGAGCTTCCCGGGCTCGAGGCGGGGGAGCGGAACGCCGGCTGCCTCGTCGAGGAGCGAGGGGTCGGACGCGACCGCGACCAAGCTGCCGTTGTTTCGTATCCGCAACGCCAGGCCCTCCAGTGCGGCGAGCCTCTCGAGGGCCCGGGTGGAGGCAGCCCCGACCCGGCCCGCGGCGCCCAGTTCGGGGCCGCGCCACCAGATGGCCAGCGGGCCGGCTGCCTGCCCGGCCAGGGCGGCGAGGAACGCCCGCATCTTCGGCAGCCGCCGGTCAACGTGCGGTGCGACCACCTTCAGGAGGGCGAGCCCCTGGGGGTGGGACCCGAGCCAGCGCGCGGCGCGGGCCGGCTGTGCAATGACGAGCACGCCGTCCGCATCCGCGGGCACGACCGCCGAGACAGCCGCGAGGAGTTCGGCCTCATCCGAAGGAGGCGCCGTCCACCACAGCCGGGCGACCACGACTGTGGCGGCGACGGCTGCGAAAAGCGCGAGAGGCGTGGCGGCGCGCCGCATGATCCAATGGTGTAGTGTAACCTTTGCCGGCCATGGCTCGACGGCTCCGCGTCACCGCGACGTTCTTCCTGCACCTGCTGCGCGATCTGCTGGGGACCGTGGCGGCGCGCCTGCGTCGCAGCTACCGGAGAGCGGTGCTGGGCGAGGAGTTGCTGGCGGTCGGGGTGGACATCTTCCCGTTCTTCGAGCAGATGACCGGTGTGGGGTGGTACGAGTGGAACCTCCTGGCGCTCCTCCCCGAGGTGGACCCGGGCATCGAGATGAGGTTCTACGCGCACACCTTCGCCGCCCCGGACGAACCTCCGCCGCCCCAGCTGCCGACCGGCCTGCGGACGCGCTTCCGCTTTCACCACATCCCGAAGGGCTTCCTGCTGCCCGTCCGGCCGACCCTTTCGGTTCTGCGCAGCACGGTCGAACCCGCCCTGCTCTTCCTGGACGGCAACGACGTCTTCTTCGCACCCAACTTCATGGTGCCCAGGCGTCACCTCGCCGCGGTGCGCTCCCTGGTCGCCACCGTGCACGACCTTGCCTTCCTGCGCATGCCCGCCACCGTGCAGCGCGAGACCCTGGACAACCTCCGCAGCCGCCTGCCCGGCGTGCTCTTCGCGGCCGATGCGCTGATCGCGGTCTCGGCGGCCACCGCCGCCGACCTGGAGGCAATGGCGGGGGTCAGCCCCCGCCGGGTGCACGTGATCCATGAGGGGGTGGACCCGATGCTGCTGGCCGGGGGCCGCGGGATGCCCGCCGGCCTGCCGCACCGCTACCTGTTGTTCGTGTCCACCCTGGAGCCGCGCAAAAACGTTCTCAACATCCTGGCGGGGTTCGCCCGCGCTGCAGCGGCGGGCTACCCTGGGGAGCTGGTGCTCGTGGGGCGCTGGGGGTGGCACACCGAGGCCGCGCAAAGGGCGCTCGAGCGCTCGCCGGTCCGTGCGCGCATCCGGCACCTCGATTACCTGGACCGCGAGTCGCTGTTCGGGGTGATGCGGACGGCGGAGGCGCTGGTCTTCCCATCCCTCCTGGAGGGGTTCGGGTTGCCGGTGGTGGAGGCGATGGCCTGCGGGGTGCCTGTGATCATCTCGCGGACCTCCTCCCTGCCGGAGGTGGCCGGGGACGCGGGGCTCTACGTGGACCCCGAGAGCCCCGCCGACATCGCCGCGGCGATCCTCCGGCTGGCTGGGGATCCGCATCTACGGGCGTGTCTGTCCGAGGCTGGGCGTGCCCGCGCCGCGCGTTTTCGCTGGGACGAGGCGGCGCGCGCCACCGCGGCCGTGCTGCGCCGTGCCGCGGGGCTGCCGGAACGCTTTGCCGATGCGTATCGCGTTTGACGCACGCTCGCTGATCGGGCCCCGGACCGGCGTGGGGGTCTGGCTGGAGGGGCTGCTGCGCGGCCTCCTGGCCAGCACGGACTGGCTGTTCCTGCTCTGCCTGCCGCGCCGCGTGGACGCCCTCGGGCTCGACGACCTCACGGAGCGCGTGGAGGTGCTTGCGCCTCGCGTTCCCCTTCCCGGCACGCTCTGGCTCCAAACCGTGGCCGCGCCGATGGTGGCCGGGAAAGCCGATGCCTACGTGGCGACGCTCGGGGTGCTCCCCCGCCGCCTGGCCACCCCCAACGTCCTGATGGTGCACGACATGACGCCGCGCTCGTACCCCGGCCACCACACCCTCGCCAACCGCTTCTGCTTCAACGCCTACTTCGAGGAGTCCCTGGCCAGGGCGGGGACGATCGTGTGTCTCTCGGCCGCTACCAGGGAGGCGCTCGGGGCCGTTCAGCCCCAGGCGAGGCGCCGCGCCGTGGTGATCGGACCCGGCGTGGACCCGTTCTTCTCCCCCGCCGGTGCCGGCGGCGATGGAGCGGCCGTGCGTGGACGGTTTGCAGGCGGCAGGTCGTTCGTGGTGCAACTCGGGACCCTCGAGCCGCGCAAGGGGATCGCCACCCTGCTGGCCGCCCACGGGATCCTGCTCGGGCAGCGGCCCGACGCCCCGGATCTTGTGCTCGCCGGCGGGCGCGGCTGGGGGTGGGACCTGATCGAGCGCGCGCTTTCGCATCACCCGGACCGGTCCCGGGTCCACCTCACAGGCTACGTGAGCCGGAAGGATGCCCGCGACCTGCTGCGCCACGCCGAGCTTGTCGTCGTGGCCTCGGACGAGGAGGGCTTCGGGCTGCCGCTGGCGGAGGCCCTGGCGTGCGGGGCGGCGTGCGTGGCCTCCGACGCCCCCGCCCTGCTCGAGGTGGCCGACGGCGCCGCCCGCCACTTCCCGCGCGGCGACGCCACGGCGCTCGCGGCTTCGCTCGCGGACGCCCTCGCCCCCGCGGTGGTCGCCGGGCTCCGCAGGGGGGCGCTCCAGCGTGGTGCCGCGCTGGGGTGGGAGGGACCGCTCTCCGCCTGGCGGGAGCTCCTGGCCGGGGTGGGCCGTGGGCATTCCGCCCCCGGCGAGCTTAGAATGCCGGGCGATGGGCCGGCTCGGCATTGACGCCCGCAAGCTCGCGGACTACGGGATAGGCTCCTACCTCCAGGGGCTCCTGGGGGAGTTCGCGCTGCTCGACCCGTCCGGGAGCATCGTGGTGCTGGTCTCGGAAGACGGACGCCACCTGCTCCCGGAGCCGCCGCCGAACTGGCGTGTCGTCGAGGTGGACGCCCCCGGGTACTCGGTGCGTGAGCAGGTTGTCGTGCTCTTGGCCGCCGTGCGCTCCGGCGTGGACCTCCTGCACGTCCCGCACTACGTGCTCCCGTGGCTGTTCCCGCGCCCGATGGTCGTGACCATCCACGACATCATCCACGTGCTCTTCCCCGAGTTCCTCCCCACCTCGCTGGGGTTCGCCTATGCGCGCATGTCCATCCGCGGGGCCGTCAGGCGCGCCCGCCGGATCGTGACGCCCTCGCGCGCCACCGCCGACGACCTCAAGCGGCTCTTCGGGGCGACCGAGGACCGCCTCCAGGTGATCCCCAACGGCATGCACCCCGAGTTCATGGTCGACGGCGACCCGGATGCGGACGAGCAGCTGCGCGCCCGGCTCGGGGTCGAACGGCCCTACCTGCTGCACGTGGGCAACCACAAGCCCCACAAGAACGCCGAGGGGCTCCTCAAGGCGTATCAGCTTCTGGTCCATGACGGGCGGGGGCCGGTCCCGCCCCTCCTCATGGTGGGCGGCTTCTCGAAGGACGGAGAGCTGGCGGGTCGCGCCACGGCGATGGGGCTCGGCGGGCGGGTCCGCTGCTTGGGCTACGTGGAGCGGTGCGAGCTGGCGGCGCTCTTCCGCGGCGCCACTGCGTTCATCTACCCAACGCTTTACGAGGGGTTCGGGCTCCCGGTCGTGGAAGCGATGGCGTGCGGCGTGCCCGTGGTGGCCGGGGACATCGCCGCGATCCGCGAGGTGGCGGGTGACGCGGTCCTCAGGGTCAACCCCCGGGAGGTGGTCGAGCTCGGGGCCGCGGTGCGGCGCCTCCTGGAGCAACCGGCACTGCAGCAGCAGCTTCGCGAGCGCGGGCGGGCGCGGGCACGCGAGTTCGGGTGGCGGCGCGCCGCCCAGGCCACCCTCGACGTGTACCGGGCGGTGCGGGAGGCCGCGTGATGAGGGTCGCGCTGGTGCACGACTGGCTCACCGGGATGAGGGGCGGCGAGGCGGTGCTCGCCGAGATCGCGAGGTTCTTTCCGAGCGCGCCGGTGTACACGCTCTTCCACCGGCAGGGCGCCACCGAGGGCGAGATCCACTCGCACCCGATTCACACGTCGGCGCTCCAGCGTCTCTCGTTTGGGGGCCGGTTCTACCGCCCGTTGCTGCCCCTCATGCCCCAGGCCGCCTCCGGATTCGCCCTCAACGACTACGACCTCATCATCTCGTCGAGCCACTGTGTCGCCAAGGGCGTGATCCCCCGTCCCGGCGCGGTGCACGTCTGCTACTGCCACACCCCGATGCGGTACCTGTGGGACCAGCGCGACGACTACATCCGGCGCGTGCCCGCCCTCCTTCGCCCTCTGCTGCGGATGCAGCTCGAGCGTCTGCGCACCTGGGACGTGGTCTCGGCGGCACGCGTGGACCACTTCATCGCCAACTCGCGGCTGGTTGCCCGCAGGATTGAGCGCTACTGGCGGCGCGAAGCGGAGGTCATCCCGCCCCCCGTGGACACTGACTTCTTCTCGCCGGGCGGGGAGCACGGCTCGCACCTTCTGATGGTGGCGGCGCTTGTTCCGTACAAGAGGGTGGAAGTCGGCATCGCGGTCGCCAGGGAGCTGGGCTTGCCATTGCACATCGTGGGTGAGGGAGCGTTGCGCCGGACGCTGGGCTGGCACTCGGGCCCGTCCGTGCACTTCCTCGGACGGGTGAGCCGCGAGCGCCTGCGCGAGGAGTACCGCTCGGCGGCGCTCCTGCTGGTGCCCAACGTGGAGGACTTCGGGATGGTGACGGTCGAGGCCCTCGCGTGCGGCACTCCGGTCGTAGGTCTGGAGGAGAGCGGGACTGCCGACATCGTGATCAGCGGGGAGCACGGGGTGCTGACGTCTGAGGGTTCGGTTGTGGCGCTGGCGGCCGCCTGCCGGGCGGTGATGGCCAAGAGCCATGATCCGGAGGAGCTCCGGGCGCGGGCGGAGAGCTTCTCGCGGCAGCGCTTCCGACTCCGCTTCCACTACCTGCTCGAGCGCGTCCTGCCGGGCCGCGGTGCCGCATGATCCGTGAGAAGCTCCGCATCAATCGCTCGGGGCTGGTGGCCGTGGACCTCGTGGCCACCTACCTGGCGCTCTTCGTCGCCTACCACCTGCGTTTCACGGCCGAAATCTACCCGATCACCAAGGGTGTCCCGCCGCCTGAACCCTACCTCGCCCTGGTCCCGATCATCGCGCTGATCTGGCCGGTTGTCTTCTACTTCCGCGGGCTGCTGCAGGGCCGCCCCCAGCGATCCCGGGTGGAGGAAGCGTTCGCGGTCACCGTGGCGGTGGCGGTGGCGATGCTCGTGCTCAACGCCGGCCTCGGCTTCTACCGCGATTTCACCTACTCCCGGCTCGTTCTCGGGATCTTCGCCGTCGTCGACGTGGTGTTCGTGGTCGCGGCCCGGAGCGTGTTCTGGGCGGCGATGGCCCGGGTCTGGGCTTCCTCGCGGCACCGCCGCCGGGCGCTGGTGGCCGGGGCAGGGGAGCTGGGCCGCATGGTGGCGGAGAAGCTCGCGGAGCACCGCGAGCTCGGCCTGGACGTGGTCGGGTTCCTGGACGACGACCCCGGGAAGGCCACCGCACGTTTCGCGGGGTTCCCCGTGCTCGGAACCCTCGACCAGCTGGAGCAGGTGGCGCGCGAGAAGGGGGTGGACCTGCTGTACGTCGCGCTGCCGCTCGGTTCGCAGCACAAGACGATCCGCCTGCTCAAGCGGGCGGAGCCGCTGCTGCTGGCCGTCAGGGTGGTGCCCGACCTGCTGCAGTACTACGCGCTGCGCGCCGGGGTGGAGGACCTGGACGGCATCCCGGTGATCAACCTGACCCAGATCCCGCTCGCCGGCTGGAACACCTTCCTCAAGTGGCTGGTGGACCTCGTGCTCGCATCGGTTGCGCTGCTCCTGCTGTGGCCGGTCATGATCGTGATGGCGGTGGCGGTCTACCTCGAGGATCGGGGGGCCGTCTTCTACCGTCAGCTGCGCATGGGGCTCGACGGTAAACCATTCCAAATACTTAAGTTTCGCACCATGATTCCGAACGCCGAGGAGCTCACCGGGCCGCGCTTTGCGGTGCCCAACGATCCCCGAACCACCAGGGTGGGGGTCTGGCTGCGCCGCACGTCCCTCGATGAGCTGCCGCAGCTCATCAACGTCGTGCGCGGGGAGATGTCGCTCGTGGGGCCGCGGCCGGAGCGTCCCGAGTTCGTGGCGCGCTTCCGCGAGCGCTACCCCGAGTACATGTCGCGCCACCGGGTGCGCGCCGGGATCACGGGGTGGGCGCAGGTCCACGACCTGCGCGGGCAGAGCTCGATCCGCAAGCGCATCGCGTACGACCTGTACTACATCGACAACTGGTCGCTGGCGCTGGACTTCAAGATCATGTGGTTGACCATGGTCCGGTTCCTGCGCCACCGCCACGCCTACTAGGTGCGCCGCCGATAGCGGACCATCTGCGTTGTCGGGCTGCAGTGTCTCGGATCCTCAAATTGCCTCCGGCTATGCTCCGGTCCGACCGCCTTGCCCTCCTAGCCCGGTGCCATCTCTCACCATCGCACTCGAGGGGAGGAACCGCGCTGTCTGGCTCGCCACCGATCCGGGGCCCTTCTGCGTGAAGGCCGACGATGGTGAGAGGTGGCACCGACACTCTCGGCGGCGCGGGCTGCACGCCGTCCACTTGGACCCTGCTTTCGGCGGCGCGGCCTACACGGCGTACGCCAGGGCCCTGCCGATGACCGAAGAGTTCTGCGGCCATTCTCGCTGATAGACTTCGAAGCAACGTCGGCTTGACGGGTTTGACCAACAGGTCTGCGAGAAGCGAGGGAGCTCACGGATGGAACAACCGTCGGTGTGGACGGAGGGCTTCAGGGTGCGGGCGTACGAGGTGGACGCCCGTGGCCGTGCCTCGGTGCCGGCGATCGCCAACTGGATGCAGGAGGCGGCGGGGAACCACGCCACCGCGCTCGGGTGGGCGGTGGATGAGCTCCACCGGAAGGGGCTGACCTGGGTGCTCTCGCGGCTGCACCTGCGATTGCATCACCAGCCTGCGTGGCGTGAAGAGGTGCAGGTTTCCACATGGCCCACCGGAGCGCAGAGGCTTTTCGCGTTGCGTGACTTCCGCCTGACGGGCGCCCAGGCGCGTGAGCTGGGGATCGCGACAACCGGGTGGCTGTTGCTCGACCTTGCCGGCCGGCGCCCGACCCGGCCACCGGAGGCGGTGGCGGAGCTCGGCCGCACCTCGCCGGCGCGGGCGATCACCGACCCGTTCGAGAAGCTGCCCGAGCTCTCCGGGGCCGACGTCGAGGAGGCGCTGGTGGTGCGCTTCGCCGACCTCGACATGAACCGCCACGCCAACAACGTGAGTGTGATCGGCTGGGCGCTGGAGGCGGTGCCTGGCGAGGTCCTGTGGGGCTCCTCCCTGGCCGAGCTGGAGATCGAGTTCCGCGCCGAGGCCCTGTATGGGGACCGCATCACCTCGCAGGTGCAGGAGGCCCCGGGAGAGCCGCTGGCGTTCCTTCACCGCCTCGTGCGCGAAGCGGATGGCCGCGAGATCGCCCGTGCGCGCACCGTGTGGCGGTCCGGCTGACCGGAATCGGGTGCTTGCCACCGCAGCGCGGTGATTAGCCCCCGTCCCTCGCGGCCCGGCACGCCTCGCAGGGGCAGCTCGCTCGCAGGGCGTCGAGGGCGTAGATGCCATGGTCGTGCCCGTCGCCCCAGGTGACCTGGAGCCCGTAGTTGCCGACCAGGCGGGCGGCGACCGGCACGTTTGCCTCGGGCCTCAGTGGCTTGAGCGTCGGCAGGGTGGCACGACCAAACAGGTGCTGCTCGCCCTTGCACCCCGCGCAGGTGCACGCTTTGCGCAGCGGCGGACCGGCATAGTAGGACTCGTGGTCGTCCCCCCAGACCACGACGACCTCGTCGCCGACCACCAGAACCTGCCGCGCGCTGATCCGCTCGCCAGACGACATCGCCGCCCTCCAGCCCGTGAAAGCCCTTTTTGGAAGGGTTCATTTCCGCGAGCACCTACGGCTCGCCGGCGGGCCGCACGCCTTGGATTCGCCTTGTGCAGAGCCGCGCTCCCCTACGGCGCCTCGGGGGGAGATGTAGCATGGGCCGATGGCTGGAACGGTCGTGGTGGCCAACGCCCCATGGCGGTGGCGCCCGGTCTTCATCGAGATCGTGCGCAACGCGAGCCGCGTGCTCGCGGCCGACGGCGGTGCCAACCACCTTGCCCGGATCGGGGTGCGGCCCGAGGCCGTCGTGGGGGACCTCGACTCGATCCTCCCGGGTGTGCGGCGGTGGGTGGGCGAGGAGCGAATGGTCCTGCGCCCGGACCAGGAGTCCACGGACCTGCACAAGACGCTCGCGTACGCCTTCGACGAGCGCGGCGCGGCCGAGGTGACGGTGCTGGCCGCCACGGGCGGGCGGCTCGACCATGCCCTGGAAAACCTCATGCTCCTGGCGCGCTGGGGGGAGCGCGGCTCGCTCGAGCTGCGCGACGAGGAGTTCCGCGTCGTGCCGGTGACGGGCCAACGGACGTTCACGACACAGCCCGGCCAGACGATCTCACTCATGCCGGTCGGTCGGTGCGAGCGCGTGTGGACGCGTGGGCTGCGCTGGCCGCTCGCCGGAGAGCCCCTCGACCTCGCGGGCCGAACGGGTGTCTCCAACCTCGCCGAGGGCGCGGAGGTGGAGGTGCGGGTCGAGGGCGGCGCCGTGCTCGCCTTCCTCTCGGCACTCGCGGCGGACTGGTAGAATTCCCGCCGTGCAGTTCAAGATGGCGGGCTCGCCCCGCATCGCCCAGCTCTTCTACCGCATCTACTTCGGCTTCTGGATCCCATTCCTGGTCTGGGCGTCCACCTGGTGGCCGCTTCAGCTCATGTACTGGATGTGCCGCAGGGTGGTGATGCTCCCGTTCAACGTCCTGCGGCCGAAGTATCTGCGCGCGGTGCGGGGCAACTACGCCCGCATCCTGGGGCTCCCGGCCAGCGACCCCGAGGTGCGCCGGGTCGCCCTGCAGATGGGGTACGAGCACGCCTACCACTGGGTCGACTTCTTCCGCTGGTCGCAGATGCCGCCCGAGCACCTGCGGGCGAACATCGGCGCCATCGAGGGAGAGGAGCACTTCACGTCGGCCCGTGCCTCGGGGCGCGGTACGCTGATCCTGACAGCCCACATGGGCAATGCCGAGGTCGGCGCCATCGGCCTCGGCACTCATTTCGAGCCGGTGCACGTGCTCTACTGGCGCGACCGCTTCGCAACCGCGGAGGAGTTTCGCACCCGCATGCGGCTGCGCGGCAACGTGCACGGGATCCCCGTGGATGCCTCCCCGTTCTCGGTGGTCCCTGCGTTGCGGGTGCTCGAGCAGGGCGGCATCCTCGCGGCGCACGGCGACCGCGACTTCAACGATCAGGGGTGGCCGGTGGAGTTTTTCGGCGCGCCGGCCAAGTTCCCCCCCGGGCCGTTCCTCCTCGCGGCACGGGCGAACGTGCTCGTCCTCCCGACCTTCTTCCTGCTCATGCCGGACCGGCGCTTCCACGTCATCTACGAGCAGCCGATGAGCCTCGCCGAGGGAGGCGCGATTGACGAGCGCGCCCGGGCGGCCATGCACGCTTGGGTCGCCGTGCTCGCCCGGCGTATCCGGGAGTTCCCCGAGCAGTGGTACTGCTTCTACCCGTTTTGGGGAAAAGACGAGGGCACAGGGCACAGAAAAAGGGCATCACGGTGACGTGAAATCGCATGGACCTTCAGAATAGAGTGTCTTGAATGTCGAGACGACCAGCCCGAGCCTCTGCTTGGGTTGGGCGCGAACAGAGGTGGCTGGGGAGCAGGGATTCGAACCCCGATACCGCGGTCCAGAGCCGCGTGTCCTGCCGTTGGACGACTCCCCAGCACGGCGCGGAGGATCATTCTAGGCAAAAGGCTCAGGGTGTCAACTTATCGCGGTTCTCTCGGCGCCCGCTGAGGTGCAGCAGCGGCGCACGCGTGCCGTGCCGGAGTTGCCACGTAGCGCTACCGCGTCCTCCCGGTTCGCGTCGGCGGCTGCTAGACTTTCCGAACGAGGCGAGAGGGAACCGAGGCGACGTAAAGGGGCACGCATGGCAGACACGGTGAGGACACGGATAGCGCCCAGCCCGACCGGCGACCCGCACGTGGGCACCGCCTACGTGGCGCTGTTCAACTACGCCTGGGCGCGCAAGAACAAGGGCCAGTTCATCCTGCGCATCGAAGACACCGACCGCGAGCGCTCCAACCCCGCCTCCGAGCGCATGATCTTCGAGGCGTTGCACTGGTTGGGCCTCACCTGGGACGAGGGCCCCGATGTGGGAGGCCCGTGCGGACCGTACCGCCAGAGCGAGCGGTTCGCGATCTACCGCGAGCACGCCGAGAGGCTGCTCGCCTCGGGCGGCGCCTACCCGTGCTTCTGCAGCAGGGAGCGCCTCGAGGCCCTTCGCGAGGCTCAGAGGAAGGCCAAGGTCGCCCACGCCCTCGGCTACGAGGGCCACTGCCGCACGATTCCGCCCGGGGAGGCGGCGCGACGCCGTGCCGCTGGCGAGCCGCACGTGATCAGGCTCGCCATGCCGCGCGCAGGGGAAACCGTCGTCGCCGACCTGCTGCGGGGCGAGCTCCGCTTCGACAACACGCTGGTGGACGACCAGGTGCTGATCAAGAGCGACGGCTACCCGACCTACCACCTGGCGAACGTAGTGGACGACCACCTGATGGGGATTACACACGTGATCCGCGCCGAGGAGTGGATCTCCTCCCTGCCCAAACACGGGCAGCTCTACCGCGCCTTCGGTTGGGAGGAGCCGGTGTTCTGCCACCTGCCGCTGCTGCGCAACACCGACAAGTCCAAGATCTCCAAGCGCAAGAATCCCGTGAGCCTGAACCACTACCGGCGCGCCGGCTACCTCCCCGAGGCGCTCCTCAACTTTCTCGCGCTGCAGGGGTGGGCGATCGCCGAGGACCGGGAGGAATTCACGCTCGAGGAGTTCATCGCCAGCTTCGAGCTCTCCAAGGTCACTCTCGGCGGGCCGGTGTTCGACCTTGAGAAGCTCACCTGGATGAACGGCAAGTACATGCGCGCTCTCACGGTACCGCAGCTGCTCGAGCGGCTGCGCGGGGACGTGTTGAGCGACTCCTACCTGCTCAAGGTGCTCGCCCTGGCCCAGGAGCGCATCGAGAAGCTCGAGGACTTCGTCGAGTACGCCAGGTTCTTCTTCGTCGGGGAGATCGAGGTCGACGAGGAGGCACGCGCCAAGCTCGTGGCCAAGAAGCACACGCCCGGCGAGACCGCCCAGGCGCTCGAGCGCCTGCTCGAGGAAAGCCTCGACCAGCTGCTCGACTGGGACCCCGCGCGGCTCGAGGAGACGATGCGTGCCTTCTGCGAGGCCTCGGGGTGGAAGACTTCCGAGCTGTTCATGCCGGTGCGCGTAGCAATCACCGGCAAGGCGGCCACCCCGCCGCTGTTCGAAACGATGGCCGTTCTGGGCAAGGAGCTGTGCCGGCGGCGGCTACGCCGTGCCGTCGAGACGCTGCGCTCGATCGATGCCGCGCGCGGAGTCGCCGCACCGGCTGGTGAGGACGCCAACCCATGAATGATTCGGACAACAAGTCAGGCAAGGGTCGTGCGAAAGGCGAAGGGGGCGCGGGCGTCGAACGCGAGACCGGACCCGTAGTGCACTTCCTCCGCGAGATCATCAACGAGGACAACAGGACAGGAAAGTTCGCCAGACGTGTGGCCACGCGGTTCCCCCCCGAACCCAACGGCTACCTCCACATCGGCCACGCCAAGTCCATCTGCCTCAACTTCGGGCTCGCCCTGGAGTACGGCGGCACCTGCAACCTGCGCTTCGACGACACCAACCCCACCAAGGAGGAGCAGGAGTACATCGACGCCATCGAGGAGGACGTACGCTGGCTCGGTTTCAAGTGGGACGGCCTCTACTTCGCCTCCGACTACTTCGAGCAGATGGTCGAGTGGGCCGAGAAGCTGATCACCAAGGGCAAGGCGTTCGTGTGCGACTGCGCGGCCGAGCAGGTGCGTCAGATGCGCGGCACCCTCACCAGGCCGGGGCTCCCCTGCGTCCACCGGGAGCGGAGCTCCGAGGAGAGCCTCGCCCTCTTCCGGCGCATGCGCGAAGGCGAGTTCCCCGACGGCACCCGCACACTGCGGGCGAAGATCGACATGGCGTCGGGCAACATCAATATGCGCGACCCGGTGATCTACCGGATCCTCCACGCGCCGCACCCGCACGCCGGGGACAAGTGGCGCATCTACCCGATGTACGACTACGCCCACCCGCTCGAGGACGCCATCGAGAGGATCACCCACTCGATCTGCACGCTCGAGTTCGAGGACCACCGGCCGTTCTACGACTGGGTGATCGAGGAGCTGGAGCTCCCGGAGCCGCACCCCCAGCAAATCGAATTCGCCAGGCTGAACCTGTCCTACACGGTGATGAGCAAGCGCAAGCTGCTGGAGCTCGTCAAGACCGGCGCGGTGAGCGGCTGGGACGACCCGCGCATGCCCACGATCTCCGGCCTGCGCCGGCGCGGGTACACGCCCGAGGCGATCCGCGACTTCTCCGAACGCATCGGGGTGGCCAAGCGGGACAGCACCGTGGACATCGCGCTGCTCGAGCACTGTCTGCGCGAGGACCTCAACGTGCGCGCCCGGCGCGTGATGGCGGTGCTGCGCCCGCTCAAGGTGGCGCTCGAGAACTACCCGGAGGGCCAGGTCGAGGAGTTCGACGTCGCCAACAACCCGGAGGACCCCGCCGCGGGCACCCGCAAGGTGCCGTTCTCGAGGGTGCTCTACATCGAGTGCGACGACTTCCGCGAGGATCCTCCGCCCAAGTTCTTCCGCCTCGCGCCCGGGCGCGAGGTCCGCCTGCGCTCCGCCTACTTCATCACCTGCAAGGACGTGGTGAAGGACGCCGCCGGCAACGTCGTCGAGCTGGTGTGCAGCTACGACCCCTCCACCCGCGGGGGCTCCGCGCCGGACGGCCGGCGACCCAAGACCACGCTGCACTGGGTCTCGGCGGCCCACGCCCTGCAGGCGAAAGTGCGCTTGTACGATCACCTCTTCGGCGTGCCCGATCCGGGCGACGCCGAAGAGGGGAAGGACTGGACCGCCTACCTCAACCCCGACTCGCTCGAGACCGTGACCGGGTGCCGAGTGGAGCCCCTGCTCGCGGCCGCCGCGCCCGGCGACCGCTTCCAGTTCGAGCGCCTGGGGTACTTCTGCGTGGACCCCGACTCGGCCCCCGGCAGGCTCGTCTTCAACCGCACGGTCACCCTGCGCGACACCTGGGCGCGGATCGAGCAGAAACAGAAGACCTGAGGACCGGGGTACGGGGTTAGGGGCTTGAGAAGACCTCGCGGCGCCGCCGGCGAGACATCGCGTCCCCCGATGGTCTACCTCCCCGGTTAAACCCCCATCCCGCGCGACACCCGCGCGGGAGCCTCGTCTCTCTTCCTGAAGCCTGGGTGGGTGGGGGAAATGGCGGAGAGGGGGGGATTCGAACCCCCGGTCCGGGTTTACCCCGGACAACTGCTTAGCAGGCAGCCCTGATCGGCCACTCCAGCACCTCTCCGCGCCGGCCGGCGAAGTCTACCCCCCGTCAGTGTCACCCGCAAGCGGACGCCGTCCGGAAGCGGACGGCGTCGCCCTGAGCGGAGCGAAGGGTCTCGTGAGAACCTGCAGGTCCACGTTGAGGCTGGCTGGCGTCAGGAGATCTCGAACCGGGCCGGGTGGAAGTCGGGCGCCTCGAGGACGCGGACGGTGATGCCCAGGCGCTCCTTGGTGTCCAGCACGATGCCGCGCAGCTCTCCCGAGAGCAGGTGCACCACCTCGGGGTGGGCCCGCAATGTGAACTCGGTCGCCTCGGCCCGTGCCGCCTCGCGGAGCAGGGCCCGCCGGATCTCCAGACAGACGGTCTCTGGGGACTTCACCCGACCGAGCCCCTCGCACGTCGGGCATGGTTGGGTGAGGGCGCGCTCGAGGGAGCGCTCGGTGCGCTTGCGGGTGAGCTGCACCAGGCCGAACGGCCCCACCGGGCCAGCAAGGGACCGCGCCCGGTCGTGGGAGAGCGCGCGTTTGACCTCCTCCAACAGCGCGTCGCGGTGGCCCTCGTCCTCCATGTCAATGAAGTCCACCACGACGATGCCGCCGAGGTTGCGTAGTCGCAGCTGCCGCGCCACCTCGCGGGCCGCCTCGATGTTGATGCGAAAGACGGTGTCTTCGAGGTCGGCGCCACCGACGTACCGCCCGGTGTTCACGTCGATGGCGACCAGGGCCTCGGTCTGGTCGATCACCAGCGAGCCGCCCGAGCGCAGCCATACCTTGGGTTGCAGTGCCTGCTCCAGCTCGGACTCGACGCCGAACGCCTCGAAGATGTCCAGCTGGCGGCGGTAGAGCTTGACTTTGGACGTCAGCTCGGGCTGCACGCGGTCGAGGAACTCCACAACCCGTTGGAAGCCCTCGGTGTCGTCGATCCAGAACTCGGCGAGCTGCGGGCCGGCGAGGTCGCGCGCGGCGCGCAAGGTGAGGTCGAGATCGCGATGCACCAGGCACGGCGCACCGACCTCGTCGGAGCGTTTGACGATGTGCCGCCACATGGACTCAAGTACCGCCAGGTCGGCCATGAAATCGGCCCGGTCGCGGCCTTCCCCCGCCGTGCGCACGATCACGCCCCCGGTGTGTGGGATCTCGGAAAGCAGGGAGCGCAGCCGCTCCCGCTCGGTGGGATCCGTGATGCGGCGCGAGACCCCGACGTGCGAGTTGCCCGGCATGAGCACCAGGTAGCGCCCCGGGATCGTGATGTGCGAGGTGGCGCGGGGGCCCTTGCTCGATCCCAGCTCCCGGGTGATTTGCACCAGGATCTCCTGGCCCTCGCGCAGCAGGTCCTGGATCGGGGTGGTGGTGGCGATCTCCGGGGGTTCCACCTCCTCGTCCTCGAGCGCCTCGGCGACGTCGTCCACGTAGAGGAAGGCGTCGCGCTCCAGGCCCACGTCCACGAACGCAGCCTGCATGCCCGGCAGGACGCGCGAGATCCTCCCCTTGAACAGGCTGCCCACGACCGAGCGCTCGCGGTTGCGCTCGACCATCAGCTCGACGAGGGAGCCGTCCTCGCGCACCGCCACGCGGGTCTCGTACGGGGTCACATTCGTGTAGATGACGGTGCTCAAGGCACCTCCGGACCTTCTAGTGTAGCCGCGCGACTTTCCTGCCACAAGAATTGGCTTTTGGATTGGCTTTGGGCAGTGTCGTAGCTCGCTGATAGTGTCCCCGGAGTGACTCGATAGAAATCTCCCCGTAGGGTGGCTCAATGAGGTGTCGTCGGGTGTTGTGCCGAAGCCCTGTGCCCTGCCTCTACACGTTGGCGTAGCGGAGTCGCCAGATGCTCTGGACGATGCCCAGGGCGATGCAGGTCGCAAGCACGGAGGAGCCCCCGTAGGAGAGCAGGGGAAGCGTGATCCCCGTGGTGGGCGCGAGGCCCGTCACCATGCCGACGTTGACCAGGATCTCCGTGGACAGCACGAAGCCCGCACAACCGGCGAAGACGGCCCCGACACGGTCACGGGCCGAAAAGGCGATGAGGAAGATCCGCCCGACCAGGAGCGTGTACGCGGCCAGCAGGAGAACGGAGCCCACGAAACCGGTCTCCTCCGCCCACACCGCGTAGATGAAGTCTGTGTACTGGGCGGGCAGGAAGCGCAGCTGCGACTGTGTGCCCGAGTGCAGGCCCTTGCCCGTGATCTCACCCGAGCCCACTGCGATTTTCGACTGGCGCTGCTGGTAGCCCGAGGTGTACGGCGCGCGCTCGGGATCGGCAAAGGTGAGGATGCGCTCGCGCTGGTACGGTTTCAGGAACCACAGCCATGCCGCGCTCACGAAGACGAGGCCGGCCACCACCAGCACGACCCAGGTCCGCCAGGGCAACCCTCCCAGCCAGAGCGCCGCCAGCAGGATCGGGATGTAGGTGAGCGCCATGCCGAGATCGGGCTGCAAAAGGACCAGCAGCGCCGGCGCAGCGACGACGGCGGCCAGTCGCCAGACCGCCGCGAGGTTGAGCCTCGCCTGCCTGTGCTGGCCGGCCAGCGCCGCGACCGCCAGGATGGTGACCACGCGGGCGAACTCCGAGGGCTGCACCGTGTACGAACCGATGGTGAGCCACGAGTGGGTGCCGACGCGCAGCGGCGCGATTGCGAAGAGCGCGAGGAGCACCCCGAGGGAAACCACGTAGAAGAGCGGCGAGAAGCGCGCCAGGACGCGGTAGTCGGCATAGGCGAACAGGACGAGCAGCACGCCGCCGACAGCCAACCAGACGAGCTGCCGGTTGGCGAAGCCAGGAACCGCGAGCGCCTTGGCCGTGGAGCTCTGCGCGAGGTAGGCACACACGGAGATCACGAGTGCCGCCAGCAACATCCAGAGGTCTAGCCGTCTCATCGTCTGCCGCGGGGGGGGCCTGCGGCCCCCTGCCCCAAACCCGCCGCAGGGACCGCGCCGGGGCCACCGCGCTCGTGGGCGGTCGATCCCGGCGTGGCTCCTCCAGCCGTCCCCCGCTGACCGCTCGTGGGGGTGGGCCGGTTGAGAGCCGTGCGATGAGGGCCGTCGGCGCTTCCCTGGCGGGCGATCGGCAGCGCCGGCCCAGGGGCGGGCTGCTCGGCCCGCGGGGTGGGTGGTGGGGGCAGGGAGGTGGTCTGCCGGATGGATGGGACCGCTGCGTTGACCCCGCCCTCCTCGACGTGCGGCCCGAACGCCTTCTGGAAGATGCGGGCGGCGATCGGCGCCGCCACCGAGGCCGCGTCGCCCCCGTGCTCGACCACCACGCACACGAGCAGCTGAGGATCGTCGGGCGGGGCGTAGCCGACGAAGATCGCGTGGTGGCGCTGCTCCCACGGCAGCTCGAACCACTTCACCCCTTCCTTCTTGCGCATGACCTGCGAGGTGCCGGTCTTGCCTGCGAACCGGACCGGCAGGTTGCCCAGGCGGCGCGTCGTGCCACGGTCGCCGGCCACGACCTTTTCCATCGCGCGGCGGACCTCCGCGAGAATCTCGGGCGGCAACCCGGTGGGGCGTGGGGCGGCGCCCCGCCCCGGCACCAGGTACGGTTTCACCAGCATGCCCCCGTTGGCGATCGCGGCATAGGCCACGGCGAGCTGGATCGGCGTGACGAGGATCGGGCCCTGGCCGATGCCGACGGAGATCGTCTCCCCGCCGTACCACGGTTGCCCGCGGACCTTTCGGCTCCACGCGTCGTCGGGGACGATGCCGGAGCTCTCCCCACCGAGCTCGAGCCCGACCGGCGACCCCAGGCCAAAGGCGTGTGCCCATGACGCCAGGCGGTCGATCCCGGCGTCGCGGGCGAGGTAGTAGAAGTAGGTGTCGCAGGAAGCCTCGATGGCTGTCTCGAGGGCGACGCGGCCGTGTCCGCCGGCCTGCCAGCACCGGTACGGGTGGCCGTAGATGTTGACGGCCCCGGTGCAGAACACCGTGTCGGAGGGCGTCCGGACCCCGTCGCGCAGGGCGCCGGTCGCGAACAGGGGCTTGATCGCCGAGCCGGGCGGGTAGAGCGCCTGGAGGGCGCGGTCGTGGAGCGGGTTCAAGGGGTCGCTGGTGAGCTCGTGCCAGCGTGCCGGCTCCAGGTGCCCCGCAAAGAGGTCGGGGTCGAACGCGGGTTGGGAGAGCAGGATCCTTACGGCGCCGTCGCGTGGGTCGAGGGCAACCACGGCCCCTACCTGGCCGGACATCGCGGCAACCGCCTCACGCTGGAGGGCCAGGTCAATCGTCACCTTGAGCGGGTGGCCGGCCACCGGGCGCTCCTCGTCCAGGGCGGAGACCTGCTTGCCGAGCGCGTCCACCACCACCACCAGGTTGCCCGGCGTGCCGCCCAGCACATCCTGGTAGGCACGCTCCAGGCCCGAGCGCCCGACGAGCTGCCCTGGGCGCAGGTTAGGGTCGTCCGAAAGCTGCTCGGGCGAGACCTCGCCGAGCTGGCCGACGAGGTGGGCCACCGTGGCGCCAGGAGGGAGGAACCGTCGCGTGGCGGGGTGGATCTCCAGCTCGCGGAACTCGGCGCGGTGGGCAGCAATCGTCGCCACCTGCGGCCAGGTCAGGTTGTCCGCGATCACCGACGGAAGGTGCGAGGTGCGGCGGGCCTTCTCGAGCCGGGCGTGGACCTCGTCCGCCGAGGCGATCTCGATGCGAGTCAGAAAGGCAGCGGTGCGGGCAAGGTCGTTCGTCTCCTCCGGGAACAGGAGGAGCTGGTAGGTGGGCCGGTTGTCGAGGATAATCTCCCCGTGGATGTCCGTGACGGTGCCCCGCGGAGCCTCGAGCGGGAGCCGACGCAGGCGGTTGTTCTCCGAGGCGGTGCGCCAGCGCGGTCCCTGCACGACCTGCAGTACCCAGAGGCGCACCAGCACGGAAGCGAAGAGCAGCGCGACGGTGCCGAGCATCACCACCGTCCTGCGCTGCAACGGTCGAAGGTCGTCCCGAACGAAGGTCATAGCTGCCGCAGCACCCGCCGTCGGCGCCGCTCCGGCGACTTCCAGGCGCGCAGCGCGCGCTCACCTGACGCGACCACCAGGCCGGCGGCGCCGGTCATCACCACGGTGGCGAGGGCATCGAGGAGCGTGTGGTCGGGACGGGCTCCCAGGGTGAGCATCACCAGCAACCAGGACGCTTCGCTGCAGGTGGCGGCCAGCAGCGAGCCGACGATCCAGTACAGCGGTCCGTCCATCTCAAAGCGGCGCACGACCAGGGCCACGATGAACCCTGCGATCGCCCCCGCAATCCCCCCGGGCCCGATGATACGCTCCGCCAGGAGGTCGGACGCGAGGCCGGCCCCCAGCCCGCACCACGCAACACCGATCAGGTCGAAGCGGCGGGCCGTGGCGACGACGACCAGCAGCAGTGGCTGGCAGGCCGCGAGGCCCCACCAGAGGTGGCTCGCGGTGAGCCCGAGCTGGAGCAGGAGGGCGATGGCGAATGCGGCGGCGAGCTTCACGGCGTGCCCCGGCCGCCCGGCGTCAGCACCAGGACCACGGTCACCTCGGCCGCCCGCACGGCCAGGCGTACCGGCACCACCGTGAAGATGCCGTCGTTGCGGGCCTCGAGCGTGGTGCCCAGGAGCAACCCCGGCGGGTAGATCCCCTCGGAGCCGGTGGAGAGCACCGGGGTCTCGAGGGGCACCCGGGTGTACGGGGGAAGCCCTGTGAGGCGCGGTTGGTCGCCCCCCGTCAGCAAGGATTCCTGCTGGACACCCTCGACCGAGGCGGCCGCGGCGGCGCCCGGATGGGTGAGGAGCTGAACGCGGCAGGAGTGATCGAGCACACGGTCCACCCGTCCGACGAGGCCGCCCTCCGCGAGGACCGGACTGTCGGTACGGACCCCGTCGCGGGAGCCCCGGTCGAGCCGCAGCGTGTGGGTCCGGGGCAGGTCGCGGGCAATTACCCTGGCGAGCACCGCGTGCTCCGCGAAGGACGGGTAGGCGGCGAGCAGCCGCGAGCCCTGACGCAGAGCGGCGAGCTCGGCGCTCAGCAGCTGGTTGTTGCGGCGCAGATCGGCGCTCTCCTGGCGCAACCTGCCCAACTCCGCGAGGGTGCTTGCGAGGTTGCGCCGGCCGCTCCAGAAGGCCTCCCAGGCCTCCCCGGCCGCGTTGGCGAGCGTCAGGGCGGGAGCGGAAATGGTGGCAACCGCGAGTGAGAGCGCGGTTCCGCCGAGGGGTGACCGCGCCTGGGCCGCGGAGGCGATGTAGAGGGCGACGCAGACGAGGACGATTGTGAGGTCTGGGCGGAGCTTTATGCGGACCACGTCATTCGATGGCGATCTTCTTGAGGAGCGCCATGTCGGTGAGCATCTTGCCGGTGCCGCGGACCACCGCCGAAACCGGATCGTCGCAGTGGGCGACCGGGATGCCGGTCTCCTCGCGCAGGCGCTGGTCCAGGTTGTGCAGCAGCGAGCCGCCGCCGGCGAGGACGATGCCCTTGTCGATGATGTCGGCGGAAAGCTCGGGCGGCGTGCGCTCGAGTGCCGTGCGCACGGCGTCCACAATCGTGTTGACCGTCTCGGCCAACGCCTCGCGGATCTCCTCGTCATTGATCATAAGGGTCTTCGGGATGCCCTCGACGAGGTCGCGCCCCTTGACCTCGGCCGTGCGGGAGTCGGTCCCGGGCCAGGCGTTTCCGAGCTCGATCTTGATCACCTCCGCGGTGCGCTCGCCGATCAGCAGGTTGTACTTGCGCTTGATATAGGAAATGATCGCCTCGTCCATCTCGTTGCCGGCCACGCGCACGGAGCGCGAGTAAACGATTCCGGCGAGCGAGATGACCGCGACGTCGGTGGTACCGCCCCCGATGTCCACGATCATGTTGCCGGTGGGTTCCGTGATCGGGAGGTCGGCGCCGATGGCCGCCGCCATCGCCTGCTCGATGAGGAAGACCTCGCTGGCGCCCGCGCGCAGGGCCGAGTCCTTCACGGCGCGCTTCTCGACGGGCGTGATCTCCGAGGGCACGGAGATCACGATCCGGGGGCGCACGAAGAGGTTTCGGCCGTGCGCCTTGCGGATGAAGTACTCGAGCATCTTCTCGGTCACCTCGAAGTCGGCGATCACGCCGTCCTTCATCGGCCGGATGGCGACGATGTTGCCGGGCGTCTTGCCGAGCATCTCCTTGGCCGCCTGCCCGACGGCCTCCACCCGGTTGGTGACGCGGTTGACGGCAACGATCGAGGGCTCGAAGACGACGATGCCCCTGTTGCGCGTGTAGACGAGCGTCGTGGCCGTGCCGAGGTCGACCGCGAGGTCGGAGGAAAAGAGCGATAGGAGCGAAGAGAATCCCATGGTGTTCTATTCGATCTCCACGTACACGGACTTGCGATCCTCGGTCGTGTTGCCCGACGGGTCGGTGGCCTTGATCAGGATGGTGTTCCAGCCTTCCCGGTTGAGCGCCATCGCCTTCTTGAAGGTGCCGTCCGCTCCGACGTCCACAGGCTCCCCGTTGATCGCCACCGTGGCCCCGGGCTCGGTTACGCCCTGGACGATGAACAGGTTGCCCATCTGGGTGGGCTTCTGCACCTCAAGCTTGGGAGGTGTGGTGTCGGTGAGCGCCTCCACGCGCGCCCCGGTGTACGCCTTGAACGCGCGCGGCGTGCTCCACTCGGAGCGCAGGCGGTCGACGCCCAGAGCGGCGATCCGCCAGTAGTACGTCCCCGGGCGCAGGACCCTCACGATGGCCGAGTTCGTTTCGCGGCGGTTCGTGAACTCCATGTTGGAGCTGGTGAACAGGCGCGACCGGCTCATCTGGAGTTCGTAACTGGTGGTGCCGACGACCGGGCGCCACGACAGCTCGACGCGATCGGAGGTGTCGAGGTCGATGAGCGCGTTGGCCGCCGGCCGCTCGAGCACCGGCGGGTCGGGCACGGCGCGCTTCTGCCCGAGCGTGCCACCCGGAGCGGCGTCCACGGCTTGGCGGGAGGTCAGCTCCGTTTGCTGCCCGCCCGCTCCGGTGACACGCGCCTTGCCAGCGTAGGCGGACACGAGTGTCCTGCTGTCTTCCGCGACCTCGACGCCGACGCGGCTGTCACGGTCCACGTCGGCCCGCGCGGCGTCGGTCACGACCGAGGACGGGTTGGTGGCGGTCAGGACGTTGACCTGGCCGCTCTTGATCCTCACCTCGCCGCTCGACGGCTCGCGCCCGCCGCGCGCCTCGCGGTGCACCTCCAACAGCGAGTCGGGCCCGAGCCGGTAGATGGTGTTGTCGGCGAACAGGACCTCGGCGGACGAGTCCGGCCCCGTCCGGAGAAAGTCGCCGTTGTAGAGGGGCTGCTTCTCCCTCGTTTTCTCCCATTTCGTCTGGTTCGCGCGTTGCACCTCCACCTTGCCCTGCAGGGCGAGAATCTGCGCGCTCCCGACGAAGTCGCGGTTGGCGAGGCCTCCCAGCAGCTGGAAGCGCTGCTGCGCGTCCTCGGCGCGCGCCAAGCACGCCGGGTAGTCGTTGCGCTCCCAGTCGGAACGGGCCTGGTCAAGCAGGCGCGAGGCCTGGTCGAACTCGCCCGCGAGGTTCTCGGGCACGCCCGTCCGGCGCACCTCCTCCTGCGCGGCCGCCGCCCGGCGCAGCGCGCGCTGGGCCTGCTTGTCCACGGGCTCGTGCAGGAAGTACGCGACGGCGCCGAGCACCGCGCCGGCCAGGAGGAGGAAGAAGACGAGCAGCCCCCATCGCTTGACGCCCGACACCGAAACCACCACCCAGTCGACTTCGAAGCGGCGGGAGCGGGGCAGAGAGGTCGAGGGATGCATGATTGTGCCCTTCAAACCTTAGCATCCCCGGCGCCGCCAGCGCAACCGGTGCAGGCTGCGCAACTTGCTCATGGGTGGGCGGTACGCTAGAATCCCATGCCTTTGGAGGCGGTGGAGGCCTCGGAATGCTCAAAACCCTGCGCGATCAGTTCAAGCACCTCAAGTGGGTTCTTTGGTTCGTTGTGTTTGTGTTCGTGTTCTTCATCTTCGTCGACTGGGGCACGGGCCGGGCAACCAATCGTGGCCTTGCCGGTCTCGCCGCGCGCGTCGGCAATGTCAGCATCTCCGAGGCTCAGTTTCTGAACGAGATGCGTACGACCGAGCAACGCTACCGCTCGACGTACGGAGAGCAGTTCGAGACGATTCGAAACCAGATCGACCTGGCCTCCATCACCATCCAGAACATCGTGGACCGCCACCTGCTCCTCGAGGAGGCCCGCAAGATGGGGCTCGAGGTCACAGACAAGGAGCTCCTCGACAGGATCATGTCGTACCCGGCGTTCCGCCGCAGCGACGGGAGCTTCGTCGGCGAGGACCTGTACGGCCGCATCCTGCGCGCGAACCAGACGACCCCGGAGCAGTTCGAGGAAGGCCTTCGCCAGGACCTGGCCCTGCAGAAGCTGCAGCAGACGTTCTCCGCCGGCATCGTCATCCCCGAATCCGAGCTCGAGCAGGAGTACAGGAGCCGCAACGAGCTGGTTTCCTTCGAGCTCCTGTTCGTTCCGGCGACGCGCGAGCCGGCCGGGCTCGCCGTGAGCGACGCCGAGGCGAAGGCGTACTACGACGGGAACCCGTCCCGCTTCTCGCACCCCGCGCAGCGCCAGCTCCGCTACCTGCTCGTGGACGACGCGAAGCTGCGTCGCACCCTCACCGTGTCCGACAAGCAGATCGCGGACTACTACGCCAGCCACCAACAGGAGTTCACCTCGGGCGAGCAGCTCAACGCGCGCCACATCCTGATCCGTCCGAAGACGCAGGACGACGCTGGCTGGCGGGACGCGCAGAACCGCGTCCGCGAGGTGTATGCAAAGGCGGTAGTCCCGGGCGCCAACTTTGTGGCGCTGGCCAAGCAGTACTCCGAGGATCCCGGCAGCCAGGACTCCGGCGGCGACCTCGGCTGGTTCACGCGCGGGCGAATGGTTAAGGAGTTCGAGGACGCCGCGTTCGCGCTCCAGCCGGGAGAGGTCTCAGGGCCGGTCAAGAGCCAGTTCGGCTACCACATCCTCAAGCTCGAGGGGCGCAGGCCGGGCGGCGTCAAGCCGCTTTCGGAGACGCAGGACGAGATCCGGAGCAAGCTCGTGGAGGGGCTGGCGGACGCCGAGGGCAACCGGCGCGCCACGGCGCTGCGCGAGAAGATCGACGCCGCCAAGCTCACCACCGAGGACCAGTGGCGCACGCTCTCCGACGACGTGGTGACCTCTAATGTGACGCCATTCTTCGGCCAGGATGAGCCGATCCAGGGCATCGGACGCGACCCCGAGCTCGTCTCGGAGGTGGGCGCAGCCAAGGAAGGGTTCATCGGAGGACCGCGGCGCAGCGCCCGCGGTTGGTTTGTCTACCGCGTGGCCAAGGTGCGCCCCGCGGGCGTCACCCCGTTTGACGAGGCCAAGGAGGAGGCTCGCGATGCCGTCAAGCGCGTGAAGGCCGTGGATGCGCTTCGCCAGGAAGTCGAGGCGAGGCGCGCGGTTCTTGCGGGCGGCACCCTCGCCGCGCAGGCGACGTCGCTGGGCGGCACGGTGCAGACGGTCAAGGACCACCACCGCGGCACCTCCATCGCCTCGGTCGGCGTCTCGCGGACCCTGGACGACGTGGTTTTCGCGACCGCCCTCAGCGCGCTGACCCCGGTCGTGAAGGTCTCCGACCGCGGCGTGGCGGTGGCCTGGATCACCGCCAAGAAGGCGTTCGACCCGCTGGCGTACGGCAAGGAGAAGGCGGCCCTCCGCGACACCATGGCGAAGGAAGAGATGAACCGCTTGCTTGCGATGATGCTCGCGGAGGCGAAGCGGGCCAACCCCGTCGTGATCAACCCCGGGGTGGTCGACCGCTTCAAGCCCAAGCGCGGATGATCGGTCACCTAGACGGCCGCATCCTCGAGCTTCAGCCCGGCCTGGTGGTGCTGGAGGCGGGCGGTGTCGGGTACGAGGTGCACGTGCCGATCTCCGCGCACCCCGTGCTCGCCGGGCGCTCCACCGCGACACTGCACGTGCACACCCACGTCCGCGAGGACCAGCTTGCGCTCTACGGTTTCCCGTCCCGCCGCGAGCGCGACACCTTCCGTCTCCTCCTCGCCGTCTCGGGGATAGGACCGCGCACCGCGCTGGCATTGCTCTCCGGCCTGACGCCGGACGACCTCGGTGCGGCCGTAGAAGCGGAGCAATGGCGGCGCCTGATGGCGGTGCCGGGGATCGGCCGGCGCACGGCGGAGCGCCTGATCGTCGAGCTGAAGGGCAAGCTCGCGGGAGCGGCCCGGCCCGTGGGAGGCACCCCGCGCGATGACGCGGTCTCCGCCCTGCTCAACCTCGGGTACCCGGTGCGTGCCGCCGAGGAGGCGGTGGGAGATCTCCTCCGCTCCAACCCGCAGCTCGAGCTCTCCGAGCTGCTGCGCCGCGCCCTGCAGACCCTGGTTCGCTAGGCTTCCGCCCACGCCGCCGCACGGCTCGAGGCCCGGGGTATGAGCGGACGCCGCGGCCGGCGCTTCGCCATGCCTCGCTTTTCTCGAGCCTCAAGCCACGAGCCGCGAGCCCACGCGGCAGAGCGAAAGGGTAAGATAGCGGCGTGCACGAGCACGTGCTGGCTCCCACGCGTGATCCGGCGGAGGCTCGCTTCGAGGAGAGCCTGCGTCCCCGCAGCCTGGTCGAGTACATCGGGCAGGAGAAGGTCACCGCCAACCTCGGGGTGTTCATCACCGCGGCACGTTCGCGCTCCGAGTCGCTCGACCACGTGCTGCTCTTCGGCCCGCCCGGCCTCGGCAAGACAACCCTGGCGTACATCATCGCGGCCGAGATGGGCGTGAGCCTCCAGGTCACCTCGGGGCCGGTGCTGGAGCGCGCCGGCGATCTCGCCGCGATCCTCACCAACCTCGAGCCGCACGGCGTGCTGTTCGTGGACGAGATCCACCGCCTCGCCCCGACCGTGGCGGAGATCCTCTACCCCGCCATGGAGGAGTTCTCCCTCGACCTCGTGGTAGGGCAGGGGCCTGCGGCCCGTACGATGCGCCTGCCGCTGCCGCCGTTCACCCTCGTTGGCGCCACCACGCGCGCCGGTCTGCTGCCGGCCCCGCTGCGCGACCGCTTCGGCATCGTGCACCGGTTGGATTTCTACGGATCCGATGCCCTCACCGCCATCGTCAGGCGCTCGGCAGGTCTGCTCGGCGTCGAGCTCGCAGACGCTGCCGCGGTCGAGATCGCCAGACGCTCGCGGGGCACGCCGCGTGTGGCCAACCGGCTGCTGCGCCGCGTGCGGGACTTCGCCCACGCCCGCGAGGAGACGAGCATCTCGCTGGACACCGCCCGTTACGGTCTCGAGAGGCTGGAGGTGGATGGCTTCGGCCTCGACGAGCTGGACCGCCGCTTGCTCGTGACCGCCATCGAGCACTACCGCGGCGGCCCCGTGGGACTCAAGGCGCTGGCCGCAACGCTCGGGGAGGACGAGGGCACACTCGAGGACATCTACGAGCCCTATCTACTGCAGCTCGGTTTTCTCCAGCGCACGCCCCGCGGCCGTGTGGTGACCGCCCGCGCCCGCCGCCACCTTGGGTACCCCGCCGTCGAGGGCGATCAGAAGGAGCTCTTCCCGCCGGAGAGCCGATGAGCACCTTGCCCGTCGTGGTCAACCCGGTGGCGCGCGGCGGGCGGGCTGGTCCACCGCGCGAGCTGATCGAGCGCCTCGCGGCACGCCGGGGGCTGCGTGTGGAATGGTGGGCGACCCAGTCGCCCGGCCACGCCACGGACCTGGCGGCCCGGGCGGCGCGGGACCGCCTCCCGGTGCTGGCGGTGTGGGGTGGTGACGGCACCTACAACGAGGCGGCGCGCGGCCTGGTTGGGAGCGACACCGCGCTGCTGGCGCTGCCCGGCGGGACGACCTCGGTCCTGGCCTACGAGCTTGGGATCCCGCGCGACGTCGGCAGGGCGCTGCTCGCACAGCTCGACGGCGAACGCCGCGCGATGGCGGTGGCACGCACCGACCGGGGCCAGCTCTTCCTGCTGATGCTGTCGGCGGGCCCCGACGCGCGAATCCTCACAAACCTCCCGCCGCTGCTCAAGCTGAGGGGCGGCAAGCTGGGCATCATCGTGCAGGCGTTCGTCGAGTTCCTGCGCGGCAACCTGCCGAAGTTCACCGCGACCGTCAACGGCACCCCGCTCGACGCCTCGTGGTGCATCGCGGGCAACGCACGCTTCTACGGGGGCCCCTTCGCTGCTACCCCCGGGGCCGACCCATTCCGCCCGGGCCTCGAGGTCGTGACCCTGACCCGGCACGGTCGCGCGGCGGTGGTCCCGTTCTTCTTCTCCATCCCGTCCGGCCGCCACCTCCGCATGCGTGGTGTGCGACGCTCGATGGCCGACGAGGTGCGCCTGGAGGGGGGCGAGGACGTCCCCTACCAGCTCGACGGCGATCCCGCGGGGTTCCTCCCGGTGACCGCCCGCGCCTCCGATGAGCGCGTGTGGGTCCTCGTCCCCCGCATGCCCAGGGCACAGGGGACCGGGCACAAGGCTCAGTGACGGCGCAACCGGCCCTGATCCATAGCCTGTGATCGACAGAGCGACCATTGCCTGGCTTCGAATCAGGCGTCGGGCTAGACCTTTCCCACTCGGGTGACGAATCCGCACGAGTTTCTGCTGCGCCCTGTACCCTGTGTCCTGAGTCTCCGCGTGCTAGCATCCCGCGAGTCGAGAGGTGGCATTGGAGGGCTTCCTGGAAGCGATGCTGAGGCCGCGCGCCCTGGCGGTCGTCGGGGTTTCGTCGCGCGAGGAGTCGCTCTCTGGCAAGCTGCTGGGCAACCTCCTCGCCGCCGGCTTCACTGGGAGGATCTTCCCGGTCAACCCGCGCGCGTCCGAGGTGCGCTCCCTAACGTGCTACCCGAGCCCGCACGCGCTCCCCGAGGCGCCCGACCTGGCCGTCGTGATGGTGCCGAAAGATGCGGTGCTGGCGACCGTCGAGGAGTGCATCGAGGTCGGCACGAAGAGCGTGGTCGTGATCACCGCTGGTTTCCGGGAGGGCGGGGAGGCGGGCGCGGAGGCGGAGCGGAAGCTGCTCGCGCGCGTCCGGCACGCAGGGGTGCGGATGATCGGCCCCAACTGCATGGGCCTCATCAACACCGAGCCCGGCGTGCGGATGGACGCGACGTTCACCCCGGCGCCGGCACTGGCCGGGACCGTGGCGTTCGCGTCGCACTCGGGAGCCCTGGGCGTGGCCGTGCTTGAGGCCGCGCGCGATGTGGGGCTGGGGTTTTCGCACTTCGTGTCGCTGGGCAACAGCGCCGACGTGGACGTCAACGACCTGCTCGAGCTCTGGGAGCACCACGAGGGTACGCGCGTGGTCATGCTCTACCTGGAGTCGGTCCCCGAGCCGCAGCGCTTCCTGGCGCTCGCCTCCCGGATCGCGCGCGCCAAGCCGGTGGTGGTGTTCAAGGGTGGGCGCTCCGCCGAGGGCCAGCGGGCCGCCTCCTCGCACACCGGCGCGCTCGCCGCGGGGGATGCCGCGGTGGACGCGCTGCTGCGGCAGGCCGGCGTGGTGCGCGCCACGACCCTCGAGGAGATGTTCGACCTCGCGCTGGCGTTCTCCTCCGCGCCGCTCCCCCGCGGCCGCAGGGTGGCGGTGGTCACCAACGCCGGCGGCCCGGCGATCGTTGCGACCGATGCCCTGGCCTCCCACGGTCTGACGCTGGCCGCCTTCGGATCGGCGACCGAACAGGCGTTGCGCGGCTTCCTGCCCGCGGAGGCGGCGGTCGGCAACCCGGTGGACATGCTGCCCTCGGCGACCCCCGACAACTTCCGCCAGGCGCTCGAGCTGGCCCTGGCCGACGACGGCGTGGACGCGGCGCTCACCATCACGGTGACACCGATCATGGTCACGCCGCTCGACATCGCCCGGGGCATCGCCGCCGCGAAGCCCGCCGGCGGCAAGCCCGTCCTCTCTGTGTTCATGACCAACCCGCGCTTCTTCCCGGAGTCGCGCGCGATCGTAGGCCTGCCGGCCGTCTTCCGCTACCCGGAGGCCGCGGTCGAGGCGCTCGCGGGGCTGGCCTCCCACGCCGAGCGGGCCGCGCGGCCCGCCCGGAGCCCGGCCCCTTCGGGGAGCCGCAGCGCCATCGTCGAGCGGGCGCTCGGCCGCGGGCCCGGGTACCTGCCACCCGCCGACGCGTTCGCGCTGCTGGAGGAGGCCGGCATCCCGGTGGCGCCGTGGCGCGTGGTCGGCGACCGCTCCGATCTCGCGGCGGCGGGGCGGGCACTGGGCTACCCGGTGGTGCTCAAGGCGTTCGGTGACGCGCTGGTCCACAAGAGCGAGGTCGGCGCCGTCGCGCTGGGCCTCGCCGACGCTGCCAGGCTCGCCGCCGCGTTCGACGCGATGGAGGAGCGCTTGGGAGAGGCAGACGCTGCTCCCGAGGGTTTCCTGGTGCAGAAGCAGATCTGCCGGGGACGCGAGGTGATCCTCGGGATCACGCGCGACCCGGCCGTGGGGGCGCTGGTAATGGCCGGGCTCGGGGGGGTCGCCGTAGAGGTGTGGAAGGACGTCAGCTTCCGCGTCGCGCCGATCACCGAGGAGGACGCGGACGACATGCTCGCCCAGCTGCGCGGGGCGAGGTTGCTCGGGGCGTTTCGAGGTCGCCCGCCCGGCGATCGGGCCGCGCTGCGGCGGGCGCTGGTCCGCCTGTCGGCGCTCGCGGCGGCGCACCCGGAGATCGCGGAGTGCGACGTGAACCCGCTGCTCGTGCTGGACGAAGGCAGAGGCTGCGTGGCCGTGGACGTGCGCGTGCGGGTCGCACGATGAGGGAGGTGCCGGCGCTCGCCTGGCGCCACCTGGCGTCCCGCCCCCGACAGAGTGTGCTGACCGTCGCCGGGGTGGCTGTGGGCGTGGCGGTCTTTATCTTCACGGTTTCGATGATGGACGGGCTGGTTGTCTTCTTCACCCAGCGCCTGATCCGGGTCTCCCCGCTGCTCACAGTGCTGCCCGAGCGCCTCGACGTGAACCTCGCGCGGGAGCAGCTCAAGCGGGCGAGACCGGGCGGGGAGATCGTCGCGCTGACCCGCCCGCCGGTGCCCGACGACCGCCCGACGGTGCGGGGGGCGACCGCACTCGCTGAGCGGATTCGGGCGGTGCCGGGTGTGGAGGGCGTCTCGGTGGCGGGCGCCACGCCGGTGGTGCTCTCCTTCGGGACCATCGCGGAGCCCGCCACCCTGGTCGGGATCGACCCTCGAGCGGAGGCCCAGGTCACCGAGCTTCCGCGCTGCGTGACCTCCGGGAAGTGGGAGGGGCTCGCGAGCCGCCGTGACGGGGCGGTCGTGGGCGTGCAGCTCGCCGACCGGCTGGGGGCGCGGGTCGGGGACCGGCTGGTGGCGGTCGGCGACACCGGCGTGGGGCGCGAGTTGGAGGTCGTGGCCATCATCGCCACCGGTATGGGGGCCACGGACGAGTCCTCTGCCTTCGTCAACCTCTCGGTTGCGCAGGGCCTGGCGGGGTGGGGCGGGGACGAGGGGAGCGAGATCCGCGTGCGCACGACCGCCCTCGGCGGACTGGATTCGCTGCGGCGGCAGCTGCAAGCGGTCACCGGGCACCGGGTCGAGACGTGGGAGGAGACGAGCCAGGCCTCGCTGAAGCTCTTCCGGACGATCGGCATGACCGCCTACCTGCTCACCGGCTTCGTGCTGGTGGTGGCCGGGCTCGGCATCGCCAACAAGCTCACCACGATCATCCTGGACAAGGAGCGCGACATCGCGATCCTGCGCTCGTTCGGGTTCTCCCGCGGTGCGATCCGCGGCGTTTTCCTGCTCGAGGGCGTCCTGCTGGGTGGCGCCGGGGCGGCAGTCGGCTGTGCGGTCGCCGCAGCGGTGATCGCCTACTTCACGGCGTTCCCGATCCGCTTTGCCCCGCGCGAGGGCGCCGTGCTCGCCTACACTGAGCTCTACCTCGCCAGGGACCCGCGCTACTACCTCGTCATCAGCGTGGCCTCCCTCGTGATCTCGGCGCTCGCCGCGCTGCTGGCGGTGCGGCGCGCGGTGCGCGTCGTCCCCGTGGAGGTGCTCCGCGGCAGCGCGTGAGCCCGGGGCTCGCCCCGTGCTCGTGGCGCGGAGGCTGGTACGGCGGCTGGGGCAGGGCGCCGCGGCGAGAGAGGTTCTGCGCGGCATCACCCTGGAGATCGGCGAGGGGGAGTTCACGGCGCTCGTCGGTCCCTCGGGCTCCGGCAAGTCCACACTGCTGTACCTGTTCGGCGGGCTCGACCACCCGGACGCGGGAAGCGTCGAGATCGCAGGCGAGGACCTGGTGCGCATGGGCGACGATGCCCTCGCGAAGCTGCGCAACAGGCTTATCGGCTTCGTCTACCAGTTCCACTTCCTGCTGCCCGAGTTCTCGGCGCTCGAGAACGTGCTGATGCCGCTGTGGGCGCGCGGCGGCGGGCGCTCGCGGACGGAGCGGGCCTGGGGCGGCGAGCTGCTGCAGCGGGTGGGGCTGGGCGACAAGGTGGACAAGCTCCCCCGGGAGCTCTCCGGCGGCGAGCAGCAGAGGGTCGCAGTGGCGCGCGCCCTGGTCAATCGCCCTCGCCTGCTGCTGGCGGACGAGCCGACCGGCAACCTCGATAGCGCCAACGCCCGCTCCGTGTACGACCTTTTCCGCGAGTTGAACCGAAACTTCGGACAGACGATCCTGGTGGTGACCCACGACCCGGAGTGGGCGGCGCGCAGCGACCGCGTGCTCCGTCTCCTGGACGGGCTCGTGGTCGGCGACGAACGCAGAAAGGAAAATGCATGAGACGGTGGCTGGTACTGGCAGCCCTCCTGCTCGTGATGGGTGGGGTGCTGGGTCGGTTGGTCTGGAGGTCATGGCGGGGGCGGGATGTGACTGTGGCCACCGTGGGCTCGGGCCGCGTCGTGACGGCGGTCTACGCCACGGGTCGCGTGGACTCCGACCAGCGGGCCACGCTGCGCGCGCGGGTGGCGTCCCCGCTGGCGGCCGTGCACGTGGGAGCTGGGGAGGCCGTCAAGGAGGGCGAGCTGGTGGCGCGCCAGGACGACGCTGCGCTGCGCCTGGCGACCGAGCGCGCGGTCGGCGAGCTCGAAGCGGCGCGCGCGAGCTTCACGCAGGCGAAAGACGAGGCCGACCGCAGCGAGAAGCTGGTCCGGGACGGCCTGCTGGCCGAGGATGCATGGGTGCGGGCGCGCGAAAAGGCGCGCGAGCTCGCAGCGCAGATGGCTGTCAGGGAATCGGCCGTGCGCATCGCGCGCGAGCAGCAGAGCTGGACCGAGCTGCGCTCGCCGCTCTCCGGGGTCGTGACCGCACTGCTGCACCGCACCGGCGACCCACTGCGGGAGGGCGACGAGGTCCTCGCCGTGGTGGACCTCTCCCGCGCATACGTCCGCGTGGCGGTGGACGAGCGCGACGCTGGGAGGGTCCAGGCCGGGCAGGAGGTGCGCATGGTCTTCGATGCCTACCCCGACCAGATGCTGCGCGGCGAGGTGTGGCGCCTCGTCCCCGCGGTGGACCGTCTCACGAAGGCCACCGACGTGCTGGTTTCCCTGCCTGGGGAGCGGCCGCCGCTCCAGCTCGACCTCACGGTGACGGTCAACATCGTGACCGGCGTCGTGGAGGACGCCCTCGTGGTGCCGCGCGACGCGTTGGAGGGGGCAGGCACGCAACGCGCGGTGTTCATCCCGGGCGCCGATGGGTGCGCGGTGCGCAGGAGCCTCGACATCGGCGCCTGCGACGAGGTGCGCTGCCAGGTCGTCTCGGGCCTTGCGCGGGGGGACCGGGTCATCGCGCCCCTGCCCGCCGGCCTCCGGGCCGGCGAGAGGATCCATCTCCGGTGATTGACCACCTGCGCATCGCGGAGGCGCAGCTCCGCGGGCGGCCGCGCCAGTCGGCTATCGCGCTGGTCTCGGTCGGGGTGGGCTCGGCGATGCTGATCCTGACGCTTTCAATCACCACGGGACTCTCCGAGGACTTCCTCAAGAAGACCACCGAGAGCTCGGCTCACGTCGAGGTGCTGCCGCGCCGTCCGCAGGGTTGGCGCCCGGAGAAGCTGGCCCTTCCCGGGGAGGACGTCGTTGCCCTCTCGCGCCACCACATCCCCGACGAAAAACGGGCGGTGCGGGGCGTGGCCGGGGTGCTGGCGGCGCTGCGCTCGATCCCGTCCGTGCGGGTGGCCACCCCCGCCGTGGAGGCGCAGGTCGTCCTGGCGTTCGGCACCGTGCGGCGCCCGGTGGCGCTCTTGGGCGTGGTGCCGGAGGCCGAACGGGCGGTCACCGCCCTCGACACCAAGGTGATTCGCGGATCGTGGGCGGCCCTGTCGAGCGCGCCGGACGGCGTGATCCTCGGCGCCCAGCTCGCGCGCAGCCTGGGGGTGGAGGTCGGAAGCCACCTGCAGGCGATCGGGTCCGCGGGCGGAGCCGTGCCGCTCAGGGTAGTGGGCTTGGTGGATTCCGGCCTCTCACGCATCGACAAGGCCCTCGCCCTCGTAAACCTGCCCCTGGCGCAGGCGCTCACGGGCCTCGCCACCGACCAGGCCACCACCGTGCGCATCGCGCTCACCGACCCCCTCGACGCCCCGGAGGTGGCGCGGCTCGCGCAGCAGCGCACCGGCTACGTGTGCCGGTCGTGGCAGGAGCGCAGCGCCGCCTCCGTGGACGCCTTCAACCGCCAGAACATGATCACGCTCGTGCTGGTCCTCTTCACCACCCTCGTGGCGGCGTTCGGGGTGGCCAACGTACTCGTGCAGCTGGTGGCCGACAAGCGCCGCGACATCGCGATCCTGCGCGCGGCCGGGTTCTCGCGCCACGACCTGGGGATGATCTTTCTCCACGAGGGCGCGCTCCTGGGACTATTTGGCGCGGTGGCCGGCTGGCTGCTCGGCGCCGCCCTGATCCGCATCGTGGGTGCGCTGCCGGTGGACTTCGGCGAGCAGGCAGTGCTGCGCAACGAGCACCTGCAGATGGCGGAGTACCCGAGCTTCTACCTGGCCGCTCTCGTGGTGTCGGTCGTCGTCTGCGCCCTCGCCGCCGTGCAGCCCGCGCGCCGCGCGGCCTCACTCGAGCCCACCGCGATCCTCCGCGGCGAGCACTGAGAGCCGAGGCTTCAGGCCCCAAACCCCAAGCCTCCAATGCGCTGGCAGCGCTGGGCAGCGAGAGCGGGCGACGACGCGAGGTCTGCCAGCGTGCGGTGGAGTCGTGGGTGGACCCACTCGGGGGCCAGCTCGGCGGCGGGAGCCAGGGCGAAGCGGCGCTCGGCGAGACGCGGGTGCGGCAGAACCAGCGCCGACGTCTCGATGACGAGCCCGGGCGCAATGAGCAGGTCGAGGTCGAGCGGGCGTGGACCCCAGCGCTGCTCGCGCGTGCGGTCGCGCCCCGCATCCGCCTCGATCCCCCGGCAGAGCGCCAGGACCTCGGACGGGTGCGCACCGGTCTCCACGAGGACCGCCGCGTTGAGGTAGTCGGGCTGTGGGGGGCCGTGCGCCTCGCTGCGCCAGATGGCGGAGCGGGAGACTACGTCGACGTGGGCCGCAAGCGCGGCGACGGCGGCGGAGAAAGCGTCCTGCACCGCACCCTGGTTGCCCCCGAGCCCGATCAGCAGCCGCACACCGGTCTCCTCTCAGGTGCGGATGATAAAATAAATATTGGTTTCCGGAGGGCGATGCCATGGGTGATGCGATGGACAGGGCGCGGGCAGCGCGCAACGTGCTCGAGCGCCTCGGCAAGAAGGTACCCGGCCTCTCGGGCTACCTCGACCGCGAGCGGAGCCGGGAGATCGACCAGCTGTTGCGGGCCCGCCTCGCGGACACGCTGGACGCCGCGCGTGCGAGCGTGGCGGCCTACACGCGCACCCTCCACCTCGGTGCGGCGGGGAGGATCGAACGCCTCACCGGCCTGGACAAGGAGCTGGACGCTCTGGCCAATGAGATCCGGCATACGGGCTCCGGCTACGCCGGGCTGTTCGACGCCGTGAAGGTGAACGAGGAGAAGCTCGAGGCGGTCTACCGCCTGGAAGTTACCTTCGTCGAGGACGTAGCGGCGGTGGCCGAGGCGGCGGATCATCTCTCCGGGAGCGAGGACGCGCTGGACAACCTCTCCGAGGCCCTCGCGAAGGTGCGCGTGCGCTTCGCAGGGCGCGACGAGGCGCTCAAGGGCGTCTTTGCCTAGCGTCAGCGTAGAGGAGGCGACGGGATGAGCCAGTTCCTCGAGGTGCTGGAGCACTACGACTCGACGGGCCACGAGATCGCCTTTCGGTTCCCGCCCGAGGGCAGCGCGGACATCAAGTTCGGCGCGCAGCTCGTCGTGCACGAGGCCCAGGAGGCGGTTTTCTACCGCGACGGGCGCGCGCTCGACGTGTTCGGCCCCGGGCGGCACACCCTGACGACCCAGAACGTCCCGGTGCTCACCAAGGTGTTGTCGCTGCCGTTCGGCTTCACCTCGCCGTTCCGGGTGCAGGTGGTGTTCGTCTCCAAGCGCACCTTCCTCGATCAGAAGTGGGGCACCCGTGAGCCCGTTGTCTTCCGCGACCGCGAGCTGGGGGTCGTGCGCCTGCGCGCCTTCGGGACCTACGCCTATCGGATCCGCGACTCGCGCACGTTCGTCAACACCGTCGTGGGGTCTCTGGGCGAGTTCGACACGGCGCGCCTCGAGGACTTCTACCGAGACATGATTGTCGCGCGCCTGAACGACCTGCTCGGGGAAAACCTCACCTCGATCCTCGACCTGCCCGCCCGGTATGACGAGCTCGCCGCGCTCGCGAAGGCACGTCTCGCCGAGGACTTCTCCAAGTACGGCGTGGACCTGTCGGACTTCTACGTTAACTCCGTCACGCCGCCCGACGAGGTGCTCTCGCGCCTGGACGAGCGCGCCGCGATGGGGGCGGTGGGGGACCTCTCCGCCTACAGCCGGTTCAAGGCGGCGGTGGCGATGGGCGATGCGGCGCGCGCCGACGGAGGAGCCGGCGGAAGCGCGGCGGCGGGGATGGGGGTGGGCCTCGGCGCCGGCTTCGGCGTGCAGATGGCGGGGGCGCTCACCGAAGCCATGAAGGGTGGTGGCGGAGGCGCGGCGGCCGCCGGGACTGCAGCCTGTGGCCGCTGCGGAAACCCTCTGCCTGCCGGCTCCCGTTTCTGCCCCACCTGCGGCGCGCCTACGGCTGTGAGCCCCTGCCCGCGCTGCCAACAGCCCGTACCGCCAGGGGCCAGGTTCTGCCCGGCCTGCGGGTCGCCGGTGACGCCGGGTACGAGCCCGGCTGCGGTATGACCGGGGTCTGACGGAAGACAGGCCGATCGCCACGGTCGAAGGTCAAATCCGCTGCGAGGCTGACGGACGGTGAGCAGTTGTCTATACTCCGAGCTCAGGCGCCTTGCGGCTTCTTCCGGGCTCCAGGCGGCGGTAAGGGCGTGACGTGACTCGGCGGGAAGGTGGGGTTCAGCGAGGCGCGATGGCGCGGCGCGGACACCGGCGAAATCGCGCTGTTTTTGTAAGCCTCGCGGTTGCCGCGATTGTCGTGTACGCCAACTCGCTGCCTGCTTCTTTTGTCTTCGACGACCGCGCAACAATCGTGTCGAACGCCTCCCTCGGGGATTTCTCGAACGTGTCGGCCCTCTTTCTTGGCGTCCGGGGCGGCCCGACCGGCGGACGCCCATTGACAAGCCTCTCCTTCCATCTCAACTCGCTTGTCGCTGGGCGAAGCCCCGCGGGTTACAGGGCGGTCAATATCATCATTCATGCCGCGGCCGCGATGGTCCTGTACGCGTTGCTGCACAGGATGCTGGCCCGCGCGTCCAACGCTTCGGTCCTCGCGAGGAGTGCCGACTCCATTGCCTTCGCCGTCAGCCTGCTCTGGGTGGTTCACCCTCTTGCCACCGAGTCGGTGACCTACATTAGCCAGCGCGCCGAGTCCCTCATGGGGCTCTGCTTTCTCCTTTGCGTGTACTACGCTGTCCGCGGGTTCTCGGAAGAGAATTCCGCCCCCTGGTTTCGTTGGTCTGCCATAGCGTGTGTTCTTGCCGTGCTTGCAAAGGAGGTGGGGGTCGTTGCGCCGTTGATCATCCTGCTGTTCGACGGCTTGCTCGAGTCGGGGAGCATCGGGCGAGCATTCTCGCGTCACCGCTCACTGTATACGGGTTTGCTCTTTTCCTGGGTCGCTGCGGGTTTTCTTCAAGTCAGTTCCCCGCGCGGGTACTCGGTATCTTTCGCCGACCCCGTGATCGGCCTGCTGGGGTACCTGAGCCGGCAGCCGAGCGCGGTGCTCACCTACGTGAAGCTTGCAGTGTGGCCAGCGCCTCTAGTCTTTGACTACGGCTATCCGCCGCCGGCCCCTGGGCTCAGCCAACTCGTCGGGGCCGCCACGGTTCTCGGTTTCGTTTTTTGCGCTTCAGTTGTGGCGCTTCGGCGGTGGCCACTTCTCGGTCTCGCAGGAGTCTCCTTTTTTCTGATCCTGGCACCCACGTCGAGCGTCATCCCCATCTGGACGGAGGTGGTTGCCGAGCATCGTATGTACCTTCCACTGGCCTGCGTACTCGTGGTTGTCGTCGGCACGATCGCGGCGTTTGCTCACTGGCTCGTAGTGCGCCGCGTGCTCGCCACCTCGCTCGTCGCCCCGGTGGGCTGGACCTTGTTGGTTGCTGCGGTGGTCGGCCTCGGTTTCCTCACCTGGCAGAGAAATGAGGCCTATCGCAGCGAGCTGGCTTTGTGGCGCGATTCCGTCATGAAGGTTCCGGACAACCCCCGAGCCCTCAACAACCTCGGCATGGCACTTGTGGAAGCGGGAAACCCGTCGGAAGCTCTCACATGCTTCCACAAGGCGCTCTCCATCCTTCCCAACTACTTCGAGGCAAACGGCGGCATGGCCGTGGCGCTCGAGCGCCTCGGGCAGATCTCTCGGGCATTACCCTACATGCAGCGAGCTAGGGAACTCAACCCCGAGAGCAGGTCCGCTTGGGAGGGCGTGGCTCGCCTTTACTTTCGGCTCGAGCGCTGGGAGCAGGCGCTTACAGAAGCCAAGGCCTATGTGGAACGGTTCCCCAACGACCCGAGTGCAAACTCTCTCTATGGTTCCCTGTTAACCCGGATGGGACGATCTGTTGAAGCCTTGCCGTACCTAGAGCGCGCGCGCCAGCTTGCTGCGAGGATAAAGCTCCCAGTGGGCGCGCCGAACCCAACGACGGAGGCCAGGTAGCATTGCGGGGACCGCTGTTTCCGCCATCGCGCGGGCGTTACGTGGCGAAGGAGCCGAGGGCTTGAATCTGGCGGAGCCTGGGGGGCCCGGCGTTTACCGGGCCGGGACGTCATAAACAAACATGGAGTAGCCGATCGTGTCAACCAGCGTCGCTCGCTCGAGCAACCTTTCGTAGTACGCCCTCAGTTCGGGAGTCTGGAGGCCGACACCGGCGAGGTTTGTCACGCTGATGACAACGTACCCTGGGAGCTCAGGGTTGGCGGGCGAGCGGCTGTCCCACACGCCCCAGCTTCCGGGCAGACCGACGAAGTCGATGCCGTAGTACGTCGGATCGGCGTTGCCGAAGTAACAGAGGTTGACGCGCTGGACGTTGTTCCGCTGCATCCACGGCTTGAGCCGCGCGAGATCCTGACCCCAGTCCAGGTTGGAATCCACGAGCCAGTGGATTCCGTTGCGCGGCCCGCCCGCCACCTCGTTGAAGTAGGCCAGGAAGTGAGGGAAGACGCGGAGCGTCCCCACCAGGAGCCATGCGGCGGCGAGCGCCAGGAACAGGCGGGGCCATCGCCTCCGTGTGTTCAGCAGCTCGGCAGCCGCAAACCCCGCGAGCAGGAGAAGGAACGGAAAGGCGGGCAGCACATGACGCACTCCGAGGTTGAGTCGTGACAGCAGGGCGAAGCACAGGAAGACGAGGGGCGGCAGGAAGACCAGGACCCTGTCGGTACCGTCACCGCGGTTTTGACCCCTGCGGCGGAGAAGAAGGAACGTGCCCAAAGCCGCGAGCACGAGGATCGGCACCGGAGTCTTCACCAGGATCGCCACGAGAAAGTAGTACCAGCGGCCGCTCTGGTGGATGGCCCCGAGGAGGTAACTCGGCCGGTTTTGGGCGTCGCGAAGCATCGCCGCAAAGCCGTAAATGAACGCCTCCGGCAGCAATCGGTGACTGGCAGCGACGGTCAGGAGCGGCGTGACGATCCTGAGCTGCCAACCACCCGGGCGCCCTCCCTGGGTCTCGACAGTGGCAACCTCGGCGGGCAGCGGGAACCGGTCCACCGTGCCACGTGAGGCAGGGAACCGAAAACCGAATACCCCCCAGATCGCCGTCCAGGCCGCTGCCGCTACCACGACCAATAGAATGACCGCGACGGCGGCTTTTCGCGCGTACCCCACCACGGCAACAGCGGACCCCCAGAGCCGTACCCTCCAGGCAGCGCGCCGGAGCACCTGGACGGCGAGCACCGCCACCATCGCCGGAGCAAGAAACACTGCCGAGTACTTGCTCAGCACCGCGAGCGCAACGAAGAGCACCAGGCCTAGCGTGCTGCCCAACGTGAGCTCGCGGCACACGCGCCAAAGCATGTAGGTGGCGCCCAGCGAGAAGGTCGCCAGAGCGACGTCGGTGGTGACGAGCGGGCCGTGGGCGAGCAGGTTGGGCTCAAGCGCCCAGGCAACAACGGCAGCCGCCGCGGGCACCTCGCCCCAGATCTCCCGCGTCCAACTCCAGAGGAGGACGCCGAGAAGCACGGCTACAGCCACCATCGGCAAGCGTGCGTGGGCAAACAGGCGATCGGCGTCGTTACCCGGTGTTGAGTAGAGAAAGTCATGGCCGAACCGCCATTGCTGCTTCGGTTGGACCAGCGCACGCTGCCAGGGGCCCGACTCCCGCCTCGCGGCGACGTGGTCGAACAGCACGAGTGGCACAGCAGCGAGAGCCTTGACCAGCGGTGGATGCTCGGGGTTGAGCCGAAAGTCACCCCAGGCGAGGTAGGTGTATCCGGCTGGTAGGTGGGCCACCTCGTCACATGTGGCGCTCATGCCATGTGTGCTGGCGATCATGATGGTTGCTGCCAGCACGACAAAGGCGGCGGCAACGCCTCGACTCCGGCGAACGGCGATGGCTGTTTGCAGCGCTGGTTTCAATGGTGCCCTACGCATGCCGCGCGTTGCGCCCAAACGGCTTCCCCTGCAGCGGATCATGCTGTCGTGGCTTGAGGGCGGGGACAACCACCATGCGGTCCGCTACTTTGCGGCGTCTTCCTCTGGGAAAAGCGTGGGCTGCGGGCAGACCAGAGGCTCGAGCAGCCTCATCACGTCCTCCCCCCAGCGCGGGCGCTCTCCAGGGTCCAGACGCAGGGCGGGCAGCCTGCGACGTTCCAGCTGCTCGTCCAGAATCGTGTCGATGTCCCTCTGGAAGGCGAGATCGGTGTCGCGGACCCCGTCCCAGCGCGGCGTGGTCCACAGCGGCACCTTTACCAGCAAATCATAAGTGTTCAGCCATGCGGCGAGCAGCGGCTCCCAGCTCGGCTGCGGCCCGGCGGCGTGCACCAGGTAGCAGAAGTTGTCCAGGACGGAGCGGTCGCACAGGACGAGCGGGTGTCCGGACTCGGCCTCCAGCTCCCACGCCATCTGCGTGTGCAGGATCCAACCCTGGGCGGCGACGCTGGTTTCGCGGTTGATCGGGAGGGGGCAGCGGCGCGCCACCTCGCGGACGAGCTCCACGTCCACGTCCCGCCGTTTGAGCCGGGCGGCCAGCTCGAAGCAGAGCGTGGTCTTGCCGACGCCGTGGGTACCGATGAGCGCGACCTTCACTTGGATGTCCCGCCGTCGAGCGCCGACAGCGCCGACAGTAGCTCTGAGCCGTCGCGCGGGCGCTGGTCGCGGTCCTTCGCGAGGCAGCGCATGATCAGGTGGGAGAGGGCCGGCTCCAGGTCGGGGGCGAGCGCCTGCGGGTCGGGTGCGGGTTGCTCCAGGTGGGCGCGGAGGATGTTGCCGGTGGCGAAGGGCAACGACCCGGTCGCCATCTGGAAGAGCGTCACGCCGAGCGCGTAGATGTCCGTGCGCTCGTCGGGGTCCTCGCCCAGGATCTGCTCCGGGGCCATGTAGTACGGGGTCCCGGTGGCCCCCGACTGCGACAGGTCCAGCTCGTCGAGCCGGCGGGCGATGCCGAAGTCGAGGATCTTCACCTGCCGGCGGTCGGCGAGGAGCATGTTGGCCGGCTTGAGGTCGCGGTGCACGACGTGGCGCGCGTGCGCGTAGCTCACCGCATCGAGCATCTGGCGGAGGAGGTTGAGCAGGTTGTGGCGCACGAAGGAGGCCTCTTCGCGGATCAGCTGCAGGAGCGTGGGCCCCGAGACGAACTCCATGGAGATGTAGAACGACGAGAAGCCGCGGTCGAAGTCGTAGATGTGCACGATGCCGGGGTGCGAGAGAGCCGCTGCGGCACGGGCCTCGCGCTCGAAGCGGCGGATCGCGTCGGGCGTGTGCTGGCGGGGGTTCAGGATCTTGATCGCCACGATGCGTCCGAGCCGCGTGTCGCGGGCGCGGTACACGACCCCCATCCCGCCGCGCCCGAGCTCCTGCTCCAGGACGTAGCGGGAGGCCGCATCGGTCGTGCTGGCCGACTGCGAGCCAGGGGGCGGCGTGAGCCCGGCGGCCGAGGAGTGCGCCTGCTCGTCGGCGGCCCGCTGCGCCTCCACGATGTGGAGACGCTGGGTCGCGTCCCGGTAGCCGTAGTCGAACTCCACGACCCGTTGCCAGGCCGCCTCGGACGCACGCAGGTCGCCGTGCTCCTCGAGCAGCTCCGCAAGCGTGTAGAACGCGGAGAGCAGCTCGCGCTGCACCGGCATGCCGGCGACTGCCCGCTGCACAACACTGATGGCTGACGTGACCTCGCCTTCGTTCCTCAGGAACGAGCCGAGCTTGACCAGCTGGTCGACGAGGTGCGGAAACGTGCCGCCGTACGAGGAGAGGAACTCCCACGCCCCGCGCAGGTCACCCTGCAGGAACAGGACGGTGAACCCCTCCTCGACGCGCCCGAGACGGCCAAGGAGCTGCGCCTGCTCCTTCACGAGCCCCGCGCGTTTGTACGCCTCCTCGGCGCGAATCACGTCGCCGCCGCGCTCGAAGCAGCGCGCGGACTCCTCGTGCTCGCCGCCCTTCGACAAGAGCAGCCCGGCCTCGAGCCACTCACCGAGCTCCATGTAGAGCTTGGCGGCCTCGCAAGGGTCGAGGTGCCGGCGGGCGAGGTCGGCCGCCTCGCGCAACATGCCGGCGCGGCGGTAGCGCTCCAGCGCCTCCGTGAAGCGCCCGAGCTTCTCCAGCGCGGCGGCGGCCTCGGCGGTCATCCCGGCGGTGTCGTATTCCTGCAGCGCCTGCTCGATCTTGCCCTCGGTAAAGAGCTGCTGTCCCCTCAGTTTCGCCGCCTCGCTCACCTGCCCGCCCTGGCGCAGCGCATCGGCGGCGCGCATCGTGTCCCCCGCCTGCTCGAATGCGCGCGCAGCATCGAGGGGCTGCCCGGCCGCGAGATAGAGGTCTCCGGCCTCGCGGTGGCGGCCGCTGGCGAGAGCCACGGCTGCCGCCAGGGCCGGCTTCTTGCTCTCGCGTGCGGCGCGGATCGCGACGTCGGTGTTTGTCGCGGTGAGGCGCTGGTTCTCGAGGGCGAGCTCCACCGCGTGCACGGCGCGGCGCAGGTCTCCCGCGCGCATGAACGCATCGATCGCCAGCTCGCTGCGTCTGGTCTCGACCAGGTGCTGTCCGTACCGCAGCCAGAGCTGCTGGGCCGCCCCGTCCTGCCCGAGGCGGGCGTTGAGCTGGGCGGCGGCCGCCAGCGAGTCGCCTCCCTCGCGCTGCAGGAGCTCGGCGGCTTGTGCCAGCCTCCCCTGGGAGCGCGCAACCTCGGCGGCCCGCACCCAGTCGTGGGCGCGGAGGAAGCTGTGCAGGGCGCGCCTCGGGCGCCCCGCCTCGAGCCAGGACTCACCGGCTGCGCGGTGGTCGCCCCTGGTGGCGGCGCGCTGGGCGAGGTCGCCTGGGCTGCCCGCCGGGGGCGAGAAGACGCCGAGGGCGACCAGCAGGAGCGTCACCGCCACCACGTGGCCGACGACCATGACGGAGGTGGAGTGGGGGGCCATCACCAACGCGAAAGGCCAGGCGTCGTCGAGCTGGAAGCCGATCAGCGGCAGCAGCCACCAGAGGTTGAGCCAGGCGACCAGGAGCGCTGTCGCCAGCGCCGCCAGGCTGCGGCTGCCGCGCGTCAAGAGCACACCGACAACCGGAATGAAAACGGCCCCAGACGGAAGCAACATATCGTTATTCTAGCGCGCGGAGCGGTGTCCCCTGTGCCGCGCGGGGCGGTGCCGACCCTCCCAGGTGTCGGTCACGGTCGGCGTGCCGGGCTTGAAACTTCACAAGGTTTCGCTCATATTTTGGTCTGGCGGTTGACGCCAGAGAGCGGGGAGGATGCGAGACCTTTACGAAGTTCTCGGGGTGGCGCGCGGAGCCAGCACCGAGGAGATCAAGAAGGCGTACCGGAAGCTGGCGCGCCGCCTCCACCCCGACGTCAATCCGGGGAACCCCAACGCGGCAAAGCAGTTTCGGGAGATCCAGGAAGCCTACGGGGTGCTCTCGCACAGCGAGAAGCGCGCGAGGTACGACCAGTTCGGCACCGTCGACGAAGGCGGGGCAGGGCAGCCCAACGTCCGCTGGAGCGCGCGCCCCGGGGCCGAAGGGGTCGAGTTCAGGACCGTCGGCGGCTTTGCCGATCTCGGCGACATCTTCGGCAACCTCTTCGGCGGTTTCGGCAGGGCGGCGGCACCCCCGCGGGACGCTCCCCTTGAGGCGACCGTGGAGCTCGACTTCGCCCAGGCGGTTCGTGGTACCAGCGTCGTGGTCCCGGTGCGGCGCGAGGTCACCTGCAGCCAGTGCGGCGGGACGGGGAGGGTGGGCGTGCGTGCGTGCTCGCGCTGCCGTGGCAGCGGGATGCTCGTGCAGACTGACCGTCTGCGCGTGCGGCTTCCGGCCGGTGTCGGCGACGGCGACCGCGTGCGGGCGAGCCTCAAGGGCAATCCGAAGCTGGAGGTCGCGGTGATCGTGCGGGTGCGCCCCCACGCCTTTTTCGAGCGCAAGGGCGACGACATCTACACGATCGTGCCCCTCACGTTTGCCGAGGCATACCTGGGGGCCGAGGTCGAGATCGGCACCATCCACGGCCCGGTGCGCGCGAAGATACCCCCCGGAACGCAGTCGGGGCAGCGCTTCCGGCTGCGGGGCAAGGGGGTGCGCAACGTGCGCACCGGCGTGCACGGAGACCACTACTACACCGTGCAGGTCGTCGTGCCGCGGGTGGTTTCGCCGGCCGGTCGTGACGCGGCTCGCCGGGTGAACGATCTCTACTCCGGCGCCGGCGACCCGCGTGCCGGTCTGCCGCGCTCGCTGGAGTGAGGAAGACAACAGCCAACACGCATGAGGCAAAAGGCAACAACGCTCCTGGCGGCTTGGGGGCCGACCCAGTCGGTGTGCGCCACCGCGGGACAAAGAAAAGGCGCCCACGGCGTGCGCGCCCCACATCGTGTGTTTGGTCGGTTCTAGCGGGCCAGGTTCTCCACCAGGGGGATCGCCTGGTCGAGGGTCAGCCCATCCTTCACCGCAAGGATGCGGCGCGGACTCCAACTCGTTTCAGTGGCTGTGACGTACTCGATCTGGGCGCCATTGATGCGGTATGCAACCGGCGTCAGGTCGGCGCCGAGGATTATTCGGGTCCCTTCCATGTCGAGATCGCGCGTCAGCGTAAACACCTTCCTCACGCCGAAGATCGGCACGTGACGCCGCCGCATTGTCACTACATTGATTTGTCCTGGGGGGCTACCGGGACTGGAGTCATCCAGGACATAGCGCACCTCGACAAGGGGCAGAAGGCAGATGCGCTGGGAGACGAAGAGCACCAGCGCGCGGTCGCGCGAAGCTTGAACGCCGAACGTGGGGTGCTCCATGACTGATGCTGGTACCGGAGTAACGCAGCCGAGGCCGATTCCCACGAGGTCGATGAGATCGCGCTTGAACAACGCGGTGGTGTCATCACTGTCCGCTGTTAGACGCAGGGAAGCGAAACTCGCGTGCTGCTGTTGGTCGGTCCCTTCCCACCAGATCGCGTTGAGAAAGCTGTCGCGTACCACCGTGGCCTTGCTGGGGTCATCCGGGGCGCTCGCGTCGGGAACCGTGGTGGCAACCTCGGTCAGCCGGATCGCGGGAAAACGCGGACGGCCCAGGCTGTTCTGGCTGAGGTGCTCGATGCGTTCCCATTCTCCGTTTTGCCACACCGCCATCATGATTTCCGACGCGGAGACCGTCCAGTTGCGCTGCCAGACCACGGCTACCTTGCCGGTGAGTTCGTCGGCCGCGACCTGGATCTCAACGTCCTGGTTGACGTCAAAGCCCAGGATGAAGGGGACCGTGGTCCGAACGGACACCTGACCGTCGCGCTCGCCCGTCAGCACCAAGCCGGCGGAGCTGGTGGATCCCTTCCACAGCACGCCGCTGCGGTCCAGAAAGTAGGGGTTCCCAGCCAGCGCCACGGTGGCGCCCAGGAGCGATGCGAGCACTACGCAGGCGAGGGAGGTCCGACGCATGGTCACGCTTTCAAGTTGATCACTTCCCGTACGTTGAATGCACGCAGGAACGACTTCATGCCGCGGAAGTCGGGGTAGTAGGCCGCCAGCGAATGGAGGTAGTTGTCGGCCGCCTCCTCATCGTTCTCGTCCATGGCCGCGTCGGCGAGCAGCATCAGCGTGTTGCGCTCCACCGTCGGGTGCTCGAACTCGCGCGCCAGCGCGAGCGCCTTCTCCCCGAGCTCGCGAGCCTCGGCAAACCGGCCCTGCTGGAGCGCGCCGTAGCACAGGTCCTGGTAGACCTCGGGAAGAAACTGCCGCGCGCCCATCTTCTCCAGCGCGGCCGCGGCATCGTTGCCCAGCGCCAGTCCCTCCGTCACCTTGCCGGTGCACATCTGGCAGTAGCCCAGGTTGTCCCGCATGATGGAGGTCGCGGTGAGATCAGCACCGTTCTCGGCGGCCAGCTGAAGGGCCTCCTGGAAGTGCTCGGCGGCCTCAGCGAAGAGGCTGTCCTTGAGTGCCAGCACGCCATGTTGGTTCGCGGACGCCGCGCGGGCGCGGCGTTCGCCGCACGCGTCGGCCTGCTCGGTGGCGCGCCGTGCGTACGCGAGGGCCCGGGCGATGTTTCCCTCCGCCTCGTACACCTGCGCCGTGTAGTACGCAGCCATCCAGGCGGTGAAAGGGTCACGCGACCGGATCAGGACGGTTTTCAGCTCGCCAACTGCGCCGTCGAGGCGGTCCAGCTCCAGCAAGACGACGCAGCGGTTGCAGAAGGCGCGGTCGGAAAGCTCGCGATCGCCGAGCCGCTTGGCTTCATCCTCCGCCGCGTTGAACAGGCGCAACGCGCGCTCGAGCCGAGCGTGCGAGAAGGCCCGCTGCGCGAGCTTGGTCAAGCGGAGGTATCGTTCCGAAAGCCCCATCACTCCTCACGTTCGCGCGGCCGACTCCTCTTAAAGTCCGCGAACTCCGAAACTTCTTCCTGCTTCTCACGAGGCAGCGCTCGAAAACATTCTAGCAGGTGAGCTTCGCGCGCTGTCAAGCTTTGCGATGCGAGCTCTCCGAAGAATTCACCCAGCGACATCTCGAAGATCTGCAGGATGCGGAAGAGAACGTCGAGCGAGACGCGGTACTCTCCCTTCTCCATGCGTGACAGATCGGATTGTTGGATGCCAATTTGGCGCGCCAGCTCCGTCTGTGTGAGCCGGCGATCGAGCCGATGGTGGCGCAACAGTTGCCCCACCGTCTCAGTCGGCAGCGAGGAGCGGGTCGTGCGGTTCATGATTTTCTTGTGGCCTTTGGCGGCTTCTGCTATCGTCCACCAGGGCCTTTCTCCATGCTAATGCCCCATAAGTCGCCTGTCAAGGAACGGAAGGGGCCGCGGACAGGATGCTCGCAATTCTTGCCAGTCTCTGGCGATGGCGCCGCCTAGTGTGGACATTGGGGCGACGGGAGTTCCAGGCCCGCTATGCGGGTTCGGCGCTCGGGGCACTCTGGGCCGTACTCGAGCCTGCAGTGCAGTTTGGCCTTTACCTCGTCGTGTTTTCCTACTTCCTTGGCATGAGACTTGAAGGGCGTCCGGGTATGGGCATGTTCGGCCTCTACCTCGTGACTGGTTTGGTGCCGTTCCTGGCTTTCCAGGAGCTGCTGATGCGCGCAGTGGGTTTGGCGCGCTCCCAAGCCAACCTGGTGCGACACGTCGCCGCGCCTCTTGAGGTGATGGTTGCTGGGGCCTTCGGGGCGATCTGCAGCCGCTACGCCATCGCCTTCGGTCTTGCGGTGACGGTCGCTGCGCTTCTCGGTAACCTCGCGTGGGCGCAACTCCCGTGGCTCGCGGTGGGTGTGCTTCTCCTTGTGGTGGGGGCCTGGGGACTGACGTTGGTACTCGTAGTGGCGGGCGCTTTCCTGCCTGATCTCGCTCAAGTGGTGGGGACCGGCACAACGGTCCTCTTCTTCTTCACCCCTGTGGTGTACCCAGAGACGCTGTTGCCTCGTGCCTTGGTGCCCTGGCTTGCTCTCAACCCGCTCGTCGGGACTTTGGATGCATTCCGCGCGGTGATCACTGCGGCGAGACCTGGCACAGTGCGGCTGGCCGTGGCGGCAGTGGGCGCCGGGCTGGCATTGGCAGCCGGAAGCGCCATCTTCCGCCGTCGCGTTTGGGCAATCCGGGACGTCGTGTAGGAGCACAGCTACGGTCGCGCATCCGGCGGCCGCAGAGGAGGTATTTCATGCCAGGTTTCCTAAACCGTCTTTTCGCTGTCGGTGTGACGCTCTCGGCCGTCGTGGCCGTGGCGCAGCAGCCGTCCACGCAGCCCACGGGGGCTCCACCGAGTGGCGTCCAACAGGCCCCGCGCCCGCTGTCGATCCCCCCGGGTGTCCCGGAGCCCGGCCAGTCGGGTGTCCCTCTCAGCGAGTTGGCGGCCCGTGTCTTCCGGTTCCCGAAGAGGTACACCGTGCCCATCGGCCCCGGCCGGGTGCGAGCCCGCGGCCTCATGGACCAGGAGTTCCTGGTGGTGGGCGAGGACGGCGACGATTACCTGGTGAAGTTTCCGCCGCCGGAGGACCCCAAATCGGCGCTCCACAAGAGATGGTTGTGGGAGCAAGCGAGAGAGGTGAGGCAGTTGGCGCGCGAGGAGTACATGAAGGACAAGTACATCATCACCGACACGCCCGACTTTATCCCGCCGTTCACCGACAAGCTCATCTTCGAGCGTCGCGACGACGGACTGCCGAAGAGCGGGCGCTGGCAGGTTTCTTTCGACATCGCCGACGTGAACGGTGATGGCCGCCTCGACCTGGTCCTGCCGCCGCCAAGAGGGGGCGAGGCGCACCCGTTCATCTTCCTCCAGCAGCCGGACGGCACGTGGCAGCTCTGGCGCGACGCGCGCTGGCCCCAGGACACCAAGCTCGATTACGGCACCGTCCGCGTGGCCGACTTCGATGGCGACGGGCACCCCGACATCGCGCTCGCGTCCCACTACTCGCAGACCCGTATCCTCTACGGTGATGGCAAGGGCGACTTCACGCGCGTCGTGACGCTGCCCCGGGCCAACCCGGCGATATCGGCACGTTCGCTGGTGGTGGCCGACTTCAACAAAGACGGGCGGCCCGACGTGGCGACTCTGGCGGAAATCGACCTCGACCTCGGCACCAACAGGATGCAAACCAAAGGCCTGGTCAACGTTTTCCTCAACCTCCCGAGTGGCTGGAAGACGGTCACGGAGGGTTTCCCCACCGAGATCCAGGGTGACTGGATCTCGGCGGCGGACATCGACCGTGACGGCTGGGTGGACCTGCTCCTCACCTCGCGCAAGCAGGGCGTCAGCGACCTCTTCATGCGCAACGTGGGCAAGGGGGAGCGCTTTCAGGCGGTGGCCAGCAACAACATACCGGTCACTTCCTTCGTCTTCGCCAACGCGTCTGCTCCCATGGACCGTTTCAAGTCCCCCGACGTGGTGCTCTGCTTTGAACAGTTCAACCCCTTCGTGAAGGAGAACCCCACCCAGGCCTGCGCCATTTACCACTTCCATGACGCAAAGGGCCGGCCGAGCCTGACGCCCCGTCCTGACGTTTTTGTCAAGCGCAAGGTGGCGTACGACAACTTCAAGGGCGTGGCGGTTGGCGACATCGACGGGGACGGCCGCAACGACATCGCGGTCATCACCTCCAACGGCGAGCTGCGGATCTTCCTCCAGTTCCCTGACGGAAAGTTCTACGAGAACCGGTCGCCGGAGCTCAAGATCGACAATACCGATCTCTTCGACGTGCGCATCGCGGACCTCGACGGTGACGGCAAAGGCGAGGTGATCGTCATGGGGGCGCCGCGCGGCACTGAAAGGGGTGGTGGGTTGTGGGTGTTCCACCCCCGGCTCAGGTACCCGCCCCAAGGACCTAGGCACCGCAAGGGCCCTTGACGCGGCGCGGCGACAGTCGTATAGTAGGTGAAGTTCTCGCGGCCGGGGAAGCCAGGGGGCTTGACAGCCGCGCCGAGTGGCGCTAAGTTAATGTCGATGCAGCATAGGGACCAGTTCAAAGTGGCTGATAAGCGGTTGGCTTTCAAATACCCAGTGGGGAGGTGATGGGATCGCCCGAGGTCGAGGTCAGGAATTCACGACATGAGAGGTAGTTCGATTTCTGCACTAACCGAGAAGAAGAAGGAGGAACAGCAATGAAGAAGATCGTTGTTTTGGCTGCTGTCCTGGCTCTGGTGAGCGGAGTGGCGTACGCCAACTTCTGCGCCAGGGACTATGTGCCGGCGGCCACCCTGCTCGTCCCGTACGCCGTCGTTACCATGGCGGGGAACGTTCCGGACCCCGCCGGCTACACAACCCTGCTTGCCGTGACCAACGTGTCCTCCGCCAAGCAGATCATCCACATCGTTGTTTGGGACGCCATGTCGAACCACATCGTGGACTTCGACGAGGTGCTTTCCGGGTATGACGTGTGGACCATCAACTTCCGCGACCTGCTCACCGGCAGCTTTAACCTGTTCGACACCGGCGACTCCGAGAAGCCCTTCAAGGACAACGGCTCGGGCACCAAGCCCTTAGCGGTTCCGCCGTGGCCGCAGATCGGTGACTTCTGGAACGGCACCCTCGGCACCGCGGCCGTCCCGTACGGCCCAACCTCCAACAGCTACACCACCGCGCTGCCCCAACCGCAGGACATCGACTACCCGACGCCAGCCAACACCAGCTGTTTCTTCCCGTATGGCAGCCTCCCGGGTGTAGGTGCCGCGGTCGTGGCCGCCCTGCAGGCCGCGATTGAGCCGCTGGGACAGGACTTGACCACGGACGGCTGCAAGAGCGGCACCGTGGCCTCGCCGCCGTACCTGAGCAACCTGACCGCCAACCCGCTCTTCTTCTACGCGACGGTTGACGTAGTGACCGCGTGCAACCAGAACTTCCCCGATGACCCCGCGTACTGGACGCCGGTCCTTTTCCCGACTGCCAATAACGTGATCATCGGCGACATCATCTATCTGGACGCGGCCCACACCTTCTCCGAGTCGGTGCCGGCCGTCTCTATCGAGGCCGACTTCGACTGGGCGAGCGCGACCCATCACGGCTTCTACAGCCGCTATTCTTCCTTAGACCCACCGTTGGTCAATGACTTCCACGAGCCGCTGGCCACCGCGTTCGGCTTCCGCTACTACAACAGCGGCGGCGTGAGCAGCAACGTGATGGTGTGGAAGAACCAGCTCGACATCGTCACCGTTGGTGGTGTGGACTATGCCAACGCGTGCTTGCCGTACGTGTACTACGCGTTCGACGAGAACGAGAACTCCAAGGCGCGCGGCGGCGGCGGCCCGTCTGGCTTCAACACGGCCGAGCCCAACATCCTGCCCTACGAGACGCAGAAGGTGCCTTTGGACGTGACCACTTGGAACGCTCTGATGGCCAACAACGGCTGGATGATGCTCGTCTTCGATCCGTCCATCCCGTTCCATGGCCCCTTCACCCCGGATACCGGCGTGCAGGCGTGGGTGGGTGTGCAGTACTACTTTGCCGGCTACTCCACTGCCCTCGAAGCGGCGACGCTCGGCAACGTGTGGTGCTTCACCGCCGATGTGCTGCCGAACCTCAACAGCTACGTTGGCATCGCCAATGGCATCCTGAACGCTGCTCCGACCGCTCCGTAAGTCGGACAACGGGTTTTTCAACTCGGGCGGGCGCAAGCCCGCCCGATTCTTTTTCTTCGCACCGCGCGTGTGATGGGGCATACACACACGTGTTGCGCTTTGCTGATCAATGGTTTAGAATGCCCGTGGTTGTTCTGACGCCTCAGAAGCGTGACCCGGAGAGGACATCGGCATGCGAGTTCATGGTGTTTGGGTTGCAGTGTTCGGCGTGGTCGTAGCTGCTGGGCTCGCGGGTCAGCGTGCATCCGGGCAGACCAACTGCTACAGCGGGGGCTACAGCGGGGGCCTTTTGAACAATATCTGCCGGACGGGAGCCAGCGACACCGACTACGTCACCTACGGAACCTATCGCATCGCTTCGGTCAACGTCGCCGGCGTGAGCTACCTCTTCGCCATCCACTACAACAGCGTCGACGTCTGGGACGCCAGCAACCCCAGCAGCCCGCAGCGGTTGACCGCCAGGACGGTAGGGCTCCCCTGGATCACCACCGGCGAGGGGACAGGCTTCGATCTCACCCCGCACTTCAGGCACATCGCCACCCTGGACGGGTTTCCCTACGGTATCGCCTCGCTCTATTACGCGGGGTGGGATTTCTTCAAGGTCGGCGACAACCGTTTCCTGAAGACGGGGTACAACCCCGGGCAGTCCTTGAAGACCAACGTCTACGTGAACTCGGCCCTGTTCTGGCGCGGCGTCCCGGGCGCGAGCGACGTCTACGCGGCGGGCCAGATGCTCGATGCCACGTCGCTCTCGCCCACCGACGTCTCCGCGTACCTGTATCTTGTGCAGAACCAGGCCAAGACCATCACGCCCGAGACCATCACCTATCAGACCATGAGCCAGCGCCGCACCCGTGTGCCCATCGGCAAGGCGGGCGATTCCTCGCCGTACGACGGTTTCGCCCTGGGCAAAGGTGGCACCCTGCGTTTCTCTACCTTCACGATCGGCGGCTCGCCTCGCCTGTTGGTGTCGAACGGCACGCAGGCGGTGGTCGTGGACGTGAGCGGCTCGACCCTCATGGGGTTGCCGGCTCCTATTGCGATGTGGACGATCGCCGGAAACGGGCAATTGTTTTCCGGGCAGTGGGCCATTGATGCCGTTCACGGCATCCTCCACGTGGCCGATACCAACAGCGAAAAGGTCTACTCGTACGACCTCTCGGATCCCGCGGCCCCGAAACTGGTGGCAACGACGCGCTGGCACACGCCCATTTATGTCGGGCAGCCGCGGCCGGCGACGCTCATCGCCGCCGGCAGCACCCTGATCGCGGTGGGTTGTGGCTCGTACATGGGATACATCCCGATCGGGCCGGACGGCAAACCCGGCGCGCAGGCTCTCCCCGATGCCGATACGAGTGGCGCCCAGGCTACCTACATCGATCCGCACCAGTGCGTCCACGGCACGCTCTTTCCCGGGGTCTTTGCGCTCTCCGCGTTCACGACGGCGACGCAGCAGACGTGCGTGGCCCGCGCCATGTACTCGTGGGGCGACGTCGTCACCGTGGCTGGCACGTGCCTCTCCACCGCGCCGGCGCCCGCGTTCACCGTGACCGGAGGTTCGGCCGGCGCGAGCTGCGCCGTCACACCGACCGCGCCATCGACGGGGGTCGCGGCCCAGGGCTTCCCGGGTGACGTGCTGCAGATCACGGACACCTCACGCGGCGCCACCGTCAGCGGCACGCTCTTCCTGTCCCTCCCGACAACGCCCACGACGCCGCTCGGGACGCCATGGAGCGAGTCGGGACCCAACGCGTGGACGCCCCAGCCGCTGCAATGGAATTCGCCACCCTCGCAGCCCCCGGGGGAGTACCTGCTCACCATGACGCTGCTCGACGACGCCGGGACTCCCTACGCGCTGACGCAGAGCATCTTCCTGTGCGGCAGCCCTCAGGCGGGGATCAGCGTCAACCCGCCGACCTACCTGAAAGGGGATACCGTCACGCTTTCCGCCGGGTGGCCCACGTCACAGGGATCGCCCTCGAGCTACAACTGGAAGGTCGTGCCGCCCGACCAGTCGCCGGCGACGGGCACCCTGTCGCAACTCTCCCTCCAGCTCCTCGCGCAGGGGAACTACCAGGTCTACGTGCGCGTCCATTACGCCCACGGCACACCGGCGAGCAGCGACAGCCGTTGTGCGCAGGACCCGTTCGCCACGGATCTCGTGGACCTGCCTGCCGGCCAGGGGTATGACTCCTGCGCCACCCTTTCTCTTAACTCGCTGCCGTTCTCGGTCGGCGCCGTCACCGTCTCGCAGGGCGCAAACACGAACGGCCCGTACCTGATGGGGCAGCCCATCAATCTCGCGTCGACGTACAAGCTCGGCGTAGGGTACACCGCCACCTTCGGGTGGGCGCTCGACAACTCGATCACCCCCGTCGCGACCTACACGGCAACGCCCCCGACGGTAACCCCGGGTGTGTCGAGCAAGTCGGGGAGCGTGATCGGAACGATCCCGGCCGGCACGTTGACGGCCGCCTCGCACACGATCTACCTCGTGGCCTCGGCCACCGACGGCGTCACGCCCGTCACTCCCGCGCAACAGCAGGCGTCGTTCACGGTCGTCAACTGCGTTCCACCGGGCACGATCTCCGCTCCCACCCCGGCCAGCGGTTCGTCCGTCACCGCGGGGGCCGTGACGTTCTCCTGGTCCGCGCCCACCGGCACGGGACCGATGACCTACACGGTCGGTCAGGACTTGGGCGGACAGTTCGGTTTCCTGGTGTTCGGCAACTGCAACGCGATCACGACCACGAGCTGCACGGCGAACGTAGCGGCCGGAACCTACCAGTGGAAGATCAAGACGACGAACAACTGCTCGCCAACCGGAGGCGTCCTCTCGGGGCCGTTCGCCCTGACCGTCAACCCCAGCACGCCTCCGCCGACCTACCCTCCGTATGCGAGCTTCAGTTTCAGTCCAACGAACCCGCAGACGGACCAGCAGATCCAGTTCAACGACAGCTCCACCAACATGTCGACGGGCTTCGCGCCGCTGTCGTGGTCGTGGGACTTCGGTGATGGGTTGCCGCCCCTGGTGCCCGCGCACACCTCGACGTTGCAGAACCCGACGTTCAGCTTCCCGAACGCCAAGACCTATACGGTCACGCTCACGGTGAGGAACACCTACAGCAACAGCAGCACGACCCGCCAGGTGACGGTGAGCGTGCCGTGCCTCGCGGCGACGGCGCCGACGGCGAGCTTCACGTACAGTTCGCCGGCGCGGGCAGGCCAGGGCGTGCAATTCACCGACACTTCAACCGGGGGCCCGACCTCATGGTTGTGGAGCTTCGGCGATGGTATGCCGCCCCTCATCGGCCCGCACACCTCCAACGCCCAGAACCCGACCAACGTTTTCGCGAATCCCAACACCTACACCGTGACCCTCACAGCAACCAACTGCAAGGGCAGCAGCTCGTTCTCGAGCACGATCACTGTGCTCACGGCGTGTGCCGAGACGGCCGCTCCTACGCCGGACTTCACGTGGGGCCCCACCGGGACGCTGGCGAGTTTCCCGGAGCAGACGCAGCCGTACGTGAGACAGCCAGTCACTCTGATGGACGCGAGCACCAACAACCCGAACTCCTGGACGTGGAACGACTTCCAGGAGCTCGCGATCCCGCCGACCACGGTGAAGAACCCAACCTTCACCGCCACGTGGACGCTGCCGGGCGACAAGAACGTCCGCATGACGGCGACCAACTGCGTCGGCCCCTCGGCCGAGAAGCTCAAGGTCGTCCACATCTACGACGACGTCCGCCACGTGACTGCGGACTTCTCGTGGTCCCCCGCGGATGTCTCCACCACCGGCCCGGTCACCTTCACGGCCGCGCAGGGGTACGCGAACGGCGACCCCACCGACTTCTCCTGGTCGTTCGACGACGGCACCACGCCGAGCGGCGCCTCGGTGACGCACACCTACAAGTGCAGCGGCAGTCACAAGGTCACCCTCACCGCGACGCGCCGCAACGCCAGCGGGGCCAGCTACAGCGCCACGGTGATCAAGGGCTTCACCGCGAGCGGCACGACGTGCGGACCGGAGTCCGTGATGGCGGTGGACGCGGCCAAGGTCCTGGGCCTCAACAACACCAATTGGCACGCCGACCTCCGCATCTTCAACGCTTCCAAGAGCGCGACCAACATCTGGCTGGAGTTCCTGCCGGCCGGCACCGACAACGTCCAGCCGTTCAAGGTCGGCCCGTACCAGCCCCCGCTGCCTCCGAAGGGCACGCTGGTCCTCGACGACATCCTCCAGTGGGCGGCCGACAACTTCAAGGAGAACTTCACCAAGGCTGCGCTGCGCATCACCTACAAGAACGACGACAACGTGGCGCCCATCGTCCTCGTCCGCACGTACAACCTGCTCCCCGACGGCAGCAGGTACGGCCAGATGAACCCGGGGATCGAGGTCGTGCCGGGGACCACGCAATCGCCGTTGTGGCTGACCGGCCTGCGCAACAACGGCCTCGATACCGGCTTCCGGACCAACTACAGCCTCGTCAACCTGCGCGGCGACACGAGCTGCGCGAGCTGCATCACGTTCACGATGTTCGATGAGGCCGGTGCGGCCGTAGGCACGAAGAGCATGGGGCTGTGGGCGTTCGGCTACATCCAGGACTCGATCAAGAACCTGTTCGGGGCGAGCTTCGCGAACATCGGCACCTTCTCGCTGAAGATCGACTTCCCGGCGGGGCAGGACATACAGGCGTACGCCTCGGTGATGGACAACCTGACCGGCGACCCGGTGATGATCACGGCGAGCACGGTGCCCGACTCGCCGATCTACCTGGTTGCAATGGCCCACAACAGCGGCGTGGGCAACACCGTCTGGCGCACCGACCTGCAGCTCACCAACCCAGACACCAACGCTGCCCACAGTTGGGAAGTCAAGTACCTGCCCAAGGCGCAGGACGGCCTGCCGATGGTCGTCCGGGCTGTGACGCTCGCGCCGAACAAGAGCGTCTTCGTGAACGATGCGGTCGAATGGGTTTACAGCGGGCTCCTCCCGGCCGATGCGGAGACCAGCGGCGTCATCCGAATCGCCCCGACGGACGGCATGGGCATCTACCCGATGGTCGCCGCGCGTTCGTTCAACCTCACCCCGACCGGAACGTTCGGCCAGGGGATCCCGGCGCTGTGGGCGGCCCGCGGCGTCTCCGCCACCTCCGACAACAAGAGGCTGCTGCTCACCGGGATGTCCAGCGAGGACATCGCCCGCACGAACCTCGGCTTCATCAACCTCTCGGAGACCGATGGCGTGGACATTGCGGTGTACTTCTACGACGAGTCGGGCACCCTGCTCAACCCGCTCAACACCGACGGGACGCCGGCTCCCTACACCTACGGCAACGGCCCGGGGACGTGGGACCAGGACAAGCTGGAGAACCGGTTCAACCGGGCGTTCAAGTCGTTCGCCAAGACGCTGCCGACCAACCTGCGCTCAATCTCCGCGGAGGTCGTCGTCCGTGGCGGAGGCCCCGCCCTCGTCTACGCATCGGTGATCGACTCGCAGACCGGCGACCCCAACTTCATCGCGGCCCAGCCCGCTCCGTGACGCAGTCCCGCTCGCACTCTCGACGGCCCGCCCTCGCGGCGGGCCGTTATCTTTGCTCCACCATTTCTCGGTGTGTTAGCCTCGAGGCATGCAACACGCGGCATCGAGCCCTGCGACTGATCTCGCTCACAGCGTGGAGCTTCACGGTGTCACCAAGAGGTACCTTCTTTTCGACCGGCGCCGCGATCGCGCGCTGGCGCTCCTCGGGTTGACGAAACACCTCGCGTCAATGACCGCCGTGCACGGGGTCGACCTCGAAATTCTGCCCGGCGAAGCGGTCGGTATCATCGGGGAGAACGGCTCGGGCAAGAGCACGCTGCTCCGTCTGGTGGCCGGGATCTCCACGCCGGACGCGGGGACGATTCGCGTGGTGCCGCCGGTCGCGGCGATCCTCGAGCTCGGCCTCGGCTTTCACCCGGAGTTCACCGGTCGAGAAAACGCGGTGCTGTACGGCTCACTTCTCGGGCTCCAGGAAAAGCTGGTCGCTGAGCGCCTGGACGACGTGCTGGCGTTTGCGGAACTGGGGGAGTCCATCGACCGGCCGCTGCGAACGTACTCCTCGGGGATGACGGCCCGTCTCGCCTTTGCGGTCGCGACCAACGTGGACCCGCAGGTCCTGGTGGTGGACGAGGCCCTGGCGGTGGGGGACGGGGCGTTCCAGAAGAAGTGTGTGGACCGCATGGTGCGCTTCAAGGAGGAGGGCCGCACCGTTCTGTTCTGCTCGCACTCCATGTACCTCGTGGCGGGTTTCTGCGAGCGGGCGCTCTGGCTTCACCAGGGAAAGGTCGCAGGTCAGGGCCCGGCCCGCGATGTGATCCACGCCTACGAGGACTATCTGCGGCACCGCGGCCAGCGCCGCGCGGAGGCCCCCGCCGAGAGCCACGTCTCGGCCGGACATTCCGCCTGGGTACAGGACGTCCGGGTGGAGCCTGCAGGCGGCTCAGTTGTGCCAGGCGACCCAGTCGCAGTCCACGTGCGCCTTCGCCGAAGAGTTTCAGGTGTCCCGCTCCACCTCGCCGTAACTTTTGAGGACGAGAACGGCGTGGTGCTGGTGGTGTTTGCGACGCACTGGGACGGCCATCCGCCCCTCTCGAACGGGGACGAGGAGGAGGTTACGCTGCGGGTGCCTAGTTCCCCTTTCGTTCGCGGGCAACTCGACCTGACGGTGTACCTCGGCGACGAGACCGGCCTCCAGGTCGTTGATCTGGTGCTTGTGCGCCGGGCCCTCACGATCTCGCCACGCCAGTGGGAACCCGGTCTGGTACGCGTGGCACATACCTGGGAAACTGGTCCGTGGCGCGGGTGATGCTGCCCTCCTTGGCCGCGGGCAGTGAGGCCGTCGTCGGTGTCGGATTCAGGGAAGTGCGCCGGCTAACCCGCGTGCCCGCTGAGGATCGCCACGGCCCAGAAGTTGCGCAACGCATGGGTGGTTTCGAAGCGGCGTGTGCCGGACCTCGCGGGAAGGGGGTCATTCCAGGTCACGTGAGCCTGGTGAAGGTTCTGAGCGCGGGTGCCCACCAACTCCCACCTTCCGAGATGTGACGACTCCAGAGTCATGGGACCCGACATCTCGCTCGTGCTTGTGACGTTTCGCTCCTCGGTGGTGGCGCCTGATGCCGTCGGAAGTTTCCGGGCCGAGGTGGCTCGGCTTGGTCTCCATGCGGAGGTGGTGCTGGTGGACCACTCGGAGGACGCCGAGGAGCTTGCACGCCTGCAGCAAGTCAAGCCTGACAAACTGCTCGTCCAGCCCAATCGGGGTTACGCGGCCGGGGTCAACGCCGGCCTGGCCCATGCCTCAGGGGCCACGCTCCTGGTGGGGAACCCTGATATACGGTTCACCGCGGGGGGCGTTGGTGCCTTGCTCGATGGGCTGACCGCTGGCTGGGATGTGGTGGGCCCCCAATTCGTATTGGGTGGCCTGCTCTTCTCCCCGGCGGACGTGGAGACGCCGGCCGAGGAGTTGCAGCGCTGGTTCGCCAGCTGCTCGCGCGTGCTCTGGAGCCGGTACTTTCACCGTGAGCTCCGGCGCTGGCGCAGGGCCTGGGAGGCCCGTGCGCCGCTCGCGGTGCCTGCCCTCTCCGGGGCACTGCTGGCGTTCCGGCACGAGGTGGCGGAGACAGTCGGTCCCTGGGACGAAGGCTATTTCCTCTACTTCGAAGAAACGGAGTGGCTGCGTCGCGCCGCCGCGGTGGGCATGCGGGCGGCCCTCGTGCCCTCGGCGCGGGTGGAGCACCTGTGGGGCCACGCCGCGGATCCGGTCTCCTGCGGTGGTCGTTTTCTCGCCTCGCGCAGCCGCTTTCTGGTTTCCGAGTTCGGCTGGCGCGGGCGATTCGTGGACCGGTTGCGGTCCACCCGTACACCGCTGAGACCGCGCGCCTTCCCGAAAGATCTCGCGAGCCTGCCGCACAAGGACCTTCTCTGGTTGCTCTCCCCGACGTCGCTCGGTCTACCGGCCGCCGGTGTGCAGGGACCCGCGTCTGTCTTTGCACAGTCGCTGAGGACGGTGCTGGCGCAGCGCAACGCCCGGGCGCGTTACCTCGTCCTGGCGGTGGAGCCAGCGACGGGGAGGGTCGAAGGCGTGTGGTTCGTGGAGACCGGCCGTGACTGAAATCACTTTGCGCCAGTACGTGCCGGGCGACGAGCGCGCGATCAACGACGGCTTCAACGAGGTCTTCGGGGTCTCGCGCTCGCTCGATGAGTGGAACTGGAAGTTCCCCGCGCAACCCGAGGGCCGCTGGATCATGCTCGCGGTCGGCCCGGGCGGTCGCATCCTCGCCCACTACGGCGCAATAGCAATGCAGGTGCGCTTCGGGAGCGAGTCCGTGCGCGCGGGGCAGATCGTGGACGCCTATTCGCGGGTCGAGGTTCGGGGTACGGGGGTGTTCTCCACCTGCTACGAGCATTTCATCGAGTCGTTCGGGCGGCCCGACGCCCTCCCGCTGATGTTCGGTTTTCCGGGCCGGCGTCACTACGAGATGGGGCTCAAGGCCCTGAAGTACGTGCCAATCGGCTCGGTGCCCTTCCGGGCGCGCGGGGTCCGCCGGCGGATCTCGCTGCCAGGCCGGCGTTTCGAGATCCGGCGCGGCTTCGACGCCGACGCCGTGGACGGTCTCTGGAGGTGCGCAGCGGAGCGCTACGACGTGGCCGCCGTGCGCGATGCCGGATGGCTTGCACGGCGGTACTGCGGACGTCCGAGCGTCGAGTACGTGCACCTCTCGGCGTGGCGCCGCGGTCGGGCGCATGCCTGGGCGGTTGCCCGGGCGCAGGAGGGTGTGCTGCGATTGGCGGAGCTGGTATGGAACGGGGAGGACGAGCGCGCCCTCGACGCCGTCGACCGGGGCCTGGACAACCTCGCGCGGCGCCTCTCGTGCACAGCCCTCGAGCTCTGGCTCAGCGGCGACCCGGTCGCAGACCGGGCGCTCGAGCGGCTCGATTGGGCACGCCGCCCGTGTCCGCTGGACATGCTGATGGTCGCGCGCACCTTCGATGCGCGGGTGGACCTCGACCGCATGCAACGCGGGTTCTACCTCACCATGGGCGACTCGGACCTGGTGTAGGGCATGGACGCCACGGTCGCCCTGTGGATCCTGGTGCCGATTGTCCTCGTGCACCTCGCTGTGCGCCGGAGTCGTGCCTGGCTCCGCTTCCAGGTGCTGGTGGATGTCGCGCTCCTACTGCTTCCCGGGCGGGCCCTCGTGCGAGGTCTCCACATCGGCCCCGGTCTCCCGGGCGCGGCTGCCTGGGGCGCTCCGGTCGCGGTGGCCGGCTCCACCGAGCAGAGCGACCTGCCGCTCGAGTTTTCCGCGTGGTGGGGCGAGGTGCGGCGCCTGGCGGCGAAAGGCGAGCTGCCATGGATCTCCGACCGCATAGGCGGCGGCGTGCCGCTCTACGCCAACGGGCAGACCAACCTGCCGTTCCCGCTCCAGCTGCCGGTCTGGTTCCTGGGCCCCGACAGTGGCAGCGACGTGATGGCGGTGTGGAAGCTCGAGCTTTGCGCGCTGGGCGCCTTCCTGTTGCTCGGCCGCCTGGGTGTGCGGGCCGGTCCGGCGACCGCAGGGGCGTTGGCATTCGGCTTCGGGCTTTACCAGCTCTCATGGCTGGTCGTCCCGCTCGCCTGGGTCGTGGCTTTCACCCCGTGGGCGTGGTGGTTGCTCCTCGGGGCACTGCGGGGCGACCGCCGGCAGATGGCGCTTCTGGCGATGCTGCTTGGCGTGCTCGCGGGCTGGTCGGTGCACCCGGAAACCGCCGTCTTCCTGTGGCTGGCCCTGGGTGCGGGCGGGGTCGTCCTGGCCTGGGGGCGCCGGCGGCGGCTGCTGAGACTGCTCGTGCCCTTCGCCTTTGCTCTGCCGGTTGCGGCAGTGGGGACGATCCCTGTGCTCGCGACCATCGCAGGCTCCTCGAAGCTTGCGCAAAGCCGCGCAGGCCCGGCCTACCCGAGCCCGGGGGTGACCTGCTCCCTGAGGACACGGATGGTGCCGCTCTTGCTCACGCCCTGGCGTGAAGGCCAGCCGGCGACGGGGACGTGGGGGCTCCCGTTCCCCCATGCTGCGGTGGCACTCGGCGTGGGCGCGTTGCCGGTCGCTCTGCTTCTCGTGAACGTCCCGCTTCGCCGTCGCCACCGCCGGTTCGCCCTCATGCTGGCTGTGACCGGAATCGGCGCCGCCGGGCTGGTGTACCAGCTACCGGTCTTCAGCCAGGTGGGGGCCAGACTCCCGGTGCTCGGAGCGATGACCTGGGCGAGGGCGGGGTTTCTCGTCGCCCTGGCGCTGGCCGTTCTCGCGGCCCTCTCCCTGGATGCCTGGCTGCGCCGCCCCAACCGCCGTCGGCTCGTGTTAGCGGCCGCTGTCGTGCAGGCCGCCGTCCTGATCCTCCTCCTGACCGCGCCGGGGCCGGTCCCGAGGGCGGCGTGGCTCGCCGCCCTGCTGCCCGGCGCCCTCGCGCTCCTCGCCGTGGTCCCGCGCGCCGCTCCGGTGGGCGTTCCGCTCCTCATCGCCCTCGAAGCCGTCGTTCTCGCCTGGGACGTGCTGCCGGCGTCGCGCCCAGGCGATCGGGAGCAGGCGATTGTGCGGGAGCTTTCCTCCCGGACCTCGCGTGAGGGCGGCCGGGTGCTGGGGGTCGAGGGAGCGCTCCCTGCCAACCTGGCGGCGCGGCTCGGCGTGGCCGACCTGCGCAGCGCCGACCCCGTGCGGCCGCTCGCCCTCGCCCACCTGCACCAGGCGCTGGGCGCCACCGGGATGGACCTTGCCGGCCCGGTCACCACACCCTGGGCCGGGCTCGCGGGCGCCTGGGGTGTGCGCTGGCTGGCCGCCCCCCCCGAGGGCCTGGCCGGCCAGGCAGCGGCGGGGTGGCGGGAGGTGTTTCGCAACGGCGCGGGACGGGTGTACGGCAACAGCCGCGCCCTGCCCGTCCTTCGCCTGGCCACGATTGCGGTCACCCCGCCGGGCGACGCCGCGAGCGGCGGGTGGGAGGCGGTCGACTTCGCGAGCACCGCGGTCACGGAGGGGCCGGTGCCGGTGCGCGGCGAGGGCACGCTCGAGGTCGTCGAGGACCGGCCCGCGCGGCACGTGGCACGCGTCCACGTCCGCGGTCGCGTTCTGGCCGTGCTCCATGCGCCGATGGCACCGGGATGGCGGGTCTTCGTGGACGGGCAGCAGGAAGGCCTGGTGGACGCCAACCTCGGTGCAATGGGGGTGATCGTTTCGGAGGGAAGCCATGTGGTGCGGTGGGAGTACTCTCCTCCGGGTCTCGTGCCGGGTCTCGTGCTCACGTTCGTGGGGCTGGCGGGGTGTCTGGCACTGGCGGTATGCTCTCCCAGGAGATGTCCGTGAAGGGTTCCCAGTTGCCGGCGGAGAGGGATCTCGTCCCCTACGTGTCGGGGTTTCCCCCGGGGAGGCGCTGGCTCGTGCTGGCTCCCCACCCCGACGACGAGGTGATCGGTCCCGGCGCCACCATTGCGCAGGCGGTCGCGCGCGGCCTTGAGGTGAAGATCGTGGTGGTGACGGACGGGGGCGCCCAGGGCGGGGCGGCGGAGCGGGAGATCGAATCGCGCAAGGGCGTCGAGGTCCTCGGCGTCGGCGAGCCGGAGTTCTGGCGGCTGCCGGACCGCTCGCTGCGGCCGGGGGATGCCGGCCTGAGGCGAGCGCTGCGAGGTGTCCTGGAGCGCCTTGCCCCGGACGTCGTCTTCGTGACCTCACCGGTCGAGTTGCACCCCGACCACCGGGCCCTCGCCCTCGCCCTCCAAAGCACGCTGCGCACCATCACCTTCTCCGGGTGGCGGAAGCGGCCGCCGGAATGGGTGGCGGCCTACGAGGTCGGCTCGCCGCTGCAGCCGAACCTCCTGGTCGACTCGGACGAGGGGTGGGATGCCAAGCGGCGGGCGGCCGCTTGCCACGCCGGGCAGCTCGCCTTCCGTCCGTACGACCAGATCATGGAGGCGCTCGGGACGTTCCGCTCCCTGACGCTGACGGACGTGGCGCGTGCGGAGGCGATGCACCTGCTGCCTGCGCGCCGCGTCGCCCGGCTTTCCCCCCGCGCCTGGGCGAGCCTGATGGGCACACCGGCGGGGGTCTCGCCGCGGAGGGGGTGACCGCGGCGCAGGGCACCTGTCTCCCGCCGGACACGAGCACCTCCCCCGGATTCGGCGCGGACAGGCTTGCGCCCGGCACGCCTCTTGCTTAGACTGAAAGGCGGAGGAACTCGCGTATGCGATCGAGAGAACTGGCCATCGTCGCGGTGCTGGGTGTTCTCGCATCGACGGCGCCCGCCGCCGCCTACACGGGGGTCCACCCCGGTCGCCCATCGGGTTCCCACGCCGGCCGCCCATCAGGGGCGTACCCTGGTCGCTCCTCGGGCTCCCACGCTGCCCGCCCCTCAGGGGCGTACCAGGGTCGCTCCTCGGGTTCTTACGCCGCTCGCCCCTCAGGGGCGTACCCTGGTCGCTCCTCGGGTTCCTACGCCGGCCGCCCATCAGGGGCGTACCCTGGTCGCTCCTCGGGTTCCTACGCCGGCCGCCCATCAGGGGCGTACCCGGGTCGCTCCTCGGGCTCCTACGCCGCTCGCCCCTCAGGGGCCTACCCGGGTCGCTCCTCGGGCTCCTACGCCGCTCGCCCCTTAGGGGCCTACCCGGGAAGGTACCCGGCTGGCAATCCGGGCCGCTACCCGGTGAGCTACCCCGGTCACTACCCCGGCCGCTACCCCCGGTACTACCCCGGCCGTTACCCGGGGTACTACCCGTACTCGAGTGTCTACTGGGGCGTCGGGATCGGGTGGGGGTGGGGGTTGGGGCAGTGGGGTTGGGGTGGAGGTTGGGGTCCTTGGGGTTGGGGGTGGGGCGGACCCTGGGGTCCGTGGGGTTGGGGCACGGCGGTCGCGGACCGGACGGGCCCTGAGGCCGTTGCGCAGCCTGACCTCGCCGCGGTGGACACTGATGTGTCGCCGGAACACGCCAGGGTCATCCTTGACGGCCAGCTCATCGGCGTCGCCGACGACTTCGACGGCTCGCCGGACTACCTCTACCTGAGACCAGGCCACTACACGATCGAGTTCCAGCTCGGGGGGTACCGCAGCGAGAAGGTCGAGATCGACGCCAAGCCGGGGAGCCACTTCCCCATCAACCTCGACCTGCAGAGGATCGAGGGCGAGAAGGCGACACCCTGGTACGATCGCCCGGAGGGGCTCCCGGTGGGCCGGGTCTTCGGGCCCCCGAAGGGCGACCAGGAGCCACCGGCGCGGTCCGGGCCCGACCCCACGCTCCGGCTGGAGTTCCGGCAGCCCTCAGCGCCGGCACCCCGGGCTCAGAGCGCCACCACGTCTGCCGCCCTCGATCTGCGGGTGACGCCCCCCAACGCCGCCGTGTACGTCGATGGGACGATGGTGGGGACTGGCGCGGAGCTTGGCCGGTTGGAGCGCGGCCTCGCGGTCGCGCCCGGAAAACACCTGATTGACGTCGTGGCGCCCGGCTACGCCTCCAAGAGCCTGGAAGCCGATGTCAAGGAAAGCGAGCGCCAGCAGGTCGTTGTGGAGCTGGATGTCGGGGCTGGACAAAACAGGTAAGAGAGCGTATGGTATGCGTAGCGGTACAAAAAGGGGAGGCGGCGGTCAAGCAACCACTCTTGCAACCAGCCAAAGAAAGAGCCTATCTAACTTGACCTTTCTGAACTTTCCCGCCTGTAAAGGCCAACCTAAAGAGCCTTGAACCACCGACCTCCCATCTACACCTCGCCGCCGGGTAACCGGCGGCTTGTTTTTTCCATCTATCGCGGGGTCCCGCGACTATCCGTTGCGGGTGGCTCTGCGGCGCTCCCTCCACCCACCGCCAAAGAAGTGCCCCCCGAACCCCCCGCGCGAACCGGAAGTGAATTCCGCTTCGCTTGATCCTCCTCTGAACGAGATGCTTCGCGCCGGCAGAGCCGGACGCTCGTTCTTTCCGGGGGGTCCCGCGTCCGCTCCACCAGCCACCCGGACGCTCTAGACCCCCCGGACCCCCCACACTCGCGCCGGCAGAGCCGGACGCTCGCTCCTTTGCTGGGGGGCTATGCGGGGCTTCGCGCGCCCGCCGCTGGGCTCCGCCTGGCGGCGGCGCGCGCCAGCGTCGCGACCACCACGCTCTCGAAGTCGAGGTGCAGCACGGCGCGCCGGTCCTCGGCCCTGAGCAGGGCGTCGGCGGCCTCAAGGAAGCCCTCGGCGCTCTCGGCTTCAGAGCTGGCGGCCAGGCGGAGCAGAGCCGCGCTGGCGAGCGTGACCCCCTCCGGTGCCTGGCGGAGCATGACAGCAGCGCGCAGGATCGCGAGGCCCTCGGCCCGTAGTGCCGCCGAGATGAGCGCCTCGAGGTCCGCCAGCGCCTCCGGGAGGCCCTCGCCGGCGCGCAGCGCCAGCCCGGCGTCGCCGCCCGCGGCGGTGAGCAGTTCCGCGGCGCGCTCGTCGCTGCAGCCGTTGGCGGCGACCAGCACTTCCACGAGCTCCTCGGGGGTCGGGGCCGGCAGCTTCACCTGCACGGCGCGCGAGACGATGGTCGGGAGGACGCGTGCCGGGTTGCTGGCCAGGAGCAGGAACGTGGCGTGCGGCGGCGGCTCCTCGAGGGTCTTGAGGAGGGCCGATGCGGCCTCGGCGTTGAGCGGCGGCGTGTGGCACGAGTCCAGGATGAAAACGCGGCGGAGCCCCTCGTACGGGCGCTGCGCGATGGTCTCCACCACGCCCCGTGCCTGCTCGATCGAGATCTGCTTCTTGTCGGGAAGGACGTTCACAACGGCCACGTCGGGGTGAACGCCCCGCCGCACCCGCTCGCACGAGGGGCACGCGCACCCCGCACCTCCATGGCGCCTGCAGACCAGCGCGGCCGCCAGCTCGAGGGCGAGGGCCTCGCGGCCGAGGCCCGCTTCCCCGACCAGCATGAGCGTGCCGGGCAGCACCTGCGAGGCCGCCAGCTCGAGGCAGCGCGTAAGCAGTCGGCCGATTCCTCGCCAGCCGGAGGGCACCAGATAGCTGTCCGGCCAGGGGAGCTGGCTCGTCACGGCAGAACCCGCGCGAGCGCGGCCAGGGTGCGCTCGTGCACGTCCTCGGGAGCGCCCCTGGCATCCACGACCACGATCCGGCGGGGCTCCGACCTGGCCAGCTCGAAGTACGCGTGGGCCACCGCGCGGTGGAACGCGAGGGTTTCATCCTCGAAGCGTCGGTTCTCCGGACCGGTGCCTGGCCGCACGCGCGCCCTGCCGAGGGCGAGCCCGACGTCGAGGTCGAAGACGAGCGTGCGGTCGGGGACGATTCCCGCGCATGCCAGCTCGTTCAAGCACTCGACGGTTTCGCGGGGCACGCGTCGCGCGCCGGCCTGGTACGCGATGGAAGAATCGGCGAAGCGGTCCGAGAGGACGAATGCGCCCTTCTCGAGGGCCGGGGCGATGACGTCGGCCACCACCTGCGCGCGGGCCGCTTCCAGGAGGAATAGCTCCGCCAGGGGAGCCGGCGTGAGATGCGGGTCGAGGAGCAGGTCGCGCGCCCTCTCGCCGAGGGGCGTCCCGCCCGGCTCGCGGGTGGTCACCACCTCGAGCCCGCGCCGCCGCAGGTGGTCGGCGAGCAGCCCAAGCTGGGTGGTCTTGCCGCACCCCTCGATCCCCTCGAACGTGATGAAGCGGCCCCGTGCCACGGCGCAATTCTATCCCGGAACGGTTTCGGCTCTCCGGAACCCTCCAGGGACCGCCCGCGTAGTATCGTTGTGCCAGGCATGAAGCGCGCACGCTCCCCGGGGCTGGTCTCCGTGCTGACGTTCGGCGTGGTCGCCTTTTTGGTGGCCTGCCTGTCGATTCTGGACATGTTCCTGCCCCGGCCCAACGACGGCGTGATCCTGGACCCCGACCGCGCCGGGGTCGTCGTGCGCGCGCGGGCGGAGGGCTCCGGCGCGCGCGCGGCCGGGGTCCAGCCCGGAGACCGCATCGCGGGCGTGGGCCGCGAGGTCGTGCGCTCGTCCTCCGAGATCGAACAGGTGCTTCAGCGCCACAGCATTGGGGAGCGGGTGCCGTACCTTCTCGAGCGCGACGGCGGGCTCATCGAGGTGATGGTCCAGCTCGGGCCCCGTCAGCTCGGTACCGCGTCCTACGTGTACTACTGCTGCCTAGGCTTTCTCTTCTTCTTCATCGGCCTCTACGTCCTGCTCCAGAGACCGGAGGAGTCCCAGGGCTCCCCGAGCAACGTCTTCTTCACGCTGTGCACGCTGTTCATGCTGTTCCTAGTCTGCCGGCTTCGGCCAGCGTCGTACTCGTGGGTCGACGGGGTGGTGCTCACCACGGGGACGCTCTCCCTGCTGGTGCTGCCGGCTGCCTTCCTGCACTTCTTCCTCGTCTTCCCGCGAAGGCTCAAGCTCACGCTCGTCGGCCCGACCGAGACCTGGGAGGGTTCAGGCTGGCGGATGCTGCGCGCCGTCGAGAGGTTCGTCAACGAGTCGTCGAACTTCTTCAGGCTTCTCTACCTGCTGCCGCCGTCGTTCTACGTGATCACGCTCGTCCTCGGTTCGCTCTTCGACTTCCAGGTGAGGTTGATCTCGGGCGCCCCGATCTCCAGCTGGGTCCTGATGGGCGACTACCTCGTACTGGGACTCTTGGCGCTGCTGGGCTCCCTGCTGCGCGCCCAGGAGGGTCACGAGCGCGGGCAGATCGCGACGGTCTTTATCGGGACGGTCGTGGGCATCACACCGTTCCTCGTGCTCGGCGTGATGGTGCCCTCGCTCCTCGGCACCGACCGCTACATCTTCTGGGGCGTTGTGCCGCTGATCCTGGTCCCGCTCACCTTCGCGTACGCGATCGTGCGGTTCCAATTCTTCGACATCAAGGTCATCGTCCGCAAGTCGGTGCTCTACACGCTGGCGACGGCGGTGGTCGCCGGCATCTATGGGCTTGGCATCGCGGCCTCCACGCTGCTCTTCTCCGGGTCCTCCCCGTACTTCCCGCTGCTGCTCGCGCTCGCGATCCTGGCGATCTTCGACCCCCTGCGCCGACGCTTGCAGGGGCCGGTGGACCGCTTCTTCTTCCGCGAGGTGTACGACGCGCGCCGCGCCGTGGAGGAGGTGAGCGCGGCGGTGGTGCGCGAGTTCTCGATCGAGGGTCTGGAGGCGCTGCTGGCCACCCGGCTCTCCGAGATCATGCACCTCGAGTGGGCGGCGCTGTACTACCCCGAGGGCAAGCACCTCGTCTCCCGGACGGCGCCGGAGGGCGTTGCTCGGGAGCTCCCCGTCCGCCTGCTGCTCGTGGAGGAGCTCGCCAGGCAGGATGAGCCCGTACGGCCCGCGACTCTGGAGCCGGTCAAGGCGCTGCACCCCGAGTCGCGCCGGGTCCTCGAGCAGTTCGCCGATGCCGGGCTCCGTCTGCTGGTGCCGCTGCGCACCCGTGGTCAGCTGCACGCGATCCTGGCCCTAGGCCCCAAGCGCTCCGAGGAGGAGTTCGGCAGCGACGACCTCCAGCTCGTGCGCACCCTCGCCAACCAGGGGGCCGTGGCGCTCGAGAACGCGCGGCTGCTCCGCGAGCGCACGCACCAGGTCGAGCTGGAGAAGGAGCTGGAGATCGCCCGCCGGGTCCAGTTCTCCCTGATCCCGCTGCACCTCCCGTCACCCCCCGGCTGGGAGGTGGCGGCCCGGTGCGTGCCCGCCCGCCAGGTGGGTGGCGACTTCTACGATGCCCTGCACGGCGGCGACGGATCGGTCGCCCTCGTGATCGGCGACGTGTCGGGGAAGTCGGTTGCAGGCGCCATGCTCATGGTAGCGGCGCGCGAGGTGCTGCACACGGCGGCGCTCGGGGGATCCACGCCGGAGCAGCTGCTCGAGGTGGCAAACCAGCGGCTGTACACCCCACAGCACCGCCTCTTCGTGGCGCTGACCTACCTGCTTCTTCGCCCGCAGGGGACGGGGCTCTACGCGCTCGCGGGACAGCCGACCCCGCTGCTGCGGCGGTTCCGAGGGGACGTGGACGAGCTGCCGGGCCCGTTGCACCGGCTCCCCGTGGGCGCGCTCAAAGGGGTGCACTGGGACGTGCTGCCGCTTTCGCTCGACCCCGGTGACACGCTGCTGCTCTATTCGGATGGCGTCACCGATGCTCGCAACCCCCAGGGTGAGTCGTTCGGGGACGAGCGCCTGCAGGGTGTCTTTGCCCGGTCCGAAGGCGGCGCACGCGACGCCGTGGATCAGGTGCTGAATGCGCTCGAGACGTTCACGGCCGGCAGCGAGCCCTACGACGACATCACGCTGGTGGCAGTGCGGTGGGTGGGGGAAAGATGAGCGCGAGCACCCGCGAGGGCTGGCGTCGCGCCAGGCTGGAGACGATCCTCGACCTCTCGCTGGCCCTGGCGGGCCCGCGCCGAGAAGCGGAGGTGGTCGAAGAGCTGGTGCAGAGGGCCGTCGGCCTGCTCGACGCGCGGGCGGGGATCGCGATCTCGCTCCTGCCGCCGCTTGAGCCGGCGACGGTTGTCGGGGTGGGGTGGCCGGTGGAGCCGGGCAGCGCGGCGCGGCTGGTGGCCGCGCCCGCCCTGCGCGCCGTGCGCGACGGCACCGTCGCGCGCACCCCCGGCGAGCTGCTCGGGCTCCCGTTCACCGAGGTGCTCGTGGCGCCCTGCCTCTGGCGGCAGGAGCTGATGGGCGTGGTGGCGGTGGCCGACAAGGAGGCGCGCGAGGGGCAGGCGCACTTCGACGACGAGGACATCACCTTCCTGCGGTCCGTCGCCCTCCTGGCGGCACCGGCGATCGGCTCAGCGCGGATGCTGGAGGAGGTGCAGCGCCAGCGGATCCTGCTCGAGGAGGAGAACCGCGCGCTGCGCATGGGTGCGGGAGACGAGGCGGGCCTCGTCGGCCAGGCGCCGGCGTTCCGCCGCGTGCTGGAGCTGGCTCGCCGGGTCGCGCCGAGCGACGTGACGGTGCTCCTGCGCGGCGAGTCCGGCACCGGCAAGGAAAGGCTGGCTCGCCTCCTGCACATGCTCTCGCCCCGTAGCAGCGGGCCGTTCGTGCCTCTGAACTGCGCCGCGGTCCCCGAGACGCTCCTCGAGGCCGAGCTGTTCGGCATCGAGCGCGGCGTGGCGACGGGCGTGGCGGCACGCCCGGGCCGGTTCGAGCTGGCCAACGGCGGCACGCTGTTCCTGGACGAGATCGGGGACCTCACGCCGGTGCTGCAGGCCAAGATCCTGCGCGTGGTCCAGGAGCGCGAGGTCGAGCGGGTGGGAGGGCGGCAGCGCGTGCGGGTGGACGTCCGGCTCGTCACCGCCACCAACCGTGACCTCGAGGGGATGCTGGCGCGAGGGGAGTTCAGGACGGACCTCTACTACCGGTTGCGTGTGGTGGAGCTGACGATCCCGCCGCTGCGCCAGCGCCACGAGGATATCCCGCTGCTCGCCCAGCACTTCGTCCGGCTGCACGGCCGGCGAGCGGGGAAGGAACGGCTGACGCTTTCGAGGGCGGCGCTGGAGTTGCTCCTCCAGCACGATTTCCCCGGCAACGTGCGCGAGCTGGAGAACCTCCTCGAGGCGGCCTCCGCGCTGGCCCCCGGCCAACGGGTCGAGGCCGAGGACGTGCGGCTGGCGATGGGGGTCGGACGGGTGGAGGCCGACCTTTCCTCCGGCACCCTGGAGGACGTGCAGCGCATGCACGTCCTGCGCACGCTGGAGAGGTGCGAGGGCAACCGTGCGGCCGCCGCCCGTGCCCTCGGCATCAACCGCACGACCCTCTACCGGATGCTGATGAGGTGGAATGCAACAACAGTTGCGAAACGCGACACAATGGCGGAAAGCAAGCCTGGGAAAGGCCAAAAACGGAGGGCGCGGCGTTGAGGACGCCTCCTTGTTGCATTGTGCAACATTCCGTTCCCGGGGCTGGTCCGGCGGTTTTCGAGAATGTTCTTTGTTTTGAGTTAGATGCGCAGGTTGGCCCGGGTTTTGCGTGGAGTGACGGTCATGGTGCCGTTCCCTTCCGCAAACATTCTGGCGAGCCGGCTCCTCGGGCCACTCAACCGACCCTGGGCGTTCGTTGGTGGCGGCCTCGCCGGCGGTGGTGTCCTCTGGACCGACACCCTCGGTCCGGGCGTGCGGCTTGCGTGGCGCCTTCTCAGCCTCCTTCTCTCCCTGTGACGTTCCGCACGAAGGGGAACCGTTATGGCTAAGCCCGTCCGGGTTCGCCTCGTTCTCCCCCGTGTAGCCCGCGCTGAGCTGCTCGCCAGCCGGGCCGTGGAGGAGGCCGGGCAGCGCATCGCGTTCCCGCGTGATACCCTGGCGGAGGTCAAGCTGGCGGTGGTGGAGGCGTGTCTGAACGCTCTCGAGTACGGCGCCGGTGACGTCGAAATCGAGGTCGTCGCCCACCCCGATGACGCACGGGCCTGGATAGAGGTTGCGGTGGTGGACCACGGTCCCGGCTTCGACCCCTCCGGGGTGGCGCGACCGGTGCTGGAGGACAAGCTCCGGTCCACGCGCAAGCGGGGGTGGGGGCTGGAGCTGATTCGGCGCCTCATGGACGAGGTGGAGATAACCTCCGAGCCTGGCCTCACTAAGATACGCATGATCCGGCGCCGAGGAGGGAAGTGACGGTGGAGACCTTCGAGCTCAAGGTGGCTGAGCAGCAGGGCACGCTTGCGGTCATGGAGGTGGCCGGGTACATCAACAACGAAGGGGGCGAGGCCATCGCCAGGGAGGCGCGCAAGCTCCTCGACGCCGGCCGCCGCACCCTGCTGCTCGACCTCAAGGCGACCCGCATCATCAACTCCATCGGGATATCCCTGCTGCTCGAGGTGCTGGAGCGCACCATCGAGGTGCAGGGCGCGCTCGCCTTCTGCTGCCTCACGCCGAGCATCGCCAAGACGTTCCAGATCATGGGGCTGTCGCAGTACACGCGGATCTTCCCCGACCGCACCAGCGCCCTGGCCGAGCTCTCCTCCAAGCAATGACCGATGTTCTGAGCATCCTCGAGCTGGCCGTGCGGCCGCAGCGGGAAGGTGGGGTCCCCCTTCCCGCTGCCGTGCTGGAAGGGCTGGTGCGCGGGAGCGGCGCGGAGGGCGGAGCGCTGGGGCGCGGCAGCGAGGTTCTGGCGCGCTCCGGTGCGGAGCTCCAAGCGGTGCGGCGCCTCGACCTCCCCGCCGGGAGGGAGCTGTTCTGGCTGGAGCTCGCGGGCGGCATCGATCCGTCGGAGTCGCTCCAGATGGCGGCCGGCGTTGTCCTCGGCTCTTGGACCATCCGCGGGGAGCTGAAGCAGGCGCGCTTCGCCGAGCGGCGGCGCCTGTGGGAAGTGGAGTCGCTGCGAGCCATCGCCGAGGCTCTCGGAGGCACGCTCGAGCCGGCGCGCATCGCAGAGGAGCTCCTGATGCACGCCGCGGCGCTGCTCGACGCGCGGCGCGGCGAGGTCTGGCTCGCGGCCGGCGGCACCCAGCAGCCGGGCGCCCGCCTCTCGGGCGCCGAACAGACGGACGCGTGCCCGACCGGCGAGTGCCTGATGGCGGCTCGGGTTGGGGGGGCGGTGCTGACGCCAGAGGAGGCCGCCGACGTGCCTGAGCACGGGCTCCTGGAAGCTGGGAGGCTGGCCGTGCCGGTGACCGGCCGCCGCGGCAGGCTGGCCGTCCTGGCCCTCGCGGAACGCGAGGTGCGGGGAGGCACGGCCCCGTTCGGAGCCACCGATGCCGAGACCCTGGCGCTTTTCGCCTCCCAGGCGGCGGTGGCGCTGGAGAACGCGATGCTGCACCGCGAGGCGCTTGAACAGGAGCGCCTCGAGCGCGAGCTGGAGCTCGCTGCCACCATCCAGCGGCAGCTCCTTCCCACCAGTATCCCGACGCCCCCGGGCTTCGACATCGCGGCCAAGAGTGAGGCCTCGCGGCGCGTGGGGGGCGATGTGTACGACTTCATCGACACCCCACGCGGTCTGTTCTTCATGCTCGGCGACGTCGCTGGCAAGGGCGTGCCTGCCGCACTGATGGCGGCCTCCCTCCAGGCCGCCGTGCGGGTGCTCGCCCAGAGCTCTCCTCCGCTCTCGGAGCTGGCGCGCCAGCTCCACGCCCACATTCTCGCGTCCACGCCGGACAGCAAGTTCGCGACCGTGTTCATGGGCTACCTGCGGAGCGACGGCGAGATCGAGTGGGTCTCCGCGGGGCACAACCCGGTCGTGGTGGTGAGCGCGGACGGCGGGTGCGACTACCTGCGCGCGGTCGGACCGCCTCTCGGGCTGCTCCCGGACGTGCACTACCCCGCGAGCCGGGTGACGCTGGCGCCGGGTTCGGTGCTGCTCGCCTACACGGACGGGTTGTCCGAGGCGCCCGCCCCGGGCGAGGACGGGCCCGACTTCGGGGTGGACGGGATCGCCGCGCTCGCCGTGCAGCTCCGCACGCACCCGATGCAGCAGCTGGTGGCCGACCTGTTCTCGGCCGTGAATGTGCACACCGGCGGCGCCCCGCCCCACGACGACCGCACCGTGCTGGCCGTGCGCCGGAGCTGAGCGTGAGCCTGGTCACAGCGTCCGCCCCGCCGCGGCGGTAGCCTCACGAGGTAAGCATCCTCTCCTTCCTCAGGCGCCCCATCGGCGGGGCGCTTCCTTTTGGCGGGCCTTGCCACCGGTCCGCCCGCCGCCAATAATCGAGATTGAGCTGCAGTTGCATCCATCTGCGCGGGCGCTCGTGAAGGATCGAACAATGTTGACGGCGGGGGTTCCTCCCAATAGAGTGTCGTCAGCAACCCGCTGCAATGGGGAAGGAAGGGAAGGAGAGACGTATGAGAAAGGCGAGGATGTTCGGGCTCTCGGTCCTGGCGGCGTGTCTGCTGCTGGTGCCGGCCACGAGCCAGGGTGCGGGCTTTGCGCTGTTCGAGCACGGGGCTCGTGCGGTGGCCATGGGAGGTGCGTTCGCAGCGACAGCCGATGACCCCACCGCGCTCTACTTCAACCCGGCCGGGATCGCGTTCCAGAAGGGGAGCAGCATGGCCGGCGGCGTGATCTTCATCACCGAGTCGAGCACGTTCAACGGGCAGAACCCGTTCCCGGGGAGCGGCTATTCGGTGGACATGAAGAACCAGATCTTCTACCCGGTCCACGCCTATTACACCAGCGGGATCACCGAGAACCTGCGCTGGGGCATCGGCGTGTTCAACCCCTTCGGCCTCGGCACGTGGTGGCCGAACGACTACGCCGGCAAGTTCATCTCCAAGCGCGTGGACCTCAAGGTTTTCGACCTCAACCCCAACCTCTCGTACAAGCTCTCCGATGACTTCGCGGTTGCCGTCGGGTTGGACTACTTCTACTCCAACCTGCACCTGACCCGCTCGATCGGCGCGATCAACCCGTACACGCAACAGGTGGCGGAGGTCGGACAGGTCCACCTCTTCACGCCTTTCACGGGCGGCCTGGGATGGAACGCAGCGCTGCTCGGGAAGCTCGGGGGAGGGTTCTCGGTCGGTGCAAGCTACCGGTCGCACGTGAAGATCGACTACTCGGGCAACGCGTCATTCACGCAGTTCACGACCGGGCACGCGGACTTCGACGCCATTGTGGCGTCCCAGATACCGTTCGGCAAGCAGCCCACGGGCAAGACCAGCATCGATTACCCGTCCGAGGCTCGCCTGGGGCTCGCCTGGCACGGCAGCAAGGTCGGCATCGAAGGTGATGTGGTGAGGCAGGGGTGGAGCAGCTTCAAGGACCTTCCGATCACACTGCCCGACTACCCCCTGCTCTCCTCGGTGCGCTACGAGGGGTACCAGGATTCCTACACGTACCGCCTGGGCTTCGAGTACAAGAGCTCGCCCGAGTGGGCGTTCCAGCTCGGCCTCCTGTTCGACAAGACGCCGGTGCCGGTGGAGTCGGTTGCCCCGCTGCTCCCGGACGCTGATCGCAAGGGTATTTCCATCGGGACGACGTTCGCACTTTCGCCCAAGACCGACCTGCAGATCGGCTACCTATACCTGAGGTTCTCTGACAGGTCCACGGAAGGGATTAACCCCGACGGCTACGAAGGAACCTACAAAACCACGGCGAACCTGCTCGGCTTTACGTTGGTACACAGGTTTTAGGAGGGAACGATGAGATACGCACGCAAAGCACTGCTCCTGGGCCTCGCGCTTGCCGTCGCCGGCACGGCGTTCGCCCAGACTGACTACTCGAAGTACGAGGCCCTCGGTGACAGCCTCACCGCCGGATATGCCTCGGACGCGCTCACGAAGTTCTACCAGGACTACTCCTACCCGGCGATCATCGCCAAACAGGTCGGCATCTCGACCTTCCAGCAGCCGATCATCTCCGACCCGGGGATCGGCAGCACGGGCACCGTCCTGATCCTGACGAAGCTGCAGATCACCGCGGCGGGCATCTCCCCGGTGATCGTCCACACTCCAGGGAACCTGGGATCGCCCACCAACGCAACCCTTGCCACGCCCTACAACAACCTCGGCATCCCGGGCGCCAACAACAGCGATCTGATCACCAGGACCGGCGATATCACCAAGCCGCTCAGCGGCCACATCGATTCGAATACCATCATGTACGACCTGATCCTGCGCTTCCCCGTGTTCCCGGGTACCACCACCCCCGCGCCCGCAATCGCCCAGGCGATTGCCGCCGCGCCCACCTTCGTGACCGTGTGGTCCGGCAACAACGACGTGCTCGGGGCGGCGACCTCCGGCGTCGTGGTGGACAGCGTGACCCTTACCGCCAAGGCCAAGTTCCAGACGGACTACACCACCCTGCTCGGTGGCCTCCGCCAGCAGCGACCGGCGGCGGCGATCGTCGTGGGCACGATTCCGGACGTGACCGCGATCCCGTTCGTCACCACGATCAAGCCGTACCTCGTGAACCCCGCGAACGGGTCCCACATCCCGTTGATCGGCGAGGCGGGACCCTTGACCGAGCAGGACTATGTGACGCTTGGCGCTTCATCGCTGCTGGCTGCCGGGATCGGCATTCCAGCGGCGGCGGGGGGAACCGGCAAGCCGCTGCCCGAGGGGTCAATTGACGCCACCGGCTTTCACGCCGGTGTGATCCTCCGCTCGGGAGAGATCGCGCTCATCCGGAGCCGCACGGGCGAGCTCAACGACGTCATCAAGTCTGTGGCCGCGCAATTCGGGGCCAAGGTCGTGGACTTCAACGCGATCTTCGCCAACATCGCAGCCAACGGGTACATGGTAGGAGGCATCAAGCTGACATCGGCGTTTCTGACCGGAGGCATCTTCTCGTACGACGGCATCCACCCGCAGCGCCTCGGCTACGCGATCGTGGCCAACGAGTTCATCAAGGGCATGAACGCCGGCTTCGGGACGAACGTGCCCCAGGTCAACCTGCTCCCGTTCCTGATGGGCCCGAGTGCCGGCGCCACCACGACGGTCATGGCCGCCAACACGGTTTTCTCGACGGATGCCGCGATCGGGGTGGTCAAGCTGTTCGCGCCCAATGCGGACACCAGCAGCCTTCAGCCCGGCCATGTCGTGCGCAAGCACGTGACGGCCGCCCCCGAAGGTCGGGACCCGGTCAAGCCGCCGACGCCATAGCCGTTGTTTTCCATCGGTCACTCACAGGGCCGCCTCCGGGCGGTCCTTTTCTTTCGGGGGGTCCCGCGGCTATCTGTCCGTTGCGGGGGGGCGTCCCGCACGCGCTCCCGCCCCCACCCGCGTGCTCTAGACCCCCCGAGCCCCCTGCGCTCCGCGGGAGTGAATCCCGCTCCGCGCCGTTGCGGGGGGTTCTGCGGCGCCCCCTCCACCCACCGCCGCAGAAGTGCCCCCCGAGCCCCCTGCGCTCCGCGGGAGTGAATCCCGCTCCGCGCCGTTGCGGGCGGCTCTGCGGCGCTCCCTCCACCCACCGCCGCAGAAGTGCGTGCGCGCTGCACACGGGATGAACAGCGGTTCATTCTTCCCGCTTGAGTGGTACCCTTTGCGGCGCATCTGGGCGTACGAGAAAGGAGGCGGGCGTGGACTACCCGATCTGGAACCTGGCTTTAGGTGGCGGAGTTCTGATCGGGATCGTGGCCATCACCCACGTCCTCGTGTCCCACTTCGCCATCGGTGGCGGGCTCGCAATCGCAGTCATCGAAACCCTCGCGGTGAGGCGGGGGGACCGGGCGCTGCGCGCCCTCGCCAAACGTAGCTCCCTGATGTTGATCCTGGTCTCGACGGTGTTCGGGGCGATTTCCGGGGTTGGCATCTGGGTGACCATCGGGCTGGTGCAGCCCGCTGCGACCTCCGCGCTCATCCACAACTACGTCTGGGGGTGGGCGACCGAATGGGGGTTCTTCATCCTCGAGGTGGTGACGGCGCTCCTCTACTACGCGACCTGGGAGAAGGTCCGTCCCCGCACCCATCTCGTGATCATCTGGCTGTACTTCTTCGCGGCGTTTATGTCGCTGGTGGTCATCCAGGGCATCCTGTCGTTCATGCTCACCCCCGGCACCTGGCTCGAGAGCCATTCGTTCTGGGACGGCTTTTTCAACCCCAGCTACGTGCCTGGCCTGGCGCTGCGCACCGGCATCTGCCTGTTCCTGGCCGGCGCGTACCTGACGCTCGCCGCGTTGCGTGAATCCGACGTGGCGGCCCGGGTGCGCATGGTCCGCCTCCTGGCCATCTTCCAGGTCGCAGGGGTGCTGCTCACCTATGCCGGCTACCGCTGGTGGGAGCATACGCTGCCCGGGTCGGTGCGGGCGATCTTCCTCGGGCCCAAGGCCATCCTCCCGGCACTGGCCTCGACCCGCCACCTCCTGCTCTGGGCGCTGGCGTTCTACCTGTTGCTGGCGTTGTACGCGCTGGTGGCGCCACGCTTCCACCGCTGGCCCTCCGCGGTGGCCGCCGTGCTCGCGGCGTTCGTCTTCTTCGGCGGGTACGAGCGGCTGCGGGAGGGCGCCCGCAAGCCGTTCGTGATCCGCGACTACATGTTCTCCAACGGCGTGCTCATCAGCGAGATCCCCGGCCTGAATCAGCGCGGCATCCTGTCGAAGGCCATCTGGGCTGCCCGCGGCAGCGACGCGAGCGCGGAGGCGAAGGGGCGCGCCGTGTTCCGCGCCCAGTGCGCATCGTGCCACACGGTGGACGGCTACCTGTCCATCCGCACGCTCGTGGCACCCGTCGATCCCGACATGCTGCGGGGGATCCTCACCACGATGCGGGAGGAGGCGAAGGAGTACTCCTCGAGCGGTTACGTGCACCAGGGGCACGTAGCCACCGAGAAGCTGGACTACCCGCTGATGCCGCCGCTGGTGGGCACCGACGAAGAGGTGGATGCCCTGGCGAGCTACCTCCTGAGCCTCAAGCCCTCGCACGTCGCGGAGGCGAGCCATGCAAAGTAACCTGATCCCGGCGCTCGACCCCGCCCCGCTCCCGGGGCCTCCCTGGCTGTTCCACCTGCTGTGGGTGGTGACGTTTCTGATCCACCTGACCTTCGTCAACACCGTGCTGGGGGGTTCGCTGCTGGCGGCGCTCGCCGGCTTTGCCGGCTCCGGCCGCCGCGAGATCCAGACGATGTTCGTCGAGATCAACTCGTGGGCGATCTCACTCGCCATCACCTTCGGCATCGCGCCGCTGCTCTTCATGCAGGTGCTTTTCGGGCGCTTCTTCTACACCGCCACCATCCTGGTGGCATGGGCCTGGCTCGGCATGCTGGCCATCCTGACGGTCGGCTACTACCTCAACTACGTGGCCAAGTTCCGGCTGCGCGCCGGCAAGGGCGCCGGCGGCGTGGTGATCGTCGAGGCCATCTGCTTCCTGGCGATCGCGGCGATCCAGGTCACGGTCAACCTGCTGCACCTGCAGCCCTCGCGCTGGGAGGAGGTCGCCGGTCGTGTGTGGGCGGCGCTCTCCGACCCGACGTTCGCGCCGCGCCTCCTGCACTTCGTGCTGGCCGCGGTGGCGATGGCGGGGGCTCTGCTCGCGTGGGTGGCGGTGCGCAGGGCCGGCAGGGGCGGCGAGGCCGCGGCGCTTGGAAGGATGGCCCGCTTCGGCATACGAGCCGCGCTGGTGGCGACGCTTCTTCAGCTCGTGGACGGCTTCTGGCTGCTCTTGGCCATGCCCGAGGACGTGCTGCGGACGTTCATGCGCGGCGGTGCAGTCACCATGGTTCCCCTCGGGCTCGGCATCCTCGCCGGTGTGCTGCTCCTGCTGGTGCTGGCGCAGATCTCGGACTCGCTCGCCCAACCTACCAAGGTCCGGCGGGTCGCCGACCTGGTCGTCGGGGCGGTGATCTTCATGGTGCTGACGCGCCACCAGCTGCGCGACATCTACCTCGCACCTTCGCGCTCCGGCGAGCGGCTCGTCGTGGCGACCCAGTGGAGCGTCCTGGCGATGTTCCTGGCGGTGTTCGTGGTGTGCGCGGGGCTCGCGGTCTATGCCATTGCCAGGGCGGTCAAGGACCGTCCTGCGCCCGGGGAGGAAGCGGCGTAACGAGCAGGGGCGGGGCTTGTCCCCGCCCGCCGTCGAACTCGTCGACCTGGGCGAGGCCGCAGTGACCTCTTCTGAATTTCACCTGAGGACGGCACGCGCCGCCTTGATAGCGGCATCCACGTCGGCGTCGCCGATCTCGTAGTGGGTGACCATGCGAACGTCGGTCGCCCCGAATGCGCCGAGGAGCACGCCACGCTCCTTCATTCCCGCGACGAAGCGCTGCGAGGGCGCCACGGCGGCATCGCCCGGGACCTTCTCCGCGCGCAGGCGGAACACCAGGATGTTCGTGTAGACGCGCGCAGGGTCGATCTCGACCGCGGGCAACTCGGCGAGACCCTTGGCGAGGCGCGTCGCGCGCTCGTGGTCTTCCCCGAGGCGTTCCACCATCTCGGTGAGCGCCACGATCCCAGCCGCCGCCAGGACCCCGACCTGGCGCATCCCGCCGCCGAACAGCTTGCGCGCGCGCACCGCCTCGTCAATCAGCTCCCGGCTGCCCAGCAGCACCGACCCCACCGGCGCAGCAAGTCCCTTCGAGAGGCAGAACATCACGGTGTCGCATCCCCTCGCGAGCTCAGCGGCGGGGGTGCCGAGGGCGGAAGCGGCGTTGAAGATGCGTGCTCCGTCGAGGTGCACCGGCAGCCCATGCGCGTGCGCGACCTCGACGAGGGCGCGTGTGCGGGCGGCGTCCATCGGCAGGCCGGACCACAGGTTGTGGGTGTTCTCCAGCGCCAGCAGGCGGGTCGGCGTGCGGTAGGACACTTTGGGGGCGATCGCCGCCTCGACCTGCGCAGGTTCCAGGAGGCCGTTGTCGGTGACGATCGGCCGCGGCAGCGCGCCCGACCACACGGCCATCGCACCCATCTCGAAGTTGAAGATGTGGCCGCGCGCCTCGATGATCACCTCGCTGCCGGGCCGGGTCTGGAGGTGAACGGCCAGCTGGTTGCCCATCGTGCCGGTGGGGACGAACAGAGCGGCCGGGAAGCCCAGCATCGAGGCCGCCAACTCCTCGAGCCTGAGGGCGGTCGGGTCCTCGCGGTAGACGTCGTCGCCGACCTCGGCGTTGGCCATGGCACAGCGCATAGCCGGGGTCGGTCGGGTCACAGTGTCCGAGCGCAGGTCGATCATGGCGGCTATGATAGCGGCCCTGAGGGGTAAGGATGAGCGAGAGCTTCCAGGTCGTGGCGCAGGAGCGGGGGGTGGAGGAGCTGCGCCTGGAGGGAAACGGGCTGCGGGTGCTGCTCGTGCCCGACCCCGGCGTGCCCGTCGTGGCCGTGTGCGTGGTCTATCACGTCGGGTCCCGCAACGAGGCCGTAGGCCACACCGGCTCCACGCACCTCCTGGAGCACCTGATGTTCAAGGGGTCGCGCGCGTTCAACGCGGGCACCGGCAGGCCGATCGCGAGGGTGCTCGAGCGCGTGGGTGCGCACTTCAACGCCACCACCTGGCTCGACCGCACCAACTACTACGAGACGCTTCCGCCCGAGCACCTGGAACTGGCGCTGGAGATCGAGGCGGACCGCATGCGTGGCGCCCTCCTGCGCGAAGAGGACCTGGCAACCGAGATGACCGTGGTGCGCAACGAGTTCGAACGGGGCGAAAACGATCCCTTCGACGTGCTGCTCAAGGAGTCGTTCGCGATCGCATTCCGTGAGCACCCCTACCACCACCCGACCATCGGGTGGCGGAGCGACATCGAGAACACCTCGATCGAGCGCCTGCGGGCGTTCTACGACACGTTCTACTACCCGGACAACGCCACGCTCGTGATCGTGGGCTCGTTCGAGCGCGGCGCGGCCCTGGCGCTGGTGGATCGGCATTTCGGTCCGTTGCCGGCAGCACCGCGGCCCGTGCCCCCGGTCGTGACGCGCGAGCCGCGCCAGGAGGGGGAGCGACGCTTCACGGTGCGCCGGGCGGGCGAGGTGGGGTGGGTTGCCGTCTCCTGGCGTACCCCCGAGGCGGCGCACGCCGACACGCACGCCCTGGCCGTGCTGGCGGACACCGTCGGGGGCGGGGTGACCTCCCGCCTCTACCAGCGCCTGGTGGAGACCGGGTTGTGCCTGGACGTGCAGGCCGTGACCTGGCAGCTCCGCGACCCGGGCCTCTTCCAGGTGTTCGCGACGCTCAACCCGCCGGTCGCCCACGAGAAAGTCGAGAGGATCATAAGGCGCGAGCTCGCGGCGGTTGCGCGCAAGGGGCTCTCCAGGGTCGAACTCGGACGCGCGAAGGCCCAGGTGGAGGCGCAGACGGCCTACCACCGCGACTCCCCGGCCCAGGTGGCCGCGGCGCTCTCCGAGGCGGTCTCCTCCGCCGACTGGCGCTTCTACCTCGACTACCTGGCCCGCATCCGCGCGGTCGAGCGGGAGGACGTGCTGCGGGTGGCTGCGACAACGTTCGTCGAGGACTCGATCTCGGTGGGCCACTTCATCCCGCGGGACGGTCGCGGGGGATCGGGAACGGTGCCACGCCCGGGGCCGTCCGCGGTCCGCCCCGGTCCGTGCTTCCTGCGCTCGGAGCTGGCCCCGCGCGTGCGCATGGTGGAACTGCCCGGCGGCGCACGCCTGCTGCTGCTCCGCCGCGGCAACGCCACGGTCAACCTGCACGGCTCGCTGCTGGCCGGCCACGCGCTTGTGGAGGAGGACGAGTGGACCGTCGCCACGCTGGTGCCCGACATGCTGGAGCGCGGCACCGAGGCGCACACGCGCCTGCAGCTGGCCCGCACCATCGAGGATCGTGGCATCGAGCTGGACGTCTCGGGGGACGGCTTCAACCCCATGGAGGTGTTCTGCTCCGGGCGCTGCCTCTCGCGCCACCTGCCCCTGGTGCTGGAGCTGCTGGTCGAGATGCTGCTCCATCCGGTCTTCCCGGCCGAGGAGCTGGAGAGGGTCCGAACCCTGCGCCTGGGCGCGCTCGCCCAGGCGCAGGAGGACACGTTCAACCGGGCGTTTGAGGCGTTCTCCCGTCTCGCGTACCCGGCCGGCCACCCCCACCGCCGCCGCTCCGTGCAGGAGCGCAGGGCGGCGCTTGCGCGCGCCACGCGCGAGGAGCTGGCCGCAGTGCACGCCAGGCTCTACGGGCCGGCCTCGCTGGTGCTGGCGCTGGTCGGTGACTTCGACCCCGAGCGCGTGGGTGGGCGCCTCGACAAGCTGCTCGGGCACGCGACGGGAGGGCGCCCCGAGCCCCCGCCGGTCAGGCGCCGGGGACCGCAGGACGCCGCCCCGGGTCGGGCACGCGAGCAGATGGCCGACAAGCCCAACCTGGACGTGATGCTCGGGCACCCGGGAGGGTTGCGGCGCGGCGACGAGGACTTCCTGGCCGCCTCGCTGGGCAACGCGGTCCTCGGCCAGTCCACGCTCTCCTCGCGGCTGGGCGTGCGCCTGCGCGACCGGGAGGGGCTCACCTACGGCGTGCTCTCGCGCTTCTTCGGGGCCTCCCTGCTGGACGGGCCGTGGGCCACGACGTTCTCGGTGGCGGCGCCAAATCTGGAGCGCGGCGAGGCGGCAGCTCGCGAGGAGATCGCCAGGTACGTGATGGAGGGCCCGAGCGAAGAGGAGCTGGCGGACGAGAGGGCGGCGATGGCGGGCTCGTACCGCGTCGCCCTCGCGACCCCAGGCGCGGTGGCGCGGGAGCTGGTGCGGCTGGCCCGCCACGGGCTCCCAGTGGCGGAGATCGACCGCATCCCGGAACGGATCCTGGCGGTCCGCCGCGAGGAAGTCGCGGAGGCGGTGCGCCGGCACATCGCCGCGGACCGGCTCTCCGTGACCGTGGCCGGCGATCTCGTTGCAAAGCCGGTCCGCGCCGTCTAGCATCTCCCCATCATGCTGCGCGAGCTGGAGGTCCGCGACCTCGGCATCATCGAGAAGGTCCGCCTGGAGCTCCCGGCCGGGTTCATCGTGCTGACCGGCGAGACCGGCGCTGGCAAGTCGCTGCTCGTCCAGTCGCTGCAGCTGTTGGCGGGGGAGCGCGCGGACGCCGACCAGGTTCGGGGGGGGCGGGACCGACTGCTGGTCGAGGGGTGCTTCGCCGCGCCGTCCGACGAGGCCGCCCGCGAGTTCCTGGCCGGGGTGGGCGTGGACGGCGGCGAGGAGCTGGTGCTGCGGCGCGAGGTCTCTTCCGCCGGGCGCTCGCGCGCCTGGATCAACGACGTGGTGGTCACGGTCGGGACGCTGCAGCGCCTGGCCCCCTACCTGCTCGCCATCCATGGCCAGCACGAGCAGCGGGGCCTGACCGACCCCTCGACCCACATCGCCCTCGTGGACGCGGCCGGCGGGCTCCTGGACGAGCGCGAGAGGGTGGGCGGGGCCTTTGCGGCCTGGCAGGAGGTGCGGGAGCGCATGGAGGCCCAGCGGCGCGCCCTCGCCTCCCGGCGCGACCGGCTGGACGTCATCGCGTTCCAGGCGAGGGAGATCGACGAGGCGCGCCTGCAGGCCGGAGAGGAGGACCACCTGCGCGAGGAGCGCGCCTTCCTCCAGCACGCGGAGCGCATCGGCGAGCTGGTGAGCGCGGCGCGGGGTGCGCTGGGCGGGGAGGGCGGCACAGTCGCGCTGGCGCGCGCGGCGCGTGCGGTGCGCGAGCTGCAGGAGCTCGGGATCGGGGTGGGGGAGACCGCCGGGGAGCTGGAGCAGGCCCGGGTGCTGGCCGAGGAGGCCGAGCGGGCGCTGCTGGAGCTGGCCGACCGGGTGCGCCCGGACCCCCAGCGCCTGGAGGGCATCGAAGGGCGCCTGGCGCTGCTCGAGCGCCTGGCGCGCAAGTACGGCGGCTCGGTGGAGGCCGTGCTCGAGCACCGCGCCCGGCTGCAGGGTGAGTGCGAGCAGCTCGAGGGGGTGGAGGACGACATCGCCAGGCTGGAGGAGGAGCAGCGGGTGCTGGGGGCCCGCTACCTGGGGCTGGCCCAGGCGCTCTCCGCCAGGCGCCGGGAGGCCGCCGAGCGCTTCTCCGCCCGGGTGGTGCAGGTCCTCAAGGGGCTCGGGATCCCGCGCGCGCGGCTGCGGCTCGCGCTCGCGATCCGCATGTCCCCCCAGGGCTCCCTGGAGGTGGACGGCGCGCGCGTGGAGCCGGCCGCCGACGGCATCGACGCCGGCGAGTTCGAGCTCTCCACCAACCCGGGGGAGGAGGTGCGCTCGATGGCCCGCATCGCCTCGGGCGGCGAGCTGTCCCGCATCCACCTGGCGATGCGGACGGTGCTGCGCGACTCGCTGCAGGGCCGTGCGGTGCTGACCCTCCTCTTCGACGAGGTGGACGCCGGGATCGGCGGCAACGTCGCCGACGAGCTCGGCGAGCTGCTGGCGCAGCTCGGGGGGCGGGACCAGGTGCTGGTGGTCACGCACCTTCCCCAGGTCGCCGGGCGGGCCTCCACGCACTTCGTCGTGCGCAAGGAGAGCGCCCGGGGGCGCACCGTGACGCGGGTCGAGTCGGTGGAGGGGGAGGCGAGGGTCGAGGAGCTCGTCCGCATGCTCGGGGGCGGGGCCCCCACCCCGGCCGCCCGGCAGCACGCACGCGAGCTCCTGCGCATGAGCTGATGGTGCGGCTTCCCTTCAACGGCGAGGTCGATCTTCCGGCCGCCGTGGGGGCGGTCCGGGAGGCCGTAGCCGGCCACGGCGTGGTGGCCGTGCCCACCGAGACGTTCTACGGGCTCTCGGTGGTGCCCTCTGACGTGGTCGCGGTGGCCCGTATCTTCGCCCTCAAGGGCCGATCCGCCGAGAAAGCCCTTCCGGTAGCGGGGGCCTCCCTTGCGCAGCTCTCAGCGTTCGTGAGGGTGCCGGAGCGCTGGCGGGAGCGCCTCGAGGCCGTCTGGCCCGGCCCGGTGACCGTCGTGTTGCCGACTGTGGCGCCGCTCCCCGCCGGATTCGCCACCCTGGCGGTGCGGGTCCCGGACCACCCCCTCCTGCGCGCTCTGCTGGAGGCGGTCGGGCCCCTCACGGTCACCTCCGCCAACCGAAGCGGGGGGGCGCCGCTGGCCCGTGCCGGAGAGGTGGCGAGCGCCCTGGGTCACGATCTGGCGCTGCTCCTGGACGGCGGCGACACCCCGGGAGGCGTTCCTTCCACGCTCGTGGACCTTACGGGAGAGCACCCGCGGCTGCTCCGGCAAGGGGCCTGGACGCCGCCTTCGGGGTGGGGCGTGAAGGGGGGGTGAAGTTTCCGCAGCTTTTGCGGAAAACTCTGCGGAAAAGGGGGTGCAGGCGCCGCGAAGCCCCCCTGTTTCAAGGGGTTATGCATCCTGCACTGCCACGAGTGCGGTGGTATAAGCAGTTGAGAAAGAACGATTTACATGCATCGTACGGCGTTTGCACCGCTTCGAGGCGGCTCTTTCCCCGCCTCTTCCACAGGCATACGTCAATTACAAGGGGCTCTGGCTCGTTGCCCCTGACGTTTGTGTGTGTTAGCGTGACCGCCCTGAGTGGAGGTAGAGGCTTTGAAATTCCGACCCTTTGCCGGGAAAACACCCCGCTGCGGCCGGCGGGTGTTCGTGGCCTCCACGGCCGCCGTGATCGGGGACGTCGAGCTGGGCGATGACGTGAGCGTCTGGTACGGCGCGGTGCTCCGCGGCGACATCAAGGAGATTCGTATCGGCGCCCGCACCAACATCCAGGACAACGTGGTGATCCACGTGGACGAGCCGGACTTCCCGACCTTGGTCGCGGAGGACGTCACCGTCGGGCATGCGGCGATCCTCCATGGCTGCCGGGTGGAACGGGGGGCGCTGATCGGGATGCACGCCACCGTGCTCAACGGGGCAGTGGTCGGCGAGGAGGCGGTGGTGGCGGCGGGGGCTCTGGTGCCGCCCGGGATGGTGGTACCGGCGCGCACGCTCGTGGCGGGGGTGCCGGCCAAGGTGCGGCGCGAGGCCGAGGCGGGGGAGCTGGAGCACGTCCGGCGCGGGGTGCGCAGCTACATGGAGCTCAAGGGCCGCTACCTGGCGGCCGACGACGAGAGGGAGATCGCGGACCCAGCCGACTGGGCGAGGTTCGCGTGATCCAGCGGCCGCGTGGCACACGGGACCTGCTGCCGCCCGAGACCCGCCTCTGGCAGGCGGTGGAAGGGATCGCGCGGGAGGTCTTCGGAGCATTCGGCGGGGAGGAGATCCGCACGCCGGTGTTCGAGGCGACCGAGCTGTTCGTACGCTCGGTCGGCGAGACCACCGACATCGTCCACAAGGAGATGTACACGTTCCCTGACCGCAAGGGGCGCTCGCTCACCCTGCGCCCGGAGGGGACCGCGGGCGTGGCGCGGGCCTGGATCGAGAACGGCCTGGGTGACCGCAGCCACCCGCTGCGCCTGTACTACCTGGGGCCGATGTTCCGCTACGAGCGGATGCAGCACGGCAGGTACCGCCAGTTCTCCCAGATCGGTCTCGAGATCGTCGGCGCGGACACGCCGCTCGCCGACGCCGAGCTGATCGCGGCGATGCACGAGTTCTTCGTCAGGCTGGGGTTTTCCGACCTCGTGATCCACCTCAACAACCTCGGGGACCCCGAGGACCGTCTGCGCTACCAGGAAGCGATCCGCACCGTCCTGGCGCCGCGCCGCGCGGAGCTGTGCTCGGACTGCCGGCGCCGCCTGGACGAGAACCCCCTGCGCATCCTCGACTGCAAGGTTCCCTCCTGCCAGGCCGTGGCGGCCGACGTCCCCCCGATGGACGAGGTGGCTGGGGAGGGCTCGCGGGGGCACGTGGCCCGGGTGGAGGCGCACCTGCGGCGGCTGGGGATCCCGTACGTGCGCAACGAACGGCTGGTGCGCGGGCTGGACTACTACCTGCGCACCGTCTTCGAGGTGGTGTCGCCGGTGCTCGGCAGCAACACGGTGCTGTGCGGCGGGGGCCGGTACGATCGCCTGATCGCCGACCTGGGCGGGCCTGCGATCCCGGGGGTGGGTTTCGCGATCGGGGAGGACCGCCTGATCGAGGTCCTGCCGGAGGCCTTCAGGGTGTCGGTCCTGAGCCGGCCGAGGCTCTATCTCGTCCCGCTCGGGGAGGCCGCCCAGGAGACGGTCCTGGAGCTGGCCCTGGGTTGGATCCGGGAGGGCGTTCCTGTGGAGATCGAGGCCACCGGGCGTTCGCTCAAGGCCGCGCTCAAGCGCGCGGACCGCGAGGGGTTCCGGGCGGTGGCGATCGTCGGGGACGATGAACTGCAAAAAGACTCAGTTTCAGTGAGGGACCTGGTGGCGGGCAGCCAGACGTCGGTGCCGGCCGCCGAGCTCCCGCACTGGTGGCATGAGCTGATCGAAGGGCCCGCAAAGGGCCGCTAGCAGCGACAGGCGCGTTCCGCGCCGGAGGGGGACACGTGAGACACGTGACGCTGGCGCTGTGCGTGGCGGCGACGGTGCACGCGGCGAGCGCCGGGGCTGCCAAGCCGTTTCCGGTGGAGAAGGCCGCGGCGACGGTGAGCGCGACCTCGGCGTTCGCGACCGTTGAGCGCCTCGCCTCGCCCGAGTTCGACGGCCGCCTGACGGGAACGTCGGGGTACGCGGCGGCCGCGAGGTGGATGGCCGGTGAGTTAAAGGCCGCGGGGTTGAAGGCGCTACCCGAGCACCCGGACTTCATGCAGCGCTTCCCGGTGACCGTGACGAGCGTCGAGAGCGCCACCATGGAGATCCTGCCTGCCGACGAGAAGGGCCAGACGCAGCGCCTGGAGTACTTCAAGCAGTTCCTGCCGCTCCTCTACTCGGGGACGGGGGACGTGACGGCCGGGGTGGTGTTCGTGGGGTACGGCATCACCGCCCCCGCGATGGGGCGGGACGACTACGCCGGGATCGACGTGAAGGGTGCGATCGTGATGGCCGTGCGCGGGGCGCCCAAGGACGGGCGTGACTGGAAGGAGTTCAACTCCCACCGTGCGCGCACCGCCAACGCCAGGGCGCACGGTGCTGTCGGCTACATCTTCGCGGAGTCTGCGGCGGCCAACCCCAACGGCACCCCAATCCCCGACCTGCCGATGGCCGACGTCACCGAGGAGATCGGCAACGCGTTGCTGGCCTCCTCGAAGCTTACCCTCGAGGAGCTGCAGCGGGTGCTCGAGAAGGGCGGCGTGGCCAGCTTCGCCACCGGCCGCACGGTGCACTTGGCGGTCAAGGCAAGGCCCGCGAACGCGAGCGAGGGCGCCAACGTGGTCGCGGTACTGCCCGGCAGCGACCGCAGGGTGGCTGGCGAGTACCTGGTGGTGGGCGCGCACCTCGACCACTGCGGGAGCTGGCCCGCCCTGCTGCCGGGGGCGGACGACAACGCGTCCGGCTCCGCAACCGTGCTGGAGATCGCACGGGCGGCGGCGTGGCTGCAGCCCCGCCCACGGCGGTCGCTCGTGATCGTGCTCTTCGCCGGCGAGGAGGAGGGGCTGCTGGGCTCGAAGTTCTTCGTCGAGCACCTGCCGGCGAGTCTGAAGCGCTGCGTGGGCGTGTTCAATCTGGACATGGAGGGTGTGGGGCGCGGCGCCTTTGTCGCCGCGGGCCAGAACTTCCCCGACCTCTTCAAGCTCCTCGAGCAGGCCCGTGACGCGCTCGAGCCCGGCATCACTCTGAGGGCGGGGCTCTCCGAGGGGGAGGCGCGGGCGGACCACGGGCCGTTTCAGGCGGCGGGGATCCCGGCCGTGAGCCTGTTCGGGACCGGCGCGTCCCCGCACCACGGCTACCACACCGACGAGGACACCATCTGGTGGATCGCCCCCAAGAACATGGAGGCGATCGGGCGTATCGTGCTCGACGCCGCGGTGCGCGCGGCCAACGCCCGGTAAGTACGCGGGGCGAGAGGGAAACCCGATGAAGGCGCGCGTGTTCCGGCAGCTCCCCGGCACCCTGTACTCGGCCCTCGTGATGGAGCTGTTCGAGCGGCTGGCCTACTACGGAATGGTGCTGGTGCTGGGGATCTACCTGGTCCAGCACATCGGCATCCGCCCCGACGTCTACGGCGTCGTGTACGGGGTTTCGACCGCTGCCCTCTACCTCCTGCCGCTCATCGCCGGGGCGCTTGCCGACCGCTTTGGCTATAGGCCGGCGCTGGTCGTGGCCTTCGCCACGCTGACGGGAGGGTACGCGCTGCTCGGCAGCTCGAAGAGCTTCCCGGTAATCTGCGTGGCGCTCGCGCTCATCGCGGTCGGCGGCTCGATCGTCAAGCCGACGGTTTCCGGTACCGTCACACGCACGACCGAGGAGGGCAGCACGCGCCCGGTGGGGTTCGGCTTGTACTACATGATGGTCAACGCCGGCGGGCTGATCGGCCCGGTGATCGCTGCGCAGGTGCGAAACCGAACCGAGTTCCGTTACGTGTTCTGGGTTTCGGCGGCCGCGTGCGCCCTCATGTTCGTGCAGGCGCTCGTCGCCTTCCGGGAGCCGGTGGCGGCGGAGGAGCGACGCGCGGGGAAGAGGATCGGACGCGTCCTTGCGGACACCTTTCTTGTGCTCGGCAACTGGCGCTTCGTGCTCCTGCTGGTCATCTTCTCCGGCTTCTGGGGCATGATCGAGGTCCTCTACGCCTTCATGCCGCTATACCTGCAGAGCTTCACCGACCTGCTTGCGGTGGAGGCGGCGATCGACCGCGTCGTTCCGCTGACGCGCTGGGCAGGGCACTGGCTCAACCCGGAGGTCTTCGTCTCGCTCGACGCGTTGCTCATCGTGCTCCTGCAGGCGCCGATCTCCGCGGCGAGCCGGAGGTTGAGCACGCTCACGGCGATGCTGGTTGGAACGGCCGTGAGCACGCTCGCGTGGGTGGCGCCCGCGCTCTCTCCCGCCGCCGGCGTCGTGGCGCTCGGGATCTTCGTCTGGTCGATCGGCGAGATGATCTGCTCGGCGCGCTTCTTCGAGTACTGCGGCACGGTCGCACCGCCGGACCAGGTCGCGGTCTACCTCGGGTACTCGTTCTTCTCGATCTTCCTGGCAAACTTGTACGCGCCTCCGTGGGCCGGTTTGCTCTACCAACGCTTCGTGACCGACCGGGTCACCGCGCACGCGGCGCCGCAGTTCGTCCCGTTCTTCGGCGGCGTGATGCTGATGGGTGCTCTGTCGGCGGTGGGCCTGGTCCTCTACGCCATCTTTGTGGCGTCGGGCCGCAGCCGGGCCGAGCGCGAGGCCTGAACGCTCACGCCGGAACGGGGGGAACCGGAGCGGGGGCGGCCGGCGCTGGGAGCGCTCCCTGGCGGTAGGCCTCGGCGAAGGCGTGCACCGCAACGCAGTGGGCGGCGAAGCGCGTGGCGAAAATCCCCACGCAGCAGACCAACAGGCCGAACTGGGCCACGATCTCGGCCCCGATGGCGATCAGGAACGCGAGCGCGTACGGCCCGAAGGCCCGCCCGATGCCCTCCGTGACGCGATCGAAGCCGAACGCGGCCCCCAGGTGGTCCTCCGCGATGGTCGCGAGCAACCCGGCGGGGAGGTAGAAGAGCGTGACCAGGGCCGCGGGCGTGCCGACGAGCACGATGGGGAGCCAGGCCATCGCGGGGGAGGTGAGGGCGATGACCAGGAGCGTCAGCCCGGCCGTGACCGCGACCGCAGGCAGCCAGAGTGCCAGCGCCACCAGCCAGAGGCCGAGCCCCTCGACGATGTCTTCGCCCATGTGGTCCCAGGCGGGGAGGCCGCTTGCGCCGTCCAGGATCCCCCGGGCGGTGCGGCGCAGGTAGCCGAGCACGAGGAAGCGGCACGCCAGACCGACGACGATGGCGATCGGCAGCACGGCCAGCTGATGGAAGGTGGGGCGGTGACGGGCGTGGAGGAGGCTCAGGATGGTTGGGAGGACAAGCAGCACCGGGAGGACCTCCAGGGATGCCCCAACGAGGATCCGCCCCAGCCACGCAGGGTGGCGAAACGGGTAGGCGAAACTGGCTCCCAGCTCGCTCACGCTCCAGAGTACGCACCTGGTGGGCCAGGGTTTCCTGCTAGCATCACCCTTTGACGTCCAGGACGGGTCGGAGGCGCGCGCAGGTGCCCGTGAGGAAGATCGTCTCGGGGGGCCAGACCGGGGTCGACCGGGCCGCTTTTGATGCCGCCGGTGAGCTCGGCATCCCCTGCGGTGGGTGGTGCCCGCGGGGCCGCCGGGCGGAGGACGGCGTCGTCCCGGCGGGGTATCGGATGCGCGAGGCGGCCTCCGCGGCGTACCCCGAGCGCACGGCCCTTAACGTGCGGGACTCCGAGGGAACCCTGGTCCTCACTCGGGGCACCCCGCGCGGTGGCACGGCGCTCACGGTGTCGCTGGCCCGCCGCGCGGCCCGTCCCGTCCTTGTCGTGGACCTCGATGCCGGCGCGGATGTCGTGCGGGTGAGGGCGTGGCTTGTTGAGAACGACATTCATGTGCTGAATGTCGCCGGGCCCCGGGAGAGCGAGGCCCCGGGTATCCACGACCAGGCTGCGGCGCTCCTGCGAGAGCTGCTGGCCAATACGTGAGCGCGGGGGTTATCGGGCCTCGAGGCGGATCTCGTCGATGATGCCTACGACCACCGAGCGCACCGGGGCGTCGGAGGAGGCGAACACCTGGCGGGCGCCGTTGCCCTCATCGAGCACCAGCACCGGCTCGCCCACGCCGGCGCCCACCACGTCCACGGCGATCACGTAGTCCCCTGTGGGCTTCCCGGCAGGATCGGTCTTCTCGACCACGAGGAGTTTCTTGGAGTCGTAGAACGGGTGGTTGATGGTGGAGTGGATCTCGCCGATGACCCTGCCGATGATCATGACCGCCGCCCGGCATCCCCGAGGTGGAGGTCGTCCACGATGCCGACGATCGTGTGGTCCACCGGGACGAACCAGGGATCGAGCGCGAGCGCCGCCTCGCGCCCGCCCTCGTAGTAAACGAGCTCGCCGGCGCCAGCCATGCGGGTGGAGTCGGCGGCCACCAGCGGCCGCCCCTTCGGCGCGCCGGCCTTGTCGAGGGGCTGCAGGAGCAACATCGGGATTGACTCCAGGCCCTCGACCACGACGCACGGGACCACGACCCCGATGATCCTGCCCAGCAGCATCAGCTCTCCTGCTCCTCGCCCTCCAGCTCGAGAAGGGAGGCCGAGCCGAAGTACGTCGAGGCGTCCACCTCCCGGGTGAGGGCGTCGTGAGGGGAGGAGATGATCTTGAACCCCACCTCCACGCCCGTCTGCTGAAGGAACCCCACCACGATGTCCACCGCCGCCTCGATGTCGTGCAGCTCGCCCTGGTAGATCGAGAGCCCCTTCCCCGAGAGCCCGGTGTCCGCCAGGCGGATCTCGATCAGGGCCACGGGCGTGCCCTTGAGCGCCAGCTCCGCCGCTCGCACGTTCGATGAAACCGTGGCGGTCTCGATGATGGCGAGCGAGCCTGGTCCGATGGGATGGCGGCGGCCGAGGATGGCGTCGTAGACCTGGGGGTGGACGTCCGCCAGCAGCACGTGATCGAGCACGTTGGCGCCCCCGCAGAAGAGCCCCTCGTTGATGGCCTCCTCGACGGAGGCGGTCGTGCCGCCGACCAGCGTCAGGTACCTTCCGCGGCTGATCGTGCCGCACTTCAGGAAGGCGATCGGCGACTTTTTGAGCATCGCGTCGGTGGCGACCATCCCGACCGCGATGTCCTTGAACTCCAGCACGGCGATGGCAGGGTGCTTTTTCATCATGTGATCCTGAAGTGGTCCACGAGCACACAGCGCCGGAAGCGGGAGAACGATCTTGGGCCGGTCATGCCCTCACCGGTGGGGCTCGCGATGGTGAAGGAGCAGTACCCCTCGCCGTCGAGGCCGAGGCCGGCCTGGGAGCGCCCGTTCTTGACGAAGATGCTGCAGTCGCACTCCTTGGCCATGCGGGAGAGGTTGTCGAGGTTCTTCGAGTGCATGACCGCGGTGTGGCGGTTTCCGCCCTCCACCTGGACCGCGAGGTCGATGGCGGCATCCGCGTTTGGCACGCGGCAGAGGGGCAGGATCGGCATCATCTGCTCGGTCCAGAGGAGGGGGTGGTCCTGGTCCACCTCGACGACGCCGAGGCGCACGGAGGGGGGGACGCTCATGCCGATCCTGGACAGGATGACGTCGGCGTTCTTTCCGATGAGGTCCTTGTTGACGTACGCCGGCTTCCGGGGCCCGTGCAGCTCGGTGAAGATGACCTTCTCGAGCTCAGCAAGGCGCGCCCGGTCGATCAGCACCGCGCCGCTGCGCGTCATGGCCTTGATGAGCCCGTCGGCAACCATGGCGACGCAGAGGACCTCCTTCTCGTCGGTGCAGATGATGTTGTTGTCGGTGGAGGCGCCCAGCACGATGTCGCGCCCGGCCTTGTCGATGTTGGCGGTCTCGTCCACCACCACCGGGGGGTTGCCGGGCCCGGCGCAGATGGCGCGCTTGCCGGACGCCATCGCGGCCTTCACGACCGCGCCCCCGCCGGTCACCACGACCAGGCGCACGGCAGGGTGCCTCATGACCTGCTGCGCGCTCTCGATCGTCGGCTCGGCGAGACACGTCACCACGTTGGCGGGCCCGCCGGCGGCCGTCACCGCCTTGTTCAGCAGGGCCACGGCCTGCATCGAGCAGCGCTTGGCCAGCGGGTGGACGTTGAACACCACCGAGTTGCCGGCGGCCAGCATCCCGATCGCGTTGCAGATGATCGTGGAGGTCGGGTTCGTGACGGGGGTAATGGCGCCGATCACCCCGAACGGCGCCGGCTCGACGAGGGTGAGGCCGTAGTCGCCGGTGACGGAGTGCGGGTACAGCTCCTCGAGGCCGGGGGTCTTCTCGGTGACGAGACGGTTCTTGACGACCTTGTCCTCGACCCGCCCCAGGCCGGTCTCCTCGTGCGCCGTGCGGGCCAGCGCCTCGTTGTTCTCGAGCATCGTCTGCCGGATGCTCTCGATGATCTTCGCCCGGACCTTCAGGGGCAGGGCGACGAACGCCGGCTGGGCGCGCCGCGCCGCCTCCACCGCCTCGTCAACGGTGGCGAAGATCCCGAGGCCTGAGCCGGCGGCCGGCTGCCCCCCTGCGGCCGCCCCCGGAGCGGGGCGGTGGAGATCCGCCGCGATCCTGCGCGCGATCGCTTCGATCTCCTGCTCGGTTAGCCTGGTCATGCTCGCTCCGCCCGCGCCACAGGGCCCAGGGCGCAGGGCGCAGGGCGCAGCAAAAGAGCGAACCGGGCCGCAGTCCGGCCATCGTGAGCTGCCCCGGCCGGAACCCGCAGGAGGTTCAAGCCGCGACCCGAGAGGTCGTCACCCCGTGCCCTGTGCCCTGTGCCCTGGTCTCTCATTTCTTGTACTTGGTCACCGCGCCGACGCTCCAGGTGTCCACGATCGCCATGATCACGGCGTCCACCGGGCGCTTGTCGGTGAGCCTCGTCTGGCGGGCCGAGCTGCCGGAGGCGACGAGGACGATCTCGTCGGGGCCCGCTCCGACGGCGTCGGCCGCGACCAGGTGGTTGCCGGTCTCGCGGCCCTCCTCGTCCAGCGTGCGGACCACGAGCAGCTTGATCCCCTCGAGGCTGGTCTCCTTCTGGCTTGCGACAACGGTCCCGACCACTTTGGCGAGCTGCATGGGCGTGCCTCTCCGGGCTGCGCCTCCGGGTGCGGTGTCTCCTCACACCCGGGGTGGCGCTACTTCTTGGCCGCCTTGGCGACGGCGTTGCGCCCCAGCGGCATGACCGCGTCCACGTTGACGTGCGGGCGGGCGATGACGTGCACCGCGGCTACCTCGCCGACCCGGCCTGCGGCGACCTGGCCGGCGTCACAGGCGGCCTTGACGGCCGCAACGTCGCCCCTGACGATGATTGAAACGTACCCGCCGCCGGTCTTCTCGTAGGAGACCAGCTCCACCTTGGCCGCCTTGACCGCCGCATCGGCAGCCTCCACCGCAGCTGGAAACGACCTCGTCTCGATCATACCTAACGCTTCCGTCATGTTTCCCCTCCCTCTTCACCTTTCACCCCGCGCGTGTGCACGGGGTGACCACGCGGTTACCCGCCTGAAATCTTCGCGTCGCGTCCTTTGATGTCGGCGATCGCCTGCTCGGCCGCGCGGTAGCCGACATCGATGTCCCTCTCCTCGCCGCCGAGGTAGACGCGCCCGAAGCTTCCGAACGCGCGGACCTCGAGGATGTTGATCTCGGCGGCCTTCTCGGCCTCGTTGGCCGCGATCGCCGCGTAGCCGGCGGGCGCGACCTCCAGCACGTACAGGGTCTCGCCGGGAAGAATCATGTCCCCGTGCCGCGACCGGTTGATGAGCTGCGTGTGGTAGGGCGAGATGTTGCGCACGACCTGACTGGCGACGACCTTGGGACGGATGCGGTCCTCCTCGTTGAGGTCGAGTGCGGCCAGGATCGCTCGCCCGGCCTGCCGCACGTCGGCCTGAGAGTCGGCGTGGAGCTCGAGCATCCCGTACAGGCGCTCGATGATCAGCATCCCCGGGCGCACGTCGGTGGCTTTGAGGGCCACGTCCGTCACGTGCATGATGTCCATGCCCGGTGCGATCTCGACGAACAGCGACGCCTGCCCCGGCGTGGGGAGGAACCCTTGCGCGACGCTCCCGAGGAACGACGCGAACTGCGGCTGCAGGCTGTCCAGGAAGACGTAGCAACGCAGCTCCGCCATCTCCCTACTCCTTCCGCGCCACCAGCGCGGCCGCCTCTTCCATGATCTTGACGCTGTTGCTGCAGCCGACGCGGGTCGCCCCCGCCTGGATCATCCTGACCACATCCGTGTACGTCCTGATCCCGCCCGCGGCCTTCACCCCCAGCTTCCGGGGGGCCACGGTGCGGCTCATCAGCTGGATGTCCTCGACGGTGGCGCCGCGGCTCGAGAACCCTGTCGAGGTCTTCACGTAATCGGCCCCGGCCTTCATGGCCAGCTCGCAGCCGCGCACCTTCTCGTCGTCGGTGAGGAGCGCCGTCTCGAGGATGACCTTGGAGAGGGCCCGCCCCTCCTTGCAGATCTCGACTACGCCGCGGATGTCCCTGCGCACCAGCGCGTCGTCTCCGCTCTTGAGCGCGCCGATGTTGATCACCATGTCGATCTCCTGGGCCCCCTCGCGGATGGCGCGCCGCGCCTCGAGCGCCTTGGTCTCGGGCGGCTGCGCGCCGAGCGGGAATCCCACCACGCAGCATACCTTCACCGGGCTGCCGCGCAGGAGCGCCTTGGCCTCCGCCACGTAGGAGGGGTTCACGCACACGGAGAAGAAGCCGAACCGGAGCGCCTCCTCGCACAGCTTCTGGATGTCGGCGCTGGTCGCCTCGGGGCGAAGCATCGTGTGGTCGATCAGCTGGGCGAGCTGCTCGGGGGGGATGACCGGCGGGAGCGGTTGGGTGCCGTCCCCGAGGAGCTGCTTGACCCGCTCGACGATGCGGTCGACGTCGGCCGGGGCGATCGGGCCGGACGCGGTCCGGAGGCCGCCGGCGCTCCGCTGCTCGATCTCGCGGATCATGCGGACGCGTGCCTTGTGGCGGTCCACCGTGCACTCGGTGCTGAGGAAGATCGCGACGATCCTCTTGGCAAGCTCGCCGTCGACCTGGGTGGCACCCAGCGTCAGCACGTTGGCGTCGTTGTGCTCGCGGCTGTTGCGGGCCAGCGCCTCGTTGTAGCACGCCGCCGCAAGGACGCCGGGCACCTTATTGGCCGCCATCGCCGAGCCGATGCCGGCGCCGTCCACCATGATGCCGAAGTCGGCCTGGCCGGAGGCGACCAGGGTGGCCACCTCGACGGCGATGCGGGGGTAGTCCACGGGCGCCTTGCCGTGCGTGCCGCAATCCCGGACCGTGTGGCCGAGGGAGGCGACGTAGCCGGCCAGTTGCTGCTTGAGTTCGAACCCGCCGTGGTCAGCGCCCAGCGCGATTCTCAGGGGAGACCCCATGCGGGGATGATACAACAGCCTCATCCCGCGAACGTTGCCTGGTGCGCGGGGCACGCAGGAGGAAGCCCAGCACGCCGGCGCCCCCGAGGGCGGCCAGCAGCAGCCCGAGGCGCCACTCGGACGGCCGGTACTCGAACACCACGCGGTGGGGGCCGGGCTTCAGCAGCACCCCGAGAAACATGCCGTCCACGGTCAGAGGCCGGCTCGCGGTGCCGTCGACGCTCACGCGCCACCCCGGGTCGGTCGCCTCGCGGAGCACAAGCACCCCGGCGCGCGGCTGGTTGCATTCGATGCGGACATGGTTCGGGCCCTGCCGCTCGGCCGGCAGCGGTTGGGCGAGTCCGGCAGCGGCCGGAAGGGGTCCGGCCGAACCCTCCACGAGCACCGTGTTCTCGTCCACCAGGCGTGTCCGGGCGAGCATCGCGAACGCCTGGGCGGCACCGCTCACCCCCAGCCCCGCGGGGTACCACGCCACCAGCGGGTGGGCGCCCTCAACCCTGGCGGCCCACAGAGTGGGACCCTGGAAATCCGCGAGCGGGAGCAGGCCGGCCCCGGTGATTGGGCGGTCGGCCAGCACGACGGTGGCGCCCGCCCGGCGGATCAGCGCCGTCGAGCCGACGACCAGCGGGCGGGCCGCGTCCAGAGCGTCAAGCTCCGCCCACCGTGCGAACAGCCAGTAGCGCTCGGGGATGAGGTCGTCCACGCCGGTGACCGTCGGCAGGCCGGCGAGGAGGCCGGTGTTTGGCCGCAGGACCCAGCCGACCGGCAGGACCCTGCCGCCCCGGCGCAGGAGATCCAGGCGCCGGGTCTCCTCGGTGGGTCCCGGGATGGCAGCCACCGGAATGGTGGGGTTGAAACCCCAGGCGAACGCGAGGCCCGACGCGGCCGTGACGAGCGCGAGAAGCGGAGCGGCCGCCCTCTGAACGCGTGCAGCGGCCAGTGCGAGCACGGCACCCACCGCGAGGATCTCGCCCGCGGCGAGGAGGACCGCGCGGGCCGCCGAGACGGACCCCGCGTCGTCGCCGCTTCCCCTCAGGGCAGGGTGGAGGGTGACGAGCAGCAAAAGGCCAACGCCGACGCCCGCCGTCGCGAGCAGGAGACGCCGCCGCGGGGCCTTCCCGAGCCTGGCGACGGCGATCGCGGCGAGAGCCGCCACCCCGAACTGGGCCAGGATGAGCCACCGCTGGCCGGCGGCCCACCTCAGGAGCGGGATGTGCCCCGCGAGCCAGGGGAGGGGCGGCACCCCGTACGCCGCAGCCGCCGAGGCGGCCACCATCGCCAGGAGCGCCTTTTCGCGCCGTCCCGGGGCCAGGAACGGGACCAGGAGGGCGAGGAAGAGGGGGGCGATCCCGACCGAGGCGGTCGCCTCGTTGAAGTTCAGCGGCCCATGGTAGCCGTCGCGCTCGGGGGAGCCGAAGCCGCGCGGCACCGCCCAGCTCCAGGCGGCGACTGCCGAGAGGTGCCAGGCCGCGGACGGGATCCCCGCTCCGCGCACCTCCCTGGCGTGCGAGCGCGCGACGTAGGCGGCCGTGGGCAGCACCTGGGGGGCGGCCAGGAGGCAGGCCGCGAGCGCGGCCGCCGCCGCGGCCGGCAGCCGCCGGAGAGCATCACGGCGAAACCAGGCCAGAACCGCCACCCCGGCGCCCGTGGCGGCGAGGAGCTGGACCGCGGTCGGGAGGTGGCCGGCGAGGAGGAGGCCGGCGCCCGCGAGGGCCACGGTGAGGGGCCCGAGCCGGGTTGGGGGGCCGCCCACGCCGAGCATCTGCGACAGGCCGAGGAGGACCCAGGGGAACCACGCCGCGGTCTCCGAAAGGGGGTAGAGGAGCCAGACGGTGATTCCGGCGGCGTTGGCCCACGCCAGGCCGCCGAGCAGGGCCGCCGGAGGTGGCAGCCGCCAGCGGCCCAGGAGCAGGAACATCCCCGTGCCTGCGATGAGCACCTTGAGGAGCAGCCCGAGGGTCCGGGCGCGCGGTGAGTCCCAGGCGAGGCGCAGGAGCTGGGTCGGGGCGAGGACCGCGGACTGGTTGTTGGCGAGCAGCGGAAGGCCGCAGCCTGAGCCGGGGTTCCAGAGCGGTGTGGAGCCGGCCGCGAGGGCCGCGCGGGTCGCCACATCCCAGGGCGTGAAGAGGGTCAGGTCGTCGGAAAGCACCGGGTTACCGCGCAGCGCGGACGAGGCGGGCGGCACGTGTCCCTTCCAGGGGGGCATCCCGTAGGCGAGGGCCGACGAGCCGATCACCTCGCCTCTGTGGAAGACGCCCGGGTAGAGCGTCAGCAGCTCGGCGACGAGGAATCCCCCGAGGAGCAGCAGCGCGGCGGCACGGGAACGCATGCCTTCGAGCTTATGGGCTTACGTCCCGGGGAGCAATACGCCGCGGCGGGCAAAGCAAGAGCCCGTGCCCGGAAGGAGCGCTCCTCCCGCGGGCACGGGCTCAGACGCGAACCGAGCCTGTTACTTGGGCGCTTCACCCGCGGTGGCCGTGGGGTTCAGGTCCTCGAGCACGATGCCGATGTTCTTGGCGCCGTGTGCGTCGCACATGTCGATGAACCTGGCCACCTTGTCGTACGAGAGGGTCCCATCGGCCGCGACGAAGACGATCTTGGTCTCGTGGCCCTTGGTGACCTCATCGAGCTTGGCGAGGAAGTCCCTCTCCGTGTACTGCTCCCTGTTGATGAACATGTAGCCGTCCTCGGTGAGACGGAGGACAAGCTGGTCAGTCATCGGGGGCGGCGTCGTTGTCTGCACCCTGGGCGGGACCTTGGTCTCGTACCCGCGCTGCAGCAACGGCGTGACGACCATGAAGATGATGAGCAGCACCAGCACCACGTCCACGAGGGGAGTGATGTTGATGTCACTCTTCATGTCCCCCATCTTGCCGCCGGTCATTGCCATGGCGTTTCTCCTTCAGCTCAAGTCATGCGGGCCAACGTCCTACAACGCCCCCTTCTTCGTAGTGATCAGGCCGACCCTCGTGAACCCGGCCTCGTTGAGGGCCTTCATCACCTCACGGACGTCCTTGTACTTCAGGCGGCGGTCCGCCTTGATGACGACTTCCTTCTGCGGGTCCGCCTTCAGCATGTCGTCCATGCGCCGGATGAGCTCGGCCTTGGTGGGGATCCAGTCCTGGGCGATGAACATCTTGCCGTCTTCCTGGATCGCGATCTTGACCTGCTTCTGGCCCTCCGGGTACTTCTCTGGGCTGTTGGTCTCGGGCAGGAGCACCGGGACGCCGGACTGCAGCAGGGGGGTGACTACCATGAAGATGATCAGCAGCACCAGGCAGACGTCCACAAGCGGAGTGACGTTGATATCCGACTGCACCGAGCCGACGTTCTCGACCTTCGGGCCGCCGTGCTCCCTAGCGTGCCGCCGAGCCGATTGCATCGCTTCCTCCGCTCTTCTTGATGAAGAAGTCGATCAACTCCGAAGAGGAGTTCGCCATCTCGACCTGGAAGCGCTCGACCTGGTTCAGGAGATAGTTGTAGAGCCACACGGCCGGGATGGCGACGAACAGACCGAGGGCGGTGGTGACCAAGGCTTCCGCAATACCGGCCGACACCGCACCCAGACCGCCCGAGCCGGTGATCGCCATGCCGCGGAACGCATTGATGATACCGACGACCGTCCCGAACAGGCCGATGAATGGTGCCGTGGCGCCGATGGTGGCGAGGCCGCCCAGTCCGCGCTTGAAGTCGGCCGTGGTCATGAGGGTCGCGCGCTCGATGGCGCGGCGGGCCGCCTCGATCACGTCATAGCCGGTGAGCGGGCTGTTCTGCTCCTCGACCATGAACTCGAGCAGCCCTGCGGACACGACCTTCGCCAGATGGCTGCTCTTGAACTTCTTGGACGCCGCGATCGCGTCCTGGGGACGGTTCTGCTTGAGGTACTGGGTGGTGAGCAGGGCGAACTGCAGCGACTGCTTCTTGGCCTGCCGGTACCTCCACCAGCGCTCACCGGACAGCGTCAACGAATAGATCGACAGGACGACCAGGACGAGGCAGACCAGCTTGGCGATGGTGCCCATCGACTGCCACAGTGCTACGGGTCCGAATTCCATTACAGTTTCCTCCTATTCTCTCGGCCTGAGGGCCTATTGCAAGGTAAACGTCACGGTTACGGTCAGGTACACACTCACCGGTCTGCCGTTGAGCATCGCCGGCTTGTACTTCCACTTTTGGATCGCCGCAGCCGCCGCCTCGGAGACACCCATGGGGAGGCCGCGCAGCACGCGCGCATCGGTCACGTTGCCCTGCTTGTCGATGATCGCCTCGACGATCACCACGCCCTGGACGCGCGCCTTCCGGGCGATTTCCGGATACACCGGCTGCACCTTGGTGATCAGCTCCGGCGGAACCACCTCGCCGCCGATGCGGATCGGGGGCTCGTCCACCACGCCCCCCGGCACGCCGCCGACGACACCACCGGGAATGCCGCCCGGAATGCCACCCGCCACACCCCCCTCGACGCCGCCCTCGACGCCGCCCTCGACGTCCCCCTGGCCGGGTGTCGGGGCCCTTTCGGGGATGGTGACCGGCTGGACGACCGGGGCGGTCGGTGCAGTCGGCTGCGGGAGCACCGGCTTGGGCGCGGCCGGCTTCGGCGGCGGCGGAGGCGGCGGCGGAGGCGGTGGAGCCTGGTAGAAGCTCACCTGGATGGGAGGGTCTGGAACCTCGGGCACCGCCCACATCTGCGCAACCACGTAGCCGCCGAGTGCCAGCACGTGGATGCCCAGCGCGATCGGCAGGGCCAGCAGCAACAGCTTGCTGCGTTCCTGTTTCCTCGATATGATAAGGCTATTCTCGAACATGGCTCCCCCGGTTAGGACTTTGACAGCGAGGTCTGCTTCTTGAGCTTCTCGCGCAGTGCCAGGGCCTGAGCGCGGTACCCGTCGGCCTTGTCGAAGTACTCCTGCTTGAGCTTGTCGTCCTTCTGAAGCTTGGCCTTCTCGCGGTACAGCAGGTTTGTGTAGATCAACGCGTCGAAGTACTCTGGCTGCATCTTCAGCGCCTGCGCAGCCGATGAGAGGCCGAGCTCCACAAACTCGGTGCGCTGCTCGGGTGAGATCGTGGGGTCACGGTACGCCCTGTCCCAGCAGTACACGGCGACCAGATAGTAGGGCTCGGCGTCCGCGTTGGGGATGTGCTGGACGATCCACTCGTGCGCTTCCTTGATCCTCTGGGTGCGGAGGTAGATGGAGACGATGCTCTTGTGGTCCTTCAGCTCGCCCGGGTGCTTCTTGAGGTTGTCTTGGAGGTACCTGAGGACGTCCTCGTACTGGCTGGCGCTGACGTAGGTCGCGATCAGGAAGTCCCGGGACTTCTGGTCCTGCGGGAACGCGTCGAGGTACTTCTTGAAGGCGTCGATCGCAAGCTGGTAATACTTCTTGTTCTCCGGCGTGTCCACGCCGGGGCGGTAGAGAACCATCGCGCACAGGGCCAGCGAGCGCCAGGCGAATTTCAGGTCGGGGTCGAGTGCCAGCCCTTTCTGAAACTGGATCAGGGCATCCTGGTACTTCTCGTTCTTGTAGTACGTGTTGCCCTTGTTGAGCTCCATGCGGGCCCGCAGCGTGTCGCAGCTGCTGAGGAGCACCGCCGCAACCATGGTCAGCACGATCGGGGCAGCAGCGACTTTGCGCATAAGAGATTTCCTCCAACTGGCGCCAAGCGGATGTCTTGCTGAGAACGGTTCAGGTCAACCGTGGAGGCTTGGCCCGCACCCTGCCGTCAACCCGTTGGCGTTCCGCGGCCTCAAGACTCATTCCGGTGCTTTGCCTCCCAGGTTCGACTTCTGGCCTGAAGAGCAGCGAGGACCGGGCATTGACCCCTTTGCGCCCTGCCGAGTATGGCCCTCGTGCCGTTCCAGTTCCCATTCCCAGCCCTCCTCCCGCGCGGCGGCCAATATGAAACGGTGGGGTCGGCTTGTCAAGAGGGTCGCGGACAAACCTCCCAGCAATTTGAGAAACGGTTCAATGGAAAGGCGTTTTCCACCGCCCGTGACGCGGGGAGCTACGGCCCTTCCGGCACGTTGAACTCGAGCTCGGCGGCGGGGATCTCTACGTTCAGCCCGGGGGTATAGACGGAGGTGCTCTCGGAGCGGTAGGTGTCGAACGTCTTCGCTTCCTCGACCTTGCGCAGCAGAAACGTGGCGCGGTCGATCCAGAGGGTCACGCTCTCGTCCTGCACGACGAGCGTCCTTCCCCCAACGGTGAGCGCGTAGGGCGTGCGGCGGCTCTTCCCCTTGATCCGGAAGCAGGGCACGCCGCGGTCCGGGCCGTCCTCGACCCGCTCGGCCCCGACGAGCGGGGCTCCCTGGCCGACGTCCTTGGGCAGGAGCAGGCCGGGGATGCGGACCGAAGAACCCCCCGAGATGCCCGCAGCGATCCCCAGTGCCTCCTGCAGCGAGGCAGGGCGGCGGACCCCCGGCTTGGCGTCCCACCAGGAGCGCACCTCGGTGCCGTCGGTCCACACGACGTAGCGGGACGAGCGTTCGCCCAGCCCCGGGTCGGTGAACTGAAAGCGGAAGCGGTCGGGGCGCACGAACACGGTGGCGAAAGGCCGCTCGCTGCCGGCGCGGCCCCCATCCGTGAGCGTTAGGATTGTCACGTTGCCGGTGTCCCGGTAGCTCCGGCATCCGCCGTAGACCCGCGCCATCTCCACCAGGATCTTCTCGGGCGTCGGGGTTGCCTCGTCCACCCGGGTCGGGCTTTCCTGCGCCGGAGCTCCCAGCGCGGCCGCCCAGAGCACCGCCACCATCAATGGTCTCACCGACACGGCGCCCACCCCCAGACCGGCATGGCCTCAAACCCCGGCCCCCTGCCTCCCATGGCACGCCATGCTACTCCTCCCGGTGCGCCGGCGTGTGGACCGGGCCCGTTTGGTTCCGTCATACTCCGCGGCGAGGGATCTGCATGCCCGGATCGGACAACAAGGCGCGCCCCGGCTCGGCGACGTCTTCGACGACAGCGGGAGCCGCGGCATCGCCGCACTTGCCCCGACGACCGGTCGTGAGCCTCGTCTCGAACGACCCCGGTGTCCCCTCTTTTCGCCTTCGCATGACGGCGTTGCGACCGATCCTGGAGGCGAGCGGCATGGACGTGCGCGTGCTGTCGTTCGGGCGCGGGCGCGAGTGGTTGCGGGTCGCCCGGCTCGCCGCGGGGTGGCGCTCCAGCGACCTGCTGGTGTTCCAGCAGGTCAAGCTGCTGGCCGGCGAGCGCGCCTTCGTCCGCCGGCTCTGCGGGTGCTGGGTGCTCGACGTGGACGACGCCATCATGTTCAGGCGGCCGCGCAGCCCCGGCGACCGGTCCTCCGAGGCGGCGTGGCGCCAGCGGCGCTTCCGGAGCATGGCGGCACGCTGCAGACTGGTCGTCGCCGGCTCCCGATCCCTGGCCGAGATGATCGCGGACGCCGCGCCGCGGCTGGTGGTCCTGCCCACGCCGGTGAACCTGGCCTCCTACCCGGTGGCGCCGTTGCCGGGGAGGGACTGCGTGCGCCTCGCCTGGATCGGCTGGGGGAGCAACCTCCGCTATCTCGAGGCGCTCACGCCGGTTTTCAACCGGCTGGGCGCCGAGGGCGTGGACTACGAGATCCACGTGATCTCCGACCGCCTCCCCGATATGCCGGGCGTGCCGTGCCGCCTCGTCCGGTGGTCCGAGGCGGCCGAGGGGCCGGCGCTCGCCGACTGCGACGTCGGGCTCGCCCCGCTCGCCGACGATGTATGGACGAGGGGCAAGGCCGGGTACCGGTGCATCCAGTACGCGGCCGCCGGGCTGCCCGCGGTGGCCTCCCCCGTCGGGGCCAACCGCGAGGTGGTCCAGGACGGCGGCACCGGGGTGTGGGCCGCCGGACCCGAGGAGTGGCACGTGGCGCTCCTCCGCCTGTGCGGCGACGTCAACCTTCGGCGGCGGATGGGGGAGGCCGCCCGTGCGCGCGCGGCCGACTACGACCTCGCCAGGTTCGGCGAGCGCTACGTCTCCTACCTGCGCGAGCTCCTCGCGGATCAGATCCCGCCCTCGGGGCGGAACGCCATGTCGTAGAGGCGGCGAGCCCAGCCGCGCCAGCCGAACTCCTCGCCCTTGGTGCCGCGCTTCCCGCCCAGCAGCCACTGGCGCGTCGGCACGATGAAACCGGTCTTGGGGCGCCTGAAGACGGCCGGCGGCAGGGGCGTCGACGGGCTCTTGGCCAGGTACAGCTTGCGGTCGCCGTGGGAACGCACGAGAAGCGGCGCCACCTCGCGCAGCAGGTGATGCTCCACGAACGGCACCCGGACCTCGAGCGAGTGGGCCATGCTCGCCCAGTCGTGGTCGCGCAGGAGCTGGTCTCGCATGTAGAGGCACGACTCGAGCGCCACCATGCGCGCCAGCGGCTGGCGCGGATCGGGCGTCAGCGCCTTGCCGATCACCCCCATGATGTCGAGCCGTGCCAGCCCTTCGCGGGCGGCATCCGCTCCCATGATCTCGGGCAGGTCCCACGGCATGAACACCGCCCGCTTCAGGAAGTAGGCGCCCGCGTACGTCCCTCCGTACTTCAGGATGGCGCCGTGCTTCTGGCTGATGTGTGGGCTCCTCTTCGGCGTCAGCGCCAGGTACGCCCGGTGCACCGCCTCGGGGAGCAGCGGCACCTTCGAGGGCAGCCGCGCCAGCTGCACCATCCGGGGAACCTTGCGATACGTGCGGTAGCCGGCAAGCAGCTCGTCGCCGCCGGTGCCGGACAGCGCCACCTTGAGGCCGCACCGGGCCGCCGCCCAGCTCACGACATAGGAGTTCACGCCGTCGACCGTCGGCTGGTCCATCGCCTCGATGAGGCGCGGGAACTCGGTGAGGAACTCCTCCTTGGTGATCGTCACGGTCGAGTGGTCGGTGTGGAACAGGCGAGCGACCTCCTCGGCCAGCGGCGATTCATCGCGGTGGGTGCCCCGGTAGCCCGGGAAGGTGATGGTGACGGTCTTGAGGTCGGTCGCCCCGACCTCGCGCGCGAGCGCCACCATCGAGGTCGAGTCGCGCCCGGAGGAGAGGAACACCCCGACCCGGACGTCCGACACGAGGTGGTACCGGATCGTGTCGAGGAACGCGTGACGGAACCCTTCGCGGAGCTCCTCCTCCGTGCGCTGCGGTGCGTTCTCGACCGCGTCGGCGAGGATCGCGGGGATCGAAGCGAACGGCTCCGGCTCGCTCACGCCGCGCTCGTCCACCCAGGCGAACGAACCGGCGGGAACGGATCGGATGGCCTGGTAGAGGGTGAACGGCTCGGGAACGACGCCGCGGAGGAAGAAGCCCGCAACGCCGGCCGGATCCTGCCGCCGCGACACGCGGCCGCCGGCGAGCAGTGCCTTCACCTGCGAGGCCACGCGCATGGTTCCGCCGTCGGCGGCGACGTAGAGCGGCTTGACGCCGTACAGGTCGCGGGCCAACAGCATCCGGCGGTTGGGTCCGTCCCAGAGGGCGAACGCGAACATCCCGCGGAGCTCGGCCAGCATCGCCGTGCCCCTGGCTTTGTAAAGCTCCAGCAGAACCTCGGTGTCGGAGTGGGAGCGGAAGCGGTGGCCCTCGGCTTCGAGCGAGGCCCGCAGCTCGCGGTAGTTGTAAATCTCACCGTTGAAGACGATGGCGTGCGTGCCGCCGGTGTCCAGCATCGGCTGGGCTGCGGCGTCGGAGAGATCGATGATGGCAAGGCGGCGGCTCGCGAGACCGACACGCCCGTCGGCGGAGTACCAGTCGCCAAAGCCATCCGGGCCGCGCGCGGTCATCGCGTCGCGGATGGTCCGCAGCTCCTGGCGGTCCACCTGCCCCGCGCGCGGATCAAAGGCGAAGATCGCTGCAATCCCGCACATTGCCGGCTATGTTAACCCCTCGGATGCGGGCCCGACGCGCGCGGGTGCTTCGGCCGCGCACTCTGTCCCGTGCTACCTTCAATTGGGGGGGGCGGGTCGTCTGCATGAGCGAGCAGGTCGCGGGGTGTTGGATCCTGGCTGCCGCACGCGGCGACGAGGGGAGCTACCGGAAGGTCGTGCAGGCCATGCGCCGCGGACTCGCCGACGGGTCGCGGGCGATCGTCCCCTGCAGCTGCCAGCCGCTTTGCCCTCAACCGACCGCCGAGCAGATGGACGCGCTGGCCAGGCGGCTGCAGGCCGACGTCCACGCTGCGCCGAACGGGACGGAGGGACGTGGTTCTGAAGCCCGTTGAGCGGTCGATACGGGTCCGGGTATTCGAGGGATTGGAGCCAACGCGCGGGATCGAACCGCGGACCTGCTGATTACGAATCCCCAAAACGGGGTTGCCGCGAGTGTTCACGGGGTATCATGAGACTTGACACACGTCTCGTGTCTCCGTAGACTTATGAACGGATGAGAACGCGCAACCATTCACGGGTAGTCCTACCGCTGTTGCAACCCGGTTGCAACCGGCTCCCAGGGTGACCGTGCGCGTCAAGCTCACCCAGAAGGTGATTGACCACCAAGTGCGGAAGCACACCGGCCGCCCGGTGTGGCTCTATGACGAGACCATGCCGGGCTTCGTGCTGATGCTTCGCCGGACTGCGCGGGGCGCCCTGCGGGCAACCTTCCTGCTGCGCTATGGACCCCGCGGGCGCATGCGGACCATCACCCTCGGCAGGTATGGCGAACTCGACGCGGAGACCGCCCGGGGGCTGGCGGAGTCAGCACTCGGCGACGTGCGCAAGGGCTTGGACCCTGCCGAGCTGCGCAAGAAGTCCCGCAAGGTGCCAACGCTCAACGAATGGGCAGAGGAATACCTGAAAGAGGTGGAGCTGCGCAAGAAGAGCGCACGAGAAGACAAGCGCTTCCTGGCACTGGCGAAGCAGCGGTGGGGCTCGCGGCCGCTCGACAAGCTCACAACCGACGACGTGCAGCGCTGGTTCCACAGCATTGCCGAGGGTGGCCACAAGATCACGGCGAACCGGGCGCTCGCATCACTGCGAGCCTGCCTGCAGGCGGCCTGGCGCCGGGACAAGATCCCGAGCAACCCGGCGATGAAGGTCCGGCCGCTGCCGGAGAGCGAACCGCGGGCGCGCGTGCTCAGCGATGAGGAGCTGTCGCGCCTGCTCAAGGCGGTGAGGGCGCTCGCCGACCCGTATCACAAACTGGCGTTCACCCTGCTGCTCACGACCGGCGCTCGGTTGTCAGAGGTCCTCAAGGCGCGGTGGGATGACTTCGACCTCGACGGCGGAAACTGGCGGATCCCGTCACCGAAGGCCGGCCGGCCGCAAGTGGTACCGCTCGCGGCCACCACGGTGGCCATGCTGCGGAACACCCCGCGCAAGGGCGGCCTGGTGGTGCCCGGCGCCAAGCCGGACAAGCCGCGCTTCGACCTCAAGAAGCCATGGGATGATCTCCGCGAAGTTGCGGAGCTCCCCGACGTCCACATTCACGACCTGCGACGCGACTACGGGTTGAGGGTGAGCAAGGCGGCGGGATTGCACGTCGCGAGCAAGCTGCTTCGCCACGCAGACGTCCGGGTGACCGAGCGGGTGTACGCGCCCCTTGGGCTCGAGGAGCTGCGGAAGGCAACGGAGGAGCAGTCCGGAACGCTGGCGAAGGTGCTCAGAATGCGCAAACGCAAGGCGCGGACATGACCGAGTTACCGACCGGCTGGCGCCCTGGGCTGTACACCGCTGAGGAATTGGCGCGCCTTGGACTGACCGCGGAGGCCTTGGCTCCAGCCATGGCGGTTGTGGCGGAGTGGCGCGCGATCGTCGAGGAGCACGCGCGCGACACCAGCACGCACACGGGGAAGACCGGCGAGCCTGTCGCGCCCAAGGGTGTCCTTTCGGGGGCGATCGCAAACGGCATCCTGACCGTGGGCGGCACTGGCCGTCGCCTGCCTAGCAATCTCCTCGCCCTAGTGGTGGTGAGTTTCCCGCCAGCCTTCTTTTGGTCAGAGGGAAGCGGCGCTCCTAGGTGGATCCTCCCGCCCGGCCTGCCGGAGGGCAACACAACACCCGAACCCCCGGGGATGCAAAGCGGAGCACGACGGAAGGCGGGGGTGCCCAAGCCTCCGGCTGTCCCTGCCTGGGAGGTAGGAGCGCTCGAGACAGCGCCCGGGACAACCGTCCTGTTCGCACGAATCTGGCGCAAGGATGCGCTGTTCCCATGTCTGACGCTGCGCGTCACCGCCGGCGAGCCGAACATCACGCTTGAAGGGCTCGAAGGCCTGGCGCGGTTGAGTGACGCCGAGCTCCTGGTCAGGCAGGTTCGGTTCCTCGAGCGTCTATCTGCAGCCGGAGCACCGTCGCTCGACTCCCGCGACGACTGGCGCACAAGGGGTCTCCGCTCATTCGAACTTCAACAGGAGCATCCGAGACGGCCTCTGAAACGCCTCGCGGACGAGCTGTTCACCTCAAAGGCGACGCTGTGCCGCTGGCGGGCGAAGCTTCGAGCCGAGGGCGCTGTCCAGAATTACTGAGACTATTTAAGACCATGATTCCATTGCGCTTACGTGCTCACGCCGCCATACTGATTGGCGGAGGTGAACACAATGAGCACCGACCGAATCCCGGCAACAGAGGCGGCGCGGAAGCTCGGAATCAAACCGCACACGCTCGCCGTCTGGCGCCTGCGCGGCGTCGGTCCGTCCTACGTCCGGTTCGGTGACGTCAAGCGAGGGCGCGTCTATTACAGCGCCGAGACGTTGGATCGTTTTCTTGCGGAGAGGACATTCACCAGCACGGCCGCCGAAACCGTGAAGGACTCGGCGCGGGCCTGTGCGCCTGGTGATGCTCTCTCGGCGGCGGGGTGAACTGTGGGGACCCCAGACGCAGCACGACCGGCCCCCGAAGGCCGGCCGCCAGACCACCGCTCAGCTCATCGTCAATCTAGCGCTCCGCGTCGCGATCGTCAACGTTGGCCAGGCGGTCTCCGTCACGTCGGTGAGATCCTCGCCGAGGATCCGCTGGTGCGCGAGGCGCGACGGATCGCAAGGCGGAAAGTCTGTGGGCTGGCGAGAGCGACGCCCAGGGGCGCCCGATGACCTTCGTCAAGCTCGACGCCAACATCCTCACGTCGTCGGTGTGGCTTGAGGACTCGGACACAGTGCGGGTGTGGATGTACCTGCTGGTGACGGCCGGTCCTGACGGGGTGGTGCAGGCAACCGTGCCCGGCATCGCACTCCAGAACGGGCTCGCGGTCGCGAGGGTGCAGGAGATCCTCGAGAAGTTCTCCTCACCGGACCCATACTCCCGCACTGCCGCCAACGAGGGCCGGCGAATCCGCATCACCCTCGAGCCAGAGTACGAGATCGCCGTCCTGAACTACGGCAAGTACAGGGCGAAGGATCACACAGCGGCCGAACGCCAGCGCCGCCACCGAGCCAAGGTGAAGTACAAGCATGTCACGCGTGACAGGCGTGACAGTCACGGCGGGTCACAGCGGGTCACACAAGCAGAAGCATATTTACTACAGAAGAAATGCACTTCGGCGGCTGACGCCGCCGCTCTCTCTGGGGGTACTTCGCGACGAATCGAGTACCCGGAATGGTTTACCACCTGGTGGAAGCTGTACAGAGAACATACCGGCCGGGGCACCAGGAAGCGGGACACCTACCAGGCCGCGCATCGCCTTAACGGTGAGGAGCAGAGCGCACTCGTTGCCGTCACAGAGAAATGGTTCGCGGCGCGCGCGCGCCTTGAGACCGCGGGGGTGTTCGTCGGGGGTGCTCCCGATCCTGTTCGATTCATTCAGAGGCGCCGCTGGGAGGATGAATTCGAGTTGCCGCCGGTAGCGGATCACCGGGTGCCTGTCTCTGCTGAAGACCACGAGGCGCTGCGTCGAGCCCGCGAAGCGTCCGAAGATTCGGCAGGTGTTCTATGAGCACCGCGGGACCGGTAGCGGAGAGGGCAGTCCTTGGTGCGGTCTTAGCCGACTCCAACTGCTTCTTTCGCGTGGCGGACAGGCTTGTCGAAGGGTACTTCCAAGCGGACGAGAATCGGCTCATCTGGGCTGCATACGTCCGGCTCGCGAAGGCCGGGAAGGCGATTGACTTCATCACCACGGCCGATGACCTCGAGCGTGCGGGGACGCTCGCTCTTGCTGGTGGCCTCGCCTACCTGGGATCTCTGGCGGATGGCCTTCCTGATTGCGCAAACGTCGAACACTACGCGGCAATCGTTGTCGGCGATGCCGCGAAGAGGGAACTCGCCAACCTTGGGCGCTGGCTCCTGGCCGAGGCTTCTCAGCCCGGGGGCGATTCGCGGGCGCTCCTGGCCGAGACCGGGGCGAGGCTGGGCGCGATCGGCAACCACGACGGGAGCGGCGCAGCGGAACCGATCCGACCGGCTCTCGATCGCGAGCTCGCCCGCCTTGAGAACCTGGCGAACGAGGGTTTCATAGGCTTGGCCACGGGTTACGGCGACGTGGATCATATCGTGCAGGGCCTCGAGGCCCAGGACCTCGTGATCCTGGCATCACGTCCCGGCGTTGGGAAGACGGCGCTCGCTGGCAACCTCGTCCGCCACCTCTGTCCGCTTGGCAAACGCATCGCGTTTTTCTCGCTCGAAATGTCCACCGAGGCGATCGTCCGCCGGCTTATCGCTGGCGAGGCCCGGGTCCCGCACTGGCGCCTGCGTTTGGGCAAGCTCGACTCCGAGGACTGGCAGCGGATCGCATGGGCGCGCGACAGGATCGCCGAGTGGCCGCTGTGGATCCTGGACCGCTCGGGGATCTCGCCCCTGGATGTCCTCACCCGGAGCCGTCGCCTAGCCCTGCAGCATGGTCTTGACCTCGTGATCGTGGACTACCTTGGAAAGCTTACGGGAGCGGGAACAAACCGCACGGAGCAGGTGGGTGGGATCGCGAGAGGACTCAAGGACACCGCCAAGAGTCTCCGCGTTCCCGTCCTGGCGCTCTGCCAGCTCACGCGGGCGAACGCACGCGAGGATCGAGCGCCACACCTCTCCGATCTTCGCGAGTCCGGCGACCTCGAGCAGGAAGCCGATACGGTTCTGCTCCTGCATCCCTTGGCGGAGTCCGGCAACTCGCGAGTGATCCAGCTCGACGTCGCGAAGCACCGCGCGGGGCCGACGGGCACCTGCAAGCTCGTCTTCCTGGAGGATCTGCTCCGTTTTGAAAGCTACGCCGCAGAGCGCTCAGGGGGTGCGTCATGAGGAGCGAATGGAGGGCTTCATGGCGGGTGTGAAGAAAAACGAGAAGCCGGACATCGCGGACTACCTGCGGCGCGTCGTCGAGGTCCGCACGGCAGGCGGCGGCAGTTACCGGGGCGAGCTCGAGGCGGTCGACGCGAGCTTCCTCTACCTGCTGCGCACGAACGGGCGCGGTGTCTTGATTCCGCGCTCCGCGGTCGTGGCCGTGCTGGACGAAGAACACCCTGCGGCGGTGGTGGAGAGCGGGAGGGCAACAACCTCATGAGGCCCGGGAAACCGCGGGAACCCCATGAAGCGGTAGAGGCGCAGGAGCGCATTGAACGTAGTTTGTGATTTGTGAAAGGAGAGGACCAATGAAAACGCCTAGACAGCGGGAAGAGCTTCTCAAGCAGGCTACAGCACTCGAGCAGGGCGCCGCGGCAAGCGAAGAGTTGGGGCGGAAGCTGGCGGCAGCGACACAAACTGGCGCGACCTCCATCGTCACGCCCGAGGGACCCGTCATGAACACCCCCGCCGTGCGCAAGGCTGCCCTCGACTCGGCGTCGGCGAGCCGAAAACTTGCAGACGATCTCCGCTGGCAGGCAATGAACGGCTGACAAGAGGACACCATGACGAAGCTCACCGCACCGAAGCCCCTTGCAGCCGGCGGGGACAGCGATCCAGCCGGAGAGGTCAACCCGTTGGCCGCGAACGAGCGGCAGCTCGCCGACCTGGGCAGGATGCTCGTTGAGACCGGCACCGCCGAGAATGATGAAGGCAGGGTGCGCCTCGGCAAGGCGTTCCAAACGAACGCGGGACTCCTCGCCAGGCTGGCCGCCGCGCATGCAAGCGGTGTCAGCGTGCCGGTGACGCTCGCCGACGAACTCTCGGTGGAGCGGATTGCGGAGGCGTTGCCGGAACTGCTCCGCCTGCTCGCCAACACCGCGGAGGCGAAGCTCGGAGCCCTCCGCGACAAGCGCCAGTCGGAGATGCACAACGACCCCGCGAACGACAAAGGAGTGAACTGATGCCTACTTGGGATCTCGGACTGCGTGCACGGTGGGAGAACGACGATACCAAGGTCTTGCAGGCGCTTGACGAGCTGAAACAGGTCAACGCCGAACTCGAAAAGAGCAAGCAGGGCCACACTGACACGGCCGGTGCCGCGCAGGCTCACGGAGATGCTCTAGATGGCCTGGGCCAGAAGGTCGCCGCGCTGGCGGTGACCTATCTCGGGCTCGCAAAAGCCTGGGCATCTTTCAAAGAGGGTACGCAGGAATTCATGGTTCAGGAGCGCGCTCTCAACGCAATCTCCAACACCGCGAAGCAATTTGGGCAGGACGGTAAGGAGGCCGCAGACGGCGCTCTCGCGCTTGCTCGCGGGCTGGAGGCCGTCGGGTTCAACGAGACGGAGGTGATCCAGGGGACGCAGCGGCTCATGGTGGTGACGCGAGACCATGCGCAGGCGATCTCGGCATCGAGTCTTGCTGCGGACGTCGCCATCAAGACGGGCAACGACTACGGCAGCATGCTTACGATCATCCAGGCACTGCTCACCAATAGCCCGCGCGGCCTGCTGATGGCTCACCGGCAGTTAGGAATCGAGGCAACCGACGCAGCGGACGCACTGGCGAAGATCAGCGCCATGGCCCGGGGTGCAGCTCAGCAACTCAAGGATACAACGGCCGCGGCGGCTGGCTTCTCCACGATTATCAAGGAACGCTGGAAGGATCTCGGTGGGTTCGTTGCGTCGATTTGGGCACCGATGGCGCGGTTCGCCGCTGACTACGAAAAGAAGCAGGAAGAGGCGACGATCGAGCTGGAGTACCGATTCAAACGGATGATCGGCGCGACGGCGGACGCCGATGCCTGGTACGCCGAGGCCATCAAAAAGTGGAAAGAGAAGTTCGGCATCCCGCTTGGCGAGGCAATGGCGAAACTGACGCCCGCAGACAAGTCTCTGGAAGAGCTTGGCAAGAAGACCTCCGTGATTATGAAGAAGCTCGGCGAGGACGTAGACGCCGAGGTCAAGAAGGAAGAGGAGGCACAAAAGAAGCGGGAGGAGGCACTCGAGGAATGGTGGGCGGCAGCACAGGAGACCGGGAAGACAGAACAGAAATACGAGGAGGAGAAGCTCAAGCGTGAGAACGAGCGCCGGAAGACGAGGCTGAAGGAGATCCGAGACTTCCACGCGCAGGAACTGGCCGACTTCACCGCCATGCTCGACAAGGAAGAGAAGGCGCAGAACAAGTTCAACAAGGATCAGCAACGGGACCAGAAGGACGCCGGAAAAGCATTTGCGAAGTTCAACGTCGATGAGCTTGCTGACGTGCTCGCCCGGGTGAATGAGGAACAGGCTGCTCAGGAAAGGGCTGGCACTGCGACGGCCGCGATGGAGGAGAAGTGGGCCGCGGAAAAGAAACAGCTCCAGGAGGAGATCGTCATATCCAGCATCGCGAGCATCGCGGACGCCTTTGGGGCACACAAGGAAGTGGCGATCGCTGAGGCGATCATCGGCACGTTGGTATCCGCGCGGAACGCGAGCCAGACGATGCCGTTCTTCCCGGTCGGCCTGGCGATGATGGCGCTCGCTCTCGCAGAGGGCTTCGCGCAGGTGAAGCAGATTGAGAGCACGACGATAGGGAGTGGCGGCGGTGGCGGCGGTGGGGCCGGGGCTGCCAGCGTGAGCATGCCGCGCGTCACCGCAGCGCCGACCGCTGCCTCGGGGACTCTGACCCCGTCCGTCACCACCAGCACCACAAACATGAACCAGAACGCCCCAGCTCAGGTCATCAACATCAACGCCATTGACACGACCGATGCCCTGCGGCAGCTCCAGAGGAAGTTCAAGCCATCGGAGAGGGCTTACATGAGGTCAATCGGGAACCGCAAGGCGACGACGATTGGGTCGAAGAGGTGACCTGAGATGGCGCGCCTAGACGCTCGAGTGAACGCAGCCGCGTCGGTAGTGAGGGTGGGTTAGCGTGCCGCGCGTTTGCAGCACCTGTCAGAGTAAGCACCGCGCCCACATTGATGAGGCACTGCTCGCGGGGACCTCGTATAGCGCAATAGCGCGCGAGTTTGGCGTGGGGCGCGATTCGCTGCGGAGACACGCAGGAGCACACCTCCCCGCGGCGCTGGTGAAGGGTGCAGAGGCTCATGAGGTCGCGCGGGGTGACTCCCTGCTCGTGCAGGTGGAAGACCTGCGGAAGAAGGCCTCCGGGCTCTTCGCTGAAGCGTCGGCAGTCCTCGCCAGGGCGAAGCGTGAGGGAGACGGCCCGCTTGTCTTGGAGTCGGTTCGTACCGCCTCCACCGCATTGAAAGAGGCCCGCGGCCTTGTGGGCTTGCTGAGTGAAACGGCCATCGCTCTCCTGGCCGGCGAGCAAAGTGCACAGGCCCGGCTCCGGGCCGAAGTCGAGAGCGCGATCGCGGCGGCGGAGACGGCGCTTGACCCCGCGAGCTTCACACGGTTGTGTAGGGCTTGGGCGGCGCTACCCGGCGCCGGACCTGAGAGAACGGGAGACGATTGCAATGGCTGAGATGTTTCGTCGCGTTGTGCGGGAGCGTCTGCGGTGGGTCGGCAAGGTGGTCAACGATACGATTCTGCGGTGGCCTGGACGGCCGCCCGTGAGTGTGACGCAGCACCGGGAGCTCACGGAGGCCGAGGCCCAAGAGCGTGAGGCCACGGCGCGGCAAGTCATCGAGGTGGTCTACCGCGAGTCAGTGGACCACGACTTGAACTGATGGCCGATATACTGCTCTACCCGGGGATCGTCAGGCCGAATGACATCACGCTCTCGGCTTCGATCGCCCCGGACATCTCTGTTCGCCAAGGTAGAAGCAGCAAGAACGATCTCATACTGATACTCCAGGCGGCCCCGGACATCGTCGGGGCCATCAGCCTGTCCTCGCTCGCCTCAACGCTTGCGAGCACCGGGGAGCTTGTTTTCGAGGAAGCCGTTGCCGAGGCATCCCCTGCATCGACGATAGTGGCAGCCGGGGCGCTGGAGTTCGACAGCGCGATTGCCGAGGCTTCGCCCGCCTCGGCGCTCTCTGCCGCGGCCCAGCTTGTCTTCCAGGGCGCCGTTGCAGAGGCATCGCTCGCGTCGGTACTCAATGGTGCAGGTGAGCTTGTCTTCGAGGCGGCGGTTGCGCTCGCATCGCCAGCGTCGGCCATCGCTGGAGGCGGCGAGGAGGTCTACTCGGGCGCCATTGGTATCGCGTCGCCCTCCTCACAGGTTGCAGCGGCGGGCGATGTCGACGCTCCGGGCCTCACCTTCTCCGGTGACATCGCCCTCGCCTCGCAGCCTTCAGAGGTCGCGGCAACCGCAGAGGTCGAAGCGGTGGCCGTCCCATTCCCGGTCTACTGGGGTGGTGGCAGTGGCATTGCCGGCGGCAGGGTTTACGCCGACTACGGCCAGAAGCCGCCCACCGTCTCGGGCTCTGTCAGCGTCACCTCTCGGTCCTCGGTCATCGCGGCAACCGCAGAGGTCGAGGAGCTGGCTCCGCTGCTCCAATTCCTAGGAGGCGGCCACAGAAAACCCGCGGGGCAACGCCTCGAAGTCACAGGCTCGCCTCACGCCCCTGATTGGCCAACCGAGGAAGAGAAGGAAGAGATCGCCATCGCGCTGTTGCTCCTGGGGTGACCGTGACCCTGAGGTCCTCGGGGCTCCGATAACGGGTGCTACCGGACTTGCGCTCTGTAGCCTCCACCACGTCGTGGGCTTTCTTAGGTCCAACTTGTTCCAACTGCTCGCGGTCGCGGTTCGCCTTTTTACGGGCAACTTGCGTCAACTGGTCGCAGGCGCGGCCCGATCCGGCCCCTGGCACGGCGGGCAGACGTTGGGCGCCTCGCGCGTGGCTGGGCTTGAGGCGGGCGATCGACGGGCGGGAGGTATCCGTTACCCTAGCCCCCCGCTGTGTCTGGCTGGGGGCAATTTTGCGCTCTTGACATTCGCCGCAACGTGGCGGATAGTTGCCGTATGAACCCAATCCGAATGACGATCGCTCTGGCGCTCCAACTTGCTGCAAGGCGTGGCGGGGTAACGGCAATCGAGCTTTCAGGGCGAGCGGAATGCTCGCTGCGGGCTGCCGAGCGACACCTGGCCGCACTGGCTGCCGATGGCGTCCTCGCTCGCACCGTGCCCGTCCGTAAGGGTGCCCGCCTGGGGGACTGGCGCATCGTCTACCGCATGGCGGGGAAGGGGGGCGCCAAGAGGGGCTCCTGAGATCAGAAGCGCCCGCCCCGGAGACCGTGCGGGAACCCGGGACGGGCAGGAACGCGGCAAGGTGTGAACCGGCGGCGCTCCACGTTCATTGTAGCGCCGCCACGATAGGAGGGACAACGTGACGGAGCTTCTGTGGTGGAAGGATCCCCGGGCAGCGGTGTTGCCGGGCTACGCGAAGGCCGCGGCTGAGATCCAGCGCTGCGAAGCGCTCGGCCAGGGGATAGACCAGGCATGGGTGCGCGTCGAGGATGGCCGCGTGGTGGCGATCGGCAACATCGACGTTTCCGGTTGCGAGAACTGAGGAGGCACCATGACGGAGAAGACGAAAGGCACAGCGGAAAGCGCGGCGGTTGCTCAGGCACGTCGCGAGATGCGGGCGGTAGCCCGAAAGGTCGCGCCACTTGTAGCCGAGCTGGAAGGAATTGCTGAGAGGCTGCAGAAGGCGGCGAAGACGGCCGAGGCGGTCGACGGCGGTAAGGGGCCGAAGGATACCGTGGAGGCGTGGGCCGCCGAGCTTGCGGACTACATGGCGCATGGCACGGATAACCCGTGCGGGTTGGCCGTGACTGCGGCGTACATCAAGAAAGAGGCCGGGGCCGACTGGCGGGCGGCCCTGCTCCGTTCGATGGGGCACGAGTAGGCGCGACGGAGGGTGAGGAGGCGATCATGGCGAAGGAACCAGACAGCAAGGCACTGGTGGAGGCCCGCACCGAGCTGCAGGCGATCGGCGGGGAGCTGCTGACGATCAAGGTACGGCTTCTCAAGACGGGGAAGCGGCTCCGGGCAGCGGAGAGCATGGCGGCCGTGGTGGACGTGCACCCCGACGGCCACACTCTCACCGTCGAGAACTGGACTGGAGAACTGATCGGCGAAACCGTGCGAGAGCAGATCGACAAGCTCTTGGACTCGGTAGGTCGCGCGGCGGACTTCGAGACCATTCGGGCCGACATTCACGAGCACGTCGAGAACGATCGCGAGATCGAGGCCCGCCGGCCGAAAGCGTAAGGGAGGAGCCATGACGAAGGCGAAGGGCATCGTACGAGAAGCGCCGGCCGAGCTGGACCTAGCCTGCGAGGCCCGGGAGGCGTTGGGTAGGGCGGCCGAGCAGCTCCGCGACATCGCGAAGGCGCTCAAACGAGTGGCCCAACCGCTGCGGGTGGCAGCGCGTAGGGCACCGGTGATAGGCGAAATCCCCTGGTCCGGCGAGCGGGTTACGCTGGAGAACTGGGTAGTCACCGACCTCGAAGCAGCCGCGGCCGACATCCGGGAAAAGGCGACGGAGATCGCCCGGCGTGGGCGCTCTAACTGGCCGGCGGAGATCAGAGCGTACGTCCGCCGGGAGACGCGGCACAACGATATCAGCCATGGTCCGCACGCCGTCAACTGGCAACACGAGAGGTATCTGCCTCAGCTCGAGAAGATGCCCGGGTACGCAGAGGCCGTGGCGAGGATCAAGGCGCACGAGGCCGCGGGGGGAGGCGTTTCCCTGACCTGGTTGAACATCGTTGACGGGCGCGTCCTGGAGATCCACAACCTCCGCGTTGCGAAGTTCGAACGGGGCAAGCCGCGTCCGGACGCGCTCCCACCGGAACGCGTGACGCCGAGCGCGCCGAGCGCATCAGCCGAATTGGCGACCTGACAAGGGGCGCCTCCGGGCGCCCTGATTCTGAGGCAGGGAGGCGATCATGGCGAAGGAACGGAAACCGGATAGCAAGGCGGTTGCAGAGGCCCGCGTGGAGCTCGCGGCGATCGTCGGCGAGTTGCGGGCAGCGAAGACGCGGATGCAGGCGGTCGCGCGCCGTCTCGAGCGGGCCGGCAAGCGGGCTCAGCCGCTCGGTGAGCTGGACGGCGAGCCCTATACCGAGGAGCGCTGGCTCGCTGGCAGCATCCGGGGCACCGTTGAGGAGGGCTTGGAAGATGCGATCGACCTGCTCAGCAAGAAAGCGCAGGGCGTGGCCAGCGTCGGGCTTGCGGCGGCGATCGCGCTCGAGGCGAAGCGCAAGGCGAAGAGGGAGGCGAGGACCACGAGAGCGCTGGAACTGGTGCAGGCAATCGCGGCCGTTCCTGCTGACCCCGGCAAGCTGACCAGCCTGGGCCGCGCCAAACTCCAGGAGGAGTTTTGCCAGGTCGCTCACGATCTAGGCTGGCTCCGGCCTTGCTATCTGAACACGCCGGGCGGAGACGAGGCGTACCGAAAGTGTCTCGCGAACCACGGCCTCACTGTCGAGACCATGGCTATGGCGTGCGGTGGGTACTACGCCGGGTACGCTGTCTGAGGGGCGGTAACGGGTGCACCGCGGGGCGGCTCCGGCCTGTGAAAGGAAAGGAGAACGACCATGAACCTTGAGAAAGATCAGGACCTCGTTCCAGAGCTTCGGAGGCTGATGCAGTCTGAGGGCGTTCCAGCTCAGGAGGCCTTTAGCCTCCTCTCGGAATGCATCAAGCCACCACCACATCCGGTCTCATTGAAAGAGCGGGGCGCCATTCACCTTGCGGATGCTGGGCTCCACATGCGGGTGGCCGACGCGCTCAGGGCCACCGGCGCCGCCAACCTCAGGGAACTCTGTGACGCTCTTGATGCTGAGGTGGGTGGGGAATGAGCACTGAGAGCGCCATTCTGCTCGAGCTGCAGGAAGTCAACAAGCGTCTGGCACGCATCGAGGCACGGTTGGATGCGATCTCGCCAACGCCCTGGCCTGATCGGATGAACACGACCGAAGGCGTGCTCTACATCCGCCATGCGTATCGCCGGCCGAAGTTTTGCGCGGGCACGCTGTACCGATGCCTCAAGGAGGGGCGGCTCTCGGACATCGCGAAGCCGCGACGCTGGCTGCGGACGGAGATCGACGCGCTGCTCGGCGGAGTGCCTCACCCACCGCCAGGCCGGAAGGACGGGCGGGGTGTACACTCACTGCAGATCGCCCATGGCCGAGCCGGTTGAGAGCCTGTCATCTCGGACGCCGTTGCGGGCTGCACCGTAACGACGCCGATGGAGGGATAGATGGTCACCCTGTTGGTTATCCTTGCGCTTCTCATTGCGGTCGGCGCAACGGCAAGCCTGACCCAGGCCACGCTCGGCGTCGGTCTGGTGGCGCTCGCGTGCCTCCTCGCGATCTTCGCGCGGCTCGCTCAGGCCTCGGCTCGGGTTTGTCATGGTGAACGATGCTAACAGGCCCTCATCCTGAGCCTAGTCGCAAGACGGCGCCTAAGCTTAGCAGGTGCAGTATTAGGCTAGGCGACATAATGTACCTTATCGGACGTAGTGTTGCACATAGCCATTGACTACGCGACGCAGCGAGCCTAGCATTACCCCCTGGAGGTGTCCAGTGCCCAAGAACAAGCTCCCGGGAGCCGGGGGGCGTCTCGCCGAGGTCCTCGAGGCGGCACTCCCCACGCCCAAGCCGCGACGCGAGAAACAGGTCATGACGGTGTGGACCGATGAGGAGTACAAGCGACTGGCCAAGGCGGCCGGTGTTCGCGGCGTGAAGCTGGCCGCGTTCGTTCGCGACCTCGCCTTGGCAGCGCTCACCACGCTTGACACGAAGTAGAAAAGACACGGCCGCCACGCGGGAGCTCACCGCTAGCGGCTTCAGCCTGCCTAGCACTGCGACCGCTCAAACCGGCCGCTGGACTAGGCCCCTTCCTGGCGCTACGCTCTCAGCTGGGTGACAAATGCCGCAGACCTTCAACGTCTACTGTGACGAGAGCTGCCACCTCCTAAACGACGGGCAGAAGGTCATGACCCTCGGCGCCGTCTGGTGCCCTGCTGATGCTACAAGGCGGCTTTCGTTGGTCGTGCGGGGGCTCAAGGTCGAGGACGGGCTCGGGCGCCGTTTCGAGTCGAAGTGGACGAAGGTTTCCCCGGCCAAGGCCGCGTTCTACACCGCCCTCGTCGATCTGTTCTTCAACGAGCCTTGCCTGCACTTCCGCGGACTCCTCGTCTCGGACAAGACGAAGCTAGACCACATCACCTACGGGCAAACACACGACGACTGGTATTACAAGATGTACTTTCGCCTTCTCCAGCCGATCCTCCATCCGGCCAGCCAGTACCGGATCTACCTCGACATCAAGGACACACGGAGCGCCGCGAAGGTTCGCAAGCTCGGCGAGGTGCTCGCGAATGCCAACTACGATTTCGACCGCAGCATGATTCAACGGGTGCAAACGGTGCGCTCACACGACGTCGAGCTCCTCCAGCTAGCTGACCTCTTTATCGGAGCGATTGCATATCGCAACCGGGGGTTCCACGGCAACAGCGGTAAGGAGGCGGTGGTTAACCGAGTCATCGCGCGCTCCGGGAAAAGCCTTGTCCGCTCGACAATCCTGGGCGAGCCGAAGTTCAACCTTTTCGTGTGGACAACTCAACAGCCCTCCCAGGACCTCCCGTGACACTGCCCGCTTGGCTCCCACCGATCCAGTCGTGCAATGGCTCGTGGCCCGAAGTCGTGACCGCGCTCTACGCCATCTTCGACAGGGACTTCCGCTCTGGAGGCCCAAGCTTCCAGGGAACGCGGATTTGGTGGAACCGCACCGTGAAGGCCGGAGATCAGTTCGAGGAAGGGTTCTGGCACCTCATTAGCCGTACAGATCCGAGGACCGGCGAGCGCCTCCCGGAGTTCCGTCGGGCAGAGCGCCTGCCCTGGTGCCGCCCAGTCATCGACCATGAGCGCGAGCCTGAGGTCCTCGTCTGGGACTACGACAAGGGTGAAGGGCTCGTCAGGACCTATGTATGGCTTCGTGACTTTGACTACGTGGTCGTCCTCCAGCGTCGGGTGCTCAACCGCAAGCCGCCCGCGAAGACGATCATGTTCCTCCTGACGGCGTACCACCTGGACGGCGATGGCGCGCGGCGCTGGTACGAGCGGAGCTACGCCGCACGCATCCAATAATGCAATCGCCGCCTCGGGCAACCCGGTAAGCGGCGAAAGGGCTCTTTCCACACATGGTGGATGAGGCTATAAACAACATAATGTGTCGGAGCGCACAAATCAAGCCTTCTTGGTGGCAAAGGTACTTCCAATACTGCGCATTCTTGTGTAAACGTAAGAATTTGAGGTTCTTACGCCTCGGAACTTGTTTGGCTTCTTCACCCATCTGACCATCCGACCAGGGCTACCCGCAAGGGTCGATCGGCGTCTACCTACGTCGTCCAGCGCCGGGGAGAGTGGCACGGCCGCTTCCCGCACACCAGCGCCGAGGCCCTGCCGCTCACTGAGGAGAGATAGCACCATGAAAAACACACTGCCCAGGTGCAAGCGACCGGGGCACGACGAAAGGCCAACTCTTCGTGCTCAGGGTAGGTCGGAAGTCCCGCATTTGCAACCCACACACGAGGCAGCGCCAGAGGTGAAAGTGATCCCGTCTTCTAGCTTGCTGGCCGCTGCCCTCGACTTGGCCGGCCGCGGCTATCCCGTCTTTCCCGTCTACGACCCCAGCCCTAGCGGATGCTCGTGCGGCCGTAGGAGCTGCAACAGCCGCGGCAAGCATCTCCGAACCGAGCACGGTTTGAGCGACGCAACCTGTGACCCCATGCGCATCGGCACGTGGCGGGGACGATGGCCCGCGGCAAACATCGGCCTGGCGGTGCCCACTGGGCACGTGGTCCTTGACTGTGACGACGCGACCGCGACGCGGGGGCTTCGCGGGGAACGCCGGTGGCTCGGAGACGAGCCCAGCGGGCCTACCCCGCACCCTGACCCCTTGCTCGGCGTGATCGCCGGCCTGGGGGCAACAAAGAGAGCCCGATGCTCGCCAGCCCGAAATCTGGCCGCTGTTGCAACCGGGTTGCAACATCTTGGTGACGCTCGTCAAGCTCTTCGCGTAAGTTACTGATTCTATTGGAGCCAACGCGCGGGATCGAACCGCGGACCTGCTGATTACGAATCAGCTGCTCTACCAGCTGAGCTACGTTGGCCCCGGCCGCCGAAAGGTACCACAGGGACCGGCGGCCGCCAAGAGGGTTCCTCCATGCCGGAAGCGGTTTTTCGGGCCATCCGCCCGCCTGCCGCGGACCCGGCGGGAGTAGCATGCGCGGCTGTGACGCACGGATCACGCTGGGGCCTGGCGGCGGCTTACGCCTCCGTTTGCCTGATCTGGGGCAGCACCTACCTCGCCATCAAGGTCGGCCTGGCGAGCTTCGATCCGTTCTTCTACGCCGGGGTGCGATACGCCCTGGCGACGGTGCTGACCTTCGCGCTGGCCCGCGCGCGAGGCGTGCCTTTCGAGGGCCCGTTCAGGCGCTGGTGGCCGGCGTTCGGCGTCGGCGTGCTGCTGGTCGCGGCGTGCAACGGCATGGTCTTCTGGGCGGAGACCCGGCTCGACTCCGGTTTCACGGCGCTCCTCCTGACCACCAGCCCGGTGTTCACGGCGCTGCTCTCCCCGCTGCTGTCGCGCGACCCGGCACCACGGCTCGCCGGCTGGCTCGGCATCGCGCTCGGCCTCGGCGGGACGGTGGTGCTGATCGCCCCGTGGCACGCGGGCAGTCTCACGCTCCTTCCCGCCATCGTCGCCGAGGTTTCGGTGGTCGTGTGGGCTGTCGGCTCACTGTGGGTGCGGCGCATCCGGGAAAGCTTCCACCCGATGGCGCTCGCCGTCGCCCAGATGGCCGCCGGGGCGGTGGTGCTGCTGGCGATCTCGGCGGTACGGGGCCAGGCGCTGGTCGGGCCGGTGACGGGGCGCTCCCTGGCGGCCCTCGGCTACCTCGTGGTGTTCGGCTCGACGGTGGCGTTCGCCGCGTACTTCTACCTGCTGCGCGACTGGGACGCCACGCGGGTCGCCACCTCGACCTACGTCAACACGGTCGTCGCGCTCGCCCTGGGCGTCGTGCTGCTCGGGGAGCCTATGACGGGGGGCATGGTCTTTGGGACGGCGGTCGTCTTCGCGGGCGTGGCCCTGGTCCTGCGCGAGCAGCAGGGCCTGGGCCAAACCTGATAGATTGCGCGGGGGAGGCGGTCATGCGTTCGAAGGTCAAGGGGCGGCACAGCAAGGCAATCCACGGCGGGCTCGATCCCACGAAGCACATGGGCGCGGTCTCGGTGCCGATCTACCAGAGCTCGACCTTTGCGTTCCCGAGTGCCGAGGAGGGTGCGGCCCGTTTTGCCGGCACGTCAGCGGGCCCGATCTACACGAGGCTCGGCAACCCAACGGTGGCGGCGCTGGAGGATTGCGTGGCCGAGCTCGAGGGCGGGTGCGGGGCCGTCGGCACCGCGACCGGGATGGGGGCGGCGACCACCACGTTCCTCGCGCTGCTGCGGCACGGGGACCACGTGGTGGGCTCGCACCCGCTCTACGGTCCGACCCGAGCCCTTCTGGAGAAGCAATTCGCCCGCTTCGGCGTCACGTGCACCTTCGTGCCCGCCACTGACACGGCGGCGTTGCGGGCCGCCGTACGTCCTGAGACGCGTCTCATCTTTGTCGAGACCCCCGCCAACCCCACCCTCGACCTGGTGGACCTGGAGGCGGCGGTCGGGCTCGCCCGTGAAACCGGTGCGCCGCTGGTGGTCGACAACACCTTCGCCGGTCCGCACCTCCAGCGGCCCATCGAGCGCGGGGCCGACGTGGTGATGCACTCGATGACCAAGTCGCTGAACGGGCACGCGGACGTGGTGGCCGGCATCGTCGTTGCGCGCACGCCGGATTTGCTGGCGACGCTACGCGAGACCTCCAAGGCGATCGGAACGACCATGGACCCGCACCAGGCCTGGCTGGTGCTGCGGGGCATCCGCACGCTGGGCATGCGGGTCGAGCGCGCGCAGGAGAACGCACGAACGCTGGCGGCCTGGATCGAGCGCCACCCCGCGGTGGCCTGGGTGCGCTACCCGGGGTTGCCTTCCCACCCGCAGCACGAGCTGGCGCGCAGGCAGATGGACGGGCCCGGCTCGGTGATCTCCTTCGAGCTGCGCGGCGGCGTGGAGGCGGGGCGCCGGCTGATGGACGCGTTGAAGCTGATCGTCCTCGCCGTTTCCCTGGGCGGCGTCGAGTCGCTGATCGAGCACCCCGCCTCGATGACGCACTCCAAGGCGTCCGCCGACGAGCTGCTGCGGCAGGGGATCACCGCCGGCCTCGTCCGCCTCTCGGTGGGGTGCGAGGACGTGGAGGACCTGCGGGCCGACCTCGAGCAGGCCCTCGCGGTGGTCACGAGCGCTGAGCCGGTCTCGGCGACGCGGTGAGCAACGGACTCATTTGAACGAGCCGGAAGCCGCCGCCCCGGCTCGCTTGTATTGAGATTTCACAAATTCGGTGCTACAACTCGAATGCTGCAGGTATCCTCGGGAGGCTCTTTGGAGCCGCACCTTCGCCCGGCGACACCGCTGCGCGGTCACCCGGTCAGGAGGGACCCATGGATCAGCAACTTTCCCCTGGAGTCCGCCGCTACGTCGAGAAGGCCAACGAGCTGGGCGCCCGGCGCGAGGAGTTCCGCCGCGGCGTGCGCACGCTCAAGTTCGACACGATCGCGGTGCACGGCGCCTACGGCATGGAGGAGGCGTTCAGCGAGGGCCAGGGCGGCGTCATCGAGCCGCTCTTCCTCTCGACCTCGCAGGCGTACCGCGACAGCGACGAGATGGAGGCGGGGCTCGGCTACCTGATCCCCACCTGGTGTTACTCGCGCATCCACAACCCGACGGTCTTCTACCTCGAGGAGACGCTCGCGCTCCTCGAGTCCTACGGGTGCAAGGACGACGCCTCCGCGCTCTGCACCTCCTCGGGGATGGCGGCGATCAAGCAGGCGATCGAGCCGCTGCTCGCCAAGACCCGCGAGGGACACGAGGAGATTACCTTCGTCGCCTGCGCGCAGGTGTACGGCGGCAGCTTCCAGCTCTTCAACGTCCGCATGCGGGAGCGCGGCGCGGTCGTGCGCTGGGTCGCCGAACCCTCGCGGACGGAGGAGTGGGAGAAGTTAGTGGACGCCAGCACCCGCTTCCTCTACATCGAGATGCCCTCCAATCCGCAGCAGGCGTGCGGGGACCTGGCGGCGCTCGCCGAGATCGCTCACCGGCACGGCATCCCGCTCATCGTGGACGCCACGGTCGCCACGCCGGCGCTGATGCGGCCGCTCGCACATGGGGCCGACATCGTGGTCCACTCGCTCACCAAGAGCATCGGCGGCGGAGGCCACACGATCGGGGGCGCGATCATCGCCCGCCGCGACCTCACCAGCCGGCACCTGCCCGACGAGGCGAAGCACGACTACGCCACCTGGCTGAAGCTGTGGCCGTTCCGCGACTCCGGCCCGTGCATGTCCCCGTTCGCGGCGTTCCTGCTGCTCAACGACCTGCGCACGCTGCGCATCCGCATGGAGTGGGTATCGCGGAACACGGAAAAGGTCGCGCAGTTCCTGAGCCACCACCCCAAGGTAGCGCACGTGGACTACCTCGGGCTACCAGGTCATCCGCGGCACGCTTTGGCCAAGCGGTACATGGCGATGGTGGATACCTCGACGCCGATGTTCGGCCATCTAATCGCGTTCAACATCCGGGGAACCCACGAGGACACCCGCACCTTCTTCGACAACCTCAAGCGCATCTACCGCGCCACCGACCTCGGGCGCATCAAGTCGGTGGCAACGATCCCGGCCATCTCGACCCACAAGCAGCAGGGGGAGGAGGCGCGGAAGCTGGCCGGGGTGCCGCCCACGATGGTCCGGCTGTGCGTGGGTGGGGAGCACCCCGACGACATCATCGCCGATCTCGACCAGGCGCTGGCCAAAATCTAGGAGGTTTTCATGCGACTGCTGTTCCTCGGATTCGGGACCGTCGGCCAGGGGCTCGCGGAGCTCCTGCTCTCCAAGCGCGACGAGCTCAAGCGAACGTACGGCTTCGAATGGAAGGTCACCGGCATCGCCGACACGATCAAGGGGAGCGCCTACGACCCCAAGGGGATCGACCTCGCGAGGGCGCTGGCGCTCGCGGCGAAGGGTGAGTCGCTCGCGGCGCTCGACCGCGCCGGCAAGGGGTGGGACGCCCTCGCGATGGCGAAGCAGGCAGAGACCGACGTGCTGCTGGAGGCCACCTACACCGACATCAAAACGGGCGAACCGGCTACCAGCCACATCATGGCGGCGCTCGAGCGCGGCGTGCACGTAGTCACCACCAACAAGGGGCCGCTTGCGCTCCACTACAGGGAGCTTTCGGAGCTGGCCGCCAAGCGCAAGGTCGAGTTCCTGTTCGAGGGGACGGTGATGAGCGGCACCCCGCTGCTGAACCTGGTGCGCGAGACGCTCGCCGGTGCCGAGGTTCTCGAGGTGCAGGGGATCCTCAACGGCACCACCAACTACATCCTCACCCGCATGGAGGAGGGCCTCGCGTACGAGGCGGCCCTGAAGAAGGCCCAGGAGCTGGGCTACGCCGAGGCGGTACCGGACGCCGACGTGCTGGGGTGGGACGCCCTGGCCAAGGTCACGATCCTGGCCAACGTCGTGTTCGGTGCGGCCCTCAAGCCCTCTGACAGCCCGTGCGAGGGGATCACCACGATCACCGCCGAGGACATCGCCAAGGCGATGAAGGAAGGAAAGCGCTACAAGCTGATCGGGAGGGTGTGGCGCGAGGACGGGAAGGTGCACGCCTCCGTGGCGCCGCGCCTGGTCGAGCTTTCGCACCCACTCGCGGCGGTGATGGGCGCGACCAACGCGCTCACGATCCGCACCGACGCCCTCGGCGAGGTGACGATCGTTGGCCCGGGGGCGGGCCGGAAGCAAACCGGGTTCTCGATGCTCAACGACCTGCTGCACATCGTCCGGAGGCGGTCATGAAGATGCTCCTTGCCGGCGCGTGGGTGGACCGCGACAAGACGATCGAGGTCCGCGATCCGTTCGACAACGCCATCATCGACACGGTGCCGCGCGCCACCGCGGCGGACGTGGAGACCGTGCTGGCTTCTGCTGTGAAAGGTTTCGCCGTGGCGCGGAAGATGACCGTGTACGACCGGGCGCGCATCCTCGCGAAGACCGCGAAGATCGTCGAGGAGAAGCAGGAGGAGTTCGCCCGCACGATTGCCCGCGAGGGCTCCAAGACGATCCGCGAGGCGCGCAAGGAGGCGCGGCGCTGCGTCAACACGCTCACGATCTCGGGCGAGGAGGCCAAGCGCATCCAGGGCGAGACGATCCCGTTCGACTCCTTCCCCGGCGGCGAGAAGAGAGTCGGCTACTACCAGCGCGTCCCGATCGGGGTGGTGCTGGCGATCACGCCGTTCAACGACCCGCTCAACCTGGTGGCCCACAAGCTGGGCCCGGCGGTGGCGGCCGGCAACTCGGTGATCCTCAAGCCGGCCACGGTCACGCCGCTCTCCGCCATCAAGCTCACCGAGGCGTTCGTGGAGGCGGGGCTCCCGCCGCTGGTGCTGCAGACGATCACAGGGCACGGCGCCGAGATCGGCGACCCCCTGGTGGCCGACCACCGCGTGCGGATGATCTCGTTCACCGGAGGCCTGGAGGCCGGCCAGCGCATCACCACGCTCGCGGGGATCAAGAAGATCGGCATGGAGCTGGGCTCCAACTCGCCGGTGATCGTGTGGAAGGATGCGGACATCCCGTGGGCGGCGGAGAGCTGCGTCTCCGGCGCGTTCTGGGCAGCCGGACAGAACTGCATCGGCGTCCAGCGCATCTACGTCCACCGCGAGGTCTACGGCGAGTTTCGCAGCCGCATGGTCGATCTCACCCGCACGTACCGCATCGGCGACAAACTCAAGGAAGAGACCGACATGGGCCCGATGATCACGGAGGGCGAGGCCAAGCGCGTGGAGCGCTGGGTGAAGGAGGCGACCGCGGCGGGGGCGAAGGTGCTGGTCGGCGGGGGGAGGACCGGAGCGTTGATGCAGCCCACCGTGCTGGAGGGCGTGCCGGAGAGCGCCACCATCCACCGTGAGGAGGTGTTCGGGCCGACGGTCAACCTCTACCCCGTGGACTCGATCGAAGAGGCGCTCACCAAGGCCAACAGCCTCCCGTTCGGGCTGCACGCGGCGCTGTTCACGCGCAACGTGGACACCGCGTTCGCGCTCGCGCACGGGCTGGACTGCGGCGGGGTCATGGTCAACGACTCCACCGACTACCGGCTCGACTCGATGCCTTTCGGCGGGATCAAGAACTCGGGGCTCGGCCGCGAGGGGATCAAGTTCTCCTTGCAGGAGATGACGGAACCGAAGGTGATTTGCTTCTACCTGCCCACCATGTGAGCGGCGCCGCCGGCGTCGGACCTCTCGCTGCGTTGCGCCTCACGGCCTCGCGCCCTCACGTAGCCTCCGGCTACGCTCCGGTGCGGGCCACTCGCACGCCTTGCGATAGGCCCAACGGCGGCGGCGCTGGCTACGCGCCGTCCGCCACGGCCATCGCTTCTGTGTCCACCGCGCTCGGGGCCACCGTCTCTTGGTGCAAACCTGCGCGCGCGGTGACCGCGGCCTCCGGAGAGATCTGCCACTGCGGCACCGGCGGATTGAGGACCCACCCCCGCTAGCCGCCACCTACGCGTGGCGCGCACCAGGCAGCTCACCACAGCGTCGGCGTTTTGCCCTGGAGGGTCTCGCTGGGGCGCTTGCGGATCTCACGTCGGGCTTCAGCAGTGCCCGTAAGTGCCGGCGGAAGGGTGTCCGCTGGGCCAGTTACGCCGTTGACAGGAACCGGTTCGCATCCGTTGCCTAGGAGCCTGTCCGAGTAATGGAGCGAGTCGCGCGCAGGGGGCTTGCGAGGCGCAGGCAAGGCGCGAGGAGGCAGGCGATGCTGGAGCATCGTGGCCGACGACCAACGCAGCATGCGCCCGCAACACCCCTGCGCCCGGAGGGTTACGGCGGCGCGGGGTTATCTGCTGTGTTGCCGCTCCTTGCCGATGGGGGAGCATCACCTTCGTCGCGGCGCCTTGCATCTGGCCCCGCGGCGCTCGTAACGCGCCCGCACCCGCTTACTCGGACAGGCTCCTAGCCGGCGGCTCGCGACTGGACCTGCTTGCGGAATTCGAGCGGGTTCGCAATGGCCTTGAAAGGCTCCTTGGTGCCGCCGGTTCCCGTAACGATGATCGTGCCGTAGTCAAACAAGCGCCCGAAGACACCTTGGTCGACCCCGATGGTTTCAACTTTGGCAAGGAGAAGTTCGAGCGTGTGCCGGCGAACGAGGCCGACCTTGACGAGTACGCGCTTGTCAGTGATGGCGAACTCGGAGGTAGCGAGCCGGATGTAGCGAACCAGTCCAAGAAGACCCCCGACGGCAAGGAAAAAAACGCCGAGGATCGCAAAACCGCTGACGGCCTTGTCGATGAACCCGACGATCAGGAAGAACACGCCGACCCCCGCGAAAAAGATCGCCGGCGCAAAGATGATTGGATGAAGCTTGGCTCGGTAGATCACCGTTTCTCCTGGCAGCAGGTTCTGATCTACGTATCCCATGGTCTCCTCCTTGTTGGAACGGTGTCGAACGGTACCAAGAGCGCCATCTCACCTTTGTATCCTGCACCCCTTTCGATGCGGGCCACCGATACGACATCGGCGATGATCGTGAGAGGTCGTCGTCGAGGCTGGGCTGTGGGAGCGGCGGGCCGAGCGGAGCGAAGCGGAGCAAGAACGGTCGGCTGGGGTGCCTTGCCGGGTGGTTCAGGTCCCGATCCCACTGGCGAACGCTATTCTGCGAAGTGCTGACGGACCTTCGCCGCAATCTGGCGGTCCGTCATCTTGTCGACTGTTTCAAGAACTGCGATACGTCCGCCTAGGTTTTTTCGCTGAAGACGTTTCCTCAGTTCGCCCTTTGCTTCACCAGGACCAAAGATCAGAATGGACTCCGCACCACCAATGGACGCAATGACCGCATCGTAGAAAGAGTTGAGATGTCCCGTAAAGGTTCTCTGTCGGCTATCATCTGCTACTACTTGCTGTCGTTCATAGCGACCCTTGAGGGGTGAATCTCCAGACCGGCGGAGCTGTTTTTCAACTGCCGATATTACGAGTCTTGTCTCGTCCCCTTTGTCCGTAACAGTCACGACAATAGCCTTCCTGTGGTCAATCCATAGGCCCACTTTTGTTCTCATCAGAGTTCTCCTTTTTACGAGCCCCACGTGATACCGAGTTCGGCCGTGCGCCCATTCTTCCGGCGCGCCGGCTGCAGCGACCTGTGCGGCAGCGCTCTCACATCGGTACCAGGTACCGCCATCTCACCTTTGCTGCTGCAACGAATGCGGTGCATGGGCTGGCGCAACTCTACCACCACTGAACCAGTGGCGGTGGCGCGTGGGCGTGATCCGGAGACCGTTAGGAGCGGTCGCCGGGACTACTCGTAGTGCGTCCACATGCGCAGCACCTTGACGGTGCGAACGTCCTCGTGGACCTGGCAGACGAGGCGGTGCTGGATGTTGATGCGGCGCGAGGTGGCACCGGCGAGATCGCCCACGAGTTTCTCGAACGGCGGAGGCTGTCGGAAGGGGTTTTCCGCCAGGATGTCGAGCAAGGGTTGCGCCTTGTCCCTCAGGCCGGCCGCCGCGAGTCGTTTCGCGTCCTTCTGCGCCTGTTTGGTGAAGACAACCCGCCAGGCCGCACGCGTCACCAGCCGGGCTCCGTCTCGCACTCGTCCGCGGGCGTCGCCAGCCCTTTGCGAATCGATTCACGCATGCCGGGAACCGAGAGGAGGAAGAGCGTCTCCTGGATCGCCCGCCAGTCGTCCTCGGAGACGAGGACGGCGCTGGCACGCTTGCCCGTGATCACGACCGGCTCGTGCGACTCCGCAACCTCGTCAACCAGATGGTAGAGGTGGTCGCGCGCCTCGCTCACCCGTATCGGTGCCATGGCACCCCCTGACGAACCGTACGGTATTTCGTACGAGTCGTCGACCAACCATGCGGTTGGACCAATCTGCGGGTCGGACGGAGCCGACGAGGGCTGGTGCGAGGGGCTGGGACGGAATCGGCTAGGGCCGGTCAAGCGTGGACGGCCACGACCCTGGGCCCTGGAAACAGCCGGCCCCGGATGTGACCTGGGTCACACGGGCTGAAATCTCCTGGGAAGGCGGGCCCAGCCCACCCGGTTCCGCGGCGGTTGGGCCGCCGGGCGGGCCGGTTCCGGCGGAGCCGGCGGACACCGTCCTTGCGTTGTGGGAGGGGTGCGGCGCCCAGGCGGCGTTACTGTTTCAGCTTGCGGCCCAGCGTCGCCTCGACCTTCTCGACCTTGGCGGTGAGACGACCGGCGGCGCCGCGGCGCCAGTCGCCCTTGAAGGAAACGCTGATGCGATCGCAGTCCTCGGCCATGCGCTCGAAGCAGGCCTTGAGGACCGCCAACACGTCGTCCCACTCGCCCTCCACGCAGGTGCCCATCGGACCTAGCCGGTAGGGGACGCCGGAGCGGTCGATGATGTCGAGGGAGCGCGAGACCCAGCGGCTCACGCTCGGCCCCTTGTCGAGGGGCGTGAGGGAGAATTCGGCCAGCAACATAATGCACCTCCATGGGGGCGCGAGGGTCGGGGAGGAAGGCCCCGCCTACCCGCATTCTGCGAGTATTTTCATACACTTGCGTGTAATGTACCCGAATCCTTGACACCCCCCACCTCGTATGGCAGCATTTGAAGTTGCGACAGGTCACACGCGGACAGCTTTGAAGGTCGAAGTATCGTCGTTTTCCGAGGGAGGTGCGAATCGTGGCTGAGAAGCGACACAGCACCATCATCATCGTTCCTCACGCCCACGGGAAGGTGTTCAAGCTTCAACTTTCGCCCTTTCTTCTGAAGTCCCTCACAGTCCTTGGGATAACGGTCGCAATCCTGTCGGTCGTCTCCCTCGCCGCGTCGGGGACGTTCCTGCACCAAAGGGCGGTCTACCGCGTCCTCCAGGCCGAGAACAAACAGCTCAAGAAGAGCAACCAGCGGCTGGCCGAGACCGTGGGCCAGGTGCAGCAGCGGCTGACCCAGTTCGAGCAGCGCACCAAGACCCTCGCCATCGCGGCGGGGGTGGCCGACCTGTTCACGGAGAGTGCCGAGGCGCCCCGCGCTGGCGTCGGGAGTGGCGGCCCCCTCGACACCCTTCCCTCCGCCCCCGAGACCCTGGTGCGGAGGCAGGAGCAGCTCGACCATCAGCTGGCGAAGGTGGAGCGGAAGCTCTCCGACCAGGCGCTCATGCTCTCACACACCCCGGTGGTGGCTCCGGTGATCGGCGTGATCACCGATGGTTTCGGCCCCCGCCTCGATCCCATCACGGGCCGCCCGGCGTTTCACGAGGGACTCGACATCTCGGTGGGGCTCGGCACCGTCATCACGGCGCCGGCGGACGGGCTCGTGGTCTTCGCCAACCGCGAGTCCGGCCTCGGCAGGATGGTCAAGCTCAGCCACGGCTACGGCTACACCACGATCTATGGGCACCTGGAGCGGTTCCTGGTCAAGGAGGGCGCCAAGGTCACGAGGGGCCAGCCGATCGGCAGGGTCGGCATGTCGGGGCGCACGACCGGCCCCCACCTGCACTACGAGGTCTGGAAAGACGGCGAGAAGCAAAACCCCCTGCACTTCATCCTCGACGCGTACTGACGCGACCCCTTTGATGGGAGCAGATCGAGAGCCGCCGGTGGGTATCCGCCTGTGGCCGCAGAGTTATGTGGTTGCGCGTCTGCGGGAGGTGCCGGCGGTGTTGCCGGGGAGCCAGGCCGGGGGACCCCCGGTGGCGCTCGTCGTCGGGCACGACGAGGTGAGCCTCCTGGCCCCCGAGGAGGTGATCCAGGGCGTGGCAGGGTCGGTGGAGCACGTCTCGGGCGGGTGGCGCGCCCTCACCGTGGAGGCCGTTTTCCCGCTCGGGACGGTGGGTTTCCTGGCGGTCGTCAGCCGCGCCCTGGCCGAGGTTTCCGTCCCCGTGATGGTGTTCTCCTCTCATGACACCGACCACTTCCTGGTGCCCTCCGAGCACCTCGGGCGGGCCCTCGCCGCCCTCAATCAGGCCCGCCTGGAGCGGTTCATCCCCAAGAAGTAGCTCCGCCGGCCGGCCTCCGTGCCTTCCGCTGCGGCGGGAAACCTCGAAGCTGCCGGGCTTTTCGGAGAACCGCGGGCGCGGCTGGTGCGTACAGTGAAGTGTCACGTGGTGGAGGGAGTCATGACGAAGAAGAGGAAGCGTTGGCTGCTGGTGGCGGCGGCGGTTGTGGTGGGGGTGGGGACGACGGTGGCGCTCGCGTCGCGTTCGAAGAACGGCACGCCGATCAAGGACGAGACCCCCGTCAGCAAGGCCACCGTGGCCGACGTGCAGGTCGAGGTGCTCGAGGTCGGGACCGTCGAGCCGGAGATCAAGGTGGACGTCAAGTCGGCGCTCTCCGGCAAGGTGGTGGAGCTGCCCGTCCGCGAGGGCGACGTGGTGAAGAAAGGCCAGCTGATTGCCAGCATCGAGCCCGACGTGAACCAGGCCCAGACGCTGGCGGGTGTGCGCCGCGGCGTGAACCAGGCCGAGATCGACTTCGCGGACGCCGAGACGGACTACCTCGCCAAGGAAGAGCTTCTGAGGGCGGGGCTGATCTCGGTTGAGGTCCACCGCGCCGCGGAGACGCGCTACAAGTCCGCCCGGGAGGTCCTCGCCGCGGCGCACGAGAGGTCGGCCATCATGGCGTCCTCGGGTGTCCCGGTGAGCACGACGGCCGACCAGCGTATCAACATCACCGCGCCGATGGACGGCGTCGTGATCAAGCGAGCGGTCGAGCTGGGAGAGGCTGCCACCGGCGCCGGCTCCTTCAACGCGGGCACCGTGATCGTGACCGTGGCCGACCTGGGCACCATGCTGGTGAAGGCGGGCGTCAACGAGGTGGACATCGGCAAGGTGCGGCTGGGCGCCCCCGTCATGGTGACGCTGGACGCCTACCCCAAGGTGCGATTCGTGGGGAAAGTGAGCCGCATCGCCCCGGCTGCGCGCCTCGCCGACCAGGTCAAGGTGTTCGACGTCGAGGTCTCCCTCGACTCCCAGGGCAAGGAACTGCGCACCGGGATGACCGCCAACGTCTCGATCAAGGGCGACAAGGCCGCCAAGGTGCTGGCCGTGCCGGTGGAGGCGGTTTTCCACCGCGAGGACGGTGAGGTCGTCTACGTGCGCAAGGCTCAGCCCGACAAGGCCGGCGGCGCCAAAGCCGGAAGCAAGGCCGAGGGCGCGAAGCCCGACGCCAAGACCGGCACCGCCAAGCCCGATCCCAAGGCGACCCCGGACCCGCGGGAGGCGTGGAAGCAGCGCTTCGACGAGCGCAAGGTCGAGACAGGGCTCGCATCGCTGTCCAACGTCCAGATCGTCAGCGGCCTGGTGGCGGGGGAAGAGGTGGCGCTCGAGGATCCGACCAGGCCCAAGAAGAAGGAGGGGCAGTCGTGAGCGAGCAACTGCTCAACCTCACCGGCGTCTGGAAGACCTACGACGCCGGCGACCTGGCGGTGCACGCGCTGCGCGGGGTGGACCTGGTCGTGGAGCGGGGCGAGTACGTCGCGATCATGGGGCCATCCGGCTCGGGCAAGTCCACGCTCATGCACATCATCGGCTGCCTCGACACCCCCACCAAGGGCAGCTACCGCCTCGCCGGCGAGGAGGTCGCCAACCTCTCGGCCGGCCGCCTGGCCGAGCTGCGCAACCGTTTCATCGGCTTCGTTTTCCAGGCGTTCAACCTGCTCCCGAGGGCGAGTGTCATGCGCAACGTCGAGCTGCCCCTGCTGTACGGCGGGATGGGTCGCGAGGAGCGCCTCGCGCGGGCGCGGGAGATCCTCACCCGCGTCGGCCTGGCCGACCGCGGCCACAGCCGTCCCAGCCAGCTCTCGGGCGGGCAACGCCAGCGCGCGGCCATCGCGCGGGCGCTCGTGGCCAACCCCGCGCTGCTGCTTGCCGACGAGCCCACAGGCAACCTGGACCAGACCACCGGCGCCGAGGTGATGCAGCTCTTCGACGAGCTCAACCAGGCGAGCCAGACCGTGATCCTGGTGACGCACGACCCGATGGTCGCGCGCCACGCCAGGCGGATCGTGCGCCTCGTGGACGGCCTGGTGGAGCAGGGGGAGAGGGCCGCGGCGTGAACCTCCTCACGGCGGTGGCCGACGGCTTCGTCGAGGTGCGCGCCCACGCGGGGCGCACCGTGCTGCAGACGCTGGGCGTGATCCTCGGGGTCGCATCGGTGATCAGCTCGATGGGTCTGTTCGCCGGAGGCCGGGCGCAGAGCCTCAAGTACTACGCGGAGTCGGGCGGCATTCTCAAGGTCACGGTGTTCCCCAAGGACGTGCGCACGGTCACGACGACCGCCCGCGAGAAGGCCAGCCGCGGCCTGACGACCGACGACATGGATGCGATCAAGGCCAACGTCGAGGGGTTCGACCTCATCGAGCCGGTGATGGGCCGCGAGCTGGAAGCGCGGACCGCACGGGTGACCCGGGGCTACAGGGTGTCCGGTGTCGGGCCGACCTACGGCCAGCTTCAGGAGCTCATCCTCGATCACGGGCGCTTCATCACCGAGAGCGACGTGCTCAACCGCGAGGCGGTGTGCGTGCTGGGCGCCAACCGCGCGGGCGAGTTCTTCGGCACCCTGGACCCGGTCGGCCAGCAGATCAGGCTCGGCGACCACGTCTACACGGTGGTGGGCGTGCTCACCTACCGGGAGTTCTACTGGAACAAGCGCGAGCGGTGGAACTCCCTCGACTGGATGAACGATTTCATCATCGTGCCGGTCAGCACCCTGCAGGGGCGCGAGCTGGGCGTCGGGCAGAAGAAGATCGGCAACATCGCCCTCCGCCTCGTGAGCCGGCCGGCGGCGGACAAGGCGCTCCCGGAGCTCTGCCGGCTCCTCCTCAGACGCCACGGGGTGGAGGATTTCGAGGTGTACGCCCGCTACGAGCGGATGCGCGAGATGGACCAGCAGGCCCAGGTCTACGACCTCACGTTCAAGACGATCGGCCTCATCTCGCTCATCGTCGGCGGCATCGTGGTAGCGAACATCCAGATGGCGTCGTTCAAGGAGCGCGTGCGCGAGGTGGGCGTGCGCAAGGCCATCGGCGCAAAGGGATGGCACATCGCGGTCCAGTTCCAGGTGGAGAGCCTCGTGGTAAGCGGGATCGGCGGCGGCCTCGGGCTGCTGCTCGGCGTCGGTTTCGTGCACGTCATCGCGTGGCTACTCGACCAGTACGCCGTCCTGACGCCCGCCATGATCGTAGCGGCGGTTGCATGTTCCGGCGCGGTGGGCGTTTTGTTCGGTTCGCTCCCCGCGATCTACGCCGCGCGCCTGGACCCTGTCGTGGCACTGCGGTACGAGTGAGGGGAGCGATGCCGGACGCCGCCTACGCCGCCAGCGCCTCCCCCGTTGCCGGGGCGTGGTCCCCGAACGGTTTCCGGCGTTCGGGCCCGGGCCTGGCGTTCGGCGAGGCTCTCCGCACAAGCTTCTCGGAGATCATCGCCCACTGGTTTCGGTCGTTCCTCACGCTGATCGGTGTGTTCCTCGGCTCGCTCGCGGTGGTGATCATGGTCTCCTTCGCCGAGGCGCTCAAGGTCATGGTCTGGCAGGGGATCAAGAGCCTCGGCTACAACGGCGTGATGTTCATCTCGCAGCGCACCCCCGAGGTTCCGCTGGAGCGCAAGAAGGCGACCATGTCCCGCGGCCTCGGCGTGCGTGACGTCCAGGCTCTGGCCACGTGGGGTGAGAGCTACGAGGGAGTGGCCGCGATGAGCCTCACCCAGACCGTGGTGCGGGCGCTTGGGCAGGAGCGGCGGGTGTGGGTGTTCGGCGTCAACCTGGCGTACGCCAAGGTCCGCAACCGAGTGGTGAGCGCCGGACGGTGGATCGACGGCGGCGACGAGCTGGAGCGTCGCAAGGTAGCGGTGGTGGGCCGCGACCTCGCCGCCACGCTGTTCGGCACCGACAACCCGATCGGCAAGCAGATCCGGGTTTCCGACCAGGTGCTGCGCGTCATCGGCGTGGGCGACCAACTCGGCAACAACTTCGCGAACGACGGCGGAGACTCCTGGACGCAACGCGAGATGGAAGGGGTCATCGTTCCGCTCGAGACGTTCCGTGCGTACATCCGGGGGGGGGAGCGGATCGGCGTGATCATGATCAAGACGCCCAAGACCGAGAACCTGGGCGCCGTGCGCTCCGAGACGGAGAGGCTGATGCGCCGCGCCCACCACGGCATCGGCGACTTCGAGGTCGAGGACGTCGCCTCGGAGATCGTGCGCGCCGAGGCACAGATCAAAGAGGTCCTGCGCAGCTGGACCGTCATCCTCACGTCGCTGGCCGCCATCTCGTTGCTCGTCGGCGGGGTCGGGATCTACTCGGTGATGAGGATCTCCCTCACGGAGCGGCTGTACGAGATCGGCCTGCGCAAGGCGATAGGCGCCGGCGACCGGACGATCCTGCTCCAGTTTCTCATCGAGTCGAGCACGCTCTCGGCCCTCGGCGGCTTGCTGGGGTGCGGGGTGGCCATCGTGTTGTGCCGGGCGCTCGCCGGGTTCTTTCCGACGGGGCTGCCGGTGTCACCGATCGGACTGGCGCTCGGCATCGGCTTCGCCGTCGCGGTCGGGCTTTTCGCAGGGGTCTTCCCGTCGCTCTCCGCCTCCCGCATGACGCCGGTCGAGGCGCTGCGCGGCTGAACCTGCCCTGGGCAGGATGCCCCAGGGCGGGGCTAGTTGTTCCGGAGGACCAACACGCGCTCGATCCCGGCGTGGTCGAGGCCTCTGTGGACCTCGCCAAGGCCGGTCGCGGCGATCATCGGCTCGAGCGTGGCACGCTGCCGCAGACCCATCTCCAGCAGCGCGTGGCCCCCGGGGGCGAGCAGGCGCAGGAGGTCCGCCAGGAGCAGCTTGAGCAGGTCGGTGCCGTCCTCGCCGCCGGCCAGCGCGAGGCGCGGCTCGTAGTGCACGATCTCCACCGGCAGGCCGGCGATGTCCGCGCTCGTCACGTACGGGAGGTTGGCCACCACGAGGTCGAACGGCCCGACGAGATGGGTCGCGAGGTTTCCGGTGGCGAAGTGCACCCTCACACCGAGGTCCCGGGCGTTTCTCCTGGCGACGTCCACAGCCGCAAGGGAAAGGTCCGTGGCGATGACCTCGCTGCCGGGGATCTCGAGCGCCAGGGTGACGGCCAGGCAGCCGGAGCCCGTCCCGACGTCCACGATGCGGGGGCGGATGCCGCGGGGCAGCGTGAGGGCGCACTCCACGACCAGCTCGGTCTCCGGCCTGGGAATGAGCACCGCCGGGGTGACCGCGAAGGTGCGCCCCCAGAAGGGGCAGGATCCGACGATGTAGTGGGCAGGCTCCCCGGCCGCGCGGCGGGCCAGCCAGCCGCGGTAGAGATCGGCCACCCCGTCCGGTACCTCGTCCTCCGCATGCGCGATCACCCAGGCCTCGGTGCGCCCGAGGGCACGGGCCAACAGCCACTGTGCCTCCCTGCGGGGGTTGGGGAGCCCCTCGCGCGTCTCCAGCGCGTCCACCCCGTCGGAGAGGAGGGTGGCGACCGTCATGGCTGCTGCCGCCGTGCGGCGTTCGTCACCAGGGCGCGCGCTGCGAGGGTGCACGCGACCGCACCGCCGCACACGCTCAGGAACGCCGTAGCCCCGAGGGTGTGGACGGCAACGGTGAGCGCCGCGAACAGGGCGGCGGCGAGCCAGGTGACCCGCATCAGCGCGGGGAGCGGCGGAGGCGGCTGGAACCGGCGCGCGTGGAAGACCAGGCCGACGCTCCACATCAGGCCGCCCCACCAGCCCAGGCCGAACGCGACGGCCGCGTGCAGGAACCACCGTACGGGGGGTGAGGCCGAGGGGAACGGACGCAGCGGTGGGGTCCACGTCGCCACCACGACGCCGGCAAGACCCATGACCACGGCCGCCCCCAGGGCAAAGCTCACCTCGCTGACCAGCCTGGTGTGGCTGAACAGGCGCTGGAAGCCGCTCATCCGTTGGAGGCCAGTTCGCGTTCGAGCCGCTCGGCCTGGAACTGAGCGGTCAGGGGGTCGAGGAGCAGGTCCAGCTCGCCGTCCAGGATCTCCTGCAGGCGGTGCACCGTGAGGCCGATGCGGTGGTCCGTCACCCGCGACTGGGGGAAGTTGTAGGTGCGGATCTTCTCCGAACGGTCGCCGCTGCCCACCATCGAGCGCCGCTCGGCGGACAGCTTGGCCTGCTGCTCATGCTGTGCGATCTCATACAGGCGGGCCTTGAGGATGCGCATCGCCTTGAGGCGGTTCTGCGTCTGACTGCGCTCGTCCTGGCACTGGACGACGATGCCGGTCGGGAGGTGGGTGATCCGCACCGCCGAGTACGTGGTGTTCACCGACTGGCCGCCCGGGCCTGATGAACAGAACGTGTCGGTCCTGAGGTCCTTCAGGTCTACCTCGACCTCGATCTCCTCGGCCTCGGGCAGCACCGCGACGGTGGCCGCCGAGGTGTGGATCCTGCCCGACGCCTCGGTGGCGGGTACGCGCTGGACCCGGTGCACGCCCGACTCGTGCTTGAGGCGCGAATAGACGCCGTCGCCTTCGACGAGCGCGATCGCCTCCTTGACGCCGCCCATCCCGGCCTCGGAGAGGTCGGTGACAGTCACGCGCCAGCGGCGACGCTCGGCGTAGCGGGTGTACATCCGCAGCAGCTCGGCGGCGAACAGGGCGGCCTCCTCGCCGCCCGTGCCGGCCCGCACCTCGAGGACCACGTTGTGGCGGTCGTTGGGGTCGGCGGGCAGCAGGAGGAGCTTGAGGGCGTTCTTGCGCTCCGCCAGCTCGGCGCCCAGACGCCGCACCTCCTCCTCGGCCATCTCGCGCAACTCCGCGTCGCCCTCCGACGCGAGCAGCTCGCGGGCGCCCTTCTCCTCCTCGACCAGGCGGCGGTAAGCCTGGTAGGCCTCCACCACCGGTTCGATCTCGGCGAGCTTCTTTGACACCTCGAGCAGGCGCTTGCGGTCGCCAAGCACCTCGGGGGAGGCCTGCTCGTCACGCAGCTCCTGGTAACGGCGGGCCACCTCATCCAGGCGGTGCAACATGCCGTTCACGGCGCAAGTCTACCTTTCACAGAGGGTTCCGGCAACTGCGGGGCGCGGCCGGCGGCGAAAACAAGCAGCCGGGGGAGAAACCCCCGGCTGGCATGGATGTCGGTTTGTCCGGGGCCTCAGGCCTTCTCGCTGTTCTTGTACCGGCGATGGAAACGCTCCACCATCCCGGCGGAGTCAATCAGCTTCTGCTTTCCGGTGAACAGGGGATGGCACGCGGAGCAGATCTCGAGGCGGAACTCCTTCTTTGTCGAGCGCGTTTTGAAAGTGTTCCCGCAGGCGCAGTGCACCTCGACTTCCTGGTACGCGGGGTGAATTCCTTCCTTCATGCGAACCTCCAAACACCCCCCGAACAGTGGGGGCGCGTGAGTATACACGAGGCGCGCCTCCGGCACAAGCATGAGCGCCCTCCGGCGCACACCTTTTTGCCGCCCTGTGGCACCATGACGGCACCATGAGCCGCGACCGGGCGCTTGAGGTGCTGTTCGCGTCCTCTCTTTTGACCGGGCTCCAAGACCGACGAGAGGCCACGGAAACGGTCCGTGAGAAAGCTGCGGAGCCCGCCCCCTTGGGGTGCCGTAAGGAGACGCCATGACGCCGACCCAGACGTTGAACCATGAGCACAAGGTGATCCTCCTCGTCGTGGACGCCGCGGAGCGCGAGGGCGTGAAGGTCGAAGGCGGCGGCGCCGTGGACACCGAACGGATCGAGAGCATGCTCTCCTTCTTCCGCGAGTTTGCCGACGCCTGCCACCACGCGAAAGAAGAGCGACACCTCTTCCCGGCGATGAACGCGAAGGGAATGCCGCTCGAGGCAGGGCCGATCGCCGTGATGCTTCGCGAGCACGACCAGGGGCGGGCGTTTCTGCGCGCCCTTGACCAGGCCCTCGCCCGCGTGAAGGCGGGCGAAGCAGGCGCCACAGGAGCGGTGGCGGGCGCCCTGCTGGGCTACGCTGGATTGCTGCGTGCCCACATCTCCAAGGAGGACAACATCCTCTTTCCGATGGCTGACAGGATCCTCTCACCCGCCGAGCAGGAGACGCTCGCCGCCGCGTTCGAGCGAGTCGAGGCGGAGGAGATCGGCGAGGGCGTGCACGAGCGCTACCACGAGCTGGCACACAAGCTGGCTCAGGGATGACGGCCATGACGGCCGGATCCGCGCTCGCAGTAGGACCGTTCACGAATAGTCCGGGCTAGTTTTGCTGTTGGCGGCGATGGCGCGTGATCACCGTCGCAGATGCCCGACGGGTGCGGGTCGTAGAATCGTTGTCGATGTTCCTCGCCGCCATCCTGATCGCTTCGACGCTGGCGACCGGCAAGCCTGAGGTGCCGCCGGGGACGCCGATCGTGGCGATCCGGATCGTGCGGCACGACATCTTCGACCTCGACAACCCCGAGACATCCTCGTGGCCGTACCGGTGGGCGAACGCCCTGCACGTGCTCAGTCGCGAGAGGTTCATCCGCACGATGCTGCTGTTCCGCGTCGGCGACAAGCTGGACCCCGCGCTCCTCGCGGAGAGCGCACGGCTCCTGCGGGCGACCGAGTTCCTGAGCCCGGTCTACATCACCGCGCACGCCGCGCCCGGCGGCGCCGAGGTGGTGGTGGAAACCCACGACCAGTGGACGACCCTGGTGGGGGGGAGCTTCGGGCTGTCCGGCAGGCGCGTGCATTACGGGGCGAGCGTTACGGAGCAGAACTTCCTCGGGCTGGGCAAGGAGCTCAACCTCTCGTTCGACCGCGATCAGGAGCGCACGACCACGGCGCTCAACTACAAGGACCCTTTGTTCCTGGGTACCCGGTGGCGGCTCAGGGTCGATCACGCGGACTCCTCGGACGGCAAGTCGAACGGGATCAGGCTCGAATACCCGTTCTTCGCGCTCGCCACGCCGCGGGCGGGGGGCATCACCTGGCTCAAGGGTAACCAGACCGACTTCCTGTACTCCCAGGGCAACCAGGTGGTTTCCGGTTTCACCCACCAGCAGGACTTCCTCCTGTGGGGCGGGTTGCGCCTCCCGGGCGGCGGTGCCGGGGCAAACCGGTTGACGGCGGGGGTCTTCTACCGCAACGTGAGCTACTCCGACTGGAGGTGGGACGACGGCACGCCGTACCCCACCCCCGAGGACCGCACCATGGCGGGCCCTCAGGTCGGCTTCGAGCGTCAGTCCGGTCTCTGGGTGCTCGTCCAGGGGTTCCGGGGGTGGCAGGCCCAGGAGGACCTGCCGCTGGGGCCCAATTGGAGCGCCACCGTCGGCTTCTCCTTTCCCGCGTTCGGCGGCGACGAGCGGCGCCTGCCGCTCGCAGGCCGGTTCAACGCGTCCTGGCTGTCGGGCGCACAGTACTCGTGGCTGAGCGTGGCGGCCGAAGGGCGGGCCGAAGAGGGCCGTCTGGACAACGCGATTGCGCACCTGGTGGTGGGCACCGCCCGGGTCGGCCCGTCGGGCCTGCGCGCCCGCCTCGCGATGGACCTCGGCCAGAACCTCGACGGCAACGTGCAGCTCCCCCTGGGCGCGGACACGGGCCTGCGGGGGTGGCAACCGGACTACTTCGACGGCACGTCGCGGGCGGTGGCGAACCTGGAGTGGCGGCACCAGCTCGGCGGCGAGGTGCTCCACATCGCGGTCCTCGGGGTGAGCGCCTTCGTGGACGTCGGCCGGAGCTGGAAACCCCGGGTGGGCCAATCTACCGACGGCTGGCGCAAGGACGCAGGTGTGGGCGTGCTCATCGAGTCTACCCGTGCCTCAAAGCTTCGGATCATCCGGATCGAGGCGGGGTGGCCCGACCACGGCAAGGGGCCGGTGATCGTGATCACCGGCACGCCTATCTTCTAGCCCGGACTATTCACGAAGGTGTCTACTGCGAGCGCGGATCTGGCCGCCCTGGCGGGCGTACTCGGGACTCGGAGGGTGCCGCCGTACTGCACGAGTACGGCTCCCCTCCTCGCCCCTACGTGCGCCCACCACGACAGCCACCTCCGCGCTCTCGCGACGACCCCTCATGAATAATCCGGGCTAGGCGGGATCGCTACGCCCTGGAGACGTACTCGCCGGTGCGGGTGTCCACCACGATCTTGGTGCCCGTCTCGACGAACTGCGGCACGCCCACGGTGACACCGGTCTCCAGCTTCGCCGGCTTGGAGCCACCGGCGGCGGTCGCACCCCTCATCGACGGCTCGGTCTCCACGACCTCGAGCACCACGGTGTTGGGCAGCTCCAGCGCCACCGGACGCCCCTCGTAGAAGTCCACCGTGATCGCGGTGTCGGGGAGCACGTAGTTGAGCGCGTCCCCAAGGACCTCGTCGGAAAGCGTGGTCTGCTCGAACGTCTCGGTGTTCATGAAGTGGTGCCCGGACGGGTCGGAGTAGAGGTACTGCATCTCGTGGGTGTCCATGCTTGCTTTTTCAACGCGGTCTTCCGACCGGAAGCGGTGCTCGAGCTGGTTTCCCGTCTTGAGGCTGCGCAACTTGCACTGCACCATCCCGCGCCAGTTCCCCGGCGTGACGTGCACGACCGTCAGCACCCGGTGAAGCTGCCCGTTGTAGACGATGATGTTGCCGGCCCGCATTTCCGTTGCGACCAACTGCATGGAAAGACCTCCGCACCCGGCGTCGCCCGGGGGCGCGAAGTATACCACCGGCCGGATTGCGGGACCCGCACATTGCTCCAGATCCGAAGCGCCCGGGGCCCGCATGGCCGAGGGGTTCGTGGTTTGCAGTTGAGAAGAAATCCGGGTATCGTCCGGGGGGGAGGAACGTTGATGGACCTGGGTTTGCGGGGCAGGCGGGCCCTGGTCACGGGCTCCTCGCGCGGCATCGGGCGGGCTATTGCCCTCTCCCTCGCCGACCTCAAGGTGGACGTGGCGATCAACTTCTTCCGCCACCGGACGCCGGCCGAGCAGGTGGCGAAGGAGATCGAAGCGCGCGGCGCGCATGCCCTGCTCGTGAAGGGCAACGTGGCAGACGAGGCGCACGTCTCCCGCATGTTCGACGAGATCGAGGCGGCCTGGGGCGGCCTCGAAATCCTCGTGTCAAACGCGGCTTCCGGCGTTCTCAAACCGGTGCCGGAGCTCACCCTCCATCACTTCCACTGGACCATGGACATCAACGCCGGTGCGCTCCTCCCGCTCGTGCAGCACTTCCTGCACCTGCCGACGCAGGGCCCGCGTACCGTCGTCGCGGTCTCCTCGCTGGGCGCCGTGCGCGCGATCCCCAATTACATCGCGGTGGGCGCCTCCAAAGCGGCGCTCGAATCCATGGTCCGCCACCTTGCCGCCGAGCTCGCCCCCCAGGGCGTTCGCGTCAACGCGGTCTCGGCCGGCACCGTGGACACCGATGCCCTCAAGCACTTCCCGAACCGCCAGCAGCTCCTTGATGAGTCGGCCCGCCGCACGCCGGCGGGGCGTCTGATCACGCCGCAGGACGTTGCCAACGCCGTGGTTTTCCTGTGCACCGAGTTCGCCTCGATGATCCACGGCCAGACCATCGTGGTGGACGGAGGCTACTCGATCCTGGCCTGACCGGGGCCACCGGAGGGCGGCCCGGTCGTGGCGACCCCGATCGCAAGGGATGTAAAAGAGTGCGTGGCGGCCGGAAGGGCAGCATGAAGGAACGATGAGGTCGCCTCTGATCATCGGTCATCGCGGATTCGCGGCCCGCTTCGCCGACAACTCGCTCGCCGGCGTCAGGGCTGCCCTTGAGGTGGGTGCGGACGGCGTGGAGGTGGACGTCCGCCGGTGCGCGGACGGCGCGTGGGTGTGCCACCACGACCGTTCCCGCGGGGGGAGGCCGGTGCGGGAGTGGGGCCTCGCGGCGTTGCGGCGCGAGGGGGTGCCGACGCTCACCGAGGTCGTGGAGGCGGTGCCTGCGGGCCGGTTCCTCTACGTCGAGGTCAAGCCGCTTCCGGAGCGAGAGCTGGCCGGCGGCCTTGCGGCGCTGGCCGGGCTTCTGGGTCCGCGGGCGTCCGCGACGCGGGTCATCTCCTCCTCGGTGCAGGTCCTCACCGCGGTCGGCCGTGCGTTCCCCGGCCTCGCACGCTCTCTGGTCTTCGACGAGATCCCCGACCCGCTACCCGAACGCGTGGAGCTGTCCCCGTTCCACCGGCTGGTGGAGAAGCTGCTGGCGGCCGGCCGCCCGCTCCACCCGTGGACAGTCAACGGGCCCGAGCGCATGCGGGCCCTCGCCCGCTGCAAGGTGGCCTCGATCACCACCAACCGGCCGGACGTTGCGCTCGAGGTGCTGCGTGGCTGAGGGCATGCGGATCGGCGTGCTGGTCCCGAACCTGTTCGTGCGCGTGAGCGTGGACGCGGCGGTGCGGGCAACGGGGGGGCGACCCGTTTCGCTGGCGGATGCCAAGCAGGCGGCGGCCTCGGAGTGCCCCGTGGTGGTCGCGGACCTCGGCGAACTTGGCGGGGACGCCATCGCTTCTGTCCGCGCGATCGTGGCCACGGGCAAGGTTGTGCTCGGGTTCGGGCCGCACGTCCGAGGGGAGCTGCTGGCGGGTGCGCGCGCCGCCGGTGCGGTCGTTCTGCCGCGCTCGGCGTTCCTGCAGCGTCTCCCGGAGCTTCTGGCGGCCGCCCGGAAGGCGGCGACCTGATCGAGCCGCGCGAGCGGGAAGAGGACGACATGGCCACCAAGGGTCTTGCACCTGAGATCAAGCTTCTCCTTGACCTGTTCGACGAAGCGTACGACCGGCCGGGGTGGCACGGGCCGAACCTGCGCGGGGCGCTGCGGGGCCTTACGCCGGAGCAGGCCGCCTGGCAGCCCGGTGAGGGCCGCAACAGCGCCTGGCAACTCGCGCTCCACTGTGCCTACTGGAAGTACGCCGTGCGGAGGAGGCTCACCGGCGAAGGCTCGCGCGGCTCGTTCCCGCGCTCCCCGAGCAACTTTCCCGCGCTGCCGGAGCGCCGGGACACCGCCGCCTGGAAGGCCGATCTGGCGTTGCTGGACGCCGAGCACCGGCGGCTGCGCGAGGCGATCGTCTCGTTCCCGCCGTCGCGTCTCGCCGAGGGGCTCGGCAAATCTACCGCCCGCCGGCTGCTTTACGGGATCGCGGCCCACGACCTCTACCACGCGGGCCAGGTCCGGCTGCTCATCAAGCTTGCGGGGGGCAAGCGGCGGCGGGCCTGATGCCGGTTTTTTGGGTGGAAGGCCGTATAATCCGTCAACGGGGGACAACCCATGGATCTGGACCGACTGGTCGAACGTCTCTCGGACCCTGCCTTCTACCCCGAGCCCACCCGGAAGGTCGAGGTGATTCAAACCCACATCTCGTACATCTTCCTGACCGACTCCTACGCCTACAAGGTCAAGAAGCCCGTGGACTTCGGTTTTCTCGACTACACGACGCTCACCAGGCGCCATGAGCTCTGCGAGCGGGAGGTCGCCCTCAACAGCCGCCTGTGCCCGGACGCCTACCTTGGCGTGGTGCCGCTGCGCGAGCGGGACGGCGAGCTCTCGCTCTCCGGGCCGGGGGAGACCGTGGAGTACGCGGTCAAGATGGTGCGCCTCCCGCACGACCGGATGCTCCGCCAGGTGCTTGCACGCGGTGAGGGAGACGACGAGCTGTTCAGGCGCATCGCCCGCATCGTGGCCTCGTTCCACGCGCGCGCGGTGCTGTCGCCCGCGGCCGGCGCGCTGAAGGGGCTGGACGGCGTCAAGCTCAACTGCGACGAGAACTTCGCCCAGACCGAGAAGTACGTGGGCACGCTCGTTCCGGTGGCCACCTTCGACTACATCCGCACCTCCACCGACCTTTTCTTCAAGCGACGTCAGGGTCTCTTCGCGCGGCGGGTCGGCGAGGGCCGCATCGTGGACGGCCACGGCGACCTGCACCTTGACTCCATTTGCGCGACCGACCCGATCCGCATCTTCGACTGCATCGAGTTCAACGAGCGCTTCCGCATCCAGGACGTGACCGAGGAGGTCGCGTTCCTGGCGATGGACCTGGAGTTCCACGGCTACGGGCCGTTTGCCCGGGTGTTCGTGGACGCCTACGTGGAGGCCTCTGGCGACACCGAGCTGCTGGAGCTGCTGGCGTTCTACAAGACCTACCGGGCCTACGTCCGTGCCAAGGTGAACTCGTTTGCAGCCGGCGACCCGCACATTCCCGAGGAGGCCAAGGGGGCGATCCGCGCCACCGCCTCGCGTTACTACGAGCTGGCCGCGCACTACGCCGCGCTGTTCAACCCGCAGCGCCTGCTCGTCACCTGCGGCCTCACCGGCAGCGGCAAGAGCACGCTCGCCCGCATGGTGGCCGAGCTGCTCGCGCTGCAGGTGGTGCGCTCCGACATCGTGCGCAAGGAACTGCTCGGGATCGCGCCCCAGGAGCGGCGCCACGTGCCGTTCGACCAGGGGGAGTACGCCCCCTCGATGACCGAGCGGACCTACGCCGCAATGCTCGAGCGGGCCGCACCGCTCCTGAGGGTCGGCCACTCGGTCATCCTAGACGGTTGCTTCATCCGGCGCTCGCAGCGGCGCAACGCCCGCAAGCTGGCGCGCAGGCTGGGCGTCCCGTTCATGCTTCTGGAGTGCCGCACCAGCGAGGACGTGATCCGCGAGCGTCTGGAGCGCCGGGCAGAGAAGGGCGGTGCGGTATCCGACGGGCGCTGGGAGATCTACCACGGGCAGCTGGCGGAGTTCGAGCCGCCGGAGGAGATCGGCGGGGACGAGCGGGTCGTGCTCGACCGCTCCAAGCCCGTGGAGGAGCTGCTGCGCGAGCTGTCGGCGGTGCTCCCCCGCGAGTGGCAGGACAGGGCCGGCGCGCCGGCGGCCGCAGAGGCAGCCGAGGAGTCCGCCGAGACGGCCTGAACCCGCCGCATTGGGTGACCGTCAGGTTCTTTGCTGCAACTGCGTTGTGGCTTTGCTTTGCCGGTGCCGCGGGTGGCTAGCCGTGCGGCCTTGCGTCTCCCCAGCCGCTGCGGCCGCACACTCCTCCGCCCGCGACCGGAGGGCGCGATCCGCGCCGGGGCCCCTCGGCGTTCGCATGAAGCCGCGCCGCCGTTTCCCCAACGCGGCTCGCGCGTCCGGTGCCCGCGGGCTCCGGAGAGATTGGCCACCCGCGGGACCGGCGGATTGAATACCCCCCTCCAGTGACCCGGTGCGCTCTGCCGATGGGGGCGTGAATCCTGGCAAGAGCATCCGGCGCGTGCAGGTGCTCAGGGAATCGGGGGGGTGGAGGTGAAATCCGCCCCGCGGACGGTAGGAGCCATTCCGGCGGAGCGTGCGGGGACCGAGCGGCCAGACCGGCGGGTGGAAACGCTGGCCGAGCACGAGCGCGCAGCGCGAGGGCGAGGAACAGCGAGGGTCCGCACGCCGGTCTGTGCCAGCTCGGTCGCACGCGCAGGCGGGTCGGAGGGCTGCGCTCGATGC
>JBGQAK010000018.1:0-77327 GCA_041494245.1 Thermoanaerobaculaceae bacterium
GGCACCATCGAGGAGGCGCACCCGAGGAGCGCCAGCAGCCCGACACCGACCAGAGACCCTGCCACCACGACGAATATGCGTTTCATGAGATACCGTCCTTTCCCGAACGTGCCTCAAACCTAGGCCTCAAATCCCCCACCGGGAAGCGCACTTACTACCCGGGAGCAGGACCGCGACGTGGGTAGAAACTACCCCTCCAGCGACTGCCCTCGATCGCCAACCCTCGCGCCGCCGCCACTCCGCCCGCTGGAAAATGACGGCGCGCTCGGCGCGGTGGCGCGCCGCTCGCGGCGCCTTACCCCGCTCCTCACACGAGCTGCCGGACACCGTTTCCATGTGCGGCAAGGGACAAGCCTCGTGATCGCATTCCGCGACAATGGTTTACAAGCGGCAGGCCGCGGAACTACGGTATGAGTGGTGCTCCCGGGCCAGATGGCCCTTGGCAACATTCCGGGGTCCGCGCAGGGTTCCGGATCCTCCTAAGGAACGGGCTGTCCGCAACAATCCGCCGCCGACCTCCGTGCTGGTCCATGCTCTGTCACCAATCTCGTCCTACGGGGTCGGAGAAGCCGGTGAGTGCTAAGGAGACGGTTTTGACGGCGCGTCGAGCGCCTTCGACGTCCACGCGACCTTGCCCGCGATGGTGATCCAGTCGTTACCGCTGTCGACCGACTCGATCGTGAAGGGAAGGTCCTCGGGCATCTGGAAGAGCGTGATGTCCGTGTAGGTCTTCGTCAGGAACGGCCCGATGAAGTTCACAAGCCAACCGACGAGGCCCCGGCATCGCGGTTCGATCCGCACGTTGCGGAGGAGGAAGCTGCGGCTCGCCGCATCGACGACGAGGTCCGCTTTCCCCTGTGCGTCGCAGATCTCACGGAAGAGACGGCCTTTGGCTTCCTTCTTCTGCACCGTCACGTCAAGGCCGACCAGAAAGCAGCTTCCGCCGCACGGACCGAAGCGCCGCGGCTCGATCACGAAGTCCACCTTGCGCATGACGGGCGGGATGTCCTGACTCCACTTGGCGCGCAGAACCTCGAAGGCGGCCTGCTCGACGGGGGGCCACGGCACCGTGAACCGGTACTCTCCCGTGACGGTGCCTTCCTCGCCGCTGCCCGCGTCCTGGAAGTGAAGCGTGGCCGCAAACGACCCCTGAAAGAGGAGCTGGACACGCCGCTCGCCGACCTGCGTGACGGGATAACGCACGACGAGCGGGTAGTCCATGCGGTACTTGGATTCCAGCTCCACGTTACCGGTCGCCCGCCCGTCGACGATCGTCGCTCCGCTCGTTCGCAACTTCACGTCGCTCAACGAGGCGACAACCCCGCCCCGTTCGATCCTGCCCGCTTTGCCAAACAGCTCTGCGTCGACGATGCCGGAGTACTTGCCGTCCGGCCGCAGCCGCAAATTGCGGACGACGAAGCGCGAGGGCGCCTCGACGTCAACTCTCGGGCCGCCAAGGACGTCGAGATCCCCTGCGGTCAGGTCGACGGCGAGGGCGGCGGCAGAGATCGTCGCCTCGAGCGTGCCGCCGGTGCGTGATGCGACCCGGAACGCGCCTTCCCTCATGTCGCCGTGCGAGAAGGTGCAGCGGCTCCCGACGAAGGCGATGGCGCCATCCTCAGTCTCTCCGTCGAACCGGCCGTTGACCTCGAACTGCTCCAGCCGGTCTTCCCGAGCCGGCCGGAAAAGGCCCGCGACGATCGCGACGCGCACGAGCCTGCCCTCCCTCGGCTGCGAGGCAGTGTGGAACTCGACCATCGTGCCAAAGCTCAAAGGGCGGCCGCCGTAGGCCACGAACTCCGAGTCGTGGATTCGCACCTCTCTGACGAGATCGATGAAGGCTGGGCCAGGAGGCGGCGAAGGGGCCCGGGACGTTGGAGGAGATGGGGTCTTGCTGGCCACCGCAGGCGCCGCCGCACCCTTCGCGCCCAGGACATCGCCGTGCAAGACCGATAGGATGTCGGTTCGGAACTCGAGCTTGTGCAGCGCCGACGTGGCGAGACCCCGAAACACCCAAACGATGGGTCTCCAGATCCCGCGGCCGCGGTAACTGGCCTCGGTGATTCCCTTGCCCTCCTCGAAGCGAAGGCTCTTGATGAGAATCTTGGGCCGCAGGTGATTCCCCTCGAGGAGCAGCGTGCCGCCGCTGACCGCCACGTCGAGGCGGCTGACGTGCCCTCCGACCGCCGTGGCAACGAGGGTTGCCGTCGGTGTTCCGACGACCTCCACCTTCCACGCATCAGCCACCGGGACGCGCCCGGCACGCAGGTCGATCTCGAGGCTGAACGAGCCGCTGTCGACGCACCCGGCGATCTGATCGAGCACGAGCTGTGAGCCCGATTTCAGGGGCGGCTCCGAGGGTGAGACTGCCACCACTGTCGGCGGCGCGGCTGGGAACACCGGAGCCTGTGCGAGCGCGGGTGTCATGACAAGAGCCAGAAGGAGCCCGGTGGCCCAGACCCTGGAGGCGGGGGAGCTCGTGTATGACGAGGCGTAGCCGATGCGTGTGGCCTTTCGGCCCAGCCCTCGTGACGACGGTACGCTTCGCGATGGCTGTGACCTCATTGCGGTGCCGATGTGATCGTCTGGGTCGGGCGAGGCATGATGTACTTGCTCCGCACAAACGGGCGTTCGGCCACGACGTAGAACGCGTAGATGAGCAGGTGGCCGGCGCCAGCGGCGACGAAACCGGGGAGAGAGCCGTAGAGGAGCGCGTACCCGTAACCCTGGAGCTGCCCCACGGAATACATGGGGTTGCGCAGGAAGCGATAGGGCCCGCCGTCACAGGCGGGGGCCAGCGGGCGCCCGAGGAACATGTCGCGGAAGAAGTACACGTCCACGCCCACAGTGAGCGTGGCCCACAGCTTGACGACCAGGCCCACCACGAACAGCGCAACGCCTGCGGCGAGAACGAGGGGCGCGGGCACCGCCTGCTCCCACCTTGGAGCGTGGAGCGCAGCCATGCAGCCGACGCCCAGCCCCTGGTTGAGGAACATCAGCCCGGCCACGGTCTCGTACGCCCGGAAAGCGCGCTCCTCGCCCAGGCGAGCGATGGCGCGGGCGGGGAGGCCCGATCTGAGAATCGCCGCGTTTCCGCCGTAGTAGAAGACGAGCGTGAAGAGGAAGTAGGGCAGAGTGAGCCGCCAGTCGGCGCGGGTAACGAGAGCGTGGGCGAGCAACACGGAGGCGACACCCCCGGCCACCCACACCGCGTTGAGGTGCTCGAGCCGCCACCCGGCCATCGCGAATACCGTTGACACCAGTCGCAACACCCCGCGAAGAACTCCGCGCCCCTTCGGTGCTGGTTGCGCTCGGCGCACAGCACCCGCAGGCACGTCCTGATGGTCGTGTTCCTCAGCTCGCAACCGGAAGTCCCTCATGCCTCACCCTTGCTGGTGTCACAGCTTGTCCAGGGCCCCGAGGAGGTTACCACGCTGATCGACGGCGACGCGTCCCATGGAATGCCTTCCTTTCCCGAGCATATCTCGAATCTGGTGCTCTGGCTCCCCACCGGGATGCGCACGTTCTACCCGGGAGCGAAGCCGCGAGTCAGGTAAGAAGTACCCGGCCGGTCTGTCGGTGCCCTCGGCGGCGCCTGCACGAGCGCTGGCTTGTCGGCGCGTGGCAGCCGACGCAACGTTTTCTCGCATCGAAGCGTGCTATAAATCGGGCCAGCATGGCCTGGGCCAGGACAAAGGCGGTCGCAGCGAAGCTTGCGCTGGCGGACAGTGCCGCCGCCGAGATGGCCTTCTACTTGGCGTTGTCGCTGGTGCCTTTGGTCGGCGTTGCGATCGCGCTGGCCAGCCGCTGGCTTCCCCTCGACTTGAGCGCGTCCATCGAGGAGGTGCTGCGTGCCGTGCTGCCGGCAGCGTCTAATGTTGCCCCTGGTGAGGTGCTGGGCTGGGCGCGCTCCTCGGCCAGCCAGGGGTGGCTGACGGTCGGCTTCGTCGTAGCGCTCTGGACCTCGTTTCGCTTCATGTCGTTGTGCATTCGCTCGCTCGGTACGATGATCTCCATTGACGTCCGCCCGCCGGTGAAGGCCTGGCGCTCGGCCGCCAGGTCGCTGCTGCTGCTCGTGGTCTGGGTCGTGGCGCTGGTGGTGACGGCGCTATTCCTCCTCGTGGCGCCTGCCATCGAGCGCGGCTTGCTTGATCTCCCCGAGCTGTCGGACTTTTCGCTCTCGGCCTTTTCGGCGCTGCGGGCGGTCCTCATTGCAGGTGTCCTTTTCGGCGCCATCTACCTGACCTACCGCGTGGTCGTCGGCATGCAGGCGGGCTGGTTCCGGGTGACACTGGCCGCGCTGCTGGCCTCCCTGGGCTGGATCGGCGCCAGCCGGGGGTTCTCCCTCGCAGTCCCGGTGCTTTGGAAGGCAACGCAGCTCTACGGCACGCTCGGCAGCGTGGTGCTGTTCCTGATCTGGGCCTACGTCATCGCCTGGGTCCTCCTGCTCGGCGGGTTCCTGCTCGTGCGGCCCGGCCGGCCGCAAGCGGCAGTACCCCCGACCCGTAGGTCTATGCCGTGACGCTCGGCTCGCTCCCTCCCGGCCTTGCGCTCGCCCCGGTACCCCCCCCGCTATCAAGACCGTCAACCTGTCGGGCACTCCCACCACTGCCGGCAACTTCAGCTTCACGTTTACGGCCACCGACGGGAGCGGCTGCCCCGGCACGCAGGACTACACGATGCTGACCGCGTTGATGCGCACCTTTGTCCGGACCGCAGCCACACCCGTAGGTGGAGCTCCACGATGCGGCGGAGGCGCTGCGCCCACCGCCGACGGAGCGGTCAAAGATCGGGCCCCGAGGCGGAATGCTGCGAACGGACCGGGCCCAGACCACCGGGTCGCGCAGCGAGCCAGAATCCAACGGAGAATAGACGAAACGAAGTGAGGAGGTTTGAGGTGGAAGAGGTCAACCACGCCCGGATCTATGCCGTCATCTTCTTCCTGCTCGCGGTGCTGGGTATCGGTTTCGTCTGTTACCGCGTGCTTTCGCCCTTCCTCGCCGCCATCGCCTGGGCGATCGTGCTCGCCGTCGCGTTCCAGAAGCCCTGGTCGTTCCTCGAGCGCCGCATGCCCAAGCATCGCAGCCTCGCCGCCGCGCTGTTGACCCTCGCCGTCGCGGTCGGGGTGCTCGTCCCGGCGAGTCTGTTGGTGGGGATGCTGGCCAACCAGATCGTCGCCGTGGCGACGAAGATCGCGACCGGCTTGAACGCCCAGGACGTCAGGTCGTTTTCGGACTTCGTGGCGCTCCCCAAGGTCGCACGCGCCCTCGACGATGTGAGGATCCAGGCGGGCATCTCCCCCGAGGACTTCCAGAAGCTGGCCTCCGGGGTCGTGACGCATGTGTCGGCAGCGGCAGGTGCGCTGAGCGGCAAGCTGGTGGTGGGGGCGTTCGAGGCGATGCTCACGGTCTTGCTGGTGATCTTCCTGCTCTTCTTCATGTTCCGGGACGGCGAGAGGATGGCCGAGGCGACCCTCGACCTCATGCCCACCGATGCCGACGGCCGCAGCCACATGAGCCGGTCGCTGGAGTCAATGCTGACCGCGATCTTCCGAGGCTCGCTGCTGTGCGCCCTGGTCCAGGGCCTGCTGGGCGCCATCGGCTGGTGGATCGCGGGCCTTTCCTCGCCGGTCCTTGCGGGGGTCGTGATGGCGATTGTGTCCCTGCTGCCGTTGGGGGGAACGGCGCTGGTGTGGATGCCAGGCGCCGTCTGGGCTTGGTCGACGGGCCACCACACCTCCGCGATCTTCCTGTTCCTGTGGGGGCTCGTCGTCACCGTGCTGCTGGTCGACACCGTCCTTCGCCCGGTGCTGGTCCGGGGCGCCGATGAGCTCACCACCGTGATCGTGTTCCTCGGGGTCTTCGGTGGCCTCGCGGCGTTCGGATTGCTCGGCATCTTCATCGGTCCGGTGGCGCTGGCGATCGCCGTCGCCCTCCTGGAGGTGATGCGCTTCCATGCCGGCAGTCCCCGGCTCGACGCGACCGGCTGACACGAAGGCGGCGACCCCACTCTGCGCCCCTGCTCGACGCGCCCGTAGAGGTGCTCGGCGCCTTTCCATGAGCTCACGGACCAACTGTTCGGCCTCGACGACTGCTCCCTCAGGGCTGTCGACGAATCGACCCTGGAGCGAGCGCCAAGCCTCACTGAATCTAGCGGCTTGCAACGGCGCCATGGGGAGGATCTCGAGCCGCCCCAAGCACTTCTCTCGCGCCTGGAGCTCCGACTCGCCCTTGCCTCGGCTCCCACATCGTTCGCGCCTGGTGGTGGTATGTTTATGGAACCGTCGCCCCCAGGGCACGCGCGTTCGTTCCGGCGGCGCGGGCAGTGGATTTCACGGCGGCGGCGCTGGCGATCGCGTCGCCGCGGGAGGTTCTGACCATCAGGAAACCAGCCGTACCGAAGGGCAAGAAGAACGGCCGCAGCGAGGAGGTCGCCGCGCTGCTGACGGCGGCGCGCGCGGTGCTGGAAAACCGTGCCTTCACCGACGCCGCGAGGGCGATCCTCGTGGCGTGCAAGGCGATCCTCGGCGCGGATGCCGGTCTCGTGGCCGTGAGCTCGCCGGGCGGGAAGGGCATCGAGGTCGCCTGCCTCGATCCCGGCAGCCTCGGCCTCACCTCCGCTGATGGCCTGCCCGTGCCGCTTCGACGCCTCTGCACACGCGCCTCCAAGTCTGGCCGGGTCGTCATCGCCAACGATCTGGCAAAGGGCGCGCCCCAGGCGTCCCCTGCTGACGCTCACGCAGCCCTGGAGAGCGCGCTCGTCGCACCGGTCATCATCGCCGGCGACGTCGCTGGGCTGGTCGCCCTGATCAATAAGCCCGGGGGTTTTTCTGCGGCCGACTCCCGACTCGTCGAGGTCTTTGCCGAGATGGCCGCCGTGGCGATGCTCAATAGCCTCACCGTCAACGGCCTCGAGAAGAACCAGAATTTCCTCGAAAGGGAGGTGCGCGAGGGCGCCACGCAACTGCGCCACGCCGAGGAGAAGTTCAAGACGCTGGTCGAGAACCTGCCCGATGTTATCGCGCGCTTTGATTCACATCTGCGACACCTCTACGTCAGCCCTGTGGTCCAGCGCGTAACCGGCCGCCCATCGCAGGACTACGCGGGCAAGACGAACCAGGAAGTGGGGATGTCGTCCGAGCTGACCGAGGCGTGGGACGCAGCCCTGCGAAGAGTCTTCGCAACTGGACGGCCCGAAAGATTCGAGTTCGCATTTCCCTCCCCGGATGGGACGCGGCACTTCGACTGCCGGCTCGTTCCGGAACCCGGGCCAGGGGGTGTCATACCGTCAGTGCTGAGCGTTGCCCGGGACGTGACCGACAGATGGCTCGCGTACGAGGCCGAGCGGCGCGCCCGGGCCATTGCCGAAGCATTACGCGAGGCGACCGTGGCGCTCACCCGCAGCCTCGACCGTGAAACCGTGCTGGCGACCCTCCTCGACCGCCTGCGCCGGTTGGTTCCCTTCGACCGCGCCAGCGTTATGCTCCTCGAGGAGGCGTCGCGGGTCTCCGTCCGGGCCATCTTCGACGGCAACCGCGTGGTTCCCCTCCCGGCCGCGGAGCGACCGGAGTTCGAGGCGACCGACCACCCGATCGTCCACGGCATCCTGACGACCGGCGCCGCGGTCCTGATTCCCGACATCCGCGCCTACCCCGGCTGGAGCCTGCCAACGGAGCACGCGGTCGAGGCGAGCTGGATGGGGGTCCCGTTGTTCGCTCGCGGCAATGTGGCAGGGTTGTTCTCACTGTCCAAGCGAGAGGCCGGCTACTTCAACGAGGAGCACGTAAAGCTGGCCGAGGCGATGTCGTCCCAGGCCTCCGTAGCCGTCGAGAACGCGGTTCTCTTCGAGCAGATGCAGGCATCGACGGTGCGGATGCAGTCGCTTTCACGCCGCCTCGTCGAAGCGCAGGAAAGCGAGCGGCGCAAAATTGCCCGGGAGCTTCACGACGAGGCGGGTCAGGCGCTGGCATCGCTGCGCTACGGACTCCGCCTGCTGGAGAGGGAGATCGACGAGGGCGGAAGTGTTACCGGACAGGTGGCGGACCTCATGCAGAGGACCGATGCCGTCATCGACGGCCTGCACCGTCTGGCCGCGGACCTGCGCCCGGCAAGCCTCGACCACGTGGGACTTCGGGGAGCCTTGCGCCAGTACCTGCGGTCGATCGAGAGCGACTTCGGCCTCGCGGTCCGTTTCAAGGCGCGCGGGTTCACGAGCGATCGTCTCCCGACGGTGGTGGAGACGGCTCTCTACCGCGTGGTCCAGGAGGCGATGACAAACGTCGTGCGCCATGCCAGCGCGACCCGAGTCGACGTGTTGGTGGAGCGTTGCGGCGACCGGGTCACTGTGATGGTTGAGGACGACGGCGTCGGGTTCGACCCGGACCAGGTCCAGCGCGGTGAACACTTCGGTCTACTCGGGATGAGGGAGCGAGCCGAGTCCCTGGGCGGGATCCTGACGGTGGAAAGCGCGCCCGGGGCAGGTACCACAGTCGTGGTGGAGGTGGCAAGTGCCGATCCGCATCCTGATCGCTGACGACCACGCCGTCGTCCGTTCCGGCCTCCGGGCATTGCTCCGAGCCGACCCCGATCTCGAGGTTGTCGGCGAGGCGGAAAATGGTATGGAGACGCTGCGCCTCGCCGAGACGCTGCACCCCGACACGGTCCTGCTCGACATCACCATGCCCCCCGAGGACGGCATCAAGATTGCGAAGCGGCTGAAGGAAAAGCATCCGGAGCTCATCGTGCTGTTTCTCACCATGCACGAGGACGAGAGCCTGCTGCACGAGGCGCTACGCGCGGGCGCCTCCGGCTACGTGATCAAGCGGGCCGAGGAGTCCGAGATCATCCAGGCGATCCATGCAACGAGGAATGGCGACATCTACGTGCACCCTGCGATGACCCGCGCGCTTCTTCACCAGCCCGTCACGACGGAACAGCGGCGCGGGTCGCCAGCGAATGTGCTGACCCGCCGCGAACTCGACGTCTTGCGCCTTCTCGCCAAAGGAAACACCAACCGGCAGATCGCCGGTCTGCTCGGCCTCTCGATGCGCACCGTCGAGAACCACCGTGCCAACCTGATGGGCAAGCTCGGGCTGGTCAGCCGGGTCGAGCTGGTGAACTACGCCGAGGAGCACAACCTGCTTTAGCCCGGACTATTCATGACGCATCTACTACGACCGCAGATATGGCAGCCCTGGCGGGCGTACTCGGGGCTCGCATCCTCGACGTACGGTGTCCAGTACGCCTTCGGATGCTTGCCCCTACGTGCGCCCACCATGACAGCCATCTCCGCGGTCTCGCTACGATGCCCCACGAATAGTCCGGTCTAGATAGAAATCAACGACGGCCGGCGAGGTCGCCTCCTTCCGCGATCCGTCAAAGATGGATAGCCGGTCTTCAGGGGCGCGAGAGAATAGCCGCAGGAGCCGCGATGTTCCAGACCGAGCCGATCCTGTTTCTGCAACAGTTCGCCGGTGACGGGCTGACCTGGGCCATGCGAGCCATCACGGCCCTCGGCTACCCGCCGTTCTTCTTCGTGGCCCTGACGGTCGTGATGTTCGGGATGGATGTGCGTCGCGGGTTCGTGCTCGCGCAGCTGGTGATGTGGACGGACATCCTGACCGAGTTCGCGAAGGCGTTTTTCGCCCTGCCGCGTCCGTCCGACGTGGACTCGGGCGTCAGGTTGCTCGAGACGGGCCGAACCAACACCACCCCGTGGGCCGGGCGAGGTGCGGCCGGTTTTCTCGCGCTGCCGGACCGGGAGGCCGTCGCGTGGCTGCGCTCGCAGGCCGGGTCCTCGTTTGGCCTGCCCTCCGGCCACGTGAGCGTCTCGACGGCGTTGTGGGGGGGCCTCTCGGCGGTCTTCCGCAACCGCGCGGTGCTGGCCCTTGGGATGGTCATGGTGCCGCTGATGGCCCTCTCGCGGATGGTCCTGGGCCGGCACTTTCTCGGCGACGTTCTGGCGGGTGGGGCGCTGGGCGCCCTGGTGGTGCTGCTCGGGGGCCGTCTCCTCGTCGGGGAGAGCGCGCCGCTGCCGCTCCTGCGCCTCGGGCGGCTGCCCCGGCTGTCCAGCCGCCAGGGTGTGGTGCTGCTCACCGGCCTCGTCGTCCTGCCGGTCGTGATCCTGGTCCTCGGTTCATCCGCCGACGCCGGGCGCGCCGGGCGGCTGCTCGGCCTCAACCTCGCCTACCTGTTGGTTGCGGCCCGCGGAGTTCCGGATGGCTCAGGAACGCTCACCAGGCGCGTCGCCCGGGTTGCCGTGGCGCTGGTCCTCGGCATTGCAGTGATGCTCGCCGCCGAGGTTCTCGCGCCCATGGCATCGGCCGAGGGTCCGGCGTGGTTGGTGGCGTTCGGGAAAGGGTTCGTGCCGACGTTCGTCCTGCTGTGGGGGGGCGTGCTGGCGTGCCGCCGCCTGGGTCTCTACGGCCCGGAACCGGCTCCGCAACAGGTGCCTTCACAACCGACGTAGGAACGGCGTCAGCGGAGCAGGAGAATCGAGCCCGCGATCAGCGCGGCAAGGACCGCGATCGCGGCCCACGCCCACGGGTTGCCGAAGTTGATCGTGTAGCCGAGGCCGAAGCGCTTCTCGACGAACAGCGCCGTGTCGGCGCGGTTGACGTAGACCATCCCGAGCTTCCAGCAGGCGTCGGGGGTGCGGTCGCCCACCGTCAGCCCGCCCCCGGCCGGCTGCTCCTCCTCTGTCGGAACGCGAGCGGCCTCGATGCGGCGACGCGCCAGCAGCACGACGGCCACGGCCGCCACCGCGAACACGAGGAGGAGCAGCGCGAAGTAGTGCCAGGTGAGGAGCGCGTCGCCCCGCAGCGGGGCGAGGGAGATCCAGGAGAACAGGACGGCGAGGGCGACCTCGAGGAGCACGAGCGCCAGCGCGAATGTCCGGCGGAACCGGGTCTCCTGCGCCGCCCGCGCCGGCTGAGCGTCCACACGCCGGGACCACCGAACGACGCCGACGCCCGTGAGGACCATGAGCGCGCAGATCACCACGCCGAGGAGCGGTTGCGCGAAGACGCTTCCAAAGCTGCGCGCCACCCAGCGGTCGGGCTGGAAGTCGATGTTCCAGTGCACCGGGAACCGTTCGGGGATCTCCCGCCAACGCAGCGCGAGCACCGCCGCGGACGCGGCGAACATGCCGAACGCCCCGAGCTGGGCGAGCCACCCGCCCGGCAGGCGCTCGCGGTGCGGCGAAAGCTCCGCCGCCCGCAGGGGGCTGGGAGTCGCGGCGTGCGGTAGCACGCGGGAGCGCGCCGCCACGAACGCCGCGAGCACGCCGGCGATCTGAAGCAGCGGGCCGGCGGCGATGAGGCCCGGCCGGTGCACGGCGAGCGCCACCGTCACGAGGAGCGCGCCCACGAGCGTGGCGGCCCAGCCCTGAGCGCGGTAGCGGGTGAGGATGCGACCTGCCTCCGCACCGTTCCGGAAGCCGGGGGGCACCGTCACCGCGAAGAAGATGTCCGGGCGCGCGAGAACGGGGAGGAAGTGGAAGACCACGCCCACGAGGGCGACCACCCCCACGAAGAGGACCAGCGGAAAGGCCACGGTGTTCACGGACGTCCTCCCTCGGGCTCGGGGTCACGGTTGGAGAGCGACGCTTCGAGCCTGGCCATCTCTGCGGCCACGGATGCCGGCGGCACGCCGTCGGCGAGCGCCTTGGCGACGAGCTCCCCGAGGTTGCGTGCGAAGTCGGCCTTCGCGTGCGGGCCGGGTCTCGGCGCGGGACGGGCCAGGACGGTGGCGCCCAGCCTCCTCCTGAGATCCAGCCACCCCTCCGCGGCGAGCGCGCGGTACGCCTCGGCCACCGTGTTGTGATGGATGCCGAGGTCGGTGGCGAGCTGGCGCACCGTGGGGAGCCGGTAGCCGGGCTTCAGCTCCCCCGCCACCAGCAGCGCCCGGAGCGCGGCCACGATCTGCTGGTAGGCGGGTACCGGCGAGGCGAGGTCGATGCGGATGCTCGGGGTCTCCTGGGTCATTGTATACTGTCCACAGACAATATACATTCCGGCGGACTGGCTGTCAAGTGCTCGGTCCCCGGCGCCCGGGAATGGTGGGTTCGGGCTTCGGGTTTGTGATCACAAGTGCATCACGGAAAAGGAGGTGACGCATGGACGCAATGCGAGACACGACGGGGAACCCGGTCCTCGACGAGGGAACGGTGTCGGCGTTCAGGGCATGCTTGCGCGGGGAGCTCATCCGGCCAGGCGACGGACGCTACGACGAGGCCCGCAAGGTCTGGAACGGGATGATCGACCGGCGGCCGGCGCTGATCGCACGCTGCGCGGGGGTGGCCGACGTGATCGCGGCGGTCAACTTCGCCCGCGAGCAGCGCCTTCCGGTGGCGATCCGCGGGGGAAGCCACAACGTGACCGGCAACGCGGTGTGCGACGGCGGTCTGGTGATCGACCTCTCCGCGATGAAAGGGATCCGAGTGGACCCCGACAAGCGCACGGCGCGCGCCGAGGGCGGGTGCACCTGGGGTGACCTCGACCACGCCACGCACGCGTTCGGCCTCGCGGCGCCGGGCGGGATCATCTCGACGACCGGGATCGCCGGGCTCACCCTCGGCGGCGGCATCGGGCACCTGACGCGCAAGTACGGGCTCTCCTGCGACAACCTGCTCTCGGTCGACATGGTGCTCGCCGACGGGCGCTTCGTGACCGCAAGCCAGAAGAAGAACGCGGACCTCTTCTGGGGGATCCGGGGCGGGGGAGGGAACTTCGGCGTCGTGACCTCGTTCGAGTTCAGGCTGCACCCGGTCGCCACCGTGATGGCGGGGCCGATCCTCTACCCGGTTGAGAAGGCCCGCGAGGCGTTGCGCCTCTACCGTGACTTCATGAACAGCGCGCCGCAGGACTTCAACGCGTTCTTCGCGTTCCTGATCGTCCCGCCGGGGCCGCCGTTCCCGACCCACCTGCACAACACGACGGTGTGCGGCGTGATGGCCGTGTACACGGGCCACCCGACGAAGGCCGGGCGGCTGGTCGCGCCGCTGCGCAAGTTCGGCCCGCCCGTGGTGGACTTCTTCGGGCCCATGCCCTATCCGGCGGTGCAGAGCATGTTCGACGGGCTCGTCCCCGAAGGGCTGCAGAACTACTGGAAGGCCGATTTCATGGACGAGCTCTCGGACGAGGCGATCGAGGTGCATGTCAAGCACGGCCCTGGGATCCCGACGTTCAACTCGGCGATGCACATCTACCCGGTGAGCGGCGCGGCGAACCGGGTCGGCAAGGACGACACCGCCTACTTCTACCGGGACGCCAAGTACGTGCACGTCATCGCCGCCATGTACCCCAACCCGGACGACACTACCAGGAACGTGGCGTGGGTTCGCGACTACTGGTCGGCGCTGCACCCGCACTCCTCCGGCGGCGCCTACGTCAACTTCATGATGGAGGAAGGCGAGGACCGGGTCAGGGCCACCTACGGGCGCAACTACGACCGCCTGGTGGCGCTCAAGCGTAAGGTCGACCCGGCCAATCTGTTCCGGCTGAACCAGAACGTGAAGCCGAAAGGGTGACGGCGACCCCTCAGCGGCCGATCAGCACCACCGTGCTGCGGGGGTTGACCAGGTAGAAACCCGGCGGGTTCAGCGCCACCTCGTGGCCCGGCAGGGAGACATCCTCGCCGGCCGGGAGCGAGGTGTCGACCAGCCGGTGCCACCTCGCACCCTCCCAGAGGGGCGGCAGCGCGACGTGCTGGAGGGCGGGGTCCGCGTTGAAGATGAAGAACAGGCGGTAGTGCCCGAGCTCGGAGGCGTGCTCGCTGCCGTCGAGCTGGAAGCAGAGCGTGCGCAGCTCGGGGTCGTCCCAGGTGGGGCTTCCCAGGTCCTCGCCGTACCACACGATGTCGGGCATGCCGTCGCCGTTGGAGTCGTGTCCGAGGAGGAACTTGCGCCTCTCCAGGATGGTGCATCTGCGGGTGAGGGCCACGGCCTCCTCGAGGAACGCGAGCACGTCGGCGTTGCGCTCCACCTCCCGCCAGTCGAACCAGCTCGTCTCGTTGTCCTGGCAGTAGGCGTTGTTGTTGCCGCGCTGGGTGCGGCAAAACTCGTCCCCGCCCAGGATCATCGGGGTCCCCGCGGAGAACAGCAGAAGGCAGATGAAGTTCTTGGCCTGCTGGCGGCGCAGCCGCTCGACCGCGGTGTCGTCGGTCTCTCCCTCGACCCCGCAGTTCCAGGACTCGTTCGCGTCGGTGCCGTCGCGGTTCCCCTCGAGGTTTCCCTGGTTGTGCTTTTCGTCGTAGCTCACCAGGTCTCGCAGCGTGAAGCCGTCGTGGCAGGTGACGAAGTTGATGCTGTTGTAGGCTGAGCGGCCGTCGTCGCGGTAGAGGTCGGCCGACCCGGTGACGCGCGCTGCGAGGTCGCGTGCCTGCCCCTCGTCACCCCTGACGAACCGCCGCACGGTGTCGCGGAAACGCCCGTTCCACTCCGACCAGTCGATGGGGAAGCTCCCAACCTGGTACGTGCCCAGGTCCCAGGGCTCCGCGATCAGGGTGACCTGGGAGAGCACCGGGTCCTGCGAGACCGCGTCGAAGAACCCTGAGGAGGTCCGAAACGTCCCGTCCTCCTCCCGCCCCAGCACCGAGGCCAGGTCGAAGCGGAAGCCGTCCACGTGCATGACCTGGACCCAGTAGCGCAGCGAGTCCATGACCAGCCGGATCACCGCCGGTTTCGCCAGGTCGAGGGTGTTCCCGGTGCCGGTGTAGTTCTGGTAGAAGCGGCCCGGCTGCGTGGGAGGGCCCGTGAGCGCGTAGTAGGTCGGGTTATCGATCCCCCTGAACGAGAGGGTGGGGCCCAGCTCGCTCCCCTCGGCGCTGTGGTTGTACACGACGTCGAGGATCACCTTGATGCCGGCGCGGTGCAGCGCGCGCACCAGCGTCTTGAACTCCGCCACCTGGCATCCGGGCGAGGAGCCGGTGCTGTACGAGAGCTCCGGTGCGAAGAAGCTCAGCGTGTTGTACCCCCAGTAGTTGGCGAGCCCCCGCTCCTTCAGGACGTCCTCGACGTAGTGCTCGTGGACGGGCAGCAGCTCCACCGCGTTGATGCCGAGCCGCGTGAGGTGGGAGATCTTCTCGGCGAACCCCAGGTACGTCCCCGGGTGGGAGACGCCGGATGATGGGTGCGCGGTGAACCCCTTCGGGTGGACCTCGTAGATCAGGAGTTGCTCGAGGGGGATCTCAGGAGGGGCGTCCCCCCGCCAGTCGAAGGCGTCGTCGATCACGATGCACTTGGGCACAATACGCACGTTGTTCCGCGCGTCCAGCGAGAGGTCCGCGTCGGGCGCGGACGGGTCGTAGGCGAGGAGGAGGTTGTCGGTGTTGACTGCCTTGCCCGTGAGCGCCTTGGCGTAGGGGTCGATGAGGAGCTTCGCCGGGTTGAAGCGCAGGCCGTGCTCCGGGTCGAACTCGCCCACCACCCGGTACCCGTAGAGCTGTCCGGCGGAGAGGCCGTGGACGAACACGTGCCAGATGAACCGGCCCTGGTTCTCCACCCGGATGACGTCCGTGGGATCGCCTGCCGGGTCGTCGAACAGGAGGAGGTAGACCTCCGCGGCGTAGCGGGAGGAGAGTGCGAAGTTCACGCCCTCAGCGGTCAGCGTGGCCCCGAGCGGGTAGATGCTCCCGGGCGAGAGCTTCCTGCTGGTGCGCGTGCTCAGCGGCGGGGCCATGCCTCCTCCGTCATCGGGCGAGTGTGAGTATAGAGCCTGCATGCACCTAGCGACCGACTCGCGTCGCGGGCGCGCGGCGCCCCGCGCATTTCGGAGCATCCGCCGTAGCCTCGAGGCTGCCGCCGAGGTGCGGACAGCACGTGAAGAGCCATCCGCTACAATACGCGTGGAGGCATGACCATGCTGGCTTTTCTGCTCGTCCTCGTAGCGGCGGCAGGGGCGGACAACGTCCCGGTGTGCGTGGCCCCTGACGGGGCGCGGATTTCCCTCGAGCTTGCCATCACAGCCAAGGAGAAGGAGACCGGGCTCATGTACCGCGACAAGCTCGAACCGGACCGCGGGATGCTCTTCGTGTTTGATAAGGACGACATCCTGGCGTTCTGGATGAAGAACACGCTGATACCTGTCGACATCGTCTGGTTCGACGCCACGGGCCGGGTCGCGGACGTGAGCGCCGGCGCGCAGCCGTGCCGCGCGGACCCGTGCCCCAAGTTCACGAACAAATCGCCAGCGCGCGCCGTCCTCCTGGTCAACGCCGGCTATGCCGCCGCCCATGGGCTGAAGCCGGGAGCCGCGGCGACGTTCCAGGGTGTCCCCCGCTTCCCGATCGGCGCAAGAAGCATCTGAGGCTGCCGCTGGCGGGCGCCTCCGCCGAGTCGGGCCACGCGTGCGGCCTGCGCGCCGCCCTGGACAGGACCAACACGGGGAAGGCCTGAGCCGATCCCCCCGGGGCTCAAGACAGGAGCTGAAAATGCCGTAGGCGAGGTGCGCCTGCTTAAGATCTTGTGGGAGGTCGTCTAAATGCCAGATGGCGGACGTGCGGGGTGGCGAGACCTTCGCCGGCGCGGCCGCGGACAGCCTGTCGGCGAGCGCCGCGATGATGACGCCGACCAAAACGGCCACGGAAACCACGAGGCACGCCGCCACGAGCATCCCCCTCGCGTACCGAGAGCCCGTCGGCGCCGGAACGGCGAACACGACACGCGATGCTCTCGTCGTACTCGTCCGTGGAAGGAGCCCCGCATGTCGACCGCCCGCACCTTTATCGGGGTGTCCGTCCTCGGCCGCGGACGGTCACGTCGTCGGTACCTGGAGCGGGTCACCTTGGAGGCTGCCCGCGGGGTCAAGCCAGCCAGGGTATGGGAGGGGCGTGGCCCTCCCGCCATACGCCCCAAAGTGGGGCTGCCGACGGGCACGGAGAGGACGGCGCTGGCGTCAGCGAGATGCGAGGCGGCGGGCTGCCGCGCGGGCGAGCATTCTCAGGCGGTCGGTCCATGGCAGCCGCAGGAACGTTGTGGCGACCACGCCGCGGGTGAAGTAGCTCTTGCGGGAGTAGTCGATCGCGACGTCCACCATCACGGGCCGGCCTTCGCGGGCGGTCGAGAACGCCTTCGCGAGCACGTCCCCCAGCTCAGCGTCGCGGCCTGCAGCGAGGAACGCGCAGTTGGTCGCGGCTGCGAACGCCGCCACGCTGTACGGCGCGACCTCCGAGCAGGTGGCCCGGTTGAGGGCGGTACGCTGGAACTGGGCGATCTGCGCCAGCTCTTCATCGCGCAGCACGGCGACCACGACGCCGGCCCGGTACGACGCGGCCGTCAGCAGCTCCAGGCCGGTCATGAGCAATGCGCCGTCCCCGGCGAGCGCCACCACGTCGCTTTGCGGGTTTGCGAGCTTGGCCCCGATGGCGGCGGGCACGGCGTAGCCCATGCACGAGTAGTCCACCGGTGCCAGGAAGCGCCCCGGCGCTTCCAGCCGCAGGTGCTCCATCGCGAGGAACGTGCCGTTGCCCGAGTCGGCGGTGAAGATGGCGTTGTGCCCGGCCAGCTCCTGGAGCGTGTCGAAGAGCGCCGCGGGCGACACCCGCTCGCCGCCGCCCGCGCGGTGCTGCTCCTTGCGCGTGGCGGCGTGCCCGGCGGCGATGGCGCGCTCGAGCGCCTCGTCGCGCGCGCGCGCCGGGAGCGCTTCGACCAGCGCCTCCAGGACCTCGGCCGCATCACCCGCCACGGTTACGGCGGCGGGGAAGTTGCGGTTGAACACCTCGCGGTTGATATCCACGTGAACGAGTGCCGCGGGGGGCGTGAAACTCCAGCTCCCCGTGCCGACCTCCCCGAAGCGGCACCCGACCGCGAGCATCGCATCGCGCTCGCCCTCGATCTGGCGTACGAAGGAGGGCGCGGTGCGGCCGAGCCCGTTCCAGAGGAAGAGCGGGTGGGACTCCGGAAAGACCCCCTTGCCCTGGATCGTGGTGGCTACCGGAGCGGTCAGGCGCTCGGCGAGCTGCCGCAGCGGCTCGCCGGCCGCGCGTGCGCCGTACCCCGCGTAGATGAGCGGGCGCCGGGCCTCCCGGAGTACCCGGGCGGCGCGCTCGATCAGCCCAGGGTCCGGCCGGGGAGGCGCCACCTCACCCGGCTCGAAGTGGAGATCGCCAAAGTCATGACGGAGCAGGTAGAGCTGCGCCGGCACCTCGACCACGACCGGACCCGGGGTGCCGGCCCGGGCGAGCGCGAACGCCCGGCGCACCGTGGCGTAGAGCTCCAGGGGCTCGCGCACCGGCAGGACGTCCTTGACCACCGGGCGGATCACCGCGAGCTGGTCGATGTCGTGGAGCTGGAAGGCCCGCCCGCTGTCGGTGCGGATGCCGCACGCCAGCACGACGAGCGGGACCCCGTCCAAGAACGCCTCGGCGACCCCGGAGAGCGCGTGGGTGAGGCCGGCGCCCGGCACGAGGTTGACCACGCCCACGCTCCCCGAGCTGCGCGAGACCCCGTCGGCCATGAACGAGGCGGCCTGCTCGTCCGTGACCAGCACGGGTGTGACCTTTTCCGAGGCCGCGAGCGCGTCGTACAGCTCGATGTTGTGCGTGCCAGGAATGCCGAAAGTGAAGGCAACGCCCTCGTCCTCGAGGGCTCTCACCACCAGGCGCGCGCCCGAGTCGCTCATGCCGCGGGCAGCTCCGGCAGGCGGGCGCGGACGCGCTCGGCCACCCGGTCGGCGAGCGCCATGATCGTCACGTACGGGTTGATCTCGGCGCAGGCGGGGAAGAGGCTGCCGTCGGCCACAAACAGCCAGGGGACGCCGTGCACCTGCCCCCAGGCGTCGGTGACCGAGTCAGCCGCCGAGGAGCCCATGCGGCACCCTCCCATCAGGTGGGCGCTCGAGATCGAGACCTTTCCCAGCTTGAAATGGTCGCGCGTGATCAGCTCGGCGAGCCGCCCGACCTGGTCGGCGGTGATCAAGAAGCTGCTCCCCGCGGGGGCGTGCACCCTCCGGCACCCGGCGGCGAAGAAGATACGGGCCGCCGCCCTCTGGGACTCCACGAGCGAATCTAGGACCTCGTCGCTGAAGCGGTACTCCACCATCGGGTCGCCCACGCCGTCCAACCTCACGCGGTTTCCGGGCAGGGCAGGGTCCACCGCCAGGACGAGGATCATCTGCATGCGGTCCATGCGGCTCATCAGTTCGCTGTGCGCGGGGCCGAAGCCGATGAGATTCTTGGCGGTCGTGAAAGGGAAATACATGCAGGTTTCGAGCAGGAAGTGGTGCGAGTCGACGAACTCGTCGCAGTAGTAGCTCTTGGGGTGCCCGTGGTAGTTGCTGATCGGGCGCTCGTGCTCGCCGATCAGGATCAGCGCCGGGTGCGCCGTGAAGTAGCGCCCGAGCGCCGGCAGCTCCACGGGGAGGTGCGAGCGCAGCAGCACCGCCGGCGAGTTCACCGCTCCTGCCGAAACGACGATCGCCCGGGCCCGGATCCGGTACGTCCCCTCGGGCCACCGCGAGGGCTCGCCGTACGGCGGGTTGGCGACGGTGGCTGAGCACTCGCGGTCACCGATGCACTCGACCTTGCAGTTGGTGACCACCTCGACCCCGGCTGCCTCCGCCGCGGGGAGCTGCACGCGGTTGGTCCCCTGCTTGGCGGCGTTGGGGCACCCCAGGTTGCACAGACCGGACCCCTGGCACCCCGTCACGTTGACCGGGAACTGCTCCACCCGGTAGCCGAGGGTGCGGCACGCCTCGGAGAAGAGGCGGTTGTTGTCGTTGATCCGCTCGGTCTCGAGGAGGTGGGCGTTGTTCTCCGCGAGGTACCTCTCCGACCTTCTGCGGAGGTCGGCGAACTCGAGGCCGGGGACGTTCCAGCGCGCGAGCACCTTCTCGGGGAGGGGTAGCGAAGTACCGGTGTAGACGACCGTCGAGCCGCCGTACGCGCGGCCAAACGCGAGGGTCATCGCACGGTCGCGGGTGAGGAAGCCGCCGTTGTCGAAGTAGAGCTTCTCCGCCATCTCGGCTTCGCGGCCGGTGAACTCGCTCTCCCTGAGCTTCGGGCCCCACTCCAACACCGCGATGCGCGCCCCCTGCCGGGCGAGTGGCGCAAGCTCCTTGGCCACCGTGCCGCCGCCGGCGCCGGACCCGACGACCACGACGTCGTAGCTCTTCTCAACCATGGAGCATCTCGTTCCCCCGGAACGAGGGGGTGTACCGGATCGCCGGCCACACCTCGGGCTGGCCGTAGTGGCCCATGAAGATGAGCACTCGCAGCCCCCAGAACCCGCTCCGCAGCTTGCCGAGAGGGGCGTCCATGAACCACCGCAGCACGGCGTCCCGGTGCTCCGGTGCGAGGCGGTCGAACGGCGCGCCGAAGCGCAGCAGCGGCGCCCACCGGATCACGCCCAGGAAGAGCGCGAACTGACGCCGGATGTTGCGCGGCCGGTCCGAGAGGGCGTTCCCAATGATGGCGACGAAGCGCTCGCGTCCCACTGCGTCGAGGGCCGCCGTCTCGGGGACGACGCGCCTCGCGACCTTTATCAGGAACGCCCACTGCTTCTCGCTCAGGGGTGACACCGGCGTATTAGAGCGCCCCGCCGGTGGCGGGGTCAAGAGGTAACGAGACTCGTCTCAAATGGAGGCGGTCTCAGCCCTCCTCGGTGTCTGGAGGGAAGAGGTCGGGCTGCGAGCCGGGGCCGCCGGGGTCGAAGCAGCGGCGGCAGCGCGCTTCGTAGATGTCCGCGGCACCCACCACCACCTGCTCCTGCGCCTGGCTGAGGCGCTGCGTGTACGACGCCGGGGCGCCGCAGCGGGCGCAAATGGCGTGCACCTTCTCGACCTCCTCGGCGACCGCCAGAAGCTCGGGCATCGGCCCGAACGGTTCCCCGCGGAAGTCCATGTCGAGCCCGGCCACGATGACGCGCTTTCCGAGATCCGCCATCCGGCCGCACACCGAGACCAGCTCCTGGTCGAAGAACTGGCCCTCGTCGATCCCCACCACCTCGGTGCGGGGGTCGAGGCGCTCGAGAATCTCCGCCGCCTTGTGCACCCGCTCCGCCTCGAGGCGCCAGCGAGAGTGAGAGACCACCTGGGCGGCCGTGTAGCGCTCGTCGAGCGCCGGCTTGAAGACCTGCACTCGCTGCTTGGCGATAATCGCGCGCCGCAGCCTTCGGATCAGCTCCTCCGACTTGCCGGAGAACATGCTTCCGGTGATCACCTCGACCCAGCCGCCCCACGGCGTGTGTGGCTGCATCATCCCTCCCACGGCTCTTTGTACCACGGTGCGAGGGCGGTCACCACCGCCTGGGCGTACGCGTCCGCGCGGGTGACCACGCCGGCCGTCAGCACCCCGAAGGCGCCCTGGCGCGATCGCACGTCCCGTTCCCGGGCGAAACGGTCGATGGCCGCGGCCAGGTCCTCTCCCGCGAGCACCGTCTCGGCGAGCGGCTCGGGCAGGAGGATGCTCGCGCTCGAGCCCACCCCCTCCCGCCGCCCGTCCCAGGCCACAGCCCAATTGCGTAGCACCGCCTGAAGCGGGGCGCGGCCGAGCACCTCGATACCGCCCTCCAGGCCGAGCGCAAGATCCGCACCGGGCACCGACTCCAGCGCCGCGCGGGCCCGGGTGCGTGCGCCGGCGCGGGTCGCCTCGGCCGAGAGCGGGGTGTCGGCCTGCCCGCTCGCGACCTCGACCGCCGTTACCTCCACCTGCTCGCCGGGCCAGGGAAGGGAGGCAAGCCGAGAGAGCGCGATCTGCACGCCGGCGATCTTGGGCTCGCGCCTGGTGCCGAGGACGATCTTCATACGCCGATCCTCGGGCAGAGCGCCTCGAGCGGACACCCTGCGCAGGCGGCCTTGCGGGCGGTGCACACGCGCCGCCCGTGCAGGATCAGGCGGTGGCCGAGCGCAACCCAGGAGGCCGGCGGAAACAGCTCCACGAGGTCCTGCTCGATCTTCTCCGGGTCGCTCTGCGAAGAGAGGCCGAGCCGCGCCGCCAGGCGCGCCACATGGGTGTCCACCACGACCCCGGTCGCGTACCCGAATGCCGTCCCGAGCACCACGTTGGCGGTTTTGCGGCCGACGCCGGGGAGCCTGGTCATCGCCTCCATGCTTCCCGGGATCTCCCCCACGTGGTTCTCCACCACGGCGCGCGCCATCCCGAGCAACGACTTGGCCTTGTTGCGGAAGAACCCCGTGCTGCGGATCATTCCCTCGAGCTCGCCCTGCTCCGCGTTTGCCAGGGATGCAGCGTCCGGGTAGCGGTCGAAGAGCGCGGGCGTGACCGTGTTGACGCGCGCATCGGTGCACTGAGCCGAAAGGATCGTGGCCACGAGGAGCTCGTACGGGTTGCGGAAGAGCAGCTCACAGGTAGCGTCGGGGTAGGCGGCGGCGAGCGCCGCCTCGATCGCCGCGGCGCGTGCGAAGCCGGTCCTGGCGCCCGCCTTGCCCCTGCTCACCGCGAGCCGCCCGCCGGCGGCCGGGCCCCGGGGAACACCCGCTCCTGGGTCGCGCTCACCAGGCCGCCCGAGATCACCATGCGCAGCGCCTCCTCCACCGTGAGGTCGGTCGGCCTGACGGAGGCCTCCGGGTAGACGAGGAAGAAGCCGGTGGTTGGGTTGGGGGTCGTGGGCATGAACACGGTGATCACGCGCCGCGGGCCGTCCGGCGTCTGTTCCTCGAACTCCCCGGTGACGAACGCCATCCCCCAGACGCCCTCGTAGGGGAACGGCACCAGCACCACCCGCCGGAAGCTCTTGCTGCGGTCGCCGGCGAAGGCGCGCGTGACCTCGCGCGTGCCGAGGTAGATCGACCGCATGATCGGGATGCGGGCGAACAGCCTGTCCCCGATCCGTAGCACGCGCCGCCCGATCATGTTGTGGGCCAGCACGCCGAGCGCGAAGATCACCAGCACGAAGAGCGCCGCCCCGAAACCCGGGATCGTTCGCTCGAACAGCTTGGTGCTGATCGGGTCCGCCCAGCGGTCCACGAGGTCAAACAGGAAGCGCCCGAAGAAGATCGTCACGACCAGCGGGAACGCCACGAGCAGGCCGGTGACGAAGCGGCTGCGCAGGAAGCCCAGGAAGCCGTGTCGCTTGCCCGGTTCGGGGAAGCGGATCGGGAGCCCCATCGAGTCCTGCACCGGCGCGCGCCGCTCGTCCATCGCGCGGCCATTGTACCGGTCGCGAGGGCGAAATCGCGGGGCGCGCATCTTTTGTCGCGGGGGGCCCGCGCCCGCTCCGGCCACCCACCCGGGCGCTCCAGCCCCCCGAACCCCCACGCTCGCCGGGAACAAGCGCCGGCTCGCTCGGCGCGCCGCCTCGTCCTCGAGGAAGGCACCGCTACGTTCGCGCGTCGGGCCGGGACGTCGTCACAGACGAAGAACCCGCGGCGCGGCACCGCGGGCTGCGCTTCGCTCGACAGCGATGCCTACGACTGGGTCGGTGTCCCGCCCTTCGCGTGCGGGCACTTGGGGGCGCCGGACTCGCCCTTGGCGCAAGCCTTGCCGGCCTTGTGCGGGCAGTCCTTGTCCCACTGGGTGGCCGCGTGCTCCTGCAGCTTCTTGACCATCCCGGGGTCGCTCGCGGTCGCGGTGATCACCACGCCGTTGTCGGTTTTCTCGACCGTGCGGGTCACGCCCTTGGCCTGCATCGGGCAGTCCTGTGAGCACCCCGGCTTTGGGCAGGTGGTAGTCTCCTCCTGGATCATCGCAGCGAGCTTCGCATCGCCCCCCGTGATCGTGATCTTCACGCCGTTGTCGAGGTTGGTGACGGTGCGCTGGGCGCCGGCGCTCTTCAGGCAGCAGGCCGCCGACGGCTTGGCCGGGGCGTCCGCTGCGAGCAGCGGCAGGGCGATCAGGGCGCACAGTGCCGTGAGGGTTGCGATGCACTTCATTGGACTTCCTCCTCTTTAGGATCTGGGTGGAGGTGACGGGCGGAGTCGAACCGCCGAATGAGGGCTTTGCAGGCCCCTGCCTTACCACTTGGCTACGTCACCGCGCAGGAGAGTCTACCGGTGGGCCGCCGGGGTGTCAACGCGAATCTGGGCGAGGTTGCAGCGGCCGCGCGCGGTTGGGGGCGAGAAAACCTGCCCGCCAATCCGATCAGGCTCCAACTTCGACCTCGCTGCGCCCCTCGTCCAGGATTCGCTCGGCCTCCTCGACGGATTTGGCGGTGCGCGTGGTCTGGTCAGCGAGGGGGACTTCAGTGCCCGCCCGGCGCCCGCCTGCCCTTTCCGCTCGAGAGCAGGCCGATGAACGGGATGAACAGCACGAAGGCGAAGGTGAGCATCCAGAACACGTCCACGTAGGCCTTCACGAACGCCTGTTGCCGTACGAGGCCGTAGATCATTCCGAGCGACATGGTCTTGACGGTGGCGGGGTCGTAGCCGGAGACCGCGAACAGGCCGTTCGCCGCCGCCGCGAGGCGCTCCTGGGCGATCGGACTGAACGCTGTGACGTTTTCGACGAGGTGCGACTGGTGGAGCTGGGCGTGGCGGGCGAGCACGGTGGCGGACATCGCGATGCCGACGGAGCCGCCCTCGTTGCGGAGTAGGTTGAACAGCCCCGTGCCCTGGCCGATCTGCTCCGGCCTGAGCTGCGAGAACGCGGCCGCCGTGATCGGCACGAACAGGAAGCCCAGGCCAAAACCCTGGAAGAGCCTCGAGATCGTGACGTATGCGAAATCCACCTGGAGGTCTACCGACTGCAGCAGCCAGATTGCCACGATGTTGAACGCGGCGCCGACCAGCACGAGGATACGGCTGTCCACGCGCCCGACGAGGTTTCCGACGATGCCCATGGCGAGCAGGGAGGCGATCCCACCCGGCGAGATGACCAGCCCTGCCCAGGTGGCGGTGTAGCCAAGCATGCTCTGGACGAACAGCGGCAGCATGGTGAACGAGCCGAAGAGGCCGAAGCCGAGCAGGAACATCATCACGGTGCCGGAGGCGAACGAGCGGTTTGCGAACACGCGCAGGTTGACGAGCGGCCTTGAGGCTGTGAACGAGCGCCAGATGAATAGCGCGATCCCGACGACGGCCGCCAGGGCGAAACTCTTGATGAAGTTGCTGTCGAACCAGTCGAAACGCTGGCCCCGGTTCAGCACCACCTCCAGGCTCCCCAACCCCACGCAGATGAACAGGAAGCTCCAGTAGTCCACCTTCCCCTCGGGGCGCTGCAGGTGCGCGGGGTCCTGGATGTGCATCAGGCCGAGGACGATGCCGAGGATGCCGATCGGGATGTTGATGTAGAACACCCAGGGCCACCCCCAGTTGTCGGTGATCCAGCCGCCCAGCGTCGGGCCGATGATCGGGCCGAACACCACGCCGATTCCGAACAGGGCCATCGCCTTGCCGTGCTCCTCCTTGGGGAACGACTCGAGGAGGATGGCCTGCGACATGGGGACCATGGCGCCGCCGGCAAACCCCTGGATGACCCTCATCACCACGAGGAAGAGGAGCGAGGGCGCGGCGCCGGAGCCGAGGGAGGCGAGCGTGAACACGCCCAGGCACCACAGGTAGAAGCGCTTGCGCCCGAAGTAGTTGCCCAGCCAGCCGGTGATCGGGAGGATGACCGCGTTGGCGACCAGGTAGGAGGTGATGACCCAGGTGATCTCGTCCACGCCGGCCGAAAACGTCCCCTGCATGTGGGGCAGCGACACGTTGGCCACCGACGTGTCCACCACCTCCATGAGGGTGCCGAGCATGGAGGTGAACGCGATGAGGTACTTGTTGGTCGTCCGGTCGCCCATCCGTCCCCCGCGGGCCGGTCCTAGCGCGCCGCCGCGCCAGCCTTCGCGGTGGCCGCCCCTTGCCTGGACTCGGCCAGCGTGTTCACCTCCACGTGGGTCGAGAGCCCGAGGCGCAGCGACCGGTCCGCGTTGCTCGCCGGATCGATCGCGATCCGGACGGGCAGGCGCTGCACGATCTTCACCCAGTTGCCGGTGGCGTTTTCGGGCGGGAGCAGGGAAAAAGCGGCGCCCGTTCCCGCGCTCAGGCTCTCCACCCACCCTGTGTAGGTGCGCTCTGGGTTGACGTCGGTGTGGAACGTGGCCGGCTGGCCGACCCGGATGCGGCGCAGCTCGGTCTCCTTGAAGTTGGCCTCCAACCAGATGTGGTCGCCCTCGAGAGGCACCACCGCGCAGAGCGGCTGGCCGGGAGCGACGACCTGCCCGACCTGAGCGCTCTTCTTGCTCACGATCCCCGCGATGGGCGAGGTGAGCGTGCAGTAGGAGCGCGTGAGCTCGGCGTTGGCGAGCCTGACCTCCTGCACCTTGACGCGCTGCTCGGCGACGGTCAGGTTGGCCTCGACCGCGGCGAGCGCCTTCTGGGAAGCCTCGGCGTCAGCCGATGCGATCTGCTCGGCGGAGACGGCGTCGTCAAAGCGCTGCTTGGGGATCGAGTTACGCCGGTACAGCTCGGAGAAGCGCTGCAGGTTGAGGCGGGCAAGCTCCAGGCGGCTCCTGTCCGCGTCCACCTTGGCCTTCGCCTGGGCGATCTGCGCGCGGTTGGTGGCGAGCGCCGAGCGCGCTTCCTCAATGGCCGCGTGCGCCTGCTCCACCTGGGCGTCGTAGTCGCGCGGGTCGAGCGTGGCGATCACCTGGCCCTGCGTCACGGGCTGGTTCTCCCCGACCTCAACGGTAAGCAGCGTGCCCTGGATGCGGGAAGCGATGGCGAAGATGTCCCCGCTCACGTACGCGTCGTCGGTGTTGGGGTGGACCTGGGCATGCTTCCAGTAGCGGTTGGCGACGAAGACGGCCGCCAGAGCGACCAGGAGGATGGCTGCGAGGCTGATCCATTTCTTGAGCATCTCACCGCTCCTGTCTCTTCGGTACTAGGCTGGAGTAGAACGCGGGGAGGTCCTCGCCTGTGACGTTGAGAAGGACGCCCTGCTTGAGGTACGCGTTGTAATGCTGGTTCACGAGCGTGAACCGGCTCTCCGCGAGGGTGGACTCGGCGTCCAGGACGTCGGTCGACCGGGCGAGGCCGGACTTGTACTGGTCCTCCACGATCCGGAGATTCTCCTCCGACGCCTTGACGTTGGTCTCGGCCGTGGCGGCTTCCCTGAGAGCCTGCTGGTAGTCGTTGTACGCGCGGCTCACCTGGATCCCGAGCTGGCGCTGGAGGTCGGCGATCTGCTGGGTGGTCCTGGCGACCGCGAGCTCCGCCTCGCGTACGCCGGCGCGGCGGGCCCCGCCGTCGTACGCCTGCCAGTTCACGCCGAGGAACAGGTAGTTTGCGTTCGGGTAGAGGAGATACTGGTTCTGCTGGTAGGTGTGGGAGGCCTGCGCGATGAACGTCGGGTAGCTGTCCGCCTTGCGCACGGCCACCATGTCCTGCTCCGTCCTGAGGCGGGCCTGCAGCGCGAGGAGCCGCTTGTTCCCCTCGGCGGCGCGCTTGCCGAGGTCATCGGTGCCGGCCGCGAGAGGGGGCGGGGAAGGCAGCTGCGCGGGCAGGGCCAGCGGCTCCACGGGGTCGCGCCCCATCAGCCGGTTGAGCGCCTGCGTTGCGGCCGTCGCGTCGTTGTCGACCCTGCCGGCCTGGTCCTGGACCGAGCGCAGGCGGACCTCGGTCGCGAGCAGGTCGTTGCGGGCGACGACCCCCTGTTCGAAGAGGTCCTTCACCTCCCGCAGGTGGTCCCGCAGGCTCGCCTCCCGCTGGGCGACGACGTGCAGCTGCGCCTTGGACGCGAGGATCGCGAGGTAGGTCTCCATCCCCTCGAGCTGCGCCGCCCGCACGTCGGCCTGGCCCTGCATCCCCACGGCGTCCTCGGTGCTGCGCGCCACCCTGACCGCCCCGGAACGGCGCCCGCCGTCCCACAGCAGCTCGCTGACGTCCAACTCCCCGGTGAAGAAGTTCTTCTCCGAGGTCGGGGCGGCGAAGGCGCCGAAGATCGCGACGACCGGGTTGTCCCGGTTGAAGTGGCCGACCGAGAGGTCGACCGAAGGGTAGTAGGAGGCCTGGGTTCGCCTGGTGCTCTCCCTCGCGGCATCGAGATCGAGGCCGGCCGAGACCGCGACCGTCGAGCGGGACGCGATCTCGCGCAGCACCTCGGCCAGAGTGAGCTCGCCCTGCGGCGCCTGTGCGGCGGCTCCGGCCGCGAGCAGCAGCGCGGCCAGCGCTGTGCCCAGCGGCCGGCCCCCACCCGGCAGGCCATTCAGCAAAGCGGCACGTCTGTGAGCTGCAGCCATCTCGTCATCTCCTGTTCAGGGGTCGGGGACCCCGCCCGCCGGCGCTGCGCGCGGCGGCGGGGCGCTTCTGACCCCAACGGTTGGTGTCACGTCGTCATTTCAAGCCGGTGCGGCACCGGCGGAATCGGGACGCAGCGACGGCTCACGGCCGCCCGCGTCGTTTCATGCGACTCGAGACCAGCTCGAGAACCCATCTCGTGGCGACGTCGAGGCCGCAGGCGCTGGTGTCGATGCAGAGGTCGAAGAGGCGGGCGTCGGTCCAGTGCCTGCCGGTGAACGTGCGGATGAACTCCGACCGGTGGCGGTCGGAGCGGTCCACCAGCTCCTCGGCCTCGGCCGCGGTCTTGAACCCGTAGACCTGCGTGATGCGCTCGACGCGCCAGTCCCTGCGGGCGTGCAGCATGACGTTGACGAGGCCCGGGTGGCCGGCCAGCACGTGGAAGCCGGCGCGGCCGACGATGACCGCGTCGAACTCCTTCGCGATCTCGCGGATGATCCGGCTCTCAATCTTGAAGACGTCCTTCTCGTACACCGCGGCGACCGGCGGGGGGACGAACGTCGTGTCCGGGCCCCCCAGGGAGAAGGAGTGCACGACCGAGTGCCAGAAGCCGGCCGCCTTCTCCTCCGCACCCTCGATGTCGTTCTCCCTCAGGCCCGCGGAGGCGGCCGCCCGCTGCAGGATCTCCCGGTCCGCGTAGCGCATGCCGAGCGTGTGCGCCACCTCCTGGCCGATGGTCGAGCCGCCGCTGCCCAGCTGGCGCGAAATCGTGAGGACGGTTGTCGATCCCTGGCTCATGGCGTCCTCCCCTGCTCCGAGTCCGCGCCTGGCCGCCAAGGGTCAGCGCGTCATCCCCGGCGCTGCCATCCTACCGCGCCGAGCCCGCTCGTATCTCCAAAGAAGGAGAAGCGCGGAGGCGAATTCACTTCGCCGGAGCGTGGGGGGCTCGGGGGGCATTTTTGCGGCGGGAGAAAGGGTCGGGGGGCCGCAAAGCCCCCCGAAAAGAAGCTGGAGCGGGAAACGGGATTTGAACCCGCGACTTCGACCTTGGCAAGGTCGCACTCTACCACTGAGTTATTCCCGCTCGACGCCCGGTCTCCCGGGCGGGGGAGAAAAATAGCAACGTCCCGGGTGTCCGTCAAGCGGCGCTGACAGTGTGGCGGAGGACGCCGATGCCGGCGATCTCGACCTCGACCCCGTCCCCGGGCTGAAGTGGGCCAACTCCCGGAGGCGTGCCGGTGGTGATCAGGTCGCCCGGGTAGAGCGTCATGATGTGGGAAATGAACGCGATCACCTCTGCCACCGGGAAGATCATGTCGGCGGTGGAGCCCCTCTGGCGCACCTTCCCGTTGATGCGCAGCTCCAGGTCCAGCGCCTGGGGGTCGGGGATCTCGGTCTCCAGCCAGGGCCCCACGGGGCAGAACGTGTCGAACCCCTTGGCCCGTGCGTAGACCTTCTCCTTGCGCTGAATGTCGCGCGCCGTGACGTCGTCCAGACATGTGAAACCTCTCACATGCTCCAGGGCCCGGGAGGCGTTGACCCTGGACGCGGTCTTCCCGATCACGAGCGCCAGCTCGCCCTCGTATTCCACCCGACTCGACTGCTTCGGGATCACCACGGTGCCCCCGTGGGGCAGCAGCGCAGAGGGCGCCTTGAGGAACAGCAGTGGCTCCTCGGGGATCTCCTTGCCCATCTCCGCCGCGTGGGCGCGGTAGTTCAGGCCCACCGCCACGATCTTGGTCGGCTCGCACGGAGGCAGCAGCCTAGCCGTCGCGAGCGGCATGGCGCCCGCGACCTTCTGGAGCCCTTCCCACGGCGGCGCCGCCAGCGGCGTCACCAGCTCGCCTTCGATCACGCCCCAGTGGGGCGTCCCCGCCACATCGATCCGACAGAGTCGCACCTCACGCCTCCTTCGTCGCGACGCCCATGCAGAACATCTCCTCGAACTCCGCGAGGTGCTCGCGGATGCCCAGCACGACGAGCACATCGCCCTCGTTGAGCGCGAGGTTGGGCTCGGGGTTGGGGAAAAGCGTCGCACCGCGCTGCACGGCAACGACCCCGACGCCGCAGCTCCGACGCAGGTCGGCCTCCGCCAGCGTCTTCCCCACCAGCGGGCTCGAGGGCGCGAGCCAGACCTGCTCAAGCTCGAGGCCAGCGGCCTTTCCCGCCCCCATCGAGAAGTCCAGGAACTCGACGACCGCGGGCTTCACAACGAGCTGCGCGAGCCGTGCTCCGCCGTGCTGGTACGGGTTGACGACACGGTTCGCCCCGGCGCGCAGGATGCGGGCCTCGGCCCCTTCCTCGCCGGCGCGCGCCACGATGAACAGGTTGGGGTTGAGGGAGCGGGCGGTGAGCACCGTGTACACGTTGTGGGCGTCGTCGTTGAGGCAGGCCACCAGGCCGCGGGCGCGCTCGACGCCGGCGGCGCGAAGGGTCGCCTCGGAGGTGGCATCTCCCTGGACCACCGGCACTTCCAAGGCGTGCAGATGGTGGACCTTTTCATGCTTGGCCTCGATCACCACGACGATGCGGCCGGCGCGGCGCAGCTCCTCGACCGCGGCCTGCCCCATGCGCCCCCATCCGCACACGATCTCGTGGTCGGAGAGGTTCTCGATCATTCGTGACCTCCGAACCTGGCCGAGGGCCTCGCGAAGCTGGCCCTCCAGCACGTTTCGCCCGACTTCCGTCAGGGCGTAAAAGATGATCCCAAGGCCCCCGAGCAGCAGCACCACGGTGAAGACCTCACCTGTGCGGGAGAGCGGAAACACTTCGCGGTACCCGACCGTGGTGACGGTGATGACGGTCATGTAAAAGGCATCCCACAGGTTGGCGTTCTCGATGATGCGGTAACCGAGCGTCCCCGCGGCAAACACCCCGGCGAGGAGCAGGGCGGCGAACGCCAACCGTGATTTCACCTTTGCAGTGTAGCGAATGGCGCGCCGGCGCGTGCGATTCTCGGGGCTCGCCGGCGTCACGGCGGCGCACGTAGACATCGAACCGGGATCAGGCTTCCGTAGCTGCGTTGTTCGGGCCGCGCTGGTCGTCGTGCGTGGCGATTTCCGGGTGTGGGCCTACTATTGGACCCGGTGCGGAAATGCCGGTTCGGCCAGGATCGCCTCGATCTGGCCCAGGTGGCGGCGCTCGTGGGCGCCGGTGATGTCCGTCCACTGGTAGAGGTTCAGCTCGAACCCCAGGGGGTGGGGGAAGCGCAATGCCGCCAGCTCGAGGGTGCCGAGGGCGGGGAGCTGCTCCACGACCGCGTGATGCGACTCGGCCAGACCGCACCGGAGCTGCTCGATCGACAGCCCGCGGGTCGGCGTGACGCGGTCGGGGTTCTTCACCGGCCCCGAGGCGCCCACGTCCGCGATCGAGCGCAGGCGCGGCCACGAGCGGCGGCCCTCCGGCCGTGCCGCCAGCCCCTCGCGCCGGCCGTGCTCCACGAGCTTTCCGACCACGCGGGCGAACGACCGGTTGGAAAGCACGACGTGGTGGAGCACCTCGCCCACCGACCAGCGGTCGGGCGCCGGCCTCCAGTCGGCCTGTGCCTGATCGAGGTTCCCGACCGCGGCCACCAGCGCCTCGAGATCGGTGGCCAGTCGCGCGCGCAGCTCTTCGAGCGCCGGCTCGAGCGGCGCGTTGGCATCAGCGGCGTGCGGCACTTCGGGATCCGTCATGGTGCGGCATTCTACCCGCGCGGGTTGCGGGGCGGGCCCTCTGGCGGGCGGCCGCTACGTCGACAGGAACTCGATCACCTCGTTGAGAACGGCCGCACCGCCCTCGGCCAGCACGGAGTGGGCGGCGCCGGGGACCTCACGGTAGCGCGCCTCGGGGATCGCCGCGGCCAGCTCGCGGGTGAAGGCGGCGGGCGCCAGCGGGTCCAGCTCGCCCGCAAGAACCAGGGTGGGGCAGGTGATCCCGGCGAGCTGCGGGCGCATGTCCCACCCCGTCTTCAGGTGCTCGAGCTGGGCCAGCGCGCCGGGCCGGTCCTCCGGGTCCGGGGTCCACAGGCGCGCAGCCTGCTCCACGAACCCCGGGTACCTGTCAGCGAAGGTGCCGGCAAAGGCGAAAGCCATCACCGCCTGCGACGCTTCGGCGGGGTCGAGGCGCGTGAACGCCAGCTCGAAGAAGCGCAGCACCCGCAGGTGCGATGGGGTCAGGCGGGCGCCGCAGGAGGCGACCACCAGGCGCTGAACGGCATCGGGGTGGCGCACCGTGAGCTGGCAGGCGATCAGGCCTCCCATGGAGACGCCGATGACGCCGGCCCCGGCAATGCCGGCGTCCGCGATCACCAGCGCGGCGTCGTCGGCGCTGCCCTCCAGGGTGAAGGGGTCGCCGCCGCGGGAGCCGCCGACGCCGCGGTTGTCGGGGGCGAGCACGGTGAAGCGGTCGGCGAGCAGCCGCGGGAGCTCGCCCCAGAGACGGGCCCGGGAACCAAGCCCGGCGAGGAGGAGAACCGGCGGGCCGCCGCCCCACCGCTCGTAGGCGACGGGGCCGCGCGGCCCGGGGATCGTTTTCGTGAGAGGCCCGTTCATGAGGCCGGTGCTCCCTGAGGTGCGACGTGATGGTTTCGTCCCGCCTCCGGCGGGACTCACCATGACCGCGCTCCTTTGCCGCAACGCGTCACAGGAGCGCGGTCAGCTTCTCTTTCAAGACCTTCTTGTCCACGGCCCCGATCACGCGGTCTACGACCTTGCCGCCCTTGAAGAACAGCAGGGTCGGGATGGACTGGATGCCGAACTTGATGGCGGTCTGGCGGTTGGAGTCCACGTCGAGCTTGGCGATCACGGCCTTGCCGGTGTACTCGTCGGCCAGCGCCTCGACGTGGGGCGCGATCATCCGGCACGGCCCGCACCAGGTGGCCCAAAAGTCCACCATGGCGGGCTTCTCGCTGTTGACCACCGTGGATTCGAAGGTGGCATCCGTGACGTGAGTGACTTTTCCGCCCATCGTGCGTTCCTTTCTCTTTCGGGGGACCGCGCACCGAGCCCCCGCAGTGTAGCGCGGCGTGGGCCGCGCAAATTCCACGCTGCGGGGGAAGGCAACAACGGTTTCCCGCCGCGCGCTGCCGCCGGAACAGGGTATTGTAGGCACGACTGGAGGGGGTGGCAACCGTGCGCACGCGGCGGCAGAAGCTGGGCCAGCACTTCCTGCGTGACGCCAGGACCGCACACTCCATCACCGCTGCCCTTGCTGGCCAGCCGCCCAGGGTGCTGGAGATCGGGCCGGGGGACGGGGCGCTCACTCGCTACCTCCTGGCGCGCTTCTCCAGGGTGCGTACGCTGGAGCTGGACGACGACCTCGCGGCCATGCTTCCGGGGCGCCTGGGCCGGCCGGCGACGCTCGAAGTGATCCACGGCGACGCGGTCACCACCGACCTGGACGAACTCGCGGCCGGGGGTCCGTGGCAGGTGGCGGCAAACCTCCCCTACGGCGTGGGGACGCCGATCATCCGGCGCCTGCTCCCCCGCAATGACCTCTTCACGGTGCTGGTGGTGATGGTGCAGCTTGAGGTCGCCAGACGGCTCGTGGCGCCGCCAGGCGGGGCGGAGCGCGCCCTCCTCACGATCGAAGTCGAGGCACACGCCCGGGCCGAGCTGCTCTTCACCGTTCCCCCGCGCAGCTTCTCCCCTCCGCCGCGCGTGCGCTCGGGGGTCGTGCGCCTGGTGCTGCAGCCTCCTCCCGATGCCACCGTCCTCGACAGGGCGCTGGAGCTGGCGGCGGTCGCGTTCTGCCACCGCCGGAAGAAGCTCACCAACGCCCTGGCCGCGGCGGGGCGCCCTTCCGAGCTCTCCGCGGCGATGGAGCGTGCCGGGGTGGACGCCCGTGTTCGCCCCCAGGATCTGACCCTCGCCCAGTGGCTCGCCCTCGGCGGCGCGATGCCGCAGGAGGCGACGGCGTGACCGCGCGCCTGCTGCCTCTCGGCGGCCTCGGCGAGTTCGGCGCCAACTCCCTGCTCGTCGAGACCGACGGCGACGACCGGCTGCTGATCGACGCAGGGGCGGCGTTCTCCGACCTGGCCGCCTTCGGCGTCGGCTACGAGGTGCCCGACTTTGCTGCGCTCGGTGATCATGCTCCGCAGCGCGTGATCGTCACCCATGCCCACGACGACCACATCAAGGCGCTGGCGTTCCTGCGCGAGGCGTTCCCCTCGGTGCAGGTCGCGGCCAGCCGGACGACCCTGGCGTGGGCCCGGCGGGCCCTCTCCGACGGCGAGCCGCTGACGACGCAGGAGCTTAGGCAGGGCGCGGGCCTGAGCGCGGGAGCGTTCTCCGTCGAGGCCGTGCCGGTCTCGCACTCGATCCCCGGAACGGTCACGCTGCGCCTGCACGGCGACCCGGGCACGCTCGTGCTCGCCACCGACCTCAGGCTGGCGCCCTCGGCGCTCGGCGAGACGACCCCGGAGGATGCACTCGCGCGGTGGGGGGACGCCGGTGTCGACCTGCTGCTCCTGGATGGGACCAACGCGCTTGTGGACGCGGAGCCGCCGAGCGAGGCGGCGGTGGCGGCGGCAATCGTGGACGAGGTGCGGCGCGCGCGCGGAGCTGTGGTCGCGGTGTCGTTCGCCTCCCACCTCGGGCGCTTCCGTCAGGTGGCGATCGCCGCGGCGGAGGCGGGCAAGGTGGTGGTGCCGGTGGGGCGCGGCCTGGTGGAGTCGCTCGATGTGCAGGGCCAGCTCGGTGGCCTCAAGCTGCCGGTCGGCCTGGTGAGGCCGGCGCGCGAGTTGCGCAGGCTGCCGCGCGACCAGGTCGTCGTCGTGGCGACCGGCTCGCAGGGGGAGCCGGGTTCCGCGTTCTCCCGCCTGGCCGTGGACCTGCTCCCGGGGTTGCGCCTGAGGGCGGGCGACACAGTGCTGCACGCGGCGCGCGTCATCCCGGGCAACGAGCGCCGCCTCGCAGTGCTGTTCGACCACTGTGTGCGGCGCGGCGCGCGGGTCATCACGGCCGCAGAGGTTCCCATCCACGTCTCCGGGCACCCGCACAGGAGCGAGCTCGAGCGGCTCCTGGACCTCACGCGGCCGCGCGTGGTGGTGCCCGTCCACGGCCGCAGGCGCAACCTGGAGGCGGTGGCCGACATGGCGCGCCGGCGCGGCCTCGCTACGGTGGTGGTAGAGAACGGCGAGGAGCTGGCATGGTCCGGCGGCGAGCTCGCCCCCACCGGGGCACTTCGTCAGGTGGGGAGGATCCTGCTCGATGACGTTGGGGAGGAGGTGCTCGACCCCTCCGTCCTGTACCACCGCCGCTCGCTGGCGCGCGAGGGGCTGGTGGTGGGGGTGCTGCCGTGCCCGTGCACGGGACAGGGCCCGGTCGGCGAGGTGCAGCTTCACGTCTCCGGCCTGTCGCTCTCGCCGGCGGTCCGCGACCACCTTGTCGCAGGGCTCACCTCCGAGCTGGCCCGCGCCGGGGCGTTCGCGCGGCGCGATCCGGAGTGGCTGCGCAGTACAATGAGCCAGTGGCTGCGAAGGGAGCTGCGCAGGCGCACGCGCCGACGTCCCGTGGTGGTGGCGCTGGTGGTGGAGCTGTAGCATGACGGTCGCTCAGGCCGTGCTGCTCGGCATCATTCAGGGTCTCACCGAGTTCTTGCCGGTTTCCTCGCGTGGCCACCTGGCATTGGCGCAGGCCCTCATGCCAGGCTTCACCCAGCCGGGCCTCGTCTTCGATGTCTCCCTCCACCTCGGCACGGTGCTCGCGATCATGGCGCTCGAGTGGCAAAAGATCCTCGAAGTCGTGCGAGAGAGGTACCTCATCCGTCTCGGCGTTCAACTCGTGCTCGCGATGGTCGCCACCTCGGTGCTGGCTCTGCCGCTGCGGCGGTGGGCCGAGGACTCGATCCGCTACCCGTTGTTGATCGCGGCCGGCTTCGTTGTGACCGCAGTGCTGCTGATCGCCGTGCGCTCGCGCGACGGCTGGATCGATGGCCCGCGAATGACCTGGGGCGCCTCGGCGTTCATCGGCCTGGCCCAGGGGATCGTCGTGCTGCTGCCCGGCATGTCCCGGTCGGGCACGACGATCGCGGCCGGGCTCGGCGCGGGGCTCCAGCGGCGCTGGGCCGCGGACTTCTCCTTCCTGCTCTCGATCCCGGCCATCCTTGGCGCCGGGGTGGTCGAGGGGTGGTCGCACCGCGCGGAGCTTGCGGAGGCGCGTAACCTTCTGGCGCCGGTGGTCGCCGGCACGTTGACGGCCGCCGTGGTGGGTTTCGCCGCGCTGGTGGTGACGCGCCGGCTGGTGCAGCAGGGCCGGCTGCACCTTTTTGCCTTCTACCTGCTGCCGATGGCGGCGCTCACCGTGGTCCTGAACGTGCTGGGAGTGTGGTGATGGCGCACACCCGGGAAGAGATCACGCGCGAGGTCGCGGGCTACCTCCTGGCCCTGCTTGGGGTGCTCGTGCTGCTTGCGGTGGCCACCTACCACCCCCTCGACCCGTCGCTGTTCGCCTCCGGCAGCGACGGCGTCCACAACCTCCTCTCGCACGGCGGGGCCGCCGTCGCCGGGATCCTCGTCGGCCTCTTCGGGGTGCCCGCGCTGGTGCTCCCGGTCTTCATGATGGTGGTGGGCTGGCGCTGGTTGCGCGGGCAGGAGCTGGAGTCGCCGAGCATCCAGGGGAGCGCGTGGGCGGTCGCGGTCGTGGCCGCCGACGGGCTGCTGGGTGCCGTAATCGGTCGCACCGGGTACCGGGGCGGCGAGCTGGACTGGGGTGGGGAGCTGGGCCGCCTCGTGGCGAACGGGCTTGAGGTCTCGCTGGGCCCGGTCGGCACGCTGGTCCTGTGCGCGGGTGCGCTGCTGGCCGGCGTCGTCTTCGGGGTGCGAGCCTCCCTGGTGCAGGTGCTTACCGGGTTCGGCAGCCTGTTCACCCGCAAGCGCTCCGAGCTCCTGGCGAAGTGGGCGCGCCGCCGCGAGGATCGACGCAGGGAGGGCATGCGCCGTCAGCTGCTGCGCCGTCACCAGGAGCGCCACCCCTCCGCGCCCCCTCCGCCGCTGGTGGTCCACGAGCGCTTTGGGAACGCCTCGTTCCGGATCCGGCGGCTGCATCAGGTGGCGATGGTCGCCGAGGAGGAGCCGGAGGCGCCGGCGGCGAGCGCCGCGCATGCGGAGCGCTCTGCGGCCGCCCCCAGGCCGCGCCGGCCGTCCCGGCCTCGTGTCGAGCCGCTGGCGGTCCAGGAGGTGTTCGAGTTCGTGGGCGAGACGCCCGCCTCGCCGCTGCCCGAGAAGACGATGCTGCTGCCGGCCCCTCCGGCCCCCACCCTCGACCCCAAGCAGCTCGCGGGGATGCGCGAGCTGGTCGAGGCGAAGTGCCAGGAGTTCAAGGTGGACGGGAAGGTGGAGGACGTCCTTCCGGGGCCGGTGATCACCACGTTCGAGTTCCGCCCCGCCGCGGGGGTGAAGTACGCGCAGGTGGTGCGGTTGGAGGAGGATCTCGCCCTCGGCCTTCAGGTGGAGGCGGTGCGCATCGAGAGGATCCCCGGGAAGGCGACGGTGGGGATCGAGGTCCCCAACCCAGAGCGGCAAATCATCGTGCTGCGCGAGATCGTGGAGTCGTCCAAGTTCATCCACTCGGCGTCGCCGCTCACCCTGGCGCTCGGCAAGGATATTCACGGGCGTCCGTTCGTGACGGACATGCAGCGGATGCCGCACCTGCTGATCGGTGGCTTCACCGGATCGGGCAAGAGCGTCGGCATCAACTCGATGATCATGTCCATCCTCTTCAAGGCGACGCCCGAGCAGGTGCGCTTTATCCTCATCGACCCCAAGCAGGTGGAGCTGGGCATCTACGAGAAGCTGCCGCACCTCCTCACGCCCATCATCTCGGACCCCAAGGAGGCCTCGAGGGCGCTGCGGTGGGCGGTGCGTGAGATGCGCGAGCGCTACGCGACGCTGGCCGCGTGCAAGGTGCGCAACCTCGCGCAGTACAACGCTCTGCTCGGGGACACCGAGGCGCGCAGCGTCGCCGCCAGGACGACAGGCGCCGAGGATCTGCGGCCGCTGCCGTTCATCGTGGTCATCATCGACGAGCTGGCGGACCTGATGATGACCTGCCCGACCGAGGTGGAGGACTCCATCGGGCACCTCTCGCAGATGGCGCGCGCGGTGGGCATTCACCTCCTGTTCGCGACGCAGCGCCCGAGCGTGGATATCGTCACCGGCATAATCAAGGCCAACTTCCCGTGCCGGATCTCGTACAAGGTGCGCACGCGCTTCGACTCCCGCACGATCCTGGACACCGAAGGGGCCGAGTGCCTGCTCGGCTCGGGCGACATGCTCTACCTGGCGGCGGGCACCTCTCGGCCGATCCGGCTCCACGGTTGCCTGGTGCGCGAGGAGGAGATTCTCACCGTGCTCAAGCACTTCCGGCGCCTCGGCAAGCCGGAGTTCGACGCGCGGGTGCTTGAGGAGCCCGAGCCGGCGACCGGCTTGGCCGGCGGGGCCGAGTGGGACGACCCGATGTACGACCAGGCTGCCCGCCTGGTCGTAGCCTCCCGGAAGGCGTCTGCCTCCTACATCCAGCGCAAGATGCGGCTCGGCTACGCACGCTCGGCACGGCTTCTGGATATGATGGAGCAGGAAGGGCTCGTGGGGCCGACGCAAGGCTCGCGCGGTCGCGAGGTGCTGGTCCCGCCCGACTACTTCGGCGCGGTGGACGCCACGCAAATCAACGGTGGCGAGGAGGACGCACCCGATGGTTGACCTTTCCCCCCAGATGACGACTTTCTTGGTCGTTGGTGTCGGTGTCCTCCTTCTCCTCCTGATCGCGAGCTTCCTCTCCCGCCCCCGGGTCTTCACCCAGTACCTCAAGCACATGTCCGGGATCAGGCTCTCGGCACGCGACGTGGCGCGTGTCTACAGGCAGCGCGGCAAGGCCGGCGTGCGCGACTTGTTCATCGAGGCGATCATCCGCGAGGATGCCAAGGACGGGCCGCGCCTCACACCCGACTCCATCCCGGACACCGAGCAGCTTGCCCCGGAAGCCAAGGAATGACGGTTTCGAAAAGACTCGAGGCGCTGCGCGCGGCGGGCGTGGAGTACGTGGCCGGAGTGCCGTGCTCCTACCTCAAGACCTTCTTCGCAGGGTGCGCCGCGCTGCCTCCGACCTTGTACCTGCCGGCGGTGCGGGAGGACCACGCGGTGGCCGCCTGCGTGGGGGCCTGGCTGGGCGGCCGGCGCACGCTCGCGGCGATGCAGAACTCCGGCCTCGGCTACTGTCTCGAGGTGCTGACCTCGCTTCACCTCATGTACGGTGTTCCGTTGCCCATGCTGGTCTCGGACCGCGGAGCCCCGACCGACTACGAGGAGCACCGCGTCCTGGGCCAGCGCACCAGACAGCTCCTCGACCTGTTCGGGATCCCCTGGCGCGAGGCCCGCGCCGGCCGGGAGAAGGTCGAGGCGCGCTGGCTCGTGGAGACCTCCGAGCGGGAGCGCAGGCCCGTTGTGCTGCTGGTGGGTAGGGAGACGGACGTATGACGCGCTCCGATGTTGTGGCGCTCGCCCTCTCGCTGCTCTCCGAAGACGACATCGTGGTGGCGGCGGACGGTGCGATCTCGCGCGAGGCCTACCGCGCCCACGACCGCACGCGGACCTTCTACATGCTTGGCTCGATGGGGCAGGTCGCATCCATCGCGCTCGGCCTGGCGATGACCCGCCTCGAACGGGTGGTGGCCCTCGACGGCGACGGTAACCTCCTCATGGGCTTCGGCGGCCTCGCGCAGGTCGGCGGGATCAAGCCGCCCAACCTCTACCACCTGGTGCTGGACAATGGCTGCTACGCCACCACCGGCGGGCAGCCGGCGCTCTCGCAGAGGGTGGACCTCTCCGCCGCCGCCCTGGGTGCGGGGTACCCGTGGGCGCGTCGCTGCTTCTCGGACGACCACGCACGCTCGGGGCTGGAGAGCTGGCTCGCCGCGCCGGGTCCTGCGTTCCTGGACATCGTGGTGGATACGGAAGACCGCGACACGGCCCCGCGCATCCCGATGACCCCCGAGGAGATGGCCACCCGCGCCCGGACCGCCCTGGCTGGAGGCTAGGCCCCCGAGACCTCCGGCTACCCCTCTTGCAGGTGTCTGAGACCCGGTATAATCTGCGCCAACGGGCTTCGCAAGGAGGGCGCCATGGGGGGACACCGGGCACATCCTCTGAACACCTGGGTCGTGCGGGCAGGCGTGCTGGCGATCGTGGCCGTGCTGCTGGTGAGCGCGCGGTCGGCGCTTGGCGTGCCCGCCTTCGCGCGCAAGTACGGCACGAGCTGTCAGACCTGTCACACGATCTACCCGAAGCTCAACCCGTTCGGGGAGGCGTTCCGGCGCAACGGGTACCTCTTCCCCGGGGTGGACAGCGACTACGTCAAGCAGGAGACGGTTGCGCTCGGTCAGGACGCCAACAAGAAGGAGTTCCCGCACGCGGTGTGGCCCGGCACGCTCCCGGGAGGCGTGCCCCTGGCGCTCGGGTTCAACGGCCAGGCGGTGTTCCACCCCGACAAGAAGTCGAGCGGCGCGGTGGCGGACAACCAGGCCGCCGTCAACCTGAACGAGCTGGTAGCCGAGGGTCACCTTTGGGCCGCCGGCAGCTTCGATGACCACATCACGTTCTTCGGCGAGCTGACGACGGCATCGGGGAGCACCGAGCTCGAGCATGCCAACGTTCGGTTCAACAACCTGATCGCCTCCCCGCACGCGCTGGACATCGCCGTGGGCAAGTTCACGCCCACCCTGTCAAGCTTCGCGCCCCACTCCTCCTACATCTCTGACACCGCGATCACGCCGCTCTCCGCCACCGCTCTCTACGGGGCCACTAGCGACTCCTGGAACGTGGGCACCAGCTACAACGGGGTCGAGGCAAACGGGACCGTGCAGGGCCGCTTCGACTACTCGCTGGGCGCCAACGCCGGCTCCAACGTCGACGTTCGTTCCGTGGGGGACTACTACGCCCACGTCGGCTACAAGTTCGGGGGTGTGCGGCTCGATGCCGAGCAGGGGAGCGCCGTGCGTGACGCCAAGAAGCCCTGGGCCGAGACCGCGCTCACGCTAGACGCCTTCTACTACCGCTCCTCATCCCGCTTTGCCGCGTCCGATGCCTCGATCTGGGACGACATCGCGTCAACGGTCGGTGGCGGGATCAGGGCCCAGTGGAACTCGCTCGAGTTCAACACCGGCGTCTACCGCGAGCGTCACGACCAGGCCCAGGTGGGTGGCGGCAGGGTCGTGGCGCTCGCCCAGTACAACGAGCTCTCCTACGTGGTATACCCGTGGCTCGTGCCCGCGATGCGCGTGGAGTATCTGAAGCTGAGTCCGGACGGCGGAGCAACGGTGACCGACCTGCGCATGATCGCCGGCGTCACCGCGCTCGTTCGTCCCAACCTCAAGCTCACCCTCGCCGCCCTTGTGGAAAGGGCCAACGGTGCTCCGCCCGGGGGATGGGGACCGGCCGGGGGGATGGCCGTACCAGCCACCGCTTCGGGATCCGTCGGCGCGGAACTCGAGGCCATCACGCTCGGTCTGGCTTTCGCGTTTTAGGAGCTTGCCTGGGGAACCGATCCACACCTGGGTGGGTTACTGAAAAGGGAAGGGAGGATTCTCATGAGGTTTGGGAAAGGGTTCGGCGGCATCGCAACGCGCATCGGTCTGAAGTCGGCGGCGCTGGCGCTCGCCTGTTGCGTCGGCGCGAGCGGCAGTGCACTCGCGGCCGGCGGCACGGTGGCCGGGAAGGTGGAGGCGACCCCCGCCAAGTACCTGGAGGAGACGGTTGTGTACCTCAAAGGAGGGGAGGGCTCGCACGCGCCCGCGACCGCTTCGATGGACCAGAAGGGGATGAAGTTCATCCCGCACGTGCTGGCGGTCACCAAGGGTGATACGGTGCAGTTCCTCAACCACGACGGGGTGGCTCACAACGTCTATTCGCCCGATAACGAAGGGTACAACCTGGGTTCGTTCAAGCCGGAGGAGAGCCGCTCCTACACCTTCAAGAGCACCGGCGTCTATACCCAGCTCTGCAGCATCCACCCCGAGATGCTGGGCTTCATCTTCGTGGGCGAGAACCAGTATGCGGCCACCGTGGACCGTGCAGGGAATTTCACGATCAAGGACGTGCCCCCCGGCACCTACAAGATCGCCGTTTGGAACTCCCATCTCAAGGCGGCGGAGAAGACCGTCACGGTGACTGCGGGCGCCACATCCGAGGTGAGCTTCGCGCTGCAGCGTTGAGCATCGATGTCCCTGACCTTGCGTGCGGCGGCCCTTGCAACGACGCTGGCGGCAGTGGCCTGCGCCAAGCCGCAGGCTCCGATCCAGCCGATTCCGTTCAGCCACGCCGTTCACGCAGGCGTCAACGGGATTGGGTGCCGGATGTGCCACGCCTACGCCGACCACTCGCCGGTGGCGGGGATCCCCTCGATGGCGCGCTGCTTCGGCTGCCACAAGTTCGTGGCCCGTGACAAGCCGGCGGTGCAGGAGGTGGTCAAGGCCTACCAGGAGGGCAAGGTTCTGGAGTGGTCCCGGGTCTACCGGGTGCCGGACCACGTCTACTTCACCCACGAGCGTCACGTCGCCGCTGGTCTGCGCTGCCAGACGTGCCACGGCGAGGTCCAGCGGATGGAGGTCGTGCGCCAGGCAAGCCCCCTGACCATGGGCTGGTGCGTTGACTGCCACACGGAGCGCCACGCCCCTACGGACTGCCTGACGTGCCACAAGTGAGCCCGCATGCCTGACGAGCCAACGAGAGGAATCGACCGACGCGCTCTGCTGAAGCTGGCGGGGGCGGCGGGCGTCCTCGCGGGGTGCTCACCTCCGGCCAGCCCGCAGAAGCTGATCCCATACCTGGTCCCTCCCGAGGAGATCGTCCCCGGGGTGCCGCTCCTCTACCGCACGGTGTGCCGCGAGTGCCCGGCCGGTTGCGGGATCACCGCCCGCACTCGCGAAGGGCGCGTCGTGAAGCTGGAGGGCAACCCCGACGACCCCATCGGGCGCGGGGCGCTGTGCGCGCGGGGTCAGGCCGCACTCCAGGGCCTCTACGCACCCGACCGGTTCCACGGGCCGATGCGGCGCAAACCCGGCGGTGAGCTGTCGGCCCTTGGCTGGGACGACGCGGAGGGCGCTCTCACAGACGCCCTGGCGGCCGCGAGAGCGGCAGGCCCGGGAGCCGTGAGGCTCCTGACCCGCCCCGAGCCCGGGAGCACGGGTGCCCTGCAGAAGGAGTTCATGAAGACCCTGGGGGCCGCACCCGAGCACCGGGTGGCGCTTGAGGCGTTCGACCTCGCCCCCCTGCGGGAGGCGGGCAAGATCCTGTTCGAGCGCCCGGAGCTTCCCTCCTTCGACCTTGCGGCAGCGCGCACGGTGGTCTCGTTCGGCGCCGACTTCGTGGAAACCTGGTTTTCGCCCGTGGAGCTGGCACGGGGCTTCGCGAGCGGGCGCGGGAAGGTGGGGCAGGAAAGGACGCGGCTCGTGTGGGTCGGCCCCCGGATGTGCCTGACCGGTGTGAGCGCCGATAGGTGGATCTCCACGCGCGTGGGGGAAGAGGTGTGGGTCGCCCTGGCGCTCCTGCGCTTTCTGTGCGACCCGGCGAATGCGGTCCTGGGTCTCGCCCCGGAGGCAGGGGCGGTGTTCCAGGCGCTGGCCTGGCTGGATCCGGTCGAGGCGGAGCGCCGGAGTGGGGTGCCTGGGTCGGCGGTCGAGAGGCTCGGTCGCGAGCTGGCGCTCCGACGGCCGTCGGCGGTGCTCGGGCCGGGGGTGCTGAGCTGCGGGCCGCGGGCCACCGATCTGGCGGTGGCGGTGCAGCTCATCAACCACCTCCTCGGAAACATTGGGCGGACGGTGCTCTACGGGGTCGACGCCCTGGAGGATGTGCCCGCGAGGTTCGCGGCGGTCAAGTCGTTGGTGGAGGACATGGCCGCGGGACGGGTCGAGGTCCTGCTCGTGCACCACGCCGACCCGGTCGGCAGCCTTCCGGCCGCCCTCGGGGCCGCGGCCGCCCTCGCCCGCGTCAAGCTCGTCGTGAGCTTCTCCGACCGGCCCGACGCCACGACCCGGCACGCCCATCTCATCCTGCCGGACAACCACCCGCTCGAGTCGTTCGGAGACACGACGCCCCGGCGCGGGGTCGTGGGTATCTCTCAGCCGGTGATGACGCCGCTGTGGGACACCCGCAGTGCCGCACAGGTGCTGATCGAGGTGGCCGCCAAGCTGCCTGCGCCAGCGAGTCCGCTCTTGGTGGACGACGTCTACGCCTTCGCTCGGTCCCGCATCGGCAAGCTCTTTCCGGGCCTCGCCGGCGATCGACTGGCCGATGCGCAGCGTGCCGCCCAACAGCGGGGCGGGCTGTACACGGAGGCCGTGCCCGAGCCCGTGGCGTTGCGCCTGCCTGAGGCCGGGGTCCTCAAACCGGGTCCGGCACCGGGTCCCACGGACGGCACGCTCGACCTCATGGTCTTCCCCACCGCGCTACGGCAGGACGGGCGTACGGCGGAACTCCCATGGCTGCGGGAGGTGCCCGATGCGTTGACCTCGGTCTCCTGGACGACCTGGGCGGAGCTGGCGCCGGCAACCGCCGGCCGGCTCGGAGTCTCCGACGGCGAAGTGGTCGCCGTGAGCACGCCGTCAGGCACAGTGGATCTCCCGGTGTGCACCTTCCCTGGCTTGCGGGAAGACGCCGTGGCCATCCCGCTCGGCGGGCCGGAGCCCCTTGCGCTGCTGGAGGCGTCCCTTGAACTCCGTTCAGGCGCCATGGTCTGGCAGTCCTCCCGGGCCAGGGTGCGCAAAGCGGGACGGCGCATCGACCTGCCGCGCTTTGAAGGGAAGCCCGATCAGGAGGGACGCACCATCGTGCGGACCGTGAGCGCGGCGGCCCCGGCGGTGCCGAAGCCGGCCGAGCCGGGGCGGATGTACCCGTTGCCGACGTTCCCCGAGCACCGCTGGGCGATGGCGATCGACATGGACCGGTGCACCGGCTGCCAGGCGTGCGTGGTCGCCTGCTACACCGAGAACAACGTGCCGGTCGTCGGGCCGGAGGCGATGACCAGGGGGCGCAACATGGGGTGGCTGCGCGTCGAGCACTTCCGGGACCGGAAAGCCGACCAGCTCCGTATCGACCTCCTGCTGATGCTCTGCCAGCAGTGCGGCAACGCGCCCTGTGAGCCTGTTTGCCCGGTCTACGCCACCTACACCAACGAGGAGGGTCTCAACGCCCAAGTCTACAACCGTTGCGTGGGCACGCGCTACTGCTCGAACAACTGCCCCTACAAGGTCCGGGTCTTCAACTGGGGGGACCCGGCGTTCCCCGAGCCCCTCAACATGCAGCTCAACCCCGACGTCACGGTGCGCTCCAAGGGGGTCATGGAGAAGTGCACGTTCTGCGTGCAGCGCATCCGTGCGGCCGAGAACACGGCCAAGGCCGAGCACCGGCGCGTGCGCGACGGCGAGATCGTGCCGGCCTGCGCTCAGACCTGCCCGGCCCAGGCCATCGTCTTCGGGGACGCGAAGGACGTCACCTCGCGAGTTGCCGCGTTGCAGCGCGACGGGCGCGGTTACCGCGTCCTCGAGGAGGTGAACACGCTCCCCGCGATCACGTACCTCGCCCGGGTCAGGGAGGACGAGCCCTGACCCGCGGGCCGAGTCCCTCGCAGCGCGTCCAGGACAAGGTCCTCGCCACCCAGGGACGGCCCGGCTGGGTCCACATCTGTCTTATTGTCCTGGCTGCCGGCGTCGCGGTCCTCGGAGGCTGGTGCTTCTCGATCCAGATCCGCGTCGGGATGCAGGTGTGGGGCCTCAACCGCCCCGCCAGCTGGGCGACCGACATCACCAACTTCGTGTTCTGGGTCGGCATCGCGCACTCAGGCACGCTCATCAGCGCGGTGCTGTTCCTGCTGCGGGCGCGGTTTCGCACCGCCATCTATCGCGTGGCCGAGGCGATGACGGTGTTCGGCGTCATGACGGCGGGCCTGTTCCCGATCGTCCACCTGGGCCGGCCGTGGTTCGCCTACTGGCTGTTCCCCTACCCGAACCAGCGCCACCTGTGGGTGAACTTCCGCTCACCGCTGATGTGGGACGTGTTCGCGGTTTCCACTTACCTCATCGTGAGCTCCATCTTCCTGGTCGTCGGCATCGTGCCCGACGCCGCCGCACTGCGTGACGCCACCCGCGGGTGGCGGCGGCGTTTCTACGCCGTGTTTGCCGCCGGGTGGCAAGGTACCGACGAGGAGTGGCGGCACTATGCCCGCGCCTACCTCTACTTCGCGGCCTTCGCGACGCCGCTCGTGTTCTCCGTGCACAGCGTGGTGTCCTGGGACTTCGCGGTCTCGATCCTCCCGGGCTGGCACTCGACGATTTTTCCCCCCTACTTCGTGGCTGGCGCGATCTTCTCCGGCATCGCCATGGTGATCACGCTCCTAATACCCATCCGCCGCGCCCTGCATCTGGAGGAGCTCATCACGCCGTGGCACCTCGACATGACGTCGCGGCTGATCCTTCTTACCTCGCTGATCGTGACCTACTCGTACGTCATCGAGGCGGTGCTGGCGTTTCGAGCCGGGCCTGGACCCGAGCGCTCGATAATTCTCTACCGTGCCACCGGGGACTTCGCGCCGCTGTTCTGGACGATGGTGGCGTGCAACTGCGTCTTTCCCCTGCTGCTGTTCTTCCGCCGGATGCGGACCTCGACCTGGGCGCTGCTCGCTATCTGCATACTGGTCAACGTCGGGATGTGGCTTGAGCGCTTCATCATTATTGTGACGTCTCTCTCGCACGATCGGATCCCCTTCGACTGGTGGGGCCTCTACCGGCCGACATTTATCGAGGCGGGCATCACGTTCGGTGCCTTCGGCTGGTTCTTCTTCTGGTTCCTGATCTTCATCAGGCTCTTGCCGACCGTCTCCATCTCGGAGATGAAGGAGGAAACGACGCACGAGGTGGTCCATGCCGGTTGAGCGCGGCGTGCTGGCCGTGTTTGCCGACGTCGACGCGGCGGCTCGAGCGGTGCGGGCGCTACGCGACGCTCGACATACCGACATCCGGATCGCCTCGCCCGCACCGTTTCCGGCGCTGGTCGAGGCGCTCGGACGGCCACGCAGCCGGCTGGACTCGGTGACGCTGTCTGGTGCGGCGCTGGGAGTGGTGGGCGGGTTCGCGCTGTGCATCGGGACTGCGCTCGCGTGGCCGCTGATGACCGGTGGGAAACCCATCGTCTCGATCCCTCCGTTCGTGATCATCGCCTTCGAGCTCGCTGTGCTCGTCGGCGCCGGCGTGAACCTCGCGGCGCTCGCGGTCAGTGCCGGCCGGGGGCGGCGGCGGAGGGCAGTGCCGTACGACCCGAGGTTCTCCGCGGACCGCATCGGGGTGTTCGTGGTGGGTGGCGACCTGCCTGAGGCGGAGCGCACGCTGCGAGCTGGCGGCGCGGAGGAGGTCCGGCATGTCGCGTAAGCTGGCGCTCGTTGCCTTAACCCTCGGCCTCGTGTCTGGCTGCCGCAACGACTGGCGCACTGACATGTGGTACCAACCCTCGCTGCGTCCCGAGGACGCACCTCGCCCCGCGCCCGAGCACTCGGTGCCGCTCGGCGCCGCGCGAGCGCCGGCGGACCGCGACGATGCCGAAACGCTCGTCAATCCTGTCCGCGCGACGGCACAGTCCGTCTCCCACGGCAAGATGCTCTTTTCGGAGCGCTGCGCGTGCTGCCACGGCCCAGCCGGCCATGGCGGCGGTCCGGTTTCCAAGTTCTTCCCGCCCGCCCCCGACCTCGCGTACGGCACGATTGTCACGCGCACCGACGCCTACATCTATGGGACCGTCACCTTCGGAGGGCGCGCCATGCCCGCCCAGGCCGAGGGGCTCGCCGTCTCCGACCGCTGGGACCTGGTGAACTACGTGCGCCAGATCCAGGGCACCCCACCGGGGGGCACGAAGTGACGATCGACCTCGTGCACCGCTCCGAGGCGGCCCTGGGCCGTGGAGTCACCCGGTGGGCGGTGGTCGGGATTGCGCTGGGGGCGGCCGCGCTGCTCGCCGGTCTTGCGGTCGGCTCCTCCGTGGTGACGTTCGGCGTGCTGGCTGCGAGCTGGCTGTTCTTCGTCGGGGTGGCTGCGGGCGGTGTGGCCTTTTCCGCCGCCGTTCGGTGCTCCAAGGGACGGTGGGCGAACGCCGCGCTGCCGGCGCTCGAAGCGGGGGCGGCGTTCTTTCCCGCCGCGCTGGTACTGCTGGCCGTGTTGGTGTTCGGTGCGGGCGCCTGGATCCCGGGCGCGGCCGAGGCGGGGTGGGGCCCCTGGGCGTCCAGGGTGGTGCGGGAGCTGGCGGCCTCGGCCGTGCTGTTCGCCGCTGGCACGCGCTACCTGCGGCGCGCCCGTGCCGAGAGCGAGCCGCGGCCCGGGCGCGCGGCGGTGGCGTACCTGCTGCTGTACGTATCGGTGCTCTCGCTGTGGGCGATCGACCTGGTGATGGACCTGCACGAGTGGGCGCCGAGCACGGTGATCCCCGTCTACTACTTCATCGGCGCGTTGCTGGGCGCGATTGCACTCGCAGCGCTCGCGGTCGGGGTTGGGCCCGAAACGGCGGCCGGTGCGGCGGTGCGCCCGGACCTCGGAAAGCTGCTGTTCGCGATGGTGATCTTCTGGGGCTACCTGCTGTGGGCGGCGTACCTCCCCGTGTGGTACGGGAACATGCCGGACGAGACTGGCCAACTCCTCGCCCGCTGGGCGGGCGGCTGGAAGTATCTCTCGTTGGGCGTGCTCGCCACGGTGCTGGGGTTCCCGTTCTTCTTCCTGTTGCCGGAGCGCACCAAGCGCGGACGCACCAGCCTCGCGGTTGTTGCGGGGGGCATCCTCATCGGCCTCTTCGGCGAGCACCTCCTCCTCGTCCTGCCGTCGTTGCCCCTCAGGGGAGATGCACCTTCGGTCGTCTTGGGCGGGCTCGTCGCGCTCGGCGTCCTGGGCGTCTTCGTGCTGACGGTGGGCAGCAGAATCGGTGCCACGAATGGGAGCGGCGAGAGCCGGTAGCTTTGCGGCCGTGCGCCGCGCTCAGCCGCGCGGGGCCTTCTGCCGGTGCATGTACGAGAAGAGCTTCTCGTACAGCGCCATGGCGTGCTGGACCGCTTTCTTCGTCTCCTCGGGACCAAGGAAGTCCCGCACCAGGACCTCCTTGTTCTCGAGCGCCTTGTAGTCCTCGAAGAAGCGCCGCACCTCGTTCATCCCGTGGGTGGGCAGCTCGGTGATTTTGGAGTACTCCCGGTACTCGGGGTCGTCGAGGTGGATCGAGATGATCTTCTCGTCGTTCTCGCCCTGGTCCAGCATCGTCATCAGGCCGATCGGGCGCACGCGCAAGATCGAGAGCGGCACCACCGGCTCCTGCATCAGCACCAGCACGTCGAGCGGGTCGTGGTCGTAGCCGAGGGTGTGGGGGATAAAGCCGTAGCTCGCGGTGTAGATCACCGAGGAGTAGAGGATCCGGTCCGTCCTCAGGATCCCGGTCTCCTTGTCAAGCTCGTACTTGACCTTGCTCCCCTTGGGGATCTCGATGACCGCCTGGAACTCCTCGGGTGCCTGCGGGCCGAAGGGGACGTCGTGCCAGGGGTGGCTCATGAGCTGGTCCTCTCCTCCAACGCGCGAGCGTGTCTCAAGCTCGCACCGGCGATCGGTTGCACACCCGTGCGGGTTCCCCGGCCGGTGTTGACAGTGCCCTTGCGGGAAACCTACCAGCAGGGGTGAAAGGTGCGGCTGGTCGCCGGAGGGCTCGTGGTGCCGATTCCCTAGAGGAACCCCTCGCGCGGCGAATAGGTCGAGCTGTCGGCCGGCGGCATGCGGCTGCAGTTGCCCGCCGGGCTGCGCCCGGTCCGCCCTGGCCGGGCGCTTCGGCTTGACACCGTTGGATCGTTGCGATAGCGTCTCAGGGATGCGGCGCGCGGGCACCACTGGCTACCAACACTGGCCCTGGACCGGGAGGCGGTAGGCGGGGGGTGCGTCGCCCGCTTGGCCGCCGGGCTCAAGCGGGGAGAAAAGGTGGACACGAACGGCAACCTCCCCGCACCCGGCGGGGAGGTTCGAGTTGATGGAGATCGTTGCCACCTTCATGCCGGCCGGCCGCCCGAAAGCGGCGGAGGAGCTGCGGCGCCCGCCCTCGGGTGCCACCTCCATCGAGCTGCGTGCCGACCTCCTCGACCCCACAAGTGACCTCGCCCCGCTCGCGGCCGCCTCGCCCCTGCCTGTCGTGTTGACCCTGCGCTCCCGCGCGGAGGGCGGCGAGGGGCCCGACGACCTCTCCGAGCGGAAGCGTTTCTTCAAGAAGGCGGCCACGCTTCCGGCGGCGCTCTTCGACCTGGAGGCGGCGCGCGACCTGGACCTCATCGACACCGTGGTGCCCCGCGACCGGGTGATCCTCTCCGCCCACTTCACCGAGACCGTGCCCGCCGACCTCGAGGAGCGGGCAGCGGCGATGCTCGCAGCCGGGACCCGCTTCATCAAGCTCGTTCCCACCGCGCGCAACCTCGCGGACGTGGTGGCCGTGCTGCGCCTAGCCCAGGCGCTCAACCGCGGGGGCCGCCAGGCGCGGCGCGCGATCGTCTTCGCAGCGGGCGAGGTAGGACGGGCCACGCGCCTACTTGGGCCGCTGTTCGGCGCGCCGATGGCCTACGCGGCCTGGGACGCCGGACGGGCCGGCGCCCCGGGGCAGTACCTCCCCGAGGAGATGCTGGCGCTGATCGGGCACCTCTCCGGGCGGCCGAGGCGGCTGTTTGCGGTGCTCCGGAAGTCGGTCGGCGTATCGCTCTCGCCACGCATGCACGCCGCCGCCTACCGCGCCCTCGGCCTGCCCAACGCGTTCGTGCCGCTGGAGGTCGGCGAACCCGCCGAGCTGGATGCGCTCATCCGACCGCAGGGCGAGTCGTGCCTCGACGACCTGGGACTCCCGGTGGGCGGCTTCGCCGTGACGATGCCGTGGAAGGCGGAAGCGGCGCGCCGTTGCACGGTGCTGGCGCCGCGGGCACAGCGGGCCGAGGCCGCCAACACGGTTCTGCCCCGGCCGGGGAAGGTCCTCGGGGACTGCACGGACATCGACGGCATCACGCGCGTGCTCGCCGAACAGGGCGTCGAGCTCGCAGGCACGCGGGCACTGGTGCTGGGCGCCGGCGGAGCGGCGCGCGCCGCGGTGGTCGCGCTCCAGCTCGCGGGCGCGCAGGTGGCGATCGCGGCGCGCAATGCCGCGCGTGCCCGGGAGGCGGCAGTCCGGCTGGGCGTGACCGCCGCCGAGGTCGGCGCCAGCGAGCGTTGCTCGGTCGTCGTCAACGCGACGCCCTGCGGCGCCGACGGGGCGCCGTCGCCGCTCCTCGAGGCGCTCCGGCTTCAGGCCGGGGGCGTGGTGGTCGACCTGCCGTACGGCGAGGCTCCCACTTTCCTCGAGCAGCTCGCCGGCCTCCGCGGGTGGCGCTACGCGGGGGGGCGCGAGGTGCTGCTCTTCCAGGGGGTCTCGCAGTTCGCGGCGATGACCGGGGTCGCGCCCCCGGTACGGGCGATGGCCTCCGCCGTCGGCCTGGAGGAGCCCCAGTCGTGACGCCTCGCTCGTCGGTCCCGACGGGGGTGCTGACGCTCGCAGGGGAGGCGCTGCACCGCCAGCGCGAGGCCGAGGGGCGATGCATCGAGCCGCTGGCGGGCTCGGCGGAGCTGGCGGCCCGACTCGGGCTGGCCCAGACGGTCCTGGATCTTGTGGAAACGGGGTACACCTTGCGCGAGAATGGGCTCCACCCGGTCGAAGACTGGCTTAAGGTGGCACCATACCTGATCGCCAACCGGGCGGCGTCTTTCCGCAGGGGCGACGAGTTCCGTACGCTTCGGCGTACGTTGGGAGGGCGACCATGAAGATCTGGCGGAGCACGGAGGAGAAGGGCGAGAGGTACCTGGCGCGGCTCGAGGGGCGGATGGCGGAGATCTTCCCGCCGCAGCTCGAGGACAGGGTGCGTAAGGTCGTCGCTGCGGTGGCCGCGCGCGGCGACAAGGCCCTGGTGGCGTTCGTGCGGCGCCACGATCTCAAGGGCGTCCCGATGAAGGACCTGCGGTTGACCGGGCACGTCGGGTCCGGCGAGGAGGTCGGCGACGATTTCGTCAAGGCGGTGGAGCTGGCGCTCGCCAACCTGAGGGCGTTCCACGAGCCGCAGATGCCCAAGGGCTACACGATCGAGCAGGACGGCGGCGACCTCGGGATCCGGGTGCGGCCCATCGAGTCGGTGGGCGTGTACGTGCCGGGGGGCGCAGCGGTCTACCTTTCCTCGCTCCTGATGGCCGTGGTGCCGGCGCGCATCGCCGGTGTTCCACGCATTGCGGTCGCGACCCCCCCGCGCGCCTTCCTCTCCTCGCCGCAGCTGCGCTACCTCCTTGACCGTCTCGACCTCCACGAGATCTACCTGATGGGCGGCGCCCACGCCATCGCCGCACTGGCGCACGGCACCGATTCGGTGACGCCTGTGGACAAGATCGTGGGACCGGGGGGGCGCTGGGTGGCCGCTGCAAAACGCGCGGTCTACGGCACGGTGGGCATCGACGGCGTCTTTGGGCCCTCGGAGGTGGTGATCGTCGCGGACGCCCATGCCGAGCCGGAGATCGTGGCGGCCGACCTGCTCGCCCAGGCCGAGCACGACCCGGACGCACTCGCCGTGCTCGTGACGCCTTCGAAGGCGCTGGCCGAGAAGGTGGACCGCCGGATCGCCGCCGGGGTGAAGAAGCTGCCCAGGGGCGCGGCGGCCCGCCAGGCACTGAAGAGCTGGGGCGGCATCCTGCTGGTGCCGGACCTGGCCGCCGCGGCCGAGGTGGTCAATCGCATCGCCCCCGAGCACGTGGAGCTCCTCGTGCACGAGCCGCTGCGCCTGCTGGAGGGGATCGAGCGGGCGGGGATGGTGTACCTGGGCCCATGGTCGCCCACGGTGCTCGGGGACTACGTCGTGGGCACCAACCACGTGTTGCCCACCGCCGGTGCGGCGCGTTTCGCCTCGCCGCTCGGGGTGTGGGACTTCGTGACCCGGACTGCGGTCGTGCGGGTGGTGCCGCACCGCTTCGGGGTCCTCGCGCGAGCCGCGGCCACGCTGGCGACCCAGGAGAAGCTGCCCCTGCACGCGGAGTCTCTGACGGCCGGGAGCCGGGGGAAGCTTTGAGCGGGAACGTCGGCGGGTGCCGCAGGGCGGCGGCCGCGGCCAAATCATTGAGAGTAGATCTCAATGAAACGCCGCGCAGCGCCGGGCCTGTCTTCGCCAAGCGCGTGTTCGAACTGCTCGCCGAGGCGGAGGGGAACGGCTACCCGGACATGGATGGCCAGGGCGCCAGGGAAGCGGCAGCCTCGCTCTCCTGGTGGGAAGCCGCGGACACCCTGGTGGCCAACGGCGTCAACCCCGCCGACGTCAACCGGGAGCTGGCGCGGCGCGCGCGGGGGCGCCGGTGATCCGCCCGTCGCGCGACCAGTTCTCCGCGCTGGCGGCCAACCACCGCCTGGTGCCGGTGGTGCGTGAGCTGACCGCCGACACCGTGACGCCCACCGGAATGCTGCTGCGCCTCTCTCGCGCAGGCCGCCACCCGTTCCTGCTGGAGAGCGTGGAGGGGGGCGAGCGCGTGGCGCGCTGGTCGTTCGCCGGGTGCGACCCGTCGCGGGTGGTTGCGCTGCGCGACGGCCGTGCCAGCGTCAACGGCGGTGAGGTGGACGTCGCGCCCCTTGAGGTTCTCCGCGGTACCCTGACTGGGCACGACCGGGCGCACCTCGAGGACCTCCCCCCGTTCGCCGGCGGGGCGGTGGGCTGGCTCGGCTACGACGCCGTGCGGCTGATCGAGAAGCTCCCGGCGCACCTGCCGGACCCGCTCGAGCTGCCCGACGCCTGGTTCGCGGTCTACCCCACGATCGCGGCCCTCGACCGCGTGCGCCAGCGGCTGCTCCTGATCGCCACGGTGAGCGTGGAGCGCGGCGCCGACGCGGCGTACGCCGGGGCGCTCGCCGAGCTGGACCGGCTGGAGGGCGTGCTCGCGGCGCCCCTCGACGAGGCGAGGCCCGCGGCCCTGCCCTCGGTGGACGCCTCGGCCCAGCCCGATCCGTCATGGGCGGTCGCCCCGGACGACGAGCGCTTCCTGGCCGCGGTGGCACGGGCCCGCGAGGAGATCTGTGCGGGGGAGTGCTTCCAGATCGTGCTCTCGCGCCGCTGGTCTCGGCCGGTCTCCGCCTCGCCGATCACGGTGTACCGCGCGCTGCGCCTGGCCAACCCGTCGCCGTACATGTTCTACCTGGACGCGGGCGAGGCGCAGATCCTGGGCTCCTCGCCGGAGACGCTGGCGCGGCTGCGCGGCAGCCAGGCCACCACCTGCCCGATCGCGGGGACACGCCGCCGCGGGCACGGCGCGGCCGAGGACGCGCGGCTCGCGACCGAGCTGTCCGGCGACGAGAAGGAGCGCGCCGAGCACCTGATGCTGGTCGACCTTGGGCGCAACGACATCGGCAAGGTCTCGCGGGCGGGCACCGTCAAGGTGGTGCGCTTCATGGAGGTGGAGCGCTACTCGCAGGTGATGCACCTGACCAGCGAGGTCGTGGGCGAGCTGGAGCCGGGGCGCGACGCCCTGGACGTGCTGATGGCGTGCTTCCCTGCCGGGACGCTCACCGGCGCCCCCAAGGTGCGCGCCATGGAGTTCATCGAGCAGCTCGAGGTGCTGCGCCGCGGGGTCTACGGCGGCGCGGTCGGGTACTTCGACTTCGGCGGCGACATGGACGCCTGCATCGCGATCCGGACCGCGGTCGCGGCCCGGGGCGCGGTCCACGTGCAGGCCGGCGCCGGCGTGGTGTTCGACTCGCTCCCGGAGAGCGAGCTGGCGGAGTGCAGCAGCAAGGCGCGCGCCCTCTGTCTGGCCGCGCGGCTCGCGGAGGGGATGAAGCCGTGATCGTGCTCGTGGACAACTACGACTCCTTCACCTACAACCTCGTGCAGTACCTGCGCGAGCTGGCCTCGGACCGGCAGGTTCGGGTGGTGCGCAACGACGCCGCCACCGTGGCCGAGATCCTCGGCCTTGCGCCGCGCGCCCTCGTGCTCTCCCCCGGACCGGGCGTGCCGGAGGCGGCCGGGATTTGCGTGGAGCTGATCAGGGCCGCAGGTGTCGTGCCGCTGCTCGGCGTGTGCCTCGGACACCAGGCGATCGCGGTCGCGTACGGCGGGCGCGTCGTGCGGGCCCCCGAGCCCCGCCACGGCAAAACCTCTGAGGTGCACCACGGAGGCCGCAAGCTGTTCGAGGGGATCCAGGACCCCTTCCCGGCGACGCGCTACCACTCGCTGGTGGCGCACCGCGAGTCGCTGCCGCACGAGCTGGAGGTCACGGCGTGGACGAGCGAAGGTCTCGTGATGGGCCTGGAGCACCGGACGCGCCCGCACTTCGGCGTGCAGTTCCACCCGGAGGCGTACCTCACCCACGGCGGCAAGCACCTGCTGGCCAACTTTCTGCACCTCGCGGGGCTGGGCGCGGGAGTTGCTGCGTGATCGGCGAGAGACAGGGCACAGGGGACGAGCGATGATCCGCGAGGTCCTGGAGAGGCTGCTGGCTGGCGAGGCCCTTCCCGCCGCGACCACCGAGGAGTGCTTCAGCGCGCTGATGGCCGGCGAATGGTCGGAGCCGGAGCAGGCCGCGTTCCTGGTGGCGCTGCGAGCCAAGGGGGAGACGCCCGGCGAGGTGGCGGCGGCGGCGCGCGTGCTGCGCTCCTTCGCGGTCCCGGTGGTCAGCACCCGGACGCCGCTGGTCGACACCTGCGGGACCGGGGGGGACGGCGCCCACACGCTCAACATCTCCACCGGCGCCGCTCTGGTGGCCGCCGCGTGCGGGGTGGGAGTGGCCAAGCACGGCAATCGCTCGGTTTCCTCGAGGTGCGGCTCGGCCGACGTCCTCGAGGCACTCGGCGTGCCGCTGGAGCTGGAGCCGGAGCAGCTCGGGGCGCTGCTGGATGCCGAGGGGTTCGCATTCCTTTTTGCGCCCCGACTCCACCCCGCCATGCGGGCCGTGATGCCGGTGCGGCGCGCCTTGGGTGTGCGCACCGTGTTCAACCTCCTGGGGCCGCTGGCCAACCCCGCGGGGGTGAAGCGCCAGGTGGTGGGGGTTTACAACGCGGGCGTGATGCCGCTGGTCGCGGGGGCCCTCGCGGAGCTGGGGGCCGAGCACGCCTGGGTCGTGCACAGCGAGGACGGCCTCGACGAGCTCTCGGTGAGCGCGCCGACGCGGGTGATCGAAGTGCGGGACGGACGGATCGCGGGCGAGCTGAAGGTGGACCCCGGGGCGCTCGGCATTCCGCGCGCCTCGCGTTCCGACCTCGCCGGGGGCGATGCCGCCGAGAACGCCCGCCGGTTGCGCGCGATCCTGACGGGGGAGGAGCGCTCAGGGGCCGCGGACGCGGTGGCCCTGGGCGCGGCGGCCGCCCTGGTGGTGGCCGGCGTCGAGAGGGCGCTGCCTGCGGCGCTCGAGAGGTGCCGCGCGTGCATGGCCGCGGGCGCGCCGGCGGCTACGCTCGCCGCGGTCGTGCGCAAGGCGAAGGAGCTCGCCGGGTGAGCGAGGTGCCCGACATCCTGGTACGGATCACCGAGGCGGTGCGCGCGCGTCTCGCCGGCAGCGCGCCCGCACGGGACCTCGAGGCGCGGGCCCGGGAGGCGAGTCGGCGAGGCGGCCGGCGCAGCCTGCGGGCGGCGCTCGAGGCGCCAGGGGTGCGGGTGATTGCCGAATGCAAGCACCGCTCGCCCTCCAGGGGGTGGCTGCGCAAGGAGTTCGAGCCGGTGGCGCTGGCACGGGCGTACGAGGCGGGCGGCGCCGCCGCGATCTCCGTCGTCACCGAGCCCGAGTTCTTCGCCGGGCAGGCGGACTGGGTCGCGGAGGTCCGGGATCAGGTCGCGCTGCCGGTGATGCAGAAGGACTTCCTGCTCACGCCGCGGCAGCTCTTCGAGGCGCTGCTCCTGGGTGCCGACGCGGTGCTCCTGATCGCGCGCATCCTCCCCGGGCCCGTGCTCTCCGAGCTGCTGACACTGGCGGGGGAGCTGGGGCTGGAGGCGCTCGTCGAGGTCCACGACGGGGAGGACCTGGAGCGGGCGCTCGCAACGCCCGCGCCCCTGGTCGGCATCAACGCCCGCGACCTGCGCACCTTCAGGGTGGACCTGGAGGCGGCGGTCGAGCTGGCCTCGCGCGTGCCGCACGACCGGGCCGTGGTGCTGGAGAGCGGCATCGGCGGGCCGGCGGAGCTCGCTGCGCTGGCGAGGCGGGGCATCCGCCGCTTCCTCATCGGCGAGCATCTGGTCCGTTCGCCGGATCCCCGCGCGGCCCTGACGGAGCTCGTGTCGTGCGCGTGAGCGTCAAGATCTGCGGGATCACCGACCCGGGCGACGCCCGCGCCGCCGTCCAGGTGGGCGCGGACTTCCTCGGCTTCGTCTTCTACCCGGCGTCGCGCCGGCACGTGGGCGAGGCGGCGGTGAGCTGGATCCGGCGCGTCTCGGGGGCTCCCACGGTGGGCGTCTTCCTCGATCAGGACCCCGAGTTCATCCGCCGGGTGCGCAAAGCGGCCCGCCTGTCGTTCATCCAGCTGCACGGCGGCGAGAGCCCGGAGCTGTGCGCGAAGCTGGGCGGGAGGGAGAAGGTCATCAAGGCGATCCCGGTGGGCGGACGGATGGACTGGGGCCTGATGAGAGCATACGGCCAGGTGGCGCGGGTTCTGTTCGACACCGCGTCCCCGACGGGGGGCGGAACCGGGCGGCCGTTCGACTGGCGGGTGCTGGCCAGCGCCCCGGCTGATCTGGGGTTCTGGCTGGCCGGCGGGCTGCGGGCGACCAACGTGGCGCGGGCGCTCGTGCAGGCGAACCCGGCCGGCGTGGACGTCGCCAGCGGTGTCGAGGATGCTCTCGGCCGCAAGGATCCGGATAAGATGCGTAGGTTCGTGGAGGCCGTGCGAGCCGTGGACGGTTCGAAGATCGTGTAGGGGCGGGCCTTGTGCCCGCCCGCGGGGGGAGGAGGTCCTCCCCACCACACACGTAGGAGGAACATGAGGCCGTTGCCGGATAGCAAGGGGTACTTCGGACCGTACGGGGGGCGCTTCGTGCCCGAGACGCTGATGGCGCCCCTCGAGGAGCTCACCAGGGCCTGGCAGGAGGCGCAGCGGGACCGGGTGTTCCGCCGGGAGCTGGCCGATCTGCTCGCCACGTACTGCGGCCGCCCCACGCCGATCTCTTTCGCGGCCCGTCTCACCAAGCACCTCGCGGGCGCCTCGATCTACCTCAAGCGCGAGGACCTCTGCCACACCGGCGCGCACAAGATCAACAACGCCGTGGGCCAGTGCCTGCTCGCCCGCCGCATGGGCAAGGCGCGGGTGATCGCGGAGACCGGCGCCGGCCAGCACGGCGTCGCGGTGGCCACGGCCGCCGCGCTGCTCGGCCTGCGCTGCCGGGTGTACATGGGCACAAAGGACGAGCGCCGTCAGTCCCTCAACGTCTACCGGATGAAGCTGCTGGGGGCCGAGGTGGTGGGCGTGGATGCCGGCTCCAAGACGCTCAAGGACGCCATCAACGAGTCGCTGCGCGACTGGGTGACCAACGTTTCCAACACCAGCTACGTCCTGGGCTCGGTGCTCGGCCCGCACCCGTACCCGGCGATGGTGCGCGACTTCCAGTCCGTGATCGGCAGCGAGGCGCTGCTGCAGATCCGCAAGCAGCACCGCTCGCTTCCCAAGATGGTCGTCGCCTGCGTGGGCGGCGGGTCGAACGCGGCCGGGATCTTTACCGCGTTCGTGCCGTACCGGCAGGTCGACCTCGTGGGCGTGGAGGCGGGCGGCAAGGGCACGCGGCTCGGGGAGCACGCGGCGCGCTTCGGCGGCGGCTCCCCCGGCGTGCTTCACGGGACGCGCACCTACATCCTGCAGGACCAGCACGGCCTGGTCGCGGACACCCACTCGGTCTCGGCCGGCCTCGACTACCCGGCGGTGGGGCCCGAGCACGCCTGGTGGCACGACGCCCGCCGCGTGTCGTACGTGCGGGTCAGCGACGACGAGGCGCTCGACGCCTTCCACCTGCTCTCCGAGTTGGAGGGTATCGTGCCGGCCCTCGAGACCGCCCACGCCCTTGCTTACGTCGGCCACGTCGCGCCCCGCATGGGCCGCGGGCAGGCGATCCTGGTGAACCTCTCCGGGCGGGGCGACAAGGACGTCACCGAGGTTGCGCGCCTCGAGGGGGTGAACCTATGAGCGGGCGGATCGAGCACGCGTTCCTGCGGGCCCGCAAGGCGAGGCGCGCGGCGTTCATCCCGTACATCACCGCCGGCGACCCCACCCCTTCGCGCACGGTGGTGCTGGCGAGGGCGCTCGAGCGTGCGGGCGCCGACATCCTGGAGCTTGGGGTCCCGTTCACCGATCCTATCGCCGACGGGCCCACCAACCAGCGCGCCGCGGAGCGCGCGCTCGCCCAGGGCACGACCCTTTCGACCGTCCTCGACGTCGTGCGCGAGCTGCGCTACTCCTGCACGATTCCGGTGGTGCTGTTCTCCTACTTCAACCCGGTGCACGCGTACGGCCTGGCGCGCTTTGCGGTGGACGCGGCCGCGGCTGGGGTGGACGGGGTCCTCTTCACGGACGTGCCGGTGGACGAGGCGCGCGCCGCGCACGAGGCGTTGAACCGGGTCGGCATCGAGCTCGTGCTGCTGGTGGCGCCGACCTCCACGCGCGACCGCGTCAAGGCGGTGAAGAAGCTGGCCGGGACCTTTGTGTACTTCGTGGCTCGTGCGGGGGTCACCGGCGCGCGCGCCACCCTCGAGGAAGGGCTCGAAGACCAGGTGCGCATGGTCCGCAAGCTCACCAAGAGCCGCGTGGCGGTCGGCTTTGGCGTTTCGACGCCCGAGCAGGTCGGGCGCATCGCCCAGTTCGCGGACGGCGTGGTCGTCGGCTCGGCGCTCGTCGAGCGCATCGGCGAGCTGGGTGACAAGCCCGAGCTCCCCGGCGAGATCGAGTCCCTCGCCCGCTCCCTGGCGCTGGCCACCAAGAGGAAATAGGGCGCGGGCCCCGAGGCCGGAAAGACAGCGACAGGGCCGGCTCATGCCACGGCCGCCGGGGGCCGCGGTGCGGCTGACCCTCGACACCGGCCCTCGAACTTGCGGGAGAGAGCGGCAGATGGGAGACTCGGACCATGACGAGGCGTGTCATCGGCATGGTGCTGATTCTCGGACAGCTCACACTTGCGCTTTCCGGCTGCCTCTCCGTCCAGGCCACCACGACGCGGCCGTCCCAGGGCCCCGGTGGAGGTGTCGCGGCGCAGGTGTTCGCGGACGACGGCGCCCGGCGCGCCGGCAAGCTGGGTCCGGTCGGGATCATGGGGGAGCTGGACCGCGAGGAGCGCGACGCGTGGGTGCCGATCTTCCGCTCCCTCAACCCGGCGTGGACGGTGGCCGGTCTCCCGCCTGGGAGCTACCGGGTGCGCTTCCCGGCCCGGCTGGACGGCGCAGGGAACGTCGTGCGCCTGAGTGAGAACACCACCGAGTTCAGGGTCCAGGAGGGCAAGATCACCGACGTGAGCGCGGTGCTGGATCACGTGGACACCGCGCTCGTGGTGGCCGGAGTGGTGGCGGCGGTGCTGATCGCCAAGTACCTCCACGACCATGGCCTCCCCGAGCCGCCCCCACCGCCGCCCGGGCTGCTGGACCTCGTGTTCTACGTCTCCATCGACATCGTGAGCGGGCCCGGCTGGACCGGCGTCGCCGACCGGCTTCCGCCAGCGGTGACCTCGCACTTCCCGGCGAGCGACGCCCTGGTGGCGGCACGCCGTCCCCGCGTGATTTTCGCGTTCTCGGAGCCCCTCCTCCCGCAGGCCTTGAGCCCAGAGGGGGTGAGCGTGCTGGGCGAGGCGAGCGGCCTCGTGCCGGGGCAGGTAAGCTACGACACCCAGAACTGGTGGGTGGTGTGGCAGCCCACGGCCGACCTCGCGCCCGGCGACACCCTCCACGTCACGCTGGCCAACGACGCCGTCAAGGACCTGGCGGGCAACGAACCGAAGGCGCCGACGACGTTCTCGTTCAAGACGGCAAAGTGACGATGATCGTCACGCCCGACGGTGTGCACCTGCACCTCGTGGAGGAGGGGCAAGGAACGCCGGTGGTGCTGCTGCACGGGCACACCCTGGACCTGCGGGTGTGGGACGAAGTCGTTCCCTCGCTTGTCGGGGCGGGTTTCCGGGCGATCCGCTACGACCAGCGCGGGCACGGGCGGTCGAGCTCCCCGCCCGCTGGGTACCGGTACGGCGACCATGCGGCCGATCTTGCCGAGGTCATCACCCGCCTGAATGCCGCACCGGCCAACGTCGTCGGGCTCTCGAGGGGGGCGGGGATCGCCCTCGAGCTTGCCGCCCGCCAGCCGGAGCTCGTGCGCAGCCTCTCGCTGATCGCTCCCCTGGTGCCGGACTTCACCCTCTCGGGGGAGATGTTCGAGTCGTTCAGGGCGCTCGCCCGAGCGATCCGCGCCGATGGCGTGCAGCCGGCGCTGCGGGCGCACTGGCTCGGGCACCCGCTGATCGCCTCCGCCGCGGCGATCCCCGGCGTGCGGGAGCGCCTCGAGGCGATGTTCAACACGTTTCCGGCCGGCGAGTACCTGGCGTCCGGCCGCGACGCGCCTGACCGGAGCTGGAAGCTCACCGACCGGCTCGGGGAGATCGCAATGCCGACGCTGGTGATGACCGGTGAGCACGAGATCCCGGACTTCGTGGCGATGGCGGCGCTGCTGGCCGAGAAGATGCCCGGCAGCGCGCTCGAGATCGTCACCGGCTCCGGCCACCTTGTGCCGCTCGAGCGCCCCGGTGCGCTCGCCGCGGCGCTCGCGGGGTTCCTCGCGCAGCCGGCGTGACGCTCGGGTCCGAGCACCCGCACGCCGCTCGCGCGGCGCCCCAGGGTGGGTCATTCTGAGCAAAGAGAATGAGCCTCAGGGCATTATCGTGAGTGTGAGATGTTCAACAACCCGAATGAGTTGTCCGGAGACATGAACATCTGAAGACCAGTGGGTCTCAGTACCTGCGTCAATCCGGGCATGCACCTTGCACCAGCCCCAACCAGGAGAGTTTCGGCGATCGAGAAGGTCCCAACAAACCGGGCGCTAGACGCCACCGTTCGCATCGCCGGTATCGAGGGGGGCCGGAGAGAAAGGAGGCCCCGGAGGAACGCCATCCATACGCTCGGGGCGGAGCCGCTTTGGGCACCGCCAGCACGTCGAAGTCATCAAACACACAAGGAGGAAGAGCGATGAGCAAGCGAAACGTAGCAAGAGTCCTGACAGGGGTCCTTGTCGGGCTATGCGCGGGCGTCGCGTTCGCGGGGACGACCGGCAGACTGACAGGAACGGCGCTCGACGACAAGGGCGCCACGTTGCCGGGCGTGACCGTGACGGTCACGTCGCCGGCGCTGATCGGCGGCGCCAAGACGGCGGTGACGGAACAGGACGGGACGTTCTCGTTCCCGTCGCTTCCGCCAGGGATCTACACGGTGAAGTTCGAGCTTCCGAGCTTCCTGACCCAGGAGCGGACCGAGGTCCAGGTTCGCCTCGATCGCACGACGGAAATCACCGCGACGATGCCGGTGGCCAAGTTTGGCGAAGAGGTCACCGTCACGGCGGAGACCCCGGTGATTGACCCCACCCAGACTTCGACCTCGCAGACCTTCACCTCGGATCTGCTCACGGGTGCCGCAGTCGGGTCTGGCCGGCGAGGGTATCAGGCCGTCCTCAGCATGGCGCCCGGGGTGGTTGGGACGGGGAATCCCCGCGTGTTCGGCTCGACCGTGGCCGAGAACGCGTACTACATCGACGGCCTCGACACCACCGACCCCGTGACCGCGACGTTCGGCACCAACTTCAACTTCGATGCCATCCAGGAGATCTCCCTGCAGACCGGCGGGTTCGAGGCGGAGTTCGGCCGCGCCACCGGTGCCATCGTCAACCTGGTCACCAAGTCGGGCGGCAACAGGTTCTCGGGCACGCTCGACGTGCGGTACCGGACCACGAGCTTCTACCAGAACGGCGACCACTTCAACCGCGACACCAACCCCGTCAAGTATCTCGACCCGTCGGTCACGCTGGGCGGCCCGATCCTGCGCGATGCCCTGTGGTTCTTCGTGTCGGGCGAGGACCTCGATTCGCAGACCACCCCGAGCGGCGCGCCCGTGACGCGCAAGTTCAAGGGCCAAAACTACATCGGCAAGGTGACGTGGGCGGCGAGCAGCAACTGGCGGCTGGCGGGTAAGTACTCGGCCGACCCGGCCGAGATCGACAACGTGGATGCCGCCTATTACGTCACCCCTGAGGCGAACGGCCATCAGAGCCAGCCGGGCAAGGCGTACCAGTTCGAGGCGAGCGGCACACTCTCGCCGCAGTTGCTGTGGAGCACACAGATCGGCTTCAACCGCAGCAACCTCGACGCCTTCCCGCAGAGCGGCAGCGAGATGCCTCCCGGCCACTACGACGACTACACCGGCATCTACTCGGTCAACGCCACCAACGCGCAGTACTCCAAGCGCAACCGCGATGAGTACAAGACCAACCTGACCTACTTCCTCGGCGACCTCGCCGGATCGCACGAGTTCAAGGGAGGCGTCGAGTACAACAAGCTCTCCTTCTGGTCGCGCAACTACACCACCGGTGGCGGCATGTACTACGAGGACAGGAACGGCGTGCCCCGCTGGATCTGGGCCACCAAGGATGCGGGCCCGGTTGACTACACCGGCAACCTGACTACCGGCTATGCGCAGGACGCGTGGCGTCCAGTGTCGAACCTGACCGTCAAGTACGGCCTCCGCTACGACACGGTGAGCTACAAGAACGACGTCGGCACCAAGGTCGCCGACATGAACAAGCTGCAACCCCGCATCGGGGTCGCCTGGGACGTCAACAAGGACGCCAAGACCCTCGTCAAGGGCTCATGGGGTCGCTTCATGCACCCAAATGCCCTGACGCTGCCGAGCTACGCGAGGCAGACCTTCACGCCGACCTACCTGTGGCGGTCGTGCTCCTACTACGCGCCGGTCTACGGGTTCGATGTGAACCAGTGCGGTGCCTATGCCGTCGCGCACGGGTATTCGTACAGCACCTCGATCGACCCGGTCGGGTGGGACCCCAAGGGTTGGTTCCAGCGCCCGAATGCGGTGGGAGAGGTGACTTCATCGTCGCCGGGCATGATCGCGCCCGGCCTCAAGCCGACCTACGCCGACGAGCTCATCATCGGCGTCGAGCGCGAGATCGCGAACAAGACCTCCCTCGAGCTGTCGTACGTCAAGAAGGACACCAAGGGTATCTTCGAGGATACCTGCAACGGCAACTATCCCGTAGTCGGTGCGAGCACCGATTGCAGCTACTACGTGGTGGCGAACCTTCCCGGGCTCACGCGCGACTACGAGGGCGTGATCCTGAAGTTCGAGACCCGCGCCAAGGACTGGCTCCACCTGCTCGCGTCCTACACCTACGCCAAGTCGCGCGGGAACATCGAGAACCGCTATAACGCCGCTACTGACTTCGACTGGTACCCCGACCTCTTTACCAACACCTACGGCTACCTCTCCGACGACCGCCGCCACCGGGTGAAGGTCAACGGCTACGTCATCCTGCCCTGGGACTTCACGCTCGGCATCGACGCCTACTGGTCCTCGCCGTTCGCCTACTCGGATACCTGTGATGCGGGCGCTTGCGCGCCGGTGGCGACCTACGGCGCGGTGTACCTGGCCCCGCGCGGCAGCTTGCGGGCGAACTCGAACAGCGAGCTTGACCTCGAGGTCCGCAAGGGGTTTCGGATCGGCGACGTGCGCTTGCAGCTCATCGGAACGGTCATCAACGTGTTCAACACCGAGCAGGTTGCTACCGTGTGCGAGACGGACAACGCCTGGGGCAATTGCAGCCCCTACTCGTTCGGGCAGGCCACGACCTGGCAGACCCCGCGCCGCTTCGAGGTGGGGTTCCGCATCGAGTTCTAGCAGGTTCGCTCCACTCGCGGTTCTCGGCGCCCCGGTGGTCACCAGCGGGGCGCCTTTGTCATTTGGCTGCTTGACCATCTCCGGCGGTTGCGGTAGATTGCAGGTCCCGGTTTTTCCGGGCTTGTGCTCTTTGGCAGTGAATCTGGGGACGAGGGCGGGCCGCAAGAGCCCGAGGGAGGTCGTGTCTCCCCGGGACGCCCGCCGGCAGCCCGCGGAGCAGGCGCGTAGCTCAGTTTGGTTAGAGCGCTACCTTGACACGGTAGAGGTCAGCGGTTCGAGTCCGCTCGCGCCTACCATACGTCGGCTCCGCTTGCGAGTACGCTACAGGCGCGTAGCTCAATTGGTAGAGCGCATCCCTCACACGGATGAGGTCTGCGGTTCGAGCCCGCACGCGCCTACCACGCCTCTGGCGTGGCTTTCGACGTGGCATGCCATGACGGCCGTCCCCGCTTTCGAGGACGGCCTTTTCATTTTTCAACGTCCTCCTGTATGTGGGGCGCGCACGCCGTGCGCGTATGAGTATGAGGAACGTCGGGGAGAACCGGCGATGACTGGAGCGAACATCAACCTGACTCTGCCGGACGGCAGCGCGCGGGAGTTCCCCGCGGGCGTGACACCTCTCGAGGTGGCGCGCTCGGTGGGGGAGCGACTGGCCGCCGCCGCGGTCGCCGGCGAGCTCGACGGCGAGATCGTGGACCTGCGCGCGCCCATCACGCGCTCGGGGAAGTTCCGCGTGCTCACGCCCAGGGACCCCGAGGCGGGCGTCGTGATCCGGCACTCGGCCGAGCACGTTCTGGCGGATGCGGTGGAGCGCCTCTTTCCCGGCACCATCATCGACGCCGGGCGGCAGGATCACTCGGAGAAGTTCCAATATGACTTCCGCATCGACCACGCCTTCACCGCCGAAGATCTCGAGAGGATCGAGGGCGAGATGGCGCGCCTCGTCAAGGAGGGGAAGCCGTTCGAGCGCCAGGCCGTAGGCCGCAAGGAGGCCGCGGAGATCTTCCGGAAGCGCAAGGAGGAGATCAAGCTGATCCGCCTCCAGGACATCCAGGAGGGCGAGGAGATCACGATCTTCCGCCACGGCGAGTTCGTGGACCTCTGCCGGGGCCCGCATGTGCAGCGCACCAACCAGATCGGCGCCTTCAAGCTGCTCGACACCTCGGGGGCCTACTTCAAGGGCGACGAGCGCAACGAGATGCTGCAGCGCATCTACGGCACGGCCTTCGCGACCAAGGATGAGCTGGATGCCTACTTCGCCAGGATCGAAGAGGCACGGCGGCGCGACCACCGGCGGCTGGGCAAGGAGCTGGACCTCTTCTCCTTCTCGCCGCTTGCTCCCGCGTCGGCGTTCTTCCACCCGCGCGGCGCGATCGTCTACAACCAGCTCGTGGACTTCATGAGAGAGCTGTACCGGGACTACGGCTACGAGGAGGTCATCACCCCCCAGCTCTTCGACGTGGAGTTGTGGAAGCGTTCGGGACACTACGAGGCCTACCTCGAGAACATGTTCTTCTCCGACGTGGATGAGCGCGAGTTCTCCCTGAAGCCGATGAACTGCCCCGCGGCGTGCCTGATCTACGCGACCCGCGGACACTCCTACCGCGAGCTGCCTGTGCGCCTGGCGGACTTCGGCAAGCTGCACCGCTACGAGCGCTCCGGCGTGGTGCAGGGCCTGACCCGCGTGCGTACGTTCGCCCAGGACGACGCGCACATCTACTGCACCCCCGGGCAGATCGGGAGCGAGGTCGCGAGCCTTTTCGAGTTCATCTTCCGCGTCTATGACACGTTCGGCTTCGAACGGCCGGTCATTTACTTCTCGACCAAGCCCGAGAAGGCCATCGGCGACGAGTCGCTCTGGCGGGAGGCCGAGGCGCAGCTCGAGAAGTGCCTCAAGGACCGCGGCGTTGCCTACACGCTCAATCCGGGCGAGGGCGCGTTCTACGGGCCCAAGATCGACTTCGTGGTGCACGACGCGATCGGCCGCGAGTGGCAGCTCGGCACCATCCAGCTCGACTTCAACCTGCCCAAGCGCTTCGATCTGGCGTACGCGGCGGAGGATGGGACCGAGCAGTGCCCGGTCATGATCCACCGCGCCATCCTCGGGTCCATCGAACGGTTCTTCGGCGTGATGCTGGAGCATTTCGCCGGGGACCTGCCGCTGTGGCTGGCCCCGGAGCAGGCGCGCGTGCTGCCCGTGTCGGACAAGTTCCTCGATGCCGCCCGCGCGGTGAAGGCGCGGCTCGTCGGGGCGGGGCTGCGCGCCGAGGTGGACGAGCGCTCGGAGAAGCTGGGCGCCAAGATCCGCGACGGCGAGATGGAGAAGGTCCCCGTGCTGCTGGTGGTGGGGGCGCGCGAGACGGAGTCCGGGGGCGCCAGCGTGCGCGTGCGGCACCGCGGGGACCTGGGCAGCAGGAGCATCGAGGAGATCACCGAGACGTTGACCACCACGGCGAAGAAACGTTCTTTGAACCCATGGCCGGAGGCGCGGTGAGCCTCCGGTCTTCATTTGTTGCGAATGTGGGGCCGGCGCGCCGCGCCGGCTGGGCGCACGGCGTGCGCGCCCCACAACTTTGAGAAAGCGCGAGGAGGCAGTCATGCCCAAGATCAAGACGTTGAAAGCGGCGGCCAAGCGGTTCAAGAAGACCGGCACTGGGAAGTTCAAGCGCCGCCAAGCGTTTCACACCCACATCCTGACCAAGAAGTCGGCCAAGCGGAAGCGGCATCTCCGCGAGGAGGTGATCGTCTCCGCGGCCGACGCGAAGAACGTGGAGCGCATGCTCCCGTACGCGAAGTAGGAGGCAGCCATGCGCGTGAAGCGTGGACACAACCGGGTACAGCGCCGCAAGAAGGTGCTCAAGCTCGCCAAGGGGTATTTCCTCACGAAGCACAACGCCTATCGGATCGCGAAGCTGCAGGTCGAGCGTTCGCTCGTGTTCGCCTACCGCGACCGGCGGCAGCGCAAGCGCACCCTGCGTTCGCTGTGGATCATCCGGATCAACGCGGCGGCGCGGCAGTTCGAGATGTCGTACTCGCAGCTCATCGCCGGCCTGAAGGCGGCCGGGTGCGATCTCGACCGCAAGGTGCTCGCCGACATGGCGGTGCGCGACTCCGAGGGCTTTGCCGAGGTCGTGAAGACCGCAAAGACGGGCCTGGCGGCCAAGTCCGCCGCGTAGATGGCTTCCGGGACCCTGGAGCGGGCGCGGCAGGAGTTCCTCGCCGCTCTTGCGGAGGCCGGCAGCGACCCCGCCAGGGTGGAGGCCGTGCGCGTGCGCTTCGCGGGGAGGCGCTCCGGCCTGCTCCGCGAGCTGGAGGACGCGCTCAAGGCGCTCCCGCGCGAGGAGAAGCCCGCCTACGGCAAGGGGCTCAACGATCTCAAGTGGCTCATCGAGGAGCGCCTCGCCCAGGCGCAGGCCGCGGCCGAGGCCGCTCAGACCACGCGCGACGTCCTCGACGTCACGCTGCCCGGGCGGCCTCCCGCAACCGGCGCCTTCCACCCCGTGACCCTTGTGCGGCGGGAGATCGAAGAGATCCTCATGCGCATGGGGTACTCGGTGGCGGACGGCCCCGAGGTCGAGGACGACTGGCACAACTTCGAGGCCCTCAACATCCCGGCCGATCACCCCGCCCGCGACGACCAGGACACGTTCTACGTGCCGGGTGGCCTGCTCCTACGTACCCACACCTCGCCGGTGCAGATCCACTCGATGGAGAAAATGCGGCCGCCGATCCGCCTCGTCATCCCCGGCCGGGTCTACCGCCGCGACTCCGACCTTCGGCACTCGCCGATGTTTCACCAGGTCGAGGGGCTGGTGGTGGACGAGGGGATCACCTTCAGCCACATGAAGGCGACGCTCGAGGCGTTCGTGCACAGGCTGTTCGACCCGGCGCTTGCGGTGCGCCTGCGGCCGGGATTCTTCCCGTTCACCGAGCCCTCTGCCGAGGTGGACATCACCTGCGTGCTGTGCCTCGGCAAGGGGTGCGCGATGTGCTCGGGCTCGGGGTGGATCGAGATCCTGGGCGCCGGGATGGTGGACCCGCGCGTCTTCCGCGCCTGCGGCGTGGATGCGGAGCGCTTCACCGGGTTCGCGTTCGGATGCGGCCTCGACCGTGTGGCGCTGCTCAAGTACCGCCTGCCCGACCTTCGCCTGCTCTTCGGCGGCGATGAGCGCCTGCTCCGCCAGTTCGAGGGGATACGGCGATGAAACTCTCCTTGAGCTGGCTGCGCGGCCACCTCGAAGGCCAGACCCCCGCGGCCGAGCTGGCCGAGCGGTTGACTGCCGCGGGGATGAACATCGAGACACGCGAGCCTGCAGGTGGCGACGAGGTTTGGGACGCGGACATCACCGCCAACCGCCCCGACGCGATGAACCACCGCGGCCTTGCGCGCGAGGCGGCGGCCGCCGGCTGCGGCTCGCTCAAACCGCTGACGGTGAAGCTCGCCGAGGGCACGACGCCCGTGGGACAGCTCGCCAGGCTCACCGTCGAGGACGCGAAGGGCTGCCCGCGCTACTGCGCCCGCGTGGTGCGGGGCGTGAAGGTCGGGCCGTCCCCGGCATGGCTCGTCGAAAGGCTGGAGCGCTGCGGCATCCGCCCGATCAACAGCATCGTAGACGCCACCAACTTCGTGCTTCTCGACGTCGGCCAACCCCTGCACGCCTTCGACCTGGCGCTACTCTCGGGGCGCGAGATCCGCGTGCGCAGGGCGCGGGCGGGTGAACCGATCACCACGCTGGACGGCGTCGAGCGCAAGCTCTCGGCGGAGGACCTGGTCATCGCCGACGCGGCCAGGGGGGTGGCGGTGGCCGGCGTCATGGGTGCCGCCAACAGCGAGATCAACGCGGCGACAAAAGACGTCCTGATCGAGTCCGCCTACTTCGACCCCGCCTCGGTGCGGAGGACCGCGCGGAGGCTGGGCCTCAAGACCGAGGCCTCCCACCGCTTCGAGCGCGGCGCCGACCGGGCCATGGCCCGCACCGCGGTGGACCTCGCCGCGGAGCTGATCGTGCGCCTCGCCGGGGGTGAGCTGGCGGCCGGCGTCCTGGATTCGGGCCCGCAGATGCCCGCCCCGCGCACCATCGAGGTCTCGCTCGTTCGCCTCGCGGCGTTCGCCGGCTGCGAGATCCCGCGCGAGCTGACCGTGCGTGTGCTCACCGCCCTCGATCTGGCGCCACGGGTCTCGGGCGACACCATGACCTGCACGGTCCCGAGCCACCGTGTGGACCTCGAGCTGCGCGAGGACGTCTACGAGGAGGTGTTGCGCCACTTCGGGTATGAGCGGATCCCGTCGGCGCTGCCCTCCTTCCCGGTCAGCCCGGGCGAGAGGCTCGGAAGCTGGCCGCTCACCGACCGGGCCCGCGACGCGGTGGTGGCCGTGGGCGCGGCGGAGGCCGTGACCTACAGCTTCGTCTCCGAGGAGCTCGAAAGCAGCACCGCCCCGTCCCCGCTCGCAGAGCGCGGGGAGGCCGTGGCGCTGGAGAACCCGCTCTCGGCGCGCATGGCGGTGTTGCGCCGCTCGCTGCTGGTCGGCCTCGTGGAGGCCGCCGGCACCAACCTGCGGCGCGGCGCCGAGCGCGTGCTACTGGGCGAGGTGGGGCGTGTGTTCTTCACCCGCGGCAAGGGTGTGGCCGAGGAGGAACGCCTCGCCCTCGCACTGGCCGGCGTGGCGGGCGCGTGGGACGACGTGCACCCCGCCGACTTCCTCGACCTCAAGGGGATCGTGGAGACGGTGCTCGCCGACCTTGGCGTCAGGGAGACGCTCTGGCGGCCGACCGGGGCGGCGGTTCTGGCGCAAGGCGAGGGCGCCGAGGTGGTCGCCGGCGGGAGGATCGTGGCGATTGCCGGCCGCCTCGCCGATGCGGCGGCTCACGCGTTCGACCTCCCCGCGCCGGTGTGGGTCGCCGAGATGGATCTTGCGGCGGCGGCCGCTGAACCGGCGCCCGTCTTCCAGCCGCTGCCGCGCTTCCCGGCCGTCACGGCGGACCTCACCGTGCGCCACAAGCTCTCGCTCACCTTCGCCGAACTGCTCGCCGCGGTACGCGCCGCCGCGCCGTCCTGGCTGGAGACGGTCTCGCCCGTGGTGAGGTACCGGGGCGAGGGGGTCGGCGCCGACGAGGTCAAGACCACGCTGCGCCTTGTCTACCGCCACCCCGAGCGCTCGCTCACCCAGGACGAGGTCAACACCGCGCACTTCGCGCTGATGGCAACGCTTGCCCGTAAACTGGCTGTGAGCTTCCAGTAGGGAGGCTGCATGGACGTCTTCGTCGCTCTCGAGGAACGAATCGAAAAGCTGATCACGGCCCACAACGAGCTGCAGAAGCGTGTCGCCACCGTCGAGGAGGAGAACAGGAAGTTACGCTCGGGGGACGCGGCCGGCGCGCAGCTGGCCGAGAAGATCGAGGCGCTCGAGGCCGAGCGCACCGAGGTCCGCGCCCGCCTGGAGAAGCTCCTGAAGACCCTCACCGCCCTCGAGCTGTAGCCCCCGCGCGCCCCTCGGGTGCACGGCCCAGGGCACGGCTCGGCCTCGAGCCTCGACTCACTCAGCGGCCATCGGCGGGGTTCGCGTGGAACATGTCCGGCACCCAGTCTCGCGTCGGGTCCACCCTGACAGAGGTGTGCTCGAGGATCCCGAGCTCGTGGTACATCGGGTGATCCCGCTGGACGGTGATCGTCTCGGCGTCGCGGCCGCCCACACGGTACCTCGGCGCGGCCACCGCCATGCAGGCGAGCAGCACCACCAGCACGGCCACCCAGGCGCGGGCGAGGCGCTGGACGACGGCACGCCGCCGGGTGCGCAAGAGCAACGCGACCCAGAACACGAGCGGCAGAACCGCCGCGTGCAGCACCGAGAACCCCTGCCACGACATCACCGTGGTCGGTGAGATTGCGAACGAGAACGCCGCCGCCGCAAACGTCCACACCACGTAGCCGTGGAGCCAGGTTCGGTCGCTGATCCCGGTCGGCCGCAGCCGCCACTGGCGGCGTGCGCGGCGCCACATCCAGGCCGCGGCCAGAAGCGACGCCGCCGCGCTCACGGCCCCGATCGCAAGTGCGGCAATCTTGAGCGACGGCCCGAGCCAGCGGTCCTCGCGCCCGAGGATCGAGGTGAAGTCGAAGGCGGTCATGTCCCCCGTGAAGGAGAGCGACGCGTACTGGACCCAGTGGGCGATCCCTCGCAGGAACGGCTGCACCAGGATCAATCCCCTGAAGGGGAACCCCTTGCTCCCGGGCATGAGGGCAGGGTTGGCGACGACAGCCTCGACCCAGGGGATGAGCGCGAGAGCGCTCACCCCCGCCCCGAGCGCCACCGCGGCCCAGTTCGGCCGGAACCACTGGCGCAGGACCAGCATGACCGACGCGAAGACGAGCACGAAAAATGAGGCGTGCACCTGAACGAGCGCGCCCAGTGCCAGCACGTGCAGCAACGACAGCCAGAAGCTCGGCTCGCGCCGCTGCCTGTACACCGTCCATAGGTGAACGGCCCCGAAGATGAACAGCCAGTTCGAATTCCAGAGGTACGCCGAGTTGTAGAGGCGCCAGGGGTTCAGCCAGTAGACCACGCAGAACAGAAGGCGCTCCCGCACGGTCAGGATGCTCCGCAGCGTCCGGTCAACGAGGACGTACGCGAGCACCTGCGAGGCCAGGATGAGCAGCGCCGGCGCCCTGTAGTCGCGCCAGAGGAGCAGCGGCAGGCCGGCGAGCAGGCTGATGAGCCCACCGGGCTCCTTCCCGTTCGCCGATGTGGTCAGACCGAACTGGACCCACTCGCCGTGCGTGAGCAGCCAGCCACGGGCCAGCATGTTGAGCTGGTCGCCGGAGACCTGGCTGTGCGCCACCATGAGCAAAGAGATGGCCAGCCCGATGGCGAAAAGGACCGGGAGCCGCGAGAAGATCGGCCCGAGCAGATGTTCGCTCCCTCGTGAAGCCGCGGCGAGCGCGTGCTGGATTTCGGGCTGTCGGGGCGTCATCCCGCGCTCATTCTATCCGAGAGCTGGGGTGCCCCTGCCCCGGTGCGACGCTCCGAGTCGGCCTGTCAGCGATTGTGGCGTGAGGCGAGGAAGTCGAGAACAGAAGCGACCTCGACCTTGCCGAACGACAGGTAGATCGGGTCTGCGCCGGCGGCGAGGTCGCGGGTCGGCAGGGAGTGGCCCAGGAGATCCGTCGCCTCCTGCACCGGAAGCGCCGGGTTGAGACGGTGCGTCGCGCCGGCGGTGTAGAGCACGGCGCCGGACTCGGCGCCGCGCCGGAGCAGGAAGCCGCACAGCGGGCGTGACCCCTCGGGCAGTGCGCGTACCTCCCACCCGCGCGTGCGCGCGAGCAGCGTCCCGAACGCCCGGTAGGCGCGGCGCTCCGTCCAGCTCCCGTCGTCATCGAGCAGGCCGTACCCGCGCGCCGCCAGCTGCCACCAGAACGTGCTCGCGACCTGCCCCGTCGCGGCGGCCGTGAGGTCGTAGAGCACCAGGTAGCGGGCCTGGCCCGCCTCGTCGGTCGCGACGTGCGCCCCCGCCGGTGAGAACTTTCCGGCACCCTTCAGCGGCCAGTTGAACTCGGTGAGGTGGATCGGCACGTCGGGGTGCGGCGAGGCCTGCACCACGGCACGCAACAGCAGGATCTTGCGGCGCAGGTCGAAGTAGCGGAACTGAAGGGCGTCCGGGGAGCCCCGGCGGTCCACGTAGAGCAGGGCGGCGATCCCGTCGAAGTCGAACGGCCGCGGGCCCGCCAGGTAGCTAGTGGTGAAGTAGTACTCGAAGTCGATCACCGGCGGGCCGATCCACCGGCAGCCGGGGAACTCCTCACGCGCCGCCTCCGTCTCCTCCATCAGCTGCACGTACTCGTCCGGGCGCCAGATCCCCCACTTCTTGCGGTTGATGGCGTGGCCGAGCTGAAAGGTGGGCTCGAGATCGGCGAAGCGGCCGGCCGCCTCGCGCACGAACGCCCCCCAGCGCTCGGGTTCCCGTACGGTCGCCCGGTCCTGCAGCAGGGTGAAGGTGAAGCGGACCCCCTCCTTTCGCAGCTGTGCGAACGCGTCGTGCAGCTCGAGCACCGGTTCCGGATCCCAGCAGGGGATCCGGACCAGCACCGCCCCGACGCCAAGGTCGTGGATTCGCTCCAGGTAGCGCCCCCAGGTCGGGAGCGTCGGAGAGATCGCGATCCCGAACTCGTCGGGGGCGACCGGGTGGGGGGCCGGGACCTCCCGGAGCAGCGCCCGGTAGCGCCGCACCACCGGGCTGAGCAGCCGGAAGTTGCGGCCCAGCAGACGCATGAACTGGACCGCATCCGACCGCGAGGCAAAGAACTTCTCCCACTTCGACATGTCCGTATGGGGCTGGTGGTGGCGTTCGTCCCAGCGGAAGTGGTCGCGGCTGCGGGTCGGGTTCTTGTCGTTCCCCATGCGCTTGCCGGCGGCCGCCACGGCGGCCGCCGCGAGGCAAGTGTACCCGCATCGGGGGGTGGAGCACGGCGCCAGGCGAGCCGGAAGAGCGGACGAGTAAATGACGTTTACAGGGGGCAGGAAAGCCAGGGCCGGGGTCGATGGCGTCGGCCCCAGAGCCGAAACGGGAGGGGCATGCCGAAAACCAGGTACCTGATCGTCGGCGCTGGGATGACGGTCGATACCGCCGTTGCCGGCATCAGAAAGCGGGACCCCCAGGGCTCGATCACGTTGATCATCGAAGAGACGCACCCGCCGTACAACTGTCCGCCGCTCTCCAAGGGGCTGTGGAAGGGCAAGCCGCTGGACGGCATCTGGAGGAAGACCGAGAGCCACGGTGTGGGTCTGTTGCTCGGCCGGAGCGTCCGCTCCCTCGACCTGGCGTCGAAGACCGTCACCGACGAAACCGGCGCCGCGCACGGCTTCGAAAAGCTCTTCCTGGCGACCGGCAGGCCCCGGGAGGTACTGCTCTGGGACATCTGGGGCCAGGTGGAGGTCGCCCGCCCGGGCGTTGATTTCCGAGCCGGGGCCGTTCACGCCCGCCAGGTTGAAGGGGAGGGTTGCCGCGTGATGACCCATCCATCCGCGGCCGATGGGCGGTCGAGAAGGGAGCAACGATCATGATCCACACGAAGCGTGTCTACGATTCCCCCGCTCCGGAGGACGGGACGCGGGTGCTGGTGGACCGGCTGTGGCCGCGGGGGCTCGCCAAGGAGGAGGCCCGGATCGACTGGTGGGCGAAGGAGCTAGCCCCGTCCGACAAGCTGCGACGATGGTTCGGGCACTCGCCCGCCCGCTACCGGGAATTCGTCGAGCGGTACAAGCAGGAGCTCAACGGCGGCAAGTCGGCGGCACGCCTTGCGACACTGGCCGCACAGCAGAACGTGACGCTGGTCTATGCGGCCCGCGACCTGCGGCACAACAACGCCCGCGCGCTCGTCGAGATCCTCGGCCTCGCGTAGCCCTGCGCGTGCACGGCCGGCGGTACGCTGGTAGAGTTCCCGTATGGAAACGGGTAACGGCGGCCAGAGAGCCGTTCTGCGGCGAATTGCACGTCGCGCGATGCTCGAGCGCGGCCTCCTCCCTGATTTCTCAGCCGAAGCGCTGGCGGAGCTTGCCAGGATCCAGGCGCCACGCATCGCGACCGACGGTGAGGTGCGGGACCTGCGCGGGCTGCCCTGGGTCTCCATCGACAACGACGACTCGCGGGACCTCGACCAGCTTACGGGCGCCCAGGAGCTGCCGGGTGGCGCCGCGAGGGTCATGGTGGCCGTTGCAGACGTGGACGCCCTGGTGAAGCGGGGCTCGGCGATCGACGGCCACGCGCGCACCAACACCACCTCGGTCTACACCGCCGCCGAGATCTTCCCCATGCTGCCGGAGAGGCTCTCGACCGACCTCACTTCCCTGGCCGACCACCAGGACCGCCTCGCCGTCGTGGTGGAGATGACCGTCGGCACGGACGGCTCGCTCGCCGGCTCGGAGCTCTACCGGGCGGCTGTCCGCAACTGCGCCAAGCTTGCCTACAACGCCGTCGGGGCCTGGCTCGACGGCCGGGGGCCGGCGCCAGACGCCGTGGCGGCCGTGCTCGGGCTCGATGCAAACCTCCGGCTACAGGACGAGGTGGCGCAGAAGCTGCGGGCGTTCCGGCACGAGCACGGCGCGCTCGACCTGCAGACCGTCGAGGCCCGTGCGGTCTTCGAGGCGGGCGAGCTCCGCGACCTTGCAGTCGAGGAGAGGAACCGCGCGAAGGAGCTGATCGAGGACCTGATGATCGCGGCCAACGGCGTGACCGCCCGCTTCCTGCAGGCGAAGGGCCTCCCCTCGCTGCGCCGCGTCGTGCGCACGCCCAAGCGTTGGGCCCGCATCGTGGAGATCGCCGCGCAGGCGGGGGAGACGCTCCCCGCAACGCCGGACCCGCGGGCGCTTGCGGCGTTTCTTGCGAAGCGGAGGGCGGCCGACCCGCTGCGCTTCCCCGATCTCTCGCTGGCGGTCATAAAGCTGCTGGGGGCGGGCGAGTACGTGGTTGAGCGCCCGGGGCAGGCGGCGCCCGGGCACTTCGGCCTCGCGGTCCGCGACTACACCCACGCCACCGCACCCAACCGCCGCTTCCCGGATCTCATCACCCAGCGTTTGCTCAAGGCCGCGCTGGCCCCCGGCCCGCCGCCATACGGCGAGGACGAGCTGGCCGAGCTCGGCCAGCACTGCACGACCCAGGAGGACGCGGCCAACAAGGTCGAGCGCCAGGTCGGCAAGTCCGCCGCCGCCATGCTGCTGGCCGGCAAGGTCGGTCAGCGCTTCGACGCGGTGGTCACCGGCGCGGCGGACAAGGGGACATGGGTGCGGGTGTTCCGGCCTCCCGTGGAGGGGAGGCTGATGGCGGGATTCGAAGGCCTGGACGTCGGCCACCGCGTGCAGGTGGAGCTGGTTTCCACCGACGTGGAGCGCGGCTTCATCGACTTCAAGCGCACCTGAATCCGTCTTTGTCATTGCATGGCGGTCCTTTTTGCCCCGCGGGTGCGTGGCCTGCCCTTTTCTTCCCCTGCGTGGGGGCTATCGAATTGCCGGTCCCGCGGGTGGCTGGGTGCGGCCTTGCGTCTCCCCAGCCGCTGCGGCCGCACACTCCTGCGCCCGCGACCACGCATGGCGGGCCTGGCGTGAGGCTCCTCGGTGTTCGCTCGTCGCGGTACGGCAAGGCTCCTCGCGCCCCCGAAACCTCACGCCGGATCCCGTCGCGCGTCCGGTGCCCGCGGGCTTCGGAGCGATTGGCCACCCGCGGCACCGGCGATTGAAGCCCCCCACCCTTAGGCTAGAGGCATCAAAGCTGGAGCGGAAATGCTCGGGTGATAGGGGCGCTCAAGCAGGCCA
>JBGQAK010000013.1:0-130250 GCA_041494245.1 Thermoanaerobaculaceae bacterium
AAACATGCCGGATGCCAGAGCACGACCGGTCTCAATTGTCCGCTGTTCGCTGTCCGCCCAGAGAAAGAGGTGCGCCGCATCTTCACAGCCCTTCACGCTCAGCAACCCTAGGTGCGACAGGTACGCCCGATCGTACGCGCCGAAAAGCTCCATGAGGGCCTTGCCATGCGGCGTGAGATCCCCGGGCGGGACACCCCAATCCGGCCATGCCTCGGTCGAATACTGGTTGAGCCGGTCCGTCTTCCATGTCGGGGAACGAACGCCATGACGGCTCAAGATCACGACGAACCTAAGTTCCGCGGCGGGCGGCGGAGCTACTTGGGCACAGACGGTCACCGCGCCCGAGCAGACAAACACGGCAGCCAGTATCCACGGCTCAACTCTTTTCAGGTTCATTCGGAGTCTCCTTTCTCAGCTTGGGTGATGGTGCCCCCGCCGTCGAGCTCCTCCACAGGGGGAAAGCCCAGCCTGGCAGGCTCGCCAGGCTGGGCTCCATGCGGCCTGTTGCATCGTGCTATAAGTCGTCTTCCACCGCTCCAGCAAGATCGCCGGCGCTACCGGAAGTCCACGCATGTGATCTTGACCTCGGTGCGGTTCGTGCGCAGCAGGGCTATGTTCTCAGGGACCTCGTCGAGCTTGATCTTCTTCGTGATTATCGGGGTCATGTCCATCCCCGCCGCCATCGCGTCGATCACGTGCGGAAACGTCCCGTGGCCCGAGTGCCCCTGCGACCCGACGATCTGCGCACGGCGCACCTGGAGAACCTCACCCGTCACCGGCATCTTCGCGTCGGCCCGGGCGACGACCACGACCGTGGAGTTGAGCGTTCTCCCCTCCCAGATCGTCTGTTCGATGGCGGGGTAGACGATTGTCGGCAAGCCCGTGGCCTCGAGGTAGAGCTTGGCCCCCATACCATCGGTCAACTGCAGCACGCGCTCGGCGAAGTTCTCCTTGGTGGGATCGATCACGTGGTCCGCGCCCATGATCTTGCCGAGCTTCTGGCGCGTGGGTTCGGTCTCCGAGAGAATCACCGTGGATGCCCCCTGGGTCTTCATGATCCTGAGCGCCGCCATGCCGATCGGTCCACCACCGCAAATCACCACGTTGTCGCCGGGGCGAACGCCCCCACCCCACTGGATCATGGCGGTGTAGGCGACCGAGGTCGGTTCGATCAGCGAGCCGGCGAGGAAGATGTCGTCCCCCTTGTAGGCGCGGCGCAGCGGCTCCAGGCTCCAGACCAGGCGCGACGGCACGACGATGTAGCGGGCAAACCCCCCGTTCACGTTGAAACCGATCTCGTCGAGCTTCTCGCAGTGGTTGGGCAGCCCGTCCGCGCACGGCCGGCACCTGGCGCACCACACCATTTCCTCGCTGCAGACGGGTTCGCCGCCTTTGAACGGCTTCATCGTCCTCTTGTCGAGGGCGTTTTTGCCGCCCTTGACGACAACGCCGGCCACCTCGTGGCCCAGGATCGTTGGGAAGCCGGTGAGGCCGGGATAGAAGATGTACCCGTCATCGGTGGCCTGGTTCATGTGAATGTCGGAGCCGCAGATCCCGACCGCCTTCATCTCGATCAACACCTCGTCGTCCTTCGGCTCCGGGACCGGGTGCTCGTCGATCGACAACTTCGGGTTCTTCCAGACCTTGCTGCCGAGGTAGGTCTGCTTCCCCTCGATGTCCTTGGCGCCCAGTTTGAACCCCGGTTTCGGCCGCCACTCCGCGTGAAGCGTCACACCCCGCATCGTCGTGAGCATAGTTTCTCTTCCTTTCGTCGGTCCCCAAGGCTCGTTTTGGAACGTTCCAAAACCATCCCCAATGAAATAGCCTCCACACCCGCTTCCTTACCGCAACAGGTGCCTATATATCCTCCTCTAGAACGTTCCGGCTTGCACCTTCGCAACTCGCGCGGTATGATTCGGAGCGTTCCAAAAGGAATGTAATGACTCAACGGAACGATGTCAAGTCTCACCCTTCAGCGCCGTCGCGAGTAGCCCACCGAGAGTTGAGGGATCCTCGCAACTCACCACCGCTTCTTTTCGGACGACGGTCCGGAAGCCAGGCTCATCCGCACGAGAGCTCTGAGAATGGGGAAGGCGCATGATCCGTCATTTCTCCGCCCGCCTACAGACGCTCTTCGTGCTGATCGGGGTGGCGCTCCTTTTCGGCATCGCTTCACCCCACTTCCTGGCCACGGACAACTTGCTCAACGTGATGCAGCAGTCGGCGATCAACGCGATCCTCGGCATCGGCCTGACGTTCGTGATCATCTCGGGGGGCATTGACCTCTCGGTGGGCTCCATCGTGGCGTTGTGCGGCCTCGTGGTTGCCGACCTGCTCGTGGCCGGGCAATCCGTCGTGGTCGCCGTCGGTACCGGGCTTCTGGCGGGAGCCGTGTGCGGCCTGGTCAACGGGCTGATCACCACCCTCGGAAGGATCCCTCCGTTCATCACCACGCTGGGCATGATGCTGATCGCCCGCAGTGCGGCCAAGATCTACTCGGGGTCCAAACCGATCAGCGGCCTGCCCGGGTCGTTCCGCGCGCTGTCCGGCAACGTCGCAGGCATTCCCGTCCTGGTTCTGATCGTGGCAGTCCTGTACGTGCTCGCCCACGTCGTGCTGACGCGGACCAAGCTGGGCCGCTACAGCTACGCCATCGGTGGCAACGAGCAGGCAGCATGGCTCTCAGGGGTTCGGGTGGGCCGCTACAAGGTGGCGGTTTACACCCTGTCCGGGCTGATGGCCGGTGTGGCGGCGGTGCTGATGACCTCGCGGCTCAACGCCGCCTCGCCGCTCTCCGGTGAGATGTACGAGCTGTACGCCATCGCTGCGGCAGTCATCGGGGGGGTGAGCCTGATGGGCGGCGAGGGAGGTGTTCTAGGCACGCTGGTCGGCGCGCTGATCATGGGCACGCTGCGCAACGGTTTGAACGCCCTGAACGTCCCATCTGCCCTGGAAGGCATGGTGGTGGGCGGGGTGCTCGTGGCGGCGGTCGTGTTCGACCGCGCCCGGCACCGCGCTGCAGGGGTCGAGGCGCGCAAAGGCTGGACGCGCTACCGCAAGCTCGTGCTCGCGGGCACCGGCGCGGTGGCGGTCGTGGCGGCAACCATCGGGTTCCGGGCCACCTTCAATGCGCCCACGCAGGCGAAGACCTTCACGATCGCCTTCGTTCCCAAGGCCCTGAACTCACCGTTCTGGGCGGAGATGCAACAGGCGGCCGAACGCGAAGCTGCCGCCCAGAGGGTCCGTCTCGTCTCGCTCGCGGCAGACCGCGAGACGGACGTGGAACGGCAGTACCAGATCATCGAGAACCTGATCCAGCAGAAGGTGGACGCCATCCTGCTGGCGCCGGCCGGCTCCAAGGAACTCGTCCCGGCGATCCGCAAGGCCAACGACGCGGGCATCCCGGTGTTGATTCTCGACACACGGATCGATCAAGGAGCGGCTGAGTCGATGGGAGCCAGGGTGCTCACCTTCATCGGCTCGGATAACTTCGAAGGCGGCGCCGTGGCCGGTCGCTATCTTGCGGACAAGTTGGGCGGAAAGGGGAACGTGGCGATCATCGAGGGGATCTCGGGGCATGAGACCGCTGACCGGCGACGCCTCGGGTTCCTGAAGGGCATCGAGGCCCGCGCTGGCATGCGGGTCGTGGCGAGCCAGACCGCCGACTGGGAGCGGGCCCGTGCCTACACCGTGGCGGAGAACCTGCTTCAAGCCCATCCGGACCTCGATGCCATTTTCGCCGCCAACGACGAGATGGCGTTGGGGGCGCTCGAAGCCGTGGCTGCTGCGCGGCGGCTGGGGCGCGTTGGCGTGATCGGCTTCGATGCGATCCCGGATGCCCTGACCAACATCGGCTCGGGGCGCCTGCTGGGCTCGGTTGCGCAGTTTCCCGGCGAGATGGGACGCCTGGGTGTGCGCCACGCCGTCGCGCTCCTGCGGGACGGCACCACACCCCCTAGGGAGATCCTCACGCGGGTAGAGATGATCGACCGGCTCAACGTCGGCTCCTTCGCGAAGAGGGGAACGAAAACCGCGCCCTCGAGGGAGAACCCGTGACGGGCATGGAGCCGATTCTGCGCATGCGGGGGATCTGCAAACGCTTCCCCGGCGTGCAGGCTCTCCAGGACGCCGGGCTCGAGGTGCTCCCGGGTGAGGTCCACGTGCTGCTCGGCGAGAACGGCGCCGGCAAGTCGACCCTCATGAAGATCCTGTGCGGTCAGTACGCCGCCGACTCGGGCGTCGTGACTTTTGCGGGCCAGGCCATCCGGCCCGCGAGCCCTCTGGAAGCTGAGCTCCGGGGTCTCGTCATGATCCACCAGGAGCTCAACCTGGTGCCCGGACTGACCGTGGCCGAGAACGTCTTCCTGGGCCATGAGCCCACCCGCGGCGGCCTCATCCGGAGCGACGCGATGCGTGAGGGCTCGCACCACCTTCTCGCAAAGCTCCGCTGTGACGTGGACCCGGACACACCGGTGGCCGATCTGTCGGTCGCCGAGCAGCAGCTTGTCGAGATCGCCTGTGCGCTCCGGCAGAGAGCCCGACTGCTGGTGATGGACGAGCCCACGGCGGCGCTCTCCGACACCGAGATCGAGGCCCTGTTTGACGTGATTCGCTCCTTCTGTCAGGAAGGCGTGCCCGTCATCTACATCTCGCACCGGATGAAGGACATCTTCGCCATCGGCGACCGTGTCACCGTGATGCGCGACGGGCGTACCGTGGGAACGCGGGAGGTGAAGCAAACGGAGGTGGCCGAACTCATTCACCTCATGGTGGGGCGCACCATCGCCGAGCAGATTCCCAAGCGCGAGGTGCGCATCGGAGAGGTGGTCTTGCAGGTGGAGGGCCTTGCCCGTGCGGGCGTTCTCTCGCCCGTCAGCCTCTCGGTACGCTCGGGAGAAATCCTGGGCGTTGCTGGTCTGATGGGCTCGGGGCGGACGGAGCTGGCTCGAGCCATCTTCGGCGCCGATCCCGCTGACGGTGGCACGGTCCGCGTGACCGGCCGGACGATATCGGGACGGAATCCATGCGCGTCCATCGCCGCGGGCCTGGGGTTCATCACCGAGGACCGGAAGCGGCAGGGCCTGATGCTGCAGCGCTCAGTCGGGGAGAACATCACCCTGACCAGCCTGGACGACGTCGCCCGGTTCGGCGTGCTCGATCTGCGCGCCGAGCGCGAGCGGGCCGAAGGGCTGGTCGAGAGGCTACGAATCCGCCTCGCGTCTCTGGATCAGGAGACCGTCAGCCTCTCTGGCGGGAACCAGCAAAAGGTGGTGCTGGCCCGCTGGCTCGCGGCCCGGTGCCGGGTGCTGCTCTTCGACGAGCCCACGCGTGGGATCGACGTTGCGGCCAAGGCCGAGATCTACGAGCTGATCGGCGAGCTAGTCGGGCAGGGCGTCGCTGTGGTGTTGATCACGAGCGAGATGCCGGAGCTGCTCGGCCTGGCCGATCGCGTGGCGGTCATGCACGAGGGCGCGCTCCAGGGCGTCCTGCAGCGCGCCGAGGCCACCCAGGAGAGGGTCATGCAGCTCGCCTTGGGTCAGTCCCCTTCGTGATCCGGCACGCCGTGTCGGCTTGAGTCACGGCCCGAACGATCGTGGGGGGCTCAGGCCAGTGCTTTCAGGTTCCGGGGAGGCGGCCCTGTCGAGGAGCGCACTACGAGGGTCGGCGCGTGGACCTCGTGCCGGGGCGTGGACCGCTTCCCCTCGATGCGCTCGATGAGGCACTCGACCCCGAGCCGACCGTTGTCCGCCCCGAACTGGTGGACGCTCGTGAGCGAGATCTGATGAAGCGCCGCCAGCGAGGTGTTGTCGTAGCCGACAACGGAGACGTCGGTGGGGGTGTGCAGTCCGGCCTCCTCGAGCGCCCTCAGCGCGCCGATTGCGGAAATGTCGTTGGCGGCGAAGATCGCAGTGGGGAGCGGGGAGCTCTTGAGGAACTCGCGGGCGCCGCGGTAGCCGCCCTCCTCGGTGAACGCTCCCTCGATGGTGAGGGTGTTGTGCCCCAGGCCCAGCCGCTGCATGGCGCGCAGATACCCTTCTCGGCGCACGCTGGCTCCGGCACCGCTTCCGCCGTCGATGTGGGCGATGCGGGTATGCCCCAGGCCGGCGAGGTGCTCGACCGCGAGGCTGGCACCGGCGATGTTGTCGTTCGTGACGCTGTCGCTGCAGGTGGCGGAGGTGTCGCGGTTAAGCACAACGACCGGCAGCACGCGGCAGGCACGCTCGATGATCGCGTCGTCAACGCGCGGGGCTGCAAGGATGAGACCGTCCGCTCGCAGCTCGAGGAGGCTCTCGATTGCGGCCTCCTCCAGCTTCGGCACGCAGTCACCGGTGTTGAACAGCACGCGGTAGCCCAGCTCCTCGGCCCGCATCTGAATTCCGGACACCACATCGCCGAAGAACGGGTTGCGGAGGTCCGAGATCATCACTCCGAGCATCCGGGTGCGGCGTTCCACCAAGCTGCGGGCGATCACGTTCGGGCGGTAGTTGAGATCCTCGATGGCTTTCAGTACCGCTTCCCGGTTCTTTGGGCTGACGCCGTCCTCTCCCCGGATCACCATTGAGACGAGAGACTTGGAGACGCGAGCCTTGCGGGCGACGTCCAGGATCGTGGGCCCGGATTGCGACGAGGTTGGCTTGACACCGTTCGGTTTTGGCATTAGATTCCCTGTGGAACGCTCCGAATCATAGCGCAAGCTCTCTGCTGGTTCAACTTGGTGCTCAAGCTGGAACGTTCTAAGTGGACGCTACGGCACCGCCCAGCGCGGCTTGGAAGAGGGAAGGGAGGCGAGTTCTTAGGGCGGGTATTGGAACGTTCCATTTCCGGCTCGGAGCACGACAGATACGGAGCGGATCGGCCGTGCGTGGGCCACAACGAACGTGCAAGGAGGAGAGGAGATGATGGCGTCCTCGCACAAGAACCGAAGTTGGATCATTCCGTTTCTCATCGCTGGGCTTGCCTCCCCTTCTGGCGTCGCCCAGGCGCAGAGAGACAGCGGTGTCTTGAAGGAGGAACAGGCATGAAGGGTCGCAGGAACGACGTGGGTTGGTGTGCGGCGGTGGCCGCCGCACTCATGTGCTTCACTCTGCTCTTGGCGGGAGGGACCGCGGTCGCCGGGGAACATGACGGTATGATCCGGGGTCGCGTCGCCGACGCCAAGAACACGGTGCTCGCGGGCGCGGCGGTGGTCGTGAGGCCCGGCGACCTCGCCTTTGTCACGGACGTCCAGGGCTTCTTCGTGGCGACCGGCCTCGAGCCGGGCACCTACACGGTGGAGATCATCGCCATCGGCTTCACGACGGCCACCCAGGAGGTGCAAGTCAAGGCGAACACGCGGACGATGCTCGAAGTAAAGCTGCAACCGGCTGCCCGCATCGCCGAGACGGTCAATGTGACGGCGACGCGCATCCATGGCGAGTTGGAGGCGCTCAACCAGCGGGCGAGCGCGCTGGACATCGTCAATGTTCTCCCCCTCGAACTGATCACGAGCCTCCCCAACGCGAACGTGGCGGATGCCATAGGCCGTTTGCCGAGCGTATCGCTTGAGCGCGACCAGGGTGAAGGCAAGTTCGTCCAGGTGCGCGGGCTGGAGCCCCGCTTCACGAGCGTGCAGATCAACGACGCCCACATCCCTTCCTCGGTGTTCGAGGTTCGCCAGGTCAAGCTCGACGCCCTCCCATCGGATCTCGTCGGCCAAGTCGAGCTGCACAAGACGGGCTCGGCGGACATGGACGGCGACGCGATTGGTGGCTCCGTGAACCTGGTGACCAAGACCGCCGGCGACACCCCCTACTTCACGGTCAGCACCGAAGGCGGCTACAACCCCTTCCAAGGGGGTCACAACAAGCCCTATGAGGTGAGCGGCATGTGGTCGCAGCGGTTCGGGAAAGACAAGGCGCTGGGCGCCGTCATCGGCGGCTCCTATGACTGGAACGGCCGCGGGATCAATGACGTGGAGCCGGCTGCCAGTACGGTTGATTTGCCGGATGGGAGCTCGACCAATGCCTTCACCGAGATAGCCTACCGTGACTATCAGTTCGATCGCACTCGTATCGGCGTGGCCGGCGGCCTTGACTACCGCCTCGGCATCAACTCCTCCCTGTACCTGCGGGGATTCTTCTCGGATTTTAAGAACCACGAGCACCGCTGGGACAGGAAGGTAGAGGCCGGCGACTTCCTGACGCCCACCCTGACTGACACCAACGGAGCCATCTCCGGTAGGGCATCGGTTGCGCCGCGGGAGGAGCAAAACTACAGCGTCTCCGCTGGGGGGACACACGACCTCGGGGCGGCAGTTCTCGACTACAACCTTGCGTACTCCCATGCAAGAAACCACGATCACACCGACCGCTTCAACTTCGACGGGCCATCGGCCGCCTTCGCGGTGGACTCCAGCAATGGGTTGTTCCCAAAGTTGACGCCCCTGGGCGTCAACCAGCTCGATCCGACGCAATACGTGATCTCCGGATGCGAGTTCGACGACGAGATTTCGCTTGCCCGCGACGCAGCGTTAAGGGTCAACGTGGCTTTCCCGTACACGTCGGGCGAGCTCAAGATCGGGGGCAAGTACCGCGACGAGAACAAAACGACCGTCTATCACGACACGTACTTCGATGCCACGGGTGATCCATCCTTGCTGGTGAGCCAGGCCCTCGATTCTTTTACCGATCCGCACTACTACTACGACCACTACCCACAGGGGCCCAACCTGAGCGTCGCGGCGGCAACGAAGTTCTTCCATGACAACCCAGGCGGCTTCAAAGAGGACCTGAACGCGGAGCATCTCTTCAACGACGCCAACAACTTTGGCGCAACGGAGAAGGTCGCGGCGCTCTACGCCATGAACACGAACACGGTCGGGAAGCTCGAGATCACCGTTGGTGTGCGCGTCGAGCGCACCAACGCGAACTATAGCGGCTTCGAGGTTGTCCAAGACGCCGAGGGCAATTGGGCCTCGACCCACCCGGTCAGCGGACACTCCACGTACACCAACGTGCTTCCCAGCTTGTCGGTGCGCTGGGAGCTCGATCCGAAGACGAACCTGCGCGGCGTCTATAGCTGGGGCGTCGCTCGTCCCGACTTCGGGCACCTTGTCCCTACGTTCGAACTCTACAGCAACCGAAACGAGATCGACGTAGGCAACCCGGACCTGAAGCCGACCAAGGCGACGAGCTATGACCTGCTGTTCGAGCACTTTCTCGGCTCCGTCGGGCTCGTCTCGGCTGGCGTCTTCTACAAGGACCTGACTGATCCGATCTATCCCGGCTCCGTAACCATCATCCATGGCGGCATCTACGACGGTTACTTCAAGGTGCAACCGATCAATGGACCGAAGGCCAACATCTACGGTTTCGAGGTCGCCTACCAACAGCACCTCAGCTCCCTGCCAGGAGTGCTGAGCAGCCTGGGCATCGACGCCAACTACACCCACACCGTCTCGAAGGCCACGTTCGATCCCACGCTCGGCCGCACCGGAACCGCCGAACTCCAACGGACGACACCGAACATCTTCAACTTCGGCCTGACCTACGACAGGGGTCCTTGGGCATTCCGGGCCGCCGTTCAGTACAACTCGGCCACGATCTTCCTGTACCAGTATATTGATGGGGCCCCGGGCGGCCTCCATGGGCCCTTGGGTGACACCTACCTCTACCCGCATACCCAGATCGACGCTCAGGTCAGCTACGCGTTCAAGAACGGCCTCGAAATCAAGTTGAGCGGCCTCAACCTCAACAACGAGGTGTTCGGGTTCTACAACGGGGACCCGCATTGGAATATCCAGCGCGAGTTCTACGATCGCACGTTCTCGCTGGGCTTCAAGTTCACGCGGTAGCGACGTGAGACGATCGGGAGTGGACATGTCGGGTACAGGTAGTGGTTGGATCATTGCGTTTCTCATCGCTGGGCTTGCCCCCCCTTTTGGCGTCGCCCAGGCGCAGAGAGACAGCGGTGTCTTGAAGGAGGAACAGGCATGAAGGATCTTAGGAACGACGTGGGTTGGTGTGCGGCGGTGGCCGCCGCACTCATCTGCTTCACTCTGGTCCTGGCGGGAGGGACCGTGGCCGCCGGGACAAAGGACGGCATCATCCGGGGTCACGTCACCGACGCCAAGAGCGCCCCCCTCTCGGGCGTGGTGGTGGTCGTGAGGCCCGGCGAGCTCACCTTTGTCACGGACCTCAAGGGCTTCTTCGTGGCGACCGGCCTCGAGCCGCGCACCTACACGCTGGAGATCGTCGCCATCGGCTTCACGACGGCCACCCAGGAGGTGCAAGTCAAGGCGGGAACGGAGACAAATATCGAAGCAAAACTGCAAGCGGCTGCCCACATCGCCGATACGATCACCGTGACGGCGACGCGCATCCATGGCGAGTTGGACGCGCTCAACGAGCGGGCCACCGCGGCGGACATCATCAATGTTCTCCCCCGCGAGCTGATCACGAGCCTCCCCAACGCGAACGTGGCGGATGCCGCCGGCCGTTTGCCGAGCGTATCGCTTGAGCGCGACCAGGGCGAGGGCAAGTACGTCCAGATGCGCGGGCTCGAACCCCGCTTCACGAGCTTGGAGGTGAACGGCAACACCATGCCTTCCGCGGTCTTCATCAGTCGCCAGGCCAAGCTCGACGCAGTCCCATCGGATCTCGTCGAGGAAATCGAGGTCCACAAGACGGGGTCGGCGGACAGGGACGGCGACATGATCGGTGGCTCCGTGAACCTGCTGACCAAGACCGCCGGCGAAACTCCCTACTTCACGGTCAGAGTGATGGGAGGCTACAACTCCATGGCGGAAGCTCGAAACAAGCCCTATGAGGCGAGCGCCATGTACTCGCAGCGGTTCGGGAAGGAAAAGGGCCTTGGCCTCGTCGTCAGCGGGTCGTATGACCACAACACCAAAGCGATCTGGGACCAGGAGCCCACGGCCGAATTTGTTGATCTGCCGGATGGGAGCAGGGTCGCCGCCTTCGACACGATGTACCCCCGCGACTATCTGTTCGATCGCACGCGCTGGGGTCTGGTCGGAGGCCTTGACTACCGCCTCGGCGCCACCGCGTCCCTGTACCTGCATGGGTTCTACTCCGATTTCCAGAACAACGTGACTAAGTGGGAAACGAAGATTTCGGCCGGGGACTTCCTGACGCCCACCCTGACCGCCGCCAACGGAAAGTACAAGACCAAATCGGTTTTCGAGACCGCGGACGAGCCAAACTGGAACCTCTCCGCTGGGGGGACACACGCCCTCGGGGAGGTCGCATTCCTCGACTACAACGTCTCGTACGCCCATGCACAGGATGACTCGATCAACTGGAAATACGACTCGACTGGGCCAAAGAAGATCGCCTTCCAGGTGGTCGACAGTCAAAACTACCCACAATTGATCCCTCTGAATATCGCCAACCCGCTCGATCCGTCGCTATGGAAGATCGCGGACCACGAGTACGACCACGAGCTCACAACTGCCCGCGATATGGTGGCGAGGTTGAACCTGGCTTTCCCGTACGAGTCGGGCACCGTCAAGGTCGGGGCGAAGTACCGGGACGAGAAGAAGACGAGCTTTGTCGACGACACTTTCTGGAATTTCACCGGTGATTCGCCCTTCCTCTTCAGCCAGGGCCTCGATTCCTTTACCGATCCGCACTACTACTACGGGCACTACACAGAGGGTCCCAACCTGAGCATGAACGCGGCAAACAAATTCTTCAACGACAACCGAGGCTCCTTCGAAGCAGATCTGAACTGGGCGCATACCAACAACGACGCCAACCAGTTTGGTGCAACCGAGAAGATCGCGGCGCTCTACGCCATGAACACGAACACGATCGGGCAGCTCGAGATCGCCGAAGGCGTACGTGCCGAGCGCACCAACGCGACGTATAGCGGCTTCTCGATCAACCTGGACGCCGATGGCAATTGGGCTGGGACGACGCCGGTGAGTGGCAACACCACCTACACCAACGTGCTTCCCAGCGTCTCGCTCAGGTACGGGTTGGGTCCGCACACGAACCTGCGCTTCGTCTATGCCTGGGGCATCGCTCGTCCCGACTTCCAACTCCTTGTCCCTACGTTCAACATCAACCTCAACGGCAACCGACCCGAGATCGACCGAGGCAATCCGAACCTGAAGCCGACCAAGGCGACGAGCTCTGACCTGCTGTTCGAGCACTTTCTCGGTTCCGTCGGGCTCGTCTCGGCCGGCGTCTTCTACAAGGACCTGACTGATCCGATCTATCCCGGCTCCGGGACCCTCATCCAGGGCGGCGCCTACAACGGTTACCTGCAAGTGCAACCCATCAATGGACCCAAGGCGAATATCTACGGTTTCGAGGTCGCCTACCAACAGCACCTCAGCTCCCTGCCGGGGCTCCTGAGCGGCCTGGGCATCGACGCGAACTACACCTACACCAAATCGAAGGCCACGTTCGATCCCACCACCGGCCGGAGCGGAACCGCCGAACTGCAACGGACGACGCCGAACCTCGCCAACTTCAGCCTGAGCTACGACAAGGGTGGTTGGTCGTTCCGGGCCTCCGTTCAGTACACCGACGCCTCGATCTTCCTTTACAACTATTTCGATGGGACCGAGGGAGGCCTTCAGGGGCCCTTGGGTGACACGTACCTCTACCCGCATACCGAGATCGACGCTCAGCTCAGCTACACGTTCAAGAACGGCATCGAGATCATCGCGAGCGGCCAGAACCTCAACAACGAGGCGTTCGGGTTCTACAACGGGAGCCCGCACTGGAACATCCAACGCGAGTTCTACGATCGGACATACTCGCTGGGCTTCAAGTTCACGCGGTAGCAACGTGAGACGATCGGGAGCGGAGATGTCGGGTACACGTGGTGGGGGACCATAGGAATTGGAGTTCGACTTCTAGGAGGCAGAACTGCGGGCGTTGAGTGGCAAGTTCACGATCGTGGGCTCGTATTGCGACGACTCAAGCTTGACAACGCTTCGTTGAGGCACTACGTTTTTCGTGGAACGTTCCAATGAAGATGCCATGCAACCGCCCGATGCGGTTTGGAAGTAGGATTGGAGGTGATTTGTCGGGGGCGGTGTTGGAACGTTCCATGTCCGGCCGGAAGGACGGCGGAGGCAGACAGAATCCACCAGATGACGGCCACTACCAGTTCGCAGGGAGGAGAAAAATGGCGTCCTCGCACAGGAACCGAAGTTGGATCATTGCGTGTCTCATCGGTGGCCTTACCTTTCTTTCTGCCATCGCCCAGGCGCAGACGGGTAAGGGCGTAACGGTTGGAACGGAGCGCGGCGGCATTCAGGGTCGCGTCGCCGACTCCAGCAACAACCCCCTGGCGGGTGCGACCGTGCGCGTCGAGCCCAGTGGGTTCGTTGACGTGACCGGCCGTGAAGGCCGCTTCACGGCGTCAAACCTCAAGGTCGGGACCTACACCCTGGAGGTCTCGTACGTTGGCTTCGTCACCGTGAGCCAGGAGTTGCACGTCACCTCGGGCGGCCCGCTCAAGGTGGACGTCAGGCTCACCCGGGCGGCCAACGTCACCGAGAACGTCACGGTGACGGCCTCCCGCTCGTACGGTGAGGTGCAGGCGCTCAACGTGCGGAAAACCGCTGAAAATATCGTTGACGTGCTGCCTGCCGAGGTGATCCTGAGCCTTCCCAACGCCAACGTGGCGGAAGCCGCTCAACGTCTGCCCAGTGTGTCGGTCGAGCGCGACGAGGGTGAGCCCAAATACGTCCAGGTGCGGGGGCTCGAGTCCCGCTTCACGAGCGTGACGATCAACGGTGTCCGCATCCCGTCGGCACAGTCCGGTGTGCGCCAGGTCAAGTTCGACGCGTTCCCGTCGGACCTCGCCGGCGCCATCGAGCTGCACAAGACGATCTCCGCGGACCAGGACGGCGACGCGATCGGCGGCTCCGTGAACCTCGTGAGCAAGATCGCCGGCGATGCCCCCTACTTCACGGTCAGCGCGATGGGAGGCTACAACTCGCTTCAGGGGGGCCGCTCCTCCTCGCAGGTGAACGCCACGTACACGAACCGGTTCGGGCCCGACAAGGCGTTGGGCCTCGTCATCGGCGGCACCTACGACTACAACGGCCGCGCGATCAACGACGTGGAGCCTGTGCCGAGCGTGGTTAGTTTGCCGAACGGAAGCTCGGCCATCGCCTTCAACGAGATTGACCAACGTGACTATCGGTTCGAGCGCAAGCGCTATGGTTTTGCGGGTGGCCTCGACTATCGCCTCGGAAGCAACTCATCCTTGTACCTGAAGGGATTCTTCTCCGAGTTCCAAGACAAACGACACCGCTGGGGGACAGACCTGGCGGCTGGCAACTTCCTCACACCTACGCTCACCGACAACACGGGAGGTATCTCCAGCTACGTCCTGTTGCAGACGCCGACCGACCAGACGTACAGCTTCGTAGCGGGCGGGAACCACGCCCTCCAATCGGCGCTCGTCGACTACAGCGTTTCCTACTCCCATTCGAGCGAGATTCAGCTGGATGCCTGGCAGGACTACTTCAACGGGCCATCGGCCGCCTTCGCGGTCGACTCGAGCGATGGGTTCTACCCAAAGTTGACGCCCCTGGGTGGCGTCAACCAGCTTGACCCGACGCAGTACAACCTCTCTCGTTTGTGGCTCCAGAGATTCCGCACGGCGACCCGCGATATTGGCCTGGCATTCAACGTCGCGTTCCCGTACGCGTCGGGCGAGCTCAAGGTCGGGGCTAAGTACCGGGACGATGACAAGACGAATGTCTCCCTCAACCAGAACTTCAATGCGACGGGTACCCCGACCTTGAACATGAGCAAGGCCCTCGATTCTTTTACCGATCCGCACTACTACTACGACCACTACAACCAGGGGCCCAACGCGAGCAGCGACGCGGTCATCAATTTCTTCAACAGCAACCCCGGTGCCTTCACCGCAAACCTCAACAGGGACCATTTGCAAAACGATGCCAACAACTGGGACGCGAAGGAGAAGGTTGCGGCCGTCTACGCCAAGGACACGAACAGGTTTGGGCAGTTCGAGCTCGAGGTCGGCGTGCGCGTCGAGTGGACCAACGCCAACTTCGTCGGCAACGTAATCATCACAGACGCCGACGGCAACTGGGCCTCGAGTAAACCGACCAGCGGCTCCCAAAAGTACACCGACGTGCTGCCAAGCATCTCGCTCAAGTACGAGCTCGATCGCAACACGAACTTGCGCGCTGTGTACGGCCAGGCCGTCGGTCGTCCCGACTACGGGCTCCTGGTCCCCTCGTACGTGCTCAACGGCAACCGGAACGAAATCGACGCGGGCAACCCGGATCTGAAGCCGACCAAGGGCCAGAACTACGACCTGCTGTTCGAGCACTTCCTCCCCTCGGTTGGGATTATCTCGGCCGGCGCCTTCTACAAGGACCTGAAGGACCCGATCTATCCTGGGGCCGAGAGCACCATCCAGGGCGGCATCTACGACGGGTACCACTTGGTCAAGCCGATCAACGGACCGAAGGCGTACATCTACGGGTTTGAGGCGGCGTGGCAGCAGCGCCTGGGCTTCCTGCCAGGGGTCCTGAGCGGGCTGGGCGTCGACGCGAACTACACCTACACCGACTCTAAGGCCACGTTCGACCCCTCCACCGGCCGGACCGGCACCGCCCGCCTGCAGCGAACGACACCGAACGCGGCCAACTTCGGACTGACCTACGACCGGGGCGGCTTCTCGGCCCGGGTCGCCGCGACCTACAACTCGGCCACGATCTTCTTCTACAACTACTCGGACGGAGCCGACGGCGGCCTCAACGGGCCCAACGGCGACACCTACATGTACCCGCACACGCAGCTCGACGCCCAGGTCAGCTACGCGTTCCGCAACGGGCTCCAGATCATCGTAAGCGGCCTCAACCTCAACAACGCGGTGTTCGGGTTCTACAACGGCAGTGAGCAGTACAACATTCAGCGCGAGTTCTACGACCGGACGTTCTCCGTCGGCTTCAGGTGGAACCTGTGATGGGTGGCACTTCGGGGTGTAGGGGACTCTAGGTTTGAAGTTCAGTTTCTAGGAGGCAGACCGGCGGAGACTGTCATCTGAGCTAGCGCCCCAGCGCTCCCGGACTGGCTCACCGTACAGTCAGCCCTTTCTCGCTGGGAGTTGGCGAAGAAGGGGTCCTGCGCCGAAGGCCCGGGTCCATGGGTTGACGAGAACGCTGGAGGGAAACCGGAAGGTGGGTGACTCATGAGGCCGACGAAGGTTGCGGTGATCGGCATCGGACGCATCGGCAGGATGCACACGGAGAACCTCGTACACGCCGTCCCCGATGCCTACGTGAAGGCGGTTGTCGACCTGAAGCAGGTCGATCCTGCGTGGGCCGACGGTCTGGGCATCCCAATACGATCTACCGACGTTAACAGGATCCTCAAAGACCAGGAGATCGAAGCCGTGATCATTGCGGCCCCGTCAGGGCACCACGTCGAGTTGATCCGGCGGGCCGCCGCGGCAGGCAAGCACATCTTCTGCGAGAAACCGGTCGCGTTCGAACCGGCACCGATCGAGCAGGCCCACGCCGCGGCGGCCGCCGGCGGCGTGAAGCTCCAGGTAGGTTTCAACCGCCGCTTCGATCCGAGCATTCTCCGAATGTGGCAAGCAGTCCAAGCCGGGGAGGTGGGTGAGATCCACCAGCTGCGGGTCACGAACCGCGACCCGAAAGCACCTTCGATCGAATTTGTGAAGCAGTCCGGTGGCCTCTTCTTCGACTTCGCGATCCACGACTTCGACATGATGCGCTTCCTCTCCGGCAGCGAGATCGTGGAGCTGTTCGCGGTGGGCGCGGTGCTCGTGGACCCGGAGATCGGAAAGGCGGGCGACGTCGACACCGCCGTCATTACCGTGCGGCTCGCCAACGGCGCCCTCGGGGTCATCGACTGCAGCCGCCAGACGAACTACGGCTACGACCAGAGGGTCGAGGTGTTTGGCTCCAAGGGCAGCATCGTCGTCGAAAACACCACCCCTACGAGCGTAGTGCGTAGCTCGAAGAATGGCGTCGTGGCGGATAAGCCGCATGAAACGTTCGTGGAGCGCTACCGAGAGGCGTTCATTGCGGAGCTTTCTGCGTTTGTCGCGGCGGTTCGGAAGGGGCTGCCGGTTCGCGTCGGGGCTGAGGACGCGGTTGCGGCGGTGAAGGCAGCTGCTGCCGCGAAAGCGTCGCACCAGACACACCTTCCGGTCCGGCTCTCGGTGGACGTCCAGGCAACCAGCGGAGGGCAACGGCGATGAGGGTGATCACCGCAGGGATTCTGGGCGCAGGAAGGATCGGCAAGATTCACGCGAACAATCTCATGGCAATGACCGGTGTGCGTTTGAAGGCGATCGCGGATCCCTATGTCGACTTCAAAGAGTGGCCGGGGGGTGCAATCGTTACCACCAAGAACCCCGAGGCGGTTCTGAAGGACGCTGAGATCGAGGCCGTTCTGGTCTGCTCGCCGACCCCGAGCCATGCGGAGTTCACCGAGGCGGCGGCGCGAGCCGGCAAGCACGTCTTCTGCGAGAAGCCGATCGCTCTCGACCCCGATCGGGTCCGGGAGACGCTCAAGGTCGTCGAGCGCAGCGGCGTCAAGCTCCAGGTCGGCTTCAACCGGCGGTTCGATCCCACCTTTGCCAGGGTCCGGCGGGCGGTCGTGGACGGCGAGATCGGAGACGTGCACCTGGTGAGGATCACGGCCCGTGACCCTACCCCGCCTCCGGCCGAGTACGTGCAGGCCTCGGGCGGGATGTTCGTGGACATGACGATTCACGACTTCGACATGGTGCGGTTCCTCTCCGGCAGCGAGATCGAGGAGGTGTACGCCTGCGGCGCGGTTCTCGTGGACCCGGCGATCGGCAAAGCGGGCGACATCGACACGGCTGTGACCACGCTTCGGCTTTCGAACGGTGCGCTGGCCGTCATCGAGAACAGCCGCCAGGCGGTGTTCGGCTACGACCAGCGGATCGAGGTCTTCGGCTCGAAAGGCGGGATCGAGGCGTACAACGAGACGCCGGCGCAGGCCGTTCTCCGCACCGGCGCAGGCGTGCGCTCCGAGAACCCGCTCTACTTTTTCCTGGAGCGCTATCAACGCTCCTTTGTGATCGAACTGGAGGCTTTCTTCTCCAGCATCCGCGAGGATTGCGAACCCCCGGCAGGTGGCAGGGACGGTCTCATGGCCCTGCTGGTTGGGGTCGCGGCAAAGCAGTCGTTGCTGGAGAACCGGCCGGTCCGGGTCGAGAAACTTGCGTCGCCAGGGTCCAAGAAGGCCCGATGAGCCTGCTGAGCTTCTTTTCGGCGGGTGCGGACAGGCCCCCGCTCACGAGCACGGGGGAGGTCGACCGTCTCTACAAGCGGCACCGACTCCGCATCCTGCTGGCGATCACCGTGGGCTACGGCTTTGCCTACCCCTGCCGTCTCGCTCTGTCGGTGGTCAAGAAGCCGCTGATCGACGGGGGGATCTTCTCCGCGGAGCAGCTCGGCATCATCGGCGCCGCTCTCTTCTACACCTACGCGGTCGGCAAACTCACCAACGGTTTTCTCGCCGACCACGTGAACCTGCGGTTCTTCTTCACCGCCGGCGTGCTGGTTTCTGCTGCGATCAACCTCGGCATGGGGTTCTCGACGGCCCTGTGGCTGTCGGTCCTCCTCTGGGCGTTCAACGGCTGGTTTCAGGCGTTCGGCGCGCCGGCCGGGGCGGTTGCAATGGCCCAGTGGTTTTCCAACCGCGAACGAGGTCGCATCTACGGCGTCTGGAGCACCGCTCACGGCCTCGGCGAGGGGTTGACGTTCATCGGGGTCGCCGCTGTAGTCACGGCCTGGGGTTGGAGGGCCGGGTACTGGGGGCCGGGGGTGCTCGGCATTCTGGTGGCTTTCGGAATCTACCTGCTGGTGCAAGACCGACCGCAGACGCTCGGCCTCCCCTCGGTCGCGGACTGGAAGAACGACCACTTGACCGGCAAGACGAGTAGCGAGGATCAGAAAGGCAGCATCTGGGCGAGCCAGCGTGTGGTTTTGAAGCACCCCGCGATCTGGGTGCTGGCGTTCGCGAGCGCCTTGATGTACGTCACCCGGTACGGCATCAACAGCTGGGGGATCCTCTACCTCCAGGAGGTGAAGGGCTACTCCCTGATGCTGGCCGGCACCGTGCAGATGGCCAGAGCGCTGACCGAGATGGCGGGCGCCGTCGCGTTCGGCTTCATCTCGGACAAGCTGTTTGGCGCCCGCCGCCCCCCGGTCAACCTGATCTTCGGCATCCTCGAGCTCGCCGGTCTGTTCATGATCTTTTTCGGTCCGCCAGGAAAGCCGGCGTTCATGACCGCGGCCTTCTTGCTGTACGGGTTCGGCGTGACAGGCCTCGTGACGTCCCTCGGGGGGCTTTTCGCAATAGACATCGCGCCCAAGAAAGCCGCGGGTGCGGCGATGGGCTTCATCGGGGTCTTCTCCTACGTGGGCGCGGCCCTCCAGGAGTGGTTGAGCGGCCATCTGATCCAGCGCGGGATGGTCATGGTGGACGGGGTCCGGCACTACGACTTCACGGCGGCAATCTGGTTCTGGGTCGGTTCGTCCGTACTCTCGCTGATTCTGGCGACGACGCTCTGGCGGGTGCGGTTGAGGGACTGAGGGAGGCACGGGACGTGAAAGAGCGCTACGACGTTGCGACCGTCGGCAACTACACCAAGGACACCATCGTCACGTCCACCGGCACTCAGCACGTTGACGGCGGCGGCTTCAACTACGCCGCGTTTGCGGCGGCGGCGCTCGGGTTCAAGGTGGCGGCGATCACCCGGCTCTCCGCCGAGGACACGCACGTGGTGGATACCCTCAGGCGCGCCGGGATCAAGGTGTTTGCCACGACGACGCCGACGTCCACGCTGATGCGGCTCGAGTACCCGACGGCCAACGTGGACGAGCGGATCCTCACGGCGGCGGCAACTGCGGGGTCGTTCACCACCGATCAGGTGCGAGCGATTGAGGCGCGCGCCTTTGTGATCAGCCCCTCGATACGCGGCGAGGTGCCTCTCGAGGTGATACAGGAACTTAGGAGAAAGGAGACAACGATCAGCGCCGACGCGCAGGGGTTCGTGCGGGTGCGCGAGCCCGATGGGCGGCTGCGCCACTGGGAGTGGCCGGAGCGCGGTCAGGTGCTCGCCCTGGTCGATATCCTCAAGGTTGACGCCGTCGAGGCCGAGTCGCTGACCGGCGAGACCGACATCAGGCGGGCCGCGAGCGCGCTGGCCCGCCTGGGGCCGCGCGAGGTCGTGCTGACCCACAGAAACGGCGTGCCGGTCCACGCCGACGACGGCTTTCACGAGGCGGAGTTCCACTCGGCCTCTCTCGTTGGCCGGAGCGGTCGGGGTGACACCTGTCTCGGCTCGTACGTGGCGGCGCGCCTCGTCGCTCAACCTGGGGAAGCCACGCTCTGGGCTGCGGCCGTCACCAGCCTCAAGATGGAAGCTCAGGGTCCGATTCGCAAGTCACGAGAGGAGATCGAAGAGTTCATGCGGAGGGAGTACACACGAACGTGAGGACAGTGCCATGAGCGAGGTGAGAATGGCCGTCGTCGGGGTAGGTCGCATCGGGCTGACCCACGCGGAGACCCTTGGCCACCGCACGCGGGGCGCCCGGCTCGTCGCGGTCACGACCTCGAACAGCGGGCGCGCGGCCGAGGTGCGGCGGCGGTGCGGCGAGGTCGCTGTCTACCCGAGCCTCGACCGGTTGCTGGAAGCGGGACAGGTGGATGCGGTGGTGATCGCGAGCACCACCTCGGCGCACGTCGGGAACGTGGAGCGTTGCGCCGCGGCCGGTGTCCACATGCTCTGCGAGAAGCCGCTGGCGCTGAAGCTGGACGACTGCGACCGGGCAATCGCCGCGGCGGAGGCGGCCGGCGTCAAGCTGATGATCGGCCACGTTCGACGCTTTGACAGCGGCTACCTGGAGGCCAAACGCCTGATTGAGGCGGGCGCCATCGGTGTTCCCGTCATTGTCCGGGCGATCAGCGGCGACATGGACCCACCGCCGGCGAGCTTCGCCGACCTCGCCGTCAGCGGCGGTCTCCTGCTCGACTCGATGTACCACGACTTCTATCTCTCGCGCTGGCTGATGGCCGACGAGATCGTCCGCGTCTACACCGAGGCGGGCGCACTGATCGACGAAGGTGTCCGCTCGGTGGGTGACGTTGACAACGCCGTGGTCTCGGCCCGATTCGCCGGGGGTGCCGTGGGCACCATGACCGCGAGCCGGGTCACCCGCTACGGCCACGACCTCCGGACCGAGGTGATCGGCGACGAGGGGGCCGTACAGGTCGGGTACTTCCGCCAAACCCCGGTGCGCCTGCTGGACCGCAAGGGCGTTCATCACGACACGCCCCACAGCACCCCCGACCGCATGGGCGAAGCGTTCGTGACCGAGCTCCAGGCGTTCGTGGACTGCGTGCGGGATGACAACGATCCACCGGTGAGCAACGCGGACGGCCGGGCAACCGTTGCCGTGGGCCTCGCCGCCACCCGGTCGATCCGCGACGGCAGACCCGTGAACGTCGAGTTGGGCCGTCCCGAAACGATGGCAAAGAAGAGGGTGCTTTCGTCATCCGACGAAGGGCGTCAGAGGAGAGACAGGAAGGTGTGAACGACTGTGGAGCTTCGGCTCTCACGGACGAAGGGAGATACGAAATGGTAGAGAACCCAGAAACCCCGACGCTGCTCGCTACGAAACAGCCGGACCTGTTCTTCGAGGACAACACGGTCGGGCGTTGCAAGAAAGCGGTGTGGGACGCCAGCGACAAGGAGATCGATGCCATCCTCGCCGAGTATGGAATCCCCTCGCCCCCAGAATGGGGCAAGTCAGGTTCGTACATCCAGACCACCGTCCGGCACCAGGTTGAGGCCAACCGGAAGAAGAACGACATCGTCTTCATTCCGGTCGGCTGCACCGAGATGCACGGCAGGCACCTCCCGAGTGCGTCCGACACCCTCTACGTGAGTCAGATTCTGGAGGGCCTGCGGCGCTACACGGCGAAGCGGGGTGCACCGTGCGCGCTGGCACTGCCGCCGCTCAACTACGGCTCGCACCCGTACCACCACCTGGGCATGGCGGGCACCGTGATCGTCCGGGAGAACGTTGCGCGTGAGCTTCTGATCGACGTCATGCTGGGGCTGTGGAACGACGGCTTCAGGAAGCAGATCATCATCAACAACCACGGCCAGCTGTGGGTGCTCGAGTCGGCAATCCAGCAGTTCCAGAAGCGGTATCAGCTCCCGGGGATCTTCCGCGTGATCGACTGGCACAGGGCCGTGCGCGAGTTCTTCCGGACCACCGAGAAGGGCGGCAAGCTGGACACCAACTTCGTGCACGCCGATGAGTCTGAGACCTCGCTCGGGCTGCTGCTCCATCCCGACATGGTGGACATGAAGTACGCCGTGGACACCAAGGGCAAGAGCTACCTGCCTGACGGGCACTTTGACAAGTCAGTGGACCCGTTCGGCCGGCCCAGTCGCTGGTCGGAGGGTGAGGGCCACTTTGCGATCGAGATCGTGGCCACGCCGGAAGGCGTCGTCGGAAAGTCCACCCACGGCTCGGCGGTCAAGGCCAAGCGTCCGGTCGCCGCGATCCTGCGCTACCTGACGCTGCTCAACGACCAGATCCTCGAGGCGTTCCCTCCCGGGAAGGTGCCGCCGGTCGAGGAGGTGACGCTGCGAACCGCCAAGGAGATGGAACCGTACCTTCGTGAGCCGATGAGCCCCGGCTGGAAACCCGTGTACAGCCTGCCGACGATCGGCCAGGGTTTTGACCAGTGATGAAGCTGAGCGTCGTCCTCTCAACCCACGCCGCCAGCTTCGACGCGGTGGCGCTGAAGGGCGATCTCGAGGCGAACGTGGCCAAGATCGCCGGGTGGGGGTACGACGGCGTCGAGCTTGCGATCCGTGATCCGCGCCTGGTCGAGGTTGGTGAGCTCGAGCGCGTCGTGGGCGGGCACGGCCTGGCCGTGCCCGCCATCGGCACCGGCCAGGCGTGGAGCGAAGAAAAGCTGTCGTTCACGAGCGATGACGCCTCGATCCGGGAGGCGGCCATCGAGCGGATCAGGAGCCACATCCCGCTGGCGGCGCGGTTCGACGCGGTCATCATCCTCGGTCTGATCCGGGGCGTCACGCCGAAGGGGCAGTCGCACGAGCGCTCGATGGAGTACCTCGTCGAGGCAATCCGGGAGTGCGCCGCCGCAGCGGCCGAGCGCGGGGTCCGCCTCGCGTTGGAACCCATCAATCGGTACGAGACGGATCTCCTCCACACGGTCGCCGAAGGCCTCGATCTGGTTGGGCGGATCGCGGCCGACAACTTTGGGCTCCTGCTCGATACCTTCCACATGAACATCGAGGAGGTCTCGATCGAGGACAGCATCCGGGCGTGCGGCGACCGCATCTTCCACTTCCACGTGGCCGACTCGAACCGCCGGTACCCGGGGGCCGGGCACCTGTATTTCAAGTCGATCCTGGACACTCTTTCGGCCACCGGGTACCAAGGTTTCGTCTCCGGGGAGTTCAGGCCGCTTCCGGATGCAGATACGGCGGCCGAACGGAGCATCACGTACTTGAGGAAGCTCTGAGAAAGGAAGACAAATGTCGAGACGATCGTGGCTGAATCTCGCTGCTGCAACGCTGGTCATCGCGGTTGCTGCCACTGCCTTCGGAGGAGCCGGCGCCTCTGCGGTGCCCGACAACATCAGGCTCACCTGGTCGGAGAGCCCGAAAACCACCCAGACCATCGGCTGGCGTACGGACACGACGGTCGCGGCCGGGAAGGTCGAGTACTTCGCCATCGGCGGCACACCCACCACCGTTGCGGCCCCACCGCCCGAGACGCTCACCACCAACGTGGGCGCCATCAACCTCTTCTCCGTGACGCTGCGCGACCTGCAGCCGGGGACCAGGTACGTGTACCGCGTGGGCGAAGGCTCCACCTGGAGCCCTTACTACACCTTCGAGACCGAGAAGGCCGAGCCGGAGAGGTTCCAGTTCATCGTCTTCGGCGACTCCCATGAGGAGAAGCCGATCTACACGGTCTGGAAGAAGACCGTGACCCAGGCCTACCAGCAGAACCCCGAGGCGAAGTTCATCATGAGCGTCGGAGACCTGATCTACTCGGGGAAGGACTACACGCAGTGGCAGGCGTGGTTTGCGGGTGCCCAGGACGTCATCGCTCGGATCCCGGACATGCCGGTGATCGGCGATCACGAGCCGCGGGGCGTCACCAGCAAGGACGAGTGGCAGAGGCCGGAGTACTTCGTCAAGCTGTTCAGGGTTCCCCAGAACGGCCCGGCGGACTTCAAGGGTGAGGTCTACTCCTTCGACTATGGGGCCGCGCACATCGCAGTGCTGAACAGCGAGTTCACCGCCGAGTTTGTGGACGCTGCGCACCGCAAGGCCATGATTGACGCCGAGGTTGCCTGGCTAGACGCGGACCTCACGGCGACGACCAAACCGTGGAAGGTCCTCGTGTACCACGAAGCCACTTACAACCTGGCCCATGACCGAGCGGGGGTCCTCACCAAGGTCAACTTCGGGCCTGTCATCGACAAGCACCATGTGGACGTGGTGTTCAACGGCCACGACCATGCGATGGCCAGGAGCTACTTCATCAAGAACGAGGATTTCGTGGCGCGAGCTGCGGAGGGAACGGTGTACTTCATCTCCGGGAGGACGGGCGACAACGCCAAGGACAGCCTGGGTAGCAAGCTTTGGCACTCGTTCTTCTACGACCCACAGGCCCAGACCTGCTACCTCGTGGTCGCTGTGGATCGCGACAGGCTCGCAATCACGACCAAGCTCGAGGACGGGACCGTGGTGGACAGGTTCAGGATCGACAAGGCGAACCCTGAGAACAGCACGCCCGTCGTCCCATTCGGCGCCTACGTTGAGGCTGAGGACCTAGCCTTCCCCAGCGCCCGTTTTGCACCGTTTGGGTCGTTGCTCCAGTTCGGCAACCCGCCGCAGCAGAACGCTGCCGGGGAGTGGTTCGTGGACATCAACGCCCTTGCCGCGTACCTGTCTGCCAAGTTCGACCCCAAGACGAATGTGTTCAGCTACCACGACGATGAGATCAAGCTTCAGTTGGCCGACAAGATGTTCCTGGACAAGACGAAGAAGATGGTCTCCCTCGCCGGGCTCACCTCGGTGGGCTTCTACTGCAAGTACCACAAGCCCATGAACGTGGTCACGGTCGAGAGGTGGAGGGACTGAGCGCGCGGGTTCCGCGGGCGGGGCTCTGACCCGAGGAGTCAACGCTCCGCTGCCCGATCGAGGCGAACAGCAGCCGCAGGTAGTCGTAGATCTCGGTGACCGTCGCGACCGTGGAGCGGGGGTTCTTCGAGGTGGTCTTCTGCTCAATCGAGATCGCCGGGGACAGGCCATCGATGGTGTCCACCCGCCTCTTTCCCGGGGGATGGCAGCCGGCAACCGTCCGTTGTAGTCCCCTTCGGGGTCGCCGTGAAGGAACACGCCTGCGGAGGCTGTGGGCGGCGAAGGAATACCCGCGGGCGCAAACCGGCTACCATGTGCGCGGCGGAGATGGCCAAGCTGCTCGATGGGCGCGAGAAGCCGGTCGCGCTGACCGTGGCTTTTCTTCTGCTGGCCACGGTCGCGGCGCTCGACTACCTCACAGGATGGGAGATCAGCCTCACGATCTTCTAGCTTTCCCCCATCGTGCTCGTGGCCTGGGTCGTAGGAAAGAGGGCTGGCACCCTCTTCGCCCTCCTGGGTGCCCTGGTGTGGATCCTCGTCGACGCCCTCAGTGGGCACCCCAAGGCGTACACGCTGGTGCGCTTCTGGAACGCCCTGGTGCTGGCGGGGTACTTCGTGATCACCGTGATCATCCTGGCGAAACTGAAGGTCGCGCTGGAGAACGAGCGCAACCTCTCGCGGTCGGACCCGGTCACCGGCGTCCCCAACACGCGGGCGTTCTACGAGTGGTCGACCAAGGAGGTCGAGCGAGCGCGCCGCTACCACCGGCCCATCACCTTCGTCTACGTGGACTGCGACGACTTCAAGGTGGTCAACGACCAGCACGGGCATGCCGGGGGCGACGCGGTGCTGCGGGAGGTCGCGAGAGCCCTACAGGAGCTGGTGCGGGACCTGGACCTGGTGGCGCGCGTGGGGGGGGACGAGTTTGTCGTCGTGCTGACCGAGACCGACCGGGCTGGCGCAGAGGTCGCCGTGGGCCGGCTGCGGGAGGGGTTGCTCGGGGCGATGGCCCGGCGGGGTTGGCCGGTGACGTTCAGCATCGGGGTCGCGAGCTTCATGGCGGGCGTGACCTCCGGGGAGGATGCCCTCCGCAAGGCGGACGATCTGATGTACTTCGCCAAGAGGCGCGGCAAGAACACCGTCGAGTTCGCAACCTTCGGTGACAGCCGCGGTTGAACTGCCTGCGCTCACGAGGCCCGCAGTCCGGGTCGACGGCCCCCGTGGGAGGGAACGCCTTGCAGGTCTCACGTTCCCCGGCTATGTGCGGCGCAGAATGGCGTTGAACTCGCTGGTGTCGTTGTCGTCCTTGGAACCCACCGGTGTGCCGCACGCGGAGCACCGGTACTCGTACTTGTTTCCGGTCGGCAGCACCAGCAGCAGGTGGCGGCGCACCGGGCGTGAGGCGCGGCAGGTAGGGCAGAACAGCTCCGAGACCTCGAACTGGTCGAACTGCGAGCGCCTGCTCATCGCCACAGGGTTGCAGCCTTGGGTGGCTCGCGTCAAGGCAAGCGACCGTTGCCAGGGGTGACGCCGAACGCTATCTTGAGAGCGAAGCCGGTCCTTCGCCCTGGACACCGAGACGGTCGGTCACCCCGCGGCGCGGTCCACCGAACGAGGCGGTCGGCGCCGCCTCTGGCCGAAAGGTCGCGGTCGTACTCGGCCAGACCCCGCCCGCCGTGCTTCAATGGAGCGATGATTTGGTCCGAGGAGAACGACGGACCGGCGCGGGAGAAAGCCTCGATGCTTGGCAGGGGATTCCTGGCGGTTGGTGTGATGCTGGTGGCGCAAGGTGCTGGGGGTGCACCCGCGCTCCCGCGCGTCGTGATCCTCGGCCGCCAGCCCAACGCCGGCGTATCGGCGGCTGTGCGCACGTACCTCGAGGCGTTCCGCTCGGTGGGGTACCCGGTGGAACTTGCAGGCGAGGGGAGCTTGGGGTCGGTCGGCGAGGCCGTTCTGGTCGTGCCGCTGGCGGAGGCCGGGGCCCTGGATGTCGAAGCGTGCGGGAGGGTCGCCTCCTTCGTCGAGGGCGGTGGCAAGCTCGTGACGGCGGGGCCATCACCCCTGAGCCGGGCGCTCGGCGTCCGGTTTGCCGACGAGAGACTCGAGGTCGCCGCCATCACGGAACGACGTGCCCCCGCCCTTGCGATCCGATGGAAGGCCGCGTGTGGGTTTCAGCCGTTCGTCGCCCCCGACCCGGTGCGGACCTTCGCGTGGGCCGGAGAGGCGCGGCGCCCCATCGTGGTGTCGTTCCGGCACGGCCGCGGCACGGTGTTGTTCCTCGGCGTCGAGCTTGGGGATGAGAGCACCGCGGGCACCGCAAGGTTCCCGTACCTCCTGCAGGCCGTGGGCGAGGCGTTCGAAATCCAGCCGCCGCTGGCTCTGCACCACCTGACCGTTTACGCCGACATCGGCGATCACCCGCGCGAAGAGCCGGCCGCGCTCGCGCGCAGGTGGCACCGGCGCGGGATCCGCGAAGTGCACCTGGGCACCTGGCAGGGCTTCGACGCCAACGAGGCGTCGTTTTCGGCGCTGATCGCCGCGTGCCACCGCTACGGGATTCTGGTCTACGCGTGGCTCGAGTTGCCCGAGGTCAGCACGGCGTTCTGGGATGCCCACCCCGAGTGGCGCGAGAAGACCGCCACCGGCGCAGACGCGCACGTGGACTGGCGCCGGCTGATGGCGCTCGACGTCCCGGAGTGCTCCGCTGCAGTGGCGCAGGGTGTGCTGGCGATGCTCGAGCGTCACGACTGGGACGGCGTGGACCTGGCGGAGATCTACTACGAGTCGCCCGCGGGTTTGGATGCGCCGGACCTCTTCACGCCGATGAACAGGGCGGCGCGCCAGGAGTTCGCGCGCCGGGGCGGGTTCGACCCGCAGGAGCTGTTCGTCGAGTCCTCGCCGCGGTACTGGAAGAAGGATCCGGCCGCGCTCGATGCGTTTCTCGCCTACCGCCGCGACAAGGTCGTCGAGCTCCATGAGCGGCTGATGGGGTTGCTGGCGTCGGCGCGCCGGCGCAAGCCCGGCCTCGACCTGGTCCTGACGCTGGTGGACGCACTCTACGACACCAGCATGCACGACCGGATCGCGATCGACCCCGAGCGCATCACCAGGCTTGTCGTGAAGGACGCCTTTGCCCTGCAGGTGGAGGATCCCTACACGCTGTGGGCGCTCGGCCCGGAACGCTACGTGAGGATCGCCTCCGACTACAGGCGGCTGATCGGGCCGGCCGGGCGCCTCTCGATCGACATCAACGTTGTCCCGCGCGGCGAGGAGGTCGTGCCGACCTCGCAGCAGACCGGCCTCGAGCTCTACCGTCTCGTCTCGGAGGCGAGGCGCGCGTTCCCGAAGGTGTGCGTCTACTCCGAGGGCACCATCTACCCGCTGGATTTCTCCCTCCTGCCGAACGCCCTCGCTGCCACGGCGAGCGTCCAGCCGCAGGGGAGGGGAGCCGTGCTCGTGGAGAGCGAGGACGGCGTCGAGCTGGCCACGGGGCACGGCCCGCGCGCGGTCAGGGTGGACGGCGTGCCGTGGCCCGCGTTGCGCGAACGGACGGTGCTCGTACCGAAGGGGCGGCACCTGGTGGAGTGGCAGGACGGCGCACCGGAGGGCGGCGCCATGCGGCTGCGGGAGATCAACGCGGTCCTGCTCGACGCAAAGACCGGGAGGGATTTCCTGAGCGTGCGCTACGCGTCGCCGGCCAGGGCGTTCCTGACGCTCTCGTTCCGCCCGGCGCGCGCCGAGGTGGACGGCAGCCCCGCCGCGGTGGCGGTGGAGGCGGCCGAGCACGGGTTCGTGGTCTCGGCGCCCCCCGGCGAGCACACCCTCAGCGTGTTTCGGAGGTAGGACGAGCCGGGTCAGATCCGCTGCCCACGGCGCCAGTCAACTGCCGCCGGCGACCAGTACCCAGGCGCCGTCGCGTGCGAGCTCCCGCCCGCCGACCTCCGGGTGCAGCTCCTCCCACCAGGTGTCGCCCATGATCATCCGGACGGTGTTCTCGCGTGCGAGGGTATCGCGGACGAGGTCGCGCTCGGCGGGCGTCCGCGCGCGCAGGAACACCGTGCATCGCCCGGTCGCCAGGTTCTGAGTAACTCGGTGGTTCATCTCCACGACGTGGATGGGGAGCCCAAGCGGGAGCTCGCGCGCGGCGGCGGTCGCGAGGTTGCGCACCGGTGCGATCGACGTCATGGTCACCAGATCGCCCGCCGAGATCAGCAACGCCGCCCAGGCCAGCGCCCCGGTGATCCTGAGGGCCCGCACCGCCCGCAGCGCCCCCGTGCGGGCCAGCCGCCAGGCGGCGAGCGAGCCACCGGCAAGCAGCGCCGCGGCGAGGAGGAAACCGGCGCGGGGCCACGGGCCCTGCGGCAGGTGGGCCAGTTCCGGGGCCTTCCTGAGGATCGCCGTGCCGAGGAGCTCCGGGGCCCTGGCCAGCAAGGTGGGGAGCGCCCCGATGAACAACGCGAAGATTGTGCAGAGCGCGACCGTGGCGAGCCAGGGCGGTGCGTCCCTGCATTCGGCCCCGCGCAGGGTCAGGGCCACGAGGATCGCAAGCGCGGGGAGCGCGGGCGCGATGTAGTTGGGAAGCTTGGTGGCGACCAGCGAGAAGCCCACCACGACCACCAGGCCCCAGACGGTCGCGAAGCTCGCGAGTCGCCGCGACGCCTGATCGAGGCGCAGCGCCCGTAGGAAGGCCGTCGGGACAAAGGCCGTGAACGGCAGCAGCCCCGCGGCCACGACTGCGAGGTAGTAGAGGGGCGAGCCGCGGTGCCCCTGCATGGGCGCGAGCGCCCGGGAGAGGTTGTGCTCGCCGATGAACTCCGCGAGGAACGCCGGGCCCGCGGCGAGCGCCGTGAGCACATAAGGGGGCAGCCCGACCGCGAGCGTTAACGGGATCCCCCATACGATCCCCGAGCGCCGCAGGGTGGACCAGACCTCGCGCCGCACGAGCGCGTCGCACAGGAGAATGGCGCCCGCGATCAGGGGGAACGCCGGACCCTTGACCGCGAACGCGAGGCCGGTCATGGCATAGCCGACCGCGAGGGCGCCGCGCCGGCGTGCCGGGTTTCGCTCCTCCAGCCCGCGCAGGAACGCCAGGAGGGCCACTGTCATCGCCATGGTGAGGAGCGCGTCGAGCAGGCCGATCCTCCCGAGGCTGAAAGGGAGCAGCGAGGCCCCCGCGACCCAGACGGCGGCCTCGGCGGCTCCCCGGCCCGCCCGTCGCGCCACCTCCCGTGCGAGACAGGCCAGCGTGAGAAGGAGCGCGAGGGCACTCACCAGCCGCGCTGCCACGGGAGTGAGGCCGAGGAGCTTGAAGGCCAGGGCGACGAGCCAGTAGAAGACGATCGGCTTCTCGTAGAACGGCTCGCAGTTGGACACGGGGCCAAGCCAGTCGCCGGAGGCCCACATGTGGCGGGCCACGTCGGCGTAGACGGCCTCGTCGTAATCGAGGAACCAGGGCGTACCGAGACCGGCCGCCAAGGCCAGGCCGACCACCAGGATGGCGAGCCGGGGCCGGGGTGTCGCGTGCGACGGCGGGGCATCCATCTGCCGACAGCATAGGCCCGGGATCGCGGTTCGGCACGGCCGGCGACCGTGCGGAGGCGTTGTACGCGGCGGTCAGGCTGGGCTGAGCGCCACGCTGCGCAAGGAGAGGCTTCCGTGCTGGAAGCCCTCGTAGAGCGTCACCACGCGGTCGTGCTCCCCTGCCGCGCCGAGGACGACGAACAGTGGCTCCAGGTGCTCCGGGGTGGGGACGGCGAGGGCGGCGTGGGGTGCACGGGCCGCGTACTCGGTGAGCGAGCCGGAGTCCATCACGGCGAGACGGTCGCGTACCCAGGTGTCGAACTGCTGCGCCCAGTCCGGAATCGGTGCCTCGTCGGCGTCCAGGCGGACCGTGCGGAGGTTGTGGACGATCCCACCGCTGCCCACCAGCAGAACGCCCCGCCCGCGCAGGGGTGCGAGCGCACCGCCGAGGCGCAGGAGCTCCGCGGGCCGGACCGGGAAGGGGAGCGAGACCTGGACAACGGGCACCCGGGCGCCTGGGAACACCCAGCGCAGCGGAACCCATGCGCCGTGGTCGAGGCCGCGCTCCGGGTCGAGCCGCGCCTCGAAACCGTATAGTACCAGGTACCACAAAATTGCAAATGTTGTATGCTGATGGGGCGACCTGGCCTCTTGGGAGGGTGCCGTGCCACGTCAGCCGAGGGTTTTTGTGAATGGGGCGGTCTACCACGTTTACTGCCGCGTCGGACGCGGCGAGCCCGTTTTCCGGAACCAGGGTGAAACCGAGGCCCTAATCAAGGTCCTCGAGGAGGTCAAGCGCCGGGATGGCCTCGCCGTGCTCGCGTGGTGCATCATGTGGAAGCACTACCATCTGGTCTTGCGCTGCGGGAAGGTCCCGCTGTGGCGGACGATGCGACTGATCCAGGGGCGGTACGCCAAGGGCTTCAACAGGCGCCAGCGGGTCTACGGGCCGCTGTGGCAGGGTCGCTACAAGGCGAAGCTGGTGATTGGCGAGCGGTACCTTCAGCAGGTCGTCGTCTACGTCCACCTCAACCCTTCGGCCGCCGGCGGGGTCAGGGATCCGGCGATGCACCGTTGGAGCGGCCACAGGGAGCTTCTTGGCACCGGTGAAACTGGGCTGGCTGATGTTGACGAGGCTCTGCTGGCTTTCGGGGAAACCCGGGAGGCGGCCCGAAGGACGTACGTTCAAGCCGTCAGGGGCGCGAAGGGAGCTCCGTGGCTGGACCGGGAGCCTGGTCAACTTCCGTGGTGGAAGAACGCCGGGCGCAACGACAAGCTGGAGCCTCCCGAAGGTCCGGACAGGCTCGACGCGCTCGGAGCGAGTTCCGCGCCCGAGCGTCGTGTCCTGTCCCCTGACCAGTACCTCGTCGCGGCCGTCAATGCCCTGGACGTAGGCCTGGATTCCCTCGCCGGGCCCCGCTCCGGGCGAGAGGTGACGCGCATGAGGGAAATGGTTGCCCTTGTCGGCGTCGAAGCCTATGGCGTAAGGGTAAAGGACATTGCGCAGCGTCTGGGCAAGAACCCCGGGGTCGTCAGCCGTTGGGCAAACGCGGGGGGTGAGCGTCGCACCCGTGACGACGCCTTCCGCGAGCGGATCGGACAGTTTGCGGCGGGCGTGCGTGCGCTGACCACGCCAGCACCCGTCGAGGAGAGCGATTTCGTGAGCGGCATGGCCAGCTCCTTCATCGACTGATTTGCAATATCGTAGTACCTGGTACCACAAGTACCACAGAAGGCGGCTTCGTCCACGATGACGATCCCCTCGGGGGTGCGATCGAAGACGTCCAGACACGGGTGCAGCGCTGCTGCGCTCGCGTCCGCCACGATGCCGGTCGCGAGCACGATACCGGTCGCCGCCCCGCGGCGGCCTGCCTGCCCCCGGTGGAGCCTTTGCCACCACCGAGAGCACCACCCCTTCACCTTATTCCAGCGGCTCTGCTTCTCCTCGACGTGCCGTTCGGCAGTTCCGAATTCGGAGGCCATCGCGGCTCCTTCCTCGGGATCTGGCTGGCGGCTGAGCCCCCGGGCGGTGCCGGGGTCTCGTCGTCCGGTCGTCCGTATTCAATGAGACGCATCGGCCAGCCAATCGGCTCGGTCGGGCGGAGGGGTGGCGAGTGGGCAGCGGTTACACGCGCGGGGGGATCGCTTGCCTGGAGGGTTGACGGCGGCTACGCTCGCACACCGTGAGGACCGAGCGGACCAACCGGAGGGAATTCCAGCTCTATCGCGTGGCGAGGGCGCTGGGCCGGGTGGCGCCGTTCTGGCTTCTGCAGGGCGTCGGCGCCGCGCTCGGAGTGGTGTTCTTTCTCCTCGCCTCCTCGCGCAGGAGGACGGTCCTGGCGAACCTTCGGCGGGTGCTCCCCGGGCGCTCCCGATGGTTCCGTGCGAAGGTCGCGCTGCGCTGCGCGGCCCACTTCGGGCGCATAACCTTCGACTTCATCAAGTGGGGCCAGGTCCCAGCCGAAACGCTGGACGCCATGGTCGCCTGCGAAGGGCTCGAGAACCTCAAGGAATCGCTTGGAAGAGACAAGGGCGTCTTCGTGCTGTCGGCGCACTTCGGCCACTGGGAGGTGGCGGCCGAGTGGCTCGCGGTGCACGGGTTCCCGCAGGCTCTCGTGTACCGGCCGCTCGAAAACCCGCTCATGGAGGCCGAGCTTGCGGAGGCCAGGACGCGCTTCGGGAACTCGCTTATCCCCAAAGCCGGGGCAACCCGGGAGATCATGAAGACTCTCAAGGCCGGTGGGATCGTCGACATGCTCCTCGACCAGAAGGCGGACCTCGAGCACAGCGTCATCGTGGACTTTCTCGGGGTTCCGACCCCGACGACGCCCTCCCTGGCCAGGTTCGTGCTGACGACGGGCGCCGCCGTGGTTCCACTCTTCTCCTACCCGAGGGGGACCGGGTACACGTTCATGATCGAGCCCCCCATCCTGGCCGAGGCGGGCGACACCGAGACCACCCTTACCCAGAAGTGCAACGACGCCCTCTCGGGGCCCATCCTCGAGCGGCCTGAGCTGTGGTTCTGGTTCCACGACCGCTGGACACCCAGGAGGCGCCGCAACACGGGGCTCGAGCACTACGCGGATTGACCGCGGCGCCGCCCCAGCGCCCCCAGCCCCAGGTAGATGGCCAGGCACACCAGAAAGTCCAGAAGCAAACCGAGGTCGAGCGTGAACGGCTCGTGCCACGCCCACGCAGGCATGTGGCGTGCGAGCAACAAAAAGTAGATCGCGTTGCCCGCGAGCACCGCCGCCAACGCGCGCAGCACCTTCAACACGGCCAGACCTCAGGCAAGCTGATCCTTCTTGAGGACCGCCTGTTCGTAGAAGTCGATCCCCTCCGCCGAGAGTCGCACGAGCGGGGGTCCGGCCGGTTCGCCCCCTGTCCGGGTGAGCACGAGGCCACCGAGCTCCGTGAGGTAGTCGAGCTCGGCGAGGAGGTTTCGTCCGCCGGTCTTCTCGCCGAGCGCCCTTTCCAACTCCCCAGCTGCCATCGGCCGGAACGCGTGTTGCTTCCAATGCTCGTACAGGAGGCCAAAGATCTCCTGTCTGAGGGAAGTGTCGAAGCCAGGTTTTCTCGGGGCGACGAACATCGGCCCTGCGATGGTGAAGAGCGCCCGACCGGCCACGGGATTGACGAGCAAGCCGAACGCGATCCACAGCGACAGCACTCCCAGCCCGACGGTGAAGACCGCGATCGGGAGGTCGAACACGCGGGTGCCGGCGAAGGCGTTGGCTGCCTTGCAGGCGTACAGCAGGTCGATGTCCAGGAGGAACACGAACAGCAGCTTGCTGAAGAACCCGAAGCCGTAGGTGAGGACCAGAAAGATCACGAGCGATGCCACCTCGGTCGCCTGGATGATGACGTGATCCGGCACGAAGCCCTGGGCCAGCGCTTGCAGCACCCACCAGTTCAGGGTCCAGTTGAACGCGAAGGCGGTGAACAGGGTACCCGCGTAGAGGTTCCGGTTGGCGAAGCTCATCAGGCCGGAAAGCAGCTGGCAGCCTGCGCCGAAGAGCAGGCAGAAGACCGCGGCGGTCCGCAGCCCCGCGGGGGTGAGTCGGAAGCCGAACGCGATCGGTGTCAACGCCGCGCAACCGATTGCGAGGCCGATCAGCCCCAGCGGGGTGGGCTCGGCGAACACCTCGTGCCGTCGCGTTGTTCCGAGATCGAGCTTTCTGATCATCCGTCCTCCCTCCCTCGTCACGGCCGCGGGTGGCGCAGCGACACCGGCCGCTGCGTCCAGTTCAGCGCCGATCCGGCGCCGGCCCAGAACCAACTCCCGAACAACTCAACCAGTGCAACGCTCCTGCAGACGGCCGCGCTGGCGCCAACCCGCCGAGTGTAGCCCCCTTCACGCCGGATGCTTCCTTGACCGCACCCTGCGGGCTGGTAGCCTGTGATCGAAGGGCGAACCGGGACCCATGCACCCTCGTGCCGACGTGCGTCTCCCTGACACATCCGGCGTGGAGCTGCGCCCACCCTGGGTGAGGCACGTCCTCATCGGGCTCGGCGCGACCGCCGCTGTCACCGCGGCGTTTTGGTTGACGGACCTGGACCTGCGCGCTCAGGCGCTCGCGTACTCCCCGGTCGAGCCCCACTGGCCCCTCGGCCAGCTGCCGGCATGGGTGCTGGTCTACCACGTCGGAACGCTCCCCGGCCTCGCGCTCAGCGTGCTGGCCGCGGTGGGGCTCGGGCTCTCCTTCGTGCGCCCCGAGTTCGCGCGCTGGCGCTACCCCTGCTTCTTTCTGGCGCTCCTCCTCGCCCTCGGCCCGGGCCTGATGGTCAACGTGCTGGCGAAGGGTTTCGGAGGCCGGCCCAGGCCCGACCAGCTCATCCAGTTCGGCGGCCTGCTGGAGTTCCGCCACCCCTTCCAGCCCGGCCTCCCCCACAAGGGGTACTCGTTCATGTGCGGGCACTGCTCCATGGGGTTCATGTTCATGGGGCTCTTCTTCCTGCTGCGCGGCTGGAAGCGGTGGGCCTGCCTGGTTGGCGGTTTCCTCTTCGGGGCGGTTCAAGGGGTCGGGCGGATAACCCAGGGGGCGCACTTCGCCTCCGACGCGCTCCTTTGCGCGACCGCGATGTTCACGCTGGCGGCCGCGCTCAGCCCGCTCGCGGTTCCGAGGCCGCGGACGGTCGCCGAGGTGCGTCACGCCTGGCGCATCGTCGCCGGCACGGGGATCCTGATCGTCTTGATGGTCGGGAGCTTCCTGTTCTCGATGCCGGTGCGCGAGGAGAACCTCCACGTCTGGCTCGAGAGCAGCCACTCCGGGCCGTCCCCCGACGAGGAGGTCGAAAGGTGGATCCCGCACCGGGGCGCCCCCGCGCCCGCCGAGGTACGGATCGTGGCGGAGGTCGGCGACATCGTGCTCGCGGTCGCGGACCAGGTCGAGCCGCTGCGGATCCGGTCCCTCGTCACCGGCTTTGCCTTCCCGGGATCGGGGAGCCGGATCGACGTCGAGGGGCTGGAGAAAGGGCGGGCCATCTCGTACCGCCAGAGGTTGTACGGCCTCTTCACGGAGAAGCACGGGACGTTCCGCGTGACCGTGCGCGGGGACGTCGCGGCGAAGTTGCGCCTCGTGACCCGGGACGGCGAGATCATCCTGGCCGGCGGCCTCGCCGGCCGGCCGCTCGCCGTGAGCGGGAGATTCCGGCTCTCGGACCCGCCCGGTGTGCTCAGGGCTGCCGGGGCGAACCGCTACACGCGCTCCGGGAACGGCCCTGCGCTCATGCTGGAGCTGGACGCGCAGAAGGTGCTCGTGCAACCCTGATGCAGCGCTGCAAAACTGCGGCCCCGTCTTCCCTTATCACTGCGTGGCTTTGTTTTGCCGATACCGCGGGTGGCTTAGCGTGCGCCCTTACGTCTCCCCAGCCGCTGCGGCCGCGCACTCCTCCGCCCGCGACCACGCATGGCGGGCCCGCCGCGAGGCTCCTCGGTGTTCGCTCGTCGCCACAAGGCAAAGCTCCTCGCGCCCCCGAAACCTCACGCCGGATCCCGCCGCGTGGTGCCCGCGGGCTCCGGAGAGATCGGCCACCCGCGGCACCGGCGATTGAAGCCCCCCACCCTTGGGCTAGAGGCATCAAAGCTGGGAGCGGAAATGCTCGGGTGATAGGGGCGCTCAAGCAGGCCGGTGGCAGAGCGGGGGGGTGGGGGTGAGTCCGCCCCGCGGGCGATAGGAGTCATTCCGCCGGAGCGTGCGGGAACCGAGCGGCCAGACCGGCGGGTGGAGACGCTGGCCGAGCACGAGCGCTCGGCGCGAGGGCGAGGAACAGCGAGGGTCCGCACGCCGGTCTGTGCCAGCTCGGTCGCACGCGCAGGCGCGTCGGAGGGCTGCGCTCGATGCGCAGCCCGAGCGACCGCTCCCAGCCCGCGGGGCTAACAAAGAGCCACGAAGTGGCAAGAGAGAAAAGTGGGCCACCCGCGGCACCGGCAAATCAAGGCCGCCACGCGGTGGCAGAGAAGACCAAGTCGCGAACCCGCGAGGGAAAAGGAAGGCGCTACTTCTTCGGGGGCCATCCGAGACCCAGATGGTCGTAGTTGAAGATCGCGTTGGTGACGAGCGCGTATGACCCCTGCGTGTTGACCCGCCACATCGGGTTGTTGGCGAAGAGCAGGATGTGGCCCTCGCCGAGGGGCGAGTCGATCACGACCGGCTTGCCGGCGATCTCCTCGGCCCCCTCCAGCATCCCCGAGAGCAGGATCCTGTCCGCCTCCTTGGGAAAGGCGAGCACCACCCGTGGGCGATCCTCGACCCTCGGCAGGAAGGGCTCGTAGAAGATCTTCATGTCCTCGGGGAGCTGGAACCCCTCCTCGCCCGGGGCCGGCTTCGGGCGCTCGGGCGTGGGAACGAAGGGCCGTCCCTGCGGCACGTCGGGGTCGTCCTTGCCGCCCCGGCCGCTCGGGCGCCCCGCGTCGCGGTCGGGACGGTCGAACACCCCGACCTTGAACACCGGCGCGCCGTCGAAGTAGACGGGGAGCGTCTCGTCGTAACCGAGCGCCACGGGGCTGGCTCGGTCCACGAAGCTCGCCCTGAGCACCGAGCCCGTGGCCTTCAGCTTGGGCGTCTCGACCACCTTGACCCAGCGCGCGAGCCCATACTCGATGGCCCACACGGCCGTGTCCTGCACCGTAATCAGAAGGCCGCCCTCCTCGACGAACCGCCTGAGGTTCGCGAGGCCCGTCATGCCGAGGCCCGAACGCATGTCGTCCGTCTCGTCCACCCCCAGGTTCGGGGTGAGAGGCGTCTTCTTCCAGGGGAGCGGGGGGCCGGGCGGCATGCCGTTGACGATGTCCTGGGCGGTGCTGCGCCCCACCGGCGGGAAGACGATCACGTCGAGCGATGACCGGAGGTCCGCCACCTGCGCCACCTTCTGGGTGGAGATGTAGGTGTACGGCAGCTTGAGCTCCTCGAAGGCGAGGCGGAACCACCCCTCGTCCTGGGTCGAGAGCCAGGTATGCAGGATGGCCACCCTCGGCAGCGCCAGCTCGTGGGTCTTCACGGCGGGCACGGCGTCGAGGACTTTTGGCTTGAGGTCGAGGACGGCCAGCGCCTCGCCGACCGACGCACGGTTGGTGTCGTCCAGCGGCACGATCACGGTTCCGGCGGCGAGGGTCCTGGCCCCCTTGACCTCCTCCTCGGCGACCAGCATGCGCGATCGGGGCAGCGCGGTCCGCAGCCTGGCGACGTCGGTATCGGCGGTGTTCTCGATCGCGAGCGCCGCTCCCTTGAGCTGCGCGGGCTTGGCCGCCGGACCCTCCCAGAAGTGCATCGGAACGGAGAGCACCTCCTGGTTGACGATACGCTTGAACTCCAGGTTCCTGGTGTAGCCGAGCGTCCAACCGGTGTCGTCGTACACGCGCTCCTCGCCGCGCACGAACTGGGTGTCGAGCAGGGTGTCGGCCAGGCGCGAGGTCGGCTGGTCCATGCGGACGATGAAGCTGCCTGCGGCGAAGCTGACCGTGTCGTCCTTCGGCTCGCCCTTCTTCTCCGGCTTGGTGTCACCCTTGGGTTTCTCGTCCTTTTCGCCCTGTTTTGCCGTAACGGGGGGCCACCCCGGCTTGACGGCAAACGGCTGGTCGGCGACGGACACCTCGATGCCGTGGGCGCGCAACAGGGTCATGAGGTCGCGGAGCTGGCCGTGCCGTTTCTGCCCGGCGTCGAAGACATAGGCCGCCGGCCCCTCGGTGCGCGCCTTGGCCACCGAGCGCTTGCCGAGGGTCCAGTACTGCTCGAGGAAGTGGGTGCGGTGGGCCGCCACGTCCATGAGGGCGAGCAGCACGCCGCTCTGCTGGTAATTGACGTTGTTGCGCAGCGACCACCGCACGGTCGGCAGCGGCGGGTTGGGGCGGAACCAGGCGCGGTCGCTCCACCGGCGCACGACGCGCTCCTCGGTGGACGGCACGAGATTCCCGAACGTCTCATAGAAGCGCCCGATGGCGTTGTGGCCCAGCCCCACCCAGAACATGTAGTTGGGCGCCCAGCCGTCGTAGAAGCCGTGCGTCCACACGCCGGGGAGCCCCCTCCTCGTGAGCTCCTGCACCTCGAGGTCGGCCATGCGCGTGAACTCGGCGACAACGAGGGGATCGAGCCAGGCGTTGTAGGGGCCGGTACCGGTGGAGATGTACAGGAACGGGATGGACTCGTGCAGGTCGTGCACCACCTGCGGGTGCCAGGCAAGGCAAGCCTGCAGGACGTTGCGGGTCATCGCGAGGCCGAGCCCGATGGCGTCGCGGTTGTCGTCGTGGGCGACGTAGTGCCCCCAGTAAACCAGGGGGGGCAGACCGGCGGAGGGGTTGGCCTGCTGCCAGCGCACGATGTCCACCATGCGGTCGCGGCCGTCCACCTCGAGCACCGGCGTGATGAGCGTGATGACGTTGCCGCGGATGGCGGCGAACATCGGCGTCTCGTCCACCGCCAGCCGGTAGGCGAGCTCCATGAGCATCTCGGGGCTGCCGGTCTCAGGCGAGTGCATCGCGCCGGTGAGGTAGTAGACGGGCTTCCCCTCGGCGATCAGCCGCCGCGCCTCCTCCTCGGAGGTCGCACGCGGGTCGGAGAGCTTGCGGTTGATCTCCCGGTACCGCTCGAGCGCCACGATCGTCGCCTCGTCGGCGATGGCGACCGCGATCATCTCGCGGCCCTCCTCGGTTGTCCCAATTGTGAAAACCTTCACACGTGGCGACGCGGCCGCCAGGGAGCGCATGTAGGCATGTACCGGCTCCGCGTAGGTGAGGTGGTCGGGGGCGCCCGCGATATACCCGAGGAACTTCTTCGGCGTCGGCACGGTGGCGGAGGCGGGCAGGTGGTCCACCAGGTCGGTGGTGAACTGCGGGCTCGTGGTCGCCTCGCGGATCAGCCGCGAGTACTCGGCGTCCCACTCGGGGTGCTTGTCGATCGGCTCGAGTGCGGCCGCGACGGGGGCGGACGGCTGCGGCGGCTCGGCCGCGAGCATGACGGAGGCAAGCAGCATCGGCACCAGGACGAAGGCTCTCGTGGTCATGGGAGCAGACGTTAGCCGCCCCGGAGCCTGGTTTCAAGGCGGCGTTCCGCCCTCGAGGGCATCGCGGCGAGCGAGCCCCGCCGCAGGCGACGGTGCGCTCGTGCCGGCCGCATAGACGCGGCTGGTCTCAGGATCCGGCGTCGGTGTCCGGAGAGGGAGGGGCCGCGAGAACCGCGCGCTGGAGCCTCACGGTGAGCTCGCCGATGTGCTGCACGCGCCCCGAGAGCGCCACCGGCAGGCCGGTGCCGGCCTCCAGGTGGAGCGTGAGGGCGCCTCTCATGCCGAGGAAGCCAAGGTCCACGTCCTCGCTGGACCCGGTGGTCCCAAGCACCCTGGCAGTCGCCCGCACGGGCCGCACCAGCACGTCGCCCTCCCTGCGGCGGCGCCCGCCCGGCCAGCTCTCCTCGAAGCTCGCACGGGCGTAGGTCAGGCCCCCCGACACGAAGGTTATCTCGACGAAGTGGTCGTCGGCCAGCATGACCAGCCGCAGGCCGCTGCCCCGGCGGTCCAGTCGCGCCGCGGTGACCAGGTAGAGCAGCGCGTAGGAGTCGGTGACCGGCGTGCCCTGCGCCGCCCTCACCAACGGTGCGACCAGGTACTGCCTGCGGTCGCTCCAGCTCTCGAACCCGAGGGCGTTCTCGCGGTCGTTGGCGGGGGAGGACCGCCAGGTGTAGAGTCCCTCCTCGGTGTAGCGGAGAAACTTGTGGTAGGCGCTGTGGCCGAGCAAAAGCTTCTCGCCGCCCAGCGCCGCACCCGTTGCTGGGTCGATCCACATCGTCACCGTCTCATCGCGGCCGAACGGGAGATCGGTCTTCGAGGTGATGGTCACGATGTCCGTCTCGGGGAGGGGGACGGGGGTCCCCGCGAGGGGCTGCCTCGCGGCCGATGCGAGCGTGGTGACCGGCGCCCGCTCGGCGCGGATCGAGGTGCTCGCCCCCAGGAGGAACTTGTGCGCCGAGTACGCCAGCTCGACCCACGGCACTGTGCCGAAACCCGGCTCGTGCGAGGGCTTCACGACACTGCCCGGCTGGGGCACGGCCGTAACGTCGTGGGCCCGCAGGCTGCCGACGAGCAGGGCGATGGTGGCCAGCAGCAGTGCCCGGCGTGTCTGCCGGCTGCGTCCCCACATGCGGGTGGTTCCCTTCACGTGCGCCACCGTGACCCGGCTCATGGTAACAGGTCGCCCGACCTGCGGCCGGCGGACCGTTCTGCGGGACTCGTGTCCCGCGCCCCGCTATCATCCGCCGGTGGGGACTGCGGGGCTGGGCCCGCGATTTCCGGTGAAGCAGGGAGGGAACCCGATGACGCTACGCATCAATCCTAACGTCGTTCGCGTGTGCTGCTCGAAGACCCTCCGCGAGGTCGATACCCGCGGCTTCACGTCCCCGGTGGGTCTGTGCCGCTGCTGCCCGCCTCCCGGCAAACCGGTGGTCGTCGAGTACGACCGCGACACGGTGCGCTCCGAGCTGCGCGCCTCACCGCTGGCCGACCGCAGAGGACCCGGGATCTGGAGGTTCGCGCCGTTGCTCCCCGTCCTCGGGGTCTCCGGCGACTACGCCGCGGATGTCGGCGGCACGCCGGCGGTGTGCCACGAGCGGCTGAGCGAGGAGCTGGGCGTGCAGGTCTTCCTCAAGAACGAGGGTACGAATCCGTCCGGGAGCTTCAAGGACCGCGGGCTGGCGGTGGGCGTGGCGCTCGGGCTCGCGAGCGGCGCGAAGCGGTTCTGCCTGCCCACCCAGGGCAACGCGGGGGTTGCGGCGTGCCTGTTCTCGGCCAGGCTCGGGGTGCCCGGATGCCTGGTCTACATGCCGGAGGGTTTCCAGGGCTGCATCTACCACAAGGCGTGCGAGTTCTTCGGGGGCGAGGTGCGCTTTGCCGGCCCCAACATCGCGTCGGCGGGGCGGAAGATGCGCGAGGACCTCAGGGAGGAGCTTGCGCGGGGCGAGCTTGTCGACATGTCCACGTTCTTCGAGCCCGGGCGCCTGGAGGGCAAGAAGACGATGGGGCTTGAGATCGCCGAGCAGTTCGCGGGGGGCTCGCTCCCCGACTTCATCGTCTACCCGACCGGGGGAGGCACGGGGCTTGTGGGGATCTGGAAGGCGTTCACCGAGCTGGCGGCGCTCGGCCTCCTCGACCCGGCCCACGGGCGCCTCCCTCGCATGGTCGCGGTGCAGTCCGCCAACTGTGCGCCGGTGGTCGAGGCGTTCCACAAGAACCTCGACGACGTGGTGCCGGTGACCTCTCGCGGGACCGTGGCGGACGGCCTCGATGTCCCGGGGGCGATCATGGGCCACGGGATCCTGCGCGCTGTGCGCGAATCGGGCGGCACGGCGGTCGCCGTTCCCGAGGAGGGGATCGTGGCCGCCTTCGCCCGCTACGGGGAGCTGGGGGTCCCCGGCGGCTACGAGAGCGCCGCCACGTTTGCGGGCCTTCGCGCGCTGCGGGGGGACGGACACATCCGCGATGGCGCCCGTGTGCTGCTTCTCAACACCGGAAGCCAGCTCATCCCGCTCTCGAAGTCGTGAGGGCGCCTACTCGAGGAGCCGCGCGAGGTAGGCGGTGAACTCTTCCTGGAAGCTTGAGCGCTCCTCGCCGAAAGCCTGGGAGAAGTTGGCGAGGTGGTCGTCGGAGCCGCCGACCAGCCTGAAGTAGTCCAGGGCCGCCGCCAGGCTGTGCTTGCCGATGAGCAGGTCGGCGGCCAAGAACGCCTCGTCGTACATGACGGTGCGCGCCTGCGTGTCGGGGAGCTCCCTCCACGCGCGCGCAGTGAGCAGCTTGTCGAACGTCGGAAGCCGCCAAGAGCGGGAGGCGCCCCGCACGTGCAGGACCGCCGCGCGCCTTCGGTCCTCGTGGGACCCAAACCCAAGCGCGTCCATGACCCGCGAGGCGACCCACTCGGCCAGCCCCTCGCGCAGCCACTGGTCCAGGTTGCCGCGGCGGCCGCCAGCCAGCTCGTACTCGGCGACGTGTGCCAGCTCGTGGGCGAGGAACGAGGTCCTGGCCGGCCAGGAGAGCCGGAGCAGCGCCTCCTCGTTGGCCAGGACGGCGCCCGGCCCGCCGACGCCGTCGAGGGTGTCGGCCATCTGCCGCGCGTACAGGGCGTCATACCCCTCGCCGAGGAGGCCGGCCTCGAGGCTGGTGTGGTCGGGGTAGAGGCAGAGGGAGCCGCGTAGCCTGGGAAGACCGAGCTGGTGCTCCGTCACCGAAAGGACCGCGTCCAGCGCCGACGCGTACCCGGTGATGTCGCCCTCAGGCCGGGCGGTGCCGGCCGCCTCGGGAAACGGGACCAGGCGCGGCTGCGAGGTCGTGCTGGCGCAAGACGAAGCCAATGACACGCCTGCCAGCAGCAACCGTGCCAGGATGCGGCACACCTTGCGGTCCCTCACCGGGCGGTTCTCCCTTCGCTGCCCACCGGCCTCTTCCTTCTTTGTGCCCGGAATCATGGACCGCCTCCGGCTCGAATGCAAGCGCCCGGAGGGCTCCGGGTCAGCTAACTCGAGAGAAACGACTTGCGGTCCGTACGGGGCGCTGCGCGCCGGGCCTCGCACGCGTCAGGGTTGACCGTCCCCGAGCGCCACCTTAGGCTTCGAGGTACGTGGAGGGGAGCCCGTCATGAGCGAACGCGACGAGAAGAAGGGGACGATCGAGCGCAGGGATCTGCTCAAGCTGGGGACCGCCGCCACCGTCGGCTACCTGGCTCGCGGCGTCGTGCCCGCGGCGGCGGCCGCACTGCCGCCGCTGCCCTCCAACCCGGTGACCCCGAAAGCCATGCCGACCCGCAACCTGGGGCGCACGGGCTTCCGGGTTGGGATCTTCAGCCTCGGGGGGCAGGCCGCCGTCGAGCAGCCCGACAACGAGGCGGTCGCGGTGCCGATCGTCGAGAAGGCCCTCGACCTCGGGGTCAACTACATCGACACCTCCGCCCGCTACGGCGGCGAGGCGCGCTGGAGCGAGCGCTACATCGGGCAGGTCATGAAGCGGCGCCGCTCCGAGGCGTTCCTGGCCACCAAGACGCACGACCGCACGCGCGACGGCTCCCTTAGGCTGTTGGAGAAGTCGCTCGAGCTGCTCCAGACCGACCACGTGGACCTCTGGCAGATCCACAACCTCTCGAAGATGGAGGAGGTGGAGAAGATCTTCGCGCCCGACGGGGCGGTGCAGGCGCTCGTCAAGGCGCGGCAGCAGGGGATCGTGCGCTTCATCGGCGTGACCGGCCATGCCGATCCCGCCGTGCTGGTCGAGGCGATCCGGCGCTTCCCATTCGACAGCGTGCTCATGGCGCTCAACGCCGCGGACGCTCATCACCTGAGCTTCCAGAAGGAGCTTCTGCCACTCGCCGTGGAGAAGGAGATGGGCATCATCGGGATGAAGATCCCGGCGCGCGGACGCCTCCTCTCCTCCTGGACGCCGCCGCCCCCGGAGAAGCGGCGGCAGGGCCAGATCGCCACCCGTCCGGGCACCATCAACATGAAGGACGCGATGCGCTACGTGCTCTCGCTGCCTGTCAGCACCGTGATCGTCGGGTGCGACAACGTTGGGCAGGTCGACGAGGACGTCCAGCTCGCCCGCTCGTTCACCCCGATGAGCGCGACACAGATGGCGGAGCTCGCCTCGCGGACCGAGCCGGTCATGCGCCAGGCGCTGTTCTTCCGCCCCTGGGGGGCTGCGTAGCCGCCCGGCTCGCGTCGGGTCTCTCCGTCACCGCGTGACACTCTTTGCCCCGCAGGCTTGGAGCGGTCGCTCGGGCCGCGCTTCGAGCGCAGCCCTCCGACCCGCCTGCGCGTGCGACCGAGCTGGCACAGCCCGGCGTGCGGACCCTCGCTGTTCCCCTTCCTCGCATGAAGCCCTCGGTCGGGGCCAGCGTCTCCACCCGCCGGTCTGGCCGCTCGGTTCCCGCACGCTCCGGCGGAATGGCTCCTGTCGCCCGCGGGGCGGATGTCACCCCCACCCCCCCGCAGCGTGGGGTGCAACGGGAAGGGGGTCTTCAATCCGCCGGTGCCGCGGGTGGCCAATTGCTCCGGAGCCCGCGGGTACCGGACGCGCGAGCCGCGGTGGGGAGACGGCGGCGCGGCTTCATGCGAACGCCGAGGGGCCCCGGCGCGGATCGCGCCCTCCGGTCGCGGGCGGAGGAGTGTGCGGGCGCAGTGCGCGCGGGCGCACAAGCCCGCACCCAGCCACCCGCGGGACCGGCAACACAAAGCCACGCAGTGGCAAACGGAACAACACCCTCCGCACAGCGCACGACGCTGCAAAAGCCGCGGTTCGGAACCGGCACGGCGCTGGGGCTACTCCTTTGTCCAGGTCGGGACGCGGCCCGGCGTCCACGGGGCCCCCGCCCTCTCCATCGCGTCCTGGAGCTTGGCGAGGTCCACCTGGATGACGTTTTGCAGCTTGGGCAGCACCACCGAGAACTCGTCGCCGGCGATGTTGTAGGCGTCCTGCATCGTTCCGGTGGGCGCCTGGCTGGTGGCCCACAGGCTGTACACGATCCCCTTCACCCTGTCCTCGATCGAAGGCGGGGTGGGCTCGCTGTACTTCTCCAGCACGCGGTCGCCGGAGAGGGCCACCTGGAGATCGGCCAGGCGTGCCTCGATGGCGCGTGCCTGCTCGGCCAGTTCGGGTCTGGCCGCGGGGGTCTCGGCGAGGGCGACCTTGATCTTGGCGAGGCGCGCGCGCGCCTCCTTCGCGGCCTCCACGGCCCCCAGAACCGCCCTCTGCAGCCGTGCGGTCTTCTGCTCGAAGGCAAGCACCGCGGCCTTGTCGTGGGCGGCGAGCGTGGCGAGGCCGAGCGACACGACTCGGAACTGCTGCGGCCCGGCGAGCTCGGTGACGGTGCCCGCCACACGCCGGGCCAGCGTGACCATGTAGGTGCCCGGCGCGGCCATCGGGCCCTCGTCCGCCGACTCCCAGGGGTCCTTCTCCTCCATCTCGGAGGGGAGCTTGGCCGGGCTGGACGCCGCGTAGCGGAGGTCCCAGGCGACGCGCTGGATGCCCTTGTCGGTGGAGGCGGAGAGCCATCGCACCACGTTGCCATCCGCGTCCGTGACGGTGACGATGACCGCAGGCTTCTCCTCGCGCGCCTCCTCGCGGAGCTGCTCGGGCGTCGGGTAAGCGGGGGCGATCCCCTTCTTCTCGGCCTCCTTCTCGGTGTCGTGACGCAGCTCCTTCCTGGTCTTGAGGGCGTCCTTGAGGTAGTACGTGACAACCGCCCCGAACGGCGGGTTGTCGGCGGTGAAGAACGCGTCACCCTGGAACGCCTTGCCCTTCCCGCCGAGCGGGGAGGACTCGATGTACGCGACCGCGTCCCTCACCGGGAAGAGTGCCGCGGGCTTCTCGAGGGTGTCGCGGGTGAGGCCGCGCAGCGGCGTGAGGTCGTCGAGGATGTAGAAGCTGCGACCGAAGGTGGCGAGGGCCAGGTCGCCCTCCCGCGCCTGGACGGCGAGGTCGCGGACCGCGATCGTCGGCATCCCGCCCTTGAGCTTGATCCAGTGTAAGGCGTCGCGCGAGAAGTACAGGCCGAACTCGCACCCCGCGAACACGAGCGAGGGGTCGTTGCTGTCTTCGGTCACCGCGTAGACGACCTCGCCCTCCGGCAGGTCGCCCACGACGGACGTCCACGTGCGGCCGCGGTCGGTGCTCTTCAGGAGGTACGGCTTGAAGTCCTCGTTCTTGTGGTTGTCGAACGCCGCGTAGACCACGTCCGCGTTGTGCCGGGAGGCAGCGACGCGGCTCACGAACGTCGTCGCCGGGACACCGGGGAACGACTCGATCTTGCGCCAGCTCTTGCCGCCGTCCTCGCTCACGTGGACGAGGCCGTCGTCCGTTCCGACGTATAGCAGCCCCTCCACGAGCGGCGACTCCGAGAGCGCGGTGGCGTTTCCGTAGAACGACGTGGACGTGTTCTTCGCCACCGCGTCGACGGGCCACACCCTGCCCATAACCGGGAGCTTGTTGCGGTCGATCCCGCGCGAGAGGTCGCCGGAGACCGCCTTCCAGGAGTCGCCGCGGTCCTCGCTGCGGAACAGCCTGTTGGCGGCGAAGTACAGCCGGGTGTGGAAGTGGGGGCTGATGATCAGTGGCGAGTCCCAGTTCCAGCGCAGCGGGGGCTCGCCCTTGCCTTCGCGCGGCTTGATGTCGATCTCCTCGCCGCTCTTCCTGTCGAAACGGACGAGACCCGCGTACTGGGATTCGGCGTAGACGATGGTGGAATCGGCGGGGTCGATGGTGGAGAAGAAGCCGTCGCCGCCGGTGGTCACGAACCAGTCGGAGTTGACGATGCCGTTGACCGTGATGGTGCGCGATGGCCCGCCCATCGAGAAGTTGTCCTGTGTGCCGCCGTAAACGAAGTAGAACGGCTGGGAGTTATCCACGGCTACCCGGTAGAACTGGGTCACCGGGAGGTTCGACTTGAAGCCCCAGGTCCGGCCGCGGTCAAACGTCTCGTAGATGCCGCCGTCGCAGCCCGCGAGCAGGTGGTCGGTGTTGGACGGGTCGATCCACATCGCGTGGTTGTCCACGTGCTTGGCCTTCTCACCCAGCCTCTTGAAGGTCTTCCCCCCGTCCTCGCTGACCTGCAGCCACGTGTCCATGGAGTAGACGCGGTCCACGTTCCTGGGGTCGCAGAAGAGCTCCTGGTAGTACTGCGGGCTGTTGCTCACGTAGTCGCTGCGCTTCTCCCAGCTCTCCCCGCGGTCAATGGAGCGGTAGAAACCGCCCTTCCCGTCGGCGGCCTCGACGACCGCGTAGACGACGTCCGGGTTCGCCGGCGAGACGGCCAGGCCGATGCGCCCGAGCTCCACGTCCTTCGGCAGCCCCTTCTCGACCTTCCTCCAGCTTTTCCCGGCGTCGGTGGATTTGTAGATGGCGGACTCGGGGCCACCGTCGATCAGCGTCCAGACGTGCCGCCGCCGCTGGTAGGCGGAGGCATAGAGCACGTCGGGGTTGCGGGGGTCGATCAGGACCTCGCTGGCGCCGGTGTTCTCGGAAATCGTGAGCACGGCGGTCCAGGTTCTGCCGCCGTCGGTGGTCTTGTACACCCCGCGGTCGCCGCTGGGACCCCACAGCGGCCCCTGAGCCGCCACGTAGACGACCCGGGAGTCACGCGGGTCCACCACGATCCTGCCGATGTGCTCGGAGCGCTTCAGGCCGAGGTTCTTCCAGCTCGTGCCGCCGTCGTCGGAGCGATAGACGCCGTCCCCCCAGGCGACCGAGCGCTGGCTGTTGTTCTCGCCGGTCCCCACCCATACAGTGCTGGGGTTGTTGGGGTCGAGGGTCACGCACCCGATGGAGTAGGAGCCCTCGCCGTCGAAGATAGGGACCCAGGTCGTGCCCGCGTTTTCCGTCTTCCACACCCCGCCGGAGGCCACCGCCACGTAGTAGCGGGAGGGCCTGGAAGAATCGACGGCGAAGTCGCCGATGCGTCCCGAGGTCCAGGCTGGCCCGATGTTGCGCAGCTTCAAGCCGGAGAAGGTGTCGGCCGACATGACGTCTGGCTTCTTCGGCTCCTCCTTGCCCTTCTCCGGTTTCGAAGCGGCCGCCAGGGCCGAGTGCCAGGCCAGGAGCAGCGTCACGACTGCCGCGGCGAGAGTTCGCATGGTGATCCCCTTTCCGCCCGGAGGGGGTGTCTGCGACCGGGTGTGCGGGATTCTAACAACCTTGGGGCGCGGAGGTCACCGCCGTCCGCTCGGGGCGCGTCACTCGTCGGGGGGAGGCGCAGGCGGGGACTTGATGAACTCGACCACGGCCGTGTTCCCCTTTTCCTCGGCCATCTGCAGAGCCGTCTTGCCGTCGTCGCTGGCGGCCGCCGGCAGGGCGCCGCGCCCGATCAGCAGGCGCACCATGTTCACGTCGCCCTGGATCGCGGCGGCGTGCAGCGCGGTGAAGCCTCCCTGCTGGCGGGCGTTGGGGTTTGCTCCGTGCATCAGGAGCATCCTGAGCACGTCGAGGGAGCGGCCGGCGGCGGCGCTGTGGAGCGGCGTCACCGTGGAGAGGTTCTTGGCGACGGCGTTCGGTTCAGCCCCATGCTCGAGCAGCAGCATCACGGTCTCGGGGTAGGCAAAGAACGCGGCCAGGTGCAACGCGGTGAAGCCGTCGGGTGAGAAGGCGTGCACCCTCATGGCGTCCTCCTCGAGCAGAGCGGCCACGGCCTCTGTCCTCCCCAGAGCCGCGGCCTCGAAGAGGTCGAGGTGCGGCCTGGACGCGAGCAGCAGCTCGACCATTTCGAGGCGGGAGCGGTACCGGGCGTGGAGCACGACCGAGATCCCCGCCTCGTCGCGTGCGTCTGCGAGCGAAGGCTCCAGAATCAGGAGCGCCCTCAGCCGCTCGAGATCGCCGGTGCGCAGCACTTGAAGGACGTCGTTGACCGTCGGCATCTCTGACCCACCCCGTTGTGCAGCCAATTCCCAACCTATGGGAAGGCCGGCGCGATGTCAAGGAAGGTTCCCCCTCCTGCCGCCTGTGTCGTAGCATCATGGAGGCATGCCCGAGCTCCCCGACATCGTCGTGTACGTGGAGCGCCTGGCCGCGCCGGTCGGCGGCCGACCGCTCGAGCGCGTGCGCCTCGCGAGCCCGTTCCTGCTGCGGACGGTCGCGCCTCCGCTGGCGGATGCCGAGGGGCGGACCGTCCGCGGGGTGCGACGGATGGGCAAGCGGATCGTCATCGAGCTGGACGGCGAGCTGTTCCTGGTCCTGCACCTGATGATCGCCGGGAGGCTGCACTGGCGCGATGCGGGTGCCAAGGTGCCCGGCAAGGTCGGACTGACGGCGTTCGACTTCCCCTCCGGGAGGCTGCTGCTCACCGAGGCGGGCAGCACGAAGCGGGCGTCGCTGCACGTGGTGCATGGCGGGAGCGGCCTGGCGGCGTTCGACCGCGGCGGTTTGGAGGTGCTCGAGGCGGACGTGCCCAGCTTCCGCGCCGCCCTGACGAGGGGGAACCACACCCTCAAGCGCGCCCTGACCGACCCGGCGTGCCTTTCGGGCATCGGAAACGCCTACTCTGACGAGATCCTGCACCGGGCCCGCCTCTCCCCGTTCGCGCTGACGCACAGGCTCGCCGGTGAAGAGGTCGAGAGGCTGTTCGCGGCTGCGCGCGAGGTCCTCGAGCAGTGGGTGGACCGCCTGCGGCGGGAGGCGGGCGACCGCTTTCCGGAGAAGGTGACGGCGTTCCGAGAGGGGATGGCCGTGCACGGCCGGTTCGGAAAGCCGTGCCCGGCCTGCGGATCGCGGGTCCAGCGCATCGTGTACGCCGCGAACGAGGCGAACTACTGCGCGCGCTGTCAGACGGGCGGGAAGCTGCTGGCGGACCGGGCCCTCTCGCGGCTGCTCAAGGGCGACTGGCCGCGCACCCTCGATGAGCTGGAGGAGCGCCGCACCTTGCAGGCACAGCCGCCGAAGTGACCCTGAAACCGGGGGGTGCCACCAGATTTGTCGTCACTGCACGCCGCTCTTGTTTTTTGCCGCTGCCGCGGGTGGCCAGAATCCTTCTTCCTCGACAGGGGCGCTGTGGTTTTTCCGGTTAGCCCCGCGGGCTCGGAGTTGGCTTTTCTTGAGCACTGCGTGCCGCTTTCTTTGTTGCCCGTGGGTGGCTTCGCGCGCTCGTCCTACCATTGGCAGGACTCGCGACGCCTGCGCGAGCGACCCGACAACGCTTGCCGACGCGGGGCCCCTCGGCGTCAGCATGAAGCGGCCGCGCCGTCTCCCCACGCCGGTCTGTGCCAGCTCGGTCGCTTGGGAAGGCGGGTCGGAGGGCTGCGCTCGATGCGCAGCCCGAGCGACTGCTCCCAGCCCACGGGGCAAGAAGAGGTGCGCAGCGCAGTTGCGGAATGAAGAGGGTTGTCCCAACCCGAGGGGCAAGAAAGAGTGCAAAGCCACTTCCTGGCAAACAAGAAGAGGCAAGGCAGTTGCAGGAGTTCGAGGCGGCCCCCCGGTCTTATACGGGCGTGCGTGTGGCGGCCGCTAACCGCGCAGGCGGCCGCGGGCCAACGAGGCCACCGTCCCGAGTGCGCAGAGCGCCGCGAAGAACGCAAAAGCGACGCGGCTGCTGGCCAGCAGCAGGGAGGCGTTTGCGGGAGTGATGGCCGCGCGTCCCATGAAATGGGCGAAGGTCAGCGCGACGAAAGCCATCGAGAGCGCCTGGCCGACCAGGCGCATCGTGCCAAGGGTCGCGGCTCCGACGCCGTAGTGCCTTCGGACGACCGAGCTCATGACCGCATTGGTGTTCGGCGAGGAGAAGAGGGCGAAGCCGACGCCGAGCGTGACAAGCTCCGCGACGACGAGCCCAAGCGGGGTGCCGGGGCCAAGGCGTGCGAAGGCCGCGAGGGCCAGGCCCGTGAAGATCATTCCGAGCGAGGAGACGAGGCGAGGCTCGATGCGGTCGGACAGACGGCCCGCCAGCGGGGAGAGCAGGGCCATCAGGACAGGCTGAGCCAAGAGGATGAGCCCGGAGGTCTGCGGGTCGAGGCCCCTGACGGTCTGGAGGTAGAGCGAGAGCAGGAACGTGACCGCGAAGGTCGCGCTGTAGTTGATCAGGGCCGCTACGTTCGAGAAGGCGAACACCACGTTGCGGAAGAGGCTCAGGTCGAGGATGGGGTGCGCGGCGTTCAACTCCCGCACCACGAACGCGGCGACGCCGAAAACTCCGACCACCACCGCCCAGCGGGCCGCCGGGTAGGTCTTGAAGGCCGAGATGCCTCCCACGAGCGACGCGAGGCTGGCGGTGTAGAGGAGCGCCCCGGAGGCGTCGAAGCTCTCGCCGCGGCTCCCGCGCCACTCGTGCTTGATCTTCAGAGCGGTCACCACTACCGCCAACAGTCCCAAGGCGGCGTTGGCAAAGAAGATCGTGCGCCACCCGAGGTGCTGCGTGAGGACGCCCCCCACCACCGGGCCGAGCGAGAGCCCGGTGTACACGGCCGCCGTGTTGATCCCCAGCACCTTGCCGCGCTCCTCGGAAGTGAAGGCGCCGGTCAGGATCGCGACGCCGGTGGCGAAGCCCATCGCCCCGCCGACCCCCTGGAGGAGCCTGAAGGCGATGAGGGTGGCCGCAGAACCGGCCAGGCCGCTCGCCAGGGAGAAGACGACGTGGATGAGCATCCCGGCGAGGAACACGCGCGTGCGCCCGGTGATGTCGCCCAGGCGCCCGAACGGGAGGAGAAACGCGGCGGACGCGACGAGGTAGGACGTGACAACCCAGTTCACCACCACGGCCGAGGATCCGAACTCAGTCCCGATCGCCGGGATCGCCAGGTTGAGGGAGGAGCCCATGAACGGAGGGAGGAAGGACGCGATGCAGGTTGCGAGGAGGACGTTGGTCTGCTCGCTGTTTCGCGCCCGGGAAGCCCCCGCCTCGTTGCCGGGCACGCGTGGCGAGCCCTCCGGCCCAGCGTGTGCGGGGCGCTGCATGATCCGATCGTACCAAAGGGACCCGGACGTTCCCCGCGTGCCCCTACGGCGCACGGGCTAGAGCGAGCGGCGCAGGTAGGAAGCGAGGGCGTCGGGGGGCAGCGCCTCGCAGAGGTACCACCCCTGGCCGAACGGGCAGCGCAGCTTCGTGAGCGCGTCGGCCTGGGACTGGTGCTCGATCCCCTCGGCAACCACGTCGATGTTGAGGCCCCGCCCGAGGCGGATGATCGCCTGGACCAGCGCGCTGGCGCCCTTGTCGCTCGTGATGCCGTCCACGAACACGCGGTCCACCTTGACGATGTCCACCGGGAAGCGCCGCAGGTGAGAGAGGGAGGAGTAGCCGGTGCCGAAGTCGTCGAGGGCGAGCCTGACGCCGAGGGCCTTGAGGGCGTTGAGGTGATTGGTGGTGTTGTCGCTGTCGATGAGGATGGCGCTTTCGGTGATCTCGAGCACCAGGTGCTCGGCCTCCAGCCCGGTGTCAGCGAGCACTTCGGAGACCTCCTCGACCAGGGTCGGGTCCTGGAGACGGGTCGGCGAGACGTTCACGGAGAGCATCAACGGTGAGGTGATCGGAACCTCGGCCTTGAGGGTCTTGAGGATCTCGCAGGCCTCGCGCAGGACCCAGCGGTCAATCTCCACCATGAGGCCGGCCTGCTCGGCGAGAGGCAGGAACGCCGCCGCCGGCAGCAGGCCGCGTTCCAGGTGGTGCCAGCGGACCAGCGCCTCGATCCCGACGACCCGGGTCGGCATGAGCGCGAAGATGGGCTGGAAGTGCACCGCAAGCTGCTGCTGGTCGATCGCGTGCTGAAGCTCGGCCTCGAGGTCGAGCCTCCGCAGGGCGTCCGCGTGCATCGCCTCTTCGAAGACGACGATGCGGCCCTTCCCCTGGGTCTTCGCGGCGTTCTTCGCGGTGTCCGCGTTGCGCAGCAGCGCCTCAGCGGTGGCTGCCGTCAGGCCCTCCACGGCGATGCCGATGCTCGCCCGCAGCCAGACGCTTCTGTCCCCCACGGTGAACGGCTCGGCGAAGATGGCCATGATGCGCTCGGCCGCGGCGACCGCGTCGGCCGCTGACGACACGTCCTCGACGAGCAGGGCGAACTCGTCCCCCCCGAAGCGGGCGATGGCGTCGCCGGAGCGCACGCTCGTCCGCAGCCGGTCGGAGAACTCGATCAGCACCTCGTCGCCGGCCGCGTGCCCGAGGCTGTCGTTGATGAGCTTGAAATCGTCCAGGTCGAGGAACAGCAGCGCCATCAGCTGGTCGGTGCCGCGCCTGCGCGAGAGGGCGTGGGAGATACGGTCGAGGAAGAGAGCGCGGTTGGGCAGGTTCGTGAGGAGGTCGTGCAGCGCCTGGTAGACGTTTTGCGAGGCGAGCAGCCGCTGCTCCTCGTGCAACCGCGCGTTGGCGATGGCCGCCGCGGCCTGCTCCCCGAACAGGCTCAGGGCGCGAAGCTGGTGCTGGTTGTAGGCGGAGCCCTCGGCGGCGTTGATGTTGAGTATGCCTAGCAGGACCTCGCGGTGGATCAGCGGCACCGAGAGCGCGCTCGTCGGGGGGGGTTGGGTCTGGTTCTCGCGGGAGCGGCGCCCGGGGTCGATCACGCCGTTGATCAGCAGGGGCTCCCTGGTGCTGGCGACTCGCCCGGCGATACCCTCGTCGAACTTGGCGCGGGCGCCACGCGCCGCACTGTTGCCCTTCGAGCACACCGTCCGGAGCTCGTCCTCGCCGTGGACCAGCATGATCGAGCCGTCGTGACCGCCGAGCAGCTCGTGCGCGCAGTCGAGGATGGTCTCCAGCACCTCCTGGAGGTCGAGGACCACGTTCATCGCCTTGCCGGCCTCGAGCAGCGTGCTCACCTCGCGGAGGCGGTTGGTGAGAGCGGCCGTGAGGACGCGCTCCTCCACGAGGAGACGCGTCAGAGTCCGGAGCTGCAGCTCCTTCTCGATCGCGTAGGCGCAGAACAGCACGGCGACGCCGACCAGGCCCCCCAGGACGCCACCCGTGCTCAGCCATTCCGGTAGGCGTACGTCGTGCCAGAGCGTGAAGGTCACGAGGGCCGCCACGACGGCGAGCAGCAGGGAAAGGGTGAGGATCCAGAGCTGGAAGCGGCGCGCCTCGACGGCCTCGAGGGTCGGCGTCTCGAAGTCGCGCAGGCCGGCGATACGGGCCGCGCGCTCAGTCAGTGACCGCCCTGTGCCGGTCTCCTCAGAACTCACTCTGGGTGCTCGCGCTTTCTCCGCCCCCATGCGAACCGGGGGCGGGCGATCCGTGGGTCGGGGTGCGTCACGTCACCACTCCGCACCGCCGCGGGTTCGCCACCGCACGCGCTTTCATGGTACTACGGGGGGAACCGGGCGTCCACCGCGGCGCCGCCGTGACGGCCCCTTCAGCGCGCGAGCAGCCCCAGCGCGATTTGCGCGGCAGCCTCGGCCCCGTTGGCCCGCGTGCCCTGCGCCCTCCCCAGCGCGAGCAGGGCGGGGAGCTTCTCGATCCAGGCCCCGCTCGCGAGCTCCTCGGGGGTGATCGGGAGCCCCGGCATCGCGGCGTTCACGAACGCCGCCAGGGTGGGGGACTCGCGGAACGTGGGCCTCCCGACGTGGCCGAGCGGAACCCCCGCCGCGTAGACCTCCGCCACCGTGCTGTACCCGAGCTTGGCGATCACCGCGTCGGCGGCGTGCACAAGGTCGGGGTGAAAGAACCCCGAGCGGTGCGGGAGCGCCACCAGCCGTCCCCGCCGCTCGATGCGGTCCGATGCGCCGGGAACGACGAAGAACGCCTCGGCGTGGCTCTCGATCCGGTCGAGCGCCGCGGGGCGCCAGGGGACGCCTCCCATGGTGATCAGCACTGTGCGGGCGTCCTCGGGCAGGCCGAGGCTCCGGCGGATGGCCGCCGCTGGGGTGCGGGGCGCGCGGCTCACCGGCGGCACGACCGGGGAGCTCCCGTCCCTCCTGCACACCGGCTCGGTCTGGACGCGGGCGTCGGCCGCGGCAAACACGCCGGCAAGCGTCGCAATGGCCGCGGAGAACGCGGGCCGCCGCTCCACGTACGGCTCATAGATCCAGTCCCAGGTGAAGTTCTCGACCAGGACGGAGGGGATCCGCGCCCGCCGCGCCGCCGCGAGCCCGAGCGGCGAGATGTCGGCGAGCGCGAGCCGGCACCCCAGCCGGTGCAGCTCTGCCGCCAGGGCGTCCAGTGCGGCGTCACCGAAGGGGAGGAACCCGGCCAGCTGCCTCAGCGTCTCGTCCAGGTCCTCGGCGATTGGTGTCGTCTGGGCCAGGCCGACGTCGGTCAGGAGGGAGTGGTAGCCAAACCGGCAGGAGAGGGAGTCGGCGAAGAACCACTCCGGCACCAGCGTGAAGACCTCGAACGTGACCGCTCGGTCGAGCTCGGCGAGCGCCTCCATCACGGCGCAGGCGCGCGCCGCGTGCCCGTACCCGTGGGGGGAGACGAAAACGGCGATGGGGCAGCGCTCGGCCATGCGAGGACGCGATGAGTGTACCAGCGGCGTCGTGGCTCTCTGCCGGCTCCGGTCCCCGTGTCGTGATGACCAGATCGGAGTGCGCCCGTGACCTCACGGCCGACGTCGCGCCGTTCATTGGGTCGTCGGAGCGGGTTCGAGGCCCCACGCTCGCGCCGGCGCGCGTGCGGGGTGTCACGGCGGACGCAAAAGATACTTGGTCTGAGATGAGCTCGCGGTTCCTGGCGGCCGCCGCTGCTAGCGCCGTTCCTTGAGCGCAGCCTGGGCCTCGCGGTCAAGGGTGCGGCGCTTGATGGTCTCGCGCTTGTCGTACAGCTTCTTGCCCTTGGCCAGCGCGAGCTCCACCTTGATCCAATTATCCTCGAGGCCGACGGCGAGCGGAATCACGGTCAGGCCCTTCTCGGCGACCTTGCCGGCCAGCCGCTCGATGTCGCGCTTGGCCAGCAGGAGCTTGCGCCTGCGCGTGGGCTCGTGGTTGGCGTAGCCGGCGTTCTGGTAGGGCGAGATGTGAACGTCGGCGAGGAACGCTTCCCCGACCTCAAAGGCGACCCACCCGTCCTGCAGCTTGACGTGTCCGGCACGGACCGACTTCACCTCGCTGCCGGTAAGGACGAGACCGGCCGTGAAGCGCTCGAGAAACTCGTACTCGAAGCGGGCGCGACGGTTGGACGCGAGCACCTTCACGTGCGGACCACTTCGGCGAGGACGGGGACGAGGTCGGGGTCGAACTGCCGCCCCGCCTCGACACGGATCACGCTGAGCGCGTTGTCCCGCCCGGTCGGGCGCCGGTACGAGGTGGGCGACGTGAGGACGTCGTAGACCTCGGCGATGTGGATGATGCGGGAGACGAGCGGGATGTTGCGTCCCGCCATGCGCGTGGGGTACCCGCGACCGTCCCAGCGCTCGTGGTGGTGCAGGATCGCGAGCGCCAGGTCGCCGGGAAATGCCGCGTTCTCGACGATGCGGGCGCCGACCTCGGGGTGGCGCATGAAGAGCTGGCGTTCGGGCTCGCCGGGGCGGTCGATGCGGTAGACGCGGGCGTAATCGAGCTCCCTCATGCCGACGTCGTGCAGGTAGGCGGCGACGGTGATCAGCTCCTCCTCGCTCTCGGGGAGCCGGAGGGTGGTCGCGATCCGCTGCGCCAGCTCGGAAGTCCCCTGGCAGTGCTGGCGGAGGTGGGCGAACGGAGTCTCCCCGGGCTCGAGCAGCGCCCGCGCGAGGTTGCGGACCGCCCGGCGGTAGTCCGCCGCCGTGCGCGCCACGGCCAGGTGTCGGGCGGCGGCGATGAGGACCGGCTCGCCGGCCGCCGATCCGCTGGGCGTGAGGACCGAGAGGACGACCCATACCGGCGGCCCCTTGTGCAGCACCGAGGTGCGGATCTCCTCGCTGCGCGCCTCCCTGCCGCCGCTCTCCTGTTCCTCCCACCCCCAGGCGTCCGGGGGCGGCATCCGCACTCCCGCTTCCAGGAACGCGCGCGTCTGGTGGGAGGCGAGCGCCTCACGGCCCTGTTCGTCCAGCGGCGCCGTCCGCAGGATGAGGGCGCGGACGCTCTTTCCGTCGGTCACGGTAAGGGCGGTCGCGGCGATGCCGGGCATGCTGGAGAGCGCCCGCAGGATGCTGGTCAGTTCCTCGATGATCCAGCGGTGCGGGAGGCCGGGCGTGAGCGGGCGTGCGGGGGTCACGGCCGGGAGCGGTGGCGCCTGGGCCAGCCTCTGCTCGGGCTTGACGGCCGGCGCGCCGTAGATCCCGAGCTCCCCGAGGAAGTCCTCCATCGCCTCGGCGATCGCACGTGCGACACCGATGTCGAGGGGGCCGAACAGCGCCTTGCGGGACTTGTCGCGGACGTCCACCAGCCCCACGAGCCGGTCGCCGAGCGTGAGAGGGATGGTGAGGAGGTGGGAGGTCCCTGCGCTTTCGAGCAGGGTCCGAAGGGCGGGGTAGTCGGTCGCGTCGTTCAGGTAGGTGGGTTCGGTCCGCCGGCGCCGCACCCAGTCCCACAGCGGGTCCCCGGCCTTGATGACAGCGGTCAGGCTGTCCCGGCGCCCGAAGCCGTAACTTGTCGCGAGCTCGAACCCCCCCTCACTCCCCTGCAGGTAGAGCGCGGCCTTGGTGGCCTCCAGGTTCTCCATGCAGCGGTAGAGGATCTCCTTGGCCCGCAGCTCGCTTTGGGGATCCCACGTCTGCAGCATCGTTTCTCCCGCCGCGGAGTCTAGCATCGCCGAGTGTGGTTTTATTGCCACACACCGCGGTGACCAGGCCACAGGACAGCGTCGGCGGGCGGTCCAATGGCGGCTCGCACGCTGGCACGCTCCTCGCACAAGGCTTGGCCCAGAAGGGAAAGGCATGGCCAGACAGAGGACGATACGCCAGTCGGTCGGCACGAGCGGCGCCGGGATTCACGGGGGCGAGCAGGTCAGCCTCACGCTCCTCCCCGCGCCCCCGGGCACGGGCATCGTCTTTGTGCGCACTGATCTGGGCATCGCCATCCCCGCCCGGGCCGAGAACGCCCGCGACGTGGCCTATGCCACCACCCTCCAGCTCCGCGGTGCGGAGGTGCGCACGGTCGAGCACCTCCTGGCCGCTCTATCGGGCGTCGGTGTCACCGACGTGTTCGTGGAGCTCGACGGGGCCGAGGTGCCGATCCTGGACGGGTCCGCGCTGCCGTTCGTTGAGATGCTCAGGAAAGCCGGGCTCGTCGAGCAAGGCGGGACGCTCCCGGAAATGGTCGTGAGGAAGGCGGTCACGGTCGGCGACAGGGAGCGCTCCATCGAGCTGCGGCCGGCGCCGGAGCTGACCGTGGACTACCGTGTGAGGGTCGACGCGCCCACCGTGGGGAGCCAGCGCTTCATCGGGCCGCTGACGCCGCAGCGCTTCACAACAGCGATCGCACCGGCCCGCCGGCTGGGGTTCCTGGGCGACACAGGCGCACCGAAGCGACAGGGCCTGGGGCCGGGCAAGACCCTCTCAAGCCTCACCGCGGACGGAAGGCTTCCCTCCGAGGGGCTGCGTTTCCGGGACGAGTTCGTCCGCCACAAGGTCTTGGACCTGGTGGGCGACCTGGCGCTGCTTGAGTACCCGCTGCGCGCCCACGTCGTGGTGCAGCAGGGGGGACACGCGCTCCACGTGGCGGCCGTGCACGAGCTTCTGGCGCACCCGGAGGTGTGGGAGCTCACGGAGCCCGACCGTCTCGCCCCGTTGACCGTCCGCCCCTACATCGGCGAGCTGGAGACAGAGGCTGTCCTCGCCGGTTAGGGCTGGGCCAACGGCCAAGCGCTTCGAGTGAGGGGCCAGGTGAGGGCAGACCGCGCCTCATCGCTCCCAGCTCTTTCCTTGCGCCTTCCGCCTCGCTCCTCGCAACCCGTTGCTCCTGGTCGGTTCTCATGGTGTGGTAGGATTGCCACACCATGATCCTGGCCGCGATCCTGCTGGCCACGGCGCCACTTCCGGAGCTCAAGGTGGAGCTCAAGCCGAACCCGGGTCGGCTGGAAGTCCAGATGACCGTCCAGCGGGAGCTCCCGGGCGAGTGGGTCGAGGCGCTCAAGGCCGGCGCGCCGGTCGCCGTCACCTACCGCATGCGCCTCTACCGCAACCGCCACTTCCTGTGGGACCAGCGCGTCGCCGGCCATGAGTTGGTGGTCAAGGCGCAGCGCGACACGCTCACGGGCGTGATGTCGCTGTCGGCCGAACTCGACGGGGAGATCCTCGCCTCGCGCCAGGTGGACTCGCTCGAGGAGGCGATCCGCTACGTGGTCCACCCGCCGCCATCGGACATCGCGATCCCGCTGCGCGCCGAACCGCTGTGGCTGTTCGTCCGCGCGGAGTTCATGACCCGCTACAAGGTGCTGGTCATCCCCTACACGGTCGGAACCGACTGGATCCAGCTCGCGGTGCCGGAGTCCCCATGACGAATCTCCGCCGGCGTTGGCAGCGCTACCGCAGGCAGAACCGCTTCCTGATCGGCCTGTACGCTCTCCTGCTGCTGCTCGCGGGCGGCGCCTACGCCCTCTTCTCGCGCATGGCGGGGTTGCCGCCGGAGGATCTCACCAACCGGCTGCTGACCTTCCTGCTCTGGTGGTTCGACCTCACCCTTATCGCGATCCTGCTCTTCATCCTGCTGCGCAACTTCCTCAAGCTCGCGCTGGAGCGTCGCTACGGCATTCTGGGGACGCGATTCCGCACCAAGCTCCTGCTCTCCTACCTGGTGCTGATCCTGGTCCCCACCGGCCTGCTCTTCCTGCTCAGCGCGGCGCTGCTTTCCGGCGCGGCGACGGCGTGGTTCTCGGCGCCGGTGGAGCGGATGGTGCGCGCCGGGGTCGAGGTGGCCGATGGCGTCCGGACGGAGGCGGAGGCCCGCACGCAGCGTGCGGCCCAGGTCATCGCCTCGCGCCTCGGCGCCATCCCCACACAGGCGGCCCGCCTGAGCGAGCTCGAGCGCCTGCACGCGCTAATGGGCAACCACCTCACCGGCCTGGTGCGCGAGGGGATTCCCGTGGTGGAGCTTGTGGACCCCCGCCAGCGCCTGCTCGAGCGCATCGCGCCTCTCCCGCCGGAGGTCTTCAAGGCCGACGGAGTGCGCGGGGAGCGCTTCGGCGGAACGCTCGTGGTGCGCGCCTGGAAACGCGTGCCGGACGGTTCGGTGGTGATGGTCGGCGAGGCTCTGCCCGAAAACCTCGTGCGCGCCCAGTCGCGCCTCGCCGCCGGCGGCATCGCGTACGAGCACCTGAAGATGGAGCGCCCCACCATCACCGCCACCGTCGTGCTGGGCTTCGGCGGGCTCGCCCTGCTGGTGGCGTTCGGCTCGATCTGGCTCGGCCTCTACCTCTCCCGTCGCTTCACGGCGCCGCTCCTGGCGCTGGCCGCGACCACGCAGCGCGTGGCCGGCGGCGAGTCACTCGAACAGGTGCCGCTGCCGGCCGAGGACGAGGTCGGAATGCTCGTGGGGTCGTTCAACTCGATGGTGCTGCGGCTGCGGGAGCGTGAGGAGGAGCTGCAGGCCACCGTGCGCCGCCTCGACACCGTCCTCGGCGCGGTGCGCACCGGCGTGCTGACCCTGGACGCCGGGCGCAGCCGCGTGCGCGGCAACCCGGCGGCGGCGGCGATGCTGGGCGTGCCGGAGCTCGCGAGGGGGCAGATGCCGCTGGACAACCTGAGCGCGGCGGGGCTCCCCCGCCTCGTGGAACCGATTCGGACGGCGACCGCCCCGGTGCGTGGATCGCTCACCGTCTACCCCGGCGGCGTGGCCAGGCACCTGGAGATGGCGATCGTGCCGCTCGGCATGGCCGAAAAGCCGGAGGGGTGGGTCGTCGCTCTTGAGGACCTGACGCAGCTGCTGCGCGCACAGCGCCAGGCGGCGTGGAGCGAGGTGGCGCGGCGCATCGCCCACCAGATCAAGAACCCGCTGACGCCCATCCGCCTCGCCGCGGAGCGCATGGCGCGTCACTCGGAACGCGCGAGTCCGGACCTCCAGGACGTCGTCTCGCAGGGTTGCAGCGCCATCGTGGAGCACGTCCAGGCTATGCAGGAGATGGTGGACAGCTTCTCGCGCTACGCGAAGATGCCGCCGCTGGCGCGCCGGCCGGTGCGCCTCGGCGAGCTGGCGCGTCAGGTCGTGACGCTCTACCAGGACGTTCGGGAGGGGCTCCGGGTCGAGCTCTCCGACCGCTCGGACGGGCGCGAGGTGCTGCTCGACCCCGAGCAGTTCCGGCAGGTGCTGGCCAACCTCATTGATAACGCGGTGGAGGCCTTGGCCGGGGGCGGGCTGGTCGTGGTCGCGGTGGGGTGGGAAGGGACCGAGGTCGTCGTGACCGTGACGGACGAGGGGCGCGGCCTCCCGGTGCAGGACGAGGAGCTGCTGTTCCAGCCCTTCTACTCGACCAAGGGGAGGGGATCCGGCGTCGGGCTTGCAATGGTGCAGAGGATCGTCACCGACCACGGGGGCACGGTGCGCCTCGAGGCCAACCAACCGCGAGGCGTGCGGGCCGTGGTGCGGATCCCCGGGGGGCTCGAGTGAGCCACGGGACCATCCTCGTGGTGGACGACGAGCGCGGAATCCGGGACGAGCTCGAGCGGATCCTGCGCGACGAGGGCTTCACCGTTTCCACGACCGGCACGGGCGAGGATGCCCTCGCGGCGGTGTCCCGCGAGATCTTCGACCTCGTGCTGCTCGACGTGTGGCTGCCCGGGATGGATGGGATCGAGGTGCTCCGGCAGCTGCGCGCCGCCGGCCACCAGCTCCCGGTCGTGCTGGTCTCCGGCCACGCCACTGCCGAGATGGCCGTGCGTGCGGTGCGCGAGGGGGCGCTCGACTTCCTCGAGAAACCGCTCGCCCTCGAACGGGTCCTGGTGACGGTGAACAACGCGCTCGCCCACGCGCGGCTGGAGCAGCAACTGCGGGCCGAGCGCGAGGAGGAGGGCCCCGTCCTCACCGGGGTTTCTCCGGCGCTGGTCGAGCTGCGGAGGCAGATCCTCCTGGCAGCCCCGACCGACTCACGAGTGTTCATCACCGGACCGAACGGCGCCGGCAAGGAGATCGTGGCGCGCCTCCTCCACCTCCACTCGCGCCGGGCGCAGGCGCCGTTCGTCGCGGTGAACTGTGCCGCCATCCCCGCCGAGCTCATCGAGAGCGAGCTCTTCGGGCACCTCAAGGGCGCGTTCACGGGTGCCGTCGAAAACAAGCGCGGCAAGTTCGAGCTCGCGGACGGTGGCACGATGTTCCTTGACGAGATCGGCGACATGAGCCTGCTCACCCAGGCCAAGGTGCTGCGCGTCCTCCAGGAGTCGCGCTTCGCGCGCCTCGGCGGTTCCCAGGAGGTGAGAGTGGACGTGCGGGTGATCGCGGCGACCAACAAGGATTTGGAGGAGGAGATCGGAGCGGGCCGCTTCCGCCAGGACCTTCTGTTCCGCCTCAACGTGATCCCGATCCGGGTCCCCGGCCTAGACCAGCGGCGCGAGGACATCCCCCTGCTGGTCGAGGAGTTCATGCGGCAGTTCGCGCGCCGCACCGGTCTCAAGCCCAAGCGGTTCAGCCGTGAGGCGATGGAGACCCTGCAGGCGCACGACTGGGCCGGCAACGTTCGCGAAGTGCGCAATGTGGTCGAGCGGCTGATGATCATGGTGGCCGCCGATGAGATCACGCCTGCGGTCCTTGACCTCAAGCCCGGCGCCGTACGCACGCGGGCCGAAAACGGTTTTGTAACGCTCCGGGAGGCGCGCGACCAGTTCGAGCGCGAGTACGTGGGGCGGGTCGTGGAGGCGTGCGGGGGCAACATGTCTCAGGCGGCGCGTGTCCTCGGCGTTGAGCGCTCCCACCTGTACCGCAAGCTGCGGGCACTCGGGCTGCGGTCGCGTTGACCCTGCTGCCGCAGGGCGCTAGCATGAACTGATGGCCTATCCCGGCGATACCTCCCTGGACCCCACCGTTCAGCAGCGCGTCCTCACCGCTTTTGCCGAGGCGGTGCGTCTCCACCGCGAAAGCCGGAGCGACGAGGCGCGCTCGATCCTCCGTTCGATCACCGAGGTTGACCCGCGTTTCGTTCCGGCCGGGCGGCTGGAACAGGCGATCGCCGCCGGCGCCCAGGTGGACCTCATGCAGCTCGTCGGCGACGTCGCGATCCTTTCCGGCAAGGATATCAACGAGGTACTGGTCAAGGCCCACCAGGCGTACGGACAGCGCGACTACCAGACGGCCCAGACGCTCGCCCAGGAGGTGCTGCGCGAGCAACCCGGGCACCCCGAGGCTCGTCACCTCGCACTCGAAGCGGAGGGGCGCCTGCGCGCCACCGGCGACATGCGGGCACACCTCGCCCGCATCCGCGAGGCGCTCGACGCCGGGCTGGCGGAGGAGGCAAGGACCTACCTGAGGCTCGTCAAGGCCATCGACCCGACTAACGCCGAGGCGGCGGAGCTGGAGCGGCGCCTGCAGCTCGCCGCGAAGCCGCTGGAGGTCGAGGCGGATAGCGCGTTCGAGTTCGAGGTCTTCGACGGCGCTTCCGAGGCGCCGGTGAAGGTCGAGGAGCCGATCGCGGCCCCGCCGCGGCCGGTGTCGCCGCCCCTGCCGCCACGCAGGCTGATGGCGGAGCGGCCGTTCGAGCCCGTCGCCGCTGCGCCACCGCAACACCCGCCCGCGGCCGCCGGTGGAGGCCGGCCGGCGCCCCCTGCCGCGCCGCCTCCCCCTCCTCCTCCCGCGCCCACGGCCGCGGCGGAGCCCAAGGCGGCGGCCTCACGGCCGGGTGGGATCGAGTTCGAATCTGCGGGCGAGGCCGGTGCACCGGACTTCCACCCGGGGGTGGAGTTCGGACTCGGCGGCCCGGGGCAAGCGGAGGCGGAGGACGCGCCGGCGCGCATCCAGGCCCTGCTGGCCCACGGGCAGGGGGATTTCGTCCGTGGGGACTTCCAGGCGGCGATCGACACGTGGTCCCGCATCTACCTGATCGACGCCCAGCACAAGGAGGCCGAGAAGAGGATCGAGGAGGCCCGCCGGCGGCGGGAGGAGGTCGAACGGCTCGCCGAGCACAAGTCCCACGAGGCCTACGAAGCGTTCGAGAAGGGCGATGCCGACGGCGCACGGCGGCTGTGCGAGCAGGTGCTCAAGCTGCAGCCTCAGCACCTGGCGGCGCACGACCTGCTGCAGCGCCTGGCGACACCGGCGGCCCCACCGCCGACGCCGGCCGCGGCGCCGGCGGGAGTGGAAGAGGACCTCTTTCGCGACGACTTCGTGCCGGCCGGGATCGCGCGCGCCGCCGGGGCGCCGCTGGTGCCATCACCGGGTTCGGCGGCGGCCGCGCAGCCGCGTGCGGCGGAGTACCCCGCACCCCCGCGGAGGGTCGCCCTGCCATCCATCCCGCTGCCCTGGCTGGGGGTGGGCGTGGGTGTGCTGCTCGTCGTGATCGTGGCGGGGTTCCTGCTGCGCGGGAAGGTCTTATCGGGGGGCGGAGGCGCCGTCACCGACGCCCTGGCGGAAGCGGAGGAGCTCGCCAAGCAGGGGCAGCTGCAGGAGGCGATCCAGCTGCTCCAGAGCCTGCAGGGGCAGGCTGAGGGCGAGCAGGCGAACCGCGTCAACCAGCGCGTGCTGGAGTACCAGCGCAGGCTCAAGCTGAAGACCGCGCCTCCCCCGGTGCCGGAGAGCAAGGTGGTAGGGGAGGCGGTGGCCGCCGGGAACCGGGTGAAGGCGATGCGCATGATCCGGGACGGGCTCGGCCGGCTCCCGGGCGACCCCGAGCTGTCGAAGCTGCAGTCGGAGATCGCTTCCTACTCCCCGGCGATCGGGACGCTCGCCGATGCGGTGGGCACCCGTAACTGGGAGAACATCCGCAGCCTGTCGGAAAAGGTGCTAAAGGAACACCCGGACGATGCCGAGGTCCGTCACCTGTGGTCGGTGGCGACCTTCAACACCGCGGTCATCCACCTCCGCAAGTACCAGGTCGCAGAGGGCCACGAGCTGCTGGTCCAGCTCTTGAAGTACACCCAGGACCCCGAGGTGGGCCGGCTGAGGGAGCTCGCGAACACCTATCTCTCCCGCCCGTCGGACCCGAGGTACCAGATCTTCGTGACCAACATCGAGCTGCGGGCGCTCGACTGATGCCGCTGCGGACGCCGCCTCCCGAGCAACTGGACATCCCGCTCGTGTGGGATCGGCGCGAAGGGCGGCAGGGCCACGCGGGCGACGACCTGCCGCCAGGGACCCCCACGCTCCGTCCGCTCGCCGGCACGTGGCGGCTCTGGCTTGCCGTGCTGGCCGACGCCGGCGTGGTCGTGCTCGCGGTCGTCTCCGGGTCGGGGGTGGCGGCCGCGCTCGGCGCCGAGATGGTCCCGGGTCAGCTCGTGCTCGCGGGCCTCGCCGGGCTCGAGCTGGCGAGCGTGGTTGCGCTCGGCTGCCTATGGGGCTGGCGCGGCACGCCCGGCATGCTGTTCGTCAGGATCTGCTTCTCCGCGCCGATTCCGTGGTCGAGGGTAATCCGGTTGTGGCTCTCCTGGGTGCTCTCGATGCTCCTGGGGGGTGTCCCGCTGCTGCTCCGGCTCCGGGGGGAGAGCGTTGCGGAGCGGCTGGCGGGCGGCAGCCTCAGCTTCCGCTCGCTTGCAGAGGGCGCTTGAAGACCATGCCGATGTGGTCGGTCGCGCCCGTCTTGAAGTTGATCGCGGTGATGCCCACGAGTCCCCAGCCGTCTGCCCCGAGGCTGTTGAGCTGCGGTTCGTATTTCGGGTCGAGCTGGTAGTTCTCCGAGCGGATGTTCAGAATCCGATACTCCCAAAGGGTGCGCGTCATGCCAGCCTCCCTGCCCCCCCAGAGTCCTCTTCTGCTTTTGCGCGGTGGCTCGCCGGACCATACCAGCAGGGGAGCGCGCCGTGGCTAGGGAAACCCGGCTCTCCATCGTGGTCCCAGCGTTCAACGAGGAGCGCCGGCTGCCCGCGACCCTGGAGCGAATCGGGTATTTCCTCGCGCGCCGAGCGGACCTGCTTCCGGCGGAGCTTCTCGTGGTGGACGACGGCTCCTCCGACGGTACGGCCCGCGTCGCGGAGCGCTTCGTGGCCCCCGCAGGCGTCTCGCTCCGTATCCTCCGCCTTGGGCGTAACAGCGGGAAGGGCGCGGCCGTGCGGGCGGGGCTCGCGGCGAGCGAAGGCGGCAAGGTTCTCATCTCCGACGCCGACCTCGCCACGCCCATCGAGGAGGTCGACAAGCTGCTCGCGAGCAAGGCGGCGTTCGCGGTCGGGTCGCGCGGGCTGCAGCGCGAGCTGATCGAGCGGCGGCAGCCGCTCCCCCGCGACACAATGGGCCGCATGTTCAACCTTGCGCTGCGCGCCCTCGGCCTCACCTCCCTCAAGGACACGCAATGCGGGTTCAAGCTCCTGGACGGGGAGCTTGCGCGCCGCCTCGCCGGTGAGCAGCGCCTCGACGGCTTCGCGTTCGACGTCGAGCTGCTGGCCCGCGCAGCGCGAGCGGGTGCGACGATCGCCGAGGTCGGGGTGCGCTGGTCACACGTGGAGGCCTCGCGCGTGCGGCCGCTGCGGCACGGGATGCAGATGCTGCGCGACGCCCTCCGCATCCGGCTCTGGCTCTGGACCGGCCGGTAGGGTGTGCTCGGGCGGCGTCTGTGCCGCTTCGGCTGGTACGTGCCGGGGACGGTGCGGAGGCTGATAGCGGTGACCGCTTCCGTCCCAACCCGGTGGTGCGCGGGTACGCGCCGTACGCCGAGGACGGATGGCGGCAGATCCGGATCGGCGCGATCGAGTCTCACGTGGTGCAGCCGTGCGTCCGGTGCACGACGACCACTGTGACCGGGCAACCGGCGAACGCGGCAAAGAGCCCCTGGCCACCCCCGCCACCTGCCGCCGGGACGGCAACAGCGTGCTGTTCGGCCAGAACCTCATGCACGCCGAGACCGGAGAGCTGCGCCTTGGCGACGAGGTGACGGCCCTCGAGGCGGTATGAACGCGGCGGGGGGCGGGCGGGCCATCCTGTCATAATCGCGACGGGATGGCCGGCCAGTGCACGCCCGCATTCGTTTTGTGCGTCCTCCTCGCGACGCAGGCCGCGCTCCGCGCGGATGAGCTCCCGCCCGGGGCGCTGGACCCTAGGCAGGTGGCGTGGAAGGAGCTGCGCTTTGCCGCGCGCAAGCTGGGGATCTCGGCCACGGTGGACGTGAGGATCGAGGCGCGCCCGGCCTCGCCGGCCGGGCTGCCCGGGGTGGTCCTTGACAGCACGTCGCGCCTGCCTGGAAGGACGTTTTTCGCGCACGAGCGGCTGGACGGCGCGGACGCGAGGGCCCGCCAGATCGTGGACACCGAGGCGGGAGCCAAGAACCACCGCAAGACCTACACGCTGACCGCGCGGGGTTTCCTGTTCGATCTCCTGGAGCCGGCCTCACGTGCTGAGCGCGCCCTGCCCCCCGAAGGGTGGACGCGGCAGACGCGCACCTTCACCGTGTATCCGAAGGCGCTTCCCGACGGCGCCGCGATCACGGGCCCGGCCGGGCTCCTGTACGCCGCCTCGGCTGCTGGACTGGTCGCGCCCGGTGACTCCCTGACGGCGTACGTGCTCGTGCAGACGCAGGTCGAGCGCGTGACGCTGCGCGTGGAAGGCATCGAGCAGGTGCCGCTCAACTTCGAGGAGGATTCGGGCGGGGCGATCAACACCGTGCGCGAGCAGCTCTCCGCCGTCCGGATGGTGGCACGCAGCCAGTCCTTGGACCCGGCGTCTGCGAGCGCGTTTCGCATCTTCGGGCTCGAGGGCGACGTCGAGATCCTGTGGGATCCCGTGCGGCGAATTCCGGTGGAGCTCACCGGCAAGGTGACACTGCTCGGCCACGTCGAGGTGAGGCTCACCTCGGTGACCCTGCGTCGCGCGACTGCGGACTAGACGACGCTTTTGAGGTTCAGCCGGGGGAGACGGACGGCGTGGGCCGCTCCAGGTTCGGGGCGTGGCCGCGCCGGTAAACCATGATCGTTCGCTCGAATTCGATGACAACCGCACCGTCCTGGTTCGTTCCCGTGGTCCGCACGCGCACGATCCCCATGTGCGGGCGCGAGCGCGAGGGGCGCACCTCCAGCACCTCGCTCGCCGCGTAGATCGTGTCGCCCTCGAACACCGGGTGGGGGAGCCGCACCGCGTCCCACCCCAGGTTGATGGCGTTCTGCGAAAGGTCGGAGACCGAGAGGCCGGTGGCGAGCGCCAGCGTGATCGTGGAGTCGACGAGCGGCCGCCCGAACTCCGTCCTCGCAGCCAGCGCGCTGTCGAAGTGGATGGGGTTCGAATTGAGCGTCAACAGCGTCATCCAGATGTTGTCCGCCTGGGTGATCGTGCGCCCCAGTGGGTGCCGGTAGACGTCGCCCACCTGGAAATCCTCAAAAACCCGTCCCTGCCACCCTGTCTTCAGGCTCATACCGCTATTCTCGCGCATCGCGGCAGCGCAGACGAGTCGGGCCGCGCGTCAGCTCTTGAGGATGGCCTCGATCTGGCGCAGCTCGTCCTCGCCGAGCGGTGGGTGGCTCAACGCGGCGAGGTTGTCCTCGAGCTGCCGCACCCTACTGGCGCCGACCAGCACCGAGGTGACCCGGGGCTCGCGGAGCACCCAGGCGATGGCCATCTGGGCGAGGGTGCGGCCGCAGCCGCGGGCGAGGCCGTCCAGCTTGCGGACCTTTCCGATGCTGGCGTTGACGTCCCTCTCGGTCAGCCAGACCCGCTCCGTCTTGGACGCGCGCGCCCCGGCGGGCACGCCGTGCAGGTAGCGGTCGGTGAGCAGCCCCTGGGCGAGGGGGGAGAACACGATACAGCCGATGCCATCCTCGTCGAGCACGTCGAGCAGGCCGTGCTCGATCCAGCGGTCGAACATGTTGTACAGCGGTTGGTGGATCAGGCAGGGCGTGCCGAGCTCGCGCAGGATCCTGGACGCCCTGCGGGTCTGCTCGGGCGAGTACGAGGAGATGCCCGCGTAGAGCGCCTTACCCTGCCTCACCGCGGAGGCGAGCGCCCCCATCGTCTCCTCCATCGGCGTGTCCGGGTCGGGACGGTGGCTGTAGAAGATGTCCACGTACTCCAGGCCCATCCGGCGCAGCGAAGCGTCGAGGCTGGCAAGGAGGTACTTGCGGGAGCCGAGGTCCCCGTAGGGGCCCGGCCACATGTCCCACCCGGCCTTGGTCGAGATGACGAGCTCGTCGCGGTAGCCGGCAAAATCCTCGCGCAACAGCCTCCCGAGGGTCTCCTCGGCGGTGCCCGGCGGAGGGCCGTAGTTGTTGGCCAGGTCGAAGTGCGTGACGCCCAGGTCGAACGCGCGCCTGGCCACCTCGCGCGCGTTCTCGAAATCATCCACGCCGCCGAAGTTGTACCACCAGCCGAGCGAGACCGCAGGCAGCTTCAGGCCGCTGCGCCCGCAGCGGTTGTACCGCATCCCCTCGTACCGACTCGCCTTTGGCAGGTAGCTCATAGGTGACTCAATGATAAGTCGAATCGTGTCCCGGCACCGCTAGGGTGACGACGCAACCGGCAATAGCGGTCCGAGCCCGGGCCCCGCGCCCCGGACTCTACGCTTGCCCGTACAGCGGAAACGCCTTCGTCAGCTCCTCGACCTCGCCCCTGACCTTCGCCCACGCCGCCTCGTCCTCGGTGCGCAGCACGCGGTCGATGAGCATCGCGATGACCTTCATCTCGTTCGGCCCCATGCCACGGGTGGTGACGGCGGGCGTCCCGATGCGGATGCCGGAGCCGATGTACGGCTTGCGGGTGTCGAAGGGGACCGTGTTCTTGTTGACCGTGATACCGGCCTTGCCGAGGCGCTCCTCGGCCTTCTTTCCGGAGATCCCATCGGCCCCCAGGTTGATGAGCATGAGGTGGGTGTCGGTGCCGCCCGAGACCATACGCCAGCCGAGCTCCTGCAGCGAGGCGCACAGGACCTTGGCGTTCTCCAGGAGCTTGCCGATGTACTCGCGGTAAGAGGGCTGCAGCGCCTCGGCGAACGCCACCGCCTTGGCCGCGATGACGTGCATGAGCGGGCCACCCTGCACGCCGGGGAAGACGGCCTTGTCGAGGGCCTCGGCGAAGGGGGCCTTGCACATGATCATGCCGCCGCGCGGGCCGCGCAGCGTCTTGTGGGTCGTCGTCGTGACGAACTCGCAGTGGGGCACCGGCGAGGGGTGCAGCCCGACTGCAACCATCCCCGCGATGTGCGCGATGTCCGCCATCACCATGGCGCCGGACTCATGGGCAATCTCGGCGATCAGCTTGAAGTCGATGGTGCGCGGGTAGGCGGAGGCCCCGCACACGATGAGCTTCGGCTTGTGCTGCTTCGCGGCCTCGCGCAGTGCGTTGTAGTCGATGGTCTCGGTGTCCTTCCGCACAAGGTACGGCACGATCTTGAAGGTCTTGCCGGAGTAGTTGAGCGGGTGGCCGTGGGTGAGGTGGCCGCCGTGCGAGAGGTCCATGCCGAAGACCACGTCGCCGGGCTGGCAGGTGGCGAGGTACACGGACATGTTGGCCTGCGCACCGGAGTGCGGCTGCACGTTGACGTGGTCGCAACCGAAGAGCTGCTTGGCGCGCGCACGCGCCAGGTCCTCCGCGACGTCCACGAACTCGCACCCTCCGTAGTAGCGCTTGGCGGGGTAGCCCTCGGCGTACTTGTTGGTCATCACCGAGCCCGTCGCCGCCAGTACGGCGGGCGAGACGAAGTTCTCCGAGGCGATCAGCTCCAGGCCCTCATTCTCCCGGTGGCGCTCGTTGTTCAGGGCCTTGGCGATCTCGGGGTCCGCCTGGGCGACGGCGGTCTCGAGGAAGGAGAAGAAGGCGGTGCGCTCGTGCTGGTTCATGGTCAGCTCTCCCCTTTGACTTCGATCTTCTCGACCCGGCGGGCATGCCGTCCCCCGTTGAACGGGGTCGCGAGGAAGATGTCCAGCATCTGGATCGCCAGGCCGGGGCCGGTGGTGCGCCCGCCCATGCAGAGCACGTTGGCGTCGTTGTGGCGGCGAGCCAGCTCCGCGGTGAAGGCGTCGTGACAGAGCGCCGCGCGCACGCCCGGGTGGCGGTTGGCGGCCATGCACATGCCGATGCCGGTGCCGCAGATGAGCACGCCGAGGTCGGCCTCACCGGCGGCGATGCGCCGCGCCAGGTCGTGGGCGTAGTCCGGATAGTCCACGGATTCTCTGGCTGGAGGGCCGAGGTCGACCACCTCGTGGCCGATGTCGCGTGCGCGTTCGGCCAGGAGCTCCTTGAGGTCGAAGCCCGCGTGGTCAGAGGCGATGAGGATCACCATGGCTATGACCTCCCTGGACCGCTGGGGGACAGGCCCGCATCGGGATCGTACAGCGACTGGTACTCGTCGATCGCGTAGCGGTCGCTCATCCCCGCTAGGTGGTCGACGATCAGGCGCACAAAGCGCGGGTCCGTGTGGTAGTGCTTCGCCACCTCGCCCGGGATCTGTGGGATGCGCAGATCGCGCAGGTACGTGCGCCCGGTCTGCTCGTGGAAACGCAGCAGCACGTACGTGGGAAGGGTCAGGGGGTTCGTGTAGTAGGCGCGGAAGAGGCCGCTCATCACGAGTTGGGCCCGGTTGTCCTGTCGGTTGACCTCCTGGTGGTTGATGATGAACCGGTAGATGAACGCCTTCAGCTCCGCAAAGATCGTGGCGACGCGGCGCGAGAACGCGACCGTCGCCGCGGGGATCTGGTCGGCGACGGCCAGCCAGCCCGCGTGGTCGGCGACCTTGTGCTTGGCCGCGGCCCTCTCCACGTTGCGCGCCGTGGCCTGGATGGAATCGGTCACGAAGAGGTGGATGAGCCCCCGTTGCAGGAGCGCCGCCCTCCGCCACCGCCGGCGCTCGCGGCTGTAGGTCTCGCCGGAGTGCTGGATCACGGTCACGGCCGCCTCCAGCTTCTCGATCTCCTCGAGGGAGACCGCTTCGGCGTAGAGCCCGTCCTCCAGATCGTGGGTCTGCTGGGCGATCTCGTCGGCCAGCGCCACGACCTGTCCCTCCAGGTGGCAGGGCTTGCCGAGCTTCAGCCCCTCGACGCTTGGCAGCGGGAACGGGAAGCGCGTCTTCCAGGTGGTGTGCTTGATGATCCCCTCGCGCACCTGGTCGGTGAGGTTCAGCCCCGGGTGGTCGTAGCGCCGTTCCAGCAGGTCCACCACCCGCACCGACTGGTAGTTGTGCTTGAAGGTGCCGACCTCGCGCACGACGCGCGCGGGCAGCGGACAGCCCGGCTGCTCCCCGGCGAGGATCTGGATGAGGCCGCGCTCGCCGGAGTGGCCGAATGGGGTGTGCCCCAGGTCGTGCGCGAGGCCGATCGCCTCGACCAGGTCCTCGTTGAGCCCGAGGGCGCGGGCGAGGGTGCGAGCGATCTGCGAGACCTCCAGCGTGTGGGTCAGACGCGTGCGCGGGTGGTCGCCGGTATAGGGGACGTACACCTGCGTCTTGTGCTTGAGCCGCCGGAACGCGCGCGAGTGCAGGATGCGATCGCGGTCGCGCTGGAACGCCGTGCGGTAGTCGAACTGCCTCCCCTCGCTCGGGATTGGCAGCCGGCGGGTCGCCTCGGATGAGCGCGTGGCACAGAAGGCGAGGGCGGCATCCTCCGCCGCCTCCAGGCGCGCGCGCGGGCGGATCTCGAGCTCAGCCATGGTCGCTCCCGATCTCGGCCAGCACGGCGCCGGCCAGCCGCAGTGAACCGGTGACGAGGGTCGGGGCATCGGCCGGCAGCGCGAGCAGCGCCGCACCGACATTCGCCGCGCGGGCGCACCCCGGGAACGCCGCCGCGAGCTTTTCCACCGGCGTGGCGCGCGGCGAGTCGAGGGGCGCCACGGTTACGGCGAGGACCCGCGGCCGCAGCAGGTCCGCCATCGCCTCCAGCGGTTTGTCGTCGAGGCAGGAGAACAGCAAGTGGAGCGAGCCGGAGAGGCCCACCCTGTCGAGCGCCTCGGCGACCGCAGCGATCGCCTCGCGGTTGTGGGCCCCGTCCACCAGCAGCCGGTGCCCGCGGCAGGAGCACCACTGCAGGCGCCCCGGCCAGACCGTGCCCTCGATGCCTCGCCGCACGGCTTCCGGGTCCGGAACGGGCGCGAGGCCGTGCTTCGCGAGTGCCGCGAGTCCGGCCAGCGCCAGTCGCAGGTTCGCAAGCTGGTGCTGGCCCAGCAGGGGCAGCTTCGCCGTGTTTTCCTGGCCGGCGATCGAGAAGCGAACCTCGGAGCTTGAATCTGCGCGGGGTTCGGGGCTCGGGACTCGGGGCTCGGAAGACGCGGGTGTACCCGAGTGGCTGCGTGGTTGATTCGTGAACCGCGTACCCCGAGACCCGCTTACCTCGGCCCATTCCGATGCCAGCGAGAGCGGCGTGGCCGTGTTGGCGGCTGCCCGGATCGCCGGTTCCACCTCATCGTCCCATTCGGCCACGATCGCCTCGTGCCCGCGCAGCGCCGCGGCCTTTTCCGCCGCGATCGCGACGCGCGTGTCGCCCAGCCACTGCTGGTGGTCGGTGCCCACGTTGGTGAGCAGCGCCACCGCCGGATCGACGGCGTTGCTGGCGTCCCAGCGCCCGCCGAGCCCGGCCTCCAGCACGGCCACGTCCACCCCGCGCTCGGCGAACTCCACGATCGCCGCGCAGGTGAGGGTCTCGAAGTAGGAGAGCTCCGGGAAACGGTTGAGGCCGGCCACCAGCCGCGCCAGCCGCCCCGGGGCGATCATGCTCCCATCGGTTCGGATGCGCTCCTCGACCGCCACCAGGTGCGGCGACGTGTAGAGCCCGGAGCGCACGCCGTGCGCCTGCAGCATTCCAGCCAGCAGCGCCGCGGTCGAGCCCTTCCCGTTGGTGCCGAGGACGAGCACCGACGTGAAGGCCTTCTCCGGGTGGCCGAGCGCATCCAGCGCCCGCCGCATGCGCTCCAGACCCGGCAGGATGCGCTGCTCCAGGCGTGGGGCGAGCAGCACCTCGGCGCCGGTCCCTAGAGCAGGTGTGCCAGACACCGTGCCAGCGTCTCCTTGAGCTCCGGCCGGGGTATCACCATGTCGAGCATCCCGTGTTCGAGGAGGAACTCGGCGCGCTGAAACCCCTCGGGGAGCTTCTGGCGGATGGTCTGCTCGATGACGCGCGGGCCGGCGAAACCGATGAGCGCCTCCGGCTCGCCGATGTTGAGGTCGCCCAGCATCGCGTACGAGGCGGTCACGCCCCCCGTCGTGGGATCGGTGAGCACCGAAATGTAGGGGAGCCGGGCGGCGTGCATCCGTGCGAGCGTCGCGGAGATCTTGGCCATCTGCATCAGGGACAGGATCCCCTCCTGCATGCGGGCGCCTCCGGAGCAGGAGACCACGATGAGGGGAAGGCGGCCCTTGATGCAGCGCTCGATCGCGCGCGTGAGCTTCTCGCCGACCGCGGAGCCCATTGAGCCGCCCATGAACGAGTACTCCATCGCTCCGATCACCACCCGCCTGCCGGCCAGGCGCCCGACGCCGACCAGCAGCGCGTCGCACCGCACGCCTCTCTCCCGCAGCTCTCGCAGGCGCTGGGCGTACGGCTTGGAGTCGGTGAACTCCAGGGGGTCGGTGGAAAACACCGTCCCGAAGGCCTCTTTCCAGCTGCCGCCGTCGAAGAGCTGGGTGAGGCGCGTGCGCGCGGAGACGCGGTGGTGGTGGCCGCAGCGCGGGCACACGAACAGCGCGTTTTCCAGCTCCTTGCGGTAGAGGGTCTCCTTGCAGCCGTCGCACTTCACCCACAACCCTTCGGGGACCCTGCTCGCCGGCCTTTCGGCCGACTCTGAGCGGCGAAACCAGACCATGGGCGACGAATCTAGCATCCACCTCCGGGGGACGCAAGGAAATCGCTTGCGTTCGCGAGCTAAGGCCTGGGGTTGAAGAGGTTAGGGTTGACCTGGCCGGGGGCGGAGCGCCGACCTTCGGCGACCGAGCGGAGGGCGATCAGCGGTGCGCTGCCCCCGCGGGGGATGACGTCCGCGTGGACCCCGAAGACCTCGCGGAACAGCTCGGGGCGGAGGACCTCCTCGGGCGTGCCGGAGGCCCGTACCCGGCCCTCGTGGAGGACGACCAGGCGGTGGGCCAGCCGCAGCGCGAAGTTCCAGTCGTGCGCGACCAGCACCGCGCCGACGCCCTCGGCGATCAGCTCGCCGAGGATGCCGGCGATCTCGAGCTGGTGACGCACGTCGAGGGCGGCCGTCGGCTCGTCCAGGAGCAGGAGGCGCGGCTCGCTCGCAAGCGCCCTGGCCAGCAGCACGAGCTGGCGCTCGCCCCCCGAGAGACGCTGGACGGAGGCGTCGGACCGATCGGAGAGCCCGACGCGGGCGAGGGCGGCGTCCACCGCGGCGTGGTCCCGTGGCGAGGGCGGGCGCCAGGCGCCGAGGTGGGGAGCGCGCCCCTGCTGGACCGTCTCGCCCACGGTCAATGGGAAGGCGAAGTTGACCATCTGCGGCACGAAGCCCACCTCGCGTGCCACCTCCCGCCGGCGCCACGCGGCAAGCGGCCTTCCGCGCAGCTCCACCTCGCCCGCGCTCGGGGCGAGGATGCCGGCGAGCAGGCGGAGCAGCGTGCTCTTGCCGGCACCGTTGGGCCCCAGCACCGCCACGCATTCCCCCTCGGCAACCGCCAGGTCCACCCCGCGGACCACCTCGCGGGTCCCGTAGCCGCCGGAGAGCGCGCTGGCGCGCAGCATCATCACGGCGACCGCCTCAGGAGGGCGACGAAGAACGGCACGCCGAGCAGCGCCGTGACCACGCCGACGGGGAGCTCCACCGGCGCGAGCAGGCGCCGTGCCACCAGATCCCCGAGGACCATGAGCGCGGCGCCGGCAACGGCGGCCCGCGGCAGCAGCCGGCGTGGGCTCTGGCCCCACACGAGCCTGCACAGGTGCGGCGTCACCAACCCGACGAAGCCGATCACCCCCGCGAACGCGACCGCGCCGCCGCACAGCGCCGCCGCGGCCAGGAACACCCGCCTGCGCACGGTGACGACGTCGACGCCGAGGGCGGCCGCCGACTCCTCGCCGGTGGCCAGCAGCCCGAGGTCGCGGCCGTGGAGGAGCAGGACGAAGGCGGGCACCAGCACGTACGGCGTCAGCCAGGCGACCGCGGCGGGAGACGCGGAGGCGAGCGAACCCATGGTCACGGCCAGGGCCCCGGGGAGGCGCGGGGAGGGGGCGAGTGAGAGTATGGTGAGGATCGCCACCGAGGCGGCGGCGTTGACGGCGACGCCCGCGAGGATCATCCGCGTGGAGGAGGTGCCGAGCGGCCCGCGCGCCATCCACCACACCAGACCGGTCGCGGCTGCCGCACCCGCCATCGCCGCCGCCGGCACGAGACCGAGGGCGGCAGCCGGCAGCACGGCGAACGCGGCGGTGGCCGCGGCGGCGCCTCCGCCCGAGATGCCGAGCAGGAACGGGTCGGCAAGCGGGTTGGAGAGCAACGCCTGGAGCGCCGCCCCGGCGAGCGCCAGGGCGGCACCCACGGCGATTCCGAGGGCGAGCCGGGGGAGTCGCAGGCCGAGGACGATCGTGCGCACCTCGGGCGTCCCGCCTCCGGAGAGCGCAGCGAGCGCCTCGCGCGGGGTGGCGGCCGGACCCCCGATCAGCAGCGCGGAAGCCACTGCGGCGAGCAGCACCGCGACGAGAGCGAGATCGGCGACGCGCTTCACGGGTGTGCCTCGCGGGCGGCCACCAGGGCCTCCAGCGCCTCGGGGAGGCGCGGCCCCGGGCGGCTTGCGGGGTCGGCGGGAAGCCAGATGACCTCCACGGCGCCCGAGGCCACGCGCTGCCCTGCCGGCGAGCCGACGATGGTGCGATAGCCTTCGCGGAGGTCGCGTTCGTCGGGAGCGACCACGACCTGGAGGCGGGGATCGAGCAACTGCTCCGGGTCCACGCGCGGGTAGCGGCCGCCCGAGGCGGGGGCCAAATTGGCCAGGCCCGCGTGCCGGAGCAGGTCGTCGTGGAACGTGCCCGGTGCCGCCACGATCAGCGGCTCCCACCACACAACGTAGAGCGCGCGGCGCACGGGCAGCGCCCGCGCACGGGCGGCGGCACGCTCGCACCGCCGGCCGATCTCGTTCGCCAGGCGTTCACCCTCGCCCCTCGCGCCGAGCAACTCACCTGCCAGGCGACACGCCCCCTCCAGGCGGGTGAAGGAGGTCACGTCCATGGTGCACACGCGGATGCCGAACTGGCGGAGCTGCTCGATCACCCGGAGGTCGTTGCCCGCGGTGGTGGCAAGCACCAAGTCGGGCCTCGTGGCCAGGATCACCTCCGCATCCCCGGCCGAAATGCGGGGGAGGCTTGCGACCTCTGGCGGGAAATCCGCCGCAGGCGTGACCGCGACGACGATGCCTCCGGCACCAAGTGCGAACGCGAGCTCCGTCACGTCGGGTGCCAGCGGCACGAGGCGGTGCACGGGGCCCGCCGGTACGGCCTCACCGATCTGGTCGGTGATCCCGTGGGCGGGCGGCGAGGTGCAGGAACACGTCAGGACAAGTGCAAACAACCCACACCACCCGGTGTGGGTCGCCCGTCGGCAGCTGACGCCCTGACTCAGGCTACTCGTTTCCTTGCTCTTCCAGGTCGTTGGGGACCCCCAGGCGCTGACAGGCCGCATCGTACATCTGACGGGCGGCTTTCTGGGCCGTCTGCAGTTCGGCAATCCGCTGCTTGACGCGCTGCAGCTCTTCCTGGATTTGGGTCTCGATGTCTTCGATCTCCTGCCGCGTCACCTTGTGGGTGTCCTCGTAGAACTTGCGCTGCTGATCGGTGAGAAGCGACATGTCTCTCTCCTCCATAATCAGGGTTTGAACGGGATGAGTGTGAACGGGATGGGCTGGGTTATCCGCACCTTGACGCGGACGCCGTTCTTGGTCGCCGGCTTGTAGCGCCAGCCCCGCACGGCGTTGGCGGCGGCGTCGTCGAGTCCGAGGTTGGGCTTGACCCCGCGCAGCACTTTGACTTCCTGCACGGCGCCGTTCTCGTCGACCAGCACCTGGAGGATCACCAGCCCGCTCACGCGCTGACGCGCCGCGAGCGGCGGATAGCTCGGCATGGGTTTGTACACCGGCTCCGGAGGTACCACGTCCGGGCCCGGCTCCACGAGGTCGCCCGGGTTCACCGCGGGCTGCTCGGTCGCGAGCGGCGCGGCGGCGGGCATCGTCTCCGGAGCGGGGGTGGGCGGGACCGGTGTGGGCGGTGGCTCGGTGGGGCTCGGCACGGCGGGAGGCGGCGTTGGCTCCGGGACCGCGGTCGCGGGCGCCACCGTGGGCTGTTCCGCGGCCGCGGCGGGCGCCGCGGTCGGCTGCGCCGGCGGGGCGGGAGCGGCGGCGGCCACGCGTGCGGGCGTCGGTGTGGCGCGTCGCCGCGCCGCGGCGGTCGGCGTCGGCCTGAGAATCTCGTTGCTCAGGCGCTGGCGCATGGCCTGCGTCTGCTTGGCGATCTCCTGCTGGGCCACCTCTTTGGCCATCTCCACGGTTTCCGGGGCGGGCGTCGGCTCGACCACGGCGCCTTGAGACGAAGCCTTGGGGCGGGTGAGGTACCAGACACCTGCGACGGCCACGATGACGGCCACCACGGCGCCGGCAATCAGGCCGGTGCGGCTGCGCCGCGCCGGGGTGAGGAACGCCGGGACCTCCTCGCGGGCGAACTCCTTCGCCAGGACCGGGGGCGCAGCGGCGGGCTTCGGGGTCTCCACCGACGGGGGAGGGGCCGTTTTCCGCGGAGGGGGCGTGATCGCCGGGCGTGCGGCCGGGATGTGCGGCGAGCTCACGTGGCGCTCGCGGCCCACCAGGTCGGCCAGGAACGCGCCCAGCTCGCTGGCGCCCGGAGCCGGCCGGATCAACTGCAGCATGTTGCCAAGGTCCGCGCCGAGCTCGGCGGCGTTCTGGAAGCGCTCGTCCCGGTTTTCCTTGAGCGCGGTCATCACCACGCGCTCAACCTCGGGCGGGATCGCCGGGTCGTACTCGCGCGGCGGAACGATGCGCGGGGCGCGGACCTGCTCGAGGATCGAGAGTTCGGAATCGCCCGCGAAGGCCTTGCGCCCGGTCAGCATTTCGTAGAGGACGAGGCCGAGCGAGAAGATGTCTGAGCGGTTGTCGATGTCCTTGCCCCAGGCCTGCTCGGGGGACATGTACTGCAGCTTGCCCTTGAGGGCTCCGGATCGCGTGTGCGAGGCCTTGGACGCAGCCTTGGCGATGCCGAAGTCGCACAGCTTGATGTCCCCGTCGTAGGAGATCAGGACGTTCTGCGGGGACACGTCGCGGTGCACCAGGCCGAGCGACTTGCCCTGCAGGTCGCGCTTGCGGTGCGCGTAGTCGAGCGCTGTGGCGAGGCGCGACGCGATGAAGAGGGCCAGCCCGATCGGCAGGCGGGCGTGCTTCTCCTCCAGCGTGCGCAGGATCGAGCGCAGGTCCCTGCCGTCGATGTACTCCATGGCGATGTAGTAGGAGCGCTCGATCTTGCCGAGGTCGTAGATGTGGATGATGTTCGGGTGCTGGAGCTGCGCCGCGACCTTAGCCTCGTCCACGAACATCGTGACGAACTCGTCGTTGTCGGTCAGGTGCGGGAGGATCCGCTTGATCGAGACGATCTTCTGGAACCCCTCGACGCCGCTCATGCGGGCCCGGTAAACCTCGGCCATCCCTCCGGTGGCGATGAGCTCGATCAGCTCGTACTGGCCGAACGGCGTTCCGCTCGGGAGCGGAGCCGGCGCCGGCTCGGCGGACGGGACGGCGGTCCCGGGCGCAGTGGCAGGCCTCGGCTGGCCAAGGGAGCGTGAGATCTCGATCGCCCTGGGCGCGGGCTCTGTCGGCCCGACCGGTAGCTCGAACGGTGGAGGCTCGCTCGAAGGCGGCGTGGGCGCCGGGGCCTTCGCCGCCGGCTCAGGTGTAACGGGCGGCGGCGCGGCCGGCCTGGCGGCAATGCGCTTCGCCTTGCCGGGCTCGAGGCCGGAGAGCGTGTCCTCCAGCAGCTTGTCGACCGAGGCCTCGCTGCTTTCCTTGCGCGGCCTTGCGGGCTTTGCCTGGGCCTCACGGAACTCGGGGCGGGTGTCGCCCAGGGCCTGCTGCAGGAGGGCGTCCACGTCGGGGAGCTGGGCCGCCGGCCTGCGTGACGGCGCCTTGGGTGGGCCTGCAGGCTCCTCCGCGGCCGGCTTTTGAGGCGGTGCGGCGGGGGCCGAAGGCGGGACCTGGATGCGCTGGGTCTGGACCGCGGACTGCTCCTCGGCGAGCAGATCGCCGAAGAGGTCGCGCGAGGTTACGGTCCCGATGTCCTTTCCCATGGCGGAGGTCCGCTTGAGCGCCTCGAGTACCTCCTGCCGCGTGTCCGCGCTCACCGACGCCTCGGAGCGCGGTCTCTCGATCAGCGTCCTGACGTGCTTGAGCAACTCCTCGGGGGAGAAGGGCTTCGAGACGATGTCCTGGGCGCCGAGACGGAGGGCATCGCCCTGGGGGTCGTGGCCGGTGTACCCGCTCATCAGGACGAGGAACGGCGTGTTGCGGAGGCCGGCACGCGCGCGCAACTGCGTGATGGCGTCCTCGACTTTGAGACGAGGCAGCACCGATGTGGTCAGCACCACCTTCGGTTCGATCTTTGCGCAGGCGGCAACGGCGAAATCTACGTCCTTCACCGTGACGAGCTGACACCCGAGGGGGGCGAGCGCCTCGGTGACGCGCGCGGCGGTGCGTGGGTCGTAGTCAAGGAGTAGGACTGTCAGGCTCATACGATCGCCGTTTCGGCGGTAGACTGCGATTTCATTGTGGTGGCGCACCCCCGGCAAGTCAATAGGTTCGCTGCCACATGGCTGAGCGCGTGCGGCGTTGTCGCGGTGTACAATGCGCGGGCACGGACCACGGGGTCCCGTGGAGGGTCGTTATGTCGGGCCACAGCAAATGGAGCACGATCAAGCACAAGAAGGGCAAGCTGGACGCCAAGCGCGGCAAGCTCTTCACGAAGATCATCCGTGAGCTCACCACCTCGGCGCGTGAGGGCGGGGGCGATCCGGACGGGAACCCGCGCTTGCGCTCGGCGATTCAGGCCGCGAAGGCCGCGAACATGCCGGGCGACACGATGAACAAGGCGATCCAGCGCGGCACCGGCGAACTGCCCGGCGTCGCGTACGAAGAGGTCACGTACGAGGGGTACGGACCGGGCGGCGTGGCCGTCATGCTCCAGGTGCTGACCGACAACCGGAACCGCACCACGGCCGAGGTCAGGCACCTGTTCACCAAGCACGGCGGGCACCTCGGCGAGACCGGCTGTGTGGGCTTCCTCTTCAAGAAGCAGGGTTACATCATCCTGCCCAGGAGCGCGGTTGACGAGGACAGGGTGATGGAGGCCGCGCTCGAGGTGGGCGCCGAGGATTTCCTCTCGGACGATCCCGAGCTGTACGAGATCTACACCGCGCCCGAGGACCTCCACAAAGTAAAGACCAGCCTGGAGGCGCGCGGCTTCCAGGTCGAGCAGGCGAAGGTCGAGATGGTGCCCACCACCCAAGTGCGCCTTGAGGACAAGCGCGCCGAGCAGATGGTCCGGCTCATGGACGCGTTCGAGGACCACGACGACGTGCAGAACGTCTGGGCGAACTTCGACATCGACACGAAGCTGCTCGAGGTCGGCTGAGCTGGCGCGGGTCCTCGGCCTCGACCCGGGGTCGCGTATCACCGGCTGGGGCCTCCTCGAGGGAGGGCCGCGCCGCGTGAGCGCCGTCGAGTTCGGCCGGCTCCTCCCGCACCGAGATCTCTCCCGGACCGGCGCCCTTGCCGAGCTCTCCGCTCAGCTCGAGGAGCTCCTCGCACGCCTCTCGCCCGACGTGGTCGCGGTCGAAACGCCTTTCATCGGGCGCTTCCCCAAGGCCGCCCTCGCCCTCGCGGAGGCGCGCGGCGCCCTGCTGGCGGTGCTCGGCCGCTGGGGGGGCGAGGTCGTCGAGTACGAGCCCGCGCGCGTGAAGGCGGCCGTGGTCGGACACGGGCGCGCCGAGAAGCAGCAGGTCGCGTACGTGGTGCGCCATGCGCTCAACCTCGCGACCGAGCCGCCCGCCGATGCGGCCGATGCGCTCGCCATCGCGCTGTGCCACGTGCGCAGCGTTCTGCCTTGACGCTCGCGACGGGCGTGTGTTAGGTTTCAACGGCGTGGGCAAGCCACCAGCACGCCGCTGCCGTCCAACCCGTCGGCTCAGGGCGGCGGTGGTCTTGTCGGCCTCGCCCTCGCACTGAGCAACCATGGCGCTTCAGGGCTCTCTGGCCGATATCTCGCTGCCCGACGTGATCCAGCTTGTCAGCGTTTCGGGCAAGACCGGCGTCTTCACCATTTCCGGCGAGGGCGCGGACGGGAAGATCTTCCTGAAGGACGGGCAGATCGTCGACGCGACCGCGGGCAAGCTGAACGGCGAGCTCGCGGTCTACGAGTTGGCCACCTGGCGCAAGGGGCAGTTCATCTTCACCGCCAACGTCGCGCCGGAGCGCGTGACGGTCACCAAGTCGAACACGAGCCTCATGATTGAGGCTGCCCGGCGGACCGACGAGTACCGGGTGCTGCAGCGCAAGATCCCCAACCTGGAGGCGATTCCATACTTCCTGCCTCGCGAGCCCGGCCAGGACCAGATCACGCTCTCACCCCAGGAGTGGGCGGTGGTGACCAAGGTCGACGGCCAGCACTCCATCAAGAAGCTCGAGGAGACCACCGGCCTTCCGGCGTTCGACGTCTGCAAGGTGCTCTACGGCCTCGTCACGTCGGGGCTGATCGCCCTGCGGCCCGTCGAGGAGAAGCCTGGTCAGGGCGTGCCCCCCAACCCGGCGGCGGGCACTTCGGCGGGGCCTTCGCTGCGCTCGCTGTTCGCGCTGGCCGAGAATGTACGCAAGCTGGCCGATGAAAGCGTCGGGCTGGCCGGCTCGGTCGCGGTCGAAAAGCAGTACCGCATCGCCCGCGCCGACATCGAAGCCGGCAAGGGCATGCCGGCGGTGAAGGCGCTGGTGGACCGGCTGGCGCGCGCAATCTCCCTGCTGGAAGGGGGCGACAAGGCGGGCGAGTTCCTCCGCAAGGTCAACCCTCTCGTGCAGCCCTAGCCCAGAAACAAGCTACAGGCCTCAGGGTTCCTTGGGCAGCGACGCGAGGCCGAGGGCCGCGCCTGCGGCAGCGGCAAGCCCTCCGGCGGGCGGCAGTGCCGCCAGCAGCCACATCTCGACCACAAGCGTCGGCAAGGCCGCTCGCAGCGCGAGCTGGAGCGCCGCGAGGAGGCCCGCCCCGAGCACCCCTCCCAGGAGGCCGAGCAGCGAGCCGCACACGAGGTAGGGGCGCCGGATCTCGCTCTCGTGCGCGCCGATCAGCCGCATGATCGCGATCTCGTCGGCGTGGTTGAGCACGAGCAGCCGCACGACGAGCAGGACCACGATGCAGCAGCCGACCAGCAGCGTGAAGGCCAGCACGAACCCCGCGAAGAAGAAGCGCGAGACCGCCTCGTGCAGCCGCGCCTGCCACCCCCGTGAGCTCTCGACTATCGTGACCTCGGGGCGTGCCTGCAGGAAGCCGGTGACGGCCTGCTCACCTTCGGACGGCACCTCAATCTGGAGGATCGGCGGGAAGCTGCGCTCGTCGAGGGTCAGGAGGACCGTCGAGAGCTCGGGGAACCAGCGCGCCAGCTCCTCCTGGACCTTGCGGGGCGCCAGCGGGACCGTGGCGACGCCGGGGAAGCGCGCCTGAAAGGTGTCCCTCAAGGCGGCCGCATCCGCGCCGCCGCGCACGACCGCCACCACTGTTGTGGGCCGGTCGGTCGCGAGCAGCTCCGACTTCACCCACGCGCGCACGCTCCAGAGGACGCCACCCCAGGAGCTCGCCACCATCACGAGGATGATTGCCACGAGGCCAGCAGGGCCGGACTCGCGCAGCTGCCGCCTCACCTCGCGCCAGGAATGGCGGTTCATTGGAACGGCCCCCACGCGTCCTTCACCAGGTTGCCGCGGTCCAGGAAGAGGGTGCGGGCCGGGTGGGCGTCGATGAGCCCACGGTCGTGAGTGGCGACCACGACCGTGGTCCCCTGGTAGTTGATCGTCTTGAAAAGTTCCAGCAGCTCGTGGGATCGCTCGGGGTCGAGGTTGCCGGTCGGCTCATCGGCCAGGATGAGGTCCGGCTGCAACACCAGCGCGCGCGCGATCGCAACGCGCTGCTGCTCGCCGCCCGAGAGCTCGTCCGGGTAGGCGGTGCCGCGGTGCTGCAGCCCCATCTGCTTGAGCACCAGGTAGGCGCGGCGCTGCTGGTCGCGCTCGGGCAGGTTGAGGAGCGACAGAACGAAGGTGACGTTCTCCGCCACCGTCCGGCGGCGGAGCAGCTTGAAGTCCTGGAAGATCACGCCGAGGCGCCGGCGGAACTCCGCAACCTCCCGGCGGCGCAACTTCGTGAGGTCCGAGTCGTTGACCAGGATGTGCCCGGAGTCGGGGAGCTCCGCGCGGTAGAGCAGGCGGAGGAACGTGCTCTTCCCGGCGCCCGACGGCCCGGTAAGGTACATGAGCTCGCCCCGCTCCACCTTGGTGCTGATCCCCCGCAGGGCCGGGCGTCCGTTGTAGGACTTGGTGATCTGTTCGAGGAGGATCATGCGGTTGGGGAGAGGCGGCAGCCGCCCGCGGGCGTCGGGCCCGGCGCCTCGCGCCGTGCAGGGAGGCCCGTGGCCGGGGTCATGAGGGGTGCGTGCGCCGCAAGCCCTGTCGCTGGGAACTCCACCGCGATCTCCGCCTGTGGAGTGTAGCATGGCGTCGTGGCCGAAACTGCAGTTGGGCGCGGTGTTGTCGCGGTCGCCGTACCGGGAGGGCTCGCCGTTTTTGGCGATGCGAACGGCGCCGCGCGCGCCCTCGACTCGCACGCCCTCGTGGCCGCCGCGGCGGACGCCGTGGCGCGTCTCGTCGGGCGGCCCGTGCCCGCCCTCTACGCGCGCCAGGAGCACACGCGCCTGGCCTTTTCCTTCAGCGCCGCGGACGAGCTCCCGCCCGGGCCGCACCTGGTGGGGACGTGCGACGCCTTGCTCACCGCCCAGCCTTTCACGGCGCTGACGGTACGCACCGCCGACTGCCTGCCGGTGGCACTGGCCGGCGGCGGCGTGGTGGCGATGGTGCACGCTGGCTGGCGGGGGCTCGCCGCCGACGTGCTGGGCGCTGTGGTCGAGCGCATACGCTCGGAGTACGGCGTGAGTCCGGGCGGTGTCCATGCGGTGATCGGCGTCGGCATCGGACCCTGCCACTACCGGGTCGGCGAGGAGGTCTTCACGGCGCTGGCCCGCCACCGCGTGGCGGGCGAGGAGTGGCGCGGGGACGGCGCGGTGGACCTCGCCTGCTGGGCGCGCGGCCGGCTCGCCGCGCTGGGGGTCGCGGGGGTGCGCGTGCGCGTCCTCCCGGGGTGCACCGCCTGTTCCCCCTCCCACTACTCCTACCGGCGCGACGGGAGCCTCGCCGGCCGCCAGTGGAGCGCGGTCGTGTTGACGTAGGGGCTCCGCCCCACCGCCCCGATTCCTTCTTGAAGCTGCCGCTTCTGGTTCTTGTGTAGCCCCACGTGCGCGGGGCAAGAAAAGACTTTGAAGGGCTAGCCTTGGTTCGGCGCGGGGGAAGGGGACGCGGAGGTCCCGGAGGAAATCTGTCCGCGCAGCTGCCCGCACGCCGCCGCCACGTCGCACCCCTTGCTCCAGCGCACGGTGACGTTGACGTGGACCGCGGCGAGGACGCCGGCGAACGCGCTGATCGTCTCCTCATCCGGCGCGGCAAAGCCCGGGAGGTAGCGCTCGTCGGGGTTGAGCGGGATGAGGTTCACCTTGCACGGGATTCCGCGTAGCAGGCGCGGCAGGCGGCGTGCGTCGTCCAGCGAGTCGTTGAGCCCGGCCAGCATGACGTACTCGAAGGTGATGCGGCGGCCGCGCTCGAGAGGGAACGCGCGCAGTGCGTCGAGCAGCTCGTCGAGGGTCCACCGCGCCGCGGCGGGCATCAGTGCCTTGCGCTGCTCCTGGGTCGTGGCGTTGAGCGAGACCGCGAGCTTGGGACGGTGCTCGAGCTCGGCGAGCTTTCGCAGGCCCGGCACGATGCCGCTCGTCGAGACGGTGATTCGACGGAGGCTCACGGTCTCGGAGAGCAGCTCCACCGCTCGGGTGACGCCGGGCACGTTTAGGAGCGGCTCGCCCATGCCCATGAAGACGACGTTCACGCTCGCGCCGACCAGGCCCTCGTGCCGCATGATCGCCCGGAACTGCCCGAAGATCTCGCCGCCGGAGAGGTTGCGGCCCGCGCCCAGGACGCCGGTCACACAGAAGACGCACCCGACCGCGCAACCTGCTTGTGAAGAAAGGCACAAGGTGGTGTGCCCCTCCATCGGCATCGCCACCGCCTCGACCACCGCGCCGTCGGGATAGGCGAGGACGAACTTGGCGGTGCCCTCGTCGCCGCGGCGGACCTCGACGACCTGCGGGTCGTGCACGACCGCTCGGAGCGCGAGCTCCTCGCGAAGCGACCTGGGGATGTTGGTCATCTCGTCGAGGCTTCCGGCGAGGCGGCGCACCAGCCACTGGTAGACCTGCTGGGCGCGGTAGGGACGGGCGTCGAGCCGGCCGAGAAGCTCGACCAGCTCAGCGCGGCTGGCGCCGACGAGGTTGAGGGGGGTCTGGGTCCGCATCCGCGCTCTCACTGACGATCCCCACGGAGCGCAGGAACTCCGCGTCCTTCTGGCTCCATTGTGGCACGCCGTCGCGCCGGTCGGCGATCACCACGCGGGGCCCCTCTCTGCCCGGCACGAGCTCAACCGTGACCAGGGGGGAGAGCCCGAGACGCTGCAGGGTTGCACACGCGGCCTGTAGGTCGGGGTCGGCCTCAATCTGAGAGGCGAGCGCCTCAATAAACGAGCTCAGCAGCGTGTCCTTGTTGGGAGACCGTCCACGTATCTTCACACTTGGGGAAACCATCGCGGGGTGCGCCCAATTTCCGCGCCGCCAGGGTACCATGCGGGACCGTGGGGAGTCTGGAGTCCGGCCTGGCGGTCCTTGGCCTCGCACCGGTCCGGGTGACGGAACTGGCCGGCGACGCCTCGCACCGCCGCTTCTTCCGAGTCGTCCTCACTGGCGGGGCGACGGTCGTCGCCGCCCTCTACCCGGCTGGGCAGGAGCCCCAGGCGGAGCGCGACCACCGGGTGCAACTCTGGGGGTGGGAACGCCGCCTGCCCATCCCCCGGCCGCTCGGCTGGGAGGGCCTGGTCACGGCCAGCCAGGACGTCGGCGACGACGACCTGGAACGCGCCCACGCCGAGACGTACGAGCGGGTGCTGACGCTGGCGCTCGACACGCTGGCGGCGTTCCAGGGGTGCGAGCTCGCCGACCTCCCGACGGCACCGTTCGACGCGGCGTTCTTCCGCGCGGAGCTTGCGGTGTTCGAAGAGCTCGCGCTGCCGGCCGCGGCGCAGCGTGATCCGGAGGTAGCGGCGTTCCTCGACCGGCTCGCGGCGAGCCTCGCCTCCCATCCTTTCCGGCTGGTGCACCGCGACTTCCACTTCAACAACCTGTTCCTGCTGGGCGGCACGGTGTGGGCTCTGGACTTCCAGGACATGCGCGCGGGTCCCGACACCTACGACCTCGCCTCGCTGCTGCGCGAACGGGGAGGCGCCTCGCTGGCCGGAGCGGAGCGCCCCTGGGTGGCACGCGCGGCCGCTCGGTTCGGCTGGAAGGCGGGTTGGGAGGGGCGGTACGTCGAGTGCGCCGCGCAGCGCGGCCTGAAGGTCATCGGCACCTTCCTGCGCCTGTCCGCGCGCGGCCGGGTCGGCTACCTGCGCTGGCTTCCGGACGTGCGCGAGCGCGCGGGGGCGGCCCTCGCGACGCTCTCCGCCCCCGAGGAGCTGCGCCGGGCCGTCGGCGATCCGCAAGGGCTATAATCGCCACCGGAGGGAAGCCATATGTTCGGTTCAATAGGCGTGCCGGAGCTTCTTTTGATCCTTCTGATCGTGATCATCATCTTCGGCGCCGGCAAGCTTCCCCAGCTTGGGAAAGGGATCGGTGAGGGCATCAGGAACTTCAGGAACTCGCTCAAGGGCGAACCCGAGAACAAAGAAGGGACCCCGAAGGGCAACGATGGGTCAAAGAACGGCTGACGGTTGGTACCTGAACCGGCTCGACCCCGCGAGCTCGAGCCCGGTCAGCCTCTCGTAGGCGGCAGCAACCCGAGCGATGAACGTCCTGGTCTCACGGTAGGGAGGGACCGTTCCCCAGCGGCGGACGGCGCCCGGGCCCGCGTTGTAGGCAGCCAGGGCAAGCTCGACGTCACCCCCGAACGTTTCGAGCAACGCGGCAAGGTAGCGGCAGCCCGCCTCCAGGTTGCGGGCCGGGTCGGCGGCGTCCGGGAAGCCGATCTCTGCGGCGGTCTGGGGGAGCACCTGCATGAGCCCCACCGCACCCTTGGGGGAGACCGCGTCGGTCGCCTGCCGCGACTCGACCTCCACAACGGCGAGCACGAGCGCCGGGTCGAGACCCTCCCTGGTGGCTGCGGCGATGACCCTCTGCTCGAACGGCGTGGACTCGTCGAACGGGCTGCTCTCCACTGGGACCGCGACGCCCGTGGAGCTCTCGACCCACGTTGAGGCGAGGAGTGGCGCCTTTTCGGGCCGCTGGGTCAGCGCGACGAGGATGCAGCCGAGGGCGAAGCTGCCCCACACCGCGGCGGTTTGCCGCCCGCCAAACACGGGGCTCCTAGGTGTTCTTCCGGCTGCGCTGGCCGTTGCGCTGCAGCTTGGCGCGGAGGGTGTTGCGGTGGATGCCGAGGGCGGCCGCCGCTTGCGACAGGTTCCCGCCGTGGCGGGCGACGGCCGCGCGCACGTAACGGACCTCGAAGACGTTCAGGGCTTCGTCGAGCTGCAGCCCGCGGTCGAGCAGGGCATCCGCAACGCTCCCGAGAGCGTCCCCCACCTCGCGCAACGCTGCGCGGCGCTCGTCAACGTTGGACGGGCTCACTTCACCTGGACTCGATCCCCGACGTACATCGGGCCGGTAGATCGTATCACTTTCGCGGTGGACCAATGGTCGCCGGTGGTGAGGACCGCCAGCTCCCCGAGGAGGACGCGGGGGGCGCCGGCGCGCGGGTTCTCACGGTAGACGATGCACTGGGTGCCGGGCGCGAGCTGGTCCGCCTCACCCAGGTCGATGAACACCGTGTGGTCCGCCCCGAAGGCGACATCGTCGTCCTTGGAGTAGGTGATGTAGCCCTTGGCGTTAGTGCTCGTGGGATCGCACCGCGTGGCCGGTGGTGTGAGCACGGTCATCGGGATGGGTATGGCCTCGAAGGGCTTGAGCCAGGCCCCGATGGGAATCGCGTCGCAGGAGGCGAGGATCTCTGCCGTCGCCGTGTGGTCCTGGGTGCACAGCACGCGGGCGTGCCCAACGTAGCGCACCACGGTCCCGAGCACGGCGTTGGTGGCCGGGTGGCGCAGTTGGCGCACGGCCAGGGTGACGAAGTACTCCTGGCCGGCCTTGACGCCCTCGGCCTCACCCCCCGACAGGTAGACGATGTCGTTCGTGCTGTACAGCGACTGGTACTGTACCGTCTCGGCCGATGCCACCATCAGTTGCGGTCTCGCGTCCCTGGGTCCGAGGTAGCCGAAGCAGTAGATGTCATCCTCGCCCCCGATCGGGACCAGCTCTCCGGCTGGCCCCTCGGCACCGGGCGCTACGCCGGCACCGGCGGCCCCTGGGGCTCCGGCGGCTCCCGGTGCTCCGGCGGCTCCCGGAGCGGCGGCGGCCGGTGCGGCCGGCGCTTGTGGTGGGACCGGCGCCTCAACCTCGGCCGCCTTCACGCCCACGACGAGGGGATCGCCGGGGTAGATCCAGTGCGCGTCGCGGATGTACCTGTTCTTCTCCCAGAGCTGCGGCCACAGGTAGGGGTTGCCCAGGAACTTGTCGGCCAGGGCCCAGAGCGTGTCTCCCTTCACGATGATGTAGACCTGGGCGTCGGCGGGGATGTCTGTCGGGAGCTCGTACGGTGTCCAGTGGTCGCCAACTTTGTGGAGCGGCTGTGGGGGAGGGTTAACTGCTTGACCCGCTGCGGTCCAGCTGACGCAGACCGTGGCGAGGATGGCAAGCATTGCGCGGCCCATAGCAGTCCTCCAGTTCCGCATGGCGTAGTGACTCCACGACCAAAATAGCGTATCTACCGTGTATTCGTCAAACTCAGTGCGCCGATTTCTTCGGTACGGCCGGTGTTGGCGGCGGCGCGGTGGGGAGACTGAAGCGCTCCTGAACTTTTTTCATCAGGGGTGCGGCTGCCTTTGCGGTTTCCGTATCGGGGTAGCTGGCGTACAGGAAGTCCAGCCGCTGCCTCGCACCTGCCCACGCCCCGATGTTGGCGTAGTGGGAAGCGATCAGGTATTCGTGTTTCGCGAGGTCTTCCAAGCACTTGGAGAGGAGCTCCCGGGCTTCCTTGGCGTACGGCGAGTTGGGGTAAAGCTGCACCGCCTGCTTGAGGTTGTCGGCGGCTTCGCGCACCGGGGTGAGGTCGCGCAGGGGGCCCTTGCGCTGCGCGTAGCTCACCTTCCCGAGCATCAGGAGGGCATAGGCGCGGTTCGGGTCGTTGGGGAAGCGGTTGACGAAGTCCCTGTAGCGCAGCTGCGCCTCGGTCAGGCTTTCGGTGTCGTGCGCGTTGTAGAAGGTGTCGGCCACCTTGAGGGCGCCCTTGCGGCCGACCGGGTCGTTGGGGAAGGAATCCGACAGGAAGGAGTAGTACTTCCGCGCCTCCTCCCACTTCTTCTTGGCAGTGAGCTCGTCGCCCTTCGCCAGGATCTGCTCCTTGGACAGGGAACCCATCTCGTTCAGGAAGCCCTGCTCCGGGTTCTTGTGGGAACACGCCGCCAGGAAGAGCAGCGCCGCCGCTGCCATCAACCGCCTCATTAGGCGTCCTCCCCCCGCAGCGCCGCGATCGCGCGGCGCCGGTCGGCGGCACCGAACACGGCCGTGCCCGCGACCAGGATGTCCACGCCGAGGTCTCTGAGCTGCTTGGCGTTACGCGTTTCCACACCGCCGTCCACGGCGACCTCCACCGCCGTGCCCCACCGATCGCGGGCGGCGCGCAGCCGGGCGATCTTCTCGAGCATCTCGGGGATCAGGTGCTGGCCCCCGAAACCGGGGTTGACCGTCATCACGAGGACGAAGTCCACGAAAGGCCAGACCTCCTCGAGAGCGGACGCCGGCGTGCTGGGGTTGAGGGCGACCCCGGGCTGGGCGCCCAGGGAGCGGATGTGCGTCAGGCTCCGGTGCAGGTGTGGCACGACCTCGACGTGTACGGCGATCCGGTTCGCCCCGGCCTGCACGAACGGCTCGAGCAGGCCGTCGGGGTTGGTCACCATCAGGTGGACGTCCAAAGGCAGTTGTGTGATGTGGCGCACCGCGGCGCACAGTCCCGGCCCGAAGGTCAGGTTGGGGACGAAATGGCCGTCCATCACGTCGAAGTGGAGCAGGTCGGCGCCCGCCGCCTCGACCGAGCGGACCTCGTCTCCCACGTGACCCAGATCACACGACAGCAACGACGGCGCGACCCTGACTTTTCTCATCGGCTCACCCACAGGCCCACCACGGCGGCCAGGGGCGCGGGCCCCCCGGCCTGGGGATCTTGCCGCAGCACCATCCCGGGCGGGACGCCCGGGTAAGACACCCGCTGGACGGTGGCGAGCTGGAACCCCCGGTTCTGAAGGGCGCGGGCGGCTTCGTTTTCCGCTTTGCCCACGAAGTCGGGCATCACGAAGCGCTTCTCCCGCGGCGCGCGGTTCACCAGCAAGGTGACCCCCGACCCGGGGGCGACCAGCGTGTCGGGGCCCGGCATCTGCGCCAGGACCACCACGCCGTCGGCCTGCCCGTCGACCTCGCAGCGCCGCTCCACGGTGAGGTGCTCGGACTCGACCTGGGCCTCGGCCAGCGAGAGCGGCAGGCCGGCGAGGTCCGCGAGCTTCTGCACGGCCTTCCCCAGTGAGGGGAAAAGGAGCACCGTGTTGCCGCGCTTGAGCTCGAACCCTGCGATGGGGCGCTGCGACGCGATGTGCCCCGCAGCCACCTGCGGATCGAACACCCCCTGCTGGATCCTGGCGACGAGTCCGGCGTTCTGGATGACGGCGGCGGCGTGGGCCGCCTCCATTCCTGTGACGTTGGGCATGTGGGCCGCCGAGGAGCGCAGGCTCACCCAGAGCACGACCCAAACGGCAACACCGCAGCCAATCACCAGGCCGACGGCGGCCGCCAGCCAGCGAAGCAAACGGCTCGCTCCCATCGCGGGGTGAGGGTAACATACCGGACCGTGCCTCGACTGGGCGCACACCTATCCGCGGCCGGGGGCGTCGCGCGCGCGGTGGCGGCGGCTGTGGCCACCGGCTGCGAGGTGCTTCAGATCTTCCTGCGTCCCCCTGGGCGCTGGAGCGCCACCGCGCTCCCGGCGCCCGAGGTGGCACGGTTCCGGGCGGCGGCGCGCGGTGCAGGTCTGGAGGAGGTGTGCTTCGCCCACGCGCCGTACCTCCTCAACCTGGCCAGCGCTGACGGGGAGCTGCGCGCCCGCTCGGTCGCGGTGCTCTCGGAGGAGCTGCGGCGCGCCGGCCGACTTGGCCTCGCCGGCGTCGTCCTGCACCCGGGCTCGGCGGGCACCGGCCAGCGCGCCGAGGCGGAGGCCCGCTGCCGCGCGGCGATCGCTGAGGCGCTCGACCGCGCCGGCCGTGGGGCGGCCATGCTACTGCTCGAGGGGACCGCGGGGGCGGGCGGGCAGCTCGGCCGCACGCCCGCCGAGCTCGCGCGCCTCGTCGAGCCTGGCCTCCGCAATCCAACTCTTCCCAGACACGCGGCACGCGAACCGGGATTCACTCCCGGTGAGCGCGGGGGGCTCGGGGAGTGTAGAGGGCCCGGTGGGCGGGTGGCTCGGCGCGGTACCCCCCGCGAAAGAGTAGGCATTTGCCTGGACAGCGCACACCTCTGGGGCGCCGGCTTCGACCTTCTCGGCGACGGGTGGAAGAGGGCGCTCGGGGAGGTCGCGGAGCACTGGGGGCGCGAGGTCCCTCACCTGCTCCACGGCAACGACACCCAGGTGGAGCTGGGCTCGCACTGCGACCGCCACGCGCCGCCGGGCGGGGGACTCCTGGGCGAGGCGTTCTACCGCCGGGTGCTGAACGACCCCCGGTGCGCCGCCCTGCCGGTCGTCCTCGAGATCCCTCCCGGCGAGGACAACGAGCTCGTGAGCTCGGCCCTCGCGCGTCTGCGGGGCTGGCAGCGCTGAGAGCGGGCGCCCGCTACCTGGTCCTGCCCGGCACGAGCCGGTCGAGGATCGGATAGGTCTTGGCGAGGTCGTTGAAGATAACCACGGCCACCAGCGCGATGATGAGCCAGAAACCGACGTTCAGGAGCCGCTCCTTGGTGCGCTCGGAGAAGTTGCGCCGCAGCGCCGACTCCACGCCGATCACCGCGAGGTGGCCGCCGTCGAGCACCGGGACCGGGAGCAGGTTGAAGATCGCGAGCTGGAGCGAGATGAAGCCGAGCAGCACGATGAACGAGACGGTGCCCATGCGCGCCGCGTCCCCCGAAACGCGGGCGATGTCGATCGGCCCCGACATTTGCTTAACCGACGCACGGCCGGTCAGCATGCGTCCGATCACGGCGAACGTCTCGCGGGTGATGCGCTCGTTCTCGCGAACCGACTCGACGAGCGCCCCGCCCACGCCGAGGCGCTTCACGACGGTTGGGTTGGGGACCGGGATGCCGAGCTTGCCCTGGCCGTCAACATCCCTGGGAGTAGCCGGCACGGTGAGCGTCTCGGTGCCTCGCCGGATCGTCAGGGTGAGCTCGCGGTTGGGGCTCGCGCCGACGAGCCGCATCACGTCGAAGAAGTGCCGCACCGCCTCACCGTTCACCGCCAGGATACGATCCCCTGCGCGCAGCCCGGATTTCTCGGCGGGGCTGCCGCTCTGGACACCCGGGATCTCGGCTGGGATCGGCGGGGCCAACCCTGCGTATCCCGCCTCGTAGCGGGTCATCGTGCGTGGGGTGAGGGTCACCTCGCGTTCCTGGCCGTCCCGCAGGATGCGCAGCACCAGCGCGCGCCCCGGCGAGCCCAGGGTCGCCATGTCCAGGTCCCGCCAGGTCTTCACGGGCTTGCCGTCCACGGCCTGCACCAGATCCCCGGCTCGGATCCCGGAGCCCGCGGCGGGGGAGCCGGGGTCCACCCATGCCACCTCGGGGGGCTGGTCCTGCCAGACCGGAACCGGCATGCCGACCAGGAATGCCAGCGCGGTGAAGGCGATCGCGCCGACGATGTTGGCGGCCGGTCCCGCGAGCAGGATCAGCGCACGGCGCCAGCGCGGCAGGAGGGGCTCGGGAACATGGTCCTCTTTGCCAACCACGTCCGACTCGTCGGGGCCCAACCCGTGGATGCGGACGTAGCCGCCGAGCGGGATCAGGCTGACGCGGTAGTCGGTTCCCCCGCGGACGACGCCGAACAGGCGCCGTCCGAAACCGAGGGAGAACACGCTGACGCGTGCCGAGAGCGCGCGCGCCAAGAGGAAGTGCCCGCCCTCGTGGATGAACACCAGGACGCCCAGGACCACCACCAGTGAGAGAACGTTCAGCAGCATCGCACCGTCCACATCCTCAGGAGGAACCTGTGACGCCGGATCGGTATTTCGCGACCGATTCCTCCGTCCAGGCCCGGGCGCGCACATCAGCCGCCAGGGCGTCCTCCAGCGCACCGAGAGTATGCGGCCGCGCCGCCTCCCGCGCCATCGCCGCCTCCACCACTGCCGGGATGCCGGTGAAGGGGAGACGGTGGGCGAGGAACGCCGCGACCGCGACCTCGTTGGCGGCGTTCAGCACGGCGGGCACCGTGCCGCCGGCGCGCAGCGCCTCGCGGGCGAGGCGCAGGCAGGGAAAACGCCGCTCGTCGGCCGGCGCGAAGTGGAGGGCGCCCACCTCGATGAGGTCGAGGAAGCCGAAGGGCGACGGGAACCGCTCGGGGTACGAGAGCGCGTACAGGATCGGGAAACGCATGTCGTTGACCGAGAGCTGGGCGATCAGCGTTCCGTCGGTGTACTCCACCAGGGAGTGCACCCGGCTCTCGGGGTGGACGACCACGGCGATGCGCTCCTCGGGCGTGGCGAACAGATGATGCGCCTCGATGATCTCGAGCCCCTTGTTCATCATCGTCGCCGAGTCGATGGTGATCTTGGGGCCCATCCGCCAGGTCGGGTGGGCGAGGGCCTGCTCCACCGTCACCGACTTGAGCGCCTCCTCGGATGCGGTGCGGAATGGTCCGCCCGAGGCGGTGAGGATGAGGCGGTGCACGGCCGCCGCGGGGCCGACGCGCAGCGCCTGGTGGAGCGCGTTGTGCTCCGAGTCGATGGGCAGCACCCGGCCGCCGCTCGCCGCGGCGGCGGCCATCACGAGCTCGCCGGCCGCCACGAGCGTCTCCTTGTTGGCGAGCGCGACCTCACGGCCGAGCTCCAGCGCGCGGAACGTCGGCACGAGGCCCACGGCGCCGACGAACGCCGAAACCACGGTCGTGACGTCGGGGTGAGTGGCTACCGCGTCCCGCCCCTGGGCGCCCGCGACGACCTCGAGCCTCGGGAAGACGTGGAGCAGCCGGGCCGCATCGGAGGTGTCCGCGACCGCGACGAGGCGCGGGTGCCAGGTCCGGATCTGGGATTCGAGGAGCTCGATGTTGCGGCCGGCGGCCAGCGCCACCACCGCGAACTTCTCCGGAAACCGCGCCACCACATCGAGGGTGGCGGTGCCGATGGAGCCCGTGGAGCCGAGGATTGCCAGACGCTTCAAACCGCGACCCCAAGTAGCAGGAAGAGCGCCAGCACGAACGGCGCGGCGAAGAACAGCGAGTCGCTGCGGTCCAGGAACCCGCCGTGCCCGGGGATCAGGTCGGAGGAGTCCTTGACGCCGGCGTCGCGCTTGAACAGCGACTCGACGAGGTCGCCGAGCGGAGCGAGGGCGCTGAGCAGCGCCACGAGGGCGACGGCCGTGGTGACGGGGAGTTCCGGCATGAACACCGTGCGGCACAGCCACACCCCGAAGGCCGTCAGGAGCGTGCCGCCCACGATCCCTTCCCAGGATTTCTTGGGGCTGACGCGCGGGGCGAGCTTGTGCTTGCCGAAGCGGCTGCCGAGGTAGTAGGCCCCGGTGTCGCCGGCCCAGATGCCGATGCAGTGGATGAGCACGACCTTGATCCCGACCGTCCCCGGAAAGGCGGTGCGCAGGAAGCCCATCGCCCCGCCGGTCACCAGGAAGTAGACGGCGGCGAACGACGCACCAGCCACCCCGGCCGCGGCGCCCTGAATAGGGTAGCGTCCGAGCAGGTAGACGAGCGGAAGGACGAGCACCACGAGGGCGAGCAGCGTCCCCGCCCGCGGAAGGCCGCCCAGCCAGACGGCGGGGAGGACCACGCCGAGGGTGACCAGTGTCGGCCGCAGCGGCGCGGGGTGGGTGAGGCGGCGGAACAGCACGATCAGCTCGTGCGCGGCGAGGATCGTGATCAACCACACCATGCCGAGGTAGACCCATGGCGGGAGGAAGACGATCGCGCCCAGGACGACGGGCAGGAGCGCAAAAGCCGTGGCCTCGCGCGCCCCCATCAGTCGGCGGTCTCCTCGTTCTCATCCTGGCCGTGCTCGACGACGCCGCCGTAGCGTCGTTCGCGGCGGGCGAAGTCGGCCACCGCCTGGATCAGGTCGCGGGTGGTGAAGTCGGGCCAGAGCACGGGTGTGAAGTGGAGCTCCGCGTACGCGATCTGCCAGAGCAGGAAGTTCGAGATGCGCAGCTCGCCGGAGGTGCGGATGAGGAGGTCGGGGTCGGGCATCCCTGCCGTCGTAAGGTGGGCGGCGACCCATTCTTCGTCGATGGTGCCCGGCGAGAGCTTCTCGGAGTGAGCTGCAGCCACCGCGTAGCGCACGAGGTCCACCAGCTCCGACCGGCCGGAGTAGTTGAGCGCGATCTGGAAGGTGAGGCCGGTGTTCTTGCTCGTGAGCTCGACGGCGTGGGCCAGCCCTTGCTGGATCTCCGGTTCGAGCTCGCCGAGACGGCCGATGGGGCGGAACCGGACGTTGTTGTTCACCATGGTGCGCAGCTCCTTGGCCAGGTACTCCTTGAGCAGCGCCATGAGGGTGCGCACCTCCCAGCGGGGGCGCTTCCAGTTCTCCGTCGAGAACGCGTAGAGCGTGAGAGCCTCGAGCTCCAGCCTCGCCGCGGCTTCCACGGTGTCGCGCACCGCGCGGATACCGGCGCGGTGCCCCTCGACGCGCGGGAAGCCGCGCTGGCGGGCCCAGCGGCCGTTGCCGTCCATGATGATCGCGACGTGGCGCGGCAGCACCTCCGGCGTGAGACGGTCAAGAAGCTCACGCTCCGGAGTGCCTGGTGCGGCGAGACGATCAACGTCCTTCATTGGCCGCGGAAGTCTAGCACGTAGGAACGAGGGTAAATGGCAAGAGACGACAGGCAGAAGAGGACGCTCTGACCGACGCGTTCAGGTAACACATGCTTGTTGTTCCCTGCACCTTCCCTTCTGCCTATTGCCTTAGGTAGAAGACGCGCTCGAGGGTCAGGCCGTGCGGGGGCGCGGTGGGGGCGGGCGGCCTGGTGCCGGGGTCGTCGAGCAGAGAGGCAAACCAGGCGGGCGGCCGGGCGGCACGGCCGACCTCCACGAGCGCTCCAGCGATGCGCCGGACCATGCCGCGCAGGAAGCCGTCCCCCACGAGGACGAGGTCGAGCCTGCGGCCGCGCAGGAGCAGGCGCGCCGAGGCGACGACGCGTACCGTGCCCCGGGGGCCGTGCCCGGAGTGCCCGGAGAGCGCGAAGGCCGCGAAGTCGTGTTCGCCCTCCACGGCGGCGAGCGCGACGGCCATCAGGGCGCCGTCGAGCGGGATGGCGACCAGCCATCGCCGCTGGGCCTCCCAGGGCGGCAGCGTTGGCCCCCACGCGAGCCGGTAGCGGTAGCGTTTTCCGGACGCCGAGCGGCGCGCGTGAAACTGCTCGGGAACCGGCAACGCGCGCAGCACCCGTACGTCCCCCGGCAGCAGGGAGTTGAGCGCGCTGGTCACGCCCGGGGGCGGGATCGCGAGCGGCGGATCGAAATGGGCCACCTGCCCGGCTGCGTGGACCCCTGCGTCGGTGCGACCGGCCCCGGTGACCTTGACGGGGCGCCCGTAGAGTGCCGCGAGCGCCTGCTCGAGCACGCCCTGGACGGTCCTTGCCCCGGGCTGGTGCTGCCAGCCCGCAAAGCCACCTCCCAGGTACGCGATCCTCACGGCCAGCCGCCGGGGCTCCATGGCGGCATTATGGCAACTCCGGGCGGTTGTGGTGCGCCGGTGCGGGTCGTAGAATCGTCGGCAGCATTTCAGGGGGAGTTCACATGGAGACCCTGCGGGACCTCTTCGAGCATGTCGTGAAGACCCACCCGGCGCGCAAGGAGCTGCTGCGGATACGTTCGGGGAAGGGATGGCGGACGTACACCGTGAAGGAGTTCGAGCGCTCCACGAGGGAGACAGCCGCCCGTCTCTCCCACGCGGGCGTGGCTGCGGGCGACCGCGTCGCGCTCCTCGTGGAGAACCGTCCCGAGTGGCACATCCTCGACTTCGCCTGCCATCTCCTCGGTGCGGTCCCGGTCCCGCTCTACGTCACCCTGCCCGCGGACCAGGTCCGCTACATCGTGAACGACTCCCAGTCACGGATGCTGGTGGTGTCGGGGCGCGAGCGCGCCCGCACCGCCCTCGAGGCCAGTGCGAGTCTGCCCGGCGTGCGCGTTATCGGGTTGGACGCCGGCCTCGCGGAAGGCCTCGAGTGCCTGCACGACCTCAAGCTGCCGGCGGCGCGGCACTGGCCGGAGCCGGCGCCGCTCTCCGGCGACGACCTCGCGAGCCTCATCTACACCTCCGGGACTACGGGCGAGCCCAAGGGCGTCATGCTCTCGCACCGCAACTTCATCTCGCAGGTCAACGCGGTGTGCCCCCTCTACCCGATCACCGAGCGCGACATCTGCATGTCGTTCCTGCCGCTCTCGCACGTGTTCGAGCGCACGGTGGACTACGTCTTCTTCGACCGCGGCGCGCAGATCAACTACGTGGAGTCCATCGAGCGGGTGCCGGCCCAGCTCACCGAGATCCGGCCGACCATCATGGTTTCGGTCCCCCGCCTCTACGAGCGTTCCTACATCAAGATCATCTCCAAGGTGCAGCAGGAGGGCGGGGCGAAGCGTCGCCTGTTCGAGTGGGCCCTCCGTGTCGGACGCGACGTGCGCGGCGCCTCCTGGCGCGGCGAGCGCGCGTCCGCGTTCAAGCGCGGGCAGTTCGCGGTGGCGCGCTCGCGCGTCTTCTCGAAGGTGATGGAGCGGCTCGGCGGGAGGCTTCGCTTCAGCATCTCGGGCGGCGCACCTCTGGCGCGCGAGGTTGCGGAGTTCTTCGACATCGTGGGCCTGCCGATCCTCCAGGGGTACGGGCTCACCGAGACTGCACCGGTCATCGCGGCCAACCGGCTGGATGCGAACCGGATCGGCTCGGTCGGCCTGGTGCTCCCAGGGGTCGAGGTGCGCATCGCCCCGGACGGCGAGATCCTCGCCCGCGGCCCCAACATCATGCTGGGCTACTGGGGCAAACCGGAGGCGACCGCGGAGGCCGTGGACACCGACGGCTGGATGCACACCGGCGACGTCGGCTACCTGGACTCGGACGGGTTCCTCTTCATCACCGACCGCAAGAAGGACATCATCGTCACCTCGGGCGGCAAGAACATCGCCCCCCAGCCGATCGAGGGCCGGCTGGGCGCAACGCCGTTCATCGCGCAGGCGGTGCTGATCGGCGACAAGTTCCCGTACCTCACGGCGCTGATCGTGCCCAACTTCGAGAACCTCGAGGCGCACTTCGCGGCCAAGGGGGTGTCCGGGTTGAGCCGGCTCGAGATGGCGCAGCACCCCGAGGCCCAGGCGCTGGTCGCGGCAGCGGTGAAGCAGGTCAACGCCGAGCTTGCCGTCCACGAGCGCATCCGGCGCTTTACGGCGCTCCCCCGGGAGCTCTCGCTCGAGGAGGGGGAGATCACGCCCACGATGAAGGTGCGGCGCCGGGTCGTCGGCGAGCGCTTCGGCGACCTGATCGGGCAGATGTACCTGAAGACCCAGCGCGCAGGCGAGTACGAGCTCGGCGAGTAGCGCCTCCGTTTCGCACCGCTACTCGAAGACCTTCACCGTGTTGATTTCCCTGTAGGTCTTCAGCGGGTCCACCAGCAGGCCACCGGCGCGTGCCGGGTCGAGGACGTAGGTGCGGTCGTCGGAGGTACGCACCGGCTCGCCGTGCGGGTCGAAGACGTGGTTGCCGGCGCCCGCAAAGCGCTCGCCCGGGTTGTCGGCGGCGGCGACGCAGCACCCGATGACCCAGACTCCGTTCTCGATCGCGCGCGCCCGCAGCAGGGTCCGCCACACGTGATCGCGGCGCCAGGGCCACCAGGCCACGGCGAGCAGCCCGTCACAGCGTGCCTCCAGGCGCAGCGCCCGCGCCTGCTCGGGAAAGCGCACGTCGTTGCAGTTGACCAGGCCCAGCGTCCAGCCTTCGAGCCTGACGGCCACGTAGCGGTCCCCGGGGTCCCAGATGGCCGGCTCGTCGTTGGGGCCGAAGAGGTGGACCTTGTCGTAGCTGGCGGTCTCGCGGCCTCCCCGCCAGATCGTCATCCGGTTCCGGCGCTCCTCGGTGAACGAGCCGAACGCGAAGGTCACCCTCGGGTGCGCCTGCGAGATGGCCGCAAACGTGGCCCGCACCCGAGCGGGCTCCACGGTCCCCGTATAGCCGTGGAGGAACGCCTCGGGGAAGACCACGAGCTCGGCTCCCGCCAGCGCCGCCGCCCGGGACTCCTCGGCGACGCGGCGCAGGTTTGACTCGGAGTCCAGACACACCCAGCGCGAGAGATACACGTCCATGGCTGCAGGCTAACACGGGCCTGCGGGGGAACGACGGCGGGGAGATCGCGGCTCAGGTGAGGACACCGTGTGCCCTTGCGACCTCAACAAACGCGTCCACCGCGCGGTCGAGATCCTCACGGGTGTGGGCCGCGGAGATCTGCGCCCGCAGCCGCGCCTGCCCCTGCGGCACCACCGGGAACCCGAAGCCGGACACGTAGACCCCGCGCTCCAGGAGGTCCTTACCCATGGCGAGGGCGAGGGCGGTGTCGCCGACGATCACCGGCACGATCGGGTGCATCCCCTGTGGGATCCGGAAGCCGGCCGCCGTCATGCGGCCGCGGAAGTGGCGGGCGTTCGCCTGCACCGCTAGCGTTCGCGAGTTGTCCTCCATCACGATGCGGAAGGCCTCGATGGCAGCGCCCACCACCGCGGGCGCCAACGAGTTCGAGAAGAGGTAGGGCCGGGAGCGCTGCCGCAAGGTCTCGATCACGGGTCGAGGCCCCGTCACGTACCCGCCCATGGCCGACCCCATGGCCTTCCCGAGCGTGCCCGTGTGGACGCTGACCCTGCCCCACACGCCGAGCTCCTCGGCGGTGCCGCGCCCGCGCCTGCCGAGCAGCCCCGTCGCGTGCGAATCGTCCACCACCAGCAGGGCGTCATGGCGCTCGCAGAGGCCGATGATGTCCGGCAGCGGCGCCAGCTCGCCCTCCATGGAGAACACGCCGTCGGTGATCGCGAGGATGAAGCGGGCGCCGTCGCCGCGGGCCGCCTTGAGCTTCGCCTCCAGGTCCACCAGGTCGTTGTGCTTGTAGATGTAGCGCCTGGCCTTGGCGAGCCTTATGCCGTCGATGATCGAGGCGTGGTTGAGCTCGTCGGAGACGAGGGCGTCCTCCGCGCCTGTGAGGGTGGCGAAGCACGCCTCGTTGGCGTTCCAGCACGAGGTATAGAGGATCGTGTCCTCGCTCTCGTAGAAGCGCGAGATCTTCTCCTCCAGCTCCTGGTGCAGGACCTGCGTTCCGCAGATGAAGCGTACCGACCCCATCCCGGCGCCCCAGCGTTCCACGGCCGTGATGGCGGCCCTGCGGACGCGCGGGTCGTTGGCGAGGCCGAGGTAGTTGTTGGAGGTGAGCATGACCACCTCGCGGCCGTTGACCTTCACGAGGTGGTCCTGGGGACCCTCGAGGGGAACCTCGACCTTGAAGGTGTGCGCCGCGTGCAGCTTCTCGATCTCGGCTGCCAGGTACTTCAAGAACTCCTGCATCGTTCCTCCCGCACTCCGGCACCCAGTGTGCGGCCAGAAGCGCGTGTCTTCGGGCTAACCGTTGGGTCCGAGCAGCGTGGCAAGCGCACGCGGAGATGCGAGCGATTCCAGCAGCGCGTCGGGCGCGAGCGCCGCAAGGCTCTCCGCGGCCGTCCGCCCTGTCGCCACCGCGACAGCCAGGGCGCCGCCGGCCCGCGCGCAGCGGATGTCGGCCTCCGCGTCGCCCACCACCACCGTGCTCGGGCCGGGAAACTCCTCGCCCCAGCGCTCGCGGGCGCGCCGCCGCGCCACCGGGACCAGGCGGTTGCGGTCCTCCTCGTCCGAGCCGAATGCACCCATGGGGAAGCGCCCGAAAAGGCCCGCGGCCCGCAGCTTGATCTCCGCTCCGGGCCGGATGTTGCCGGTCAGCAGCCCGACCGCCACTCCGTCCCGCGCGGCGAGGGCATCCAGGACATCGCGGACGCCTGCCAGGGCGCGCGTGTTGGACGGCGACAGCGCCCTGGCCAAGTGAGCGCAGTAGCGGTCGAACAGCTCGGGGAGCCGGGCCTGGACCTCGGGACGGGGGATCCCGGCCTCGCCCAGGAGCTCGAATACGATCTGGGGGTCGGTCTTGCCAGCAAACAGGAAGGTCTCGATGGGGCCGGCGGTCCCGAACGTCTCGCGCATGGCGATTCCGAGGGCCCGTCCTGCCCGGCCGTTCGTGGAAAGGAGCGTCCCGTCTACGTCAAAGAGGATGAGTCGGTGCACCGGTCCCGCCGCGCGGATACTACCACTGCTGCCGGGCGAGTTCGCCGGGCGAGCGTGGCCGCCGATTTCGTTGACATCGCGAGGAGGCTTCCCGTAGCATCCTCGATTGTGGAGGCGGCAGGCCGGCTGTGCTGACCGGGTTCAACACCGACATCGAGTACGACGGTGTGACGTACCACGTGCAGACCGAGGATAGGGGTTCGGCCAACCCGCTCATCGAGTCACTCGTGTACGTCAAAGGCGAGATCCTCGCCACCCGGCGCACCGAGTACTCGAACCTCCTCGAGGCCGGCGCGCAGCGGCCCTCCATCCAGATCCTCATGGAGCGCCAGCACCGCAACATCGTGGAGGCCATCCGGTCGGGCCGCATCGATCTCGTTACCACCCCGCCGGTGGGCGGCGCGAGCGACACCACCGTGAGCCGGCGCTCCCCCGCCACCAATAAGCTCGGCGGCGCCGAGGGGGTCAAGGTGGCGCAGAAGACCCTCGACGAGGTCATCGCCGACTGGCTCGCGGAGCAGCAGCGGGAGGAGAGGGTGCGCCTGCGCGTCAACGGCGGCGACGATCTGAAGTTTGGGGGACCGTTCACCCTGCAGGTCCTCATCCAGACCACCCCTGGGGACACGCCGGTGGCCGGTGCCCTGGCTATCGCGCGCTTTCTGTCCACCGCGATGAAGCCCGTCAAGGTCGCCGAGGGTACCAGCGACAGCGCCGGCTCCCTCGAGCTCAAGGGCACGATCCCCGCGCTCGAGAAGGGGCAGGGGCTCCTGGTGGTGTCCGTCCAGCACACCCGCGGCAACGACGAGGTCAAGTTCCTGGTCGGAAAGTAAGGCGCCAGGTCGAGTGGCGGGGGCCGACTCGTTCGGAATCATTCCGGATTAGCTGAGCGCCCCTTCTTCCGAGCCCCGAGCCTGCTCTCAGGACTCCATCCGGCCGCGCAGGAATGCCTCCAGCCCGGCCCGCGCGATGGTCGGGTTCTCGCGCAGGCGCCGCACCGAGTACGGGTACCAGTGCGAGCCGAACGGGACGTACACGCGCAGCCGGTGGCCGGCGCCCGTGATGATGCGGCGCAGCTCCGGGTCCACCCCAAGCAGCATCTGGAACTCGTACTGATCGGTGCGGAGACCGAGGCTCTGGACCATCGCAAGGGCCTCCTCCACGAGCCATTCGTCGTGGGTGGCGATGCCGACGTAGGAGCCCCCCTCGAGGAGGATGCGGAGGGCGTGCACGAAGGCGCGGCGGATGATCTCCCGCTCCTCGTACGCGATGGCGCGGGGTTCCAGGTAGATCCCTTTGCACAGCCGGACGTTGGCGCCGGCCGCAGCGAGCGCCGTGGCGTCCGCCAGCGTGCGACGCAGGCGCGACTGGAGCACGACCCCTGTGCCCTTCGGGTAGCGCGCGACGAGTTCCCGGTAGATGCGCAGCGTGGCATCGGTGGTGGGCGAGTCCTCCATGTCGATGCGGACGAAGATGCCCTTGGCCCAGGCGCGCTCCAGCACGGCGTTGATGTTGTCGCGGCAGAAGGAGCCGTCGACGTTCAGGCCCATCTGGGTCGGCTTGAGCGAGACGTTGGCCGGGAGGGCGTGGGCGGCGATGGCCTCCAGGACCTCGTGGTAGGCGGCCACGGCAGTCTCGGCGTGGTGCCGTTCGCTGACGCTTTCGCCCAGCACGTCGATCGTGGCGCAACACCGCTGCCGGGCAAGCTTCTGGACGGTGGCGATCGCGTCCTCCAGCGCGGACCCGGCAACGTAACGGCGGGCGAAGAAGCGCACCATGGGTTTTGGCGTGATCGGCAGGGTGGTGCGCACCAGCGCGTCGAAGACGCTCATGGAATCCTCCCGGGCTTTGGGGTTCTGGCGAGGGTCAGCACGCGGACCTCGGCGGCGCCGGCGCGCTGCAGGGCGCGCGTGCCGGCGGCGGCGGTGGCCCCGGTGGTGAAGACGTCGTCCACCAGCACCACGCGGCCGGTCACGGAGCGGCGCACGGGAAACGCGGCGGCGGAGAGATGGACGCGCTCGCCGCGGGCGCGCCCAACCTGGGTCCCGCGGCCCCGGCGCGCGAGCGGGCGCACAAAGGGGACGCCGAGATCCTGGGCGAGCGCCCGGGCGAGCAGCTCGGCCTGGTTGTACCCGCGGCGCAGGCGCCTCGTCCACGTCATGGGCACCGCGGCGAGCGCATCGGCCGGCGGCCAGCCGGCACGCCGCACGACGGGGAGCAGGAGGTCGGCGAGGGGTGCGGCGAGCTCGTCACGGCCGCGGCTCTTGAAGAGCAGCACCATCTCCCGCAGGGTGCCGGCGTAGGGGCCGACGCTGGCCGCGGCGTGCCAGGGCGGCGGCGAGGTGCGGCACGCGAGGCACGCTTCGTCCTCCTCAACCTCGGGGTCGCCGCAGATCGGGCAGGCGGGTCCGCCGTGTGGGACGACGCCGTCCCAGCAGGCAGAGCAGACCCCCGCGCGGCTGCCCTGCCACGGCAGCGCCTGCCGGCAGATGGCGCAGGTGGAGGGGAGGAAGATCTGGGCGAGGGCCTCGGCGAGCGAAGCCATGGCAGGCGGATTGTACCAGGCCGCACGAGCACGCCCTGCGGCTGCTTCTGGAGGGTACCGCCAACGGCGCGGCGCCAAAACCCGTATACTCTGGCCAGGAGGCGACCATGCGGTGGATGTGTGCTGCGCTAGTGGCCGCGGTGAGCGTCAGCGCGGCCAGCGGGCAGGTTCTGTGGGCGGGGGTTTCGGCCGGTACCAGCTGGACGTGGAAGGCGCCCACGGCTCCGGACACCAACTTCCTGCACAGCTCGGACATCGCCGCGTCCATCTTCGTGGCCTTCACGGTCGACAAGGACACACTCTTCCGCCTCCGGGCGGCCGAGCTCCCCTATGTGCCGGTCATCGACGGCGTCGGCTGGCCCGGCAAGCTGCGCGGCTACACGGCAGGCGTCGACTACGCTTTCCCCGGTGTCTTCGGCGACGCCCTCCTCTCTGCGGGTCTCGGCGCCTACAACCTGCGGTTGCAGGCGAAACAGCCGCCGCCCGGGGTCGAGCAGACTAAGTTCGGCTGGTACTTCGGGGTCGGCGAGTGGTTCCAGCTCACGCATCGCAGCCGGGTGACGGTGGAGCTCACCATGGACCGGGTGAGCATGACCGGGAACCCCGTCATCGTGGCCGCCAACCTCGGTCTCGCATTCTGCTTCTAAAGACATGCCGCACGTGATCTGCGCCGGGCACGCGGACCTCGTGGCCGCATGGCATGACCTTCCCCGGGGTCCGTGGCACTGGGGGAACGCGGTGGCGCGTGTCGAGGCCTGCTTCCTCGGCCGCGACGAGGCCTCCCTCCTGGTGGCGGGTGTCGTGGTCGAGTACGGGCGCCCGCTCCACGCCGTCGTGCTCGTCTCCAACGGCCGGGAGGAAACGGCGTTCCATCTCTGGCGGTCGGCGCCCGTGGAGCGCACCGACGCCGTCAAGCGCCTCCTCGCCCAGGTGGCACGCGAGATGGCGGCGTTCGGCGCCGGCGCGGTGATCACCACCAACATCCCCAAGCTGCTCTGATGATGGATCCGACGCTCCGGGCAAGGAGCGTCTCGGCGAGGCCGGTACCCAGTGCGGGTCTTCGGGGGTCCTGTGCCCTGCGCCCAGAGCCCCGTGCCCTGTCTTCTAGGGTTTCTCCCGCTCGACTTCCTGGATCTTCTCCTGGTGCGACTGCTGCAGGTTCTGGAGCTGGTCCTTCAAGCCCCCGACCGCCCCCGGCGGGCCGCCGCCCGGCTGGCCGGGCGCCGTCTCGGCCTGCTGCAGGAGCTGCTTGGCCCTGAACCGGTGCGGGTCGTCGAGCGACGGCGACGCCGCCAGCAGCTCCCCAGCGGCCCCCCGTAGGTTGACGGCCATGTGGTAGTCGAAGGTGCCCGGCGCGAGGCCCGCGGCCCAGCCGGCCGCCTCTTCCGCCGCCGCGCGCAGCTCCTCGAGCGGGAGGTCCGCCTGCGCAAGCAGCCCGCGCAGGCGGTCCGCCATGCGATCCGCGGCCGCCCGGTCGAACGCCCTGGGGGCGACGTTCTCCGAGGTGCCGAGGTTGACGCTCCTGACCGCCTCCACGTCGTGCCGGGTCTGACGCGTCGAGAGGATGAGCACGACGACCATCACGACCAGCAGCATGACCAGACCGAATGTCGAGCGCACGGCGTCCTCCCGTCGGCTCAAAGATACACCCGGACCGAGGGGTGACCGCAAAATGTGACAACCTCCGGGTGGAGCGCTGCCGAAACGGTGCGGCTGATGGCACGCTGCGTGCAATAGCCGTGGGCGGAGGTGCGCCATGGTTCGCAAGCTTCTGGTCATCGCAGCGATGGTGGCGCTGGCCAGCGGGGCCTTCGCCAGGGAGTTGACGAGCGCCTACGTCATCACGGCGGCAGCGAACAAGCAGGGGTGGAGCGGCACCGACTGGCACACCGACCTCACGCTCTACAACCCCCACACGAAAGTCCTCTACGTCGTGCTGCAGTTCCTTCCGACGGGGCAGGACAACGGCGTCGGCGCGCCGACCGCTCCCCTCATCGACCTGCAGCCGTGGGAGACGCTCAACCTCTGGGACGTCCTCGGCCCAACCGGGTTTGCCGCGCGCGGCCAGACGGGCGCCCTGCTCGTCTACGCCGACACCAAGGCCAACGATTGCGCCAACGCCGGGGCCAGCGGGTGCGACTTCGTGGTCTTTGCCCGCAATTACACCCTCAACCCTTTGGGCGGCGGGGGCGAGTTCGGCCAGGACTTCGCGGGCTTCCCGGCCAACCTGGGGCTCGACCGGAGCGTCATCGCGTACCTGCCCCAGCTCACCGACGACCCTGAGTTCATCACCAGCATCGGGGCGGCCTCATGGACCAACGGCTGGGTGACGGTCCGGGTGGACCTGCAGGACACCGCCGGGCAGGTGGTGGACCACTACGACGCACAGGTCCCGCCCTACGGCCACTGGCAGGACAGGATCCCGACGGGGATCGCGGGCGGGACCGCGGCGGTCTACATCACCGACGGCCCGAGCGACGCGATGATCTACCCGTACGCCACGGTGCGGAGCGCGATCACCGGCGATCCCACGACAGTCGAGGCGCAGATCACCACCGTGGGCCTTGTGGCACAAGCCGCCAGCGTCAGCCGGCAGGTCCTGCGCACGCCGCCGGCTGTACTGCCGGCACGGACCTTCTCGCTCGAGAGGGTGAGGAGGCGCCAGCTGCCGCAGTAGATCCGCGTTCCACGCGCGCGGTTCTTCGAGGGCGCGGCGGTCCAGTTCCGCCGCGTCTTGTTACAATTGCGTCATGTTTGCTGACCCCCCGAGCGACAGGCTCACCATCCTCGTGGTCGAGGACGAGTCGGAGCTGAGGGTGGCCATCGTGTCCGCGCTCGCCGAGCAGTTCCCCGACACCGACCTCCTGAGCGCTTCGGACGGCCTGCAGGCCTGGGAAATCATCAAGCGAGGCGGCGTTCACCTCCTGCTGACCGACGTCGTCCTCGCCGAGCTGGACGGGTTGCAGCTCCTGCGCAGGGTGCGCGACGATCGCAACCTGTCCGACATGTACATCATGCTCATGACCGGCATGGCCTCGCCGGAGGATCTGTTCGCGGCGATGGACCACGGCGCGGACGACTGCGTTCTCAAGCCGTGCAAGTGGGTCGAGCTCATCGCGCGGGTGCGGGCCGGCATCCGTCGTGTCGGCGCCACCCACCGCCATGCGGCACGCGCACGCGAGCTCGAGCGCCTGTACGACCGCCAGAGCGAGTTCCTCTCCACCGTCTCCCACGAGATCCGTACGCCCCTGTCCTCCATCCTCTCGGCCGCCAACGTCCTGATGCGCTACGGCGCCAAGAAGCCCGACTCGGTGGAGAGGTTCGCGAAGGTGATCCACCAGGAGGGGCGGCGGCTCACGCGCCTCATCAACAACCTCCTGGACCTCGCGAAGATCGAAGCCGGGCAGGTGGAGTGGAACTACGTAGCCACCCCCCTTGACGAGCTGGTGAGGGGGGTCCAGGAGTCGTTCGTCGCGCTGGTCGGGGAGCGCAACCTCGTCCTGGAGGTGGAGCCGTGGCCGGAGCCCGTGCTCGTCGTTCTGGACCGCGACAAGGTCACCCAGGTGCTGGTAAACCTGGTATCCAACTCGATCAAGCACTCGCCGGACGGCGCGGCGGTGCGGCTGCGGTACCGGCCCTGGAGTGACGGCGGCGTTCGCATGGAGGTGGAGGACGAGGGGACGGGGATCCCGGCGGGCAAGGAGGAGCAAATCTTCGAGCGGTTCCAGCAGCTCGAGGCCGGTGAGGAGCGCGGCGGCACGGGGCTCGGCCTGACCATCTCCCGCCAGATCGTGGAGCACCACGGCGGCCGGATCTGGGCGCAGCCGGGGCGCGAGCGCGGCGCGCTTTTCGTGGTGGAGATGCCGGTCCGTCCGGTAGACCAGAGGCGCAATGGTCCAATTTGACAACCAGTTCCGGCAGGTGAAGCTCAAGGTCGTCTACTACGGCCCGGGCCTGTGCGGGAAGACCACGTGCCTCCAGTTCATCCACAGGGTCACCGACCCGCAGCGGCGGACCAAGCTCTACACCCTCAACACTGCCTCCGACCGCACGCTCTTCTTCGACCTGCTCGGGCTCGACCTCGGCCGCGTCCGCGGGTATCGGCTCACGCTGCAGCTCTACACCGTCCCCGGGCAGGTCCAGTACAACGCGACGCGCAAGGCGGTGCTCGCCGGCTGCGACGGCGTCATTTTCGTCGCCGACTCCCAGCGGGCGCTCCTCCACTCCGACGAGGACAGCCTCGCCAACCTGGCCGAGAACCTGAAGGCTCAGGGGCTCGACCCAGTGACCGTTCCTCTCATCCTGAGCTACAACAAGCGCGACCTCCCGGGCGTGCTCTCGCACGCCGAGATGGACGCGGCCCTCAACCCCCGCGGGCTCCCGGTCTTCGAGACCGTGGCCACGGTGGGGACCGGCGTCGTGGAGGCGTTCTGCGCGATTGCCCAGGCCACGGTGGCCTCGGTCGCCGAGCGGCTCGGCATCTCCAACCAGCCCGACGCGCTCAACCGGCTGCTCGGCAACGTCAACAGCGCCCTCCAGCCGCTCAAGCAGCGCGCCCCAAGCCCGGCACCCGAGGCACCGGTGGTCGTGCAGACCGCGGTGAAGGGCGACGACCTCGGGACGGAGGAGCTGATCGGGGAGGCGGTCCGCGCCAACATGGCGATGACCGACCTCAACTCGCGGCTCGACCATCTCACCGCCGAGCTCGAGACGCGGATCTCGAACCTGCGGACGATCAACGAGTTCGGTCGCCGGATGACGCTGGCGCGCGAGCCCGAGGAGATCACGTCATCCTTCCTCGACCGCCTCCTCTCCGAGCTCAAGGTCACCTGCGGCTCCCTCCTCCTGGTGGACCAGAAGGGCACCCTGGTCGAGATCCTGAGGAGGGGCATGTCCACCGATCCGCTGGCGCGGAGGGAGCCCGGCAGCACCTCCCCGGGCGAGGTGATCCTGGCCTCCAGGCAGCCGTTCATCGCGCGCATGGACGAGCTGGAGCCGGCGCAGCTCGCGGAGGCCCCCTGGATGGAGGGGGTGCTCGGCCTCAACATGATCGGATTCATGGCGGTGCCGCTGGTGGCGCAGGACCGCCCGGTGGGTCTCGTGACAGCGTTCGCCGACCACTCGCGCGGCCCCTTCGAGGACGAGGAGCTGGAGCTGGCCACCGCGATGGGCAGCAACGCCGCCACCGCCCTGGCCAACGCGCGCGCCTGGCGCTCGCTCGAGCAGCTCAACCGCTCGCTCGAGGATGCGGTGGCGGAGCGCACAAGGGAGCTCCAGGAGACGCTCACCCGCGCCCAGGCGCTGGCGGAGCAGCTCGAGGACCGCAACCTCGCCCTCGAGGCCGCCAACCTGGAGCTGCGCGGGCTGGAACGCCTGAAGAGCGACCTGCTCAACCGCGTCGCCCACGAGCTCAACACCCCAGTCACCGCCATCCAGACCGCGGGACGCATCCTCGCCCGCTACGGCGAGGTGCCCGCGGACAAGGCCGGTAAGTTCGTCGAGATCATCACCCAGGAGTCCACGCGTCTGGCGGACCTGATCGCGTCGGCGCTCCAGGCCGCAGTGCTGGGCGTGCCCGAGGGCAGGCCCGCGCCCACGGCGGTGAGCGTTCCCGAGCTGCTCAAGCGTGTCCTGGCGCCGCTCAAGGGCGACATCGCGGATCGCAAGCTCACCGTACAGGTGAAGGTCGCCTCGGGGCTCGACCAGATCACGGGCGATGCCGACCAGCTCGAGGCCGCACTGCGGGCGATCGTGAGGAACGGCGTGGACTTCAACCGTCCCGGCGGAAGGCTCGACGTGATGGTGAAGCCGGTGCGCCGCGACGGGAAGTCGCTGGTCGAGGTCCGGGTGGAGGACGGGGGCGTCGGGATCCCGGCCAAGGACCTGTCCCACGTGTGTGACGTCTTCTGGCAAGGGGGCAACGTGCTCACCGACAAGCCGCGCGGCCTGGGCCTCGGGCTCGCGGTCGCGCGCCTCGTCGCGGAGAACCACGGCGGCACCCTGGAGATCGCCTCCGAGGAGGGGCAGGGAACCGTTGTCACGTTGCTGCTCCCATGGGTCAAGGAGCGTTCCGCGTGAGACGCTTCCTCCTCGCCCGCGACGTCGAGCCGTTCATCGAGGCGCTGGCGGTCGTGACGCGCGGGGCGGTGCTGCTCGATGCCGCAGGGGAGCTGATCTGGCAGGCGGGCACCCACGAGGATGCCACGCTGGAGCTGCCGGTCGTCTGCGGCGACGACCGCGCGACGCTTGCCGTCCCCCCGCAGTACGCGGTTTTCGGCGAGCTGGCGGCCACCGCGCTCGAGCGCCTGGGCGCTGCGCGCGCGGCGATCGACGACCTCGCCTCCAAGACCCGCCGCCTCTGGTGGGAGCAGAACCTCCTCTTCAGCGCAGGCGAGCTCCTCCGGCACGGCTTCGGGGACAGCGACATCACCCGCTGGCTGGTGGACAAGCTGTCGGTTATGGAGCCGCACGCGATCCTCGTCCTGAGCTGGGACGGTAACAACCTCGAGGTCGTCGAAGGCCAGCTTCCGGAGGGGTTCAGGATCGGGGACCGGATACTCGCCACGAGACTGGCCTCCGACGTGCTGGACCGCGGGGAGCCGCTCGCGTTTACGACGCCGGCCGGGGGACAGGAAGAGCCCGAGCTGCAGATGGCGGTCGAGCCCGGCCAGCCGTGCCTGCTGGTCCCGCTCCGCAGCGCCGAGCGCGTGCTCGGGCTCGTGCTGCTCGTCCGCAGGGCGGGCCAACGGGTGTTCAGTGCGGAGGAGGTCAAGCTCGCACAGCTGCTCTCCGACCTGGCCAGCGTCGCGCTCACCAACCGGCAGCTGGTGCAGGAAGCCGAGCACTCGGCGCGGGTGATGCGCGAGCTCGAGCTGGCGGCAGAGATCCAGCAGCGCCTCTTCCCCCCGCCGCTGGCGCGTTACGGCACGCTGGAGGTGGCGGCGCGGTGCGAGCCCGTGACCCAGGTGGGGGGCGACGGCTTCATCCAGAAGCGCCTGCGCCACGGCGGGGTGGCGCTCGGGGTCGTGGACCTGACCGGCCATGGGATCGGGGTGTCGCTCGCGCTCTCGGCGCTGTTCGCGCGCATCGACGCGCTCGCCGACACGGTCGAAACCCCGGCCGAGCTGCTCACGATGGTCAACGACCAGCTTACCCGGGGGGAGTTCAACACCTTCACGATGGCCACGGCGATCGTCGCCTTCGTGGACCCCGAGAGCGGCCGCTTCACCCTCTCCACGGCCGCGCACCCGCGGGCCCTCGTCCGCCGGGCCAACGGCACGGTGGAGGTGCTCGAGAAGAGCGGGTTGCCGCTCGGCGTTCAGGCAGGCGAGCGGTACCCTGTGGACGAGGGCGAGCTCGGGATGGAGGATGCGCTGGTGCTGTATTCCGACGGGATCAGCGAGACCACTGGTGAGGGCAACCGAACCTTCGGTGCGGAGGGCGTGCGTCGGGTCCTGGCCAAGGGCGTCACCTCGGCGGCGAGCGTGGTGGCGGCCGTCAGCGAGGAGGTCTCTGCGTTCTGCAACGGGGCGGCCCGCTTGGACGACCGGACCATCATGGTGGTGCGCAGGACGGAGGCGGTGCGTGGCTGAGCCGCTGATCCTGCTTGTGGACGACGAGCCCAACATCCGGGAGACGGTGTCGTTCATCCTCGAGATGGAGGGTTTCCGGGTGGTGACGGCGCAGGACGGCGAGGAGGCGATCACGCAGGTCCGCCGCCTGCAACCCCCGGTCGTGCTGCTGGACGCCATGCTCCCGCGCCGGGACGGCTTCGACGTCTGCCGGACGATCAAGACCGATCCGGCGCTCGCGGGCACGAAGGTTGTGATGCTGACCGCGCTCGGGCAGAAGACCGACCAGGAGCGCGCCATTGCGGCCGGCGCCGACTACTACGTCACCAAGCCGTTCGACGAGGAGGAGCTGCTGGCCCTCCTGGCCAAGCTCACCGGCCAGGAGTAGGGACCAATCGCCCCGACCTCCGGGGTCAAAACACCTTCTTTCTTTTCGAAACGGGTTTCTTGTGCCGGTGCCGCGGGTGGCCCACTCTTCTCTCTTGCCACTGCGTGGCTCTCTGTTTTCCCCGCGGGCTGGGAGCAGTCGCTCGGGCCGCGCATCGAGCGCAGCCCTCCGACCCGCCTTCGCGTGCGACCGAGCTGGCACAGACCGGCGTGCGGACCCTCGCTGTTCCCCTCTCTCGCATGAAACGCTCGGTCGGGGCCAGCGTTTCCACCTGCCGGTCTGGCCGCTCGGTGCCTGCACGCTCCGGTGGAATCGCTCCTGTCGCCCGCGGGGCGGATTTCACCCCCACCCCCCCGCTCTGCCACCGGCCTGCTTGAGCGCCCCTATCACCCGAGCATTTTCGCTCCAACTTTGATGCCTCTAGCCTAAGGGTGGGGGGCTTCAATCGCCGGTGCCGCGGGTGGCCAATCTCTCCGGAGCCCGCGGGCACCGGACGCGCGAGCCGCGTTGGGGAGACGGCGGTGGCGCCTCACGCGAACGCCGAGGGGCCCCGGCGCGGATCGCGCTTTCCGGTCGCGGGCGGAGGAGTTTGCGGCCGCAGCGGCTGGGGAGACGCAAGGCCGCACCCAGCCACCCGCGGCGCCGGCAAAACAAGGCCGTCACGCAGTGGCAACAAACGCCCGGCCGCGCACCAGCGGGGCAAACAAGGACCTACGCAGTGAAAGGAGAAACCGCATGCACGAGGAAGGTTCGGATTAGACTGGCAGGGTGGCGCGCGTGGCGGTGCTGACCGCGAGGCCGGAGCTTCCGATCCATCGCGACCTGGAGACCGCCGGCGAGCGGCTCGGGCACGAGGTCGTGGTGCTGGACGCCCTGCGCATGGTCGCGCGCGCCGCGCCACCCGGCGTGTGGTCGGGCGGGAAGGAGCTGGTGCTCTCGGAGCTGCGCGGCGTGCTCCCCCGGGTGGGCAACTGGCGGCCGGACTCCACCCTCGCGGTGCTCGCGGCGATGCAGGCGGCCGAGGTGCCGTCGCTCAACGACGGCGCGGCGATCCGGGTCGGGCGCGACCACTGGCGCACCGCCCGTGCGCTCGCCTCGGCGGGGCTGCCGCACCCCCAGACCGTCGCGGGCGCCGAGCCCGAGGCGCTCGCCGCCGCGGCCGCCGCGCTCTGCGGCTTCCCGTGCGTGGTCAAGCAGCGGCACTCCCGCCAGGGCGTCGGCGTCATCCGGTGCGCGGGGCCGGCGGAACTCGACGCGGTGCTCGACTCCCTCTGGCGCCTGGGCGACGAGCTGGTGGTGCAGCGCTTCTGCCTGCCGGGCGGCGTGAGTCTGCGGGCGCTGGTGCTGCAGGGCGAGGTGTTGGGCGTCACCGAGCACCGCGCGGCGTCGGGGGAGTTTCGCGCCAACGCGGCGCGCGGAGCCGGGGTCCGCGCCGTTAAGGGGGGCGACGAGCCGGCGAAGCTCGCGATCGAGGCGGCACGCGCCGTGGGCCTGGTGTTCGCCGGCGTGGACCTCTTCCCGGACTCCGGGTGCTGGCTGGTTGGTGAGGTCAACCCTTCGCCGGGGTGGAAGCACTTTGCGGCCGCGACCGGCGTGCCGGTCGCCGAGCGCCTGGTGGAAGCGCTCGCCGGCCTCGGTGGCGGCGCGTGAGACAGAGCATGTCGCTGCTGAAACGCCTTCGTTGTGCCAGTGCCGCAGGAGGCCAGGTTCTTCTTTGCCACTCCGTGGCTCTTTGTTTGCCCCGCGGGCTGGGAACAGTCGCTCGGGCTGCGCATCGAGCGCAGCCCTCCGACCCGCCTTCGCGTGCGACCGAGCTGGCACAGACCGGCGTGCGGACCCTCGCTGTTCCTCGCCCTCACGCTGTGCGCTCGTGCTCGGCCAGCGTCTCCACCCGCCGGTCTGGCCGCTCGGTGCCCGCACGCTCCGCCGGAATGGCTCCTATCGCCCGCTGGGCGGATTTCACCTCCACCCCCCCGCAGCGCGGAGCGCGACGGGAGGGGGGCTTTCCATCCGCCGGTGCCGCGGGTGGGTGGACATGAGCAGCTCTACTGCGCACCGGGTGGGTGGGGGTGATTCCGCCCGGAGGGTGGCGAAGCCATCGCGCCGGAGCGAGCGGGGTCTCCGACGCGCTGACCGGGGTGGGGAGACGGCGCGGCTTCTTTATGCCGACGCCAAGGGGCCCCGCGCCGGGCTGCGCTGTCGGGTCGCTCGCGAAGGCGTCGCGAGCGCAGCGAGCGCGCGAAGCCACCCCCGGGCAAACAAAAAAGCCGCAACGCAGTTGCTGAAACAAGATACTGCTCCGAGTCCGCGGGGCAAAGAAAGGTCACGCAGTGGGGAAGAAGCGTTTGAAGGCTTTGCCGAGGCCGGGGAAATGCGATGAGTGATCCGTTCGCAATCGGAAGCGACGTTCGTCTGAAGCCAGGGCGCGAGGCCTCGGTGCTGCGCCGCCACCCCTGGGTCTACCGCGGTGCGCTCGCGGGCGCGCTTCCCGCGGGAGCGGCGCCGGTGCGGGTGCTGGCGGCCAACGGGAGGCCTCTGGGTGTCGCGCTGCCCGGCGGCTCGGGCGGCTCGCTCGCGCTCCGGATGGTCGCGTTCGGCGAGGAGCGCTGGGATGCGGCGGAGCTCGCCGCCCGGGTGCGCGCCGCGATCGAATTGCGCGAGAGACTCACTCTTGATACCGACGCCTGCCGTCTCGTGCACGCCGAAGGCGACGGGCTGCCCGGTTTGGTCGTCGACCGCTACGCCGGGGCCGCGGTGTGTGAGCCCTACGAGCCCGCCTGGGAGCCGTACCTGGACGCGGTGGGCGCGCTGCTCGCGGGGGCGCTCGCGGTCACCACCGTGCTCGTGCGGCCGCCGGGGCAGCCGCCGCGGCTGCTGCGCGGGGCGTTGCCGGCGGCGCCGGTCCTGATCCGCGAGGGGCGCGTGCGCTTCCCGGTGGACCTGCTCACCGGGCAAAAGACCGGGTTCTTCCTGGACCAGCGTGAAAACCGCCGCCGCCTGGCCTCCCTGGCCCGGGGAGCGCGGGTGCTCAACCTATTCTCCTACAGCGGCGGGTTCGCGGTGGCCGCGCTCGCGGGCGGGGCCGCGCGCGCCCTCAACGTGGACGCCTCCACGGCGGCGCTTGAGCTGGCCCGCCGGGCGTACGAGGCCAACGGGTTTCCGGCCGGCGACGCCGACTTCATTGCCGGAGACGCCTTCCGCGTCGCGCGCGAGCTGGCGGCGGAGGGGGAGCGGTTCGAGGTCGTGGTGGTGGACCCACCGGCGTTCGTCAAGCGCAAGGGGGAGCTGCAGGGCGGCCTGCGCGGCTACAAGGACATCAACCTCCAGGCGATGCGGCTGCTTGCGCCGGGCGGGGTGCTGCTCACGTGCTCGTGCTCCGCCCTGGTGGGGGAGCAGGAGTTCGGACAGGCACTCGCCTCGGCCGCCCTCGACGCTGGCCGCGCCCTCAGGGTCCTGGAGCGCCGGGGCGCCGGTCCGGACCACCCGGTCTCCGTCTTCTGCCGTGAGGCGGCGCACCTGAAGGCCTGGCTTTGCGCGGTAGACTGAGGTGTGCCTGTTCGCTCAGAGGATCCGCTCACCCCGGCCCCGCCTCCGACGCGGGAAGCGGGGCGTTCGCTGAGGGTTGCGGGGAGACCCCGGGGGCGGATCAGTGTGTTCCCTGATGTCTCACTTTTTCTCGCAATAGAAAGGAGGCGCTCATGACAAGAATCCCGTTCCGCCTTGGATCCCTTGCCGCTGCACGAGATCCCGTACGTGGCACGGGAGTTGCTTCTACCAGGTGCGTGATCACCGTTCATGCGCGCGCCGACCGTAGCCGGGGGTTCACCCTCATCGAGGCCCTGGTCGTGCTGGCGATCATCGGGATCCTGGCGGCGATGGTGACGGTGCCGATCAACGGCTACTACCAGCGGTCGCACCTGGAGACCACCGCTCGCGACCTCAGGACGTTCCTAGAATCCGCCTACAGCGAATCGGTCGGCGTGCACGCCATCGTCACCCTGTCCGCGGTGAGCAACGCGGACGGCACGACCTCCCTCCAGCTCACCCCGGTGCTGCCCGGCCACCAGGCGACCTTTCAGGTTCCCGCCTTTGTCAAGATCGCCCTCAACCCCGGGTCGGCGTTGCCGGCCACTTGGACCTGCCCCACGCCGGGGAACATCCTGGCCTGCGACGTCAACGGGCGCGCGCTGGACCCAGCCTCCACCCTCCCGACGCAGTTGGGCACCGCGCAGGCGTTCGCGATCACCCACGTGCGGATGGTGGACGGCTCCCTGAAACCCGTGATCCGCTACGACGTCCAGGTCTTCCCCCTGTGGCGGGTCACGGTCACGAAGTCGGTGCTGTAGGGGAGGTGGGGCATGCATGAGAAGACCAGGAAGAAAGGCAGACAGCGGGGGCTGACCCTCATCGAGGTGCTCATCGCCCTCTTCATCCTCTTTGTCGTGATGGTCGCGATCCTCGAGCTCTTCACCCTCTCGTACACGGTGAGCCTGGGCTCGAAGGCGCGCACGGACATGATGTACCGGGCCGAGCGCGTGGTCGAGACGCTGCGCTGGCAGCTCGCCCTCTCGCGGGCGGGCAACCCGACGAGCACCGCGTGCTGCCCGCTCTCGGGAGCGCCGTTCACGCTCCCGACCTCCGGCGCGTGCTACGACAGCTTCTGGGGCCCGGCGGGGCCGGCCAGCGCGATGGGCCCGAACCCGCCGTACACCGTGACCTACTCGTTCACCGGCAGCCAGGCGACCGTGGTGGTTGCCCCGCTGACGACCGGCACCTACCAGTACATGGGGCCGGTGGCGCGGAAGGTGGTGCGATATGTCGCCCAGCTCTAAGCGACAGTCCGGCTTCTCGCTGGTCGAGTTCCTGGTCGTCGTGGCGGCGCTCGGGATGGTCCTGTGGATCTTCGGCCAGCTCTTCTTCCCGATGCAGAAGCTGGCCACCCGCCAGCGTCTCGACGTGGAGGCGAGGCAGACCGCCCGCGCCGCACTCGACTACCTGCACTACCTGCTGCGGGGCTCCGGGGACATGAACTCCGGCGCCCCCGGCAACCGCACCCCCGCCCTGTTCCTGGCTTGGGCGTGCTCCGGGGCCGGCAACGGGACCGCCGCCCAGGTGACCTACGACAACGTCGCCAACGCCAACCTGGCCGACATCGGCACCGACATCATCACCTTCGGCCGCGCCAGCCTCTCCGCGCCCGTCCTCCTGTCCCCGACGGCCAACTTTGCGGGAGACCAGAGCCCGACCGCGTCCCATTTCTCCTACAACGAAGGGTGCAAGGCCGACGGCAGCGGGAGCGCCGCGAACCTCGCGCTCTTCAAGCAGGTCACCGGGGCCCACGACGTGGGCGGAGTCCAGCAGAGCGAGGTGATGACTGTCTTCAACCCGCTGAGCGGCGCCTGGGGGTTCTACCGGATCACCTCGTACGACGACGGCAACAACGGCGACTGCTGCACCGTGACGAAGCGCTGGCTCTCGATCATCGCCAACGCCACCACCGTCCAGCGTGTGCAACCCTACTCGAGCCCGCCCGCGGGTGGCGCCTGCAACGGTTTCCCCTTGGCGCAGCTCAACAGCCCGCAGCTCGTGCCCGGCATGCGCTTCTACACCCTGCGGGTGCGCAACGGGTGGCTCGAGCAGAAGATGGGGATCTTCAATCCCAACACCGACAACCCCGGCACGGCGTTCGTCCAGATCCTCCCCAACGTGGAGGACCTGCAGATCGCCTACCTCTTCAGCAACAACCAGATCCGCAACAACCTCACGACCAACCGGCTGCCGTCCGCCCAGCAGTACGTGCCCGGCGTGTCCGTCGGCGCCGGCTTCGACGTCCTCGACGTGTGGGCGATCCGTTTCACCGTGACCGTCCGCTCGACCGCGGAGGTCCCGGGTGGGTTGAACAAGGACAACATCCAGCCGGTGGCGGAGGACCACGACCCCAAGACCGACACGCCGGCCAAGGTGAAGGACAACTTCTACCACGTGCAGCTCACCGGCACGGCCACGCTGCGCAACCGGACGCCGGGGAGCTAGGGGAGGCCGGACATGAAGACCCGTGAACGCGGCATTGCGCTCATCCTGGTGATCCTGGTCCTGCTCGTGCTGAGCGTGCTGGGGATCACGGCCTCCGTGATGATGACCCAGGAGGACAAGACCTCCAGCCGGCAGGACCTGCAGCGGTCGGCGTTCTACGTGGCCGAGGTCGGGCTGCGCACCGGGGAGGGGATCCTCACGCCCATCCCGTACAGCAACGACAACCTGAACAACCTGCTCATCTACGATTCCTCGGCCCAGGCCCAGACGCCGGCCATGGTCCCGGCTCGGCCGGTGGTGCCGCCCGGGTGGGACCTCGCGCACCTGGGCACGTACCTCGCCCCCGGAGGGGTCCCGGTTGTCAACCGTGAGGTGGCGATCGCGGGCAGCACCAGCGGGAAGGTGCGGGCGTTCTACTCGCTGTGCGTGCGGAACAACCCCGATGACCCGGGGATCATCTACTCGCCGCCCAGGAACCTCGACAGTCGGCTGCGCCTGATCTCGGTGGCGTTCATCACCGACTCCGCCGGGCTCACGGCGAACACAAACATGCTGGCGGTGAAGATACTCGAGGAGGAGATCAACTGGACCGGCTGGACCCAGGGCGCGTCCAACCAGAAGCTCGGGAATGCGGCCGGAACCAGCTCGGCGATCTACGCCGGGACATGAGCGACGGGACGGGGCCTTTCGGGCACGTCCAGAGGAGGTCTGCGATGCGAAGGACAGCGAAACTCACGCGGTGGTTGGTGGCGCCGGCGGCGGCGATGATGGTGTGCCTCTCCGCGGCGCGCGCCGACGAGGGGTTCGACGCGATGAAGCAGATCACCTCCCAGTGGGTGAGGCCCGACCTGCTGCTTATCATGGACGTCTCCGGCTCGATGGGGGGGGATCTCTACGGGAGCGGCGTGGGGGTGGACACCACCGGCACCTGGCCGACGGCAACCTGGTCCAGCTCCTCGTCAGGGTGCTCCTCGGGGAAATGCACCACGTGGCGGTACCAGCTGGAAGTCAGCCAGACCTACCCGAGCCGCATGTGCACGGTGAAGAACGCCATGGGCAACTCGGTCACGATCATCACCGAGTGGTTCACCCCCGGCTATACCGACGCGGCTCCCGTGGGCGTCTGGCCGGCGGTTGACAAAAACCTCTGGAAGATCGCCGGTGCGACGGTCACCGGCCCGACGTACACGAAGACGGCCGGTGTTCCGACGCTGCAAGATTTCGTGTGGACCGTGACGTTCAGCGCCAGACAGGCCGACCCGGGCATCCCGTACAACACGGACCCGAGACCGCTGATCAACGCCCACCCGCCGACGTTCGGCTACTCGGGCGCGGACACTAGCAAGATCTGCGCGCAGCTCGCACCCGCCGACCTCATCGGCAAGACCGCCAACACCGTCAACTGGGGACTCGAGACGTTCTCCGGGTATGACTGCAGCACTGAGACGCTCAACGTCACCATCAACTCCAACGACACCGGCAACGTCTCGGCGCTCGAGACCGCCATGAACTTCACGTACAACGGCGGCCAGGACGCCTCAAGCTACACCCCAACCCGCGGGGCGATCCAGTACGCCAAGACCGTGATGACCAACACCTTCAACGCCGACCCCAAGAAGACGTGCGGGCGCACGTACGGGGCGATCCTCATGACGGACGGTCTCTCCAATTACTGCAACCCCTCCAGCGGCAACTGGATCGACCCGTGCGACAGCAGCAAGCCGGCCTACACGTGCGACAACGGCTCGAGCGGCTACGACTGCGAGGGGCGCAACGGGAAGGGCCGCAACTACACCTCGTTCGCCGCCGGCAGGGTCGAGGAGCTCTACAACCTGAACCTGACCGCGGGGGGCAAGACCTACAAGGTGCGCACGTGGGTGGTCGGGGTCTCCAACGCGGTCAGCCCGTGCGAGCTGAACTTCGAAGCCTACATGGGGCGCACCGATTCCTCGGCGCCGATCGGCGACGCCGGCTTCTCCCTGGCCGACGACCCCTACCTGCCGACCGCGACGGGGGACAGCTCCAAGTACACGATCAATACGAGCCACCCCGCGTACGCCTATTTCGCGACCACCTCCGCGGCGCTCCAGGATGCCCTCGCGAACATCCTGGCCGCCCTCGGGACGGGCGACTACTCGACTGCGGCGCCCTCGCTGGCGGCCTCGCCCACGAGCAACGTCGCGGTGGGCCTCCTCACCAGCGCCAGCTACCCGAGCTGGCAGGGACACATCTACGCCTACGACCTCAAGAACCAGACCACCAGGCCCGACCCGTACTCCTTCCCGCTCCTGTGGGACGCGGGAACGTCCTTGAGCACGGGGACCTTTGATGTCACCGGGGACGGCGTCCCGGACCCCAACCACGGCTACACGAGAAAGATCTACACCTGGAACCCGACCAGCGGCTATGCGCTCTTTCAGATCAGCGATTCTTCAGCCAGCACCGTGACCACCCTCAATACCATCTGCGGCTCGTGCGGGATCACCCAGGCCGTCCTGGACTTCATTCGCGGCTATGACGGTACGCTGACTAACACGCAACGGAGCTGGCTGCTGGGGGCGATCCTCAACTCCACGCCGGCGCTCACCGGCCCCCCCGAGGTCTGGCAGACCGGGCTGCTGCAGAACCACCAGGCGTTCGAGCAGAAGTACACGGACCGCCACAAGCTAGCATGGGTCGGCAGCTCGGACGGCATGGTCCACGCCTTCGACCTGGTGGACGGCGCGGAGATCCTGGCGATGCTCCCGCCCGACCTGCTCGCCAAGCAGATCACGCTCTACAACACCTACTTGACCGAAAAGGCGAAGGCGGCCAAGAGCGCGGTGGTCGGCCAGAAGAAGGACCCCGCGCAGCACATCTACGGCGTGGCCAACTCGCTGCGCTTTGCCGATGTCTGGAACGCCGCGACGAGCGAGTACCGGACCCTCCTATTCATCACCGAGGGGCCGGGCGGCACCGGCATCCACGCCGTGGACGTGACGCACGCCTACCCGGGGCGGACGCAGGTGCCGTACAAGGTCTGGAGTCACACCCCGCCCACCAACGACAACGACTACACGGTCGGGAAGAAGGACTACCCGGCCGACTGCACAGGCGCCGGCTGCACGACGCAGATCACGCCGCTGTGGAGCCTCACCGCCAACGGTGCAGCAGGGACGACGACGGTGGCGGAGCTCGGCCAGACCTGGAGCGTGCCCGCCCTGGGAGCCTCGGATGTCACCACCTGGGAGCTGGTGGTGGGCGCCGGCTGGGACCCCAGCAAGCTCACCAGCGGCACACCCGTAGTCCTGCGCATCAACCCCAACACGGGCGCGGTCACCAAGTACACCGGCCTGACCAACGAGGCCAGCGGCACCTACGTGCACAACCAGGCGTTCGCCGACAACGGGATCTTCCAGACCAACTCGCAGTTTTTCCACCCGGACAACGTCGTGGACCAGGGCGTGCAGCTCGACCTGCACGGGCACGTCTGGCTCCTGAACAAGGGGGCCACGCCCGCGTGGACACCCGCCAAGCTGACGGACGCCAGCAACCTCATCAAGGGGCAGCCGCTGTACTACGCGGCCGCACTCGCACCGTACCCCGCCGTGTCGCCCACGTACGACGTGTACGCCCTCTCGAGCGGCACGTTCTACGAGAAGAGCGCGGCGGTCAGCGGGCCCAACATCGGCACCACCGGGAACTTCATGCCCGCAATCATCCTGGCCGCGCGCAAGATCTCCGACGGGAGCGTCAGCATCGGGAGGTTCTACCTGAAAGACATGACCCTAACGGACGGAACGAAGCTGGGCGCGCAAACACAGATCACCCAGTACCCCCTGGTCCTCGTCCCGCGCCCGGGCACGACCGGCAAGGCCATTGCCCTCTACCTCGCGTACGACCCCAAGGCCGGGACGTGCGTCGGCTCCTCCTACGCGCTGGTGGCAACGTTCGACCCGGCCAGCCTCAGCACCGCGACGTTCTCCCTGCAGTTCGCGGGGACGGGTGCGGCCGCGGGCTATGCGGTGGACCCCGGCGGCCAGATCCACGTGGCCCAGTCGTTCGTCGGCACGGGCGGCCAGGCGTACTTCCCCGGCAGCCTCTCGTTGCCGTCGTTGCCCTCCTCCGGCGGTCTGGGCGGCACCATCGCCTGGTGGGCCGAACTGCAGTAGGCCCTGACGCACCCCAATGTAGTCAGGGGTGGGCGTACGCCCACCCCCCTTTTTTTCCCCGCGGCTGCCCGGCCGGCTTTGTCTTGTCACTGCGTGACGGCTTCTTGTTTGTGCCGGTCCCGCGGGTAGCAAACTTTCCTTTCTTGCCACTTCGTGGCGTTTCTTTTCTTGCCCTGCGGGCTGGGAGCAGTCGCTCGGGCTGCGCATCGAGCGCAGCCCTCCGACCCGCCTTCGCGTGCGACCGAGCTGGCACAGACCGGCGTGCGGACCCTCGCTGTTCCCCTCCCTCGTATAAGGATCTCGGTCGGGGCCAGCGTCTCCACCCGCCGGTCTGGCCGCTCGGTTCCCGCACGCTCCGCCGGAATGGCTCCTATCGCCCGCGGGCGGAGGAGAGTGCGGCCGCAGGGCGCGGGGGCGCTCAAGGCCGCACGGTCGGTCACCCGCGGCACCGGCAATTCAAAGCCTCCACGCAGTGGAAGAAAGGAGAAGGCTACGCACCCGCGGGGAAAAACTGAGTATCCGAGCCCGCGGGGCAAAACAGAGTGCGAAGCCGCCCCGGGGCAGAGAATGAAGGCCTCACGCAGAGGGCGCGCCGCCCAATTCGGGATTATTCCAGATTCACTGCGCTGCCGGCTCTGTCGAGCCCTGAGCCCTATTCCTTTTTCTTGATCACCACCTGGATGCCGCTGCCCTCGAGCAGCTTGGCGAACCTCTGGGCATCCGCGTCGCTGCCCACGATCGCGCCGTAGTGCATCGGAACCGCCACCTTTGGCTTGATCTTCAGGGCCGCCTTGGCCGCCTCGTCGGCGGTCATGACGTAGGTGCCCGAGACCGGCAGCAGCGCCACGTCGGGGGCGAGGCCGGTCATCTCGGGGATGAGGTCCGTGTCGCCCGCGTGGTAGTAGGTCACCCCTTCGGCGGTGATGATGAAGCCGACCTTGCCGTCCTTCTGGGGGTGGAACGTCTTGTTGGTGTTGTAGGCGGGGACGGCCTTGACCGTGATGCCGGCGACGGTCTTCGTCTCGCCCACCGCGATCACCTCCACCGGGACCGGGAGCTTGCCCGACACCTCCTTGGGTGCCACGACGATCGTCCCGCCCTTGTGGATCTTCGCCACGTCGGCCGGCGAGAGGTGGTCGAAGTGGTCGTGCGTGATGAGGATGACGTCCGCCTTTGGCAAGCCGTCCGGGATCTGGTAGGGGTCCACGTAGACCACCACCGGGCCGTCAATGCGAAACGTGTCGTGCCCGAGCCAGTGCAGTTTCTCCGTCATGTCGCGCGCCTCCCCGCTGCCGGTCGTGACCGCCGCCAGCAGCGCCACGAATGCCAACCTGTTCATGCCGACCTCCACACCTGAGGCAGAATCCCCGTGCAGTCGAGTGTCCTTCTCCCCGCCCGAGTTTTCAAGACCCCAGCCGTTCTGCGCCTTGTTCCGGGCTCCGGGCCCGTGCTCTGTTCCCCCCGAGCCTATTCGTGTCGTGGTCTTCCTGCGCCCTGTGCCCTGGCCTCTACAGTTCGTCTGCCTTGGTCGAGATCGGGCCGCGGTAGTTGCGCACGAGCCGCACCTGCGCCACGTACGGGCCGAACCCCCGGTAGGCCTGTTTGATCCGCGTCAGCGCGTTGGAGCGCCAGTCCACGTAGGGGTTGTCGATCTGGATCGGGTCCAGGCACCCCGCCAGCACGACCTTGGAGGAGGCGCAGAACCGGCTCATCAGGGTCTTGGCGAGGTGGCGGTCGCCGTTCTGCAGCTCGTCCACCAGCACCAGAGAGTTCTCGATGTCGAGGCCGCGCAGGAGAGAGGTGGAGAGCAGCGTGAGCCGACCTGTGGTCTCCAGGTCGCGCAGGAAGTCGTGCCCGTTGGCGAGGGACACCGACCGGATCGCCTGGAAGAACGGCTCGAGCCACGGTGACATCTTCTCGTCGTGGTCGCCGGGCAGGTAGCCCATCTCGAAGCGGCTCGAAGAGTGCTCGGGGCGCAGCAAGATGAGACCATTCTCAAAACCGGGCTCGGCGCCGGACAGCGGCTGCGAGCGCTGGTGCACCTTGAAGCTGGTCGGCTGCCCAAACAGCAGGTAGAGCGCCCCGATCACCATCAGGCGCGTCTTGCCGGAGCCGGCGGGGCCGTCCAGCACCACGAGCTGCACCTCGGGGTCGAGGAGGAACTCGAGGGCGAAGATCTGGCGGGCATCGGCCGGCGTGAAGCCGAGCACCGCGCGCGGCGTCCAGCACTCCCGCTTGCTGTCCCAATACTGCGCGTAGCGCAGCTCGCTGGCGCACCCGCGCCGGGCGTCCACCCTCAGCAGCACCTCGCGATTGCCGCAGGAGAGCACGAGCCCCTGGTTCCAGACGGGCTGCGGGAGCTGCTCGGAGAGGAGCGAGAGCGGCACGGTGCGCTCGCGCGGCGCGCCGCTCGCGAAGAAGGCCTCCAGCACCTTGCGGTCCACCGCGATCTCAGTCACCCCGTCAAAGATCTCCTCCGGGGTGTTGAGGTCGAGCTTGCCGAAGCGCAGCGGCTCGGCGTCGAGGCCGAGGGCGTCGCAGCGCAGCAGCATGTTGGAGTCCTCGGAGATCAGCACCACCCGGAAGCGCCCGTTGCCGTTGTTCATCGCCTGGATGCGCCGGGCGGCCTGGATGATGCGGTTGTCCCCGTGGCCGTTGCCGTTGCCCGAGGTGACCGGGAGCGTGGGCTCCCACGCCAGCACCCCCCCGGTGGGCGTGGCCGGCAGTGCCTCGAGGTCGAGCTCGCCGCGCAGGAAGCGCTCGGCGCTGTGGTGGATGAGGGCGCCGTTGCGGTAGGCGAGGATCTTGCGCGTCGCGGCCCGCGCCGCAGCCCGCACCCCCTCGGACTTGGTGCGGCTGGCCTGCAGCTTGCCGAGCTCGTCGAGCACCTGGTGCAAAAGCACGACGAGGTTGCCCGGCCGCAGCAGCCGGTCGAGGGCTTCGGGGTTGTCTACGAGGGCGCTTGTATCGGGAATGTAGACGTCGACGGGTTTCGTCATCTCAGACATTCAGAATACCACAGGCCGCAACTATCTTCCCACCGGACGCCCGCCCAAGGTCTGAGCCCCAAGCCTCGATCCCGCCTCACCTGGGCGACCGGTGGGGCGTCGCCAGCAGGCAGGTGAAGTAGCCGTCGCGCCTGCGCAGGTCCTCGAGCGGGACGGTGGCGCCGGAGGAGTCGCGGCGCAGCCCCTGGTAGACCTTGGACAGGTCAACGCGACGCTGGAAGAGCCACGACTCGAACGGCTCGCCGTCCTTCAGGCCGGTCGGGGAGAGCTTGACCCTGAAGGCGTTGGTCAGGGCCTCCACCTCCTCCTCGAACATGCCGATGTACCAGGAGCGCGTGGCCTCATCCTCCAGCACGCTGATCACGCAGAGCTGGGGGTCCACCTCCGGCGAGGCCGTCTCGGGCTCCGCGCCCCGATGCTCGGCACCCGACAGGCGGGCCAGCATCTCGAGCAGCGGCATTCCCTTGGGGACGGGGAGCGAGCCCTCGGGGGGCTGTTCGAACACCATGACCTCGGTGAGCTGTATCGGCTCGAGCCCCTTGAGGCGCGCCGTGCCGAGCGACCGCAGCCCCACCCACGGGGCCCCCTCGTCGGCGGCGGCGGTGGCGAGCAGCAACCAGCGCATGCCGAAGGCCTCGGCCTGCACAGCCGCCACGTCACCCAGCTCAACCTCGAGGTCGCCCAGGAAGCTCTCGGTGACCACGCCGCCGAGGTTGACCAGTTCCCCGTTCTCGGCGATGAACGCCGCGTAGGGGCGCTCTCTCATGTACTCCGAGAAACGGGTCGCATGCCGCACCGGCTCGAGAAACTGCAGGACCTTTTGCAGGTCGTAGCCGGAGGCGATGAGGAAGTCCGTGATGTCCTCGACCTCGTGGGTCCTCTTGCCGGTCGTGAGGCGCCCGAGCTCAACAAGGCCGTGGCCAAAGAACTCGAAGTGGGAGCGCTCCGCCGCCGAGGAAACCATGGGCAGGAGGTGGTAGGTGCCGACGTTCATGGCGAGGCGCAGCCCGCGGTCGAACGGAAACCCCTGTTGCCGCATGCGCTCGTACACCAGGCGAAGCTCCGCGGCGGCCATGAAAATGCCACGGGCGCTGCGCGCCGAGTAGAAGGCCCCGTCGCCCATGAACTTCTCGAACCGGAGCCGGTGGCGCTCCCGAATCTCGTCCATCCTTCCGAGGAAGCGCACCATGGTGCGCATCGCCTGCTCTTCGGTGCTGTGGCCGCGTCGGCGCAGCTCCTCGATGAGCTGCGTGAACTCCACCATGTCGTAGAGCAGGCCGTAGCGGCGGATCGTGGAGGGGAGGACGCCCGGGGCGGTGAAGTCGAGCGGGCGCGTGGAGGGCGAGAGCTGGACGACCTGCCCCTGGACCTGCGTCACCGTGCGGAACCCCCGCTCGGACACCGGGAAGACGCGGTCGCGCAGGGCGCTGATCACCTCGAAGCGCTTGCAGCGGAGGGCAACGTCGAGGAGCAGGGAGCGCAGGTCTGTGGAGAGGCGCGGCGTCTTCGGGTTGGGCCAGATCTCCAGGAGGTCCAGGACGGCCTTGCAGAAGAGCACCCGGTCCATGCGCAGGGCCGGCGTCTCGGGGTCCATGGACGCCAGCACGCGGTCGAAGCCTGGGTCCGCCTTCCTCAGCTCAAGGAGCTGGTCGGTGGTGGTCTTGAAGATGCTCCGGAAACGGGCGGGATCGAGGTGGAGGTGCCCCTGGAGGTAGGAGTCGAGCTCCCTCAGGTCCGCGCTGAAGCGGATCTCCGCGAACGGCAGGAGGTCCTCCCGCAGCACGTCCGAGAACGCGCGCGAGGCTGCGGTGGGCTGCAACACCTCGGCCTGGCGCAGGCGGTCGAGCGCCTGGGTACGCGCGCGGTGCGTCACGTCCGCCAGCCGCTGCGCGATGGTGTAGCGGATCTCGTCCACCGTGCGCGGCGCCAGCTCCGGGGTGTTGCCCGCGAGGTTGCGAACGACGACCCGCAGCCTCTCGGCCACCTCGCGGGTGAGCACCAGCAGGAAGATCTCCGACAGGCGCTGGCCGTAGTCGTGCAGGTAGGCGTTGTCGAGGGCGTCGGTGATGTGGGCCACCATCTGGCGGCGCAACTCGACGAGCGGGGCCTTGGTGACCCCCTCGCGGAGGGCGAGGGCGCGCCGGTAGAACGCCTCGGCCTCGAGCAGCCGCGTGATCTCGCGCCCGAACGACTCCCAGGCGGGGGACACCCGCATCGGGAAGCCCAGCAGGATCGGGGCCTGCTCGATCTCCGAGTACAGCCAGTAGGGGTGCGGCATACTCGGCGCAGCCTCGCCGAACAGCGCCCGCCAGGCGCCTGCCCGCTCGCTGGGCGTCAGGAAGACCAGGCGCGAGTCGGCCTGCTGCAGCACCTGCTCGATGGAGGCGGGCTGCTTCTCCAGCATCACCTTCCATTTTACTTTCTTCGCGGCCACTTTCCCCATAGGCCCGACGTTTCCTTCTTGTTGCCCTTTCCGCGGGTGCGTGGCCTGACCCTTTTTTCCACTCCGTGGAGGCTTTGAATTGCCGGTCCCGCGGGTGGCCCGCTTTTCTCTCTTGCCACTTCGTGGCTTGTTCTTTGCCCCACGGGCTGGGAGCGGTCGCTCGGGCTGCGCATCGAGCGCAGCCCTCCGACCCGCCTTTGCGTGCGACCGAGCTGGCACAGACCGGCGTGCGGACCCTCGCTGTTCCTCGCCCTCGCGCTGCGCGCTCGTGCTCGGCCAGCGTCTCCACCCGCCGGTCTGGCCGCTCGGTTCCCGCACGCTCCGGCGGAATGGCTCCGATCGCCCGCTGGGCGGATTTCACCTCCACCCCCCCGATTCCCCGTACACGTGCACCCACCGAATGCTCTTGCCAGGGCTCTGGCCTCATTGGCAGAGCGCACCGCGTTCCGGGAGGTGGGCTTTCAATCCGCCACGCGGGTGCCAGCGGCCATGTCTCCGGAGGCTGCGGGTCACCGAGCGGACGGCCCAAGGTGGGGTGTCGCTGGCGCGGTTTCATGCGAACAGCGAGGGGCCCCACCACGGGACGTCCCTGCTCGGTCGCAGCCGGAGGAGTCTCGGAGCGCAGCGCGCGGGGGCGAGCAAGCGCCGAGAGGCCGCGCACCCGCG